>NZ_JACIEV010000004.1:198783-406858 GCF_014197105.1 Sphingomonas jinjuensis | reverse complement strand
TCAGCGACAACGGAACCGAACTGACCAGTCATGCCATTCTGGCTTGGTGCCAAGACACCGGGGTCGAATGGCATTACATCGCTCCGGGCAAGCCGCAGCAGAACGGCTTCGTGGAATCGTTCAATGGTCGCTTGCGCGACGAGTGCCTGAACGAGCATCTCTTCCCCCCGCTGGCTGCGGCGAGACGGATCATCGAGGCATGGCGGACGGACTACAACACCGTGCGTCCGCACAGCAGCCTCGGCGGCATGGCGCCCGCCGAGTTCACCAACCGCCCCCGACAAGGGCATAAGGACACCGAAGCTAACTTATCAGCGGCCTGAAAACGGGGAGCAGGTCAGACGCTTCCCCTTGAGACACGAGTTACCTCAGCGGCACGGCGATGAAACTGGCTCAGTAGCCAGTCCGGTCTCGGCGGAGTGGCAGGAGCTCGCAAGCCAGGCTGCGGCTTCCAAAGACCGATCGGCATCATGGAGAGAGCGGCTCGCGTTAGACTGACAGCACCGTTCCGACCGTCCCGTCCGGACCGGAGCAGCGCCGTTCAGCGCTGCTTCTTCGTGATTGTCGCGGTAAAGTCCGGATCCTTCTTCGCCACCCAATCCACGAACTTTCGCACATTGGGATTGTTCAGCAGGCCCGTCACGTCCATCCCGTACCGTTGCAATTCCGAATTGGTGAAATTGGCGACCAGGGTCTGCTGGCAGATCGGGTGCATCGGGACGACGTCGCGGCCGCCGCGACTCTTGGGCACTGGATGATGCCAGACGATCGTCTTGCCAGTGGGTCGGCCGCACAACCAGCATGGCACCGGCGGCGGGGCGTCTTCTGCCTGGGGAAGGTGATCGTAGGGATCGTGCTTCGAACGTCTCGCCATAACGCTTCCTGGTGCCTCCATCGGCGCCGGGTGTAGCGAACCGATCCGCCGCCTCCTATGGAAAGAACGATGACGACGTCGGCGAGAGCGTGGGATGCGGACTTGGTCCGCCAGTGGCTGGAGCGCCGCTACGCGGCGTCGCGGCTGGATCAGGCGGTGGCGGATCGGCGCGGCTATGACGCGCGCGACGATTTCGACAAGGCTGCAGCCGAGGAGTGGGCATGTCGCGCGCTGATGGGCGCCGACTGCACGAACGATCAGGCGGCCTTCGCTGCCCGCATCAAGCAGTTGATCGGCCAGGAAGAATACCCCGCGACCGGCCTCCACGACGATGTCCGCTTCGAGCGGAACGTTCGCGCGTATCTGCGCAAGCTGGCCAAGATGACGAAGGCGAACGAGGGCTTCGAAAACACCCTTCGCCATCAGTAGGCGCGGCCGATCGGCCACGATCATGCGACGCCGATAGGCGTCGTGCGTTGGGGCGGCAGGTGCGTCGGCCGTTCGGCGCATGCCGCTCCTCCGTACGATGGAACACGTGATGGCAATGACGATCGCCGACCTGCTCACCGCAACCCTCGCCGACGCCGGCGTGGAGCGCATCTGGGGCGTGACCGGCGACAGCCTCAACGCGATCAACGACAGCTTGCGTCGCCTCGGCACGATCGAGTGGATGCATGTCCGCCATGAAGAGGCCGGCGCGTTTGCCGCGGGTGCAGAGGCCGCCGCGTCGGGCAAGCTTGCGGTATGCGCGGGAAGCTGCGGCCCGGGACATCTCCACCTGATCAACGGTCTCTACGACTGCCATCGCAGCCGTGTCCCGGTGCTGGCGATCGTCAGTCACATTCCCTCGACCGAAATCGGCCTGAGCTATTTTCAGGAAACCCACCCCACCGAGCTGTTTCGCGAATGCAGCCATTTCTGCGAGATGGTGACGAGTCCGGGCCAGATGCCCGAACTGCTGCACCGCGCCATGCGGACCGCCATCGGGCAGCGCGGCGTCGCCGTGCTGGTCGTCCCCGGCGACGTCTCGCTGCTGGAGGTTCCGAAGGACACGCCGATCGCCTTCGCGCCTCCGGCGCCGGCCCGACTGGTTCCAGACGCGGGGGAAGTGGAGAAGCTGGCGGCGCTGCTGAACGGATCGAAGACGATCACCATGCTGTGCGGGTCGGGGTGCGCGGGCGCGCATGACGATGTGGTGGCGCTCGCCGATGCACTTCGCGCTCCGATCGTCCACGCCTATCGCGGCAAGGAATATCTCGAATGGGACAACCCGTTCGACGTCGGCATGACCGGTTTCCTGGGCTTCGAGTCCGGCTACCATGCGATGAAGGACTGCGACACGCTGCTGATGCTGGGGACCGATTTTCCCTATCGCAACTTCTATCCCAGCGGCGTCCAGGTCGCGCAGGTCGACCGCGACCCGTCGGCGCTGGGGCGGCGCGTGCCGCTGACGCTGGGCGTGCTCGGCGATGTCGGCGAGACGATCGCCGCGCTGATACCGCAGCTGTCGCCCGGGCGATCGGACCGATTTCTCGATGCCGCCCGCCGGCATTATGCGAGTGCGCGCGCCAAACTGGACGGTCTCGCCACGCCGCGCGCCGCTGGCCAGCCGCTCCACCCGCAATTCGTGGCGAAGGTCCTCAACGACGTCGCTGCCGACGACGCCATCCTCACGGCGGACGTCGGCACTCCCGTGATCTGGGCGGCGCGCTATTTCATGACCAACGGTCGCCGCCGCATCATCGGATCGTTCAACCACGGCTCGATGGCGAACGCGATGCCGCAGGCGCTGGGCGCGCAGGCGGCCTGTCCCGGCCGGCAGGTCGTGTCGCTGTCGGGGGATGGCGGCTTCACGATGTTGATGGGCGATATGCTGTCGGCGGTGCAGCTCGATCTGCCGATCAAGATCGTCGTGCTGAACAACGGCACGCTCGGCTATGTCGCGATGGAGATGAAGGCTGGCGGTTACGTCGACACCAACGTCGATCTGAAGAACCCGGACTTCGCCAGCATCGCCAACATCGCCGGGCTGAAGGGCATCCGCGTCGAAAGCTCCGACGCGCTTGATGGCGCATTGCGCGAGGCGTTTGCCCATCCCGGGCCGGCGCTGGTCGATGTCGTGACCGCGACCCAGGAATTGTCGATCCCGCCCGCGATCGGCCTCGAGCAGGCGAAGGGGTTCAGCCTGTACATGATGAAGGCCATCATCTCGGGCAGGGGCGATGAGGTGCTCGAACTGGCGAAGACGAACCTGCTGCGCTGAGCAGCGGGACCATTGGATCGGCAAGGATCCGCAAACCTCTGCTCCCGTCACGATGGACGGGAGCAGAGACGCCGTCAGTAGGTCGACGGTTGCGCGTAGCGGGCACGCTCGTCGCGCGCCTGATCGGGCGAATAGACTTCGGCGTCGGGATCGAACGACGTCCAGCCACTGTCGCGATAGCTGGCGCCGCGCGTCGCCGCCGAGACCGAGCGATGGCGGTCCAGTACGGCTTCCGCCTCCGTCACCTGATGATCCGGCACCTTCGCGCTGACCAACGAACCGCCGCGACGGACGCCTTCGGCATAGACATGGGCATCGTTCTCGTCATGCCCCGCGTCCTTCAGCGCGCCGACGATACCGCCGGTTGCCGCGCCACCCGCCGCGCCGATGCCGGCGCCGGCCGCCGTTGCCGCCAGCCAGCCTGCGGCGACGATGGGGCCGAGCCCCGGGATCGCGAGCAACCCCAGCCCTGCAAGCAGCCCCCCGGCCCCGCCGAGCATCGCGCCGGTGGATACGCCCCGGCTGACATCGCCGTGGTCGTTGACGCCGTCGTGATCGCCCGCGACGCCATCCGCGTGACGCCCCTCGGCATTGCTCGCCACGATGCTCAGATCGTCGCGCGCGATGCCGAGCTGTTCAAGATCGCGCACGGCGGTGGCGGCATCGTTATAATCGTCGAACAGTCGCGTTATGGTCTTCGACATGATCTTTCTCCTGCAACGTCAGTTCAGCGGGTGGTGATGTTGCCCTTGTAGTCGAGCATGACCGTCATCCGCTTGCCGCCCTTGGTTGCCGCGCCCTGCCAGAGGCCGTCCTGCTTGGTCAGCTTGGACGCGACGGTATAGCCCGCCTTGGTGAAGCGGCCGCGTGCCTGGTCTTCGGTGAAGGAATTGGCGCCCTTGGCGGGAGCGGCGACCTGATGCGGTGCGCCGTTCTTCACCACGGGATTGTGCGATCCCGCCTGCGTCTGCGCAGACGCGCCGACGCCCAGCAGGGCAAGGGCCGGGATGGCCATTAGATATCGAAGCATGGCAGCTCTCCTGAAGCTCGTGTTGGGGGGATGGTTGGTATCGGGGTCCGTGCGTCGCGGCCGTGGCCGCTTGGCCGGCCTCAGGCCGCGATCGGGTATCGGGGCAGGCTCAACCGACTGGCCTGCCCCGTCCGCACCCCTCCGGTCGCGGAAGGTCCGGTCACCGAACCGTGCCGCGGCGAAAGAGGTTGATGATCGCCAGCAGCGCGACCGCGCCGACCAGCGACACCAGCACCGACTGAATGCTGATAACACCGGTGGTGATGGGTGCGCCGCCGATCAGCGGCGTGATCAGGAACCCCGCCAACGCCGCGCCGACGATGCCGACGACGATGTTGAGGAAGATGCCCTGCTGCCCGTCGGTCCGCATGATCAGGCTCGCCACCCAGCCGATCAGCCCGCCGACGACAAGAAGTACAATGAGTCCCATGGTCGTTCCTTCACATCATTGGATAGTGACGGGCTCAACGGACCGGACGTCGGTGATGTTCAGATCGGCCACCGCCGGCGGGGCGGGCCCGTTGGTGCTCGGGCACTATGCGGCATAGTGCAGCGACGGGAACGGGCATGCCGTCCGAGCGGTTTCACGCTCATGCCAGCGCCATCGCCTACGCTTCGCCACCTCGACCAGTTGATGGCGCAGTTGCTCGACGGCGTCATCGTGCTTGATCCCACGGGGATGATCCTCAACGCCAATGCGGCGGCGCTGCACATGCACGGGCTGGAACGGCTGGAGGACCTTGGCGAGACGGTCGAAGCCTATGCGGAGCGCTTCACGCTGCTCTCGGCCACGGGGCAACCGTTAAGGCGCCGCGACTATCCGCTGTTCCGGCTGCTCGCGGGCGAGCCGTTCCTGGATGAAGTTGTACAGGTCATGCCGTCCGGCGAGGATCAGGCGCGCTGGGTTCATGAGGTCCGCGACGTCACGATGGACGTCGACGGCGGTGAGGCGGACTATCTCGCACTGGTACTGTCCGACGTCTCGGCCCGGTTCGACGCCGAGGCGCGCTTCAACGCGATGTTCCAGGCGAACCCAGCGCCTGCGCTCGTCGTGCGGCTCAGCGACCTGCGCCTGATCCGGGTCAACCCCGGCTTTCTGGCGCTGACCGGCTTCGCGGAAACCGATCTGATAGACAAACCGCTGTTCGGCCTGGACCTGCTGGGCGGAATGCAGCGTTCGATCGAGATCAAGCGACTGATCCAGCAGGGACGGGTCGTCCCCCAGACGGAGTGCGAACTGCTGGTGGCCGACGGTTCGCGGCGGCTGGCGCTGTTCGCCGGGCAACCGATCGACGTGACGAAGGACGATGCGCTGCTGCTGACCTTCGCCGATCTCGAACCGCGTCGCCAGGCGCAGGATGCCCTCGCCGCGAGCGAGCGGCATTTGCTGGCGGTGTTCGAGATGGCGCCGGTGGCGATGGCGGTCACGCAGGGCCGCGACTTCGCCATTTCCCGCGTCAACGCGGCGTTCCGGGCGATGACCGGCTACCACACCCCGTCGTCGGCATCCGACGGCTCGACCCCATGGGAAGATCGGGCGGAACTCGCGGCAGCCGAGCGGATCGTGGAGGAGCACGGCACGCTCCGCGATGGCGAGGCCAGGTTGCGGACCCGTGGCGGCGAATGGGTCGACTGCATCGTCTCGGCAGAGGCGATCGACATCGATGGCGTCGACTGCGTGCTATGGGCGTATCAGGACGTTACCGAGCGGCGGCGCGACGAACTCGAGCTGGCGCAGGCTATCGACGGGGTGATGCAGGATGCCACCTGGTTGAGCCGATCCATCCTCGACAAGCTGGCCACCCTCCGCCGCCCCTCGGTACAGCCGGTCGCCGAAGATCTCAGCCCTCGCGAGCGCGAGGTCCTCGCGCTCATCTGCGACGATCTCGACGACACGGCGATCGCCGCGCGCCTGAACGTGTCGAGGAACACGGTTCGCAATCATGTCGCCCGGATCTACGCCAAGCTGGGCGTCAATCGGCGCAGCGGCGCGGTGATCTGGGGGCGCGAGCGGGGCATGGGTTCGCGCGGGTCGTAGCCCAGGGCGCTCGACGTCCGTTTCTGGGGTTTCGGCGCCGACAATCTGCCCGGCCGCTACCGCTAAGTCGCCGACCATGCAGGCATCTGGACCAAATGCTCGGCGGCTCACTATTGCCGACGCAGGTTCAGGATGGAGTCCATAGCAGCGCGGCGCTTGGCGGCAGATCTGTTGTGGTCCTGTGCGGACGCCTGCAGGGGGGCTCCAGCGGGATCGGTAGGCTGCGGCGCGGGCATGTCGTCGCCAGTCGCAAGCTCCGCCGACAGTGTCTTCGCGACCGCCGCTGAGGTCGGTGCCGCAACCGTATGCGGGCCGGCTGCGCCCGCCTGCGCTGCCTCATGCTCGTGCGCGGGGTTGAAATACGCATATCCGGCGCTGTCATCAGCGAAGGGCGAAACCTGATTGTGGCCCCTGATTTCTCTCGCCGGCGACGCGTCACGCGCATCGGCCGTCCGGCTCTGCAGGTCGATCTGGGCGGTCACCGGATGGAGCCTTTCGGCTTCCATCCTTCCATGTCCCGTTTCGATCGTACCAGCCTCTCGAAGCGGAAGCTGGGACGCCGTTCGCACTGACGGTGGCGCGGGTCTGCTGTTGGAGGACAGCTCCCGATCTTCCATGTCGAGGTGCTCATATAATGCGGCGGCGGAGGCAATGGCGAGCAGGGCAAAGGCCAAGCCGATCGTCGCGCTTCCCCGGTTCAGGCGCGCAGCGTGCAGTTTCGAGGGGGGCAAGCAGGTCGGGTCTGCCGAAAGCGGCGCCGAAATGATGAAGGCGAGGTCTTCGTCCAGTCTGGCCATGCCGCCAAAACCCGGTCGTACCGTCCGGCCTTTCGTGACGTGGCGCCTGCCCCGCGACAGCGCTTCAACCATCCACATCGCTGACGTCCACTGGCTGGTTGCGATCTTCGGCCTCGCTCGGCTCGGTGGCGAGGAACCAGGTTTCGGCGCCCTCGATGCCGATTGCGGTAAGGCGACCGGTCATGAACGCGCCGGTATCGAGGCCGATGCGGTTGGGGCGAATGTCGGGCCCGGCCTCATGGACCGTGTGGCCATGAACGACGACAAACCCGTGGTCCGCTTGGCTGTCGAGGAAGGCTCGACGGATCCATAGCACGTCTTCTTCCTGCTGTTGCTCGATCGGCACGCCAGGCCGGATACCGGCATGCACGAAGAGATGGCCGTCGCTGCGAACCATGGTCGGTAGCGAGGCAAACCAGCCGAGCACGTCTTTTCCCACCACATTGCGCGCCGTCCGCGCCAGCCCCGGGCTCGCTCCTTGCGCCAGCAACGTCTCCTCGACGCCCCAGCTTTGCAGAGTCTCGCGTCCGCCTTGATCTAGCCAGAACTCGAGCGTGGCGATATCTCCCGCCAGCGCGTCGATCATCATCGCTTCATGGTTGCCTTTGAGCACGATGAACTGGTCAGACGCCTGCGCTGCCCGCATCGCCCATTCAACCAGCGCGGCCGACTGTGGTCCACGATCGATCAGGTCGCCGAGTAGGATAACGATCGCGGGTACCACGCCGCGACCAGCATGATCGCTTCGGATCGACGCCATGAGCGTTTCGAGCAGGTCCAACCGGCCATGAATATCGCCGATCGCATAGATGCGTTGCCGCGAGGACAGACGCAGACCAGTCGTCCCTTGGCTGGCGAGGCCGACCGGCGCGAAATGTGCTGATTTGGCCAATGATCGACGGCTAAAACGAACGCGACAATGCCGCACCGCTGGAGACTGCCGCCGCCCCGCGCGACAGCCCTGCCGTTGCAAAAGCGGTCAGACGAAAGCGACTATCCGCCAAGCCGATCGACGCGCCGCCAAACAATTCATGCGAGTCTTCGACCAGATTGGTTGCCGCGCGGGCATAATGGTAAGAGGCGAGGAGCAATCCGCGCGAGCCGACCGACATCGATGAGCCGGCCGACGCGGCAAAGCCATCGCGCAACTGGTAGTCGCGTATATCGCCGAGCATCCGGTAGGTAACGGATGCGAATGGCGCAAATCGGCCAATCGGATGGATGGCTTGAAGACCGAGGGCATAGTCTCGCTCGCCACTCGAGAGCAGGCTATTCCGGCTTGCGGTATCGAGCTTGACGCGACCCGATACCTCAAGTTCGGTCCCCCCGCCTCCCGGCGCGAAGCTGTAGGAGGTTCCGAGAGTCAGGTCGCCGAATCCACGCGCGGTCGACCGCCCGCCTGCGGCGCGCGGTGAGATCAGCACCGGCGTGCTGTCTATGCCAGTGAAGAAGGTCGCGTTGCTCTCAATACGCATCCATGGAAGCGATCCAGTAAATCGCCAGTTGCCGGTCCGCGCCCTCACGCCAAGGGCATAGGATTGGATGCTGGTATTGGCGTTCGCCCCAAAATCCCCGCTCGCGAACAGGGCGCCTAGCGACAGCGACAGCCGGTCCGCTGGCTCGCTTCGTTCCATCGCCGCCGGAATGGCGCTGGGGGAGACGGTGGCCGTCGCATTCGATGGCGAGCCGACCGCTGTCGACGGGTATACCAGTGCCACCGGCATCGCGGCCAATGCTCGCCCGGGCGCGACCTCTTGGGCGATCGCGGCGCCCGAACTCAGCGCGCCGATGCATGCGGCCAGGACGATCGGGATACGCATTCCAACCAAGCCTTTCGGCCGGAGCGCTTGGAAGCGGCCGTCATCTAGCGACGGTAGAAAACGAGCATCGTCTATCGCAGGGACGTCCGATCTCAGTTCGGGAGGGTTGGGCCACACGATCGAGGATACTTTCGGTGCGGCGGAGCAGGAGCCATGCGCTTCTCACCGCTGTCCAGCCGAAGGGGGATATATCTCCATTGACCCTGCTCGGCGGTTTGGCCAGCACAACCCGTGGATCCGGCTGCAAATGTTGAGGTAAATCAGTCGATTGGGAGCTCCGCCCGCTGCGATCGTCAGGCTAGCGCAGCCGGATAACTGAACGGGTATCCGTTATCCGCGGCGCATGCCGCTGCCAAATGGCCGGGATCGGGTCACCCTGGATCAGTACGGCGGCGCTACCCGGGCGCGTTGCTCACGGGCCGCCTCCGTCCACCAGGACAGGTCATCGGCGAACCGCGGGAAAGCCTTGGCGAGAGCCGCGCCACCATCGCCGATCGGCGCTCCCGTTTCGTCGAGGGCGTGACCGATCCCGCCGACCGTCAGCGTGCTGGAGATCACGACCATCCCCATCTCGGTAAGGGTACCGTGCCAGGCGACGCTGGCATGCGCGCCCGCCAGCCGGCCGGCTGAATAGCTGGCGATCGCGGCGGGACGCCAGAACCATTCCTCGAGGAAGTGATCGGTCAGGTTCTTGAGGCCTGGCTGCTGCCCCCAATTATATTCGCCCGTGACGAAGACGAAGGCGTCGGCGGCGCGGATCTTGCCGGCGAGCTCCTCCAGCGCTGGCGGCGCCTTGCCCACGGGATATTCCTTGTACATGCGGTCGAGCATCGGCAGCCCGACCGCCTGAGCGTCGATGAGTTCGGGCAACGCGCCGCGTGCGGCAAAGGCGCTGACCAGATACTCGGCGAGCCGGATGCCCTGCCGATCGGATCGGTACGAGCCGTAGAAGATCAGGATACGGTCGGCCATCGTGCTACTCCCTTGATGCGACGACCTTATCGCCGGCTTGGCCCGCGCTGTCTCATCCCTTGGCGGCGACGGCGCCCAATTCCTCGAGGTCAAGGTCGTGCTCGAGGTCGTGGAGCGTCTCGTCGTCGATCTGGCCGGCGCGATGCAGCCGGACCAGTTCGGCCCGGCCCGCTTCCACCGCCGCGATGATGACGTCGAAATGGCGGGCGATCGCCTGGTTGCGTTCGTCCGCGGTACCGTCGAACGCCTCGCCCGCCGTCGCGCGGGTCCGATAGCGACGCAGCAGCTGGGGATGGATGACCTCTCCGTCGGCGTCATGCGCTTCGCGTTCGACCGCCGACAGCTGCGCTCGGAACATGGCGTGCTCGGCGGCCTGCAGGTCGAGCGGCGGTAGCGCGGCCGCGTCTTCCGCCGGCCGCGCGCGCTCGATGATCCAACCGAGCGATGTGCCCTGGACGAGGACGGTAACCAGGATGACGGTGAAGGCGGTGACCAGCATCAGGTCACGCTCCGGCATCGCTTCCGGCAGAGACAGGGCCACCGCCAGCGTCACCACGCCGCGCATCCCCGCCCAGCTCATGACGAGCGCCGCGCGGCCACCCAATGGGCGCGCCGACACCCAACCCGCGCGACGCAGGAGCGCCACGATCGCGTCGGCTGCGAAGATCCACAGAAAGCGGGCGAGGATCACCGCCGCGACGATCGCCAGAACGGGCATCGCCATCGTGTCGAGGATGCGCGCGGGATCGCCGATGCGGTCCAGGATTCCACGCAGCGAAAGCCCGATCAGCGTGAACACCGCCGCCTCGAGAAGGAAGACGAGCACCTGCCAGAAGGCGAGGGCACGGATCCTCACGCTGGCGCTGAACACGACGTGCTGGAACCAGCCGCAGGTCAGTCCGGCGGTCACGACGGCGATCACGCCGGACACATGGAGCAGTTCGCCGGCGATATAGGCGCTCCAGCACACCAGCATCGTCGCGGCGATCATCAGCGTGTCGTCGCCGAGCCGCCGCAATAGCAACACCCAGATCGCCCCGATGCCTGCGCCGACCGCGACCCCGCCGATGACGAGCAGGAAGAAGGTGCCGGTCGCCGCACCAAGGCTGAAGGTGCCGGTCAGCACCGCCGCCACCGCGAAGCGGAACAGCACCAGCCCGGCGGCATCGTTGAGCAGGCTCTCGCCCTCCAGCAAGGTCGACAGCCGGCGCGGCAACCGCACGCGTTGAAGCACCGCCCGCGCCGACACCGCATCGGGGGGCGACAGGATCGCGCCCAGTGCCACGCACGCCGCCCAGGGGAGCGCCGGCAGCAGGAGCTTGGTGACCACCGCGACGACAGCGGTGGTGAAGAACACGGCACCGATCGCCAGCGACAGAATGCCGGCCATGTGGCGGCGGAACGGCGCGATCGCGGTGAACCAGGCGCCGTCCATCAGCAGCGGCGGCAGGAACAGGACGAGGACCAGCTCGGGATCGATCGCGACCGCGGGCAAGCCGGGTACGAAGGCGACCGCCCCGCCGCCGACGATGAGCGCCGCTGAGGGCGGAAGCGACAGGCGCTGCGCCACATAGTGAAGCCCGACGATCACTAGGAACATCGCGATGATCAGCTCGAACTCGGCCGTTGCATGCATATCGCTGCTTCCCCCTTCGCAGGGATCGAGCGAAAGCGGAAATCTCCCGACCGATCAACACGATCGTGCGCGCCGTCACCCGAACGAAGGGCAGGTTGGGGGAAGCTTCCCGTTCGCCGCGGACGGCTGATGGTGGGTCTACGCCGGACAAGCAGCCCAGGTTCGGCGCTGCATGCAGGGCGGTGAGCCTCGGCACAACTGTAACTTGCGCCGAGGCGATATCTCGCAATTCTAGACCCTGGCCAGACTGGACATCTCAGAATGACATGCGGAACCCGGCGGTGAAGTATCGGCCGATCGGATCGTAGGCGCTGCTCGCCGCGGTGGTGAAGGTCGTCACCGGCGGCGGCGACAGCGGTGGCGCGCGATCGAACAGGTTGGCGATCGACAGATACACCTGCTGCCCTGCCGGCGTCAGTCTCGCGCTTCGGCTGCTGCGTTCGAGCAACGGCGCACCCACGGCCTGCTCCAGCTTCTGGATGCGACGGCTGAGCGACGGCTGCGACAGTGCCAGTTGCTCGGCGGCACGGTGAAAGCTGTGCATATCCGACGTCGCGATCAGCGCCCGCAGGTCGAGCAGCTCAAAAATGATAGGCGCCATCGCCGCAGCGTATCCCGATGAGCGCTTAACGCAAACCGTATCAAGGCGCGTTAGGGAAGGGGGCAAACTAACCAAAATGTCGTTCGTTCAGGTGCGGACGGCCAGATAAACGCTTTTATGGCGCCAGAACGAAGGGGGATCAAAGCCGCCAAGGTTCGTGAACACGAGACGATAACCAAGCTGTCAAACCAGATTGGCCAAGGGCGGTACATTAGCTTTGATAGTGACCCGTAGAGCTACCTGCGGGTCTGCCTACCTGTGAACACCGCGCCGTTTAGCGGCATACGAACGAGCCTTATGGCGTGGCATGATGCCTAGGCGACGCGCCCTTGGGCCATCATCATCAGCGCCGAGCTTGATTCGTCGTGATATAAATGACCTACCCGTCATAAATGTGACCTTCACCCCCTTTAGTCGGCGCGCATGCTGCGCGAGCATAGCGCGTTGGAGTTAACGATTCGCTTCCGCGTCATGGAGGCGAGCACAGGGGGATCGCACGATCATGAATAGAGTTCTCGTCGCCGCGGCCATGTTGATGGCCCCGACCGCAGCCGAGGCGGCTGTCACTATTACCTTCTCCGATGTTAACGCAGGGCGCGGCGTCGTCACCATCGACACCGGCCATATCGGCAGCGCGAGCGTCACCGACGGCACCACTCGTTACAGCGGCGATGGCACGGTACCCTTCCTGACCGCCAGTTTCATCGACACCGCGGGCAACCAGCGTCTCCTCCAGCGGGGCGACCTCGACGGCTATATCGAGTATGATGCCGCCACGACCACCGTCAGCGTCAGCTACACGCTCGACGACGGCAGCGATCAGTTCCCGACATCGACGCTGGTCCTGAGCGCCACCGGCGCCGGCCTTGGCACGTTCGACGGCATCCAGCTTCCCGACCTGGCAACCGCGAGTGAACTGTTTTTCTCGGTCACGTCGTCAGACGGCAGCGTGGTCGACAGCACCAGCGGCCGCGCCACCGCTACGACGACCGCGATCACGCCAGTGCCGGAACCCGCCAGCTGGGCACTGATGATCGCCGGGTTCGCTGCGATGGGCGCCGCGCTGCGCCGTCGCCGGTTCGTCACCGCGATCGCCTGAACCGCCTTACCTGACAAAGTGCGCGTGCGGAGCCGCCGGCGCCGCAAGGATCGACGCGAGTGCCGGCGGCAACTTGGTTAACGGGGAAAACACCACATGGCACAGCTGGGTGATATCGCGATCGTCGGATTCAGCGCGGATACAAACGCAGGCACCGCGACTACCGTAAATGGCAAGACGTTTGCCTTCGTTCTTCTTGCCGAACTCGGCGGCGAGACAATCAGCTTCACCGACAATGGCTGGTACGCGGCTGGGGGATTCCGCGCCAACGAGGGGGTCGTGACCTATACGGTCCCAGTCGGCACGCCAGTCGGAACGGTCATTCGTATCCAATCCCCGACGACCGGGAACTTCGCCTTCAACGCCAATGGCGACCAACTCTTCGCCTATGTTGGCACCCAGGCCAACCCGACCTTCCTATTCGCCGTCGATTTTGCCGACGGCAACACGACCTATGCTGCCGACGCAACCTCAGCGACCACATCCGCTGTGCCTGCCGGATTGACGTTCGGCGTCAACGCGCTCGCCTTCGGCCAAGACAATGGCGCCTACGCCGGCCCCCTGACCGGGACCAAGGCCGAGATCCTTTCCGCCATCGCGGACCCGAAGAACTGGACGCTCGATGACGCGGTAACTCCGGCCTACCCTGCCAACTTCACCGTGACCGCCGCCACCGGCCCCGGCACCTTCGCCTTCCAGTCGACCGGCGTCGCCGTCTCCGAAGGCAATGCCGGCAATACTCCCATCGAGTTCGTCGTGACCCGCAGCGGCGGCGCCTCGGGTGCGGCGACCGTCAGCTACAGCTTCGCGCATGGCACCACCGACAACACCGATTTCGCCACAGTCCCTGCGGGCGGCACGATCAGCTTCGCTGATGGTCAGACCAGCAAGAGCATCGTGCTCAATATCGCGGGCGACACGGTGTTTGAAGCGAACGAAACCTTTGGTCTGACCCTGACCGGCACCAGCATCGGCACGATCGGCACCAACGCCAGCGCCACTGGCACGATCAGCAACGACGATCCCGCGCCTGCGGGCACGCTGTCGATTGCCAGCGCGTCGGTGACCGAAGGCAACGCCGGCACCACGCCGATCGACTTCACCGTCACCCGTTCGGGCGGCAGCACCGGCGTGGTCAGCGCAACCTGGACGGCAGCCTTCACCGGCACCGCGAGCGCAGACGACCTGTCGGGCGCCACCACCGGCACCGTCACCTTCGGCGATGGCGAGACGACGAAGAGGATCACGCTGAACGTCGTCGGCGACACCCGGTTCGAGGGCAACGAGACCTTCTCGGTCACGCTCTCCGGCGCTCAGGGCGGCGCCACGATCGGCACCGCAACCGCGACCGGCACGATCCTCAACGACGACGCCGCGCCCCCGCCCGCGCCGCTGTTCATCAACGAAATCCATTACGACAATTTCGGCGCCGATTCGGGAGAAGCGATCGAGATCGCCGGTCCTGCCGGCACCGACCTCAGCGGCTGGTCGGTCGTCCTCTACAATGGCAACGGCGGCGCCGCCTACAACACCACCCAGCTGACGGGCAGCATCGCCGACCAGAATAACGGCTATGGCACCATCGTCGTCACCTATGCGGGCGACGGCATCCAGAACGGCTCGCCCGACGGCATCGCGCTGGTCGCGCCTAACGGCCAGGTCGTCCAATTCCTGTCCTACGAAGGCACGATGACGGCGACCACCGGTCCGGCGGCCGGCATGACCAGCACCGACATCGGCGTGTCCGAGGAGAGCGTCACCCCCGGCCTGTCGCTGCAGCTGACCGGCGAGGGCGCGATCGGGGCCGACTTCACCTGGACCCAGGCGTCGCCGAACAGCTTCGGCAGCAACTACGTCGCCGATGCGCGGGTGTCGCAGGGCCAGCTGGTCGGCGCGGTCAACGCCGGCCAGTCCTTCCTGCCCGCCAACGGCACCGGCTTCGTCCGGATTAGCGATGCGCGCGTCAATGAAGGCGACAGCGGCACCTCCGCTCTGACCTTCACCGTCACTCGCTCGGGCGGCAGCGCCGCCGCCGGCAGCGTCGACTATGCGCTGAACCTCGACGGCTCCGCCGACGGTAACGACGTCAGCGCCACAACGCCGCGGACGGGCACGGTCAGTTTCGGCGTCGGCGAGACGAGCAAGACGATCAGCGTCGCGATCATCGGCGACACCCTGCCCGAGGGTAACGAGACGCTGTCGATCCGCCTGTCGAACCCGACCGGCAACACCGTGGTCCGCGATGATCTGGGCATCGGCACGATCGTCAACGACGATGCGGTCATCCTCAAGACTTATGAGATCCAGGGCACCGGCGCGACCTCCGACTATGTCGGGCAGCGTGTGACGACGCAGGGTATCGTCACCGCGGTAGGCAATGCCGGCTTCTATATCCAGGACGGCGTCGGCGACGGCAATGCCGCGACGTCCGACGCAGTCTTCGTCGCCACGACTAGCAAGGCCGCCCTCTCGATCGGTGACGCCGTGTCGGTCAGCGGCCTGATCGCCGAATCCGGCAGCAGCGGCGCCCTGACCCTCACCAGCTTCGCCGCCGGTGCTCAGGTCGGCGTGCTGTCGAGCGGCAACGCGCTCCCCGCCGCCGTCCTGATCGGCACCGGCGGTCTTACCCCGCCGACCGAGAGCATTTCTGCCGGCATCGCCTTCTATGAGAAGCTCGAGGGCATGCGCATCTCGGTCGACGCGCCGCTCGTCGTCGCCAAGACCGAAGGCGGCGAAACCTGGGTGGTCGCTTCGGGCGGCGCCGGTGCGACCGGCGTCAACGCGCATGGCGGCATCACCATCTCAGCCGGCGACTTCAACCCGGAACGCATCCTGCTCGACTCGGTCAGCGACATCTACGCGGGTTTCACCGGCAGCTATGCTCAGGGCGACCGTCTGTCGACGACCACCGGCATCCTGACCTATGGCGGCGGCACCAACTCGGTCAGCTATCGCCTGGCCGTCACCGACGCGGTGACGCAGACAGCGGACGCCAATCTCCAGCCGGAAATCACCAATCTCGTCGGCGACAAGACGCATCTCACGATCGCCAGCTTCAACATGGAGAACGCCGATCCCACCGACGGCGCGACCAAGTTCAACCTGCTGGCGCAATCGGTCGTCTACAACCTGCGCGCGCCCGACATCATCTTTGCGCAGGAGATCCAGGATGCCGACGGCGCCGGTGCCGGCACCAATTATTCCGGCACCGTGACCGCCAATGCACTGATCTCGGCCATCGATGCGCTTGGTGGCCCGCACTACAGCTATGTCGAGGTCGCGCCGACCGCCAACAACCAGAATGGTGGCGAGCCCAACGGCAACATCCGCAACGGCTTCTTCTATCTTGCCGATCGGGTTTCCTACGTCGACGGATCGGCGACGCTGCTCACCGCCACGGCGTTCGACGGCAGCCGCAAGCCACTGGTGGCGGACTTCACCTTCAACAACCAGCGCATCACCGCGATCGACGTCCATTCGACCTCGCGGCTCGGCTCCGATCCGCTGTTCGGCGCTACCCAGCCGCCGGTCGACGGCGGCGACAGCGGCCGCATTGCCCAGGCACAAGCGGTCAAGGCCCATGTCGACGGCCTGCTCGCCAGCGATCCCAACCACAACATCGTGGTCGGCGGCGATTTCAACGGCTTCTACTTCGAGCGCGCGTTGAGCCAGCTCGGGTCGAACGGTCTCACCAACCTCAACGGCCTGATCCCGGTCGCCGAGCGCTACAGCTATCTGTTCGAGGGCAACCTCCAGCAGATCGACCATCTGCTCGCCACCGACCGCCTCTACGCCAATGCCGAATTCGACGCGGTCCATATCAACACGCTGAAGCCCGTCGGCACGCCGGAGGCGACCGACCACGACCAGGTCATCGCCCGCTTCCAGATCGTCAACACCGCGCCTGTCGCGGTTGCCGACACGCTGGCGATTAACGAGAACGCGACCAGCATCAACCTGTATGCGACGCTGCTTGGCAACGACAGCGACGCCGATGGCAACACGCTGACGATCGTTTCGGTCGACGCTACCGGCACCCAGGGTCAGCTGGTCTTCGACGCCGCGACCAAGACGCTGACCTATGCTGCCAATGCCGACGGCTTCGACACACTAGCCACCGGCGCGACCGCAACAGACAGCTTCACCTACACGCTCAGCGACGGGCAGCTCACCACCACGGCGACGGTCTCGGTGACGGTGACCGGCATCGCCGACGGCGAAACGCGGAGCGGCGGCAACGGGGCGGACGTGCTGGTCGGCACCGCCGGCGAGGACAGGCTCTACGGCAACGGCGGCAACGACACGCTGTCGGGCGGCGCCGGCGCCGACTTCCTGAACGGCGGCGCGGGCAACGACGTGCTCAACGGCGAGGCAGGCCGCGACTGGCTGATCGGCGGCGCCGGACTCGACACGTTGTCGGGCGGCGCCGGCAACGACTATCTGTCGGGCGAGGCGGGCAACGACCTGCTCACCGGCGGTGCCGGCGCGGACATCTTCGCCTTCGGCACCGTTGGCGGCCGCGACACGATCACCGACTTCGACACGAAGGTCGATACGATCCTGCTCGCCAGCAATCTACAGTTGCTCGGCTCCGCTGTCGGAGACGTCAACAAGGATGGCATCGCCGACCTGACGCTGACCTTCTCCAGCGGCACCAGCGCGATCCTGCTCGGCGTATCGGACTTTGCCGCGGTTCAGATCGTCAGCACGCCGGAGCCGCTGATTACCACGCCGCAGTTCTGACGCCGGACCCCTTGGCCAAGCTCTTGCTCAACGGGTAAAAAGATCGGGGAGGCTGCGCGCTTCGGCGTGTTTGCCTTCCCCGTCCGCCCAGGCCAGCCTCGCCGTTCTGCTACTTCAACTCGTTGCCCGGGGTAATCCGGTTGGTGGTGATGATGTGGGTCCGGTTCCCGCTGTCGCTGCGCAACGAGAAAGTTCTGCTGTTCGAGCGCGGTATCGACATCTGCCACGAGACCGGGCGGCTATGGTGGAACAGGTTCTGCCCTTTGTTCGCCGGTGACATCCGCCGTCAGCGGGTCAGCCGCATGCGGGGTTTCTGCCACTGGCACCTGGTCGAGAGGTGCGTGAAGCTGGACGGTGAGATGGGCTACCTGTGGCGGGCTGTCGATCATGAGGGTGACATGCTCGAGAGCTACGTCACCCGGACCCGCGACAAGACGGCGGCCCTGACCTTCATGAAGAAGGCGCTGGATCGCCATGGCTCGCCCGAGGCGTCACCGCCGATAGGCTGCGCAGTTACGGCGCTGCGATGAACAGGCTTTGAAACGCTGAAAAGAGGAGGTGAGTCGCTGGGCCAACAACCAGGTGGAGAACAGCCACCTGCCGTTTCAACGACGGGAGCGGGCGATGCTGCGGTTCAGGCAAATGAAGACGCTTCAAAAATCTGACTTGGTTTAGCCAACGTCCACAACCACTCCAGCCTCGATCGCCAGATCTACGAGGAGCGACTCTCCGCCGCGCTGGCGGAATGGCAGGTGCTAGCCAGCTAAGCTGTGGCCTTCAAAGGCCGATATGCATCGTGTGGAGAGCAGTTTGCATTAGATTGACAGCGCCTCCCGCAGGTCATCGCCGAGGATATCGTCGGCAGCATCTCCCACCGACGCTCGGCTCCTATCGTGGCGTAACGCGCGCCATCAAATTCCAGCGTACGCCTGGGCCAGAACCATTTGCCGCGCCGTTACTCGACGAATAGATGCCTCGATCGCTGAGGGCGCGCGCCGGTGCGGCTAAATTAAAGTTCATGGGCAACGGACCACCATGATCCTCGTTATCGCCTAAATATGGATCAAGCCGCCCATGCCTGATCCATCGAAGGAGCGACGGGTTCATGGAAGATTACAAGGATGTGCTGGCAGGCAAGTGCCCGTTCGGCGGCGATCGCATCGGTGGCGCGCACACCAGCCCACCGACGTTGCAGCACTGGTATCCCAACCGGCTGCGTGTCGAGCAGCTGCACCGCGACGGGCCGCGCGCGAACCCGCTCGGCGATGACTTCGACTACAGGGCGGCGTTCGAGACGATCGATCTCGACGCGCTGAAGGCGGAGATCAAGGCGTTCCTGACGTCGTCGGTGGACTGGTGGCCGTCGGACTATGGCAATTACGGCCCGCAGATGATCCGCATGGCATGGCACTCGGCGGGCACCTATCGCATCGCCGACGGGCGCGGCGGTGCGGGCGAGGCGATGCAGCGGTTCGCGCCGATCGACAGCTGGTGGGACAATGGCAACACCGACAAGTCGCGCCGCCTGATCTGGCCGATCAAGCAGAAGTACGGCGCGGCGCTGTCATGGGCCGACCTGATCGTGCTGACCGGCAATTGCGCGCTCGAGATCATGGGCTTCCCGACCTACGGCTTCGCGGGCGGACGCCAGGATGCGTGGGAAGCCGACGACGCGACCTATTGGGGGCCGGAATTCGTCGACATGACGACGGTCAAGTCGTTCGACGAGATGGTCAATCGCGACAAGCGCTGGCGTGGGCAGAACGGCGATCCCGATTACGACCTGGAGCAGCCGCTGGCGGCGACGCACCAGTCGCTCATCTACGTCAACCCGGAAGGCCCCTATGCCAGCGGCGACCCGGAAGCGTCGGCGCGCGACATCCGCGTCGCCTTCACGCGGATGGCGATGAACGACGAGGAGACGGTGGCACTGATCGCGGGCGGTCACGCCTTCGGCAAGAGCCACGGCATGGTGAAGGCCGATCGCATCGGCGCGCCGCCCGAAATGGCGCCGATCGAGCAGATGGGGCTAGGCTGGCACAACCCCGAAGGCACCGGCGCCGGCGAGTTCACCATGACCAACGGCATCGAGGGTAGCTGGACGCCCGATCCGACGCGCTGGGACAACAGCTATCTGGAAAACCTGTTCAAGTTCGAATGGGAGCAGACGCGCAGCCCCGCCGGTGCGCTGCAATGGACGCCCGTCGACAAGAGTGCGCCGCATACGCCGGACGCGCATATCGAGGGCAAGACGCACCCGCTGATGATGATGACCAGCGACATCGCGCTGAAGGTCGACCCTGTCTATCGCGACATCTGCCAGCGTTTCCTAAGCGACTTCGACTATTTTACGCTGCAGTTCTCGAAGGCGTGGTACAAGCTGACCCACCGCGACATGGGGCCGAAGGAGCGCTACCTCGGCAAGGAGCGGACGATCGAGGACGACCTGCTGTGGCAGGATCCGATCCCGCCGGTCGATCATCTGCTGATCGACGCACAGGACATCGCCGCCTTGAAGGACCGGATCCTGGGACTCGGCCATTCGGTATCGGACCTGGCCTTCACCGCCTTCTCCGCGGCATCGACGTTCCGCCACAGCGACAAGCGCGGCGGCGCGAACGGTGCGCGGATCGCGCTGGCGCCGCAGAAGGACTGGGCGATCAACGCGCGGGCGATGCCCGTGGTCGAGGATCTGAAGCGGATCGCCGGCGACTTCGGCGCGCTGGCGAGCGGCGGCAAGAAGGTGTCGCTCGCCGACCTGATCGTCCTGGCCGGTTGTGCCGCGGTCGAGCGGGCGGCGGCGGAGACGGGATCGTCGGTCACCGTGCCCTTCGTGCCGGGGCGGATGGACACCGACGACGCGCGCACCGACGCCGACAGCTTCGAATGGCTGCGTCCCGTCGTCGACGGCTTCCGCAACTATGTCGACCCGGCGTTCGACGAGGTGAACACCGGCGACCTGTCGCCCGAGCAGCTGTTTCTCGACCGGGCGGCGCTGCTGTCGCTGTCGGCGCCCGAATGGGTGGTGCTGACGGGTGGCCTGCGCGCGTTGGGCGCGAATTGGGACGGGTCGCGCGACGGCGTCTTCACCGATCGGGTCGGCGTGTTGACTAACGACTTCTTCCGCGTGCTGACGAGCATGGATTACGAGTGGAAGAAGGCCGACGAGGCCGGCACGCGCTTCGCGCTGGTCGCGCGCGATGGCGGCGAGGCGCGGTTTGGGGCGACGCGCTGCGACCTGATCATCGGTGCCAATTCGCAGCTGCGTGCGATTGCCGAGATCTATGCCAGTGCGAACGGCCAGGCGCGGTTCGTGCGCGACTTCGTCAAGGTCTGGGACAAGGTGATGATGCTCGACCGCTACGACGTCCACGGCTGATCCCGGGAGGAGCTCGCGACCGGCGCGAGCCCCTTCCCGTCGCTGGGTACTGCAGCGGACGCTGATTTCGTTAACCAATAGGGACTAGCGCTGGCCTGATAGGAGGCCCGCCGATGTCGGTATTTGTCGCGCAATTAGTGATGGGAATTGCGGGATTGTTTGTGGTTGCGGCGTGGCCGCCCGCGACCGGCCGGATGATGCTGGTCAGTCTTAACGGGGCCGGCGTCAACGCCCTGGTCGTCGAGGCCAGCGCGGCGGGCGCGCAGGTCGTCGGGCCCGGGCCCGTGCCCGGGTCGCTGGTCGTCAGCGGCGACCGGTCGCGCATCCTTGCGCATATCGGCCATTGGCATACCCTGGTACTCGCCCCCGCCGCGGCGGGGTGCGCCGCGGGCCTCGACGGGCAGTCGGTCGCATGAGCGCGATCCCGGTCGCGATGGCGATCGATCCCTTGAGCCAGCTTCGCCGCCGCGGCTTTACCGCCTGGGTGGCGCTCAGCTGGCTGGCCATCGCGGTGATGGCGATGATCGGCGCGCTGATGGGCAATGGCGCGGAGACGCCGATCGTCGTCGTCGGCTGCCTGACCAACATCGTGCCGACGGTGATGGCGGTCAGGGGCCGCTACGACCAGGAGGCGCGGCTGTCGCTGGGCGTGCCGGCCGCGATCCTGCCTGCGCTTCTGGTGTACCTGCTTCAGGGCCATGCCTGGCAGATGGACGCGCACATGTATTTCTTCGTTGCGATGGCGGCGCTGATCGTGGTGGCGGACTGGAAGCCGATCTGCCTGGCTGCGACGCTGACCGCGATCCATCACATCGCGCTCGAGCGGCTTGCCCCCGGATGGGTGTTCGCCGGCAGCGGCAACCTCGGCCGCGTCGCCTTCCACGCCGGTGCCGTGGTCCTGCAATGTGCGGTGCTGTCGTGGATGACGACGCAGCTGGTGCGGCTGTTCGACAGCCAGGACGCGGCGCTGGCGCGATCGCAGTCGCTGGCGATCGAGGCCGATGGCCAGCGCCGTCGCGCCGAGGAGGCGATGCATGTCGCGACGGTGGCGCAGCGCGCGGCATCGGACGAGCGGCGCGCCCGCGAGGCACAGGCGGCGAAGGTCGCGGCCGAGCGTCGCGGCGAGCTCGTCACGCTGGCACGCGAGTTCGATCGAAGCGTGACGACGGTCGTGAAGGCGATCGGCAACGCCATCGCCCAGGTCGAGCAGGCATCGGTCTGTCTGGAGGACGCCAGCGGCGACGCCACGCGCGACGCGGTTGCTGTCGCCGCCAGCGCGTCGCAGGCGGCGACCGAGATCGCGACCGTGGCGGCGTCGATCGACCTGCTGTCCGATTCGATCCGAACCGTGGCGGACACGATCGACGAGCAAGCGCGGGTGACCGCGATCGCCAGCGGCCAGGCCGAACAGACTGCGCAGACGATCCGCGCGCTCGAGGACTGGGCGACGAGCATCGAGGGCTTTCTCGACGACATCCAGAGCATCGCCAAGAAGACCTCGCTGCTCGCGCTCAACGCCAATATCGAGGCGGCGCGGGCGGGCGAGGCGGGGCGTGGCTTCGGCGTCGTCGCGGTCGAGGTGAAGGCGCTTTCGGCGGAAACCGGACGGGCGAGCGAACGGATCCGCTATCTCGTCAACGCCATCCGCGATGGCGTGGCCGACACCGGGCAGCGGCTCCACGACATGAACAGTGCGATCGGCAAGCTGTCGGCTACCGCCTCGTCGATCGCCGAGGCGGTCGTCGAGCACCGGATCGGCACCGACGAGGTCAACGACGGCGCGGCGCGGATCACCCGGCAAACCTCGCTGATCGAAACCGAGATCGGGCGCGCGGCCAAGGCGATCGGCGCGGCGTCGAACCTGTCGACGCAGGTCCGCAACGGAACCGGCGAGCTGGCGGTGAGCGCCCGGGCACTGCGCAGTTCGACCGATCTGTTCGTATCGTTCCTGCGATCCGAGGAAGCGCTGTCGGCTTAGCGGAAAGGCTGCCGAATGTCGCGGCCGTCCGCTGTGAGCGGAGTGCCTGGCTCATCCCGGGGGGAAGTGACGCCGCGCGGAACGTCGGGGCGGCTGGGTCGCTATGACGGAGAGGCGCGGATCGCCTCGAGGAGAGGCGGCGTGGCGAAGGACGACAGGATGCAGACGGCAGGCGTTTCGCGGCTCGCGGCGCTGACCGCCGTGGCGGCGATGCTCGGCGCCAGTGCGCTGGTGGGACGCCGTAACGCACCCGATGGGACCCACCCCGGCATTCGCCGTTGGTATCGCAAGCTCGACAAGCCCGGCTACACCCCGCCCGACGCGGTGTTCGGGGCGGTATGGCCGGTGCTGGAGACGGGATTGGCAGTCGGCGGCTATCGCCTGCTGCGCCAGCCCTCGAGCCCCGCGCGCAACACCGCGCTGGGATTGTGGCTGGTCAACGGCGCGATGATCGGCGGATGGACCCAGCTATTCTTCCGCGAGCATCGGCTGGGCGCGAGCGCGGCCGCATCGGGTGCGATGGTGGCGACCGGCGCCGCCTATGTCGCCGCCGCTGCCAGGGTCGACAGGCCCGCGGCGGCGGTCGCGGTGCCGTTCGTCGCATGGCTCGGCTTCGCGACATTGCTGGCGGGGCGAATCTGGCGCGACAATCCTGAGGCGAGCCGATGAGGCGGGTGACCGTCTGGCATGATGGCCAGTGCCCGCTATGCCGGCGCGAGATCGCGTTGATGCGGCGGCTCGACCGCCGCGGCGCGATTCGCTTCGTGGATGTTGCCGGATCGGGCAGCTGCCCGATCGATCGCGAACAGATGCTGGCGCGCTTCCACGCCCAGGAAGATGGCGGACCGCTGCTGTCGGGCGCCGCCGCCTTTGCTGCGATGTGGCGTGCGATCCCCATGCTGCGGCCGTTGGGGATCGCTGCCCGCAGCCCCATCGTCCTATCTATGTTGGAGCAGCTGTATCGCGGTTTCCTGCGGATCAGGCCGCAGCTGCAGCGGTGGCTGATCCGACGGGAGGCGCGGGCATGAGGCCATCGCCCGATCCCGTCCGGCCGGGGCAGGAGAGCGTCTGGGACTATCCACGCCCCGCCGTGGCCGTGGCGAGCGATCGCCATGTCCGCATCGAGCATCGCGGCATCGTCGTGGCCGACACGCGTCGTCCGGTCCGCACGCTGGAAACGAGCCATCCGCCGAGCTGGTATATCCCGCCCGCCGACATCACGCCCGGCGTCCTGATCCCGTCCGACCGGCGGTCGTTCTGCGAATGGAAGGGGCCTGCGGTCTATTGGCATCTGGAGGTTGCGGGCGTGCGGCTGAACGACGTCGCGTGGAGCTATCCCCATCCCACGCCCGGTTTCGCGATGCTGCGCGATCACGTCGCCTTCTATGCGGCGTCGCTGGACCGCTGCCTGGTCGACGGCACGCAGGTGGTGCCGCAGCCGGGCGGCTTCTACGGTGGCTGGATCACGCCGGACGTCGCCGGGCCGTTCAAGGGCGTACCCGGCAGCATGGGGTGGTGACGCGCCCGCTGCCGGATACGCTGGCCGGTTGGGCGGAGGCGCCGCGGGTCCGCGCGCTTAACGATCGCGCGATCGCGGCCGGGGGGCGTTATGTCCTGTGCTGGTTGCAGCAGGCGCTGAGAGCGGTCGACAATCCGGTGATCGACGCCGCGATCCGGTGGGGCAACGCGCTGGGCCTGCCGGTGCTGGTCTATCACGGCATCCGCGAGGATTACCCCTATGCCTCCGATCGGCTGCACCGGTTCATCCTGACGGCGGGACGCGACCTGGCCGCCGGCTGCCGGGAGCGCGGCCTCGCCTGCGTCCACCACGTCGATCGCGAGGGGCGGCGTGAAAAGGGGCTGGTCCACCGGCTGGGCAACGAGGCTGCCGCGATCGTGCTGGAGGACCAGCCGACCTTCGTCGCCCGCTGGCAGGCGGAGCGCGTCGCGGCGCGGGCGACCGTCGCGGTGCTGGCGGTCAACGCCGCGTGCCTAGTGCCGCCGGCGGTGCTGGGCGGCGACATCCGCGGCCGATCGGGCTTCCTGCGCCGGCATGAACCGGAACGCGACCGTTGGCGGGCAAGCGAGGCCGAAGTGCCTTCGGTGTCGCCGTTCGCCGGCCCGCTGCCGTTCGCGCCCGACGACCTCGAGGCGGTCGATCTCGACGCGCTGCTCGTCGGATTGTCGATCGACCACGGCCTGGCCCCCAGCGCGTCGTTCCCGGGAGGACGGGCCGCCGCCGAGGCGCGGCTGCGGCGTCTGGTCGACGAGGTGCTGCCCGCCTATGCCGCCGTGCGCAGCGATGCCACGCGGCCCGACGGCGCCAGCGGGCTGTCGCCCTATCTCCACTTCGGCGTGATCGGCCCGCGCGAGGTGATGGCGGCCGTCGATGCCGCAAAGGCGGGCGCGAAACACAAGGCGAAGTTCGCCGACGAGCTGCTCGGCTGGCGCGAGTGGTTCCACTGGCAGGCACATGGGCTGCGGGCGCCGGAGCGCTACGACCGGGTTGCCGGCTGGGCGCGCGATACGCTCGCCGACCATGCCGGCGATCCCCGGCCCGACCTGGAGACGCTCAACGCACTGGTTCATGGCGAGACGCGCGACGAAAGCTGGAACGCGTGCCAGAAGCAGTTCGTCATCGACGGCTGGATGCACAACAACCTGCGCATGTACTGGGCGAAGCGGATCATCGCGATGACGCCGAGCCCCGAGGCGGCGTGGGCGACCGCCTGCTATCTCAACGACCGGCTCAGCCTCGATGGTCGCGATCCGTCGACCTACGGCAATATCGCGGCGATGTTCGGCAGCGGTGCGCCGGGGCGGGCGGACGTGCCGATCTATGGCGTGGTGCCGACGCGGGGCGACGGTTCGACGCGCAAGCGCGATACGGGGCCGGCGTGGCTGCGCGCCGCCGCGGAGCGTCCGGTGCCGCGGCTGACCGTACCGGCGACGCCGCCGGTCGACCCCTATCTGACCGGCGAGCCCGGCGTCTGACCGGCTCGACGGCCCGCGCGGCAACGCGTGGCTTCGGCTTGGCATAGCCGCGACGGCTTCAACCCCGGGGGCCAGCCGGCGATAATGCGCCATGGCCAGCCAGATCACGTTACCGCAGGGAATCGTCGAGGGACGTCGTCAGGACGGCGTCGAGAGCTTCCTGAACATCCCCTATGCCGCGCCGCCGGTCGGCGAGCGGCGCTTCGCCCTGCCACAGGCCGCGCCGTCATGGCCCGGCATACACGAACCCGACGCCCCGCGCGCCAATGCGCCGCAGCGCACCCGCGTCATCCCCGGCCTCGACGCGGTGCCGCTGATCGGACGGGGTTGGGAACGCGGCGATTCCTATCTGCTGCTCGACGTCCATCGTCCGGCGGGCGGCGGCGACAAGCTGCCGGTGATGGTGTTCGTCCATGGCGGCGGCTTCGTCGTCGGCAGCAAGGACGCGCCGGTGCAGCGCGGGGAGAGCTTCGCGCGCGACGGCGTGGTCTATGTCGCGATGAACTATCGCATGGGGATCGACGGCTTTCTGCCGATCCCCGGCGTACCGACCAACCTGGGACTGCGCGACGTCATCGCGGCGCTGGGATGGGTGCGCGATCACATCGCGGCGTTCGGCGGCGATCCGGCCAACGTCACGGTGTTCGGCGAGAGCGCGGGCGCGATGGCGATCGCCGACCTCGTCACCTCGCCGCTTGCCGCTGGGCTGTTCCGGCGCGCGATCATCCAGAGCGGGCATGGCGGCATGACCCGGCCGATCCCGGTCGCACGCCGTTTGGTGACGAAGCTCGCCAAGCTGCTGCGCGTCACCCCCGATGCCGCGGGCTTCGCGAGCGTCCTGCCGGGCGACGCGATGCTCGACGCGGTCGAGACGGTGTCGCAGCCGACCGCGCGGATCGACCTGCGCGATGCCGACGGGCGCGAGCCGGTGTTCGGCATCAGCCGCTTCGTGCCGGTCCATGGCGACGATGTGCTGCCGCTGCCGCCGCTCGACGCGCTGAAACAGGGCGCCGGTGCCGAGATCGACGTGCTGATCGGCAGTAACGCGGAGGAGATGAACCTCTACCTCGTCTCGACAGGCGTGCGCGAGAAGCTCAACAGGCTGCTTGCCTGGCTGGTGCTGCGCAAGTCGCAGCCGCGCGCGTGGGCCGTGCTGAAGGCCTATGGCATCGGCAAGACGACCGCGGGCCGAGCGCTGGCGGCGGCGATGAGCGACCTCGTCTTCCGCTGGCCGGCGCGGCGCTTTGCCGAGGAGCATCGCGGGCGCACGCACGTCTACGAGTTCGAGTGGCGTTCACCGCGCTACGAGGGCGAGCTGGGGGCGGCGCATGGCATGGAGCTGCCGTTCGTGTTCGACAGCCTCGCGACGACCGACCAGCCCGAAGGCATCACCGGCGAGGCGCCGCCGCAGGCACTGGCGGATCGCATCCACGCATTGTGGGTCGGCTTTGCACGCGACGGCTCGCTGCCGTGGCCGGCGTTCGATCGCGAGACGCGCCAGGTGCATCGCCTGGCCGCGGACGAAACGGTTCGCGAGCCGGCGATGCCCGCCGCCGCCTTCCTGCCCTGACCGGAGCACCGCGCATGTATCTCGATCGGTTGCGGCTCGACGGACGCCGCGCCTTGGTGACCGGCGGAGCGCAGGGCATCGGCTATTGCTGTGTCGACGCGCTCGGCGAGGCGGGGGCGCATGTCGTCGTCGCCGATCGTGACGGTGCGGCGGTTGAGGCAGCGGTGGCCGCGCTGCGCGTTAAGGGGCGGAGCGTCGAGGGCGTGCTCCTCGACGTGACGGTATCGGGGGATGTAACGCGGCTTGCCGACCGGATCGGCGCGCTCGACATCCTGGTCAACAACGCCGGTATCGCGCGCAGCGAGACGGCGGCGGAGGATGTCGCCGACGAACATTGGCTGGACGTGCTCAACGTCAACCTCAACGGCACCTTCTGGTGCGCGCGCGCCTTTGGCCGGCACATGCTGGCGGCCGGCGGGGGCAGCATCGTCAATATCGGGTCGATGTCGGGTTTCATCGTCAACCGGCCGCAGCCGCAGAGCTATTACAACGCCTCCAAGGCGGCGGTGCATCAGCTGACGCGCAGCCTGGCCGCCGAATGGGCGGATCGCGGTGTGCGCGTCAATGCGGTGGCGCCGACCTATATCGCGACGCCGCTCAACGCCTTCGCCGACAAACAGGGCGAGATGTACCGCCGCTGGATCGACGGAACGCCGCAGGGCCGGCTGGGCGAGCCGGAGGAGGTCGCGTCCGTGGTGCATTTCCTGGCCAGCGACGCCGCCAGCCTGATGACGGGCAGCATCGTGCTGGCCGACGGCGGTTACACCTGCTGGTGATCGGCGAAGCACACGATCCGATGCGCATAGCGGCGCTACCTTTCGGATAGGTCGTGATTGGGCCATGGTCGGGATCACGATGGGCGGGACCACCGCCGCTTCGAGAGGATCACCGGTCTCATGGACCTCAGCACCCCCGTCACCCGCGCGCCGATCGACCCCGGCTTTCTGAACCGACTGCGTGAGCGCTTCGGTTCTGCCTGCCACACCGGCGATGCGATGTTGCGCCAGCACGGCGCCAGCGAGGCGCATTTCGCGACCGTCCTGCCCGACGCGGTGGTCTTCGCCCAGTCGACCGAGGATGTCGTCGATCTGGTCAATTTGTGCGTGGAGGCCGGGGTGCCGATCGTGCCGTTCGGCGCGGGCACGTCGATCGAGGGCAATGCGGTGCCCGTGCATGGCGGCGTCAGCGTCAACCTGGGCGAGATGGACGCGATCCTGGCGGTCAACGCCGAGGACTTCGACTGCACCGTGCAGGCGGGCTGCCGCCGCGAGAAGCTGAACGAGCACCTGCGCGACACCGGCCTGTTCTTCCCGATCGATCCCGGCGCCAATGCGACGATCGGCGGCATGGCCTCGACGCGAGCGAGTGGCACCAATGCGGTCCGCTACGGCACGATGCGCGAGGCGGTGCTCAGCCTGAAGGTGGTGACGCCCGAGGGCAAGGTCATCACCACCGCCCGGCGCGCGCGCAAGTCGGCTGCAGGCTATGACCTGACCCGGCTGTACGTCGGCAGCGAGGGTACGCTGGGCATCATCACCGAGGTGACGATCCGGCTGCACCCGATACCCGACACCATCTCGGCGGCGGTATGCGGGTTCGACAGTCTGCAAGGGGCGGTCGCGACGGTAGTCCAGTCGATCCAGGTCGGCGTGCCGCTGGCACGGGTCGAGATCCTCGACGACATGCAGATCCGCGCGGTCAACGCCTGGTCGAAGCTGGGCCTGCCCGAGGTGACGACGCTGTTCTTCGAATTCCACGGCTCGGCGGCCGGCGTCGCCGAGCAGGTCGAGATGGTGAAGATGCTCGCTGCGGAAAACGGCGGCGGCGATTTCGCCTGGTCCAACCTGCCCGAGGAACGCGCCAGGCTGTGGAAGGCGCGGCACGAGGCCTATTATGCCGCGATTGCGCTGCGCCCCGGTGCGGTCGGCTGGACCACCGACGTGTGCGTGCCGATCAGCCGCCTGCCGGAATGCATCACCGCGACGAAGGAAGACCTGGCGCAGTCGAGCGTACCGGCGACGATCCTGGGCCATGTCGGCGACGGCAATTTCCACGTCATCTTCGCGATGGATCCCGCGTCGGCCGAGGAACATGCCGAGGTCGAGGCAATCAACGCCCGGCTGGTGCGCCGCGCGCTCGACATGGACGGCACCTGCACCGGCGAGCATGGCATCGGCCTCGGCAAGCAGGACTGGCTGGTCGAGGAGCTGGGCGATGCGGTCGACACGATGCGCGTGCTGAAGCGCGCGCTCGATCCGCGCGACCTGTTCAATCCCGGCAAGATCTTCGCGCTCTGACATGTTGATGTCGTCCGCCCAAACCGAGGTCGCCCAGCGGTCCTTCGCGCGTTCGCTGCCGGCGCTATCGATCCTGGCGCTGGCGATGCTGCTCGGCTTCGCCGCGATGCAGTCGTTCGGGACGGTGCAGGAGGGCGCCAAGGCGGAGATGGGCCTCAGCGACTATGCGCTGAGCCTGATCCAAGGGTTGAGCGCGGCACTGCCGCTGGCATTGTTCTCGATCCCGATCGGGATTCTGGTCGACCGCCATCACCGCGTGCGGATCATGATCGCGCTGGTCGGCGCCTTCGTTGCGGGCACGTGGGCGACCGCGCTGGCGAGCGGGCCGTGGATGCTGTTCGTCGCGCGGATGCTGGCCGGGGTGGGCGCGACCGGGGCGCTTACCGCCGCCTTGTCGCTGTCGGCCGACCTGTGCGCGCCCGACCAGCGCGGACGGGCGCTGGTGATCGTTGGGCTGGGCAAGTCGCTGGGCCAGGCGGCGGCGTTCGGGGTGGTCGGCGAACTGTTCGGCTGGTTCGTCGCGCATCCCGCGGCATTCGGCGGGATCGCGCCGTGGCGGGGATCGCACCTCGCGCTGGCGGCGCTCGCCACGCTGCTGATGGTGCCGTTGTTCTTCCTGCGCGAGCCGCCGCGGCGCGAGGTCGCGACGGGGCTGCACGCGCCGTTCCGCGTCGTCGCCGGCGCGCTGTGGCAGCGGCGCGGTTTCCTGCTGCCGCTGTTCCTGGGACAGGTCAGCGTGGTGATGGCGGATGCCGCGGGGGTGATCTGGGCGGCGCCGGTGCTGGCGCGCGTCTTCAAGCTGCAGCCGCAGGACTTCGCCGCCTGGATGGCGCCGCTGATGTTCGTCGCGGGCACCGCCGGCGCGGCGCTGGGCGGGGTGTCGGCCGACCTGGGCCAGAAGGGCGCGCGGCGGGGTGGGTTGCTGATCGGCGCGATCGTCGCGGCGGCGATCGGCATCCCGGCGGCGCTGTTCCCGATCGCGCCATCGGTGCCCGCCTTTGCCGTCGCGTTCGGCACGCTGATCCTCTGCGGATCGCTGACCGGTGCGGCCACGTCGGTAGCGCTGACCGTCTTCATCCCCAACGAGCTTCGCGGCCTGTGCATTGGGGCGTTCCTGGCGGTGGCGGGACTGATCGGTTTCGGGCTGGCGCCGACGTTGGTCGCGGCGACGAGCGGATTGCTCGGCGGCGAGCAGCATCTGGCGGGCGGGCTGGCCATCGTCGGCGTCGCGACCAGCGTCGTGTCGCTGATCGCCTTCATCGTCGCCATGCGGCGCGCACCGATCGGCCAGCGACCTATCTGAAAGCTCTTGCCTGAGCTATCTGAAAGGTGCATGACGTCTCTCGACTCGTACAACGGGCGGAGAGGCAGCATGAAAGACCGTATCGACGTATCGCCGGAGATGGTTGCCTTCGTCGGAGACGGGGCGCTGCCCGCGGGCGAATGGCCGGCCCGATCGATCGGCTTCAGCTTCCGCCTGGCGCCGGCGACGTTTGCGTTCCATCCCGATCCGATTGCGGTCGACATGCTCGCCGATGCCGATCTGGTGCTGGTCGTCAGCGCGGCGGAATGCGCGCGGATCTTCGGCACCGTCCCGACCGAGGGCGCATGCTGGCACGTGCCGACCGAGATGCGCGGGATCGCGCTCGCCATTACCGGGTGCCGGATCGAGGGCGCGCATGGGGTGACGCTGCGCCTCGCCAAGAGCATCGAACTGCTGTGCATGACCTTCGCCGCGCTGGCCGATGGCGGGCTGATCCCGGTCGACGGTGCCGGCGTGCTGTCGGCGGCCGAGGCGAAGCGGATCGCCGCCGCCCGGCGGCTGATCGACGAGCAGTGGCATGAAAAGATCACGCTCGACACGATCTCGCGTGCGTGCGGGATCAACCGCGCGAAGCTGACCCGCGGCTTCCGCTCGATGTTCTCGATGACCGTCGCCGACGCGATCGCCGATCGCCGCCTGCACGGCGCGCGCGACCTGCTGCTGGCGACCGACCTGCCGGTGTCGTCGATCGGCTATCGCTGCGGCTATCTCAACAACGCCAGCTTCACGCGTGCCTTCTCGCGCCGCTTCGGCCAGGCGCCCAGCCACCTGCGCGCGCAGGCGGCGGCATGAACGTCGCGGCACAGAGCGGCGGCTCGCTGGTCGACCGCGCGGTTCGGCGGGTTCGCCAATATATCCGCGAGCGCGACCTGAAGGTCGGCGACACGCTGCCCGGCGAAGGCCAGTTCGCGGCCGACCTGGGCGTCAGCCGCGCCGTGATGCGCGAGGCGTTCGGTGCGCTGGCCGCGCTGCGGCTGATCGACGTCGGCAACGGCCGGCGCGCGCGCGTCGGTGCGATCGACGGATCGGTGATGGCCGCGTCGATCGACCATGCGGTCGCCACCGAACAGGTGTCGACGGTCGAGGTATGGGACGTGCGCCGCACGCTGGAGCTGCGCACCGCCAGCCTGGCTGCCGAGCATCGCACCGACGAGGAGGCGGCGCTGATCGTCGGCCATGCCCGGGCGATGGCGCTTCATGCGCATGACATCACCAGCCTGATCGACCACGACATCGCGTTTCACCAAGCGATCGCACAGGCGGGGCGCAATGCGCTGTTCCACCAGATCGTCCGTTCGTTCGAGCCGCTGATGCGGGTCGCGGTGCCGACCGCCTGGGACACGCGCGAGACCGACGACCAGCGCGAGGCGGTGCTCGCGGTCCACCGCGAGCTCGGCCTCGCCATCGCCGATCGCGATGGCGCCCAGGCGGCGCGGCTGATGGATGCGCATTTCGACCAGTCGATCGCCAACATCATCGCCCGCTAGGCCGCCCTGCGCACAACACCGGTTCCGATCTGCACATCGACGCGACTACCACGACCCAGCCTATCTGATAGGCATACCTATCTGAAAGGCTGCACGAGCAGCTTGCCGGACATCGGCACGGACCAGGATGAGGGTGTGGACATGAAGGCAGGCTCCTTGCGCGTGGCGTTGCTGGCGGGTGTGGCGACGGCGTTTCTCGCGATCGGCTCGGCGAGCGCGCAGACCGGTCCGGCGACGACCCCGGTACCGCAGACCGACGATCCGCAGGCCGCGATCGATCCGGCACAGGCGACCGGCGGCGATATCATCGTCACCGCGACCAAGAGCAACGAGCGGCTGCTCGACGTTCCCGCCTCGGTCTCGGTCATCAGCGCGACCGACCTGTCGAAGCAGGGCGTCGTCCGCTTCGCTGACTATGCCGCGCAGGTGCCCGGCCTGTCGCTGACCAGTGCGCGGACTGGCATCACCCAGATCACGCTGCGCGGCATCACCACCGGCGCGGCGCAGCCCGGCTCGACCACCGGCTATTATGTCGACGAGGCGCCGGTCGGGTCGGTCAACGCCTATACCGGCGGCAATGCGATCACGCCCGATCTCGATCCCTCCGACCTTGCCCAGATCGAAGTGCTGAAGGGGCCGCAGGGCACGCTCTACGGCGCCGGTGCGGTCGGCGGATTGCTGAAGTTCACCACCGCCGCGCCCAATTTCAACGAGGTCGAGGCGCGCGGGCAGCTGGGCGTCACCAGCGTCGCCAAGGGCGACATCGGCTATTCGGCGCGCGGCATGGTCAACGTGCCGCTGGCGCCGGGCCAGCTCGTGTTCCACGCGTCGGGCTTCTATCGGCTCGATCCCGGCTATGTCGACAACATCAACCCGCGGATCGGCCGCGCCGACGTGAACCTGGCGCGGGTGCGCGGCGGTCGCGCCGTGCTGGCGATGAAGTTCGGCCCCGACATCCGCCTCGACCTGTCGGCGATCGGCCAGGACATCACCACCCAGGGCACCAACACCGTCGATGTCGACGCGGTGACCCAGCGCCCCGTCTACGGCGACCTCAAGCAGAACCGCTTCGCCGCCGAGCAGGGCTATGTCCGCTTCCGCCTGTACAATGCGACGATCCGCGGCGATGCCGGGCCGGTCGAGCTGGTGTCGTCGACGACGTATCAGCGCATTTCATACCGCGAGTTGACCGATGGCACGCGCGGCTATGGCGCGGCGCTGGGTCCGCGACTGGGGCTGGGCTCGACGCTGGGTGTCCGGCTCAACACGCTGAAGCATACCGACCGCTGGTCGGAAGAGGCGCGGGCGAGCAGCAACGGATTGTTCGGCGGGCTGCTCGATCTTCAGGCCGGCTTCTACTGGACGCTGGAGAACAGCCAGAACCGCATTCCCAACATCGACACCTTCTCGACGGTGACCGGCGCCGCAATCCCGCTGCCCGCGCTCGCCATCGCCAAGATCGATTCGCGCTATGAGGAATATTCGGTCTTCGGCAACGCGCGGATCCATTTCGGCGACAAGTTCGACATCCTCGGCGGCGTCCGCCAGGCGCACGACAACCAGAATTACCTGCAGGATTATCAGGGCCTGCTCGTCGGCCCGCGCCTGATCGTGCCGGGCAAGGAGAGCGCCGACGTCACCACCTGGATGGTCTCGCCACGCTTCCGGCCGTCGGACAATCTGACCGTCTATGCCCGCGCCGCGACCGGCTATCGCCCCGGCGGCCCGAACCCGGCGCCGCCGACCAGCACGACGGTGCCGCTGGTGTTCCAGCCCGATCGCCTGACGCAATATGAGGTCGGCCTGAAGGCGCAGGGCATGGATCGCAAGGTGTCGCTGGAAACGGCGCTGTTCTACACTGACTGGAACGACATCCAGATCCAGACGAGCGGCGGCGGCTTCAATTATCTGGTCAACGGCGGATCGGCGCGCAGCCAGGGCGCGGAAGCGACTCTGCGTATCCAGCCGGCGACCGGGCTGAACCTGACCGGCAACGTCGGCTATACCGATGCCAAGCTGACATCGGCTGCGCCGGCGGCGGGTGGGCTCGATGGCGACCGGCTGCCCTATGTGCCGCGCTGGGCGGGGTCGGTGAACGCCGACTATTCGGCGCCGCTGGGAGGCGACACCGCGCTGACGCTGGGCGCAAGCGCGAACTACACCGGCGATCGGATCAGCGACTATGCCAACCGCTTCCCCAAGCGACTGGGCGCGTTCACGACGTTCGACCTGCGCGCCGGCGTGCAGACCGGTGCCATCTCGCTGTCGGTGTTCGCGCGTAACATCACCGACAAGCGCGCCTATCTGATCACGCAGCAGCAGGGGCTGGCGCCGAGCAACACCTCGGGCGCCTTCTACGCCGCAGCGGTCAACCAACCGCGCCTGATCGGGGCGGAGGCCGCGTTCCGCTTCTGACTCGGCGACGTCGCCCGGCGCTCAGGTGGCGTCGCGGCGGCGGTCGGCGAGGATCATGTCGCTAGCCTTTTCGGCGATCATGATCGTCGGTGCGTTGGTGTTGCCCGAGGTGAGGCGCGGCATGATGCTGGCGTCGACGACGCGCAGGCCCGCGATGCCGTGGACGCGCAGGGCAGGGTCGACGACGGCCTGGCGGCCGTGGCCCATCGCGCAGGTGCCGACGGGGTGATAGATGGTCGCCCCGGCGGCGCGCGCGAAGTCGAGCAGTGCGGCATCGTCGCCGACGGCTGGACCTGGCACCGTCTCGCGCTCGATCAGCGCCGCCAGGGCCGGCTGCGCGGCGATCGCGCGGCCCTGCTTCAGCCCGGCGACGATCGTCTCGCGATCGAGCGGATCGAAGAGGTAGTTGGCGCGGATCGCCGGATGCTCGGCGGCGTCGGTCGAGCGAAGCCGTACCCAGCCGCGCGACTCGGGGCGCAGCTGGCACACGCCGAAGGTGAGGCCGGGCTCGCGCTCCAGCTCCATCGCGCCGCCGGTCGCCAGCTTCTGGCCATCGAGCGTCGCGGGCAGGATGTGGAACTGGAGATCAGGCGCCGCCAGTCCTTCGCGCGAACGGGTGAAGGCGGCGACGTGCGCGGCGGACAGCGTCAGCAGCCCGGTGCGGCTGACCAGGTAGCGCAGCACCTCCCGCCCCAGCGCCAGCCCGCGCGACTGGGCGTTGACCGAGGGTACGCCGCGCTTCAGCCGGAACTGCTCGCCGACGACATAATGGTCCTGCAGATTCTCGCCGACGCCGGGCAGGTCGGCGACGACGGGGATGCCGTGGTCTGCCAGCAGCGCGGGTGCGCCGATGCCCGACAGTTGCAGCAGTTGCGGCGAGCCGATGCTGCCGGTGCAGACGATCACCTCGCCGGCGGCGCGCGCCACCTGCCGCCGGCCATCGGCGACGAACTGCACCGCGCTCGTGCGGCCGCCCTCGATGACGATCCGCTCGGCATGGGCGCGGGTCACGATGCGCAGGTTGGCGCGGCTGCGGGCGGGGTTGAGATAGGCAGAGGCGGCCGACCAGCGGCGGCCGTTCTTCACCGTCAGCTGGAACCAGTCGACGCCCTCCTGCTCGGGCCCGTTGATGTCGCGATGGGGCAGCCCCCATTGCCGGCACGCCTCGATCACCGCCGCCGAGACGGGGTGCTTCGACGTCGGATCGGAGACGTGGAGCGGGCCACCCGCGCCATGGACCGCGTCCTCGCCGCCGAGCCGGTCTTCGCTGCGGCGGAAATAGGGCTCGACGTCGTCCGCGCTCCAGCCTTCGCAGCCGAGCTGTCGCCAGCCGTCATAGTCCGCCGCCTGACCGCGGATGTAGAGCAGGCCGTTGATCGACGATGATCCGCCCAGCACCTTGCCACGCGGCCAGACATGCTCGCGCCCGCCGGTCTCGGGATCGGGATCGGTGCGGTATAGCCAGTTGACCCGAGGGTCCTTCAGATTGGCGGCGTAGCCGACGGGGATGTGGATGTTGAGGTTGGCGGTGAATTGCCCCCGCTCCTTGCCGGGCCGGTCGTCGCCGCCTGCCTCGAGCAATAGCACTCGGCTCCTGCCGTCGGCGGACAAGCGGTTGGCGAGAACGCATCCCGCCGATCCTGCGCCGACGATGATATAATCGGCCGACCAGTCGGCGGTATCGTCGCGTCGCATGCGCTCTCTCTCCTAAACGCCGCTATTACCGGTCGTTAGGGGGACGCTAGATCATCGGCGGCGGCGCACCAAGCGGTTGCTTGCGCGCCGCGCACGTCGCGATGAACCCGGCGGCCATGAAGCGCGCCATGCGTTCCTTGACCGCGGCGAAATCCTCCGACCGGCACAGCCCGCCCGACAGCTTGTCGATCCGCCCGGTGCGCCCCAGCGTCAGCATCAGCGCGCCGGTGACGAAGTGATAGCCCCAGAACAGATCCTCCTCGGGGCAGTCGGGCAGCGCCTGCTTGAGGATCGCGATCAGGCGCAGCACGACGGCGTCGAAGTGGGTGTCCATCAGCTCGGCGCCCCATTCGGCGGTGTTGCTCATCTGCGCGCCGAGGCGGCCGAAATGGCGCCAGCCGATGTCGCCGCTGCCATAAAGGTCGAGGTCGGCATCGAGATAGGCGTGGAGCGCGCCCTCGACCGTGGGCTTGCCCGCCGCGTCGCGCTCATAGGCGTCGAGCGTGGCGAGCCGGCGCTCGATCGTCACCGGCGCCCGGCGCGCGATCACCGCGTCGAACAGCTCCTTCTTGTCCTTGAAGTAATAGTGAAGCAGCGTTTGGTGGACGCCGACCTGCTGCGCCACCTCCTTCAGCGTCACGCCATAGAGCCCGCGCTGCGCGAACAGCGCCTCGGCGGCGTCGAAGATCTGCTCCATCGTCTCCGCGCGCTGTTCGGCCTTCTTGTTCGGCCGGCGGGTGGGACGGGTCGGCGCGTCGGTCATGCTGCTCCTCTGCAGGCCCGCCGTCACCGCGGCAGGGGCCAGCGCGGTCATGGCCTCACCCATGCTCGGCCCGCAAGCGCATCTTGTCGATCTTGCCCGTCAAGGCCAGCGGCATGGCGGCGACGCGGACGATCGTTTCGGGCATCCACCAGCTGGCGATGCGCCCGCGCAGCGCGTCGAGCAGCGTTTCGTCGGAGAGCGCGGCGCCCTGGCGTTCCTCGACGATCAGCACCGGACGCTCGCCCCATTTGGGATGCGCGCGGCCGACCACGGCGACGAGCGCGACGTCGGGCAGCGCGCCGACGATCGCCTCGATCTCGCCGGGATTGATCCATTCGCCGCCCGACTTGATGAGGTCCTTGGCGCGACCGGTGATGCTGAGGTTGCCGTCGGCATCGATCCGCGCGAGATCGCCGGTGTCGAACCAGCCGTCGGCGTCGGTCGCCGGTTCGTTTTGGCCGAAATAGCGCTCGACCGCGCTGGCGCCGCGCACCCACAGCCGCCCCTCGCCGCCGCGCTGGTCGGCGAGCGGCACCCCCGCCTCGTCGGTCAGGCGCAGGTCGACGCCGAGCGGCGGGCGACCCGATTTCGACGACAGGCGGGTCGGCTGGGTGGCGGGGGTGACAGTGCCGACCGGCGACAGCTCGGTCATTCCCCAGCTGGTCTGGACGATGACGCCAAGCCGCTCCTCCAGCCGATCCATCAACGCCTGCGGCACCGACGAGCCGCCGAGCAGGACGCGCTGGAGCGAGGGGAGCGTGGCGCCGGTGTGGTCGAGATGGTCGACCAGCCCCAGCCATACGGTGGCGACGCCGGCGGCGACGGTCACGCCTTCGTCGGCGATCAGCCGCGCTAGGCTCGCGCCATCCTGGTGGCGGCCGGGCAGTACCAGCTTCGCGCCCGCCGCCGGTCCGGCGAAGGCGAAGCCCCAGCCGTTGGCATGGAACATCGGCACCGCGACCAGCACCACGTCGTGCACACCGATCCCGATCACATCGGCCGCCAGCGAGTGCATGGTGTGGAGATAGTTGGACCGGTGGGTATAGGTAACGCCCTTGGGCGAGCCGGTCGTCCCCGAGGTGAAGCAGAGCCCCGCAGGCGCGTTCTCGTCGAACCCGCCCCAGGGCATCGCCGCGCCATGGGCGTCGAGCAGCTCGTCGAGCCGCCAGATGCGGACGCGGTCGGACTGCGGCAGCGACGCTTGCGTGCCGGCTTCGTCGAACAGCACGACATGCTCGATCGTCGGGCAGCGCTCGAGCAGTTCCTCGACCAGCGGCGCGAGGCTTGGGCTGACCGCGAGCAGGCGATTGCCCGCCTGGTGGATCATCGCGGCGAGATGGGCGGGGGCGAGGCGCGGGTTGAGCGTATGGCAGACGATGCCGATGCCCATCGCGCCGTACCAGCATTCCATGTGCGCCTGGCTGTTCCAGGCCAGCGTGGCGAGGTTATCGCCGGCCGTAAGCCCGAGCGCGGCGAAGGCGCCCGACAGGCGGTTGGCCCGGTCCCGCAGGCTTGCGTAGTCGATCCGGCTGCTGCCGTCGTCGCCACCGGTCACGACCTCGGTCCCTCCGTGCCACTTCGCGGCGTGGTCGATGAACTTGTCGAGGGTCAGTGCATAGGGCTGCATCGAGCCGGGGGTCATGGTGGCGTCTTTCCGAAGCTGGTGGGGGCGCGGCCGGCGTGGCCGCGCCCGTCCGACGATCAGAACTTGGTGCTGACGCGGATGCCGTACTGGCGCGGCGGTGCGGCGAAGCGGCGGATGCCGTTGAGCGAGCCGATATAGTGCTGGTCGGTCAGGTTGGTGGAGAACCCAGCGATCGACCAGGTGCCGTTGTCGAGCGTCAGCTGCGCGTTGACGATGTTGCGCTCCGCCAGCCGGTCGCCGAGCTGCGGCTGCTGGAACAGCGTGCCCCAGACCGCGGCGATATGGGCATAGTCGACGCGCGGCGTCAGCGTCAGCCCGTCGGCGAGCGGGATGGCGTACTGGCCACCGAGGCTGAGCGTGAAGGCTGGCGAATAGCTCTGCCGACGCCCGCCCAGGTCGATGCAGGTCGCGGTCGCCGGGCCCGAGGTGGCGTTGCACGTGCCGGTGGTGGTGCGACGTGGATCGCGGGCGAAGAACTGGCCGAGCTCGGACTTCGACAGCGAGGCCGAGACGTCGAACAGGAAGCGGTCGAACGACCCTTGAGCCGATGCCTCGACGCCGTACAGCTTGGTGGCGCGCGGCACGTTGAAGATCGAATTGAAGTTGGGCGTCTGCGGGTCGACGATCGTGACCTGGAAGTTCTTGTAGACGTTGTAATAGCCGCCGAGCTGGGTGCGCAGGCGGCCACCCATCAGCGTGCCCTTCCACCCCAGTTCGTAATCGGTCACCTTTTCAGGCACGAAGGCGCGCGGGGTGACGCCGAACAGGTTGGCGCCGTTGAGGCCGCCTGCCTTCGTGCCGGTGGCGACGAAGGCGTACAGGAAGTGGTCGGGGTTGATCGTCCAGTTCAGCGCCAGCTTGCCGTCGACGTTGCTGTTGGCGTTGAAGTCGTTCTGGACCAGCGTCGTCTTGAACGTCGGCAGCGCGCCGAGGAACAGCTCGATCGGATAGCGCACGTCGTTGCGCGACGTGGTGCGCGACCAGCGCCCGCCGAGCGTCACCTGAAGCGCGTCGGTCAGGTGATAGCCGACCTGGCCGAAGGCGGCGGTGGCGGTGTGGGGGTTGGTGCCCTCGATGCGGAGCGAGCGCACCACGCCGGTCGGCGACAGCGAGACATAGCCGTTGCCGACGGGGAACTCGTATTTGTCATACTGGTAATAGGCGCCGACGAGCCAGGTGAACGGGCCCTTGTCGGGGGAGATGATGTTCACCTCCTGCGACCAGATATGCTCGTTGGCGAAATCCTGGAACGTGTCGCTGCGCGCCGCGGTGCCGTCGGCGTCGAGCGTTTCCTGGAGCGTGCCCTTCTGGAAACCGCTGATCGAGCGGATCATCAGCCCGCTGTCGAAGGTGTAGCTGATGTTCGCCGAGATGCGGCCGAACTCGTCCTGCCCCGACAGATAGGTGTTGCTGCTGATGACGAACGGGTCGCTGGTGTTGAGCGTCGGCGCGTTGGCGGTGCCGAAATACGCCGGGCTGTTGGGGTAACCGCCGACGTTGATCTTGTTGTAGTCGCCCTTGATCAGCACGCGCAGATGGGTGTCGGGCTGCCACAACAGGCTGGCGCGGCCGCTTTCCGAATGGAGGTTGCCGGGGTTGCCCGTCCACGGCCCGGTGATGGTGAAGAAGGTGTCGCGCTTTTCCAGATTGGTGGCGAGGCGGATCGCCAGCGTGTCGCTGAGCGGAATGTTGATCGCGCCCTGCGCCTTCAGCTGGTTGTAGTTGCCGTACTGGGCGGTGGCGAAACCCTTGATCTTGTCGGTGGTCGGGTTGGTCTCGGTGATGAACACCGCGCCGCCGGTCGCATTGCCGCCCGCGAAGGTGCCCTGCGGCCCGCGCAGCACCTCGACCGACTGGATGTCGTAATAGGGCTCGGTCTGGAAATAGCCCGGGAACGTGGCGACGCCGTCGCGATAGGTGACGACGCCGACACCGACCGAGCTCGAGATTTCCGACTTGCCGATGCCGCGGATGTTGAAGCTGTTCGCTTGGCCCGAGGTGTTGACGGTCAGCGACGGGGTGGCGAACTGGAGCTGCTCGACGCTGTTGACGCTCTTGCGGACCAGGTCTTCGCCGGTCAGCACCGAGGCGGCGACGCCGGTGCGCTGGAGGCTGGTCGAACGGCGTTCGGCGGTGACGACGACGTCGTCGCCGATCGTGCCGGGGATTGCGTTGGGATCGGCCGCATCGACCGGGTTCTGCGACGCCTGGGGCGTCTTCTGGGCGGTGGTCGCGGGCGAATCGGCGGGGCCGACCTGCGCCATGGCGGAACCCGACGTCATCATGGCGATCACCGACGCCGACAGCAGCAACGTGCGCATCCTATGTCCTCTCCGATTAGCGCGCTCTGCGGCGCGTCCGGTCATTGATTGACATCGCTGAAGGGCCGCTGTCAACTTTCATTATACGACTAGTGAAGATTATTTTTTAGGATAGGATGATGGTCGTGACGTCGCTCGAGCGGCGCGCGTGGAGAGGATGGTCGGCGGCTCGCGCTTGGTGGTCCGCCGCACGAAAGGACAAACGCGTCATGCGGATCGGGCATTTGCTAGGGATGGCGACGGCATTGGTCGCGGCGTCGGGAGTGGCGGCACAGGCGCCCGTCGCGCGGATCGATACCGGCAGCCTGCGCGGTGCCCGCGCGGGCGACACGATCGCGTTCAAGGGCATTCCCTATGCCGCGCCGCCGGTCGGCGCGATGCGCTGGCGACCCCCGGCACGACCGGCGTCGTGGCCGGGCACCCGCGAGGCGACGTCCTTTGGTGCCGCCTGTCCGCAGGGGCCGGAGCATCGCGAGCCTTGGGCGCAGGTCGGCCCCATGAGCGAGGACTGCCTGTTCCTAAACGTGTGGCGGCCGGTGCGGGCGGGGCGCTATCCGGTGATGGTCTTCATCCACGGCGGTGGCTTCACCTATGGCGCGGCGGGCGTGCCGCTGTACGACGGCGCGGCGCTGGCGGCGCGCGGGGCTGTGATCGTCACGATCAACTATCGGCTCGGCCGGCTCGGCTTCTTTGCGCATCCGGCGCTGACCGCGGAGGATCCGGGCGGGCGGCTGGGCAACTATGCGATCATGGACCAAGTCGCGGCGCTCGAATGGGTGAAGCGCAACGCCGCCGCCTTTGCCGGCGATCCGGGCAACGTCACCATCTTCGGCGAGTCGGCAGGCGCCGGCAGCGTCCAGCTGTTGATGGGGTCACCCGCGGGGCGCGGGCTGTTCCACAAGGCGATCTCGCAGTCGGGTTCGGGGTCGAGCGCCTTGTTCCCGATCCGCGGCGGCGCGATCAATGCCGAGAGATTGGGCGCGATGTGGGCGGAAAGCATCGGGTTGAAGGACGCGACGCCGGCACAGCTGCGCGCGGTGCCGCTGGCCGAGGTGGTGCGGAACGGCCGCGCCTTTCCCTGCATCGACGGCACGGTCGTCACGCAGAGTCCCGGCGAGCCCTTCTATCGCCAGGCTGAGATGCGCATCCCGCTGATGATCGGCGGCAATTCAAACGAATCCAGCCTGGGCGGGATGACCGAGGCGGCGGCAAGGGGGCTGCTGGGTCCCGATTTCCAGCCGCTGTTCGACGGCTATGTCGCGATGACCGGCAAGCCGCCGGCGTCGGCGGCGGTCGATCTGGCGGAGGATGTCGGCTTCGTGCTGCCTTCTTACGCCCTCGCCGATCGCCATGCGGCGGCGGGCAATCCGACCTTCGCCTATTATGTCGACCAGGTGCCGGTCGACCAGCGGGCTGGTGCGGCGGGGACCGATCATGGCGGCGAGCTGGAATATGTCTTCGGCACCAGGCCGGTCGAGCATCGCTGGGATGCGCGCGATACCGAGGTGGCGAGGCTGATGGGCGATTACTGGGTCCGCTTCGCGCGCACCGGCAACCCGAATGGCGGCGGCGCACCTCGCTGGCCGGCGGTGGGGAACCGGCCGACCGAGCGGCTGGTGATCGGCGCCGCAACCGGGGCGGCGCGGCTGCAGCCGGTGCAGGAACGGGCGAAGGACGCCGCGATGGCCGATGCGCGGCGCAAATGGACGGCGATGCCGCGGCCGTAAGCCCTGCCGCCGCCGGCCGCCGCCGGCGGGCTCAGCGGCGGCGTAGGATGTAGGAGATGATCGGGCTGCCGATGGCGAGGACCGCAAGCCCGGCGAACGGAAAAGCGATGCCGGCGGCGAATGCCAGGGTGCCGATGACGATCGGGATCCAGCTGGCGCGCAGCAGCGGGCGCAGCGCCTCCGCGCCGCTGCGCGGATCGTGGAGGTCGGGATCGGAAATGCCGATGCGGATGATCCGCTGGTTGAGCAGCCCCAGCAGCACCAGCCAGGCTGAATAGAAGCCGACGCCGACGCGCAGCTGCGCGAATTCCGCGACCACCGCGGTGGGGAAGGGCATGAACGCGACCGCGAGGAGAAGGAGCAGGTTCGCCCACAACAGGCGCAGGTTCGTCGCGCGCAAGGTGCCGAGGACGACATGGTGCGACACCCAGAAGCGGGCCAGCACGAGGAAGCTGATCAGGAAACCGACATAGCTGGGGACCAGGCTGAGCAGGGCATTGCCGAGCGACGCATCGTCGAAGCGCGTGACATGCGGCAGCTTCACCTCGATCACCAGCAGCGTCATCGCGATCGCGAACACCGCATCCGAGAAAAACGCCATCCGCTCCAGCTGCGCCTTGGCATGCGCGCGACTGTCGGCCTCGTCATCGTTGGTTTGCATCGTCTTGCCCCCTGGCTCACCCCGCGGCGGGGGAAGCCATGGGCGACGGGAGGCTGTCAAACCAAATACGTGCCCGACGCATCTTCGAGCGCGGAAATGGCCGCGCGGCACGCTCATTTCGCCCGAAGCGGATGCGTGCCCTATCTTTTTCGCCGTTAGCGTCTATATCCAGGGGGCTGACGTCGCCTGCGACGGATACCGGACCGCTAACGCCCTCCTTTGTCCTTTCTAGCCTCACGACGCCGGGATGCGCCACGTCGGCGCATGCCCGTCACCCCATGGACAAGGATACGCCCATGATCACCGGAACCGTAAAATTCTTCAACGCCGACAAGGGCTATGGCTTCATCGCGCCCGAAACCGGCGGCGCTGACGCCTTCGTGCATATCAGCGCGGTCGAGCGTGCGGGCATGAGCACGCTCGATAAGGACCAGCGCGTCTCGTACGAGCTCGAGACCGATCGGCGTGGCAAGACGAGTGCGGTAAACCTGCAGTCGGCTTGACCCGTGGTTGGGCGGGCGACCCCATCGGGGACGTCCGCCCGCCGTTCCCACGTTCCAGGAGGCGCCTCATGTCACCCACGGTTTTCTACCGAGCCCAGGCCGAGCAGCAACAGCAGGCCGCCGACGATGCCGACCTCGACAATGTGCGCGATCGCTGCCAGCGCGCCTCCGATGCCTGGACCGCCCTCGCCAAGCGCAGCGAGCGTAGCGACAATGCGCGGACCAAGGCGGATGCCGAACGGCTGCTTCCGGACGAGCCTGGCGCCTGATCTTGGACGTTCAGACCGCGGCGCGACCGGGCGCCGATGATCCGTTCCCCTGGGGCGAACTGATCGACACCGCCGACATTCCTGGCGGCGGCAAGCTGCATCTCTACCGTCACGAGGACGATTACGAGATATTGTTCGGCGAAGACCAGCTGATGGGCAGCTGGGCCTATCGCTCCGAAGAAGCCCTGGCGACGCTGGTCGCGGACCGGTTGGACGGTGCCGTGGACCGGGTGCTGATCGGCGGACTCGGCATGGGCTTCACCCTGGCTTCCGCACGCGCCGCCTTTGCCCCGCCGACGCGGATCGTCGTATCCGAACTGGTGCCGCAGGTCGTCGCTTGGGCGAAGGGCCATCTGGCGAGCATCGTCGGCAACTCGCTGCTCGATCCGCGCGTCACCGTCGAGATCGCCGACGTCCACGACATGATCGTCGCCGGCCACGGCCAGTATGATGCGATCCTGCTCGACGTCGACAACGGGCCGGACGGGCTGATCCACCTCGCCAACGAGCGGCTGTATTGCGACTGGGGGCTTCGCGCCGCCCACGCCGCCCTGCGTCCCGGCGGCATGCTGGCGATCTGGTCGGCCTATCCCGACGATGCCTTCAGCCACCGGCTGCGCAAGGCCGGCTTCAGGGTCGAAACCCGCGACGTCGATGGCGGCAACGAATCCGAACCGCCGCACGTCATCTGGCTCGCGGCCAGAGAACAGACGTCTGCGACAGCGGCGACGGTCGGCCTGATCCAGCTTTAGTCCGCCCAAGCTTTTCTTGCAATCCCTATCGGAATGATGGGATATGCTGGCGGGCAGGAGGTGACTCGTGCCGCCAACGACCGACGCCCCGGCATTGCCCGGGCTCCACCGGATCGAACGCCGGGGCCAGCCCGCGATCGATGCCGCCATATCCGCACTGCGCGCCAGCCGCGGCGCCTGGCGTGAGCGACAGGACCCGCTGCGGCGGGTCGACAGCTTTCCGGCACGCGCGGCACTGGGCCGGATCGTCGATCTGCTGGCCGCGGCGCTTTACCCGCGGCGGCTAGGCGGCTTTCGCGGCGCCGACCGCGACGAGGACGCCTTCGTGGCCGCCAAGCTGATTTCGGCCTTCGCCGAGCTGGAGAAGGAAATCGGGCGGGAGCTCGGCTATTGGCAGGCGGAGGCGAGCGCACCGTTCGACGCCGACCAGCCCGGCACGATCGTCCGGCTGTTCGCGACGACGCTGGGCGAGGTGCGTCGCCGGATCGACAGCGATGTCGAGGCCGCCTTCCACGGCGATCCCGCCGCACGCAGCGTCGACGAGGTGTTGCTGTGCTACCCCGGCGCTATCGCCAGCCTGCACCATCGCATCGCCCACGAGCTGTACGAGCTTGGCGTGCCGATCATCGCCCGGATCATCTCCGAACTGGCGAACGAGCGGACCGGGATCGACATCCATCCCGGCGCGACGATCGGCGACGGGCTGTTCATCGACCACGGCACCGGCGTCGTCATCGGCGAGACGGCGATCATCGGCGCGCGCGTCCGGCTGTACCAGCATGTCACGCTGGGCGCGGCGGCACGCTCCATTGCCAGTCCTCGCGAGCGCCACGCCCGCCATCCCATCGTCGAGGACGATGCGGTGATCTATGCCGGGGCGACGATCCTGGGTCGGGTCACGATCGGCGCGCGGGCGGTGATCGGCGGCAACGTCTGGCTGCTCGACGACGTGCCGGCGGACGCGCAGGTCTTTCAGCCGGAAGCGGCGCAGCTGTCGCATCAGGACCAGCCGTCACCCCGCCTGCCGATCGCGCGGGGGCACTGATGGGCAGCCGCCGCCCGATCGTCGGCGTCATGTGCTGCAACGAGCAGACGTCGCGGCCCATCCAGGCGGTGGCGACGCGCTTCGTCCGGCCGCTGGCCGATATCGCCGGGGCGTCGGTGGTGCTGGTGCCGGCGGTCGCGGATGCAGTCGACGCGCCGTCGGTTGCCGATACACTCGACGGATTGTTGCTGACGGGCTCGCGCTCCAATGTCGCAGGCCATCGCTACGCCGGCCCGAGCGACCCGGACGAACCGGTCGACGAGGAACGCGACGAGGTCGCGTTGCGGATGGGTGCGGCGATGATCGAGCGCGGGCGACCGGTATTCGGCATCTGTCGGGGCATGCAGGAGATCAACGTGCTGTTCGGCGGCACGCTGTCGCGCGAGGCGTGCGGGGATCGTCACCTCAGCGGGTCGTGGGACGATCACGAGGCGATCTTCGCGCACCGGCACGATGTGGTGCTGACCGACGGCGGGCTATTGTCGCGGAGCATCGGTCATCGCCGCATCAGCGTGAACTCGATCCACGAACAGGGTGTCGCCCGGCTCGGCACGGGCTTGCGGATCGAGGCGATCGCGCCCGGCGACGGACTGGTCGAGGCGGTGGCGACCGATGCCGGCGATGCTGCGGTGCTGGCGGTGCAATGGCATCCGGAATGCGATCTGGCGGCACCCGCGGGTGCCAGCTTCTTCACCTTGCTCGGCGCGGCGGTGCGCGGGGCATCGATCCATTCGTTTTCAACAAGGGGACTGCAATGAAGACCGTAATTTCCGCCACGCTGCTGATCGCCGGCGCGCTGACGCTCGCCGCCTGCACGAGGGGGACCGATGCAGGCAACGCGGTGACCGAGAACACTGCGCTGCTGAACGAGGAGGGCGCGGCCCCCGACACGAACCTGACCGTGGTCGACGAGCCCGATGCCAACGGCATTGCGCTCAACGCCGCGGGCGAGCTGCCGCTCGCCAACGACGCGACAGGCAACGCGTCCTGACCGGTTTTGAGGGGGCGAGTCGCCCCCGCACCACGAACGCCTGGTAAGCTCCCTGGCGCACCTCGGCCCGGCTTTCCGCCGGGCCGCTTTCGTGTGCGCCAGCGGTTGCCATGGGCGAGAGCCTCGTCGATGATGCAGCATGTCCACATCAGACCATGACGGCACGGCGATCGAGGCGCGGGTCGCCGCCGATCCCCGCTACGCCGCGCTCGTCCGCGACCGGCAGCGTTTCTCCTGGATCCTGACGATCGTCACGGTGGTGACGTACAGCAGCTTCATTTCGTTGATCGCGTTCGACAAGCCGCTGATGGCAACGCCGATCGGCAGCGGTACGACCAGCCTGGCGGTGGTGCTGGGCTTCGCCATGCTGGTGGGGACGGTCGCGATCTGCGCGATCTATGTCCGGCGCGCGAACGGCGAGTTCGACGCGCGCCTCGCCGCGATCCTGGCGGACGAGGCGGCATGATGCGCCGGCTGGCGCTGATCGCCGCGCTGCTGACGGGGCTTGGCTGGACCAGCGGCGCGAGTGCCGCGATCGCGGGCGCCGTCGCTCGCCAGCCGGTCAACTGGACCGCGATCCTGATGTTCGGCGGCTTCGTCGCGATCACGCTGTGGATCACGGGGCGCGCCGCGGCGAAGACCCGCAACGTTGCCGATTTCTACACCGGCGGCGGCATCACCGGATTCCAGAACGGGCTGGCGATGGCGGGCGACTATTGCTCGGCGGCGTCGTTCCTGGGCATCACGTCGCAGATCTTCAACGACGGCTATGACGGGCTGATCTATGCGATCGGCTTTCTCGTCGGCTGGCCGATCGTGCTGTTCCTGGTCGCGGAAAAGCTGCGCAATCTCGGCCGCTTCACCTTCGCCGACGTGGTGTCGTACCGCTTCCTGCAGGGACCGGTCCGCAGCTTCGCTGCGGTCAGCACGCTGCTGGTCGTCAGCTTCTATCTGATCGCGCAGATGGTCGGCGCGGGGCAGCTGATCCAGCTGCTGTTCGGCCTGCCCTATCTCTATGCGATCACGATCGTCGGCGGGCTGATGATGGTCTACGTCCTGTTCGGCGGCATGCGCGCGACGTCGTGGGTGCAGATCATCAAGGCGGTGATGCTGCTGTGCGGCGCGACCTTCCTGGTCCTTGGCGTGATGGCGCATGTCGGCTTCTCGTTCGAGGCGCTGTTCGCGCAGGCCGTGGCGGTGAAGACGAAGATGGCGCTGGCCGCGGGCCTGTCGCCCGGCGAGGCGGCGGCGAAGGCGCGCGCGATCATGGGGCCGGGCGGGTTCATCAAGGACCCGATCTCCGCGCTGTCCTTCGGCTTCGCACTGATGCTGGGGACGGCGGGCCTGCCGCATATCCTGATGCGCTTCTTCACCGTTCCCGACGCGCGCGAGGCGAGGAAGTCGATCCTCTGGGCGACGGTGTGGATTGGATACTTCTACGCGCTGACGTTCGTGCTGGGTTTCGGCGCGATCGTGATGATCTCGTTCAACCCCGACTATGTCGATGCAGCCGGCGCCCTGCGTGGCGGCAACAACATGGCGGTGATGCACCTGGCGCACGCGATCGGCGGCAACCTGTTCCTGGGCTTCATTTCCGCCGTCGCCTTCGCGACGATCCTGGCGGTGGTCGCCGGCCTGACGCTGTCGGCGGCCTCGGCGATCAGCCACGACATCTATGCCAGCGTGCTGCGAAAGGGGCGCGCCGACCCGAAGCAGGAGCTGCGCGTGTCGCGGATCACGACGATCCTGCTCGGCATCGCCGCGATCATCCTGGGCATCGTCTTCCAGAAGCAGAACGTCGCCTTCATGGTCAGCCTGGCCTTCGCGCTGGCGGCGTCGGGCAATTTCCCGGTGCTGGTCATGTCGCTGCTGTGGAAGGGCTGCACGACGCGCGGCGCGGCCTGGGGCGGCGGCGTCGGCCTGCTGAGCGCGTTCGGGCTGACGGTGCTGTCGCCGGTGATCTGGGTCGCCGTGCTCGGCTTCGCGACGCCGATCTTCCCCTATACCTCGCCGGCGCTCTTCTCCGTGCCGCTGGCATTCCTGGCGATCTGGCTGATCTCGATCCTCGATCGCTCGCCACGTGCCGCGATCGACCGGGCGGGCTATCCCGCACAGCGGCTGCGGTCCGAAACCGGGATCGGCATCCACGGCGCCGCAGCGCATTGAGGGGGTGGGCATGAGCGCTTCCGACCCGGCCAGCGGCGGCGTGGCGATCACGCGCGAGCGGATGAAGGCGATCGTCGGCGGTTCGACCGGCAATCTGGTCGAATGGTACGACTGGTATGCCTATGCGGCGTTCACGCTGTACTTCGCGCCGCATTTCTTCCCGTCGGACAACAAGACCGCCGAGTTGCTCGGCGCGGCGGCGGTGTTCGCGGTCGGCTTCTTCATGCGGCCGCTCGGCGCCTGGATCATGGGGATCTATGCCGATCGCCATGGCCGCAAGAGCGGGCTGGCGCTGTCGGTGACGCTGATGTGCGCGGGCTCGCTGCTGATCGCGATTGCGCCGACGTACGAGAGCGTCGGGCTGCTCGCGCCGGCGATCCTGGTCATCGCTCGGCTGATGCAGGGGCTGTCGGTCGGCGGTGAATATGGCGCGAGCGCGACCTATTTGTCGGAGATGGCGGGCCGGGGACGGCGCGGCTTCTTCTCGTCGTTCCAGTACGTCACGCTGATCGGCGGCCAGCTGGTCGCGATCGGCGTGCTGCTGGCGCTGCAGGCGACGATGTCCAGGCCGGCGCTGGAGGCATGGGGCTGGCGCATCCCGTTCGCGATCGGCGCGGTGCTGGCGGTGGTGGTGTTCTACATCCGCCGCGGGCTGGCCGAGACCGAGAGCTTCACCAAAGCGAAGGTCAGCGACGCGCCCAAGTCGAGTGCGCTGGCGCTGTTCAAGCTACACCCGCGCGAGGCGATGACGGTGATGCTGCTGACCGCGGGCGGTACGCTCGCCTTCTACGCCTATTCGATCTACATGCAGAAGTTCCTGGTCAACACCAGCGGCTTCGACCGAGAGACGGCGTCGCGGATCAACGGCGGCACGCTGTTCCTGTTCATGCTGCTCCAGCCGATCGCCGGAGGCTTGAGCGACCGGATCGGGCGCAAGCCGCTGCTGATCGGGTTCGGCGTGCTGGGCGTGCTGTGTACCTATCCGCTGTTCGCGACGCTGGAGACGACGCGCGATCCCGTCACCGCCTTCCTGCTGGTGATGGGCGGGCTCATCATCGTGTCTGGCTATACGTCGATCAACGCGGTGGTGAAGGCGGAGCTGTTCCCTGCGCATATCCGCGCGCTGGGCGTCGCGCTGCCCTATGCGCTGGCCAACACGATCTTCGGCGGGACCGCGGAATATGTCGCGCTCAGCTTCAAGAACCACGGCTGGGAGCGTGGCTTCTATTGGTATGTCACCGCGATGATCGGCGTGTCGCTGATCGTCTACATTCGCATGCGCGATACACGTTCGAATAGCGCTATCGCCGAGGATTGAGTTCAGTCCGAACCGTCGATTGCATCGAGCAGCCACTGGCGGAAGGCGCGCATCGGAGGCGACGGCTTGCGCGAGACGAGCCGGGTCAGCCAGTATCGGCCCGCATCGATCTCGGTCGAGAAGGGCTGGACCAGCCGCTCGGCGGTGAGGTCGTGGGCGAACATCGCCTTCGGCGCCAGCGCGACGCCGAGCCCCGCCATCGCTGCGCTCGCCATCAGCGCGGAACTGTCGAACAGCGGCCCACGCAGCATCGGCGCCCGCGCACCTGCGGCGTCGAACCACATCGTCCACTCACTGGCGCGATAGGAGCGCAGCAGTCGTTCGCGCGCGAGGTCGGCGGGGGTCGAGAGGCGGCGAGCGATCAGCGGGGTGCAGAGCGGCGTCAGCGGCGCGGGCATCAAGGGCTCGGCATGCGTGCCGTGCCACGCCCCGTCGCCGAAGCGGATCGCATAGTCGAGCGCCTCGCCCGCCAGATCGACGCGGTTGTTGTTGGTCGACAGCCTGATCTCGATATGGGGGAAGGCGGCGGCGAAGCCATCGAGCCGATGGAGCAGCCAGCCGGTCGCGAAAGTGCCGACGACGCCGATGTTGAGCGCCTCCTGATATCGCCCCTCGGCATAACGATCGAGCGTCGCGCCGATCCGGTCGAACGCCTCGGCGACGACGGGGACGAGCGCGACGCCGTCGTCGGTGAGCGCCAGCCCGCGTGGCAGGCGTTGGAACAGCCGCGCACCCAATCGCGCTTCCAATTGTGCGACCTGATGGCTGACCGCGCCCTGGCTGACGCACAGTTCGATCGCCGCGCGGGTGAAGTTGAGATGGCGCGCCGCAGCCTCGAACGCGCGCAGGGCATTGAGCGGCAATCGGGCGCGATCCATGGTGCTCGTCATGAGCTGAATTGATGGCTTCGTCGAGCGAAGATGCTTTGTCCCCGGCGGCACGCGGCGGCATTCAGCGCGGCGAAGGAGTTCGACCATGCGCGTTACATCACCGATCATCGATGCCGTCGCGATCGCCGCGGCCGCCCTGGCGCAGGTCGGCGCCGATCCGCTGACCCGGCCGATCGTGACCGATCGCGCCGCCGAATGGCTTGCCCCGCGGCCGCCGGTGCGAGTGTTCGGCAATACCTATCTGGTCGGGTTCGGCGGGTTGAGCGTCGCGCTGATCGATACCGGCGACGGGCTGATCCTGATCGACGGCGCGCTGCCGCAGGGGGTGGTGGCGATCCTGGCCAACGTCCGCAAGCTCGGGTTCGCGCCGCACGACATCAAGTACATCCTCAGCACCGAACCGCATTTCGATCACGCCGGCGGCCTCGCCGCCCTGGCGCGCGATACCGGCGCGACGGTGGTGGCGAGCCGGCGCGGGGCGGAAGGGCTGCGCAGCGGGCGGCTGGCAGCGGACGATCCGCAACTGGGCTATGACAGCCGCTTCCCGCCGGTGCCGCATGTCCGCCCGATCGGCGATGGCGAGGCGCTGCGGCTGGGACGCACCGTCGTCATCGCGCGGGCGACTCCGGGGCATACGATGGGGAGCATGAGTTGGACCTGGCGATCGTGTGAGGCGCGGACCTGCCGATCGATCGTCTTCGCCTCCAGCCTCAACCCGGTTTTCGCCGACGGCTATCGCTACAGCGCTCCGGCCAGCCGACCGATCGTCGACGGCTTCCGCCGAAGCCATGCGGTGATGGCGCGCCTGTCGTGCGACATCCTGATCACCGCGCATGCCGATCAGGATGGCGCGACCGATCGTTTCCGCACGGATCCGGGCGCTTGCCGCTCGCTCGCGAAGGCGTCGGCGGACAAGCTGGACAAGCGGCTGCGCGAGGAGCGTGGCCGCTGACGGCTACATCCGCTCGCGCGCGACGCGTTCCAGCACGCTGAGCGGCATCGCACCCATCGCGAGCACGCGGTGGAACGCCTTGGGATCCCAGCGAGCGCCGGCCTTCTTCTTCGCCTCGTCGCGCAGGCGCACCCAGACGGTGTGACCGATCTTGTAGCTGCAGGCCTGGCCCGGCCAGACGGTGTAGCGGTCGATCTCGCCCTGGCTGCGGCCGCGCGCGATGCCGGTGGTGGCGATCAGGTAGTCGGTCGCCTTCTCGCGGCTCCACCGCTTGGCGTGCATGCCGGAATCGACGACAAGGCGCGTCGCGCGGAACAATAGCGACTGAAGATAGCCGACCTGGCCGAGGGGATCGCCCTCGTACATCCCCATCTCGTCCGCCAGCTGTTCGCTGTAGAGGGCCCAGCCTTCGGAATAGCCCGAATAGAAGCCGCGGCGGCGGATCAGCGGGATGTCGTCGCTTTCGAGCGCGGTCATGACCTGGAGATGATGGCCGGGCACCGCCTCGTGATAGCTGAGCGTCGCAAGGCCGAACTTCGGCCGATCGAAGGTATCGCGCAGGTTGATGAAATAGATCGCCGGCCGCGTGCCGTCGAGCGAGGCGGACTGGTAATAGCCGCCGGGGGCCCCGGCCTGGATCGCTTCCGGCACGCGGCGGATTTCGACAGGCGCGCGAGGCAGGATCGCGAACTGCTCGGGCAGGCGCTTCGTCATCGCCGCGACCTGCGCGCGCAGCTGGTTCAGCAGCGCCTCGCGGCCCGGATCGGTGTTGGGATAAAGCTGATCGGGGCGCTTGTTGAGCGCGACGAGGCGATCGCCGACGCTGCCCTGGGTCATGCCCTGGCCCTTCAGGATCGTATCGATCCGCGCGCCGATCTCGGCCACCTGGGCGAGGCCGAGGCGGTGGATTTCGTCGCCGCTCATGTCGACGGTCGTCGCGGCGCTGGCGGCGGCGGTGTAATAAGCCTCGCCATCGGGCAGCCGCCAGACGCCGGCGTCGTGGACGGCGCGGGCGTGCAGCTGGGTGACGAGCGCACGCTGGCGGTCGAGCGCGGGAAAGACGCTCGTTTCCATCAGCCGGGCGACTGCGGTGGCGCGATCGGGCGGCAGGTTCGCGGCCTTCAGCTTGGCGGCGAGATCGGTGGCGGGGCCGGTCGCCTCGGGCGCCTTGTCGCGCACCGCCGCCAGCTGCTTGAGCGTGGTGTCGAGGATATAGTCGGGCGCGAACACGCCCTTGGCCGCATCCTCGCGCTGGCGCTCGGTCTCGGCGTCGATCGCGCGCGCGAAGGCGGCGACGCGGGCGACATAGGCGTCGGCATCGGCGGCGCTGGCGACGCGATGCTGGTTGGCGAGGAAGTCGGGAACGTCGCGATAGGCGCCGGTCAGCTGGGTCAGGACATAGGGGGCATAGCGGCCGGCGCTGGCGCCGTAGGTGTAGCGTTCGCCGGCGATGACGCGATCGAGGCCATAGGCGACGACGTCATAGTCGAGTCTGGCGGTGTCGCTCAGGCTCTCCCGCGGGATCGACCGGAGCATCGCCAATTCACGCTTGGCGCGGGCGAGCTGGCGGGCCTGGCCAGCACGCGACGTGTCGTCGAGGCGGCTCTTGAGCGCCACGCGCTGGCCGGTGTCGAGGCCGAGCGAGGTCGCCTGCTCCGGGCTGTCCTGAAGCCGGTCGTAGAAGAAGCGATCGAGCATCGCGCGCAGATCGGCGTCGCGGGTGGCGGCGTCGGCGACCGAGGGCAGGGCGGTGGCGGCGGCGGTAAGGCTGGCGCTGGCGAGGAAGTGGCGGCGGTGCATGATCTCTCCCGTGATCGCGGCTAAGTGGCTGCCGTAAATGACGAACCGGGCCGTGTCACGGTGACGGGATCAGGTGAAGCCTGGTCTGCCGCCCGTCGAGATAGGTTACCCGCCTGCCGTCGAACCAGGCGTCCTGCTCGGTCTTGAAGCCGATCGGCTGGCCGCCCCATTCGGGCACGGCGTGGGTGGCGCTGAGTTCGATCGACCAGGCGGTGTTCGCGTGGATCGCACCCTGCCCGCGCGGATCGGGCTGCTGATTGTCCCAGAAGCCGATCGAGGGGCCGGCGCCGTGACCATGATAGCCGATCGGATGCGAATAGATCGTCGGCGCCAGCCCTTGTGCGATCGCGGCGGCGCGGGCGGTGGCGAGCAGTTGGTTGCCGGTGATGCCGGTGCGGAAGCTGCCTGTCAGCGCGTCCTGGACCCGGTTGCTGGCGGCAAGGCCGTCGCGCAGGCCCATCGGCGCCTCGCGCTCGCCGGGGCGAAGGACGTAGGCATTTTCCTGCATGTCGGTGTTGAGGCGCAGATAGGTGATGCCGAAGTCGGTCCAGAGGAGATCGCCCGGCTGGATGACGGTATCGCCCTCCAGCGGCGTGGCGACGCCGCGGCGGCTGATCGCGACCGAGGGGTGGAACCACGTCGAGAGGCCGAGCGCGGTCACCTTGTCGCGCATCCACCAGACGACGTCGTCGGCGGTCGTCTTGCCGGGCGTGATGACCGCGGGCGAAAAGGCCTCGGCGATGATCGCGTGCGACAGGCGCGCGATGTCGGGGTAGAGCGCGATTTCGGCGGGGATGCGGGTTTCCAGCCAGCGCACCGGCAGCACCTCGTCGCGGACCAGTCGTCGGGTCCAGTCGGGGCCGAGCGCCCCGGTCAGCTCCTCCCAGGCCGACAGCGTCATGCCATCGGCATAGGCGGTGAGGCGAGAGGAATTGACCGCGATCCGCCGCGGGTTTCGTTCGCGGACGATCGCCGCCACGCAGCGCCATTGGTCGGGCTCGCCCGACGGGTCCCAGGCTGGCGCGAACAGGCCGCCGAGGCCGTAGCGGCTGACGGTCATCCGCTCGACCGGTCGCCCGTCGCCGGGATCGGCGAAGATCAGGATCGTGCGCCGCCGCGCCGCCAGGCTGCGCGCGTCGAGCATCGTGCGCACCACCGGATCCTCGAAATTCTCGCGCGCGACCAGGATCCACATGTCGACGCCGCGTTCGCGCATGATCGCCGGCACGACGGTGTCGAGGCGTTCCTTCAAGATGCGATCCTCGACTGCAGCGCGGGCGCGCATGTCGAGGACCGGCGGATAGGCGCGGGGCGCGGTCTGGGCATGGGCGCCCAGAGGCAGCGCGACGAGCAGGGCGAGGAGGCGGAGGAAGAGGCGGGTCATGGGGCATCGTCGCAGGCGGCTCGCGCCGCGGCAATGGCGTGTCGTTCTTGTCCGGCAACTAGTGCTTTACATGGGTGACACGGCTGATACGCTGCCCGTCATTACGTCGGGGGGACGACCAGTGCTGCAGATCGAACGGCTGACTCATGTCTATGGCAACGGCACGCGGGCGCTCGACGACGTCACGCTGACGATTCCGCCGGGGATGTTCGGGCTGCTCGGCCCCAATGGCGCGGGCAAGTCGACGCTGATGCGCACGATCGCGACGTTGCAGACGCCGACGTCGGGCAGCATCATGTTCGACGGCATCGACGTGATCGCGCAACCCGAGCTACTGCGGCGAACCCTGGGCTATCTGCCGCAGGATTTCGGCGTCTATCCGCGGGTGTCGGCCTACGACATGCTCGACCATATGGCGGTGCTGAAGGGCGTCGCCGGTCGAGCCGAGCGCAAGGACACGGTCGAGGCGCTGCTCAACCAGGTCAATCTGTGGTCGGTGCGCAAGAAGGCGCTGGCCGGCTTTTCGGGCGGTATGCGCCAGCGGTTCGGAATCGCGCAGGCGCTGATCGGCAACCCCCGTCTCATCATCGTCGACGAGCCGACCGCGGGGCTGGACCCCGAAGAGCGCAACCGCTTCCTCAACCTGCTGGCCGAGATCGGCGACAACGTCGTCGTGATCCTGTCGACTCACATCGTCGAGGACGTCGCCGACCTGTGTCCGCGGATGGCGGTGCTGGCGAGCGGGCGCATCCTGCTGGAAGGACCGCCGCTCGAACTGATCGCGGCGACGCGCGGGCAGGTGTGGCAGAAGACGATCCCGCGCGACGAGCTGGAGGCGTATCGGACACGCTATCGCGTCATCTCGACGCGGCTGTTCGCCGGGCGGACGATCATCCACGTCATGGCGGACGGGTCGCCGGGCGACGGGTTCGAGCCGGTCGAGGGCGGGCTGGAAGACGTCTATTTCTCCACGCTCGACGCCTCGCGTCGCGCGGCCTGAGGGGGCTGGCCATGTTCGCCGGCATCCTCGGCTTCGAATGGCGATATCAGCTGCGCAACCCGGTGTTCTGGGTCGCGGTCGTCATCTTCTTCCTGCTCGCGTTCGGCGCGACCACGGTGGACCAGATCCAGATCGGATCGGGCGGCAACGTCCACAAGAACGCGCCGTTCGCGCTCGCGCAGATGATGCTGATCCTGACGCTGTTCTACATGTTCGTGTCGACCGCGTTCGTCGCGAACGTGGTGGTGCGCGACGACGAGACCGGCTTCGGCCCGATCGTCCGTGCGACCCGCGTCACCAAGGGCGCGTATCTGTTCGGCCGCTTCGGCGGCGCGTTCCTGGCGGCGGCGATGGGCTTTCTGGCGGTGCCGCTGGGCGTGCTGGTCGGCAGCGTGATGCCGTGGGTCGACGCCGAGACGCTGGGGCCGAACAACCCGGCCTATTATCTGTCGGCCTATCTGTTCCTGGCGGTGCCCAACATCCTGCTGACGTCGGCGCTGTTCTTCGCGCTGGCGACGGTGACGCGGTCGATGATGGCGACCTATGTCGGCGTCGTCGCGTTCCTGATCCTGTTCACGGTGGCGAGCGTCGTGCTCGACAAGAACCCGGCCTATGAACTGTGGGGCGCCTATGGCGAGCCGCTGGGGATCGGCGCGGCGAGCTATCTGACCAAATATTGGACCGCGGCCGATCGCAACGCGATGACGATCTCGATCGCGGGTATCCTGCTGTGGAACCGGCTGCTGTCGCTGGCGATATCGGCGGCGGCACTGGGCATCGCCTATGCGACGTTCCAGTTTGCCACCAAACCGTCGAAGAAGGCGCGCAAGGCGGAAGCGCTGGCCGAGCACGCCGAGGCGCCGGTCACGGTGCGGCGGGCGGGCGCGCTGCCGAGCCCGCGCCACGATCGCGAGACGGCGCTGGCGCAGCTGGCGGTGCGCACCCGGCTGGAGATGGTGCAAGTGTTCCGCAGCCCCGCCTATGCGGTGCTGCTGGCGCTCGGCCTGTTCAACTCGATGGCGGCGCTGATCGATCTGGGCGAAGTGTTCGGCACGCCGGTGCTGCCGGTGACGCGCGTCGTCATCAAGCTGCTGGAGGGGTCTTTCTCGATCATCCCGGTGATCGTCGCGATCTATTACGCCGGCGAGCTGGTCTGGCGCGAGCGCGACCGCAAGACGCACGAGATCATCGACGCGAGCGCGATTCCCGACTGGGCGTTCGTGCTGCCCAAGGTGCTGGCGGTGACGCTGGTGCTGTTCTCGACGCTGATCGTCAGCGTGCTCGGCGCGATGCTGATGCAGCTGTTCCACGGCTATAGTCACTTCGAGATCGGCAAGTATCTGCTGTGGTACGTGCTGCCCGAGACGGTGGACTATACGCTGCTCGCGGTGCTGGCGGTGTTCGTCCAGGCGCTCAGCCCGCACAAGTTCGTCGGCTGGGGCATCATGGTGCTCTACATCGTCGCGCGCACGACGCTGGGGCAGCTGGGCTTCGGCGACGTGCTGTACAACTATGGCGCCGGGCCGGGCGTGCCGCTGTCCGACATGAACGGCCAGGGGCGGTTCTGGATCGGCGCGTGGTGGCTGCGCCTCTATTGGTCGGCGTTCGCGGTGGTGCTGGTCGTGCTGGCGCATGCGCTGTGGCGGCGCGGGACCGAGACGCGGCTGCGGCCACGGCTGGCGCGCTTGCCGCGGCGGCTGAAGGGCGGGGCCGGCCTCGTCGGCGGGGTGGCGCTGGCGGTGTTCGCCGCCACCGGCGCGTTCATCTACACCAACACCCACGTCTGGAACGAGTATCGCACCCCGGTATCGGACGACGAATTCGCCGCCGACTATGAGAAGACGCTGCTGCCGTTCGAAAAGGTGCCGCAGCCGTCGGTCCAGGCCGTGAAGGTCGCGGTCGACCTGCGGCCTGACCAGCCGGGGCTGACCGCGACGGGGCGAATGGTGCTGGTGAACCGCACCGGCAGGCCGCTCGACCGGGTCGATGTCAGGCTGGGCGATCGCCGGACGAAGCTGGTGTCGGTCACGATCCCGGGCGCCAGCGTGGCCAAGGATTTCCCGCGCTTCCAGTATCGTGTCTACCGCCTGTCGACCCCGCTGGCCCCGGGTGCGACGACGACGCTCGATTTCCGTACCGAGCGGCGCCAGCGCGGCTTCGCCAACAGCGGCAACGACAGCCGCGTCGTCGCCAACGGCACCTTCGTCAACAACGGCGAGTTCGCGCCGGTGATCGGCATGGACCGGCAGGAGCTGCTGCAGGACCGCGCCAAGCGCCGCAAATACGGCCTGCCGTCGGAATTGCGCCCGCCGAAGCTGGAGGATCTCGCCGGCACGCGCTTCAGCGCCTTCCACGTCGATTGGGTGAAGACCGACATCACCGTGTCGACCGATGCCGACCAGACCCCGATCGCGCCGGGCGAGCGGGTGGCGGATACGACCGCGAACGGGCGGCGGACGGCGCGGTTCGTGACCGCGGCGCCGATCCTGAACTTCTATTCCATCCAGGCCGGGCGCTATGCCGAGAAGCACCGGATGCACAACGGCATCGACTTGGTCGTGTATTACGACCCGCAGCACGGCGCCAACGTCGACCGGATGCTGGCCGCGTTCGCGCACGGGCTCGACCTGTATCAGCCGGCGTTCGGGCCGTACCAGTTCAAGTCGGCGCGGATCATCGAATTCCCGGACTATGCGCAGTTCGCGCAGGCCTTTGCCGGCACGATGCCCTATTCCGAAGGGATCGGCTTCATCGCCGACCTCTCCGACCCCGACAAGATCGATTACGTCAGCTATGTCGCGGCGCACGAGCTGGGGCACCAGTGGTGGGCGCATCAGGTCATCACGTCGGACAACCAGGGCGCGACGATGGGGATCGAGACGCTCGCGCAATATTCGGCGCTGATGGTGATGGAGCATCTGTACGGGCGCGACCAGATCCGCCGGTTCCTGAAGTATGAGCTGGATCGATACCTGCGCAGCCGCGGCGGCGAGGTGATCGAGGAGCTGCCGCTCGCCAGGGTCGAGAACCAGCAGTACATCCATTATCGCAAGGGCAGCCTGGCGATGTACCGGCTGAAGGACGAGCTGGGCGAGGCGCGGGTCAATGCGGCGCTGAAGCGGTACGACCAGCGCTTCCGCTTCACCGGCCCGCCCTATCCGCGCAGCCTGGACCTGATCGCCGAATTCCGGCGCGGGGCAACCCCGGCGGAGAATGCGCTGATCACCGACCTGTTCGAACGCATCACGCTGTACGACATCAAGACGACCGGCGCGACGGTGAGCCGGCTGGCGAATGGGCGGTATCGCACGACGCTGACGGTCGAGGCGCACAAGCTGTATGCCGACGGTCGCGGCAACGAGCGCGAGGCGCCGATGACCGAGACGGCGGAGTTCGGCGCGTTCGCGGCGATGCCGGGCCGCGGCACGTTCGCGGCGAAGGACGTGCTGGCGCTGAAGCGGCTGCCGATCCGGTCGGGGAAGCAGACGGTGGTGCTGGACACGGCGGCCAAGCCGGCGTTCGCGGGCGCCGATCCGTACAACACGCGGATCGATCGCAATTCGGACGACAACGTCACCACCGTCACGGAGTGACGGGGCGCCGTCGTCAGCGGCGACGGCGGCTCCACCACAGGCCGGCGGCGAGCGTCGCGGCGGCGATGCCGGCACCGGTCGTTACCGCTTTGCCCGCCTTGGTTCGTGGGCGATGGGGGCGAAGGCGTGCGAGCAGCGGGGTGCGCGCGGACAGCGCCTCGAACATCTCGCCGGGGCCTTCGGGATCGAGGATCTTGTTGTCGGCGAGCCATGCCTGGACGGCGTCGAGCTCGGGCACCTCGTAAGGGCGTAGCGACCGGCCGTCGCCGCGCAGTCGCTCGACCGTCTCGATCAGCGAGCGCGTCTCCGCGATCGTCGCCGCCACCGTGGCAACGTCGACGCCCAGATGCTCGGCGAGCAGGCCGTCGCGGATCGCGGTGATGGTCTGGCGTTCGTCGGCATTGCCACCGCGCTCGGCATCGATGACGATGTCGCATTCGGTGTCGAGGCGAAGCGAACGATTGTTGAAGTTCGACGAGCCGACCCGAAGGATCGTGTCGTCGACGATCGTCACCTTGGCATGGACGTAGATCGGCGTCCCGCCGGCGGTGTAGGGGTTGTAGAGGCGCAGGCGATGGTGCGGGTCCTGGTCGCGCAGCGCCTCGACCAGCCGGGCGCGTGCCGTGTCCATCGCCAGCGGTTCTAGCCAGCCCTGCGCGGTCACCGGATGGACGATGACGAATTCGGGGCCGTCGGGTTCGCGCAGGCGCTTGCCGATCGCCTCGGCGACCTTGCGCGAGGCGAAATACTGGCTCTCGGCGTAGAACAGCTTCTTCGTCCGGGCGATCAGGTCGATATAGAGTGCCTCGACCTCGTGGCGCGGATCCTGGCCGGCCATTTCGGGGACGGTGAGCGCGATGCCGACCTCGACGTCGGTGAAGTCGGCGGCGACGTCGGTGGGCCAGCTGCTGTCGACGTCGTCGATGGCGGGCAGCTCGTCGCCGCCCGACAGCTGCCAACGCCCGCGGCACATGTCGCCGAGCGCGCGCGCGGCGGGGCCCTCGAGCAGCGTCGTCGCGTCGTGCCAGGGGCCGTAGGGCGTGCCGTCGGGCTCGACGCGACGGGGGGCGTCGTCGTCGTGGTCGCGCGTGTCCCAGCGGTCGACGGTCATGTCGATCCCGCCGCAGAAGGCGACCGCGTCGTCGATCACGACGACCTTCTGGTGATGCGATCCTGCCGGCGGGTGATGACCGTCGAGGCGCAGGTGGACCTGCGGGTCGGCGATCCACTTGGCGATGCGCAGCAGCGTGCGGCCGTGCGCAAGCGTCTTGATCGCGCCGGTATCCCAGCGGAGGATATGGACCTGAAGCCCCGGCGTCCGCTTCACCAGCCAGCTGATGAAGCGGCCGATCTCGATCGGCGCGCCGTCGTCGACATCGCCGCCGAAGCGGATGCGCGCGTCGAAATCCCAACCGACGAGCAGGATCTGCTTCTTTGCGGTCAGCATGGCGGCGCGGGCGATGCGGAAATAGTCATCGGCATCGATGATGACGCGCGCGCGCGTGGCGCGTTCGATCCGCCAGCAGTTGCGACCGGTTTCGAGCAGGGTGTCAGACGCCATGGGGCGTCGCTAACTCACTTGAGCGGCGGCGGCTATCGTCAAAGGGTTACGACGCCGTCCAGGCGGTGACGTCGTCTTCGCCGGCGATCAGTGCCAGGCCGTGCGCGATCGAGGTCAGCTCGCCGCCGGAGACGATGCGCTCGGCGCCGAAGCGATCGGTGAACAGGCGGCGAACGGCGGGGACGAGCGAGGTGCCGCCGGTCAGGAAGATGCGGTCGATCCGGCCATCGTCGACGCCTGCGGTGGCGAGGGCGCGGTCGAGCGTCGCGGCGATGCGCTGGACGTCGTCGGCGATCCAGCCCTCGAACTCGGCGCGGGTGACGTCGGCCTCGATATCGACGCCGGCGCCGTGGAAGGCGAAATGGGCGCCCTTGCCGGTGGTGAGCGCACGCTTCAGCTTGCTGACCGCGTCGTAGAGGGGGAAGCCCAGCTCGTTGTCGATCAGCGCGATCATCCGGCCGATTGCCTCGGGATCGAGCGCGCTCTTCTTCAGCCGGTCGAGCTCGGCGAGGGTGCGGCGGTTGCGCATCAGTGCGAGCTTCGACCAGTCGGCGACATCGGCGAAATAGCCCGGTGGAATTTCCAGCACCTTGTCGAACGAGCGATAGTCGCCGCCCTTGCCGAGGAACGGCAGCACGAGCTTGTCGACGATGCGCGCATCGAAACGGTCGCCGGCCAGGCCGATGCCGGCATGGCCCATCGGCGTGCAGCGCTGGGCGGCGCCGGGAGCGTCAACGCGGACGACCGAGAAGTCGCTGGTGCCGCCGCCGAAATCGGCGACGAGCAGGGTGGCGGGCTGCTCAAGCTGCGCGGCAAAGCCATAGGCGGCGGCGAGCGGTTCGTAGACGTAATGCACGTCGCGCGCGAAGCCAGCGAACATCGCGTCGTAGCGCTGGCGCGCGATCGCCTCGTCGGGGCGGCTGCCGGCATAGGTGACGGGGCGGCCGACGACGACGCGATCGAGCCGGTCGAGCGCGCCAGCGGCATGGCTGCGCAGCTTGTCGAGGAACAGGCGGCCGAGGTCTTCGAAGCGGTAGCGCTTCTCGAACACCGGCGCGGTGTCGAACGAGGCGCTGGCGGCGACCGACTTGAACGACTGGATGAAGCGGCTGTCGCTGGGAAATTCCAGATATTCGCGGATCGCCGCCGGCCCCGCCTCGACCGCGAGGCCGCCGCGGACGTCCTCGTCGTGCCAGAAGCACAGCGCGGTGCGGAATACGCCGTCGGCGGCGCCGTCGAGCGGGATCAGTGCGTCGGCGGTCGCGGCGACGGTGTTGGTGGTGCCGAAATCGAGCCCGAGCACGCGGCGATCGGTCATGGCGGCGGCGCTCCTGATTCGCTGACGAGCGGACGCCTATAGGAGCGGGCGTCGATCAGGTCATGGGGTGGGGAGCGGTGCGTTGAGGCCGACGTTCCAGTTCCAGGGTATCGTGCCGGCGGCGCGGCGTCGGCGGACGACCGCCTCGTTGAAATCATACATGCCGGCGAGCAGGCTGGGCTCGACGCGCGGTGCAGCCGTAAAGTGCATGATCGGGAGGGTCGCGTCGAAGGCGGGCCAGGCCGGACCGCCGGCGGTGCGCGGCGTGCCGGTGGCGGCGAAGCTGGTCCAATAGTCGAGCATCGCGTTGGACAGGCGGCGCTCGTCGGGGGTATCGGGGACCTTGGGCCAGTTGGGGCCGGTCAGCGACAGCGTGCCGAAGGTGAAGGGCAGTTCGCTGGCGTGGAAGGCGTGGAGGTTGGCGTCGTCCATCGCGGGATAGCCGTGATCCCATAGGTAGAGGTAGCTTGGGCGGCCGGCGGCGGTCTGGCTGCGCACGAGGCGTTCGCTGGTCCAGCCATATAAAGCATCGCGTGGGGTGAGGAGGATGCTCTCCCGATAGGTTACGGCGGGATAGAGGCGCAGAAAGGCGTCGGCCATGTCGCCGTAGCGGGCGCGGATGCCCTGCTCATAGGCCTCGGCGCTGGCAGGCGGTTGCGCCGCGAGGACGCGGAGCGAGCGGATCTCGCCCTGGTTGAAGCCGGCGAGGACCGGCACCTTCGCCTGGTGGCCAGCGTCGAAGGCGACGACGGGCTGTTCGGGCAGGACGACGCCGTCGACGTTGGCGAAGGGCAGGAAGCCCGCCGCGGCGGCGCCGTTGGTCAGCGTCTGCGCGTCCATCCGGCGTAGCGTCGCGGCGTCGCCGGCGGGTAGCGCACGGGCGCCGATCGCTTCGGCCGGCGGCAGGCCGAAGGCGGCGGTGCGGAGCGCCGGGGTGGTGACGAGATAGCCGCTCTGCACGATGGCGCGGCGGAACAGCGGGCGCGCGGCGGGCGTGACCATCAGATAGGTGGCGCTGAGCGCGCCCGCGGACTCGCCGGCAATCGTGACGTTGGCGGGATCGCCCCCGAAGGCGGCGATGTTGCGCCTGACCCAGGCGAGCGCGGCGACCTGGTCGAGCAGCCCGTAGTTGCCCGAGACGTGGCGGGGATCCTCGGCGCTGAGCGCGGGGTGGGCAAGATAGCCGAGCGCGCCGAGGCGATAGTTGATCGACACGACGACGAGGCCGCGGTCGGCGAGGTGCCGGCCGTCGTAGAGCGCCTCGCGCGAGGAACCGGTCAGCAGCGCGCCGCCGTGGATCCAGACGAGGACGGGTGCCCGCTTCGCCTGCCGGGGTGCCCAGATGTTGAGCGACAGGCAATCCTCGCTGGTCGGCAGCGGGGTGGTCGGCGCGTAGACCGAGGTGGCGGGGACGCTCGGCTGGATGCAGGCGGGGCCGAAGTCGGTGGCGGGGCGGGTGCCGGCCCAGCGTGGCAGCGGCTGCGGCGCGCGCCAGCGGCGTTCGCCGACGGGAGCTTGGGCGTAGGGAATGCCCTTGAAGACCGCGAGCTTGCCCTGGGCGATGCCGGTGACGCGCCCGGCGGGGGCATCGACGAGCGTCTGGGCGGCGGCGGGGGTGGCGAGGGACGCCAGAAGAAGGGCGCGGATCAGGGTCATGCCGCGGTCTTTCGCAGGCGACGGGCGAGGAGGAGGAAAAGCGCGATCGCGACGAGGTAGAAGGGCGAGAGCGTGTAGAGCGCGACCTGAAGCGCATGCGGCGTGCCGCGCGCGGCGAACCAGTCGCTCGCCGCGCCGACATAGGTCGGCCCCAGGCCAAGGCCGATGAAGTTCATCACCAGCAGCAACAGCGCGCCCGACAGCACGCGTTGGTCGGGCCGCACCTCTTCCTGCACCAGCGCGACCGAGCAGGAGAGATAGACGTAGTTGAACAGCATCGCGACGGTCAGCAGCGCGAGCGCGAGCGGCCAGCCGGGCGCGGCGACGAAGCCGACGTAGAAGGGCAGCGCGACCGCCAGCGACACCGCGGGGGCGATGGCATAGACGGCGCGCGATCGACGGGTGAAGCGGTCGATGACCTTGCCCGACACGATCATCCCGGCGCTCATGCCGACGCCGACGGCGATCGCATACCAGACAGCGACGTCGGCCAGCGTCATGCCCTTTTCCCGCATCAGGAACAGCACCGCGAAGTTGCCGAGACCGTAGGTGACGAACTGGGTGGCGCCGCTGCCGAGCGCGGCGAGCATCAGGACGGGGTGGGTGAAGAACATGCGCAGCGTGCCCCAGAAGGGTGCGCGGGCGGTCGTGCGGCCACCGGCCGGTGCCGGATCGAGCGCGCCGCGTTCGGGCTCCTTCACCAGCAGCTTGACGGCGAGCGCGGTGACGATGCCGACGATGCCGATCGCGATGAACGCGTGGCGCCAGTCGAAGGCGGCGGCGATGCTGGCACCGAAGGCGATGCCGAGCGCGGCGCCGATCGGCGGGCCGAGATTGTAGATGCCGAACGCCATGCCGCGGCGGCCCGGCGGGAAGGTGTCGGTGATGATCGCATAGGACGGCGGCACGCCCCCCGCCTCGCCGAAGCCGACCATCATCCGCGCGACGACCAGCTGCGGATAGGTGCGCGCGAGGCCGCAGGCGATCGTCGCCGCGCTCCAAATCGCGCACGCCAGTGCGACGATGCTGGTGCGGTTGGTGCGATCCGCCAGATAGCCGATCGGCACCGCGATGAAGCAGTAGAAGAAGGCGAAGTAGAGACCGCCGATCAGGCCGAGCTGGCCGTCGGTGACGTGGAGCGAATCCTGGATCGGCTTGGCGAGGATGCCGAGGAGCTGGCGATCGAGAAAGTTGATGACGTAGACGAAGGTCAGCGTCGCGAGCACGATACGCTCGCGCCGGCGGGTCACCCCGCGCGCCTCCTCGACCACGTGCCCGGCGATGCTGGCCACCCGTCCCCTCTCCTTCTTTATCGTTGCCAGCGATGATGATGCGGCCACCGAGCGCTGTCAACAATCACTATCGTAAGGATGAATGTTCTGATATTTGGATCCTCATACGAAAATGAATGTTCGGACCGGAGGAGGATATATGCAGCTGAAGGGTCGAGTCGCGCTGGTCACGGGTGCGGGCGGCGGGCTGGGGCGGGCGCATGCGCTGTTCCTGGCGCGGCAGGGGGCGGCGGTGGTCGTCAACGACCTGTCGATCGAGGCGGCGGGCGCGGTGGCCGACGAGATCGTCGCCGTCGGTAGCCAGGCGATGGCGGTGGCGGCATCGGTGACCGACGAGGCGGGCGTCGAGGCGATGGTCGCGCAGACGCTCGATCGCTGGGGGCGGGTCGACATCCTCATCAACAATGCCGGCATCCTGCGCGACAAGAGCTTCGCCAAGATGTCGATCGCCGACTTCCGCACCGTGGTCGACGTCCATCTGATCGGCGCAGCGATCTGTACCAAGGCGGTGTGGGAGACGATGCGCGCGCAGGGGTTCGGCCGGATCGTGATGACCACCTCGTCGTCCGGGCTGTACGGCAACTTCGGGCAGGCGAACTATGGCGCGGCAAAGATGGCGCTGGTCGGGCTGATGCAGACGCTGGGCATCGAGGGCGAGAAGTACGGGATTCGCGTCAACTGCCTGGCGCCGACCGCGGCGACGCAGATGACGCATGGCGTGCTGAGCGAGGACAGCCTGGCGCTGCTGGCACCCGAGATGGTCAGCCCGGCGCTGCTGCCGCTGGTCGCCGACGACGCGCCGACGCGCACGATCCTGTGCGCGGGCGCTGGCCATGTCGCGGCGGCGCATGTGACGCTGACCGAAGGCGTGCAGATCGGCGGCGGTGCGGATGCCGGCGAGCGGCTGCTCGGCCAGATGGCGGCGGTAACGCGGCGCAACGGCGAGATGGTGCCCGGTTACGGCTTCTTCCAGGCCGAACGCGAACTGGCGGCGGCCGGATTGCCCGCCGATGTCGCGGTGGTCGGCTGATATGCGCGGCGGGCCCGCCCTGGTGGTGAGCCTGATGCTGGCGGGGTGCTCGCGTGCGCCGGAGAACCCACGCGATGAGGCGGTGGCGGTGCGGGGTGGCCGGGCGATGGTCGTCGCTGCGCCGTCCGCTGCGCCGAGCCCGGTCGCGACCACGGCGCCGCCGCTTCGGCATGCGGAGCGCAAGGCATTCGTCGATCCGCCATTACCCCCTGAACTGGTGAATCCGCCGGGATTGGCGCCGCTGCCGACAAATCCTCCCCTGCAAGGGGAGGGGGACCATCAGGCAGCGGTGGTGGAGGGGTAGCCACGGGCCGCGTCGCTTGCCGCGATTACCCCTCCACCACGCCCTGCGGGCGCGGTCCCCCTCCCCCTCAGGGGGAGGAATGAGAAAGATAAAAGGAGGAGAGTGATGATGCTTCGTCTTGTCGTTCGTATCCTGTTGCTGCTCGGGCTGGGGACGTTGGCGCCGCCGGCGATGGGGGCGCCGTGCCAGCGCGACTGCCTGGCGCCCGGCGACTATGATCTTTCGATGATGTCGGGCGGGTATCTGCGGCTATACCGCGTGCATGTGCCGCAGCGCTATTCGGGGCAGGCACCGGTGGCGTTGCTGCTCGACATCCATGGCCATGCGCTGACCAACGACGACCAGATGAAGCGATCGGGGCAGCGCGAGCAATCGGATCGGCTGGGCTTCATCGTGGTGTGGCCGCAGGGGATCGCCAACAGCTGGAACGGCAATGGCTGCTGCACCACCGCCTATGACTTGAAGATCGACGATGTTGGTTTCCTGCGCGCGGTGATCGGCCAGCTGTCGGCGCGGGCGAACGTCGATGCGGCCAAGGTCTATGTCACCGGATGGTCTAACGGCGGCGGGCTCACGCAGCGGATGGCGTGCGAGGCCGCGGACCTGGTGACCGCGATCGCGCCGGTCGCGCATCCGCTGAACACCAACAGTTGCCGGCCGTCACGCCCCGTCGCGGTGCTGGCGTTCCACGGCACCGCGGACACGACCATCCCCTATGACGGTGGCGGCACCGTGCTGCCGCGCGAGGTGTTGGGCGTGCCGCTCGGCTGGCAGGGGGCGTTGCAGAGCCTGGCGGCGTGGAAGGGCATCTTGGGCTGCTCGTCGGCGGTCCAGGCGACGCAATTGCCGGGCGCGTCGCGCGACCAGAGCTATACGGCGTGCAACGGCGGCAAGACGGCGGGGCTGGTGACGGTCGCCGGTGGGGTCCACGACCTTTACACCGACGACGGATCGGCGGGGCATGTCGATGTCGCCGCCTATATGTGGGCGCATTTGTTCCGGCCGTGACGGATTCACACCGGCCGACGCGACATGGCGGCCCCGGTGGGCCGCCATGCGCTAGCTGACGAAGTCGGGACCGGTCAGCGTAGGCCGGAAGCGCGGTCCTCCTCGACCATCAGCTCGACCGGGGTGTCGCCGATCGGACCAGGCGACTGATCGTGGGTCTCGTGGGCGAACAGCCAGCGGCCGAGCAGCCCGGCGACGGCGGCGCCGCCGATCGGTGCGACCCAGAACAGCCACAGCTGCGAGATCGCCCAGCCGCCGACGAACAAGGCCGGGCCGGTGCTGCGGGCCGGATTGACCGAGGTGTTGGTGATCGGGATCGAGACGAGGTGGATGAGCGTCAGCGCGAGGCCGATCGCGAGCGGGGCGAACGGGGTCGGCGACCGCTCGTCGGTCGCGCCGAGGATGACGATCAGGAAGATCGCGGTGAGCAGCGCTTCGGCAACGAAGGCGCTCGCCATCGAATAATTGGCCGGCGAATGCTCGCCATAGCCATTGGCCGCGAAGCCGCTGCCGACGATGTCGAAACCGGGATGGCCGCTGGCGATAAAGGCCAGAACGGCAGCCGCGGCAATGCCGCCGACGAGCTGGGCGCCGATATACCCGGGCAGGTCGCGCGCCGAGAAGCGGCCCGCGACGGTGAGGCCGATGCTGACGGCGGGATTAAAATGGCCGCCCGAGATAAAGCCGACCGCGAACGCCATGGTGAAGACGGTGAGGCCGAAGGCGAGCGCGACGCCGGCCATGCCGATGCTGCCGGGCAGCGCGGCGCCCGCCGACACGACGGCGGCACCGCAGCCGCCGAGTACCAGCCAAAAGGTGCCGATCACTTCGGCGGCCAAGCGTCGGGCGACAGCCGCAGGACGCGGCCGGGCGATAACATCAGTCATGAAAATACCCCTCCCCTAGATCGGGACAGCGTAGGACGCAGGCATGTCGAAAGAAAAGGGGGTGCTGCGACAGCGACGCCAAAGGCGTCGCCGTCGCGGGACGACGCGGCTTACTTGCCGCGCAGAGTGTTGATCAGCGCGATGCCGAGGACGCCGCCCAGCGCCGCTGCGGCGAACGGGCGCTCACGTGCGAACTGGCGCGCGTAGTCGACGATCGGACGCACGGAATCTTCGACGAAATCACGGGCTTCGCCGTAAACCTTCTGCGTCTTGCCTTCGAGCTGGTCGGCCTTGCCCTCGGACTGGAGCTTCTTGTCGCCCAGCGCATCGCCGATGCCGTCCTTGATCTTGCCGCCGATGTCGGTCGCATTGCCGGTCAGGGTGTCGGTGTTCATCGATAATCTCCTCGTTACGATCGAATGGTGGGCCGGGCACCAGCCCGGTCGACGCGACGTTATCGATTGACGAGGATCAAGGTTCCGCGACTAGTACTTCACGCGGCGCGTAGTTCGACGACGAAGTAATGGGCGCCGCGGCTCAGCCCTTCGGCCCGTTCGGCCATCGCGGCGGTGGCGGCGGCCATGTCGGCGGCGAGGCGTTTGCAGGCGTCGGAGGCAAGCGCCGCACCTTCGACGCCGATGTGCAGCCGCTCGTTGTCGGAGGCCGCGTTGCGGGCATCGCGCGAGATGGTGACGGCGACCTCGGTCTGTTCGTCGGCGGCGGCGCGGATGCCGGCGGCGGCGTTCGACACGTCGCCGATGCGGGTCAGGATGCCGCCCATCTTCTCGGCCGCCATCTCGACGCGCCGCTGCATCGCGACGATCATGTCCTCAATGACGCGTGTTGCGGTCTTGGTCTGGACGGCGAGCGATTTCACTTCGTTGGCCACGGTGGAGAAGCCGAGCCCCATTTCGCCGGCGCGGGCCGCCTCGATCGCGGCATTGAGCGCGAGTAGGTTGGTCTGTCCGGCGATGGCCGAGATCATCGCGACGACCTGGCCGACCTCGTTGGCATCGGCGATCAGCGCGGCGATCACCGTCTCAGCTTCCTGCGCGTCCTCGGCGACGCTGCTGGTCGCCTCCGCCTGGAGGGCAACGCGCTGTGCGACCTCGCCCGCCGAACTCGACAAGCGGTTGGCGGTGACGTGCATCGACGAGGCGGTGTGGCTGGTCCGTGCGGCGGCGGCGACGATCGCGCCGGTCTGATCGGCCTGGGCGGCGCTGCTCGCGGCGAGTGTGGTGGCGCAGTCGCTGGTGTCGCGCGCCGCTTCGCCGAGCGCCTTCACCGCCTCGCCCAGCGACGCTTCGAAGCGTTCGGCGAGCGCGATCATCTCGGCGCGGCGCAGTTCGTTGGTCTGGGCCTGTGCCTCCTGAAGCACGCGCGCCTCGGAAATCTCGGCACGGGCGCGCTCCTGGAGCCGTGCGGTATCGGCTGCTTCGCGCTGGCGGGCCGAATCGAGAAGGTCGAGGCCGGCGTGATAGCTTTCCGAAAAGAGCCGCGCCTGCGACATCACTGCCTTGGCGAGCATCGCGACGAAGATGCAGATCAGCAGGAAGGTCGTGAGGGGCAGGCCGGTGAGAAAGACGATCGGCGTGGTCACGACCATCGCGCCGACGAGGAACATCATGCTGGCGACGGGTAGCGCCGCGATGTTGAGCGCGCCGACCGCCATCACGCCGGCGATGATCCCGCAGATCAGGATGCGTTCTTCGGGGCGACTCTCGATGAAGGAGAAGCCGAGCAACAGGTTCCAGGCGACGGCCGTCGCGAACGCCATGGCGGCTTGGTGAAGGATGACCGATTGGGCATCGTCCACTGCCCAGTCGCGGCGCTTGTCCTCTCGCCAGACCTTCAGCGAATAGACCGCTATGGCGACGAGAAGACAGAAGAAGGGCGCCGTCAGGTCAAGACGCCGCGACTGCATCATCACCAGCGAGCCGGTGATGATCGTGAAGCAGAACATCTGCGGATAGCTTTTCCGCGCTGCCCGGAGCTGAGCCGAAACCAGCGCCGTCGGCAGTCCGCGGCCGTCGTGGCTAAGCTCCATCCGGTGCATGAAGCGCAAGATCAGAAGCTTTGGCGATTTGCCCATGAACGCCGAAATGCCAGCGTATGCCTAACGAGCCGTTAAAATAGCAACATGTGTTAAAGATCGTCAGCACCAGCCGACGTCGACCCGATAGTCGTACACAGGCCGGCGCCGTCGGCAGTGAGCGCCCCCGGAGCGGTCAAGCGTCGAGCAGCGCCACCAGCCGGTCCAGCCGCGCTGCCGGATCCTCGATCCGCTCACGGAGCAGCAGGCGGTCGCCGTTCGCTTCCAGCCCCAGCCGCTCGGCAAGGTCGTCGGTGCCGCGGCGCGGCGTGATGGCGATGGCGGCGGGGCCGGCATCGATCCGCACGATCCCGGCGGTCTTGGCGGCGGCCCGGACGCGCGAGACGGCGATCAGCGTCGCGGCTTCGGGTGGGAGGGGGCCGAAGCGGTCCTCCAGCTCGTCGGCGAAGCGATCGAGCGCGTCGTCGTCCGCTAGCCGGGCGAGGCGGGTATAGAGGGTGACGCGGAGCTCCTCGTCGGGCACCCAGCTTTCGGGAATGCGGCCTTCGATGCCGAGGTGCAGTTCGGGCGTCCAGCGTTCGACATGCTCGCCCCGCGCCTCGCGCAGCGCGGCTTCGAGCAGCTGCTGGTAAAGGTCGACGCCGATCAGCTTCATGTGGCCGGCCTGCGTCTCGCCGAGCAGGTCGCCGGCGCCGCGCATGTCGAGATCGCGCGCACTGATCGCAAAGCCGGCGCCGAGGCGGTCGAACGCCTCCAAGGTGCGCAGCCGCTTCAGGGTGCGCGGCGCGATCTCGTGATCGGGCTGGGTCATCAGCAGCACCTGGCCGCGCCGGCTGCCGCGCCCGACCCGCCCGCGCAGCTGGTGGAGCTGCGACAGGCCGAAGCGGTCCGCGCGCCAGATCACCATGGTGTTGGCGCGCGGCACGTCGAGCCCCGCCTCGATGATGTTGGTCGCGAGCAGCACGTCGCCGTCGCCGTTGCCGAAGCGGACCATCGCCTCGTCGATGTCGGCGGCGGGCATCTTGCCATGTGCCTGGAGCAGATCGAGTTCGGGGACGAGCTTGCCAAGCTTCACCGCCAGCGGCGCCATGTCCTCGATGCGGGGCACGACGACGAAGCTCTGTCCGCCGCGGCTCTTCTCGCGCAGCAGCGCGGCACGGACGATGGCGTCGTCGAACGCGCCGACCGCGGTGCGGATCGGCTGGCGGCGTGCGGGCGGCGTGGCGATGATCGACAGCTGCTGAAGGCCGACGAGTGCGGTCTGCAAGGTGCGGGGGATCGGGGTGGCCGAGAGCGTCAGGACGTGCCCCGCCGACAGGTCGCGCAGCCGGCCCTTGTCGGCGGCGCCGAACCGCTGTTCCTCGTCGATGACGACGAGGGCCAGGTCCTTGTAGGCGATGCCCTTCGCCGCGACGGCGCCGGTGCCGACGACGACGCCGATGCTGCCGTCCTTCAGCCCCGCCTTCACCCGGCGCTTCTCCGCCGCGGAGGACAGGCGCGACAGGCCGGCGACTTCGATCCCGGTGTCCGCGAAACGGCGCGTGAAGCTTTCGAGGTGCTGGCGCGCGAGGACGGTGGTGGGGGCGGCGATCGCGACCTGGTGGCCGGCCAGCGCGGCGACGGCGGCGGCGCGTAGCGCGACCTCGGTCTTGCCATAGCCGACGTCGCCGACGACAAGACGGTCCATCGGCTTGCCCGAGGCAAGGTCGGTTCGGACCGCTTCGATCGCCTTGGCCTGATCGGCGGTTTCGGTGAAGGGGAAGCCGGCGGCGAAGCGTTCGTAGGCGGCGGTATCGGGAGCGAGTTTCGGCGCGGTGCGCGCGTCGCGCTCGGCAGCGATGGCGGTGAGCCCGCGCGCGCTTTCGGCGATGGCGGCGGCGATCTCGCCGCGGCGGTTCTGCCAGCTCGATCCGTCGAGGCGGTCGAGCGTCACCGCGTCGGCATCGGCGCCGTAGCGCCACAGCCGGTCGGCCTCCGCGACGGGGACAAGACGCTTGGCGTCCTTGGCATAGGTCAGGCGGATCGCGTCGCCGCCCTGATCGTCGATCGGCTCAAGCCCCGCGACGACGCCGATGCCGTGATCCTCGTGAACGACGACGTCGCCGACCCGGATCTCGCCAAGGTCGAAGGCGGCGGTGTCGGCATAGGTCGGGCCGACGTCGTCACGCTCGGCGCGACTGCCGAGTAGGTCTGCGGCGGCGACGGCAAGGATGCCGGGACGGCGGAAGCCGCGGTCGATCGCGAGGGGAAGCGACAGCAGGCTGGCCTTCTTCGCCTTGACCGCGGACCGCCAGTCGGCCGCAGGATCGATGGCCCGGTCGAGCGCCTTGGCGATGCGGTGCGACAGGAAGCGCAGGTCGCGCTCGCCGCCGAGCAGGACGACGCGGTCGCCATCGGCAAGTGCCGTGCGGGCGAGGTCGGTGAAGGCACGCACCGGGCGCTTCTTCTCGACGAAGCGCGGCGGGGGATCGCCCGCGCGGTCGAGTGTCGTGGTGTCGCGGTCGGCGAGGGCAGCGCGCCATGCCGTGTCGTCGACGATCTCCCGCACGGCGCGGTGCGGCGCGCGCTTGCCGGTGTCGGCGGTGAGCGCGAGGAAGCGGCGACGTCGATCCTCGGCGGCGGGTTCGACGATGACGCAGGCGTCGGTGCAATGGTCGAGCAGCGTCGTGCGGTCGTCGCCGAGCGGCGGTTCCGACACGCGGCCGAGTTCGCGCCGCTCGCACTCGCTGGTCGTGCGCTGGTCGGCGGGGTCGTAGGTGCGCAAGCCGACGACCTTGCCGTCGGCGATCTCGACGCGCAGCGGCTGGGGGGCGTCGGCGGGGAAGACGTCGAGCACCTGGCCGCGCCATGCGACCTCGCCGGGTTCGTCGACGCGCTCGTCGGCGATGTAGCCGATCGCTTCCAGCTCGGCGAGCATCGCGGCGCCGTCGAGGGGGGCGCCGACCGCGATGCAGGGCGGTTCGGCGCCGAAGGCGGCGGGGGGCGGATAGGCGCGGGCAAGCGCTTCGCCGGTGGTGATGCAGGCGACGCGGCGCTTGGTCTTCGCCTCGCGGGCGAGGCGGAGCTGGCGGAGTGCGGACACGCGCTGGCCGACGTTGACGGGCGAGGCGGGGGCGGCGTCCCCGGGGAGGGCATCGCTGCCCGGGCAGAAGACGATCACGTCATCCGGGGCAAGCGAATGGAGCGCGCGCGCAATGCCCTCGGCGCGGACGTCGTCGGACGCGGCGTAGAACAGGCTGTGCTTGGCGAGGCATTCGGCGAGCGCGGCGGCCGTTTCGCCGATCGAGAGGACGGGATCGGCCGGCGCTGTCGTGTCTTGCATCAGGGAAGCTGTCTCGCGATGATAGGATGCGAGAGCGCGTCGGCGCGGAGAGTGTTCCGACCGGTTGAGGGAGGTTAAAGCTCTTTGATCCTCCCCTTGGCGGGGGAGGATTGAAAAGGAGCTATTTCTTCGCAGCCCTTGCCTGCTCGCGGGCGGCGACTTTGGCGCGGTGGTGGCCGACCGCGCAGCCGATGGCGGCGCCGGCGACCGCATGACCCCGACCAACGAAATGGCCGCCGACGCCGCCTACCGCGGCGCCCTTCAGGCAACCTGCGGCATAGGATGGCGACGCCGCGAGCATGAGCGCCAGCGCCGCTGCCGAGCCGAGCTTATTCAAACGCATCGCATGTCTCCTCGCTACGGACCGATACGCCTCCGGGTCCGGCCAAAGATGAAGTGGCATCACGGGCGATAGCGCGGTGCCGGTGAAGCCGCGCTGACGTGGGCATGACAAAAGCGTTTGGCAGCGCTTGCTAAAATATATGACATTATTATCGTCGTCGTCCATGGCCAAGTCATCGATCCGGCGCGCGGCGCTGCTCCTTCCGCTCGGGGCGATCGCCTCGCTCTTTTCCTCGACCGAGGCGCTGGCCGAGGCGAGTTACGATGCCGCGAATAAGATGTTCAGGCTCGACGGCGGCGAGGTGACCTATGCGTTCAAGATCAACGCGGCGGGGATCCTCCAATCGGTCTATTGGGGCAAGCGCCTGCCCGATCGCGCGCCGCTCGCCGCGCCCGAACTGAGCGGGATGAGCGGCTTCGACGTCACCGCCAACGTCGTGCCGCAGGAATATGCCGGGCAGGGCGGCGGGCTGTATTCGGAGCCGGCGCTGAAGGTGACCTGGCCCGACGGCAACCGCGATCTCGTCCTCTATTATCGCAGCCATCAGGTGTCGGGCGATGAGATCCGGGTGACGCTGAGCGACCTCGACCGGCCGCTGTTCGTGACGCTGATCTATCGCATCGACCGCGCGACAGGGGTGATCGCGCGGTCGTCGGTGGTCGAGAATCGCGGGGCGACCGACGTGCGCGTCGACCAGGCGGCGGGCGCGGGCGTGACGCTGCCGGTCGCGTACGACTATCGCCTGCATTATTCGACCGGGCGCTGGGCGGCGGAGTGGACGTTGCAGGACCGGCCGCTGCGCGCCGGCGCGACCGTGCTGGAGAGCCGCCGCGGGTCGACGGGCAGCCAAAATAATCCTTGGTTCCAGATCACCCGCGCCACCACGACCGAGGAGAGCGGCCCGGCGTGGATCGGTGCGCTGGCGTGGAGCGGATCGTGGCGGATGTCGTTCGACCAGGACGTGACCGGGCGCATCCGCATCGTCGGCGGGTTCAACCCGTTCGACTTCGCCTATCGCCTGCGCCCGGGCGAGACGCTGGACACGCCGACCTTCTACATCGGCTATTCCGACGAGGGGCGCGGCGGCGCGTCGCGGCTGTTCCATCGGTTCGAGCGCGAGCGCATCCTGCCCAGGCGCGGCGGCAAGCTGCCGCTGCGCCCGGTGCTGTACAACAGCTGGGAAGCGACCGAATTCAAGGTCAACGAGGCCGAGCAGATGGCGCTCGCCGAAAAGGCGGCGAGCCTGGGCGTCGAGCGCTTCGTGATGGACGACGGCTGGTTCGGGGCGCGCAACAACGACAAGGCCGGGCTGGGCGACTGGCAGGTCAACCCGACCAAATTCCCCAACGGGCTGAAGCCGCTGATCGACAAGGTGAAGTCGCTGAAGATGGATTTCGGCCTGTGGGTCGAGCCGGAGATGGTCAACGCCGACAGCGACCTGTTCCGCGCGCATCCCGACTGGGCGATGCAGTTCAAGGGCCGGCCGCGGACCGAGGGGCGCAACCAGCTGGTGCTGAACCTGGCGCGGACCGACGTGCGCGATCACCTGCTCAAGGTGCTCGACGACCTGCTGACGCAGAACGACATCGCGTTTCTAAAATGGGACTATAACCGCAACTGGTCCGAACCCGGCTGGCCCGATGCGGAGGTGGGCGAGCAGCAGAACATCTACGTCGCCTATGTGCGCAACCTGTATTGGATCATCGACGAGCTGCGCAAGCGGCACCCCAATGTCGAGATCGAGAGCTGCTCGGGCGGCGGCGGGCGCGTCGACCTGGGCATCATGGCGCGCACCGACGAAATGTGGCCGTCTGATAATACCGACCCCTATGACCGGCTGCTGATCCAGGACGGCTATACCCAGGCCTATGCGCCGGCGACGATGATGGCGTGGGTTACCGATAGTCCCAACTGGGTCAACGGTCGGCAGACGACGCTGCCGTTCCGCTTCCTGTCGGCGATGCAGGGTGGCCTCGGCATCGGCACCAATCTGAACAAGTGGCAGGCGACCGACTTCGCGCTCGGGAAATATTATGTCGCTTCGTACAAGCGGATCCGCGAGACGGTGCAGCAGGGGCAGCTGTATCGCCTGAACCGCGAGAGCGACGCCGATCCGCGCTGGACCAACCTGTACGTTGCGCCCGACAAGAGCCAGGCGGCGCTGTTCACGCTGGTCGGATCGACCCACAAGCTCGACGTGATGCCGACGATCGCGCTGACCGGGCTCGACCCCGACGCCTATTACCGGATCGAGACGATGGAGGGTACGCCGCTGCCGGCGACGATCCCGGCGCGCGCGACGGGGGCCTATTGGATGAACCACGGCGTCGACGTAACGCTGCGCGGCGATTTCGTCGGCGTGGGCTTCATCTTGACGCGTGGTTGAGCCGCCCAAGCGACCGCCGGAGCGCTTCAAAAAATATATGACATAATGATAAAAGTATGACATTATCATCGGCGAGGTAGGGGAGCGGTCATTGGGGATCGTCCTGCCGACACGAGGCCGGCCGGGCTCAGGGAACGGCAGGCCGCATGGGGAGGAACGACATGATCTACGTCCGTCGCACCATCGCCGCGCTGCTCGCCGGCTCGGCCATCATGGTCGCCGCGTCCGCATCGGCGCAGACCGCCAACGACCAGCCGGGCGGCCTGCCGAGCAGCCAGCCCACGCCGGGCGCGCAGGTCGACCCGGCGGCGGGGGATGGCGCAGCCGAGGACGTCGTCGTCACCGGCATCCGCGCCAGCCTGGCCGACGCGCTCGAGATCAAGCGCCAGACGATCGGCGTCGTCGACGCAATCAGTGCCAAGGACATCGGCCAGTTCCCCGACGCGAACATCGCCGAATCGCTCCAGCGGATCACCGGCGTGTCGGTCGACCGCGTCAACGGCGAGGGGCGCGGCATCACCGTCCGCGGCCTGGGGCCGGAGTTCAACACCGTGCTACTGAACAACCGCCTGCTGTCGACCGAGGCGGGCGGGCGCTCCTTCTCGTTCGACATCCTGTCGTCGGAACTGATCACCGGCGCCGAGGTGTACAAGAGCAGCGAGGCGCGGCTGCAGGAGGGCGGGATCGGATCGACGGTGATCCTGCGCACCGCGCGGCCGACCGATCGCGCCGGGCTGCACTTCGCGGGCAGCGCCGCCGGTCGCCACGACAATACGTCGGATCGGATCACCCCGGTCGTGTCGGGCGTGCTCAGCTGGTCGAACGCCGACCGCACCTTCGGCGTGCTGGCGAGCGGCATCTACGACAAGCGCATCTTCAGCCTGTCGAACATCAGCACCGACGGCTGGATTCCCGACCAGAACGTCGACAGCAACGGCGATGGCGTGAAGGACCTGCGCATCGCGGTGCCGCGGACGCTGAATTTCACCAGCACCAACAGCCGGCGCGAGCGTATCGGCGGCACCTTCGCGGTCGATTTCGTGCCGTCGGACCGGCTGAAGATCGGCATCGACGCGCTGTATACGCAGCAGAAGGTGCAGAGCCGGACCAACCAGCTCGGCTTCTATACCGATCCCGATCGCATCACCCGCGCGACGGTCAACGGCAACGGCACGGCGACCAGCTTCACGGTACTGCCGGCGACGTCGTCGTCGGGGCTGGCGGCCGACAATATCGTGGCGACCAACCCGCAGAATGCGCGCACCTATCAGATCGGCGCCAACGCCGTCTGGGATGCGACCGACAATCTGAAGGTGGTGTTCGACGCCGCGCATTCGAATTCGCGCGATGCGTCGGACCAGCTGTTCTACGTCGTCGGCACGCGCGAGGTGGGCGTCACTCCGACCTTCCAGCTTGACGGTCCGGGCGGGCTGCCGACGATCACCAACATCCTGCCGACCGACGACAAGTCGGCACCGCGGCTGCACTGCTGCTCCGAGCGCGGCTATCGTTACGGCGATACAATCAACCAGGGCACGGTGGACGCGACCTGGACGGTCAACAGCGGCATTCTCGACAAGCTGCAGGGCGGCGTGCTGTTCACCAACCGCAAGAAGACGACGGTGTCGCGCGAATCGCCGGACCCGCTCGGCTGCTTCTATTGCGGCTATCTGGCGGTGGCGCCGGGATCGCTGTTCACCAACTTCAGCGCCAACGTCCAGGGCCGCGACCTGACCTGGCTCGATTACAACGCCGCGTCGTTGGTTCAATATTATGGCAGCGCGGCGGCGGTGAACCAGGTCGGCGGGACGAGCCAGTCGGCGATCGACGCGCGCAACCGCTTCCTGGCGGTGTATCAGGGCAACAACAACAGCCTCGATCCGATCGATCGCGACCGCGGGTCGGGCACGGTGCGCGAGAATACTTATGCCGCCTATCTGCAGGCGACGTTCGGCGGCAATTTCGGCGACAGCCGCTGGACCGGTATGGCGGGCGTTCGCGTCATTCACACCGATCTGCTGGCGACCGGCTATTCGGTGACGCTGTTGAACATCATCCAGAACCCGGCCGATCCGACCGCGGCAGTGCCGGTGTACAGCCCGACGGTGCCGGTGACCGCGAACAACAGCTATACCTATTTCCTGCCGACGCTGAACTTCCGCGTCGACATCACCGATCGGCTGACCGCACGCCTCGCCGGTTCGCGCACGCTGACCCGGCCGACGCTGTCGCGGCTGGGGCTGTCGCAGGACTTCACCTTCCGCCCGCCCAACTCGAACACGATCAGTGGCGGCAATCCCTATCTGAAGCCGTTCCTGGCGTGGAACGCCGATGCCTCGGTGGACTATTATCTGAGCAAGACCAGCTATGTCAGCCTGGCAGGCTTCTACAAAAAGCTGGAGAATTTCATCATCTCCGGCCAGCAGCCCGAGCAGTATTTCGGGCTGACGTTCATCGCCAATCGCCCGTACAATGCGCAGAAGGGCGACGTGTACGGCCTGGAGGCGGCGGTGCAGACGACGTTCGACTTCCTGCCGGCGCCGTTCGACGGCTTTGGTGCCAGCGCGAACTATACGCTGGTGAGAAGCTCGATCCGCTTCGACCCGTCGCTGAGCAACCAGACGTTCAACGTCGAGGGCCTGTCGGACACCGCCAACGTCGTGCTGTTCTACGAAAAGGGCGCGGTACAGGTGCGTGGTGCGTACAATTGGCGCGCGCCGTTCCTGCGCCAGACGTTCGGGCCGCAGAGCCAGCCGGAGAATATCTTCGGCTATGACCAGATCGATCTCAGCGCGTCGCTGCGGGCGAACGAGAATCTCTCGTTCTTCACCGAGGTGCTCAACCTGACCAACGCGAAGTTCAAGAGCTATTCGCGCTTCGAGGAGCGGCTGATCACGGTGTCCGACCAGGGCCGCCGTATCTCGCTGGGCGCGCGGGTGAATTTCTGAGCGCGGCAGGCGGCGTGGCGAAAGGGGGGCCGCGCCGCCTGCCCGACGGCCGCACCGCGCACGTCGTCGAGCTGGTCGGCGACGGCATCGCGGTGCGGCTGACCGATCTGGGCGTGACGATGCTGGCCATCGTCGCGCCCGATCGCGTCGGGGCCTTGGCCAATGTGCTGGTCGGCCCCGAATGGCCCGAGCTGCATCCTGCGGGCGGTGCGCCGGGGCCGGACGCGCGGATGGGGGCGACGTGCGGGCGCGTGGCGAACCGGATCGGCGGTGCCGCCTATACGATCGACGGCGTGCACTATCCGCTCGTCGCGAACGAGGGCGACAACCAGCTGCACGGCGGGCCGCTGGGGTTCGACAAGCGGCTGTGGACAATCGAGCGCGCCGATGCGACGGCGGCGGTGATGACGCTGGTCGGCGAGGATGGCGACCAGGGGCATCCCGGGCGGCTGTCGGTGCGCGCGACCTTCGTGGTCGAGCGCGCGACGCTGTCGATCCGGTACGAGGCGACGACCGATCGGCCGACGCATGTCAATCTGGTGGCGCATCCGTATTTCAACCTGTCGGGCAGCGGCGGATCGGCGCTCGACCATCGGCTGAGCATCGCCGCGGACGATTACCTGCCGATCGGTGCGGCGCAGCTGCCGACGGGCGCGGTGGTGCCGGTGGCGGGCACGCCGTTCGACTATCGCGAGGCGCGAGCCGTCGGCAGCCTGATCGGCGGCGCGGACGAGCAGCTGCGGATCGGCGATGGCTACAACCATAACTTCGCGCTGCGGGGTCAGGGCTTGCGCGATGTCGCCGTGCTGGTCGATCCGGCAAGCGGGCGGCGGCTGACGATCGCCAGCGATGCGCCGGGATTGCAGTTCTACAGCGGCAACGCGCTGGGCGATGGCTATGTGCGGCGATCGGCGCTGTGCCTGGAGACGCAAGGGTGGCCCGATGCGGCGAACCGGCCGGGTTTTCCCTCGACGCGGCTCGATCCGGGCGAGACGTATCGGGCGGAGACGCGGTTTACGTTGGATATCGTCGGGTGAGCTCCACCCCGGCGAAGGCCGGGGCCCAGTTGCAAGACGACCGTGAAGCAGGCTTCGCGCCGTCACCGACATCGTCGCAACTGGGCCCCGGCCTTCGCCGGGGTGGGATTATTCGCCGCACTTGCCGGTGATCGGCTCGACCTTCGTCACGGGACCGGCCGGACGAGATTCGCCGGGATGATAGCTCTTCAGCCCCGCCAGATCCTTCGCATCGAGCAGGATCGGGCGCAGGTCGCCGGTGGTGTAGCGGCGCGCCTGGTCGGTGAAGTGCGGTGAGGCGGGGTCACCGTTTTCGCCGCCAGCGGAAATCGCCCAGGCGCGGATCGTCGGGCCGAACTCGACGACGGCGACGAAGCTGTTGCCGCTGGTGCCGTAGAAGCAGCGCGTGCCCGGCTGGCGCTCGACGCCGAACGAGGCGAGCGACCCGAAATTGCCCGAGGTGAAGGGCACGGACAGGCTGGGGCCGCGATCGTCGAACCGCGCCTTGATCGCGCCCGACAGCCGTTGGAAGCGGTTGATCGAGCCCCAGGCGACGCGCCAGCTGCCCTGCTCGCGCGTCATCCGCGTGACCGCAGCATCGAGCGCCTCGACACGCGCGGCGTCGGTGGAGCGCTCCGTGAGCCACTGGAAGATCGGCATGTTGGCGGCGGCGGCCTTCGGACCCTCGCTCGTCCACAGCGCCTCGCCCCAATAGACCGCGAGCGAGGTCGGCTGCGACGTCGCCGACCAGCGCCGGTCCCAGCCGTCGAGCATGGCGAGCGGCGCGGCGAGGCGCTGGCGGCGCGGGTCGCCGGCCGGGAGCGCCGCCACGCCGCGGTCGAGCAGGGGGATCTGTTCGGCGAAGAGCGGCAGGAAGCTGTCGAAGGCGAGATCGCGCAAGGCGAGCGGCGTCAGGTCCTTGGCGTCCTTCAGCAGCAAGGCGGCATGGATGCCGCGTGGGTTCTCGCCGAGCTGGTCCATGTAGCGGGGGAAGGACGCCGCCTTGGGGCTGTCGGCGCCGGCGGCGGTCCAGGGCGCGTTGTTGGTATTCGCGATCCAGCCGCTGCCGGGGCGTACGACCTGGGGCAGGTCGGACAGCTTGTGCAGCCCCTTCCAGTCGGTCGCGGGATCGCTGCCGTCGACGGTGCGGGTGTAGTCGAAGCGGTCGTCGCGGATCGGCACGAATTGCGGATGGAGATAGGCGATGGTGCCATCGGCGCTCGCGAAGATGGTGTTGTTCGACGAGTTCGCCTTGCGATCGGCGATTGCCAGATAGTCGGCAAGGCTGGTCGCGCGGGTGCGCAGGAAGCTCTGCTCGAGCGCGGGGCGCGGGTTGTTGAGCATCGCGACCGCGACCCAGCGGCCGTTCTCGGCGCGGATGATCGGGCCGTGATGCGTCGACAGGATGGTGAAGCTGCGGCTGGCCATGGCGCCGTCGGCGCGGCGATAGGCGATGGTCGTCTGGCGGGTGCGGACCGGGCGCCATTCGTTGCCGTAGCGATAGGTCCAGCCGGTGCCGTTGCGCCGTACCTCGACGCTGAACTCGTCGATATTGTCGACGCCGCTCGACGTGTGCATCCAGCCGAGACGGCGATTGAACCCCTGGTAGACGAAGAACTGGCCCCAGGTCGCGGCGCCATAGACGTCGAGCCCGGCGTCGCTGGTCACCTGCTGCTCGGCACGGAAGAAGAAGGACGTGTGCGGGTTGATCCACAGGAGCGCGTGACCGTCGGCGGTCCGCGACGGGCCGATGGCGATGCCGTTCGATCCCTTGGGCTCGATGAGGCGGCCGGCGTCGGCAAGCCGCAGCGGTGCCGACGTCGCGGCGGTCGCGGGCGTGCGGTCGTAGAAGGCCTGGAGCGCCTTTAGGTCGACGCCGCGCTCGATGTCGCCGCCGATGCTGCCTTCGGAAAAGGCCAGCGCCATCCAGGGCTCGTAGCGGGTGATGCCGCGGCCGGCGCCGGGATGATCGGCGAGATAGGCGTTGAGGCCTGCCGCCCAGGCATCCATCAGCGTGCGCAGCCACGCGGGGCTCTTGGCATATTCGGCAGGGAGTGCGGCGGGATCGACGAACAGACGCTGACGCAGGTCCTGCCAGATCGCCTTGTCCCCCTCCACTTCGGCCAGGCGGCCGAGCGCGACGAGATAGTTGCGCTCGATCCGGGGCAGGTCGTCCTCCGCCTGCGCGTACATCATGCCATAGACGGCGTCGGCGTCGGTGCGGCCGTGGATGTGGGCGATTCCCCAGCGATCGCGGACGATGCCGACGTCGCGAGCGCTTGCAGATGGCGCGGCGAGCGCGCCTGCCGGGATCATCGTGCTCATCATCGCGGCCAGGATCGTTCGACGCATCATGCCTCCTTGTCTCGGCCAATAAGTCATATATTATCTGATGGCACAAGCAGGAGATGATGATGCCGCGGTTGCGCCAGCTGTCCATTCCCGATTTCGGCCCCATCAACGAGCCACCGACGCTGACCGGCGCGCTTTACACGGCGCGATGCGACGCAGCGCTGCGGGCGGCCGGGACCGAGTGGCTGGCAGTCTATGCCGACCGCGAGCATCTGGCCAACGTCATGTTCCTGTCGGGCTTCGAGCCGCGGTTCGAGGAGGCGCTGCTGCTGCTGGGGCCGGCGGGCCAGCGGGTGATCGTGACCGGCAACGAGTGCCTGTCCTATGCCGCGCGCTCGCCGCTGCCGGGCGTCACGCTCCTGCTGTCGCAGACCATGAGCCTGATGGGGCAGGATCGCACCGCCGCGCCGCGGTTGAGCGAGGTGCTGCACGAAGCGGGGCTGCGACCGGGGGCGAGCGTCGGCGTGGTGGGGTGGAAATATCTGGAGCCCGAAGAGGCGGACGGCGACACCGCACCCGGTTTCATCCCCGCCGCCTATCTGCGCGCGATCGAACGGGTCGTCGGGGCGCAAGGCGTGATCGACCGGACCGAGGTGCTGCTGCATCCCGAAACCGGGCAGCGGTCGATCATCGACGCCGACCAGATCGCGGTGTTCGAGGCGGCGGCGGCGCGCGGATCGTCGATGGTGTGGGACATCGTCAGCGGCGTGCGGCCCGGCGATACCGAGATGCAGGCGGCGGCGCGGATGGCGTATCGCGGCGAACCGCTCAACGTCCACACGATGATGGCGACGGGCGATGCCGCGGGTGGATCGGTGATCGGGCTGGCGAGCCCCGGCTGGCGGCGTATCGCCAAGGGCGACGGCGCGTCGACCGCGGTCGGCCTGTGGGGCGGGCTGACCGCGCGCGCGGGACTGGTCGACGACGACAACGACGATTTCGTCGGCCTGGCGGCTGGCTATTTCGCGGGGCTGATCGAATGGTATCGCGTCGCCGACATCGGCGTCGAGGGTGGGACGCTGCACGATGCGGTGGTGGGAAAGCTGGCCGAGGGGCGGCTGCGCTCACTGCTCAATCCCGGGCATCTGACCGGGCATGAGGAATGGTCGAATACGCCGGTACGGCCCGGGTCGACCGCGCGGCTGCGTTCGGGGATGCACGTCCAGGTCGACGTGATCCCGACGCCGATGCCCGATGGCTGGGCGCTCAATTGCGAGGATAGCGTGGTGCTGGCCGATGCGACGCTGCGCGCCGAACTGGCCTCCCGATATCCGGCGGTGTGGCAGCGGATCGAGGCGCGGCGCCGCTTCGTGCGTGACGAGCTGGGGGTGGAGATGGCGGAGGCGGTGCTGCCGCTGTCGTCGATCCCGCTGTGCCTGCCGCCGTTATGGCTGGCGAGCGATCGGTTGTTCGTGGCGGGGTAGGGGATGGGGGAAATGGCCCGCCCCACGTCCCGTTCGTGCTGAGCGCAGTAGAAGCACGTGGTTTGGGCGTGTCGCCGGGGCACGTCCTTCGACTTCGCTCAGGACGAACGGTTTGTAGGCGGGCAGGGTTAGATGCCGCCGAGGCGGTAGATCTCTTCCATCTCCCGCCATTTCGCCCCGTCGTGGGCCACGTCCTGGAAGCGCGCCATCAGCGCCTCCCAACGCTGCACCACGGGATCGGCGGCGTCGGCGGCGGCCTTGCGGGCGAAACTGAAGCCGTGGGCGACGTCGAGTATCATGACCAGCCGCGTGCCCAGGCGATGGATCGTCATCGTGTGGATGCCCGATGCCAGGATCGATGCCTCGATCTCCGGCCAGACGGCACGGTGGTGCTCGTCATAGGCAGCGATCAGCGCGGGGTCGTCCTTCAGGTCGAGCGTCAGGACGTGGCGCGGCATCAGTCGGCCTTGAGCGTCGAGGTGCGTCGGCGGCGAGGCGGGGTGGCGACGGACAGGCGCGGGACGGTCGGCGCCTCGTCGCGGTCGTACCAGCCGAGCAGCGTCGAAATCTGCGTCGTCGTGCTTTTGAGCAATGCCAGCGTGTCCTCGATCGACAGGTGCGGCGCATCGTCGATCGCGACGAGGAAGGGGATGGTCAGCGCGGCGACGACATGGCCATCGAAGCCGAAGATCGGGCAGGACAAGTCCGACACCCCGGCCATGCGCGCGCTGGGGATCGATTCATAACCCTGTGCCTGTACCGTGGCGAGCCGCTTGGCGAGGCCGGCGGGGATCGACCGATCGGCCGCGGCGGCACGGCGTTCGTCGTCCATGAAAGCGAGGAGGACATGGCCCGAGCAGCTGGTCAGCAGATCGATCTCGGTGCCCAGCCTGACGGCGAAACCGGTGGCGCCGGGGCTTTCTTGGCGTGCGACGATCAGGCCGCGGGTGCCGTTGACGACGGCCAGGTGGCACGACTGCATCGCCGCGGTGGCGAGCGCGTGCATCAGCGGTGCGGCGGTGTGGGTCAACTCCTGCGCCGGGGTGGCGCGATGGGCGAGTTCGAGCAGCTTGTAGGTGACGCGATAGCGATCGCTCGCCGCATCCTTGTGCAGCCAGCCGCGACGGTCGAGGACGACGACGACGCGGAACAGCTCGCTGATCGAGCGGCCGAGCCGCTGGGCGATTTCAGTGATCGTCAGCCCGAATGGCTCGCTGCCGAGCAACTCGATGATATCGATGCCCTTTTCCAGCGCGGGTGCGCTGTAGGTGGGCGGCGAGGCGGGCTTGTCACGAGACAGTGGTGGGCGGGCAGGCATCGGTCGCCATCGTAGCGGGCGCCGGCCCGGTTGTCATGACGGTGGCACCTGTCCGGGTCCCGCCTGGCGACGGAACCCGGGCAGGCGACCCGATCAGAAGCGGATCGTCGTGCCGATACCGATCTGGCGACCCAGGCCGTCGTAGCGCTGGGGGATGGTGTTACTGCGCGCGAGGCTGATGTTGTACGAATTCGCCACGATCGGCGGCACCTTGTCGAGCAGGTTGTTCGCGATCAGGCGAAGCTGGAACGACTTGGCGATCGCGAAGGTCATCGACAGGTCGAAGAAGCTCTGCGGCGCGATGCGGGCGAAGGTGGTCTGCGCCCGGTCTGCGGTGCCGCCGATCGCCGGATCACCCGAGTTGTTGGCGTTGGTCAGCGCGCCGACATAGCGCCAGTTGAGCGTCACCGACACCGTCTTGTCCGGCGTGGAGTAGGTCGTCAGCAGGCCGTGCACCCACTTCGGGATCAGCTGGCCGCAGCCGTTGCCGAAATAGCCGGCGCAGTTGCGCGGGGGCTGGATCGGCGAATCCTGGCCACCGGCAAAGGTGGTCAGCGAGCCGTTGAACGACCAGTCGAGCTGGCCGACGCCACCCAGCGGCAGCGCGTACTGGGCCTGGAAGTCCCAGCCATGCGCCTTGTTCTTGAAGGCGTTGGTCGTGCCCTGCTGAATGAAGCCGGTGGTCGGGTTGCTGGCGGGCGTGCTGTACAGCGTGCCGGTGCCCGGGTTGCGGACGATGTTCGAGCAGAAGAAGCTCGACCCGCCGCTGTCGAGGCAGCCCTGCTGGTAGTAGCTATAGTCGTTGTAGCCGATCGAGTCGTTGAGATCGATCAGGTAGCGATCCACCGAGAAGACGAAGCGCGGCAGGAAGCGCGGCTGCAGCAGGACGCCGAACGTCTTGGTATAGGCGGTTTCGGGGTCGATCGACGCAAAGCCGCCGGTGCGCACGGTGCACTGGTTGTTGGGGCACAGCAGCGTCGCGCTGCCGTACAGATTGTCGGCGAGCCCGGTCGCGCGGCACACGTCGCGCGAGGCGAGCGGGGTCGTGACGGTGATCGTCTTGCCCGGGTTCGCCGGATCGGCGACCTCACGCGGTACCGGCGCGCAGAAATCATTCTGCGAGCCGCCCTGCAGGCCGTAGCTCGATCCCAGCGCCTGGTTGATCTCGACCACGGTCGGCGCGCGCTGCGCCTTGTTGAACGAACCGCGGAAGGTGACGTCGGCGACCGGCGCCCAGACGCCCTCGATCTTGTAGGTGCTGAACTTCTGCGAATTGGTGTTGTACTTCGACAGGCGATAGCCGCCGTTCAGCTGGAGCAGATGCGTCCAGCTCTGGTCCTGGACCAGCGGGGCCTGCACCTCGACGTTGCCTTCCCAGACGTGCTGGTTGAGGTCGATGTCGCTGCCGCCGTTCTGGTCGCGGTACAGCGCGTCGGCGGTGCTGAAGAAGCGATCCTCGCGATATTCGCCGCCGATCGCGAAGGCCAGGCCCTGCGTCGCCAGCGGGCTGGTGATGCCGTATTTGCCGAGGTCGCCGCTAACGGTGGCGACGGCGTCATAGAGGATGCCGACGTTCTTCGACGTGCCGAGCGCGCCGGTGAACAGATAATTGTACAGCGCCTGGTTGTTGTTGCCGGCACGGAACGCGTCGAAGGGGACGCAGGCGCGGTCGGTGCCGGCGACGGTCGCGGCGCAGGTCGGCGTGCCGTTGACGCTGACGACGTTCAGCGAGTTGTTGATGCGGTTGACGTCGGGGAAGAAGCCCGGCGTGTAATCCTGCTGGTTGCGCGAATAGACGCCGCCGATGTCATAGTGCCACGCGCCGCCGAAGTCGCCGCGTACGCCCGCGTTCGCGCGGACACCCTGGTTGATGTAAGTGTCCGACGTCGCGGGGAAGTTGTCGAAGCGATAGCGCACGTCGAGCGGCGCCAGCGTACCGGTACCGGCATTCGCGCCGCAGATCGCCGTCGCTTGCGACGCTGACAGGAACGGGTTGTTGCAGTTCACCTGATAGGGCGAGCTGCCGAACACGCCATAGGTGTAGATGCGGGTCGGGAAGGGGTTGGTCGACTTGTCGCGGAACCAGATCCCGTTGCCATAGACCTCGAACGCGTCGGACAGCTTCAGCGTGACGAAGCCGCCGGCGTTCCACCGCTCGCTCGCGCGCTGGTAGGACAGGCCGTTATACGGGTTGGCCGCATTGCCCGCGCCATACGGCACGAAGGTGCGCGAGCCGTCAGGATTGTTGACCAGGCTGCGCCCGTTGTTGGCGCCGCTGAGCGGCTGGACGAAGCCGTTGGGCGTGTAGGTCGACAGCTGGCAGCTGAGCGGGCCGTCCTTGACCGACTGGTTGAGCTGGCACGCCGAGGTCGAGCGGTTGCCATAGGGCACCAGGTCGGTGTGGCGATAGTTGACGAAGCCGGTCAGGTGCAGCGCGTCGCCGAAGAAGCCCTTGCCCGCGGTCAGGGTGATGTCGGCGCGGGCGCCGTCGTTGATCAGGCCGAGCCGCGGCGTGAAGCCGTTGGCCTGCGCCAGCGGCGTGACGATGTTCGTCTTGTTGAGGTGGTTGTAGAAATTATAGTTGGTGTTGAGCTCGATGCCGTCGAAGTCCTTGCGCAGGACGAAGTTGATGACGCCGGCGACCGCGTCCGAGCCGTAGACCGACGAGGCGCCGCCCGAGAGGATGTCGATTCGCTGGATGAGCGAGGTCGGGATGATGCCCGTGTCCTGGCCGTTCTGCGTGCCGAGGCGCTGACCGTCGATGAGCACCAGCGTGCGCTCGAAGCCGAGGTTGCGCAGCTTCAGCCGCTGGCGGCCGTCCGAATCCTGATAGTTCTGCTGCGCGTCGGGCGCGACCTGGGGCAGGCGGTTCAACACGTCCTCGACGTTGACCGCGCCCTGCTGGCGGATGTCGGTCATCGTCACCGAGGTGATCGGCGCGGCCGAGGCGATGTTCGGGCGGGCAATGCGGGTGCCGGTGACGACGACGTCGCCGCCCTCCGCACCGGCGGTACGGCCGGTCTGGATCGCGGCCTTGGTATCGGTCGAGGCGGCGGCGTCGTCCTGGTCAGCCGTCATCTGGCCAGCGGGCGCCGGTGCGGTCTGCGCCCAGCCCGGCGTCGCCGAGATGGCCGCGAGCGCGATGCCCGTCGTCGCGAGCAGCATGTGCATGTTCTTCATCCCCGGAAAGGTCCCTTGCCTGTCGTTTTCGCCATCATGCGCCCGCTCTGGCGGGCATCGTGGCCGTGACGTCAGCAACCATAGGGGGAATCAGCTTTCAAGAAGGAAAGCTAATGTTTATCCGTGAAACGTCGCCCACTGTGCTGAATCGGCAACACACCGCGTCATGGCGCGACGATCAGGTGCAGCGTGCCGCGCGTCGGCTCGGCCACCGCGCGGGTGAGCGCGGCGAGTGCGGGATGATCGACTGCCGTGGCATCGGCGACGATGGCGCGGATGCGGCCGGGGCGAGTAGCGGCCTCGACCACGTTGGCGTTGCCACCCAGCGCCGCGGCGATGGCCGGGGGCAGGGCGATGGGCGGTTCGGCGACCGCCATTGCCGGCGCGGGCATCGCGCGCCCGCTGCCGACGACCGCGCGCATGTCCATCGCCAGGCCGTCGGCGATGCCGCCGACGACGACCTGCAGGCTGGTCGGCGACAGCCTGAGGACGCCGCGGGCGCCGATCGCGCGCAGCGCAGGCTCGTCGATCGCGCCGGTATCGGCGACGGTCAGGCGCAGGCGAGTGGTGCAGGCATCGATCGCGACGAGGTTTTCGGGCCCGCCCAGCGCGGTCACATAGGCCGCGGCGCGATCGTCGACCGCCACCGGCGCGGCGACCGCGGCACCGGGCTCGAGCGGCTCGCGGCCCGGCGTCTTCAGGTCGAAGCGGACGATCGCCCAGCGGAAGACACCATAGTAGATCAGCGCATAGGCGGCGCCGATCGGCAGCAGCAGCAGTGGCTTGGTCGCGCGGCCGAAGTTCAGGACATAGTCGAACAGTCCCGCCGAGAAGCCGTAGCCGAGGCGGATGTCGAGCGCGTTCATCAGCGCCTCGCTGGCGCCCGTCAGCACGGCATGCACCGCATACAGCACGGGTGCGAGGAACATGAAGCTGAACTCGATCGGCTCGGTAACGCCGGTCAGAAACGAGGTGAGCGCGAGGCTGAGCAGCATGCCGCCGACCGCCTTGCGCCGATCGGGCGGCGCCGAACGGTACATGGCGAAGCAAGCAGCGGGCAGGCCGAACATCATGACCGGGAAGAAGCCGCTCATGAAGGCGCCGGCGGTCGGATCGCCCGCGAAGAAGCGCGTCAGGTCGCCGGTCTTGCCGTGATAATCGCCGACGACGAAATAGGCGACGTTGTTGAGGATGTGGTGAAGCCCGGTGACGATCAGCAGCCGGTTGAGCACGCCGAACGCGAACAGCCCCCAGCCGCCCGCCGCGACGACGCCGCGGCTGAGCCCGTCGACCCCGGCCGAGATCCAGCCGTAGCTAGGCCCGATCAGTGCCGCGAAGCCGAGCCCGGCGATCCCTGCGAGGATCGGCACCAGGCGACGGCCGCCGAAAAAGGCGAGATAGTCCGGTAGCTTGGTGGTCGAGAAGCGGTTGTAGAAGCCGCCGCCGACAAGGCCGGCAATGATGCCGATCGGCACCTGAAGCTTGTCGAGCTGCGCCGCTTTCCACGCCGTCGTGAGCGCGGCGGCGATGGCGTCGGCGCTGCCCGGCGGGACGGTGCCGGGCGGGGCGACGAGGAAGGTCTGGCTAGCCTGGCCGATGACGAGATAGCAGACCACGCCCGCCATCGCCGCGGCGCCGTTGCCATCGCGCGCGAAGCCGGTGGCGACGCCGACCGCGAACAGCAGGCCGAGATGCGCGAAGATCGCCTCGCCCCCGGCGGTGACGAATGGGATGTTCAGGAGGTCGGGCTGGCCGAGGCGGAGCAGCAGGCCGGCGACCGGCAGCACTGCGATCGGCAGCATCAGCGCACGGCCGAGAGGCTGGAGCAGGGTGATCGGCGACTTCATGCCGCATTCTCCTCGGCGAAACGGCGGGCAAGCGCGCGGACCTCGGCGGCGGACGCGAGGGCCAGCGCCTGCTGCGCGTGCGTGCGCAATGCGAACAGCGCGTGAGCGGTGACGAGCGCCTTGGTCGCGGCGATGCGGCCCGGCGGCACCGACAGGGTGCGGACGCCGAGGCCGATCAGGATTGGCGCGGCGAGCGGATCGGCGGCGAGACCGCCGCAGACGCTGACCGGAGTCGAGCCCGCCCGGGTGCAGGTTTCCGCGATCAGTCGCAGCACGGCGGGGTGGAGGCCGTCGAGCATCGCCGCGACGCTCGCATTCCCGCGGTCCGCAGCGAGGGTGTATTGCGCCAGATCGTTGCTGCCGATCGAGAGGAAGTCGGCATGGCGGGCGATCAGGTCGGCGCCGATCGCGGCGGCGGGAGTCTCGATCATCGCACCGAGCTGGATGTGCGTGCCGGGCGCGAGGCGGGTCAGCGCGGCGCGGACGGCAGCGAGTTCGTCGGCGCTCGCGACCATCGGCACCATGATCCGCGCATGGGCAAGATCGGGCAGCGACAGGATCGCCGTTAGCTGGGCGTCGAGAACATCGGGCCTGGCGAGCGAGACGCGGACGCCGCGCAGGCCGAGCGCCGGATTCTCTTCGGCGGGCAGGTCGAGGTATGGCGCGGGCTTGTCGCCACCGACGTCGAGCAGACGGATCGTGACCGGCTTGCCGGGCAGCGCCGACATCACCGCGGCATAGGCGCAGCGCTGCTCGGCCCGGTCCGGCGCGGTGGCGCGATCGAGGAAGAGGAATTCGGTGCGGAGCAGGCCGCAGCCGTCGGCGCCCGCCGCCTGCGCCGTCGCGGCATCGGCAGCCGAGCCGCAGTTGGCCTGGACGGCGATCGCGGTGCCGTCCGTGGTGGTCACGGCGGCGTCGCCGAGGGCGCGGGCGCGCGCCTCGGCGGCGGTGCGGCGATCGATGGTTGCCCTAGCGGCGGTGATGACGTCGGCGGAGGGGCTTGCGAGGACGTAGCCCGCGTCGCCGTCGAGCAGCATCGGGGTGTCGTCCGCCACATCTTCCAGCGCATTGCGGAGCGCGACGACCATCGGGATGCCGGCTCCGGCCGACAGGATCGCGACATGTGCGGTCGGGCCGCCGCGGACGAGGGCGATACCCGCGATGCTGGCGGCGTCGAGCGCGGCGAAGTGCGACGGCAACAGGTCGCCGGCGAGCAGGATCGTGCCGGCGGCAAGCGAGGGCATGGCATCGGACGTGCCGAGGATGGCATGGGCGACGCGCTCGCCGACGTCGACCAGGTCGTCGGCGCGCTCGGCGATGCGGGCGTCGGCAGAGGCGCGCAGGGTCGCGGCCTGATCGTCGGTGGTGGCGAGGATCGCGGCGGCGGCGCTGTCGCCGGCCTGGACGCGCGCGATGGCGGCGGTGCGCAGGGTGGGATCGGCGAGGATCTCGCGATGCGCGGCGAAGACGCCCGCGGCCTGGCCATGACCGCTCGCGTCGGCAGCGAGCTGCGCCTCGACCGCGGCGATGCCGCGATAGAGGGCGGCGCGTTCGGCGACTGCGCCGGTGCTGGCGAGGGGGACGGGGCGCGCGCGGCGGAGCCAGCGGGCGGTGCCGAGGGCGAGGCCGGGCGCGGCGCAGACGCCGGCGATCGCACCGTCGGGTAGCGTCACGACCGGCCTGGCGACCGGCGGCGGCGGGGCGGCATTGGCCTCGGGCGTCGTCAGGACGGCGGCGATGGCGTCGAGCGCGACGGCGGCGTCGGGGCCCTCGGCGTCGATCGTGACTGCGCTGCCGTGGCTTAGCCCGAGGCCGAGGAGGGCAATCGAACTGGCGGCGGAAGCGGTATGCTCGCCGGTGCGGAGGTTGGCACTGGCGTCGAGCGCGCGCAGCGCAGCAACGATGCGGCCGGCGGGGCGGGCGTGGAGGCCATGGTCGAGCGCGACCGTAACGTCGCGGCTGTGGCGTTCACCGCTTGCCGTCGTGGTGTCGCCCGAGGTCTCAACCAACAGGCGCATCAGCGGATCGCCGACGGCGACGAGGCGATCGGTGAAGCGCTCGACGATCGTGACGCCGTCGCCGGCGACGATGATCGGGGTCGTCGCGGCCTGGGCGCGCATCACCAGCAGGTCGAGGTCGAAGCGGATCAGCGGATCACCGGTCTTCACCCGATCGCCGGGCGCGACGAGCGCGGTGAAGCCGTCACGGCCGAGCGCGACGCTGTCGATGCCGATGTGCATCAGCAGCTCGACGCCGTTCGCGTCGCACAGGGTGATCGCGTGGCGCGCGGCGTGGATCGTCAGCACCTGGCCGTCGCACGGCGAATGGAGCGTGTCGCCGGTCGGCTCGATCGCCAGCCCCTGGCCGACCATGCCTTGCGCGAACGCCGGGTCGGCCACTTCGGTGAGCGGCATCGCCCAGCCGGCGATGGGGGCTATCAGCGTGAACTCGCTCATCGCGCGCTATGCTCGACGACGACCATGCCGGGGAGGCCCGCAGGGGCGGCGGCGGTCTGTTCGAGGAGGACGGTGACGACGTGCTCGCCCGCGCCGGTGGGCCATGCCGCGGTGAGCGGGGCAGGCGCGGCGTTCGATTTTACCGCGACGCGGCGGCCGTCGATCCACAGTTCGCCCCGACCCGCGACCGAATCGAGGCGCAGCGTGCCGCCTTGTGTCGCGATGATCTTCTTCGGCGTCACCTTGGCGCGGTAAAGGCGCCAGCCGGTGGCGGCGTCGGGGGCGAGCGGCTTGCCGACCGAGGTGCGTTCCCAGCCCTTGCCCTCGGGCGCCGCGGGATCGGGGCGGTCGGCGGTCAGCGGCGAGCGGCGCCACCCGGTCAGCTGGCTGGTGGCGCGCACGATCGGTTCCGCGCCGCGCGGGGTGGCGGCGAGGCGGTCGATCGTCAGCGTCGCGGGCTTCAGCCCCGGCGCAGTGGCGCGGACGGCGATGCGGCCGCGGCCGGTGTCCGCCTGGACGATGATCTGGGCAAGGCCGTTGAACAGCGAACGGGCATTGCCCTTCTCGGGCTCGTGGCTGTTGGGGTCGCCGTTGCCGACGCCGATGATGCTCGCGCCGGTGACGGTGAAGCTGGTGGCGAGGTTGGCGGTGGGGACGTGGCGACCCTGTGCATCGACCGCATCGATGGTGATCGGCTGCGTATCCTCGCCGTCGCCCGCCATGACGCGGCGCGCGGGAGTCAGGCGAAGCGCGACCGGTTGACCGGCGGTAACGTGCGACGCACGCGCGACTTCGCGGCCACCGCGATAGGCGATCGCTTCGATCGTACCGGGGGCGTAGGGGACGGTCCACTCGTTGCCCATGATCCGGTCGACCGCAGCCTCGCCCACCGTCTTGCCGTTGAGGCGGACGACGACGCGATCGGCGTTGCTGGTGACGAGCAGCTTGGTAGGCTGGCCCTCCTTGCCCGGCCAGGTCCAGTGCGGGGCGATGGCGACGACCGGCTGGTCGTCGATCCATTGCGCGCGGCGGATGTCATAGGCGGTCTTGGCGAAGCCGCAGAGGTCAAGGATGCCGAAGAAGCTGGCGATCGTCGGCCATTCATAGGGGGTCGGCTCGCCATGATAGTCGAAGCCGGTCCAGGTGAAGCCGCCCGCGACGAAGGGGCGATCGGCGATCAGCTTCCACCCGTCGCGATAGGTCGCGCCCCAGGGTGCCGCCTCGGTATCGTAGGACGAGATGACGTGCGCATCCTTGTCGTTCGCGAACGCGCCGCGGGTCATGAAGGCGCTGGTATCCTCCGAGCTGGTCGACGGCTTCGTCGGGTTCAGCGCGTGGAACTTGTCGTATTCCTTCTGATAGTAGTTGAAGCCCATCACGCCGACGACCTGGCTGACGTTCTCGGGCTCGTAGAACAGGCCGTTCATTGCCGCCGTCACCGGGCGGCTGTCGTCGAGCGCGTGGACCGCGGCGGCCATGCGGCGGACCATCTCGACGCCGGCATGAGTGCCCTGCATCGGCTCCTCGTTGAACACCGACCACAGGATGACGCTGGGATGGTTGCGGTCGCGGCGAACCAGCCATTCGAGCTGGTCGAGATATTCGGGCGCCGGGTTGAACTGGCGGTTCTCGTTCATGACGAGGAAGCCCATCCGGTCGGCATAGTCGAGCAGCTCGGGCGCGGGCGCATTGTGCGAGCAGCGGATGGCGTTGACGCCGGTGTCCTTCATCCGCTGCAACCGCCATTCGAGCAGCGCGTCGGGGATCGCGACGCCGACGCCGGCATGGTCCTGGTGCAGGCAGACGCCCTTCAGCTTGACGGGCCGGTCGTTGACGAAGCAGCCGCGGTTCGCATCGAAGCGGACGGTGCGGAAGCCGATCGCGGTGCGGCGCTCGTCCGATGTCGCGGTATCGCCGACCAGGCGGGTGACGAGGGTGTAAAGCTGGGGTCGCTCGACCGACCAGAGCTGCGGCGTGCCGGCATCGAGGGTCAGCGATGCCTGGCCGCGGGTCAGCGGCTGGACGGTGGCCTGGGCGGTGCCGCGTGCGACCTCGCGGCCCGAGGGGTCGAGCAGCCGCGCCTCGATCGTCGCGGGCCGGGCCACGTCGGCGATGCTCTCGAGCGTGACGGTGACGGGGACGCGCCATTGGCCGCTCGCATCCTGGCGCGGGTCGCCGTGGACGCCGTCGGTCGCGATCGACACGGCGGGGCGGCGCGCGAGCCAGACGTGGCGGTACATGCCGGCGCCCTCGTACCACCAGCCTTCCATCGCGGTGGCATCGACGCGCACGACGATGACGTTGAGGTCGTCGCCGTAGCGCGCGAACGGCGTCAGATCGACGTAGATGCTGTTGTAGCCGGAGAAGTTGTGCGCGACGACGCTTCCGTTGACCCAGATCGTGGCGTTGGTGGCGATGGCGCCGAACTGGAGCTCCAGCTTCTTGCCGTTGTCCGCCGGATCGAGGCGGAGCGTGCGGCGATACCAGCCGATGCCGCGCGGGCGGTAGCCCTGGCTGACGTTCGCTGTCTTCACGAACGGCTGGAACGAGGCCCAGTCGTGCGGGATCTGCACTGGCTGCCAGTCGCTGTCGTCGTAGTCGACCGCCGCCGGGCCGCGCGCGCCGCCGGCCTTGGCGTTCATATAGGTTTCTTCGTGATCCGCGGGGGGCGGCGTCTCCACCTCGCCGTCGTGGAACAGCCAGCCGTGACTGAGCAGCGTGCGCGAAGGATCGGTCACCGGCAGCCGTTGCGGCAGATCGTCGGACGGCGGCGGCATCGGCGGGCCGTCGGCGCGGCGGTTGGCGGCGGCGAAGGCGGGGAGCGGGCCGGCGAGCAGGGTTCCTGCGCTGCCCAGCAGCAACGTGCGACGCGCAATCCTCATGCGACCTGCTTCCCTTCGATCCAGGTGCCGCGCGGCGTGAAGTCGGCGGCGAGTTGTACCCAGTCGGCCCGCTGGCCGGGGGCGAGCGTACCCAATTCCTGCGCGCGGCCAAGGAAGGCGGCGGGATTGGCCGAGGCCATGCGCGCGACGATGTCGGGGGCGAGGCCGAGCAGGTGGACGCTGTTCGCCACCGCCTGCGCCATGTCGAGGTCGGAGCCGGCGAGCGTGCCGTCGGCATAGGAGCAGATGCCGTCGGCGACGCGGATCTGGCGGCCCTGGAGCATGAAGTCCTTTTCCGCGGCGCCGACCGAGGGCATCGCGTCGGTGACGAGCATGAAACCGTCCGGCCCGCGTGCTGCGATGGCGATCCGCAGCATGGTCGGCGAGACATGGACGCCGTCGACGATGATCCCGCACCAGGGTCGCTCGTCGTCGAGTGCGGCGCCGACCAGACCGGGCGCGCGGCCGAGCATCGGGTGCATCGCGTTGAACAAATGGGTGATCCCGGTCACGCCTGCGTCGAAGGCGGCAAGCGCGCCGTCATAGTCGACCTCGGTATGCCCGGCGCTGACGCGCACGCCGGCGGCGTGGAGCGCGGCGATGTGCCGGGGCTCGGCCAGCTCGGGCGCGATCGTCACCATCACCGTGCCGCGGTGCGGGCGGGTGAGCAGCGCGACCATCTCGTCGTCGAGGCGGCGGAAGCGCGCCTCGTCGTGGATGCCCTTGCGTGCGGGCGCCAGGAACGGCCCCTCGATATGGACACCGAGCACGCCCGGCACCCCGGCGGCGATGGCGGCGTCGCTCGCCTCCAGCGCCAGCGCGATGCGATCGGGATGGTCGCTGATGAGCGTAGGCAGGAAACCGGTGGTGCCGAAGCGGGCGTGCGCGGTGCCGATCGCAGCGATGCCGTCGACGCTGGTGTCGTCGTTGAACAGCACGCTGCCGCCGCCGTTGACCTGGGTGTCGATGAAGCCGGGGAAGATCCAGCCGCCGTCGAGGTCGACCGCGTCGGCGCTGTCGGTCAGCGGCTCGACCGTGGTGATCCGATCGGCGTCGACGGTGATCGCGGCGGCGTCGAGCACCGCATGGGCGGTGATGACGTGGCCGTTGGCGAAGCGGTGCGTGGTCATCGTGTCTCGGTCACCTTGGCGAGGTGCGGCGGCGAATCGGGATCGAGCCCGCGCATCCGCGCCAGCCGTTCGGCGAGGCCGTAGAAGCTGGCGAGCATCAGGATCGGCTGGATCGCGGGATGCGCCGCCTCGACCGGCAGCATCGCGTCGTCGCCCGCGGTGAGAACGATCGCGCCGCGGCCGGCGAATTCGCGGGCGACGTCGCGGACGCCGTCGCCGGCGGGGTCAGACGTCGCCAGTGCGAGGATCGGGAAGCCGGTGCCGATGATCGTCATCGGGCCGTGCTTCACTTCGGCGGCGCTGAACGGTTCGGCCTGGATCGCGCAGGTTTCCTTGAGCTTCAGCGCGGCCTCCTGCGCGGCGGCGAAGCCATAGCCGCGGGCGATGACGAACATCTGGCGCGCGGCGGCGAGGGGGGCGGCACCGTGAGTCCAGTCCTGCGCCACCGCGCGCTTGAGCGCCTGGGGCAACGCCTCGACCGCGGCGGTGAGTGCCTCGTCGCCCGACCAGGCGGCGACGAGCGCGGCGAAGCCCGCCATAGCGGCAATGCACGACTTGGTGGCGGCGACCGACCGTTCCGGCCCGGCGCTGAGCGGCAGGCGCCAGTCGGCACGCTCGTGGAGCGGCGAGGTCTCGTCGTTGACCAGCGCCGCGACCGGGATGCCGGCGGCGCGCCAGGCATCGACGCTCGCGAGCAGGTCGGGGCTGCGACCGGACTGCGAAATCGCGACGCACAGCGCGTCGGCGGTCGAGACGCGCGCGGCGAACAGCGACGCGACCGAGGGCGCGATCGACACGACGGGAACGCCGATCATCGTTTCGACCAGATATTTGCCGTAGAGCGCGGCATGATCGGACGAGCCGCGCGCGCAAGTGCCGACGAGGCGGACCGGGCGGCCGCGCAGGTCGGCGGCGAGCGCAGCGATCGTCTCGCGGTTGGCATCCAGCAGCCGGGCGACGGCGACGGGCGCCTCCGCGGTCTCGCGGGCCATCAGGCTGGTGGTGAGGGGCGTCGTGTCCATCGTCATAGGTCCGTCAGCTCGGCGACGAAATCATAGGCGTCGCCACGATAATAGGATTGGGTGAATTCGACCGCGCGGCCGTCGCGGATGAAGCCGCAGCGCTCGATCAGCAGCACCGGCGTGCCGGGATCGACCTCGAGCAGGCGGGCGTGGGCGCCGAGCAGCGGCACGGCGCGCAGCCGCTGGAGCGCGCGGACCGGGCGGCGGCCGGCCGCGTCGAGCGCCGCGTAGAGCGACACCGCGACATCGTCGACGCCGCTCAGGCACCAGCCGGGAACGGTCGCGAACTCCAGCGCCATCGGCAGGTCGTCGGCGGAGCGGACGCGGTGGAAACGAAGGACGGGCGCGCCCGGCGACAGGCCGAGCTGCATCGATTCCTCGGGCGTGACGAGGCCGGCGGCGCGGGTGATCCAGCGACTAGACGGCACCCGGCCGCGCGACGTCATGTCTTCCGAAAAGGAGGTGATCCGCGCGAAGCTTTTTTCGATACGACGGCCGACGACGGTGCCGGCACCCCGGCGGCGGACGAGCAGGCCTTCCTCGACCAGCTCGGCCATCGCCTTGCGCACGGTGATCCGCGACACGTCATATTCGCTGGCGAGATCGCGCTCGCCGGGCAGCGACGCGCCCTCGTCGAGCACGCCGTCGGCGATCGCCCGGCGCACCAGCCCGGCGAGCTGGACATAGAGCGGCGTCGGGTCCGCCGGCGCGAGGGCGCCGATCCGCGACATGAACGTCATTTGCCCTCCCTCTCTTTCCAATGGCTACCCAGCCCTCGCCACCCTGGCAATGGTCCTATTGGTATTACCTTCCCAGCCCCTGCTGATCCGCGCGCCCGTACCCATCCTTCGGTCGATCTCCAGACGGTATGCGAAGCCTTCCAGCGTCGGCCTGACACACAGCAAATGTCAGTACGACTGCCGATTCTCCCCCGAAATGTCCCCCGACATATCTCGCAAAACGATCGCTCGTGCCCGCCGGATAGATCGTATTTTTCACAGAAGAAACAAATTTGCAAAATTTCATTGCGTCAATGGTCCGATATTGGTTACGTATCGGTCTCAAGCCGCGCCGATGCGACACGATGTCGCGGGAGACGCGGCGAGGGGCGCTTTGCGAGCGCGGGGAAGCGAGTGGCCGACGTGGCCGACAGGGCGAAGGGGGTGGACATGGTTTCGCAATTCAAATTACTTCTGCTGACGACGGCATGTGCGTGCGTCGCGGTGCCGGCGATAGCGCAGACGACGACGGGCGATCAGCTGTCGGGCGGCGGCGACGACGTCGTTGTCACGGGTATTCGCAAGAGCCTGACCGACGCGATCGACACCAAGCGTCGCGCCGATTCGATCGTCGACGTCATCAGCGCCGAAGACGTCGGCAAGCTGGCCGACAACAACGTCGCCGAATCGCTGGCGCGCCTGCCGGGCGTCACCGTCGACCACCAGTTCGGCGAGGGCGAGCAGCTGTCGATCGCGGGCGTCGAGCCGGCGCTGAACCGCCTGACGATCGACGGCCACTCGGTCGCGTCGGCTGACTGGGGCGGCAACCCGTCCGACCGGTCGAGCCGTACCTTCAACTATTCGCTGCTCTCGCCGGCGATCATCAGCCAGGCGATCGTCTACAAGACGCCCGAGGCGCGGCTGCAGGAAGGCGCGATCGGTGCCAGCGTCGACATCGTGACGCGGCGTCCGCTCGATCTGAAGCCCAACACCATCTCGGTCAATGCGGGCGGCGAGTACAACGACCGCGCCAATCGCGGCAGCTTCCGCGGCAACGCGCTGTACAGCTGGCACAACGACGAGGGCACGGTCGGCATCCTCGGCGCGATCAACTACGACAAGGAACAGCTGAGCCGCGCCGGCACCGCCGTCTACTGGTATCGCGACGGATCGGCGCTGCTGGAGAGCTATCCGAAGGACGCCAACGGCAACATCGTCTACACCGGCCCGAACGGCACGGTGGCGAGCGGCGCGACGATCAACGGTTCGCTGCCCAACGCCTCGACGATCGCGGCGTTCAGCAAGGCGCGCTACGCCTCGTTCCTGGCGCATGAATTCTTCAAGCAGGAGCGTCAGCGCATCGGGGGGTCGCTCGCGATCCAGGCCAAGCCGACCGACAATCTGACGATCACCGGCACCGCGCTGATCATCCGCGGCAATTACGACAACCTGTCGAATTCGGAATATACCTACGGCTATGAGGGATCGCGCCTCACCGCAGCGACCTTCATCCCCGCGTCGGGCAATTCGCCGGGGATCGTCAACTCGGCGACGTTCAGCGGCATTCCCAACGGCCAGACCGGCGCGACCGGCCAGCTCGACACGCTGTATCGCAAGACCCGTATCAAGAACGACACCGTGTCGATGCTGATCGACTGGCGCCCGGGCGGGTGGGAGATCACCGGCAACGTCGGCGCGACGCGCGCGTCGGGTGGCAAGAACCCCGAATATCTGCTCGACTTCCGCACCAAGCAGGGTTTCACCGCCGGCGCGAACGGTCGCAACACCTACGTCAACTGGGCCTCGCCGGCGTCGGACGCGACCAAGTGGCTGAGCAACTTCACGGCGCTCGGCGGCGAGAACGTCAACGACACCAACCAGCGCTTCTTCGCGCGGCAGATCGGCGGTATTCCGCTGTCGGTCGGCTTCACCGTCGACAAGGAGAAGTTCGGCGAGCTGAACTTCAAGCACGATGTGGACTTCGGGCCGTTCAAGGCTCTGCTGTTCGGTGGTCGATACGTCGACCACGCCAACAGCAACTACCAGACCAGCAACGCGATCTACACCAACCAGAACTTCACGCTGGCGGACACGCCGTTCGTGGTGCGCGCCGACGATCTATACGATGGGCTCTACACGACCGGCAACGGCACGCCCTATGCGACGCTGGACAAGGACGGCATCCTGGCCACGCTGACGAAGTACGGTAACTTCAATATCGATCGTGGCTTCTCGAAGGACGCCTATTGGCTGGTCAACGAGAAGATCGCGGCGGGTTATGTCCAGGCGAACTTCGAGATGGGCAAATTCCGCGGCAACATCGGTGGCCGCTACGTCCACACCAGCGACGAATCGAACTTCTTCACGCGCAGCGGCGACGTGTTCGCACCGACGCGGGTGAAGACCAACGACGATCGCTTCCTGCCGGCCGCCAACCTGATCTTCCAGGCGGGCGAGGACGTGGTGATCCGCGGTTCGGCGGCGAAGGTGATCGCACGGCCGCGCTATAGCGATCTTGCCGGTTCGCTGTCGCTCGACGATACGACCCGTTCAGGCAGTGGCGGCAACCCCGACCTGAAGCCCTATGCGGCGACCAACTTCGGCGTGTCGACCGAATGGTATTTCGCACCGGGCAGCTTCCTAGCCGGCGAGGTCTTCTATCGCGACATCTCGAACTATATCGGCAACCAGACGGTCGACGGCGTATCGCTGACCAACACGGTGACCGGTCGTACGCTGACCTATTCGATCAGCCGCCCCGTCAACGGTGGCAAGGCGAAGGTCACCGGCTTCTCGGTGTCGGGCAACGCCAACCTGATCTGGGGCTTCGGTATTTCAGGAAGCTATACCTTCACCGACGCCGACACCGGGCTTGCCACCGGCCTGCCGTTCCTGTCGCGCAACGTCGTGACGATCGTTCCCTATTTCGAGAAGGGGCCGTTCCAGGCGCGCGTCAGCTACAACCGCCGGTCGAAGTATTTCTATCGCTTCGGTCGTCAGCAGAGTCAGGATTATACCGACGCCTATCGCCAGCTCGATGCGTCGGTGTCCTACGCGGTGACCGACAACATCCAGGTGAGCGCCGCGGCGCAGAACCTGCTCGACGAAACCTATTACCAGTACAGCAGCACGCCCGACGCACCGACGTCGGTGTACAAGAACGGCCGGGTGTTCTCGCTGTCGGCGACGTTCCGGATGTAAGCCGTGGCGGGGCGGCGGCATCCCAGCAATGTCGCCACCCCGGCCATGCGCGACGGGGTTCCCCGTGATGCCAACGCTCGATCTCTCTGTTGGCATCCCTCACTGCCGCCCGCGGACGTTCCCGCGGGCGGCATCTTGTTATCGGCGCCCGTCGGTATGACGGTGGGCGACATCGTCGAGGTCGCTGAAGGAGTAGAGGCGTTGCGTATCCTGTCCCCCCGGTTCCCCCTGTTCCTTGCCGCGGTCTCGGCCCTGGGCCTCGCCGCCGGATCGGCCGGGGCAGACCCGCTGCCGCTGCTGCCGATGCCGGCCTCTGCTACCCCGGCGAGCGGTGCGTTTACCGTCGCCACGGGCATGCGCATCGGCGTGCCGGCGAGCGATGCGGGCGCACGCGTGGCGGCGCGGCTGCTGGCGGAGCGGGTCAAGGCGTGGCGTGGGCTCGCACTGGAAACCGGCGGGGACGCGGGGCCGATCCGCTTCGTGCGCGATGCGAGCGTCGCGGGGCGCGAGGCGTATCGGCTGACGGTCGATGCGAAGGGCGCGACGATCGCGGCGTCGGGCGATGCGGGGCTGGTCTATGGCGCGATGACGCTGGCACAGCTCGCCAGCCCCGACACCGCGTTCGGCAAGCCGGCGCGGATCGGTGCGGTGACGATCGCCGATGCACCGAGCTTCCAGTGGCGCGGGCTGATGATCGACGTCGCGCGGCATTTCCAGCCGATCGAGGAACTGTATCGCATGGCCGATGCGATGGCGGCGGTGAAGCTGAACACGATGCACATCCACCTGACCGACGATCAGGGCTGGCGCGTCGAGATCAGGAAATATCCCAAGCTCACCAGCATCGGCGGCTGGCGTACCCCGCCCTCGACCGGTGGGCCTGCGCCCGCGCAGAAGGTCGGCGGCGCCTATACGCAGGACGAGCTGAAGCGCTTCGTCGCCTATGCCGCCGAGCGCGGCATCACCGTGGTGCCCGAGATCGACCTGCCCGGCCATGCGCAGGCGCTGGTCGCGGCCTATCCCGAGCTCGGCATCCTGGGCGACAAGCCCGCGGTCAGCAACAACTGGGGCATCATGCCCTATCTGTTCAATCCGGGGCCCAAGGGCATCGCCTTCGTCGAGGATGTCCTCGACGAGCTGATGACGATCTTTCCCGGCACCTACATCCATCTCGGCGGCGACGAGGCGGTGAAGGATCAGTGGCAGCGCAGTCCCGAGGTGCAGGCGCAGATCAAGGCGCTGGGGCTGAAGGACGAGGAAGCACTGCAGAGCTGGATGATCGAGCAGTTCGGCCGCTATCTGGAGAAGAAGGGCCGGCGGCTGATCGGCTGGGACGAGATCCTGGAGGGCGGGTTGCCGCAATCGGCCTCGGTCATGTCGTGGCGCGGCGAGAAGGGCGGGATCGACGCCGCCAACATGGGCCACGACGTGGTGATGACGCCGGGCACTCCGATGTACATCAACTATACCCAGAGTCTGCTGCCCGACGAGCCGCCGGGGCGCTACGACGCGATCACGCTGGCGCAGGTGTATAATTACGATCCGCTGCCCGCCGGGATCGCGGCGGACAAGGCGCATCACGTCCTCGGCGCGCAGGCGAACCTGTGGAGCGAGTATATCGTCACGCCCTGGCAGCTGCAGCATCACGCCTTCCCACGCGCCGGTGCGGTGGCGGAGGTGAGCTGGGCGGCGAAGGGGGCAAAGGACTATGCCGCGTTCCTGCCGCGGCTGGTGCGGCAGGGCGACCGCTGGGAACGCAGCGGCGTGCATGTCGCCGACAGCGCGTTCGCGGTCGCCTATCAGATCGAGGGCACGCGCGGCGACGCGCTGCGTAAGAGTGTGGTGCCGCTGACGCTGTCGACGCAGGCGGGGTACGGCACGATCCGCTACACCACCGACGGCAGCGCGCCGACGTTGCGGTCGAAGGCCTATGCCGCACCGCTGTCGCTCAAGCCCGGCGCCACGGTGCGCGCGGTGGCGTTCGATGCGAGCGGCAATGCGACGGCGGCGGTGCGCAGCTTCGACACGTCGCGCACGGCACTGCTGATGCGCGAGAGTTCGCAAATGAAGGAGTGCCCGGCGGGGTCGCTGGGGCTACGCGTGCCCCTGACGTCGGAATCGACCGCCAATACGCCAGCGTACAACATCAACCTGTTCGACACCTGCTCGCTCTATCCCGAGGCGCCGCTCGATGTCGCCAAGGGCTATCGCGTCGAGGTGGTCCGGCTCGCGCGGCATTACGGCCTGGCGCATGAGCAGCGCATGGTGAAGCAGCATTACAACGTGTCCGACTTCGGCGAGCTGCTGGTGCAGGTCGGCTGCATCGATGCGGCGAAGCGGCGTGCGGCGGGCGACAAGACGGCGCAGCCGATCGCGGCCGGCGCCTTCCCGTTGCCCGACCCCAAGACCGCGCCGCAGCGCTTCGCGTTCGAGGGGAAGCTGCCGGCGATGCCGGGCGATGCCGACGTGTGCTTCCAGTTCACCTCGCCGACGACCGACCCCTATTACACGGTCGGCAAGGTCCAGCTGGTCGAGGCCGCCAAGTGAGGCTGGTGATCGCGGCGTTGCTGCTGCTGATGCCGGGTGTCGCCTCGGCAGCAGCCAAGTCGGTGACCCCGCTCGCAAGCGGCTGGCAGGTGCGGATCGATCCCGCCGATGGCGCGGCGGCGAAGGCGCATTCACGCGCCGCGCGCTGGATCGCGGCGCGGGTGCCGGGGAGCGTCCAGCAGGATCTGATCGCGGCGGGGCAGGTGCCCGATCCGTTCAAGGGGACGGACGAGGCCGCGATCCAGTGGGTCGGGCTGACCGACTGGCAATGGCGAACGACGCTGACCGTCACGCCGACGATGCTGGCGCGCGGGCACCTCGACCTGGTGTTCGACGGGCTCGATACCTTTGCGCGCGTGACGGTGAATGGCCGCGCGCTGCTGACCGCCGACAATGCGCACCGCCGCTGGCGCGCGGACGCGAAGCCGTTGCTGAAGCCCGGCGCGAACGAGATCGTCGTCGCGATCGCCTCGCCGATCAGGCGGTTGCAGCCGATGGTGCTGGCCGAGAAGAACCCGCTGCCCGGCGAATATGACAGCGCCTTCGGCGACGAGCCCAAGGGCAAGCAGACGTCGCCGTACATCCGCAAGGCGAAGTACGGCTATGGCTGGGACTGGGGTCCGCGGATCGTTACGATCGGGCTGTGGCGTGCGGTTCGGCTGGAGGCGTGGGATGATGCGCGGATCGATCGCCTGCGCGTCGAGCAGGAGGCGCTGGGCGATGCCGAGGCGCGGGTCGCGGCAAAGCTGGAGGTGGTCGCCGACCATGCGGTGACGACGATGGTGCGCGCCACGGTGACGACGCCGGCGGGCGCCGCGATCGCGGCGGAGCGGCGGGTGACGCTGAGCGCGGGGCGCAACTTGGTGTCGGTACCGCTGACGATCGCCAATCCGCAGCGCTGGCAGCCGGTCGGCTATGGCGCGCAGCCGCTGTACCGGGTCGAGGCGGCGCTGGGCGACGACGATCGTGTGTCCTCGCGGATCGGGCTGCGGACGGTCGACCTGATCCGTGGGCAGGGCGCATTCGGCTTTCGCGTCAACGGCACGGCGATCTTCGCCCAGGGCGCGAACCTGATCCCGTTCGACAGCTTTCCCGCGCGCGTCACGCCGGCGACGATGCGTTCGCTGCTGGCCGATGCGCGCGCCGCGAACATGAACATGATCCGGGTGTGGGGCGGCGGCTATTATCTCGACGACGCCTTCTACGATGCCGCCGACGAGCTGGGCATCATGGTGTGGCAGGACTTCATGTTCGGCGGATCGGTGACGCCGCCCGACGCCGCCTATCGCGAGAATGTCCGCATCGAGGCCGACGAACAGGTCGCGCGGCTGGCCGACCATCCGTCGATCGTGCTGTGGGCGGGCGGTAACGAGATCCTGTCTGGCTGGGAGAATTGGGGCGACCGCAAGGCGTTCAAGAAGGCGATCGGCGCGGACGAGCAGGAGCGGATCGGCGTCGGCATGGCAGTGCTGTTCGATCGAGTGCTGCGCGATGCGGTGACGCGCAATGCGCCGGGGACGCCGTACTGGAACAACTCGCCGTCGACCGACTACGAAGGCCCCATCGATACCGATGCCAGCGGCGACCGGCATTTCTGGGACGTGTGGTCGGGATCGAAGCCGGTCGAGAATTATCTGAACGGCTGCCCGCGCTTCATGTCGGAATATGGCTTCCAGGCGATGCCCGACCTGGCGACGATCCGCGATTTCGCCGGCAAGGGCGCGCTGGCGCCCGACGCGCCGGTGATGAAGGCGCACCAGAAGTTCCTGGCGGGCGAGGGCAACGAGCGGCTCCGGCTGTATCTCGACCAGCGGCTGCGACCGGCGAAGGATTTCGCGGACTTCGTGTACCTGACGCAGGTCAACCAGGCGCAGGCGATTCAGCTGGCGGCGTCGCATCATCGCGCGTGCCGGCCGGTGACGATGGGGTCGCTGTACTGGCAGCTCAACGACGTGTGGCCGGCGGTGTCGTGGGCGAGCGTCGATTACGAGGGGCGGTGGAAGCTGCTGCACTATGCGGCGCGGCGGTTCTTCGCGCCCCAGGCGATCGTCGCCGAGCGCAAGGGCGATGCGACGCGCGTCGTGCTGGTGTCCGACGCGACGACGCCGATCGCGGCGGAGTGGCGGGTGCGGGCGATGACGATGGACGGGCGCGCGCTGCGCAGCTTCCAGGCGGCAGTGACGCTGCCGCCGCTGTCGGCGACCGAGGTGGTATCGCTGACCGACGCCGACCTGTTCGCCGAGGCGCCCTCGGCATCGAGCTATGCGGTGGCGGAGCTTGTTGTCGACGGGCGGGTCGCAAGCCGTACGATCGTGGAGCGCAGCGTGCCCAAGGACATGGCCTATCCCGACCCGGGCCTGACCGCGACGTGGAACGGCAACGCGGTGACGGTGAGCGCCAAGGCGCTGGCGCGGGCGGTGATGCTCGATTTCGGCGACATCGGCGCGCAGCCGTCGGACGACGGCTTCGACCTGTTACCCGGAGAGAGCGTGACGGTGACGGTGAGGTCGAAGGCGTCGGCGGCGACGCTGAAAAAGGCACTCACGCCGCGGAGTCTGGCGCGATGATCTGGTTGGTGCTGGCGGCGCAGGCGGCCGACCCCGTCACCGCGGCGGTCGCGGCGATGACGATCGAGGAGAAGGCGGCGCAGCTGCAATCGACCGCGCCGGCGGATGCGAAGGCTCGGCTGCCCGCCTATGACTGGTGGAACGAGGGGCTGCACGGCCTCGCGCGCAACGGCCGCGCGACGGTGTTTCCGCAGGCGATCGGGCTGGCGGCGACGTGGGACGTCGAGCTTCTCGGCCGAGTCGGCGACGTCGTCGCGACCGAGGCGCGGGCCAAGTTCAACGCCCGTCCGGCATCGGCGGATCGACGCATCTATGAAGGGCTGACGATCTGGTCGCCCAACATCAACATCTTCCGCGATCCACGCTGGGGGCGGGGGCAGGAAACCTATGGCGAGGATCCCTATCTGACGGGGCGGCTCGGCGTGGCGTTCGTCCGCGGATTGCAGGGGCCGGATCCCGCGCAGCCCAAGGTGATCGCGACGCCCAAGCATTTCGCGGTCCACAGCGGGCCGGAGGCCGGGCGTGACGGGTTCGACGTCGATCCTTCCCCGCGCGACCTGGAGGCGACCTATCTGCCCGCGTTCCGGCTGGCGGTGACCGAGGGCAAGGCGCGCTCGGTGATGTGTGCGTATAACTCGATCCACGGCACGCCGGTGTGCGCGCTGCCGTCGCTGATGATCGACCGGCTGCGCAAGGATTGGGGCTTCACCGGCTTCACGGTGTCCGATTGCGATGCGGTGGGGAATATCCATAGCTTCCACCATTATCGTCTCGACGGCGCAGGAGCTGCCGCCGCAGCGATCCGCGGCGGGAACGACCTCAATTGCGGGACGACCTATGCGGCGTTGCCCGAGGCGGTGCGACGCGGGCTGGTCAGCGAGGCGGAGGTCGACACGGCGCTGGTGCGTTCGCTGACGGCGCGGCGCGACCTGGGGATCGCGTTCGGCGGGACATCGCGCTGGTCGTCGATCAAGCCGACCGAGGTGGATACGCCGGCGCATCGCGCCATCGCGCTTGAGGCGGCGCGCAAGGGAATCGTGCTGCTGAAGAACGAGGGCGATCTGTTGCCGCTGAAGCCGACGACGAAGCTGGCGGTGATCGGGGCCAATGCCGACGACCTTGGCGTGTTGCAGGGCAATTACCATGGCAGCGCCGCGGCGCCGGTGACCCCGCTTGCCGGGCTGCGGGCCCGGTTCGGCAGCGTCGCCTATGCGCAAGGATCGGTGCTAGCGGATGGCGCGGCGGTGGTCGTGCCGGAGACGGCGCTGCGGGGTCTGAGCGCGACCTACGGCGTCGGTGGCAAGACGGTGGAGACACGGGCCGAGCGGCGTATCGACCTCGACCTCAACCGCATGGCACCGCGGTCGGGTCTGCCGGTGACGGGCTGGCACGGGCACTGGATGGCGGAGTTCACGCCGCCGGGGCCGGGGCGCTATCGACTGGTGGTCGACCAGGCGCAGTGCTGGAAGGACTGCACGCAGCACGATGTGGTGAAGCTGACGCTGGGCGGGCGGGTGCTGCATGACGGCGTACTGCCGAAGGGGCGCGTCGAGATCGCGATCGACAGCGACGGGAGCGCTCAGCCGCTGGTGCTCGATCTCGACCACCGCAGCGAGGACGAGAGCATCCGCCTGTCGTGGATGCCGCCCGCCGAGCCGCTGATCGCCGAGGCCGTCGCGGCGGCGAAGGCGGCGGACGTGGCGGTGATCGTCGCCGGCCTGTCGCCCGACCTGGAGGGCGAGGCGCTTCAGGTGCAGGTGCCGGGCTTCGTCGGCGGCGATCGAACCGACATCGCGCTGCCCGCGGCGCAGGTGCGGCTGATCGAGGCGGTGCGCGCTACGGGCAAACCGGTCGTGCTGGTGCTGGCGAGCGGCAGCGCGGTGGCGGTCGATCCGGCAAGCGCCGATGCGATCCTGGCGAGCTGGTATCCGGGGCAGGCGGGCGGGACGGCGCTGGCCGACACGCTGGCGGGCGCGAACAACCCGTCGGGGCGGTTGCCCGTCACCTTCTATCGCGCAACGAGCGACCTGCCGGCGTTCGTCGACTATGGGATGAAGGAGCGGACCTACCGCTATTTCACCGGCACGCCGCTGTGGGGGTTCGGCCATGGCCTGAGCTTCACGCGGTTCGGCTATAGCGATGCCGTGGCGAGCGGCGGCGCGGTCGGCGCGCCGGTGACGGTGCGGGTGCGGCTGGCCAATGCCGGCGCGCGTGCGGGTGAGGAAGTGGTGCAGGCCTATGTCGTGCCGCCGGCGAGCGACGAGAGGCCGGGGTTCACCGATGCGGTGTTGCAGCGCCAGCTGGCGGGCTTCGTGCGCGTGTCGCTGAAGCCGGGTCAGGCGAAGAACGTCGCGCTGACGATCGAGCCGCGCAGCCTGTCGGTCGTGTCGCGCGACAGCACGCGGCGGGTGGTGCCGGGCAGATATCGCATCTGGATCGGTGGCGGCCAGCCGGGCGACGGCGCCGGGCAATGGGTCGACACCGAACTGACGGGCGCAGCGCAGGAGTTGCCGAAATGACGATCGATCGCCGCCAGTTGCTGGCCGGCAGCGCGCTCGGCGCGGTGGTCGCGGCGCTGCCCGCGATCGCCGCGCCGCTGCCGGTGCCGAAGCCCAACCTGTTCGTCGGCACCGGCGGCGACGGCCATACCTATCCGGGCGCGACGCTGCCGTTCGGGATGGTGCAGCTGTCGCCCGACACCGACATCGCGCGGTGGGACACCTGCTCGGGCTATCACCATGGCGACGCGTCGATCATGGGGTTCAGCCACACGCATCTGTCGGGCACGGGCATCGGCGACATGCTCGACGTGCTGGTGGTGCCGACGACGGGGCCGGTCAAGCTGGAGCCGGGGCCGCTCGACCAGCCGGACGCGGGCTATCGCCAGCGCTATTCGGACGAGCTGGCGGAGCCGGGTTACTATCGCGTCCGGCTGGAAAGCGGCGTGCTCGCCGAGCTGACCGCGACCGAGCGGACGGGCTGGCATCGCTATACCTTCCTCAAGGGGGCGGGGCATGTGCTGGTCGACCTAGCGCACATGGTGCTCGACAAATGGGATAGCGGCACGCTGGTCGAGGGCGCGAGCCTTGCCATCGATCGCGACGGGACGCTGACCGGTAGCCGTACCGTCAACCGCTGGGCCAAGGGACGCCGGATCCACTTCGCGATGCAGCTGTCGCGCAAGCCCGATCGCGTGACCTTTTATGGCGACGCGGATGCCGAGCAGCCGGCGGGAACGACCGAGGTCGCGGGCAAGCGGCTGAAGGTGGTGCTGCATTACGACCGCGCCGGCGACGCGCCGCTGCTGGTCCGCTGCGGCATTTCCGGCGTCGATGTCGCGGGCGCACGGGCGAACCTGGCGGCGGAGGCGAAGGCTTGGGACTTCGACGGCGTCCGGCGCCGGGCGGCAAGGGCGTGGGCGGCATCGCTGGGCACCATCGCGGTCGAGGGCGGGACGGCGGACCAGCGCACGATCATGGCGTCGGCGCTGTACCATGCGCAGCTGGCGCCGACGCTCTTCAGCGACGTCGACGGGCGCTATGCCGGCATGGACGGGCAGGTACATCGCGTGCCCGCAGGCGGCGCGGCGTACAGCACCTATTCGCTGTGGGACACGTATCGCGCGCTCCACCCGCTGCTGACGCTGGTAGCGCCTGGACGGGTCAAGAGCCTGGTCGACGACATCATCCGCCAGACCACGCAATCGCCCTATGGCCCGCTGGTCTGGCCGCTCCAGGCGAAGGAGACGGGGACGATGATCGGCTGGCACGGCGTGTCCGTGCTGGCGGAGGCGCAGGCGAAGGGGATCGCGGCGGACTATGCCGCGGCGTGGCCCGCGATCGCGAAGCGGTCGTTCGATTTCAGCGCGCCCGACAAGGACAATTCGCTCGGTCGCGATCTCTACGATCGGATGGGCTATGTGCCTGCTGACAAAGTGTTCGAGAGCGTCAGCCGGACGCAGGAATATGCCTATGACGACTGGGCGTCGTCGCATCTCGCCCGCGCCGCGGGGAAGGCCGACGATGCCGCACGGCTGCTGAAGCGCAGCGGCAACTGGCGCAACGTCATCGACGCCAGCATCGGCTTCGCCCGGCCCAGGCTCGCCGACGGCAGCTGGTGGACGCCGTACGACCCGATCCAGCTGGGACATATGCCCAAGCCGTGGTGGCGCGACTATACCGAGGCGAACGGCTGGCAGGCGACGTTCCTGAACCAGCACGACGTCTATGGCCTGATCGCGCATATGGGCGGGGATCAGGCGTTCGAGGCGCGACTCGACGCGCTGTTCACCGCGCCCTCGACGCTGCCCAAGAATGCGCCGCCCGATATCGCCGGGCTGGTCGGGCAATATGCGCACGGCAACGAGCCGGACCAGCATGCGCCGTACCTCTACGCCTACGTCGGCGCGCCCTGGAAGACGCAGGCGATGGTGCGGCGGCTGTGTACCGAGATGTACCAGAATACCCCCAAGGGCATCATCGGCAACGACGACTGCGGCCAGATGAGCGCGTGGTTCGTGCTGTCGGCGCTGGGCTTCTATCCGGTCGATCCGGTCGAGGCGGCCTATGTGCTGGGCTCGCCGCTGTTCGAGCGCGCGGTGATCCAGGTCGGTGGCGGCCGGTCGTTGACGATCGAGGCGCCGGGCAACCGTGCCGACACCCCCTATGTCCAGTCGGTGACGTGGAACGGGCGGCCTTGGACGAAGAGCTGGATCGCTCATGCCGAGCTGGCGAAGGGCGGGACGCTTCGCTTCGCGATGGGGGCCGAGCCCAACAAGGCGTTCGGTTCCGACAAGGCCGATCGCCCGCCGTCTTTCGGTCGCGCACCGGCGTGATCGCGGCGGCGCTGCTGATCGCAGGCCTGGCACCGGTCGGCTGCGTCGCGGGAGAGGGCGTCGCGGCCGATCTGCTGGCGACGCGACTGAACGAGCGCGGCGCCCGCGTGGTGCGGGGACGGTGCCGCGACATGCTGGTGGTGGCGCCCCCGGCGCAGGCCGAGGCGATCGTCGGCCGCGGTTGGCGCTCCCCCGGGGTGGCGGGTGAGGGCTATGCGGTGCGGCGTGTCGGGCGCGTGACCGTCGTCATCGCTGCGGGCACACGCGGGCTCGTCTATGGCGCGGGTTGGGTGCTCAGGGCGTGGCGCGGCGGTGGGGTTGCCGTGGCGGGGCCGGTCGATGAGGCACCGGTCTATGCGGGACGGCTGACCCAGATCGGCTATCGCGCCAAGAACAACAGCTACGACGCCTGGACGCTGCCGATGTTCAGGCGGCGGATCGAGGATCTGGCGCTCTGGGGTGCGAGCGGGGTGCAGGTAATCGCGCCGGTTTCGGACGATGCCGCGGCGAGCCCGCTCTTCCCCGCGCCGCCGATCGAGACGCTGCGCGGGATCGGCAATGCCGCGCACGCTTTGGGGATCGACTTCGCGCTCTATTACCCGCTGCTCGGCGACTATGGGAAACCCGGTGAGACCGCGGCGGAGATGGCGCGGCTGCGGGATCTGCTCGGGGCGCTGCCGCAGATCGACGCCTTCTACATGCCAGGTGGCGATCCCGGCCATACCGCGCCGCCGCTGCTGTTCGGCGTTGCAGGGGAAGCGGCGCGGATGGTGCGGGCGACCAATCCCGCTGCGCGAGTGTGGTTGTCCACGCAGGGGTTCGATGCCGCGGGCTACGAGGCCTTTTACGCCGAGCTGGCGAGGCAGCCCGCCTGGCTGACCGGGGTGTTCGTCGGGCCGCAATCGCGCGACCCCGTGCCGGTGCAGCTCCGACGCATCCCCGCGCGCTATCCGATCGAGCTCTATCCCGACATCGGTCACACGATGCATGCGCAATTCCCGGTCGATCGCTGGCACCCCGCCTTCGCGCTGACCGAGGGGCGCGAGCCGATCGATCCCCGGCCGCTGGCGATGACCGCGATCTTCCGCCGCTTCATGGCGCTGACGAGCGGGTTCACGACCTATTCGGAAGGGGTGAACGACGACGCCAACCAGTTTCTGTGGATGCGGCTGGCGTGGGAGCCGCAGGCCGAGCCGCGCAGCCTGATGGCGGATTACGGGCGCAGCGTGATCGGCGATGTGCGTGCGGGCGAGGCGGCGTTCGCGCTCGAGCGCAACTGGGTCGGCGACCCGGCGGCGAATGCGTCGATCGATGCGACGCTGGCGCTGGTCGACCGGATGCAGGGTAGCGGCTGGCAAGCCGACAGCCTGCGCTATCGCGCGGTCTATGATGCGCTGGTGCGAGCGCGGCTGGGCGAGGCGCGGCGGCGCGATGCGGCGGCGCGGGCGGCACTGCTGCGCGCCGACGGGGCGGTGGCGATCGCGGCCTATGCGGTGCCGGACGGCGCCGAGGCGAAGGCACTGCGTAAGCGATTGTTCGGGTTGGCGGCGCGACCTCATGCCGGTGCTCGGTTGCAGCTGAGCGTTCCGCTATACGGCGCGTCGAGCGTCGAGCGCGGGGCCAATCTTGATCGCGTCGACGTGACACTCGACGATCGGCACTGGTTGATCCCGCGGATCAGGGCGGCGACCGACCGGGCGGCGCTGGTGCGGCTGGGCGATCATGCCCGGGCGGCCGAGGGGGCGCTGTACGACGATCTGGGCGATCCCGACCATGAGCCGCATCTGGTGCGGGGAGCGGGCCTCGCCGCCGATCCGCCGGGCTTCGCCAGCGCGATCGACGGCATCGCCGACCGGACGCCTGACGATGGCTGGCGGATGTCCGAGATCAGCTATGCCGAGACGCTGTACGATGCGCCGCTGACGCTGCGCTATACCGGGCTCGATCCCCGGCGGCGCTATCGGCTGGTCGCGACCTGGGCCGGCGAGGATTATGCGCTGTCGATGCGGCTGGTCGCCAATGATACGATCGAACTACACCCGTACCGCCCGCGCACACGCAATCCCGAGACGGTCGAGGTGGCGATCCCCGCCGCCGCGACGGCGGGCGGCACGCTGACGCTGGGCTGGACCCGCCCGCCCGGCATGGGCGGCAGCGGCCGCGGCCATCAGATCGCCGAAACCTGGCTGATCCCCGAACATTTGACTGGAGCCCAACGGTGACCGAACTTACGCGCCGCCACCTCGTCGCCTCCGGCGCGCTGCTGTCCGCCGCCCCCGCCTTCGCCGCGAGCGACCGGACCGGCGCGCCCACGCCCTGGGGGGCGACACCGTCGCCGCGCCAGCTCGCGTGGCATGGCCACGAGCAATACGCCTTCATCCATTTTTCGATCAATACCTTCACCGACAAGGAATGGGGCTTCGGTGACGAGAGCCCGGCGCTGTTCAACCCGACCGATTTCGACCCCGACCAGATCGTCGCTGCGGCGAAATCGGCGAACATGCGCGGCATCATCCTGACCGCGAAGCACCACGACGGCTTCTGCCTGTGGCCGACGATGCTGACCGAGCATTGCATCCGCAACTCGCCCTACAAGCAGGGCAAGGGCGATATCGTCGGGGAGCTGGAGCAGGCGGCACGGCGCGCCGGGCTGATGTTCGGGCTCTACCTGTCGCCATGGGACCGCAACCACGCCGAGTATGGGCGACCGGCCTATATCGATTACTATCGCAAGCAGGTCGTCGAGCTGTGTACGCGCTATGGCGAGCTGTTCGAGTTCTGGTTCGACGGGGCGAACGGCGGCGACGGCTATTACGGCGGCGCGCGCGAGACGCGGAAGATCGACGCGCCGGCTTATTACGATTGGCCGTCGATCATCGCGCTGGTCCACCAGCACCAGCCCAAGGCCTGCACCTTCGATCCCTTGGGCAGCGATATTCGCTGGGTCGGGAACGAGGACGGCATCGCCGGCGATCCGTGCTGGCCGACGATGCCCAACCACGCCTACGTTCAGGCGGAGGGTAACTCGGGCGTCCGCGGGGCGCCGCTGTGGTGGCCGGCGGAGACCAACACGTCGATCCGGCCGGGCTGGTTCTATCACAGCGACGAGGATTCGAAGGTCCGTAGTCCCGAGAATCTGGTCCGCTATTATGACACGTCGGTAGGGCGGGGCACGAACATGCACCTCAACCTGCCGCCCGACCGGCGTGGGCGGATTCCCCACCAGGATGCGAAGATCCTGAAAAGCTTCGGCGATGCGATCCGGGCGAGCTTCGCGAGCGATCTGGCGCAGGGCGCGGTGGCGCATGCCAGCCACGAGCGGGGATCGGCGTTCGCGGCCGACAAGGTGCTCGACGGCAGGCGCGACAGCTATTGGTCGACACCCGACGAGGTGACGCAGGCGACGCTGGTGCTCGACCTGCCGCCGGGGCGGGCGTTCGACCTGATCCGTATCCGCGAGCATCTGCCGCTCGGTATCCGGGTGACGAAATTCGCGGTCGACGTTCAGATCGACGGTGCCTGGCGCGAGCTGGCGGTCCACGAGTGCATCTCGGCGCAGCGGATCATCCGCCTGCCCCAGCCGGTGACCGCGCGGCGGTTGCAACTGCGCATCCTCGAGGGCACGGCCTGCCCCGCGATCAGCGAGGTTTCGCTGTTCCGTTCGGTGGCGCCGGTGCCGGTGCCGGCGATCGTGTCGAGCGATCCCAGCGTGTTGTCGACCGCCGGGTGGCGGATCGTGGCGGCGTCGGCGCCTGGGGCCGACGTGTTGCTCGACAATGATGCCAAGACGATCTGGACGCAACCGGCGCCCGTCGCGGGCAAGCCGGCGAGCGTCACGCTCGACCTTGGCCAGGCGGAGATGCTGGCCGGTTTCAGCCTGACGCCGTCGCGACAGGTGATGACCGATGCGGCGCCGCCCAAGGGCTATGTCGTGGAGACCAGCGTCGATGGGCGAAGCTGGCAGCCGGGCGCGAGCGGCGAGTTCGCCAACATCGCCTATGCGCTGTCGACGCAGCGGATCGCGTTCGCCACGCCGCGTCGGGCGCGCTTCCTGCGCCTCAGCTTCGCCGCGACCGCGGTGCCTGCGGCGAAGCTGGCGGTGGCGGGCGTCGGCGGCTTTACTTCCAAGTGAAATTACGTTTGACTAATGAAAATGCCGGCGCATGATGCAAGACCGGGGGGAAAAGATGCGATTTTTGAATAAGGTGGTGGTCGTCACTGCCGCAGCGAACGGTATCGGCCGTGCCAGTGCCGAACGGCTGCGTGACGAGGGCGCGAAGGTGTGGGCGCTCGACCGCGACGGCGACGCGCTGAACGCCATCGACGGTGTCGAACGGGTATTGGTCGACCTGACCAACGCCGCCGAGGTTGCTGCGCTGCCCGATCGGATCGGCGCGATCGATACGCTGTGCAACATTGCGGGTTATGTCGCGGCGGGCGATATCCTGGCAGGCAGCGAGGCGGACTGGGCGTTGTCGTTCGACCTCAACGTCCACGCCAGCTATCACATGATCCGCGCATTCCTGCCCGGCATGCTGGACAAGGGCGGCGGTGCGATCGTCAACATGTCGTCGATCGCATCAAGCGTGAAGGGCATTCCCAACCGCTGCGCCTATGGCGCATCGAAGGGCGCGGTGATCGGGCTGACCAAGGCGGTCGCCGCCGATTTCGTCGGTCGCGGCATCCGCTGCAACTGCATCTGCCCCGGCACGGTCGAGACGCCATCGCTGCGCCAGCGCGTCGTCGACCAGGCGGCGGCGCAGGGCGTGGCGGTGGCCGATGCCGATGCCGCCTTCGTCGCGCGCCAGCCGATGGGCCGGCTGGGCCGCGCGGAGGAGATCGCCGCGCTGGTCGCCTATCTCGCCAGCGACGAGGCGGGCTTCACGACCGGCGCCGTCCATGTAATAGACGGCGGGTGGGTGAATTGACCCGCGTTACCGGGCTTCGCACGATCGATCTGCGCTTCCCGACGAGCCTGTCGCTCGACGGATCGGACGCGATGAATCCCGATCCCGACTATTCGGCGGCCTATGTCGTGCTCGACACCGATACGCCGGGGCTCGAGGGGCATGGCCTGACCTTCACCATCGGGCGCGGCAACGACGTGTGCGTCGCGGCGATCGAGGCGATGCGCCATCTGGTGGTGGGTATCGACCTGGCCGAGATGGCGGCGGCGCCCGGCGCGATGTGGCGGCGACTGACCGGCGACAGCCAGCTGCGCTGGATCGGGCCGGACAAGGGCGCGATCCACCTCGCGACCGGGGCGGTGGTCAACGCGCTGTGGGACTTGTGGGCGAAGGCGGAAGGCAAGCCGGTGTGGCGGCTGGTCGCCGACATGACGCCCGAGCAGATCGTCGCCGCGATCGACTTTCGCTACATCACCGATGCGATCACCCCCGACGAGGCGCTGGCGCTGCTGACGGCGCGGGCGGAGGGCAAGGCGGCGCGGATCGCGACGCTCGAGGCGAACGGCTATCCCTGCTACACCACCTCGGCGGGGTGGCTGGGCTATCCCGACGACAAGCTCCGGCGGCTGGCGCAGGAGGCGGTCGATGCCGGGTTCCGGCACATCAAGCTGAAGGTCGGCCGCGACCTGATCGACGACATCCGCCGCGTGCGCATCGCGCGCGAGGTGCTGGGCCCCGACCGCGAGCTGATGATCGACGCCAACCAGGTGTGGGAGGTCGGCGAGGCGATCGAGTGGGTTAATGCGCTCGCCTTCGCCGATCCCTGGTTCATCGAGGAGCCGACCAGCCCCGACGACGTGCTGGGCCACCGGGCGATCCGCCGTGGCATCGGCCGGGTGAAGGTCGCGACCGGCGAGATGTGCCAGAACCGCATCCTGTTCAAACAGTTCATGGCGGCGAGCGCATGCGACATCGTCCAGCTCGACGCGTGCCGGATCGGCGGGGTGAACGAGGCGCTGGCGGTGATGCTGCTCGCGGCAAAGTTCGACCTGCCCATCTGTCCGCATGCAGGCGGCGTCGGCCTGTGCGAATATGTCCAGCATCTGTCGATGATCGACTATCTGTGCTTTGCCGGGACGATGGACGGACGCGTTATCGAATATGTCGACCATCTGCACGAGCATTTCATCGACCCCTGCGTGATCCGCGACGCCGCGTACATGCCGCCGCAGCGCCCGGGCTATTCGATCGAGATGAAGCCCGAGAGTTTGCGCGACTACAGGTTCGGCGCGTGAAGCTGGGGCTCGCCGGCAGGGTCGCGATCGTGACCGGCGGCGGATCGGGCATCGGCGCGGCGATCGCACGCGGACTGGCGGCGGAGGGCGCGATCCCGGTGATCGTGTCTCGCACCGGCCCCCACGCGGCGACGGCGGCGGCGTTGGGCAAGGACTGGTCGTTCGTCGAAGCGGAGCTGGCCGACGATGCCGCCTGCGAAGCCGCGGTGGCGGCGACGGCCGAGCGCTATGGCCGGATCGATGCGCTGGTGAACAATGCCGGCGCCAATGACTCGATCGGGCTCGACGCGACGCCGGCGGCGTTCCGGGGGTCGCTCGACGCGAACCTGATCCATTACTTCACCATGGCGCGGGCCGCGCTGCCGCATCTGCGCGCCACGCGCGGGACGATCGTCAACATATCGTCGAAGACGGCGCTGACGGGCCAAGGCAACACCAGCGCCTATGCCGCCGCCAAGGGCGCGCAGCTGGCGTTGACGCGGGAGTGGGCGGCGGCGCTGGCCGGAGACGGCATCCGCGTCAATGCGGTGGTGCCGGCGGAGGTGATGACGCCGCTGTATCGCGAGTGGCTGCAGACCTTTCCCGATGCCGATGCTGCGGTGGAACAGATTGCGGCGCGGGTGCCGCTGGGCCAGCGGTTCACGACCGCGGAGGAGATCGCCGATACGGTGCTGTTCCTGCTATCGGATCGCGCTGGGCATACGACGGGGCAGTGGCTGATGGTCGACGGCGGCTATGTTCATCTCGACCGCGCGCTGGGCCGCGACACCAGCGGGTAACGCCGTCGTCGCCGACAAGAGCGATGCGGCCGTGGAGGAGGAGTGTGGCATGAAGGGCGAGCAGGCGCGCGGGTTCCGGCCGGCGATCATCCTGACGGTGGTGTTGTTCTTCCTGTGGGGAATGGCGAACAATCTCAACGACATCCTAATCGCGCAATTCCGCCGCGCCTTCAGCTTGAGCGATTTCGAAACCAGCTTCGTCCAGCAGGCCTTCTACATCGGCTATTTCGTGTTCGCGATCCCCGCGGCGATCGTCGCGCGCAAGCGGGGATACAAGACCGCGATCGTGATCGGCCTGACGCTGTACGGCATCGGCGCGCTGCTGTTCTATCCGGCGGGGCATTATGGCGAGTATCGCTATTTCCTCGCTGCGCTGTTCGTCATCGCGAGCGGGCTGGCGTTCCTGGAGACGACCGCCAACCCGTTGATCGCGGAGCTGGGCGATCCCGCAGGCGCGGCGCGGCGGCTGACGCTGGCGCAGGCGGCGAACCCGGTCGGGACCGTCGCGGGCGTGCTGATCGGCAAATATTTCATCCTGTCGGAGCTGGGGCATGATCCTGCGCAGATCGCGGTGATGGCGCCCGCGGCACGCACTGCACTGCTGCGCGAGGAGGTGGCGGCGGTACAGCTGCCGTATCTGGCGATCGGGCTGGTGGTGCTGGCGGTGGCGGTGGCGGCGTTGCTGGTGCGCTTCCCGCGGCATCGCGACGAGGCGGAGGGCGCGGGATTGGCGGGCGTCGCGTCGGTCCTGCGGCAGCCGGTGCTGCGCTTCGCGGTGATCGCGCAGTTCTTCTACGTCGGCGCTCAGGTCGGGCTGTGGAGCTATACCATCCGCTATGCGCAGGCGAACGTGGCCGGCATGATCGAGCGGTCGGCGGCGGACTATCTGTTCGCCAGCCTGGTGCTGTTCGGCATCGGCCGCTTCGTCGGATCGGCGCTGATGGCGCGGATCGCGTCGGCGACGTTGCTGGCGGTGTTTGCGACGGTCGCCGCGCTGCTGACGCTGGTTGCGGCCTTCGTCGGCGGCGAGCCGGGGCTGTGGGCGCTGGTGGCGGCGAGCTTCTTCATGTCGGTGCAGTTCCCGACGATCTTCGCGCTCGGCCTGCGCGGGCTGGGGCCGTTGGCGCAATCGGGTGCGTCGCTGATCGTGATGGCGATCATCGGCGGCGCGGTGCTGACCGGCGCGATGGGGCGCGTATCGGATCTCGCCGGGATCAATATGGCGCTGCTGGTGCCGGTGCTGAGCTTTGCCGTGGTGCTGTCGTTCGCCCGCATGGCGGCGCGCCGGGCATAGCCTCATCCGCCGCTGGCGGGCGGCAATTTGGATGGTAGAGGCGCTTCCATGGCGCAACGTCGATCATCCCGTTCCCGTCGGCGCCAGGCGCCGGGCGCGGCGGAGCGCTGGTTGCTGCTGATCGGCGTCGTGGCGTTCGTGGTGATCGCCGCCGGGGTGATGGGGCCGTGGCGCCCGGAAAAGGTGGTGCCCAACTTGCCCGAGCCGATGTCGATGGCCGAGGCGCGTGCGTCGAATGCCAGGGTGCCGATCGAGGCCAGGCGCTGGCTGCCGCCGATCCGCTATCGCTTCCGAGGCGGCCCGGCGGAACGCGCGCAGGCGACCGAGTGCCTGGCAACGGCGGCACTATACGAGGCGGGCGACGACCGGCCGGGCCAGCGCGCGGTGATCCAGGTCATCCTCAACCGGGTGCGGGCGCCGGGATTTCCGCGAACGATCTGCGGTGTCGTCTATCAGGGATCGTCGCGGGTGACGGGGTGCCAATTCTCGTTCACCTGCGACGGATCGATCCGGCGCCGCACGATCCATTGGGGCTGGGGCGGCGCGCGGCGGGCGGCGCGCGAGGCGCTGGCGGGGCGTGTCTATCGACCGGTCGGGCGGGCGACGCACTATCATACCGACTGGATGGTGCCCTATTGGCGCGACACGATGGTGAAGGTGGCGAAGGTGCGGACGCATCTGTTCTATATTCGCGCCTGAACGGTCGCATTCCGGCAACGATGTGATGCCGTCATCCCTATTTCGAAACGGTGGCCGAACGCTCATCTTGGGGGCAACGAAGCGCTACGTCGCTTCATCGGACTTTCGAGGAGACAGAGCATGATCGACCATCGCCCCTTCGCCACGCTCGGTGGTGCCAATCACGGCTGGCTGGACGCGAAACATCATTTTTCGTTCGCGAGCTATTACGATCCGTCGCGGATGGGCTGGGGGCCGATCCGGGTGTGGAACGACGACGCGATCGCGGCGGGCACCGGCTTTCCGCCGCATCCGCATGCCGACATGGAGATCATCACTTATGTCCGCGAGGGCGCGATCACGCATCAGGACAGCCTGGGCAATACGGGTCGGACTGAGGCGGGCGACGTCCAGGTGATGAGCGCGGGGTCGGGCGTTCGTCACTCCGAATACAACCGCGAGAGCGACCTAACGAAGATCTTCCAGATCTGGATCGAGCCAAAGGAGCGCGGCGGCCAGCCGGCATGGGGCGCGCGGCCCTTTCCCAAGGGCGAGCGCTCGGGTCGGTTCGTGACGCTGGCGAGCGGGGTCGTGGGCGACCAGGACGCGTTGCCGATCCGCACCGACGCGCGCGTGCTCGGCGCGACGCTGAAGGCGGGTGAAAGCACGGAATATCCGTTGGGCGAAGGGCACCATGCCTATCTCGTCCCGGCGACGGGAGCGATCGAGATCAACGGTGTGCGGTTGGCAGCGCGCGACGGCGCCGCGATCCGTGACGAGCGGGTACTGACCGTCACGGCGATCGAGGATGCGGAGATCGTGCTGGTCGATGCCGCCTGACGGGGCGAGTCACTGGTCGACGATGGCGACGCTCCCGGCGGCCGGATCAGGGCCGCCGGGGGCACGCTAGGGCGACGCTCGGCGACTCGGGGATTGCGGAGGTCGGCGTAGGCAGCCGCTCGGGGGACTCGGGCAGTTGGCACTCTTCGTGAGGCGACCGCCTGCCGAGCCGGGACTGACGAAGGTCAAGTGTCTGATTTTCAGCCCGTAATCCGAAGTCTTCGATAACGTGAAATGGAAATGCGTTACTATGGAAGATTACCGATCTACTTGAGCGATGTCGATTGCCGCGGTGCAACAACTGTGGTATCCCGACCGTTGAAGGAGATACGCCGATGCGTCGGATCGGGACTGCGATTGTCATGGCTGCTGCGCTGATCGCGACGGCAGGAACGGCTGACGCCCAGCGCAAGAAGACGACGACGCCGGTCGTGACCAATCCGGCGGCGCCGCCGCGTAGCCCGGATGCACCCCCGCCGCCGCCTGCGGTGCTCCCGCCGCTGCCGCCGTCGAGCCCCTTCTGAGCGCTCGACCCGAAGACGATGGGGCTCGCCGGGTGCGGGCTCTTTTGTCGTTTTGGAGCGCCGCGATGGCGGTGGAAGGCCGGCTTTCGATCGCCTGAGCTGGCGCTGATCATAGCGATCGACGCAGAGCATAGTCGGGAATCCGGTCGAGGGGGCGGATTGTTTTCAAGTCCTCGACCATGAGGGCTCGACCCCTTGACGTGGAAGCGGCATCGGGGCGCTTCTCCAGCCGGCCGCCCGATCAGGATATGCTGTAAGAGGTCGGAAGCGGGCCGATGCCGCTTCTAACCCCAGCGTTACTGGATCAGCCTCTTGCGCGTGAGGCGGGGGCGGCTCCGAATGGAAATGGCTGCACCATCTTCGGTTGGCCGTGCTTGAAGTCGCCAAGACGGGGCACGCTACTCATCCAGAGCTGGGCTCGTGATCGCCCGGCGAAGGTCTTTGGCGGCGTCGCTCGCGTGCGCCTGGCCCGGCCACGCGTCTGCACTTCGTGTCAGTAGCCTTTGCGGGGCGACCGCGTAGCGGCAGCGGAAATGGTCGCCAGCGGCGTCGAGGTGTCGGTCACGACGCTGAAGCACCGCTCCCTTCGGCCCGGCACCCGCTTTCGCGCCGTCACGATCCTGATGTGCTCGTGTATCAACCCCAAGACACAACGCCGCGTCGGACGCGCGTCGTACTACTCGTCATCCGTCGCGGGGCCATTCTGGATGAGCGACACCGATGCCGGGGTCCATGTCTTCTGCTTGGCAGCCATGCGGGCACCGAACAGGGCGTACACAATGGCGCACACGAGTGCCCCACATCCGCCGCCGATCGCGATCAACATCGTTTCAAGCCCCGTTTCGGCCGCTCAGTTGATCGCGGTCACGTCGTGCTGGCGTAACCCGCTGTTTGTCCGGGGCTGCGTTGTCAGCATGGAGCGACACCAGCGTAGCGGGATCAAGGCCACGCCGATCGTCAGGAAGGTCAGCGAGATGGCGAAATAGCCGATCAGGCCGGCGCCGATGATCATCCGCCGCCAGGGGCGGCGGTCGATGAAGCGATAGAAGAACGTCTCGGTACGGCCCATGATGCACTCCCCGATCAAGAGCTTGCCTGTATCCATGCCGCGACCATCCGGGGCGGGGCAGAGCCCCGGGCGGCTGCGGTCCATGTCGTTGCCGCCGTCAGCATCGCTTCCGTCCGACACCGCGCCCCGTGACGTGGCCGCTGCGTCGGACGGACGCGATCGTCACGCCAGCAGGGTGACAGCGCCCTTCGCGCGGCGACGCATCGTCACCCCGATGGCGCCGAAGCCGATCAGCATCATCGCCCAGCTCGCCGGCTCCGGGATGGCGGTGATGAGCAGGCTGTACTTTTCCGCCGAGTTGTACTTGTTGGTGAACACGAACGAACCCGTCAGGAACGTCGGGGCGATTGAAGGACCGGTGATGACCGACGGACCGTTGGTCGTCAGGATCGCGCGATCATCCACGTCCACCGTAGTATTGTAATAATCCTCGATGTAGAAGCCACCGTCTAGTTTATCCGTGTAGAATTCGATCAATGCGGCGTTGTTGGTCTTGGCGCTGAATCCCGGCAGGTCGGAAAAATTACCCTCGACGATGTAATAGGACGATTCGCCATCGGCATATCCGTCAGTCGGCTGATCGGTGTCGATCGTCCACACTGCACGGTGCGCGCCGTTCAACTCGAAGGAAAAGACGGTGGCCGTGGCGGAGGTAGCCGTCATCGCGGCGGCCAGCGCCATCGCAGCAGCCGACCAATTCTTGAGTTTCATCTGTAAATCCCCCTGTTTGATTCGCAGGTTAACGGTGGGTTAACCGTGCAGCAAGGGACTCATCATCCGCTTATGGTCCGATTATGATACATACTGGCTGCTAATATTGCAGTAATGCATGCCGTTTATGCAGTCGTGTATAAAAACAAACACTTAGACCGTAGCGTCTAGCGACTGGTACAAATAAATCATTGTATTGACTGCCAAACTATCAATTACGACAAGTCGACGCGAAGCGCGGGCGGTACATCCTGTATCGGCACGGCGGCGTCTCGTGGCAAGGATACAAACTGCGCCGGGCAACCGCCTGGAATGTCGACCGTTCGGCGAGACGTGGTCACACCGTGGTTCGTCTCGCTCGAGACCGGGCCGATCGTTACGAAATGCGTTGGCTGGAGGCAGCGCATCGTCCAGGGGCCGCTCGCAGCGATCGTGCTGCCGGGTGTGCGTGCCTTCCATGACAGGACGTGGCGCCCCGGGTCGGCGAAGGTGATCTGCCGTACCCTGTCATCATGCCCGCTAGTGTCGCCGAAAGCCCAACCCAGCAGGCCGCTGCGCGACGAGCCCGGCCGTCGGAAGCTTCGGTCGATTAGCAGATCGCGGCCAGGCGCGAAGGCGGCGCGCAGGGCGAAGGCGGCATCGACGTCGTTGGCGGCGACGATCGTTTCGGCCAGCGACTCGATCTCGTCATCCGTGGGCGGCGCGATCGCCTTCATAGTGGTCAGCAGTGCGACCGCGTCGCCATGGCCAGCTGCGATCAGGCCGCGCTGGTGGACGAGCAGGTCGACGCGCCAGGGCGGCCTTGCGGCGAGGCGCGTCGCGATGGCGTCGCGTCCCTCCGCCGACGCCGCGGCGTCGCGCAGGAACGTGAAGACGGGGGCTTGATAAGCCTGTTGCCGCAGCAGGAGGTCGGCGTCCCGGACGGCGCCGGCCAGATCGCCATCGGCGGCCTTGATCGCCAGCGCCATGAAGCGGATCGGCAGGTTGCGCTTGGTCAAGCTGGTCGAAACCGCGATGAGGCGCTTCTCCTCGGCCCAGCGACCGGCGGCGTCGTCGGCGCGGACGAGCGCTTCGAGTGCGCGGTCGTCGAGCGGTGCGCGGATCAGCGCGTCGCGGGGCGTCGTCGTGTCGCGTGCGGACCGCACGGATCCAAGGACCAGCGCCGTGCCGAAGACGAGGATCGCCAAGGCGAGGGCGAGGCGGAGAGCGAGCCTCACGATGCCGTGCCCCGGCGATCCGCCGCCGACAGCAGGATGCCGGAGAGCAGTCCGAAAACCGCCGACAGCGCCATCATGCGTAGCGGGAAGTCGAGCGCGGAATGGATCAGGAGGATCGCCAGCCCCGCTGCCGCCGCTTGCCCCAGCGACCGGCGACGGGCGGCATGGGCGGCGGCGGTGAGCAAGCCGATGCCGGCGACGATCAGAACGAGCGCGGGCAGGCCGCCCTCGAGCAGCAGCTGCAGAAAGTCGTTGTGGGCGGCGGGGATGCGATACGGACCGATGAGCGCGTCGGACTCGTAGAGCGGGAAGATTTTGTCGAAGGTGGCGATGCCCGATCCCCAGGGCCAGAAGTCGCGCGTCGCGGCGAGCGTCGCCTGCCAGAAGGCATAACGCTCGCTGCCGTCGGCGAAGCGCGTGGCGACGAGCTGGACGGCGCCGCTCGCCCAGGCGGCCGCCACGGCGACGGCGAGCGCGACGCCTCCGATCGCCACGTCGCGTGGTCGCGGGCGGCGCTCGACCGACAGCAGCGCGGCGATCGCGAGCGCAGGTAGCAGGAGCGCCAGGCCGGCGCGCGAGGTGGTGGCCACGATACCGCCGGCGAACAGCAGCAGAACAATCGGTATCGCGGCGCGGCGCCGCGGCCCCATCACGGCAGGGGTGAGGACGATCGCCACGAGAAGCAACGTCGCCTGATGGTTGCGGTTGACGAACAGGCCGGGGCCGAACGGCGCGTGCGCATCGGCGAAGATCGTCACGGCGCCGGTGGCTCGCTGGAAGGCGCCGAGCAGCGCGGACACCAGCGCGACGAGGATGACGATGGCGAGCAGCGCGCGCTGGCGCTGCGGTGACAATCGGGTCGCCGCCCAGAAGAAGGCGATGCCGGGGATCAGCTCAAGGCCGGCAGCGAGCGTTGCCGCAGGGTCCAGCGACAACGGGTGCGGCGCGGGCGACGCGCCGATCGCGGCCAGGATCGCGAGCGCGGGGGCGCGCCCCGGCAGCGCCGTCCACATCGTGACGGGCAGCGGAATGAGATGGATCGCGGGGAGCGCCGCAACGGCGAGGATAAGTATCTTTGCAAAAAGGACAAACCGTCCATCGGTCAATTGCGGATAGACGGCGGCAACGAACGCGAGAAGAGCAATGGAAATTAGCTGAATACAATAGGATAGCACTGGAAAGCCGCTGCCGGCACCGCCTAAGGCCAAGACGGTGACAAGCGCAATGAGGCATATCCAGAATAACAGGTCGCCATCACGTAATCGTGTAGCACGAAAGGATAATAAATCCTGTATCATTCAATAACTTAGCGAAATAATATTGGTAACGTACCGCATGCCCCGCGCCTGACCCCGAGATTGCCACTATTACCAATGACATCGACTGGCGTGCCATAACTGGACGAAGCAAAATCAATGACTCGACAGCGCTTACAACTTCAGCTTATTGCAGTGCAACACTTGTTTCGTGGGGGGACTGTGTCGATCCGGTTGGCCGTTGTTTTGGCCACCCTGCCGATGGCGGCTGGGTGCGTCGAAAACCAGACGTCGCGCGTCTTGCCGCGCGGCGATGACGCATATCAGGCGCTCGCGGCGCGGGCGGCGAGCGTGGAGGCGCCGGTCGACTATCGGATCGGCGCGCTCGATACGATCGACGTGGCGGTCTTTGCGGAGCCCGACCTGTCGGTCAAAGGCGTCCAGGTCGATGCCGCGGGCAACGTCGAGCTGCCGCTGATCGGCACGGTGCCGGCGGCGGGCAGCACCGCGCGCCAGCTGTCGGATCGCGTCGGCCGCCTGTACGGCGCGCGCTATCTGGAGCATCCGCAGGTCACCGTCTCGGTCGCGACTGCCGTGTCGCAGCGCGTGACCGTCCAGGGCGAGGTGACCGAGCCCGGCGTCTATGACCTGAAGGGGACGACGACGCTGCTCCAGGCGATCTCGCTGGCGAAAGGCGAGACGCGGGTCGCGGCGCTGCGGAGCGTGTCGGTGTTCCGTGTCGTCGAGGGCACGCGTGTCGGCGCGATCTTCGACATCGCGGCGATTCGGCGCGGTGAGCAGCCCGATCCGGCGCTGGTCGGCAACGACATGGTCATCGTCGGCTATTCGGCGGGCAAGGGGGCGTGGCGCGACACGCTGGCGGCGGCGCCGCTGCTCAACGTCTTCGCCTTCAACGCGCTTCGCTGAGGATGGCGATGAACTACCCCGACGCCCCGCCGATATCGCCGCGATCATTCCGCCAGCCGTACGCCGACCCGCCCGCTGCCGGCAACGACGGCCTGCGGATCGAGGAGGCGCCCGCGATCGATTTCCAGACGCTCTGGAATGCGATGATCCGCAACCGCTGGATCATCCTGGGAATCATCGGCACTTGCCTCGCGATCGGGTTGGCCGCGTCGATGCTGACGGTGCCGCGCTATCGTGCGTCGGCCAGCGTGCAGATCGACCAGCGCGTCGCCAAGGTGCTCGGCACCGAGGACGACGACAATGTCGCGACCAGCAGCGCTGATGCCGATCGCTATCTGCAGACTCAGGTCGACGTGCTGAAGAGCCGCGCGCTGGCGATCCGCGTCGCCGACGCGCTGCGGCTGACCGGCGACGCCGATTTCCTGGCCGCGGCCGCGATCAAGCGCGAGGACCGGTCGCCGGAATCGTTGCGGTTGGCGGTGATCGACGCGCTCGACAGGGGGCTTACGGTGACGCTGCCACGCAATTCGCGCGTGGTGACGATCAGCTTCGCCAGCCGATCGCCGACGGTATCAGCGAAGGTCGCCAATGCCTATGTCGCGGAGTTCATCGAGAGCAGCCTTCAGCGCCGCTTCGACCAGTCGGCCTATGCGCGCAATTTTCTGTCGCAGCAGCTGGCGCAGGCGAAGGAGCGACTGGAGCAGTCGGAGCTGTCGACCAACGCCTATGCGCGGCAACAGCGGCTGATCGACGCGAGCTCGGCAGCCGGCGGCGCGAGCAATCCGGGCAGCGCGCCGCGATCGATCACCGCGGCCGATCTCGTCCAGCTCAATCAGGTGCATAACGAAGCCCAGGCCACGCGCCTGCAGGCGCAGGAGCGGTGGGAGCGCGCGCGCGCGACGCCGCTGATGAGCCTGCCCGACGTCTTGTCGAACCAGGCGATCCAGGAGCTGACCCGCCAGCGCGCCGAGCGCGAAGCCGCATATCGGCAGGAGCGCGAGCGGCACAAGCCCGACTATCCAACGGTGCGCGAGGCACAGGCGGCGATCGACGCGATCGACCGGCAGATTCGCGGGATCGCGAACGGCATCCTGGGCTCGATCCGCTACAGCTACGAAACCGCCGCAGCGCAGGAGCGTGCGCTGGGAACGCGGATCGACCAGCTGAAGGGGGCGACGCTGTCCGAGCAGGATCGCAGCGTCCGCTTCAATATCCTGAAGCGCGAGGCCGATACCAATCGCGAGCTGTACGACGGGCTGCTCCAACGCTTTCGCGAGATCAGCGCGGCGTCGGGTGCGACCAACAACAACATCGCGGTGATCGACCAGGCCGAGGCGCCCGCCCGCCCGTTCGCGCCGCGACCGCTGGTCAACCTGGGGATCGGGGCGCTGGTCGGGTTGCTGCTGGCAGGGCTGGCCGCGACGCTGCGCGAGCGGCTGGATGATTCGATTCGCGAGCCAGGCGATACCGAACGCAAGCTGGCGCTGCCGCTGCTTGGCGTATTGCCGCGCGCGACCGACGACGATCCGATGCGCGACATTGCCAAGCCGCGGTCGCCCCTGGCGGAGGCGAGCCAGGCGCTGCGCACGTCGCTGGAGCTGACGTCGCCCGAGGGAATGCCCCACGTTACGCTGCTGACGAGCAGCCGGCAGGGCGAGGGCAAGACGACCAGCGCGGTGCTGATCGCGCTGATGCTGGCGCAGGCCGGCAAGCGGACGCTGCTGATCGACGCCGACCTGCGGAAGCCGTCGCTCCACAAATATCTGGGATTGGGCAATGCGACCGGGCTGTCGACGCTGCTCGCCGGCCAGGCGGAAGGGGCCGCGGTGGTCCAGGCGACCGCCGCCGAACGGCTCAGCGTCATCACCAGTGGCCCGATGCCGCCCGATCCCGCGCAACTGCTGGGATCGTCGGCACTGCCCGACGCGATCGCGGCCTTCGCCGGCAGCTACGACCGGATCGTCGTCGACGCGCCGCCGGTCCTGGGCCTGGCCGACGCGCCGCGGCTGGCGTCGATCGTCGACGGGGTGATCTTCGTGGTCGAGGCCAACCGCGCGCATCGCGGCGGCGCCAAGGCGGCGCTGAAGCGGCTGGAGGGCGGACGTGCCACGGTGATCGGCGCGGTGCTGACCAAGTTCAACCGCTCGGTCGGCTATGGCTACGACTATTACGGCTACGGCGCGGGCTACGGAAAAAGCAGGCTGATGAACGTCTTCCGGGAGAAGGCGGACGCCTGAACACGCCTTGCGATCCGGCGGCGACAGACCGGCCGGGCGAGGCAGGCGAGGGGATGATGGGAAGGACGATCGCGTCGGGGGAAGGCGCGGTCGTTGGGACGACATGCGTGCGGGGGTATCGTGGCAAATAAGAAGACAGCGCTCATCACCGGTGCGACGGGGCAGGACGGCGCGTATCTCGCCGAGTTGCTGTTGGCGAAGGGATATGAGGTCCACGGTATCAAGCGGCGGTCGTCGTCGTTCAATACCGGGCGGATAGAGAGCATCTATCAGGATCCGCACGAGGAAGGCGCGCGCTTCCACCTCCATTACGGCGACCTGACCGATTCGACGAACCTGATCCGGATCGTCCAGCAGGTGCAGCCCGACGAGATCTACAACCTGGCCGCGCAGAGCCATGTCGCGGTGAGCTTCGAAACTCCGGAATATACCGCCAACGCCGACGGCATCGGCACGCTGCGCCTGCTGGAGGCGATCCGCATCCTGGGGATGGAGAAGACGGCGCGTTTCTATCAGGCGTCGACGTCGGAGCTGTACGGGCTGGTGCAGGAAGTGCCGCAGCGCGAGACGACGCCCTTCTATCCGCGATCGCCCTATGCCGCGGCGAAGCTCTACGCCTATTGGATCGTCGTCAATTACCGCGAAGCCTATGGCATGCACGCCTCGAACGGCATCCTGTTCAACCACGAGAGCCCGCTGCGCGGCGAGACGTTCGCGACGCGCAAGATCACGCGTGCAGCCGCGGCGATCAAGCTGGGGCGGCAGGACAAGCTGTATCTCGGCAATCTCGATGCGCGGCGCGACTGGGGCCATGCGCGCGAATATGTCCGCGGCATGTGGCTGATGCTGCAGCAGGACGAGCCGGACGATTACGTGCTGGCGACGGGCGAGACGACGCCGGTTCGCACCTTCGTCGAGTGGGCGTTCGCCGATGTCGGCATCGCGCTGCGCTGGGAAGGCGAGGGCGAGAACGAGAAGGGCTATTGCGCCGAGACGGGGCGCTGCCTGATCGAGATCGACCCGCGCTATTTCCGCCCGACCGAGGTCGACCTGCTGATCGGCGATCCGAGCAAGGCGCACCAGAAGCTGGGCTGGCGGCACGAGACGAGCCCACGCGACCTGGCGCGCGAGATGGTGCTGGCCGATCTGGAGACGATGAAGCTCTCGCCGATCGCCAAGGGGGCCTGAGCGGTGGCGGCGGGCGAAACGTTCGCGCTGGCGGGACGGCGGGTCTTCGTCGCCGGGCACCGCGGCATGGTGGGATCGGCGATCGTGCGGCGGCTGGCGACCGAGGAATGCACCGTGCTGACCGCCGATCGGGCGGCGGTCGACCTGAAGAACCAGGCGGCGGTCGAGGCGTGGTTTGCGCAGAACCGGCCCGACGTGGTGTTCCTGGCCGCGGCGAAGGTCGGCGGGATCCTGGCCAACGACAGCTATCCGGCGGACTTTCTCTACGACAATTTGATGATCGAGGCGAACGTGATCGAGGCGGCACACCGCCACGGCGTCGCCAAGCTGATGTTCCTGGGATCGTCGTGCATCTATCCCAAGATGGCGCCGCAGCCGATCGTCGAAGAGGCGTTGCTGACCGGGCCGCTCGAGCCGACCAACGAATGGTATGCGATCGCGAAGATCGCCGGGATCAAGCTGGTGCAGGCGTATCGGCGCCAGCACGGCTGCGACTTCATTTCGGCGATGCCGACCAATCTGTACGGGCCGGGCGATAATTTCGACCTGGCGTCGAGCCACGTCCTGCCCGCGCTGATCCGCAAGGCGCATGAGGCGAAGGCGGCCGGCGCGGCGTCGATGGAGATATGGGGCACCGGCACGCCGCGGCGCGAGTTCCTGCACGTCGACGACCTGGCCGACGCCTGCGTGTTCCTGATGCGTCACTATTCGGGTGACAGCCACGTCAACGTCGGGTCGGGCGACGATATCTCGATCGAGGAACTGACCCGGCTGGTGGCCCAGATCGTCGGGTTCGAGGGCGACATCACCCACGACTTGTCGAAGCCCGACGGGACGCCGCGCAAGCTGATGAGCGCCGACAGGCTGACGCAGATGGGCTGGCGTCCGCGCATCGGGCTGCGCGAGGGCGTGGCCGCGGTCTACGCGCTCTACCGCGACCATCTGGCGGCGCGGTGACGGCGATGAACGTCCTGATCCTCAGCCTGAACTATGCGCCCGAGCCGGTCGGCATCGGCCCGTACAGCCACGGCATGGCGACCGCGCTGGCGGCGGCGGGGCACGACGTGACGGTGGTGTGCGGCAAGCCCTATTATCCGGCGTGGAAGCCCGACCCGGCCTATACCGGCGGCGGGGTGCGGCGGGCCCAGGAAGACGGCGTGGCGGTGGTGCGGGTGCCGCATTACGTGCCGGCGGTGCCGAGCGGCGGCAAGCGGTTGCTCCACCATATCGGCTTTGCGCTGCGCGCATTGCCGGTGCTGCTGGCCGAAGCCCGGCGGCGGCGGCCCGACGTGGTGATCGGGGTGGCGCCGTCGCTGATCTCGGTCGTATGCGCGCGCTTTGTCGCGCAGCTGATGCGGGTGCCGTTCTGGCTGCACGTCCAGGATTTCGAGGTCGAGGCGGTGTTCGCCACCGGACTGCTGCCGGCGAACGGTGCGCTGACGCGGGTCGCGCGGTGGTTCGAACGCCAGGCGATGGCGGCGGATCGGGCGAGCAGCATCTCGCCCCAGATGTGCGCGAAGCTGGCCGAAAAGGGATTCGCGCGCGACCGCATCGTCGAATTCCGCAACTGGGCGCAGATCGACCATATCCGCCCGCTCGAGCGCCCGTCGGTGCTGAGCGAGCACTGGGCGATCGATCGGCCGCTTGTCGCGCTCTATTCGGGCAATATCGCCAACAAGCAGGGCATCGAAATCATCATCGCGGCGGCACGGCGGCTGGCGCATCGTCGCGACCTGATGTTCGTGATCTGCGGCAACGGGCCGAACCGGGCGCGGCTGGAGGAGCAGGCGAGCGGGCTCGACAATGTCCGCTTCCACGATCTGCAGCCGATCGAGCTGCTGCCCGAATTGCTCGGCCTGGCCGACGTCCACCTGCTGCCGCAGATCGCCGGTGTGGCGGACCTGGTGCTGCCGTCGAAGCTTGCCAACATGCTGGCGTCGGGGCGGCCGGTGGTGGCGACGGCGCTGCCCGGCACTGGCCTGGCGCGCGAGGTCGAGGATGTCGGCATCGTCACCGCGCCCGAAGATGCCGACGCCTTCGCCGATGCGATCCAGGCGTTGCTCGACGATCCGGCGGAGCGGGCCAGGCTGGGCGATGCGGCGCGCCGCCGGGCGGAGACGCGGTGGAGCCGGGCGACGATCCTCGACCGCTTCGAGCGCGATCTGGTGCAGGGCGTGACGCCGGCGGCCACGGCGACGGCGGCGGTGCTGTCGGTGGCCGATCCCATCGAGCTGCGATGATCGTCGCCGCTCCTGGTCGTGCGTCACGGGCGGAGGCGGTGGCATGAGGGCGGCGCGCGTTTCGCGCGGGATCGCTGCCAACATCTACGACAAGCTGGCGGTGGCGCTGGTGCAGCTGATGCTGGTGCCGATCATGGCGGCCGGCTGGGGGCTGGACACCTATGGCGTGTGGGTGCTGCTGGCGACGATCCCGAGCTTCCTGGCGTTCAGCGACCTGGGCTTCGCGAGCGCGGCGGGGACGCAGATGACGATGGCGGTCGCGCGCGGGAACCGCGACGAGGCGGTGGCGATCATGCAGAGCGCTTGTGCGGTGATCGTGCCGGTGTCGGCGGCGATGTTGCTGCTGGTGCTGGCGGGATGCTGGCTGGTGCCCGACGCGTTGTTGCCGACGTCGGCCGCGGTGTCGCCGGATGCGGCGCGCGTGACGCTGTGCCTGCTCGCGACCTATGGGCTGATCGCGTTGCAGGGGAGCATCGTCACCGCGGGTTTTCGCTGCGAGGGGCTGTTCGCCGTAGGCGTGATGTGGACGGGACACACGGTCCTGTTCGAGAATATCGCGCTGGGTGCCGCAGTGATGGCAGGCGCGACGCCGCCGGTAGCGGCAGCGGTGCTGCTCGCCGGGCGGACGCTGGCGCTGGTGGCGCAATGGCTCGTGCTGCGGCGGCGCGTCGGCTGGCTGACGTTCGGATGGACCCGCGTGCGGCGCGAGACGGTAAGCGCGCTGACCGGGCCGGCGCTGGCGGTGGCGGCACTGCCGGTGGCGCAGGCATCGTTCCTGCAGGGGACGGCGCTGGCGCTGGGTGCGGCGGCCGGGGCAGCGGCGGTGCCGGCGTTCACCGCGACGCGGACGCTGTCGCGGATCGGATTGCAGATGACGCAGCTCGTCACCCACGCGCTGATGCCCGAGTTCACCGCCGCGGTCGCGCGCGAGGACCGGCCGGCCCAGGCGCGGATGCTGGTGGCGACACTGGCAGCGGCGGGGATCGTGGCGGTGCCGTTCGCGGTGGTACTGGTCGTCGCGGGGCAGCCGCTGGTGATGCTGTGGACGCGCGGGGTGATCCATCCGCCGCAGTTGCTGATGGTGGTGATGGCGGCGACGGTGGTGCTGGGCGGGCTGTGGAACCCGCTGTCCAACCTGATCCTGGCGATGAACCGGCATGCGGGATTTTCCTATCCCTTCGTGGTGCTGGCGCTGCTGACGATGCCCGCGAGCTATGCGCTGTCGACGTGGATCGGTGCGGCGGGTGCGGGGCTGTCGATCGCGGTGCTCGACGCGGCGATGTGCATCGTCATCGCTCGGATGGGGCGGCGCTGTTTCGTCAGCATCGGTGAGGCGCGGGTCGCCGCGGGCGAGATGCTGGCACGAGGACGACGGTTGCTGGCCCGGCGGCCGGGATGATTGTTCTCTTTTTGTTTTCCTACATGGATCAACATGGCTAGCTCGATCGACGGGCGATTCGGATCGCTCGTCATTCGAGAGGCAATTCCATGCAGACCTTTCCCACCACCGCCGCGCCGGCGAGCTTCGTGCCGCTGACCGCGATGGCCTATACCGCGGACAGCGGCGAGGCGGTGGCCATCGATGCTGCGCACCCGCTGCCGATTACGACCCGACTGAGCGCCGCGGCGAGCGTGCCGCTGACCGGCAGCGCCGCCGCCAGCAGTGTCGCCGGGCCCTTCACGCCCGACAAGGCGCGGCCGATCTGGCTGACGCTGTCGGGCAGCTGGAGCGGAAGCGTCACCGTCCAGCGATCGACCGACGGCGGCGCGACCAAGCAGCCGCTGACCGTCGCCGGCCAGCCTTGGGGCGTGTTCACCGCCAACGCGAACGAGATCGTGGCCGAGGAGACGGTGGAGGGCGCGACCTATTACCTGACCATCACGATCGCGTCGGGGTTGCTGAGCTATCGGGTGGCGCAATGAGCGCGCTCGACTTCGGCGCGCGCGGCATGGCCGCGCAACTGCGCGCCCGCGTCGATCGGTCGGCGGTGCTCGGGCGGTTGCAGCGTTCGATCAGCCGCGCCGGGCCGTCGCTGCCCACGGTGATGACCACGCCGCCGACGATCGGCGCGCCGACCGGCACCTCGGCGATCACCGGCACGCTGTTCGCGCCGTACAGCGCCGGCGTCGCCACCGATCTCGACAAGTTCACGCTGATGCGCGGCACCTGGCGGCCGGTGAACGCCACCTATCCGCAATACAGCCTGGCGATCCCCGATGCCGTCACCAATGGCGACGGCACGGCGGGCGGGACGGGCGCCAACAAGTTCGACGGCACCGGCGGCCTCGTGCGGTTTCAGTCGGCCGCGCCCGACCTGGAGATTTGCTTCTACGCGCCGGGCCAAGCCAACGCCCAGGGCTTTCGCCTGCGTGTCGACGGCCAGTATGTCCAGACGGGCTCGCTCGGCATGAATGCGGCGACGAACGGCGCGAGCAGCTTTATCCGGCTGACCTGGGGCGACGGCTCGGCGGCGAACCGGCGGATGCGCGTCTACGAGATCGAGGGCTTGCCGCAGTTCAAGTTCGGCGGGGTGAAGTCGGCCGCGATCTATCCGCCGTGCGCGGCGCCGCCGATCGACGGCCTGAACGTCATCGTTCACGGCGACAGCTTCGTCGGCAGCACCGGATCGACCGCGGCGGCGCTGTATCCGGGCATGGGGTCGCAGATCGCGCTGCTGCTCGGCCAGCCGGGGTGTATCAACTCGGGCGTCGGCGCCACCGGCTTCGTCGCCAACGCCAACAACCAGCGCAACACCTTCATCCAACGCGTCCAGGCCGACGTGATCGCGCGCGCGCCCGACGTCATCGTCGAGATGGGCGGGATCAACGACGAGAACCTGATCGGCGGCAGCGCGGCGACGATGCAGGCGGCGGTGTCGGCCTGGCTGGACGCGGTGATCGGCTCGCTGCCCAATGTGCTGATCTTCATGACCGGGCCGATGACGCCGGGGACGCCGAACGCCAACCGGCTGGCGGCGCGAGACGGCAAGAAGGCGGCGGCGGCGCTGTATCCGAACAACGTCGTGTTCATCGACAATCTGGCCGAAGCCTGGGTGACAGGCACCGGGCGGACGGGCTTGACCAAGGGCGACGGCAACGCCGACTGGGTGACCGGCGGCACCGACGGCGCCGACCCGACGCACCCGACCGACGCCGGGCATGGCTACCTCGCGGTGCGGACCGCGCAGGCGATCGCAGCGCGGTTGCCGCGGGGGTAGCGACGGGGGAGCGGGTGGTGGTCGGCGTGCTGCCCGCTCGTTCGCCCTTATGTGAGAATGCTGCGGGCGTGGGCGGCGATGGCGGCGCGAAAGTCACGCCATTGCCAACGGGCGGCCTCGTCGCGAATGGCGGTGCGGTCGAGTTCCCCCGCCTGCGCGGCAGCCGACAGCCGGGCGAGCGCCGCCGCCAGCAGGTCGATGTCGCCGCTGGGCACGATCGTCGCCGCACCGGCCGACAGATCGAGATCGGGAAGCCCGGTGTTCTCGGTCGCGACGGCATGGCAGCCGCGCGACAGCGCCTCCAGATAGACGAGGCCGAAGCCTTCGACGAGCGAGGGCATGACGAAGACGTCGGATGCGGCGTAGAGCGCGTCGAGATCGGCGCGCTCCTGACGGCCGAGCAGGCGGATGCTGGGGCTCTTGACCATGGCCCTGATGCCGGGATCGATCCGGTAGCAGACGAGCGTGAGGCGAGCGTCGGGCAGATCGGCGCGCTGCCACGCGTCGATCAGATGGTGCAGCCCCTTGCGCTGGACGCCCTGGCCGACGAACAGGAATTCGGCTTGCGCCCGCTCGCTCGCGACGGGAGGAGAGGGATCGGCGAGCGGGAGCGCGTCGAAGGCGTAGGGCACGACGGTGATGATCGATGGATCGCAGCCGGCATATTCGAGCGAACGGCGGGTGATCGAACTGGCGCAGGACACCGCGTCGGCGCGGCGCCAGACGTCGTGTTCGGCATCGTCGCGCTTGATCGCCGCTTCCTGTTGATAGGATTGGCGGGTCGCATCGGGATAGCGCGCGTGGTCGGCGGCGAGCAATTCCCACAGCAGACCGGGAAGCGGATGGAATTCGAAGATCGCGCGCCGCGTGCCGGGGGCGATCTGGCAGTCGGCCGGCAGATAGGGGCTGTAGCAGTACAGATGACTGCGGGTCGATCGCGCGACGCGGCCCGCGACATGACCGAGCATCCGATCGGTATGGCGGAACACCGGCGCCATCGGTGCGCCGAGCAGCTCGGCAGCGGCCTGAACGCCGAAGCTCGCCAGCGCGCTGGTCGTCGCGGCATGGGGAAGCCCGTCGATGCGGCGGCGGCGCAGCGGGGCGGGCAGCCAGCCAGGCGGCGCATCAGGCGCATAGAAATCGGTGACGAAGCGTTCGAGCAGCCCCGCTTCGTACAGGGCGAGCGGCACCTGATAGCCGTCGCGGTTGCGGTTGATCGCGCAGACGAACCGGTCCTGAGTCATCGCACCTTCTCCCGTTCGATGAGGTGGCGGACGCCAGCGGTGAAATGGCGGCAATCGCCGCGGTAGCGCGAATCGCGGGTGGCGGCGGCGGCCCGGTGCCAGCACGCCTCGTCCTCCGACAATAGCGCCATCGTCGCGGCCCAGGCATCGGGTTCGCGCGGGTCGAGGAGGAAGCCGTTGAGGCCGGTGTCGATCAGCGTGTCGCAGGCGCCGGCGTTGGTCGAGGCGAGTACGGGGACGCCCATCGCCTGCGCCTCGATCACGACGAGGCCGAACTGCTCCTCGATGCTGGGCAGCAGCAGGCACAGTGTGCGCGACAGGATGCTGGCGACGTCGTCGGTCTGGACGAAACCGTGGAAATGGACGTGGTCGGCAAGGCCGAGGCGATCGACCTGCGCGTGCAGCTCGCCCTCCAGCGGGCCCGAGCCGCAGAGGTGCAGGTCGCGGGCCACGGCGGGGCCGGCGGCGCGCCAGCGGGCATAGGCGTCGATCGCGAGCGCGATGTTCTTCTTCGCCACATGGCGCGCGACGACGACGAAGTGGCGGTTCGCGAAGGGGGTGCCGTCGGGGGCGGGGGGCGCCGCGGCGAGCGCCTCGATCCGGTCGACCGACAGCGTGTCATAGCCCAGCGCGATGCGATCGGGCGGCAAGCCGAAAAACGCGAGATAGTCGCGCGCGCGCCGGCTGGCGGTAAGCGCGCCGCGATAGGGCAGCAGGAACAGCGACTTGACCAGCTCGCGCGGGAGGCGGCGGGGGTAGTCGTCGAACTTGCTGTCGATCATCGCATGGACGCGGACGCGCGACAGGCGGAGCAGCAGGGCAGCGATCAGGACGTGCGGCTCTTGGTAATGGCACAGGAAGACGTCGCGGGCGCCGGTGCGGCGGCACGCGCGCCACAGCCGCCAGGCATCGCGGAGCGGGCCGCGGCGGCGGTCGGCGGGGAACAGCGTGCGTGTGTCGTAGGCGGTGCCCGCGACCGACGCCCACGCATAGACGCGGCTCTGCTCGCCATCCTGGAGCGCGACGATCCGATGGGTCTCGGCGAGGTCGGCGGCGAGCCGTTCGAGCCGGTCGACATGGGTCGGGCCCAGATTCTCCCAATAAAAGGTCAGTGTCGTCCGGTCGGTCATCGGGCGATACTCCGCAGGTGAGCGTCCAATGCGCGGAAGCCGTCGACCATCCGGTCGAGCGACAGGTTCGCGGCGACGTAGCGCTCGATGTCGGCGCGCATCGCCGGGCGCAACGGCACGGACGCGCGGGCGATTGCGACCAGCTGGTCAGCGAGGGCGCGCAGCGTGGTCGGGGCGACGCGAACGCCGGTGACGCCGTCGACGATGTTGCCATGCTCGGGATGGTGGCGGCGATCGGCGCCGGGATGATCGTAGAGCACGACCGGCACGCCGTAGAGCAGCGCATTGACGGCGGCGAGGCCGATGCCGCCGGCATAGACGAGCGCGCTGGCCGACTGGAAATAGCGGGCGAGTTCGTCGGCGTCGTAGACTTCGCCGGTGATGCGGACGGCGTCGCCGAGCGGCGCGGCGGCGGTGCGGACGGCGGCCATGTCGGGGCCGTCGCCAACGATCGTCAGCCGCAGCCGCGGGGCGTCGGCCAGCGCGAGTGCGAAGGCACGGACGAGGTCGGGCACCGCCTTGTCGCGGGTCAGCCGACCGACGAACAGCAGGTGCGCGGCAGCCGGATCGGCCGGCGAGGTATCGATACCGCGGCCCGGCAGCGTGGCCGGGTCGAGGGTGTTGTGCGCGACGAACACCGGCGGCGAGGCGGGCAGCCAGCGATGGAGGAAGGCCGCGCCCGCCCCATCGTAGCACAGATGCGCATCGGCGGGGGCCATCAGCGCGAGGCGAAGCGCCTGCGCGCCGAGATCGGCGGGCGAGCGGAAGCCGCGCTCGACGTTCGCCCCTTGCGACCAATAGGCGAGGCGGCGCGGGCCGCCCCGACCGAGCAGCCGGTCCGCCGACAGCCGCCAGGACGACGACATCTGCGGGCTGAATTCGGCGACGATCGCATCGGGCGCGAGCGCGGCGAGGATCGCGTCGACCGGGACGGTGGCGCGATACTGGCGCGCGCGGTGGCGACGGATCGCGAAGCGGTGGAGCCACGGCGGATCGGCATCGGGCACGTGCAGCCCGTGCGCATCGCCAGCGCCGCCGGTGGCGACGACCCAGCCAAGCTCGTCATGCAGCCGGTCGAACAACGCGAAGCGGTAATGCGGGACGGTCCGCTGAAGAACGATGGTGCGCAAATAGTCCCCGTCCGCTGCGCCGGCATCCGCTCGCCTCCCCCCGGAAGCAGGACCCGATCCCCCGACGTCGTTGGCGACAGGATGACGGCTTTGTCAATGTCGAGACTATCCCGTCTTGCGACAATTCCACCGCGAAAGCCGACAATTACTTGCCTGGCTGACGGTGGCATGCGATCTCTTGCGCAAGGGTTGGGGGACCATCGATGACAGCGCCGATCTATCGGCTGGGCCACTGGCGCCTTTTCGTTTGTTTTGAAGAACTTGCGCTGAAGCTTGTGGCTGCTTCGGTCAGGCTGCCGCGATGATGCCGGGGATTGACGATGGCGGCGATTCGCCGGCGGCGGCGATCGATGCGTGCGCCCGTGCCGGCGCGGGGGCGGCGCGATGACCTTCATGCTGGTGCTGGGCGTCGTGCTGTGGATTGCCGCCGTCGCCTGCTATTGGCGCAGCGGCGTCGCGTCGCTGTTCCACCCGGCAGGCTATTACCTGTTCTTCCACGGGCTGGTGTTCGTGGTCCGCCCGATCCTGGGCGCCGTCTACGACTATCGCTACATCTACCACGTCTTCCAGTTCACGCCTTCCGATGCCGAGCGGATCACCGCGCTGCTCGTCGCCGACGTCGGGCTGGTGTCGTTCATGGCGGCGGTGCTCTACGTCGGGCGCGAGCGGCTGGTGCTGCGCGGGCGCGAGCGCGGGATCGAGATCGCCCGCCGGCGCTTCCCCGGCGCGATGTGGCTGGCACTGGCGCTGTGCTTGGGACCGGCGGTGTATTCCACGATCCTGAGCCTGTCGAAGAAGCTCGCCGACAGCGGCGACATGGTGCTCGACGCTGCGACCGGCGCCTACATCAACACGTCGACCAACGGCTATCTGACCGATTCGGGCAACATGCTGATTCCGATCGTCGTGCTGATCGCCTGGTATTACCGGTTCCGGCCGGCGTCGCTGTTGCCGTTCATCGTCTATATGGGCGCGCGCCTGATCAACGGCGGCGGGCGCTGGACGTTCGTCATGGCGGCGGCGTCGATGGCGCTGGCCTATCTGTACGACCGGCGGCGGGCGTGGCCGGAATGGCGGACGATCGCGCTGGGCGTGATGGCGATGGCGCTGTTCACCGTCGTCGGTGCCAACCGCGCCTTCTTCGCCGAGATGCTGTCGGATCAGGTCGCGACCAGCGAGGAGGTCACCTTTCTAGCCCCGCTGGAGGACGAGCATTACGCCAACCAGGAGATGCTGGAGTATCTGGTCTACATCATCCCCGAACGTACCAAGACCTATGGCTGGTTCCTCGACAACCTCCAGGTGCTGACCGAACCGATCCCGCGCGTGCTGTGGCCGGGCAAGCCGGTGGGGCCGCCGATCCAGCCGTACAAGCTGTTCGATTACGGCTATCCGATCGGCATGACCTATTCGCTGCCCGGCGAAGGCTGGGCGCAGGCGGGCTGGATCGGGGTGATCCTGTGGTGCGGGCTGTTCGGTGCGCTGTGCGGCAAGGCGTACAACTGGTTCGCGCGATCGATGCAGACCGAATATCAGGTCGCCTGCTACATCCTGTTGCTGCCGCTGAGCATCCAGCTGTTCCGCGACGGCCAGCTGATCTCGGCGTTGCGCTTTCCGCTATTCTATCTGGTGCCGATCGCGTTGTGGTGGCTGTTCGCGTTCGCCGCGGGGCGACGGGTGCGGCGGGTGAGCGATCCGCGGCGGCTGATCGCGGCGCGGCCGGCGTGAGCGGGATCGCGGGGCGGCGCATCGGCCTGCTCACCGCCTGGGCATCGCGCGCCAACGGCGGGGTGTTCGAAGCGGTGGTCGCGCAGTGCGACATGATCCGGGCGGCTCGCGGCGAACCGGTGGTGGTGGCGCTGGCCAGTCCCGACGACGCCGCGGATCATGGGCGGTTCGGCGATGCCGAGGTGCTGACCGCGCCGGCGATTGGCCCGGCGGGGATCGGCTTTTCACCAGCGCTTCGCGGCGTGCTGGAGCGCGCGCGGCTCGACCTGCTTCACCTTCACGGCATCTGGACGGCGACGTCGCTGGCGGGGGCGGGCTGGGCACGGGGCGGGCGGCCCTATGTCGTCTCGCCGCACGGCATGCTCGATCCGTGGATCATGGCACGCGGCCGGTGGAAGAAGCGGGCGGCGACGCTCGCCTATGAACGGCACAGCTGGCAGCGTGCGGCGCTGTTCCACGCGCTGACCGAGGCGGAGGCGGCGGACATCGCCGCCGCGACGGGCGGCGCGGCGACGGCGGTGATCCCCAATGCGGTGGCGCCGGCGACGGCCACGCGTCGGCCCGGCGAGCGCCATGTGCTGTATCTTGGCCGCATCCATCCGAAGAAGAATGTCGAGGCGCTGATCGCGGCGTGGCGGCTGTTGCGCGAACGCGGCGCGCTGCCCTTCGAGGCGAGCTTGCGCATCGCCGGCTGGGGCGAGGCCGAGCATGTCGCGGCGCTGGAGGCGGCGATCGCCGCCGGGCCGGGGAACGACGTCGCCTTTCTGGGGCCGGTGTTCGGCGCGGCCAAGGCTCAACTACTCGCCGATGCGCGCTTCCTGGCGCTGCCGTCGCATAGCGAGGGGCTGCCGATGGCGATACTGGAAGCCTGGGCGAGCGGTACGCCGACGCTGATGTCGGCGCATTGCCATCTCCACCAGGGGTTCGCGCGCGGTGCGGCGATCGACTGCGGCACGAGCGTCGAGGAGATCGCGGCGGCGCTGCGCACGGCGATGCTGATGGACGAGGCGGCCTGGACGGCGATGGCGGCGAAGGCGGCGGCGTTGGCGGCCGAGGCGTTCGCGCCGGGCGTGGTCGCGGCGCGGTGGGACCAGACTTATGGCGCGCTGATCGCGGGGCGGGCGGCATGAAGGTGCTCGACGCCGCCACGACCCGGCCGCTCGAGGGCGGCGCCAGCTTCTCGCTCGGCAACCGGCTGTTCCGGGCGGCGTGGGGGGTGGCGTGGCTGGTGCTGGCGCGCTGGACGCCGCCGCCGCTGCACGGCTGGCGCCGGCTGGTGCTGCGCGCGTTCGGGGCCAAGGTGGGGCGGGGCGCGCGGCTCTATGGCTCGACGCGAGTCTGGTATCCCCCGCACCTGGTGCTGGGCGATCGCGCGCTGCTGGGGCCGGGGGTCAACGTCTATAATCAGGGACGGATCACGATCGGGCGGCGCGTGGTGGTGTCGCAGCGGGCGCATCTGTGTGCGAGCAGCCACGATATCCGCGATCCCGATTTCCAGCTGGTATTGCGCCCGGTGACGATCCGCGACGGCGCCTGGGTAGCGGCGGAGGCGTTCGTCGGCCCGGGAGTGACGGTGGGGGAAGGGGCGGTCGTCGGCGCGCGCGCCGTGCTGCTGCGCGATGCCGAGGCGGGCGGGGTGTATCAGGGGAACCCGGCGGTCTGGGTGAAGCCGCGGGGGTTGGTTCGTTCGGATTGAGCTGCCCTCACCCTTTCGGCGCTGCGCGCCTCCCTACCTCTCCCGCCCGGAGAGGGAGCAGGAAGCCATCCTCGGGCTCGATCGTTGGTACGGTCCATGACCGTCCAGCGCTTGTTCCTCGCCCTCCTGCTCCTTTTCACGAGCCCTGCCGCGGCGCAGGAGGTGTCGCTGGCCACCGCGTCGGCGCAGCTGGCGCAGGCGGAGGGCGATCTGCGCAGCGTCGACCGCGCGCTCGACGGGCGGGTCGATCGTAGCGATCGCGCGGCGCTGCGGGCGAAGGCGGCGGCGGCGCAGGCGATGGTGCGGACGACGACGGGCGCGCTCGAGGACCAGCTGGCGCTTGTCGATGCGCGGCTCGCCGGCCTCGGGCCGGTCGCGGCCGGAACCGTCGAAGCGCCCGAGATCCGGCGGCAGCGCGCGCAGTTGCAGCAGCAGCGCGGCGTGCTCGATGCGGCGGCGAAGCGCGGCCGGCTGGCGGCGGTCGAGGCGGAGCAGCTGATCGACGAGATCGCGCGGGCTCAGGCGGAGCAACTCAACCAGACGCTGTCGACGCGATCGCCCTCGCCCTTGTCGCCCGGCTTCTGGACCGCGCTGGTCGAGGCGATGCCGCGTGACCTCAGGCGCGTCGACGGCTTCGTGCGGCAAGGTGCCGAGCAGATCGCGCGGCAGTGGCGCGGCGGCTTGCCGTGGCAGGCGCCGGCGGGGCTGGTGGCGGCGCTGATCCTGTTGCTGCCGCTGCAGAAACTGGGGCGGCGCGTTGGCCAGCGCTACCTGATCGGCAACACGCCGGGCCACCGGGTGCGGCGCAGCGGCTATGCGATCTGGAGCGTGATCGTCGGCACCGTCGCGCCGCTGCTGGCCGCCGCGGTGCTGGTGCAGGGATTGCGCTGGGCCGGCCTGCTGCCCGAGCGGTGGAGCGGGTTGCTCGACGGCATCGTGTTCGCAAGCGGCTTTGCAGGCTTCGTCGCGGCGCTGGGCGGGGCGGTGCTGATGCGCAGCCAGCCGTCGTGGCGGGTCGCACCGATCGCCGACGAGACGGCGCGGCGGTTGCGGCCGCTGTCGTGGATGCTCGCCGCGCTGACCTTCGCGACGGTGATGGTCGAGGTGTTCAATCGGACGATCGGCGTCAGCCGCGCCGCGACGATCGCGGCGCAGACGCTGGAGGCGGTGCTGCACCTGGGGCTGATCGGCTGGTTCCTGCTGCTGCTCGGCCGGCTGCGCGCGGAGCGGGCGGCGCGCGGCGATCTCGATGGCGCTTCGGCGAGCGCCGGGCTGCTGAGCCTGGTCGCGTGGCTGCTGGTGGGGCTCGCCACGCTGGCGCTGCTGATCGGCTATATCGGCTTCAGCCTGACCGTCGCGCGGATGATCGTGTGGGCGCTGGTGCTGGGCGCGGCGCTGTACCTGCTGATGCGCGCGGCGGACGATGCCGCGACCAGCGTGTTCAACCGCGACAGCCGGGTCGGCGCGACGCTGATGCACGGCCTCGGGCTGCGCGGCAGCGTCGTCGACCAGTTCGGGCTGCTGCTGTCGGCGGTGGTGCGCGTCGCGCTGGTGCTGCTGGCGCTGAGCATGTTGCTGAGCCCGTTCGGCGCGGACGGGATCGGGACGCTGTTCGGGCGGCTCGGCGTGCTGGCGCAGGGGATCAAGATCGGCGGGCTGTCGATCGCGCCCGGCGCGATCCTGCGCGCGATCGTGGTATTGTTCGTCGGGTTGGCGCTGGTCCGCGCGTTCCTGGGCTGGCTGGAGAAGCGCTATCTGCCCGCCACCGACCTCGATGGATCGGGGCGCAATTCGATCAGCCTGGTCGCACGCTACGTCGGCATCGCGCTGGCGGTGATCTGGGGGCTGGCGTCGCTGGGGATCGGGATCGAGCGGATCGCACTGCTGCTGTCGGCGCTGTCGGTCGGCATCGGTTTCGGCCTGCAGGCGATCACGTCGAACTTCGTGTCGGGGCTGATCCTGCTGGCCGAGCGGCCGATCAAGATCGGCGACTGGGTGCGCGTCGGCCAGGACGAGGGCGATGTGAAGCGGATCAGCGTGCGCTCGACCGAGATCGCGCTGGCCGACCATTCGACATTGATCGTGCCCAATTCGGAGCTGATCACGAAGTCGGTCATCAACAAGACGCTGGCGGCGCCGCTGGGGCGGGTGCAGATCCAGTTCTCGGTCCCGCTCGGCACCGATGTCGAGCAGGCGCGGCGGATCGTGCTCGATGCCTTCGTCGCGGAGGAAGCGGTGGTGGCCGACCCGGCCCCGGCCGTGTTCATCGATTCGATCGCCGACGGGCGGGTCCTGTTCAACTGCTTCGCGCACGTCGGCTCGCCGCGCGACGCCTATCGCACGCGCAGCAACGTCTTCATGGCGCTGCTGACGCGCTTCCCCGACGAGGGGATCGATATCGGGACGGTGCCGCAGCGGCTGGAGCTGGCGGCGCCCGATGGCGTCATCGCGCCGCCGGCAGCGGCGCCCGCACCGCCAGCGTAGCGATGCCGAGGACGATGGCGTCCTCGACCGCGCCGGTGGCGGTCTGGCCCCAGCGGCGCATCGCCCATTGGCGGGCGCGGAAGGTGACGAAGGACGACACGATAGCCGTCGCGGCGCCGAGCGCGGCGGCGGTGACGCGGCGATCCTTCGGCGCGAACGCCATCGCCGCGACCGCGCCGGTCAGCGTGCGGCCGACGAGGCCGGGGGCGATGATGCGATCGGGGGCGGACTTCATCTTGTCGCCCGCCATCTCGCCGCCGGCGATGGCGAGGATGCCGGTCGCGATCAGCGGGTTCGCGAGCAGAGGGGGGATGCCGCTGTCGGCGGGCAGCTGACGCGCGCGAGCGGCGTTGGCGACGGCGGCGAGGGGGGTCAGGGCGCGGGCGCCGGCGGTGGCGGCGATCAGGATGGAGCGGAGCATGGGTGGGGCAACGCGGGTCGGGGAATTGTGCTCCCGTTAAATCCTCCCCGGCACGGGGAGGGGGACCAGCCGCGGGCTGGTGGAGGGGCAGAGGCGGGCGATGCCGCTTGGGGCTGCCCCTCCACCACCGGCTGCGCCGGCGGTCCCCCTCCCCGTGCCGGGGAGGATTAGAGAGCTGCGTCGATGTCCGCCGCGGAATGGCGTTCGCGTAGCTGGGGGCTGTCCCAGGTGCGGGTGACGATGCGGCCACGCTGTACCCCGGGACGGGCGGCGATCTCGTCGGCCCAGCGGCGGACATGGGGATAGTCCTGCACCGACAGGAACTCGGCAGCGTTGTACAGCGTGCCGAGGACGACCTGCCCGTACCACGGCCAGGTGGCGATATCGGCGACCGAGTAATCGTCGCCGGCCAGGAAGCGCGTGTCGCCCAGGCGGCGGTTCAGCACGTCGAGCTGGCGCTTCGTTTCCATCGCGTAGCGGTTGATCGGATATTCGTATTTCTCCGGCGCATAGACGTAGAAATGCCCGAAGCCGCCGCCGAGGAACGGCGCGCTGCCCATCTGCCAGAACAGCCACGACAGCGTCTCCGCGCGCGCCGGCCCACTGGCGGGAAGGAAGGCGCCGAACTTCTCGGCGAGGTGGATCAGGATCGCGCCGGATTCGAAGATGCGGATGGGCTCGGCGCCGCTGCGATCGACGAGCGCTGGGATCTTGGAGTTGGGGTTCACGTCGACGAAGCCGCTGCCGAACTGCTCGCCCTTGGCAATGTCGATCGTCCAGGCGTCATATTCCGCACCTGCATGGCCGGCGGCGAGCAGCTCCTCGAGCATGATCGACGCCTTGATCCCGTTGGGCGTTGCCAGCGAATAGAGCTGGAATGGATGCTCGCCGACCGGCAGCTCGGCATCGTGCGTGGCGCCAGCGATGGGGCGGTTGGTCGAGGCGAAGCGGCCGCCGTTGTCCTTGTCCCAGGTCCAGACGGCAGGCGGCGTATAGGTGGGGTCGGACATGGGGCCTCGTTTCGTCAGTGGTGATGGCAAGGTGGGGAGTGGGTAGCCATGCGCCAAGGCTTGTCTCACATCCTCCCCCGCCAGGGGAGGTGGCAGCCTTCAGGCTGACGGAGGGGGAGGTAGGCCGTGCGCTATCGATAGTGCACGGCCTACCTCCCCCTCCGTCGTGCTTCGCACGCCACCTCCCCCTGGCGGGGGAGGATCAGGGGCCAGCAACAGTTCGTTACTGGAACGAACCCGATCGTCCGCTCGTCTCCTAATCTAAGGCAAGGGGAAAGCAGGCGGCATTGGGGGGATCGGGACGACAATCGCTGTTTGCGCCGTTCGGCGTCGAGGCGAGGTATCAGCTGAGCCTGACCGGCTGGCTGGTGCTGGCGGCGGCGATCATCCTCGTTGGCGTCCTCGCGCTGTCGATCACGGGCATTCGTCGCAAGGGCAAGCCGATCGGGCACCAGAGCGGCATTCGCATGATCTGGTGGCTGGGCGCCGTCTTTCCGACGGTGACGCTGTTCGCGCTGCTGGTCGTCACGCTGCCGGCGATGCGGCCGATCGTCGCTGGCGTGGATGCGCTCAAGATCGCGGTGACCGGCGAGCAGTTCTGGTGGCGCGTCGGCTATGCCGGGCCGCAGGGTGGCGTCGTCACCGCGAACGAGCTGCGCGTGCCCGTGGGGCGGACGGTCGACCTGCGGCTGGAGGCGGGCGACGTCCTCCACAGCTTCTGGGTGCCGGGCCTCGCGGGCAAGATGGACATGATTCCCGGCCGCACCAACCGGCTGGTGGTGCGCGCGACCAAGGCGGGCGTCTATCGCGGGCAGTGCGCCGAGTTCTGCGGCCTCAGCCATGCGCTGATGGCATTCGACGTCGTCGCGATGGAGCCGGCGGCGTTCGACGCCTGGCTCGCGCGCGAGGCGGCGGGTGCCGCGGCGCCGGTCGATGCGGCGGGCGCGGCGGCGTTCGCGCGGCATGGTTGCGGCGGATGCCATGCGGTGCGCGGCACCGATGCTGCCGGCATGATCGGCCCCGACCTGACTCACATCGGCGCGCGGCGCTCGCTGGGTGCGGGGATGCAGCCGATGACGATCCCCAACCTCGCCCGCTTCGTCCGCGATGCGCCGAGCGTGAAGCCCGGCGCGCGGATGCCCGCCTATCCCCAGATGACGCCCGAGGAGGCCCAAGCCATCGCCCGTTACCTGAAGGGCCTCGCATGAGCCTCCACGCGCAGGACGATCCCGCTCTCCGCGAAGCCCAGGAAGACCGGCTGCGCGCGGTGTGGAAGCCGCCCGAGGGGCTGTTCCTGCGCTGGACCGACACCAACAACAACCGCGTCGGCGTGTGGTATGTGCTGACCGCGTTCGGCTTCATGCTGTTCGCGGGCGTGCTGGCGCTGATCATGCGCGCGCAGCTGGCGGCCCCGGGCAACGACCTGGTCAACGCATCGACCTTCAACCAGCTGTTCACGCTGCACGGGTCGATGATGATGTTCCTGTTCGCGGTGCCGATGTTCGAGGCGGTCTCGATCATCCTGCTGCCGCAGCTGCTGGGCGCGCGCGACCTGCCGTTCCCGCGCCTGTCGGCGTTCGGTTATTGGAGCTTCCTGATCGGCGGCGTCTTCGTCGCGGGGTCGATCTTCTTCGATGCGGCGCCCGACGGCGGCTGGTTCATGTATCCGCCGTTCACGACGCGCACCGACCTATCGGGACTCGGCGCCGACATCTGGATGCTGGGCCTGAGCTTCATCGAGGTATCGTCGGTGGCGGCGGCGGTGGAGCTGATCGTCGGCGTGCTCAAGTGCCGGCCGCCGGGGATGCGGCTGAACCTGATGCCGCTCTATGCCTGGTACATCCTCGTCGTGGCGGTGATGATCCTGTTCGCCTTCCCGCCGCTGATCGCGGGCGACCTTTTGTTCGAGATGGAGCGGCTGCTCGGCTGGCCGTTCTTCGACGCGGCGAAGGGCGGCGACCCGATCCTGTGGCAGCACCTGTTCTGGATCTTCGGCCATCCCGAAGTCTACATCGTCTTCCTGCCGTCGATCGCGCTGTTCGCGATGCTGATCCCGACCTTCGCGCAGCGGCCGCTGGTCGGCTATCCGTGGATCGTGCTGGCGGCGGTGGGGACGGCGTTCCTGAGCTTCGGCCTGTGGGTCCACCACATGTTCGCGACCGGGCTGCCCAAGATCAGCCTGGCGTTCTTCTCGGCGGCATCGGAGGCGGTGGCGATCCCGACCGCGGTGCAGATCTTCGCCTTCATCGCGACGCTGTGGGCGGGGCGCGTCGTGTGGTCGACGCCGCTGCTCTATGCGGTGGGATCGGTCGCGATCTTCGTCATCGGCGGGCTGACCGGGGTGATGGTGGCGATCGCGCCGTTCGACTGGCAGGCGCACGATACCTATTTCATCGTCGCGCACCTGCATTACGTGCTGATCGGCGGCACGCTGCTGCCACTGTTCGGCGGGCTTTATTATTACTGGCCGCTGATCACCGGCAAGAAGCTGTCCGACCGGATCGGGCGCACCGCCTTTTGGGTGCTGTTCGCTGGCGCCAACCTGACCTTCTTCCCGATGCATCTGTCGGGGCTGATGGGGATGCCGCGGCGCGTGTTCACCTATCCGGCGGAGCTGGGGATCGGGAACCTCAACCTCGCGTCGACGGTGGGATCCTATCTCTTTGCGTTCGGCGTGCTGCTGGTGTGCGTCGATCTGGCGCTGAGCCCCCGGCGCGCGAAGTCGCCGCGCAATCCGTGGAACGCGGGGACGCTCGAGTGGCTGGCGCATCCCGATGACGAGGATTGGGGCATCCGCTCGGTCCCGCTGATCGAGAGCCGCTATCCGATCTGGGAGCAAAAGGATTTCGTGCAGAAGGTCGACGAGGGTCGCTTCTTCCTGCCCGACGCCGAGGAAGGGCGGCGCGAGACGATCGTGACCAGCGTGATCGACGCGCGTCCGGTGCAGGTGCTGCGGCTGGGTGCCCCAAGCGCAGTGCCGATGATGACCGCGATCGCGCTGGGCAGCGTGTTCATCCTGACGACGTATCACCTCTACACCCTTGCGCTGGTCGGTGCGGCGGCGACGCTGGCGCTGGTCCTGTACTGGCTGTGGACGGGCACCGCCGAGATTCCCGAGAAGGAAGAAAAGCCGATCGGCCACGGCATGGTGATGCCGCTCTATATCTCCGGCGGGTCGGCGACCGGCTGGTGGGCGATGTTCATCACCATGCTGGCGGATGCGACGGCGTTTTCGGGGCTCGTCTTCGGCTATTATTTTTTCTGGACGGTGCGGCCGGAGTTCCCGCCGACCGGGCCGGGATTCGACGGGCCGGGCGTATTGTGGCCGATGGTCGCACTGGCGCTGACCGCGGCGAGCTGGGGCGCGACGGTGGCAGCGCGCGAGACGCATGCGCGGGGCGGTGTCGGCACCGCCCGGATCCTGCTGGCGTTCGGTGTCGTGGCAAGCCTGGCGGCTATCCCCGCCGGCCTGGCGGGGCCGTGGCTGTCGGGCATGGCGCCCAAGCTGCACGTCTATCCCGCGATCGTGTGGACGCTGGCGATCTGGACGGTGGCGCATTCGGGCGTCGGCGCCATCGCGCAGGGCTATGCGCTGGCGCGGAGCATCGCCGGGCGAATGACGCCGCGCTACGACGCCGACGTGCGTAACGTCACGGTGTTCATGCACTTCATGCTCTTCACCGCGGTCGTCACCTATCTGACCATCGGCCTGTTCCCGGAGGCGTCGTGAAGCGCGGGCTGGGCCATCGCGTCCGCGAACTGCGGGTGACGCTATGGACGCTGATCGTGCCGCCGAGCGTATGGGCGGCGCATTTCCTGTTCTGTTATCTGTGGGTCGCGGTGTCGTGCGCGAAGACCGGCGGGTTCGAACGCTTTCCGATCGCCTTCGTCATCGGCACGCTGGGAGCGCTGGCGATCATCGCCGCGTCGGGCGCGATCGCCTGGGCGCAGGCGAAGACGCCGGGCGATCCGCCGCCGCACGACGAGGGGACGGACATAGACCGCACCCGCTTCCTGGCAAAGTCGACGCTGCTGCTGGCGGCGCTGTCGTTCGTCGGCGTGCTGTTCACCGCAGCGCCGGCGCTGATGCTGACGGATTGCCGGTGAGGGCTTTTGTATCGCAGATCCTCCCCCGGAGGGGGAGGGGGACCAGCCAAAGGCTGGTGGAGGGGTATTCGCCTCAAGCCGTGACGCCTGGGACGTACCCCTCCACCACCGCTGCGCGGCGGTCCCCCTCCCCCTCCGGGGGGGGATTGGGGTGGGTCGTGGCTGTCGTGGCGACGGTGCTCGCGCTCGGCGGCTGGGGCATGAGCGCACATATGGCCGGGCATATGCTGGCGGTCGCGGTGGCGGCTCCGCTTCTGGTCCTGTCCCGGAGGGGTGGCTTAAAGCAGATTGGGTCGCTTGGGGATGGTACCCCTTCACCAGCCTTCGGCTGGTCCCCCTCCCCCGCCGGGGGAGGATTTGGGTTGCCGTTTGCCTACATGGTGGTGGAGCTGGTCACGGTGTGGGGGTGGCATCTTCCCGCCGCGCGCGAACTGGCCGACGGCAACGTCGTGGCGGCGCTGGTCGAGCAGGCGATGTTCCTGGGCGTCGGTATCGGGCTGTGGCGCGCCAGCCTGGCCGCGCCGGCGGCGGGAATCGCAGCATTGCTGCTGACGTCGATGCACATGACGTTGCTCGGCGCGCTGATCGGGCTGGCGCCGCGTCCCTTGTATCCGATGATGGCGATGCATGCTCCCGAGGCGCTGGGTCCGCTGGCCGACCAACAGTTGGGCGGCGTCGTGATGCTCGCGATCGGCGGTGCGGCCTATATGGCGGGCGGCCTGTGGCTGCTCGCGGGAATGCTGAAGGAAAGGGCGCCGGCATGACGCTGCGGATCACCTGGGCGCGAGCCGCGGCGGCGGTGGTGGCGCTGATCCTGGCGGGGCTGCTGTTCGCCTGGTCGGGCCTGTTCAACGTCGCGGCGTCGAGCGGGCACTGGAAGGCGACCGAGTGGTTCCTCCATTGGGTGATGCGCAATTCGGTGCGCACCCACGCCGCCTTCGCGACCCCCGACGAGGTAACGACGCGCGAGGGGCTGGTGAGCGCCGCCGGCCATTTCGCAGGGGCCTGCGCCTCGTGCCACGGCGCGCCTGGGCAGCGGCCGTTGCCGGTGATGCAGAAGGCGATGCCGCCCGCGCCCGACCTGTCGGTGAACGCGCGCGAGTGGACCGACCGGCAGACCTTCTGGATCCTGAAGCACGGCGTCAAATATTCGGGCATGCCCGCCTGGGCCGCCAAGGAGCGGCCCGACGAGATCCGGCGCATGGTGGCGTTCGTGCGCCGGCTGCCGGAAATGACGCCGGCCGAGTATCGCTCGCTCGCCGGCGAGGCGGGGCAGGTCGGCAGGCTGAACGCCTGCGTGGCATGCCATGGCGCCGACGGTCGCGGGCGCGGCCAACCTGACATCCCGGTGCTGGGCGGGCAATCGCCGGCCTATCTGGCGCGGACGCTGGCGGACTATGCGGCCGGGCGGCGCGACAGCGCGGTCATGGCGCAGGCGGCGGCGCTGCTGACCCCCGAGGAGCGCGTGGCGCTGGCGAAGCATTTTGCAGCGATGCCCGGCCTTGGCCGGGGAACGGCGGTCGACGATGCCAGGGCGCAGGACATCGCCGAGCGCGGCCTGCCGCGGGTCCAGCTGCCCGCCTGCCTCAGCTGTCACAAGCCGGGCGGCAGCGCGCCGGTGCTCACCGGGCAGAAGCCGCAGTATCTGGCGGCGCGGCTGCGTCACTGGAAGGGCGATGGCAAGGAGATCGACGCACGTCAGCCGCAGGACGTGATGCCGGTGATCTCTCGGCGCATTCCCGATGACATGATCGACCGTCTGTCGCGCTATCTGGCCGGCCGCTGACGGGCGTCGGGAGAAGTCCCCTTCGCAAGCGGGCGCGGATCGGGCATTCTTGGCCGACGGCCGACCTGCCGCCGGCCGCAGGCATATCATGGCGAGAGGTGGTGCGTCGGCATGGCTCCAGGACGGCAAGCGGGCGGCAGCGGAACGACGGTCGTCGATGCGATCAATCGCATCTTCAGCGAAGCGCTGTCGACGGCATCGATCGAGGCGCTGGCCAGGCTGTGCCTGCGCGAGATGGAGGCGGTGACCGGCGCCAGCTACAGCTTCATGGGCGAGGTGAACGAGGCGACGGGACGGCTCGACAGCCTGGCGATCAGCGACCGGGCCTGGTCGGTCTTCATCGACGGCGATGCGCGCTTTCCGGCGCCGCCCGCGGGCTTTGCGATCAAGGGTTTCTTCGATCGCGTCCTCAATGAGGGGCGCAGCCTGATCGTCAACGATCCGGCGTCGCACCCCGACAGCCAGGGCGTGCCCAACCGCCATCCCGCGCTCGACAATTTCCTGGGCGTGCCGCTGAAGAGCGGCGAGCGGACGATCGGCATGGTCGGGCTGGGCAACCGGCCGGGCGGCTTCGGCGCGACCGAACGCGAGGCGGTCGAGGCGATGGCGCCGGCGGTGCTCCAGGCACTGACCAACAAGCGCGCCGACGAGGCGCTGCGCGACAGCGAGCGGCGGTTGCAGACGCTGATCGAGGGCATCCCCCAGATGGTGTGGCGTGCGGTCGACGGCGGCCAGGTGACCTGGATCAGCCCGCAATGGACCGCCTACACCGGGCAGAGCCAGGACGAGGCGCGAGGGCATGGCTGGCTGGAATGCGTCCATCCCGACGACCGAGCCGGGGGCACTTTCCTGTGGGAGCAGGCGGTTGTCAGCGGACGGCTGGAGATGGACGGCCGGATGCGGCGGGCGGACGGGGTCTATCGCTGGTTCCAGGTGCGCGCCACGCCGGTGCGCGATGCCGCCGGCCGCATCGTCGAATGGCTCGGCACCTCGACCGACATCGACGACCTTCGCCGGTTGCAGCATGGCCAGCAGCTGCTCGTCGCCGAGCTGCAGCATCGCGTGCGCAACATCCTGGCGGTGGTGCGATCGGTCTTCACCCGCACGGTCGAAGGGGGCCGATCGATCGAGGAGGTGGCGGATCATTTCACCGGCCGGCTCGACGCGCTCGCCCGCACCCAGATCATGATGACGCAAAGCCCGACGGGTTATGTCGACCTGGAGGACCTGATCCGCGACGAGCTGCTCAGCGTGCGTGAGGACGACGACAGCGCAATCACCGTCGAAGGCCCCGACATCGCGCTGCCGGCGCACGCCGCGGAATCGCTGGGGCTGGCGGTGCACGAGCTGGTGACCAACGCGGTGAAATTCGGCGCGCTGAGCAGTCCGGCCGGAAAAGTCCGTATTTCCTGGAGAGTTAACTCACATTGTGGAGGGGTTCGAACGCTTAATCTTACATGGAGCGAACAGGGTGTACCCGCGGTGCCGGTGGCGCCGATCCGTCAGGGTTTCGGAGTCGAGCTGATCGAGGAGGCATTGCCGTATCGGCTGGGGGCGGAAACGAGGATCGAGTTCCTGGGCGGTGGCATTCGCTGTGCGATCGCCCTGCCCCTGCGCGATGGCGACGTCGGTACGGTCACGTGAAGGATGAAGCGATGGCACAGCCATTGGCCGGCAAGACGATCCTGGTGGCGGAGGACGACTATTTCCAGGCGGCCGACCTGAAGCGGGCGCTGATCGAGGCGGGGGCGACGGTGGTCGGGCCGGTGGCTGACGTCGACGGAGCAATGGCACTGGTCGCCGCCGGGCGGCTCGATGCCGCGGTTCTTGACGTAAATTTGTCAAGTACGCTATCGTACCCCTTGGCAGATCGGTTGGCCGCTGACGCAATACCCTATGTCTTCCTGACGGGGTATGATGTCTGGGCCCTGCCGGAGGCGTATCGTTCGGTGCCCCGATTGTCGAAGCCATGCCTGATGGACAGCGTGGTCGTGATGGTCGGCCGACTTATGACTGGGGCAGAAGCATGTTGAACCACGCCATCAAGCAAGCCGCACCGTTGCCGCCGGCGGTCACGCGCCTGGCGTCGCTGGCGACGCTCGACGCCGCCGACCTGACCATCCTGGGCAACGCGATGCAACGTGCGCAGGCGGTGCGCGTCCGCCGCGACCTGATGGTCGAGGGGCGCGAGATCGTCCAGCCGCAGCTGATCCTGTCGGGCTGGGCGGCGCGGGTCCGCATCCTGCTCGACGGCCGGCGTCAGTTCCTCCACTTCCTGCTGCCCGGCGACGTCATCGGCATGAGCCGCCATTCGAACCCGATCGCGGTGTCGACGGTCGTGGCGCTGACGGAAGTCACCGCGTGTCCACTGCCCGACGGCGACATGCCGCCCGGCCTGACCGAGGCGCTGGCGGTGAGCGGGGCGGTCGACGAGGCCTATCTGCTCGCCCAGATCGCCCGGCTGGGGCGGATGAGCGCGCGCGAGCGGATCGCCGACCTGATGCTGGAGCTGCACGAGCGGCTGAGCGCCAACGGCACGGCGGAGGAGCGCAGCTTTGACATGCCGATCACGCAGGAGATACTGGCCGACGCGATGGGGCTGACCGCCGTCCATGTGAACCGGATGCTCCAGTCGGCGCGGCGTAGCGGCGACCTGCTCTGGACCAACGGGCGGCTGACGATCCCCGATCCGTTCGCGCTGGCCCGCCAGGTCGGCCGCACGCCGACCCGCGTCACCAAAGGCTAGATGCTGCTGGCGAGGCGAAGCAGCGCTTCCACCACCGCCTGCGCCGGCGGCACGACGATGCGGCCGATCAGGTTGGCGTTGGGGAAGACCATCGGCACGACGACGATCAGCAGGATGACGATCAGCAGGCCGTAGCGCGCGAGCTTGGCATATTGCATCGCCAGGGGCCGCGGCAGCACGCCCTCCAGCACGTGGCTGCCGTCGAGCGGCGGCACCGGCAGCAGGTTGAATAGCGCCAGGAAGACGTTGACGAGGATGAAGTTGAACAGGTTGGCGGTCAGGAAGGCGCCGACCGGCCCGGTCGCCACCGATCCGACGACGCCGATCGCGATCGCCGCCAGCAGCGCCAGCGCGAAGTTCATTCCCGGTCCCGCCAGCGCCACCAGCACCATGCCCCAGCGCGGATTGCGCAGCCGGCTGGCATCGACCGGCACCGGCTTCGCCCAGCCGAACACCGGCGCCCCCGCGACGGCAAGGCCGAGCGGCAACAACACGGTGCCGACCGGATCGACATGGCGGATCGGGTTGAAGCTAAGGCGGCGCAGGTCCCTGGCGGTCGGATCGCCGAGCCAGCGCGCCGCCCAGCCATGCGCGACCTCGTGAAAGACGATCGCGATCACCAGCGGCACGATCCACGCCGCGGCGCGCAGGACGATATTGTCGGGGTTCATGCCGCCGATATGGGGCGGCCTAGGCTCTCCGAGAAGTGGCGACGGCACAGCGCGATATAGCGGTCGTTGCCGCCGATCTCGGTCTGCTGTCCCTCGGCGACGGGATTGCCGGCGGCATCGACGCGCAGGTTCATCGTTGCCTTGCGTCCGCACACGCACACCGACTTGATCTCCACCAGCGCGTCGGCGACCGCGAGCAGCCGCGCCGATCCCTCGAACAGCCGCCCCTGGAAATCGGTGCGCAGGCCATAGGCGAGGACCGGGATGCCGACCGTATCGCACAGGTGCGCGAGCTGCCCGACCTGCTCGGCGGTCAGGAACTGCGCCTCGTCGACGAACACGCAGGCGACGGGCTCGGTCGCAAGGCGGGCGATGACGCAGGCGGCGATATCGGTGGCGGGATCGAACGGCGTCGCCTTCGCCTCCAGCCCGATCCGCGAGGTAATGGTGCCATAGGCGAAGCGATCGTCGACGCCCGCGGTGAACAGCATCGTCGCCATTCCCCGCTCGCGATAGTTGAAGTCGGCCTGGAGCAGGTTGGTCGACTTGCCGGCGTTCATCGAGGCATAGTAGAAATAGAGCTTGGCCATCAGGCGAGCGTTTCGATGGGCAGCGGCGATGCGACGCCGGCATCGTCCGCAAGATCGTATTCGAAGGTGACGAATCCCGTTGCGCCCCGAGCCGCAATCAGATGGATCATATCGGCGAAATCGGCGCCTTGAGCGTATCGATCCACGCACCATGACACGCCAGCATGTCTTTCGATCGTGATGGTGTCCGTCTTCATCACTTCGCGCAGTATCTCGACGATGGCGCCGCGCGCGAGCCCGTATTTGCGGCCGCCCAGAACCCAGACCAATTCGATGAGGACCGTCAACGAGATCATGACGGGTTCCCGCATGACGGTATCGGCCACGAGACTTCGTCGGTCGTCGTCACGGGTGATCCAGCGGACAAGAATGTTGGTGTCGACCGCCCTCATTAACCGCGATCGGCCCGGCGGTCCGCCTCGTCGCGAACAGCTTGATCCATTTCCTCGAGCGTGACGGCAGATCCCGCATGGCGGTAAATCTGCTTGAACCGCGCCACGGCTTCATCCGGGGAGATTGTCTTGCGAGCCGCCCGCCGTCGCCGCAACATGACGCCATCGACCGTTTCGACGACGTCCAGATCGGTCCCCGGCGACCAACCCAGCCGGTCGCGCACCGCCTTGGGTACGACGACCTGCCCCTTCTCCGACACTTTCGTAAACGCGTTCATGGCGGTAAGATGCGTCTTACCTCACTCGCCGTCAAGGTCGCGCGCTACCTCGGGCTTGCGGAGCAGCGCATCGATGTGGCTGCCTTCGTCGAAGCTCTCGTCGGCGAGGAACTTCAATTTCGCCGCGTATTTCATCTTGATGCGATGCGCGACCTCGCGCTGGAGATAGGCGGTGTTGGTGCGCAGCGCCTTCAGCACCGCCTCCTCGTCGCGGCCGAGCAGCGGCTTCACGAACACCGTCGCGTGGCGCAGGTCAGGGGACATGCGCACCTCGGTGATGCTGACCATGTGGCTTGCCAGCGTCTCGTCGTGGACGTCGCCGCGCTGAAGCACTTCCGACAGGATATGGCGCACCTGCTCGCCGACACGCAGCGTGCGGACGGATTTTTCCTGAGGTTCTTTGTTCATCGTCGGTCCTCACCCCTCTCCCATTGGGAGAGGGAGGGGCCCGCCCGGCGCCAGCCGGGTGGGAGGGTGAGGGCAGGGCGACAACTGCCCTCACCCTTCCGCCGACATCGTCGGCTCCCTCCCTCTCCCACAGGGAGAGGGATTGTGGTTTACAGCGTGCGTTCGCGCAGTTCGACCTCGAAGGTTTCGAGATAGTCGCCCGGCTTGATGTCCGTGAAGTTCTGCGTGAACGTCACACCGCATTCCAGACCGGCGCGGACTTCGGCGACATCATCCTTGAACCGGCGGAGCGAGGCGATCTCGCCCTGGTAGATGATGACGTCGTCGCGGGTGATGCGGGCCTTGAGCGCCTTGCGGATGACGCCTTCGGTGACCAGCAGCCCGGCGGCCTTGCCGGTCTTGCCCGCCGAGAAGACCTCGCGGATCTCGGCACGGCCGACGACCGTCTCGAACGCCTCGGGGCCGAGCTCGCCCGCCATGCCGGCGCGGATCTCGTCGATCAGGTCATAGATGACGTCGTAATATTTCAACGCCACCTTCTGCCGCTCGGCGATCTCGCGTGCCTTGGCATTGGCGCGGACGTTGAAGCCGATGATCGGCGCGCCCGAGGCCCCCGCGAGCGTCACGTCGCTCTCGGTGATGCCGCCGACGCCCGAGTGCAGCACCCGCGCCTTGATGAGATCGGTCGAGATCTTGTTGATCGACGCCACGATCGCCTCGACGGTGCCCTGCGTGTCGGCCTTGACGACGAGCGGATACTCCTTCGCCTGGTTGGCCTTCAGCGCCGAGAACATGCTCTCGAGGCTGGCCGGCGCCGCGGTGGTGCGCTTCTGGGTCAGCACGCCTTGGCGATAGGCCGCGACCTCGCGCGCGCGCGCCTCGTTCTCGACGACCTGGAGCGGATCACCCGCCGACGGCACGCCCGAGATGCCGAGCACCTCGACCGGCATCGCCGGGCCGGCTTCCTTAAGCTGACGGCCCTTGTCGTCGACGATCGCGCGCACCTTGCCGCTTTCCGCACCGACGACGAACACGTCGCCGACCCGCAGCGTGCCGCGATTGACGAGGATCGTCGCGACCGGGCCGCGGCCCTTGTCGAGCTTCGCCTCGATCACCGTGCCCTCGGCGGGACGATCGGGGTTGGCCTGCAGCTCGAGGATTTCGGCCTGAAGCTGGATCTTCTCGATCAGCTCCTCGAGGCCGGTCTTCTTGAGCGCCGACACCTCGACGTCCTGGACGTCGCCGCCCATCGCTTCGACCACGACCTCTTCGCTGAGCAGGCGCTCGCGGATCTTCTGCGGATTGGCCTCGTGCTTGTCGACCTTGTTGATCGCGACGATCATCGGCACGCCGGCGGCGCGGGTGTGATTGATCGCCTCGACCGTCTGCGGCATCAGCCCGTCGTCGGCCGCGACCACCAGCACCACGATGTCGGTCACGTCGGCGCCGCGGGCACGCATCTGCGTGAACGCCTCGTGGCCCGGGGTGTCGAGGAAGGTGACCTTCGACTTGTCCTTCAGCGTCACCTGATACGCACCGATGTGCTGGGTGATGCCGCCAGCCTCGCCGCGCACCACGTCGGTGCCGCGCAGCGCGTCGAGCAGCGACGTCTTGCCGTGATCGACGTGGCCCATGATCGTGACCACCGGGGGACGCGGCTTCAGGCTGTCGGGGGCGTCCTCGGTCGTGTCGAGCGCCAGGTCGATGTCGCTGTCGCTGACGCGCACGATGTTGTGGCCGAACTCGGTCACCAGCAGCTCGGCCGTATCCTGGTCGATGGTCTGCGTCATCGTGACGGGCGAGCCCATCTTGAACAGCGCCTTCACCAGGTCGGCACCCTTCTCGGCCATGCGGTTGGCGAGCTCCTGGACAGTGATCGCCTCGGGCACCTGGACGTCGCGGACCTGCTTGGCCTGCGGCTCGCGCGGGCCGCCGAAGCCACGCTTTTCCTTCTCGCGGGCACGCTTGAGCGCGGCCAGCGAGCGGGCGCGGGCGCCATCCTCGTTGAGGGCACGGTTGACGGTCAGCTTGCCGCCGCGACGCTCGTCACCCTTGCGGTCGCGCTGCTGCGGACGTGCCGGCGGCGCATTGCGCGGCGTGGCGGCGCCGGAGGTGAAGCTGCGCTGCTGCGGTGCCGACGACGACGCGCCGGACGAGGCGGCCGGTGCCGGGCTCGCGGTCGCAGCCGCGGCCGCGGCCGGCGCGGCGGCAGGCTGCTTGGGCGGCGGCGGCGGCGGACGCTCGGGACGGGCGACCGGCGAGAAGCGGCGCGGCGCCGGCATCGACGGATCGCGCGCCAGCTCGACGATCGGCGGCGGCGCCGGGGTCGGTGCGGGCGCCGGCTTGGCGGCGACCGGTGCCGGAGCAGGCGTCGGGGCCGGAGCTGGTGCGGGCGCCGCTACCGGGGCGGCGGGCGCCGGCGTCGGTTCGGGCGCGGCCTCGACGACCGGGGTCGGCGCGGGCGTGGGTGCCGGGGTCGGCTCGGGCTCGGGCGCGGGCGTTGCCGCCTCGACGCGCTTCTCTTCGGCGCGGCGACGCTCGGCCTCGGCGGCCTGCTGACGCTCGCCCTCCTCGCGGCGGCGCGCGTCCTCCAGCGCCTGCATGCGCTGTTCCTCGGCCTCGCGCAGCAGCTTGGCCTGGCGCTCCTGCGGCGACAGCTGCTCAGAGGCAGGCGTGCGGACCGGCTGCTGCGGCGCGCGCGCGACCGGTGCCTCGACGGCGGGCTCGGGCGCGGCGGGCGCCTCGTTCTGCGGCGCCGGCGCGGGATCGCCCGGACGGCGGAAGGTGCGTGCCTTCTTGGTCTCGACGATCACGGTGTTCGAGCGGCCGTGGCTGAAGCTCTGCTTCACCTGGCCGGTCTCGACCGTCCGCCGCAGCCCCAGGGGCGCGCGGGTGCCAAGCTTCGGCTTTTCGTTGTCGGTCTCGCTCACTCAGATTCCTCGTATTCGTCTACGGCCTTCGAACGCCCGGAAACTCGGGGCGGCGATGCGCCCTGCGCGGCCGTTGCGCAAGGTGCCGGGTCGGGGGAAGCCGCCAAAGTCGAGCTTTGACGCGATTCCATAGGGTCGGGTCCGATAAAATGCAGCCAGCGGTCGAGCGCATCGCTCACCCGCGCGGCTGCAGCGCGGTCGGTCAGGCCGAGGTGTACCACATTCTCGCGGCCTAGCGCCAACGACAATATGGGTCGGGCGAGCGGAAGTGCCAAGCCCTGAAGGTCGCTTCCTTCGCGATCGGAGCCCACGCGCCATGCCTGTGCGAGCCGGCGCTTGCCGTCGGGCTGCGCATCGGCGGCATGGTAGAGCGCGTAGAGCTTGCCCGATCGGGCGGCCTTCTCGATTCGCTCGGAGCCGCTCAGCAGCGTGCCCATCTTCGCCTCGAGCCCGAGCCGGTCGAGCGCGTTGCGCTCCAGCGCGGCGGCGACGAGTGTGGGAAGGTCGGCGGGAATGGCGAGGTCGCTGGTCTTGAACGCCCGCGCGAGCGCGCCGCGCAGCTTGCCCTTGGCCAGCGCCTCGGCGAGTTCGGCCTGGTTGACGCCGATCCATGCACCGCGGCCGGGCGCCTTGGCGCGGACATCGGGCAGGATCTCGCCCGCCGGTCCGAGCGCGAGGCGAATGAGGCGGTCGCGGGCCGCGCGGTCGCGGGTGAGGATGCAGGAGCGGATGGGGTCGGTCATGCGGCGATGCTCCCACACGCTTCGTCACCCCGGCCCTGAGCCGGGGTCCATCGTGCGGCAGGCGGCGACGCATGAGGGAGCGGCAACCGTGGGCTTACATGCTGGCGAGTGGCACGTACGGTACGTTGTACCTTGGCGTTAGCTCCAACCTGATCGGCCGCCTGATCCAGCATCGGGAAGGGACGTTCGATGGCTTCACCAGCCGTTACCGCGTGCTTCGGCTCGTTTGATACGAGATGGCCGAGACCATGGAAGCGGCGATCGCCACAGAGAAGCGGCTCAAGAACTGGCGTCGAGATTGGAAGATCGCCCGGATCGAGCGGGACAATCCGCATTGGGCGGATCTTGCCGTGGGTTTGGGCCTGCCGCCGCTCGACGACTGAAACAGCGACCTGAGCCGCGCGCTGAGCGATGGACCCCGGCGCAAGGCCGGGGTGACGCGCTGGGCACGCGCCGCCGTCCGCCCCGGGGGTGACCCGGGGCGTCGTCGCGCGACGCTGGTGGCGTGCTATCCGATCATTGCGCCGAGTCCGCATCAGCGTCCTCCTCGGCGGGCTGTTCCTCGTCGGCGAACCAGTGCTGGCGGGCGGCCATGATGATCTCGTTGCCCTGCTCGTCCGACAGGCCGTATTCGGCGAGAATGCCGCCACGGTTCTCCGAACGCTCGGGGCGGCGGGCGGCGGCGTCTTCGCCGCGGCGACGCGGCTCGGCGCGCTTCCTCTCGACCAGCTCGTCGGTCGCGAGATCGGCGAGGTCGTCGAGCGTCTTGATCCCCGCCTTGCCGAGCGTGACCAGCATCGCCTCGGTCAGATACGGCATCGTCGTCAGCGCATCGTCGACGCCGAGCGCGATACGCTCGGCACGATTGGCCTCCTCGCGGCGCTCGAGCGCTTCCGACGCGCGGCTCTGCAACTCGTCGGCCAGCTCTTCCAGCCCCTCGATCTGCGCGATCTCGTCCGCCTCGACATAGGCGACCTCTTCGAGGCTGGTGAAGCCCTCGGCGACGAGCAGCTGGGCCAGCGTCTCGTCGACGTCGAGCTCGCGCTCGAACATCGTCGAGCGATCGACGAATTCCTTCTGGCGCTTCTCGGAAGCGTCGGCCTCGGTCAGGATGTCGATCGCCTTGCCGGTCAGCTGGCTGGCGAGGCGGACGTTCTGACCGCGGCGGCCGATCGCGAGGCTGAGCTGGTCGTCGGGAACGACCACCTCGATGCGCTCTTCCTCCTCGTCGATGACGACGCGGCTGACCGATGCCGGCTGCAGCGCGTTGACGACGAAGGTCGCGATGTCGGGCGACCAGGGGATGATGTCGATCTTCTCGCCCTGCATCTCCTGCACGACGGCCTGGACGCGGCTGCCCTTCATGCCGACGCAGGCGCCGACCGGATCGATCGACGAGTCGCGGCTGATGACGCCGATCTTGGCGCGGCTGCCCGGATCGCGGGCGGCGGCCTGGATGGTGATGATGCCGTCGTAGATCTCGGGCACTTCCTGCGCGAACAGCTTCTTCATGAAGTCGGGATGCGCGCGGCTGAGGAAGATCTGCGGCCCGCGGTTCTCGCGCACCACCTTCAGGATCAGGCTGCGGATGCGGTCGTTGACGCGGACGACTTCGCGCGGGATCTGCTGGTCGCGGCGGATGACGCCCTCGGCACGGCCAAGGTCGACGACGATGTGGCCGAACTCGACGCGCTTGACAACGCCGGTGATGATCTCGCCCTGGCGGTCCTTGAACTCTTCATACTGGCGCTCGCGCTCGGCGTCGCGGACCTTCTGGAAGATGACCTGCTTGGCGGCCTGCGCGGCGATGCGACCGAATTCGATCGGGGGCAGCGGATCGACGATATAGTCGCCGATCTGCGCGCCCTTCTGCAGCTTCTCGGCGCCCTTCAGGTCGACCTGGGTGAAGTAGTTGTCGACCGCCTCGACCACCTCGACGACGCGCCACAGGCGAAGGTCGCCGGTGTTGGGGTCGAGCTTCGCGCGGATGTCGTTCTCGGCGCCGTAGCGCGCCTTGGCCGCGCGCTGGATCGCGTCCTCCATCGCCTCGATGACGATGCCCTTGTCGATCATCTTCTCCGACGCGACCGAGTTCGCGATCGCGATCAGCTCCGCGCGGTTGGCGGTGGCAACGCTGGCCATCTTACTTTTGTCCTTCCATCTCGGCGTCGTCGTCGGACGCATCGTCTTCGTAATCTTCCGCGCCCTCGGTCGAGAGCGGCGCGGTGGCGGCGATCAGCCGGTCGGTGATCGTCAGCTTCGCGTCGGCGACCTTGTCCATCGGTACCGTCATCGCGCCGTGGCCACGCACGTCGATCGTGATCGAGTCGCCCTCGGCACCGACCAGGTCACCGGTCAGCACCTTGCGGCCATCGATCGGCTCGGCGAGCTTGATCCGCGCCTCATGCCCCGCCCAATCGGCGAAGTCCTTCGCGCGGGTCAATGGGCGGTCGATGCCGGGCGACGACACTTCCAGGCGATAGGCCTCGTCGATCGGATCGCGGCCCGCCTCCTCCAGCTCGTCGAGCCGGTCGGAGATGCGGCGCGACAGGTCGGCGCAGTCGTCGATCGTCAGCTGGCGCGTGTCCGGTCGCTCGGCCATGATTTGCAGCGTGCGATCGCCGGCGCCGCCGAACAGCTTCACGCGAACGAGGTCGAACCCCAGCGCCTTCGCCTCGGGCTCGATCAATGCGGTCAGTGCGGCGATATCCGCCATCGATACTCCATGCGTTGTCGCCGCCGCGGAGAGAACCCCGCAGCCTCCAGCATCCGACGATGTAGAGAAAGCACGCGTGATATAGAGTAAGGGGCGGGGCGACACAATCCCCATCGCGCCGCCTGCGTGACGAAAGGTTGCTGGCGGAACCGGCACGACCGTCCGACAGTAACTGCCCGATACCCTATCGAAGGACCGCCCGCCCGTGTCGACCCGCTTGCTCGCCGCCGCCGCCCTAGTCGCCGCCACCGCCTGCTCCGCCGAGCCTGCCGCCAACCAGGCCGCGCCGGCATCGACCCCGGCGGCGGGTGCGCTGCCGTTCAAGACGACGGTCGTCGCCGACTTTGATGCGCCCTGGGCGATGACGTTCCTGCCGGACGGGCGGATGCTCGTGACCGAAAAGCAGGGACAGATGCTGCTCGTCAGCGCCGACGGGCAGCAGCGCCGGACGATCGCGACGATCCCGGTCGATGCAGCGGGGCAGGGCGGCTTGATGGACGTGGTGCCGGCGCCGGACTTCGCCTCGTCGCGCCGCGTCTATTTCAGCTATGCGGCGGCGTGCGAGGGTGGCGGCAAGCATGTCGTTCTGGCGCGCGGCACGCTCGGCGGCCAGGCCGGGGGCGAACAGCTGACCGGCATCGAGACGCTGTTCGCCGCGCGTCCCTGCGTCGAGGGCGACGGCCATTATTCCGGTCGCATCGCCTTTTCTCCCGACCGCCAATATCTCTTCTTCACCAACGGCGAGCGCCAGAAGTTCACGCCGGCACAGGATCCCCAAGCGACGCTGGGCAAGGTGCTGCGGCTGACGCTCGACGGCAAGCCGGCGGCGGGCAACCCGCTGGCGGCGAAGGGCTTCGCGCCCGAGGTCTGGTCCTATGGCCACCGCAACCTGCTCGGCATCGCCTTCGACGCGCAGGGCAATCTGTGGGAACAGGAGATGGGGCCGAAGGGCGGCGACGAGGTGAACCTCATCAAGCCGGGTCTCAACTACGGCTATCCGAACGTGTCGAACGGCAGCCACTACGATGGTCGCGACATTCCCGATCACAAGCCGGGTGACGGCTATGAGGCGCCCAAGGTGTGGTGGAACCCGGTGATCTCGCCGGCGGGGCTCATGATCTATTCCGGCTCCATGTTCCCGCAGTGGAAGGGCGATGCCTTCATCGGCGGGCTGTCCAGCCAGGCGCTGGTGCGGGTCGACCTGAACGGGACGACCGCGACCAAGGGCGACCAATGGCCGATGGGCGCGCGCATCCGCGAGGTGGAGCAGGGCCCGGACGGCGCAATCTGGGTGCTGGAAGATGGCGGCCGCGGCAGCCAGGGGCGGTTGCTGAAGCTGACCCCGGCGTAACTGTCATCCTCCCCCTGGCGGGGGAGGATCAGCTGTCCCGCACGATCAGGTAATTCATCCGCGCCGAGGCGATCGGCTTCGTGCGGTCGTCCTGCCAGGCCACCGCCTCGACATTGGCGACGCGGGTGCCGAGGCGGGTGACGATGCCCTCGGCCAGCGTCGGCTTGTCGCGACCGCCGCGCATAAAATCGACGGTGACGTTGACCGGCTTGATCCGGCCGCCGCCCTCGTCGGCCAGCGCATAGTCGAGCGCGACGATCGCCGCCATCTCCAGCAGCCCGGCGATCGCCCCGCCGTGGAGGAAGCCGGGGCGGCCGAGGACGCTGTCGGCGAAGGGCATGACCAGCAGCGGCGCCTCGCCGTCGCGCGGTTCGATCGTCAGCCCGAGCAGCTGCGCATAGGGGGGCAGCGTCATGCCGCCGCGTCCAGCAACATGAAGGTGCCGGCGACGGTCGCGACCGGATCGGCGGGGTCGCCATCGTGCGCGGTGCCGCGGACGAAGGCGATGTTGCGGGTGACGCGGACGCACTCGCCGCGGCCGATGACGGCACGGTGCGGGGTGGCGGGGCGCAGATAGTCGACGCGCAGGTCGAGCGTCGCCTGAGGGTGGAACGCCCCTCTGCGCTGCCACACCGCCAGGCTGGCCGCCATGTCCATCAGCGCGACGATCGGCCCGGAGGCGAGGACGCCGCTGGCGGGATCGCCGACGAGCCGCGAATCATAGGGCAGCGTCAGTTCGACCCATTCCGGCCCGTGCGAACCAAGCGCGATCCCGAGCGCGCCGCCGTGGCCGAGCTTGAGCGCGAAGGCGCAGAAGCGGTCGATGTCGAAGCCGGTCATGGCGCGCGGCTGTACACGGCTAAGGGGTAGAGGCAACGCCCCGCCCGTTCGTCCCGAGCGCAGTCGAGGGACATGCGACAGGTGCCTCGACTTCGCTCGGCACGAACGGTGTGGGCCAGCTTGCCCGCGGCCGGAGAGGCGGTAGGTTGGCCGCAAACAGGAGAGACCCATGACCGATCGCGTCGCCACCACCGTTCAGGACGGCATCGCCGACGTCCGCCTGACCCGCGCGGACAAGATGAACGCGATCGACCCGGCGATGTTCGAGGCGATCGGCGCCGCGATCGATGCCTTGCGCGATCGCCGCGACGTCCGCTGCGTCGTCGTATCGGGCGAGGGGCGGGGGTTCTGCGCCGGGCTCGACATGGCGAGCATGGCGGCGGGCGGATCGGGGCTGTCGAAGGACGACCGCAATGACGACGGCGCGATCCTGCCGCAGCATGTCAGCTGGGGGTGGCGGACGCTGCCGATGCCCGTCATCGCGGCGGTGCATGGCGTCGCGCTGGGCGGTGGCTTCCAGATCATGTCGGGCGCGGACGTCCGTATCGCCGCACCCGGCACGCGCTTCGCGATCCGCGAGAGTTACTGGGGGCTGGTGCCCGACATGGCGGGCTTTGCGCTGTGGCGATCGCTGGTGCGCGATGACGTGCTGCGCGAGCTGGTCTATACCGCGCGCGAGTTCGAGGCGGAGGAAGCGCTGGCGCTCGGTTTCGTGACGCGGATCGACGCCGATCCCCATGCAGCGGCGAGGGCGCTGGCGCGGGAGATCGCAGGCCGCAGCCCGCCGGCGATCCGCGGCGCCAAGCGGCTGCTCAACATGGCGCACGATGCCGATCCCCGCGCGATGCTGGAGGCGGAAACGCGCGAACAGGTGGCGGTGATCGGCGGCACGCACATGATGGAGGCAGTGCGCGCCAACATGGAAAAGCGCGCGCCGCGGTTCGAGGACTGATGCGCGCGAACGTCAGTCGCGAGCCTAGGCTCGGCCGTCGCTCAGGCGGCTCGGCGTAGCGACGCGAAGCTGTCGAACGTTGCGCGTACCGTCGGCGAGGCATTGCCGGTCAGATCGGCGATGCGGGCGATCAGCGTGTCGGCATCGGCGCCGGGGCGCTTCTCGGCCATCGCCCAGGCGCCGAACTCACGCTCGTCGATCGTGCGATCGGACAGGACGACGAGGCTGCGGTGCCGCGGGTCGGCAGCGATGCGGGTGAAGGCCCGGCGGACCGGTAGTTCGGGCCCTTCGAGGACCTGAAGAAAGCGAACGCCATCGGCGTACAGCAGGCCGGTGATGTCGTCGCGGGCGTTGTTGCGGCGCGACGCGGCGAGAACGTCGCTGATATCGGGCGTGCCGCGGGCGGTGCTGATGTAGAGAAGCTGGATCACGCTGATCTCCCTTTGCACCCATTGTGGGTGTAAGGGTTTGAAATCCCGTAAATTCACCGTTGATGACGGTTAATGATCGGTCGCAATCCTGCCGTCGCTGTAGGTCGAAGAGCGTCCACTCCCCCGGTACGCCAGGGGGGAAGCCAGCCGACCAGGGTCAGAGGACGATGGTCTTCGGCCTTGCCTCGTCGATCGCGGCGAGGATCATCCGTTCCCAGATGGCGACGTCGCCGACGGCGGCCATCGCCTCGTCCGGTTCGCGCAGCGTGCGCAGGACGGCGCGGGCGTCGTCGAGATAGTTGGGCCAGGCGCTATCGACGGCTGCTGCGGCGGACTCGGCCTCGCCCTCGGCATTGGCGCTGATCCGCTGGGCGGCGAGCACGCGCGCGATGCGTTCGGCGATCGGGGTGATGGACACGTCCATGATGCTGTTCCCTTCACGCGATCAAACCGGCGAGGGGGCAGGGGGTTGCGCGTAATTTCATCCTCCCCCGCCAGGGGGAGGTGGCGGCGAAGCCGTCGGAGGGGGCGGATGCCGCGCACCATCGATGGCGCAAGGCGTCCTCCCCCTCCGACACGCTGCGCGCGCCGCCTCCCCCTGGCGGGGGAGGATCGAAGGTTTACGCGTTCGCCTGCGCCCGGCCGCTGGTCGCGCCACGGCGACGCTGGCTGCCGCCGCGACGGTTGCGGAACTCGCCCGTCTTCACCGGAGCATGGGTTGCCCGCGGCTTGGCCGGGCCGCGCTGCTGACGCTGGCGGTCGTCGCGCGGGGCGGGATCGTTGCCGATCGCCTTGACGCGCGTCGCCTTGATCGCCTCGGCCTGGCGCATGAAGTCCGCCGGCAGCGCCTGGATCTGGATCTTCTGGCGGGTCAGCTTCTCGATGTCCTTCAGATACGCCCGCTCGTCATCGGCGCAGAAGGCGATGGCGATGCCGCTGTTGCCGGCACGCGCGGTGCGGCCGATGCGGTGGACATACTGCTCGGGCACGTTGGGCAGCTCGAAGTTGATGACGTGGCTAACGCCCGACACGTCGATGCCGCGCGCGGCGATGTCGGTGGCAACCAGGATCGGCACTTCGCCCGACTTGAACAGACCGAGCGCCCGCTCGCGCTGGCCCTGGCTCTTGTTGCCGTGGATCGCGTTCGCCTGGATGCCGTTGCCCGCCAGCAGCTTCACGACGCGGTCGGCGCCATGCTTGGTGCGGGTGAAGATCAGCGCGCGGTCGATCGCCGGATCGGCGAGCGTGATCGTCAGCAGCGCCTGCTTCTCCATCTGGTTGACGAAGGTGACATACTGGTCGACGCGCTCGGCGGTGGTCGACGCGGGCACGACCGACACCGTTTCCGGCTCGTGCAGGAACTGCGCGGCGAGATCGCGGATCGACGACGGCATCGTCGCCGAGAAGAACAGCGTCTGGCGACGGCGCGGCACCATCTTCACGATGCGGCGCAGCGCGTGGATGAAGCCGAGGTCGAGCATCTGATCGGCCTCGTCGAGGACCAGGATCTCGATCATCGACAGGTTGCAGAAGCCCTGCTCGACCAGGTCGAGCAGACGGCCCGGCGTGGCGACCAGGATGTCGACGCCGCGCGACAGGTCGTTGCGGTTCTTGTTGATGCTGGTGCCGCCGAACACGGTCGCGACCGATAGCTTGGAAAACTTGGCATAGCCGCGGGCGTTGTCGGCGATCTGGCTGGCCAGCTCACGCGTCGGGGCCAGCACGAGCATGCGGCAATGCGTCGGCAGCACGCGCTTGGCGTTTTCGGCCAGGCGCTGGATCGACGGCAGCACGAACGCTGCGGTCTTGCCGGTGCCGGTCTGGGCGATGCCCAGCAGGTCGCGGCCGGTGAGGACGGTCGGGATCGAATCGCGCTGGATCGGCGTCGGCGTCTCGTAGCCCTTGGCTTCGAGCGCACGGACGAGCGGCTCGGCGAGGCCGAGGTCGGTGAAATTGGTCATGTGGTACCTTGAGATATGAGGCCGTCCCACGCGCGACATGGCGCACGGGCGGCGGGGGGAAAATCCGACGCCCCGCGTGACGAGAGCCCCTTAAAACGAATGCCAGCTGCGGAGCCAAGGCGGTTAAGCCCGTTCACGCTGCAACGCTGCGGCAGCCCATCAAATGCTGCGCCGCGGTGGAAAAGTCAAGCTGTGGCTGCGCTGCATCACCCCGACATACGAATGCAGGGGCACAAACTTTATTGTTGTGAACGTTATCAGTCTGTGCTCCATTAGCGTCGTGGACGATGCGCGAACAGCATCGCTGCGGGAGGATGGGATGGAGGTTATCCAGTAATTACAGGCTGATGCGGCTGCGCCCATGCGTGTGCCGCAAGCAACGGGATCGGCCGTGCCGCGGGCATGGCGACGCCGCCGGGGACTGCGCCTCGACGGGCGGATTCGTGCGTGTCGACGACAGGGGATTTGGGATTTTGCTGAAGCTGACGGGACTATTGCTGGCGGGATCGGTCGCGGTCGCCGCGGTGGCGCAGGAGCCGACCGCGAGCGGCGCGCGCGCCCGCGCCAATGCGCTGGTCGCGCGGATGACGATCGACGAGAAGATTGAGCTGGTCCACGGCCTGTTCCCGCCGATGGCGACGGGCAAGACGCGGGAGGAACTGATCCCGTCCGCCGGCCATGTCGACGGCATTCCCCGGCTCGGCATCCCGACGACGCGCCAGAGCGACGCCAGCCTCGGCGTCGCCAACCAGGTCGAGCAGCGCAAGGGCGACACTGCGACCGCGCTGCCCTCCAGCCTCGCCACCGCCGCCTCGTTCGATCCCGCCGTCGCGCGCGCCGGCGGTGCGATGATCGGCGCGGAGGCGCGGGCGAAGCGCTTCAACATACTGCTGGCGGGCGGCGTCAACCTGACGCGCGATCCGTGGGGCGGGCGCAACTTCGAATATCTGGGTGAAGATCCGCTGCTCGCCGGCACGCTGGGCGGCGCGCATATCGCGGGCGTCCAGTCGAACGCGATCGTCTCGACGGTCAAGCATTGGGCGCTCAACCCGCAGGAAACCGGACGATCGATCCTCGACGCGCGGATCGGCGAGGCAGGGCTGCGGATGAGCGACCTTCTGGCGTTCGAGATCGCGATCGAGCAGGGACGGCCGGGTGCGGTCATGTGCGCCTATAACAAGGTCGGCGGCGACTGGGCGTGCGAGAACCGCTTCCTCCTCACCGATGTGCTGAAGCGCGACTGGGGCTATCCCGGCTGGGTGATGAGCGACTGGGGCGCGGTGCATTCGACCGTGAAGGCCGCGAACGCCGGGCTCGACCAGGAATCGGGGCAGGAACTCGATCGCGCGATCTATTTCGGTGCGCCGCTGAAGGTCGCGGTGGAGGCGGGCCAGGTGCCGATGGCGCGGCTCGACGACATGGTCGCGCGCTATCTGACCGGGCTGATCGCGACGGGCGCCTTCGACAAGGCGATGCCGGCCAAGCCCTTGCCGATCCCCTATGCCGCGCATGCCCGCGTCGCGCAGGACGCGATCGAGGCGGGGATGGTGCTGCTGCGCAACGAGGGCGCGCTGCTGCCGCTGTCGCCGAGCGTGAAGCGGATCGCGGTGATCGGCGGGCGTGCCGACATCGGCGTGCTGTCGGGCGGTGGGTCGAGCCAGGTGCGATCGGTCGGCGGCGTCGCGCTCGAGATACCGCTGCCCGCCGATCATCCCGCGGCGTCGTTCACGCGGATCACCTATCACAAGAGCGTGCCGCTCGCCGCGATCCGCGCGCTCGCCCCGCAAGCGCGCGTGACCTTCGACGACGGCCGCGATCCGGCGCGGGCGGCGGCGGTGGCGAAGGCGGCGGACGTCGCGATCGTGTTCGCGACGCAATGGACGACCGAGGCGGCCGATGCCGATGACCTGTCGCTGCCCGGCCGCCAGGACGCGCTGGTCGAGGCGGTCGCCGCCGCGCAGCCGAAGACGGTGGCGATGCTGGAGACGGGTGGCCCGGTGCTGATGCCCTGGGTGCAGAAGGTGCCCGCGATCGTCGAGGCCTGGTATCCCGGCCAGCGCGGCGGCGAGGCGATCGCCAACATCCTGTTCGGCCAAGTCAATCCGTCGGGCCGCCTGCCGATCACCTTCCCGGCGAGCGCCGACCAGGCGCCGCGTCCGACCCCGCCGGGCCGCGAGCGGATGGCGAAGTCCGCCGCCGCTGCCGCCGCCAACCCGGGCGCGCCGCAAGCCAATGCGCTCACCGGCTGGACCGTCGACTATCCCGAGGGCGCCGACGTCGGTTACCGCTGGTACGAGAAGAAGGGGCAGCGGCCGCTGTACCCCTTCGGCCATGGGCTCAGCTACACGCAGTTCGCCTATCGCAACCCGGTGCTGACCGGCGGCACGCGGTTGTCGCTTACCGTCGACGTCGTCAACACCGGCAAGCGCGCCGGCGCCGATGTGCCGCAGATGTACGTCGCGCGCGACGGCGGCGGCCATCCGATGCGCCTGGCCGCGTTCGAGCGCGTGACGCTGAAGCCGGGCGAGACGCGCCGCGTGACGCTGATCGCGAACCCGCGGATCGTCGCCGATTACGACACCACGCTGCCCGGCTGGCGGATCGCCGGCGGCCGTTACCGCGTCGCGCTCGCCCGCGACGCGACCGACCGCACGATCGTCCGCACCGCCGAGCTTCGACCCACGACGATGAAACCATGACCAACGAGAAAAAGAGGGGAACGATGAACACCAAGAGGATCGCCGCCGCGTTGCTCGCGACCAGCGCGCTCGCCACGCCCGCCTGGGCGCAGACCGTCACGCCGGCCTCGACCACCGAGGCGCCGGTCGAGGCCGGGCCGCCCAGCCAGGACACCGATGGGCCGGGCGGCGACGAGATCGTCGTCACCGGCATCCGCGCCAGCCAGGCCAAGTCGATCGACGTCAAGCGCCAGAGCGCGGCGATCGTTGACGCGATCAGCGCCGAGGATATCGGCAAGCTGCCCGACGTCACCATCGTCGATTCGCTCCAGCGCATTTCCGGCGTGCAGATCCAGCGGTCGGCGGGCGAGGGCGCGACGGTCAACATCCGCGGCCTGCCGCAGGTGGTGACGCTGCTCAACGGCGAGCAATATCTGTCGCCGGCCAACCTCGGCAGCGCGCAGCCGAATCTCAACGACATCCCCGCCCAGCTGTTCAGCGGCGTCGTCGTCTTCAAGTCGCAGGACGTGCGCAACGCCCTGTCCGGCCTGTCGGGCACGCTCGACTTGCGCACGCGCCGCCCGTTCGACTTCAAGACCGGCCTGACCGCCTCGGCGCAGGGCGAATATCAGACCGGGCGCGACACCAAGACCGACGATTACGTGACGTCGGGGCTGCTCAGCTGGCGGACGGATCGCTTCGGCGTCCTCGTCTCGGCGGGCTACGGCAACATCACGCTCGGCAATAATTATGCGGGCTTCAGCCAGTCGAACCTGCTCAACAACGATTGGGGCGGCGACGGCGCCAACTGGGTGTCGCCGCACGGCTACGACACCTTCCACCGCGAGGTGGAACGCGAGCGGCTGGGCGTGTCGGGATCGTTGCAGTGGGAGATCGACGACGGCGTCACGCTGACCGGCGAGGGCTTCTACACCCGCTTCGTCGAGCATGACCTGCGCGCGGGCATGAACATCTCCAACCGCTGGACCGGCCTTGGCTGGACCAGCCCGGCGGTGTCGAATCAGACCAGCATCGTCGGCCCCAACAACGCGCCGGTGCTTAACGTCCAGCAGTACAACCTCGACGCGTGGTGGGTGAACTCGTTCAGCGTCAACCGCACGATCCATTCGGAATCGAAGAACTTCAACCTCGAGCTGAAGTACGACAAGGGCGGGCCGCTGACCTTCACGTCGCGCGCGATCTATGCCGACGCCGATTACAAGAACACCAACGGCCAGGTGCAAGGCGACCTTTCGAACTGGCAGGCGTCGACCGCGGACGGCAGCGTCGACCACACCTTCACGCTGTTCCGCAACTCGGCGGACCCCACGCGCGGCACCTTCTATCCGGCGAACATCGCCAGCCAGTATCCGGCGAGCCAATATACCAACGGCGTCGTCGGCAGCCGCGGCGGCCGCTACATCGCGCCCAACCCGCTCGGCTATGCGCGCGATCCGCAGCTGACGCTCGGCTTCGCGCCGAACAACCTGTATTGGGGTGGCTTCAATCGCCCGATCGGCGGCGGGCTGGGGCCGAACGCAACGCTCCAGCAATATATGGCGAACCTCGACAGCTATACGGTCGCCGCCTATTCGTCGGAGGGTAACAACCGTAACAAGTCGGATCTTCTCGCCTTCCGCCTCGACGGTGCCTACGACTTCGAAAAGAACGGCGACAAGCTGTTCGGTATCCTGAAGCGCGTCGACATGGGCGCGCGCGCCAGCCGGCGGCGCACCGAGATCGAGGTGTATCACCTCTTCTCGCGCCTCTATGCGGGCAATGGCGCCAGCGATCCCAACGGCTGCGCGGTGCAGTGGAAGGCGATCGACGTCGTCCTCGACAACACCACGGCGGGCGCCTGCCGCGCCGGCGAAAACGTGCCCAACCCGGCATTCAATTCGAACCTGCCGGCGAGCGCCAGCAACCCGGTGTCGATCTTCCAGGGCTACACCGCCAATCGTCCGACCAAGCTGGCGGCGAACAACAACACCTATTTCCTCAGCGACTTCGGCAGCGTGACGCGCGGCTTCCCCGGCGTGTGGGTCGCCGATCCGCGCGACTTCAACGATCCGCAGGCGTTCCAGGAGCGGGTGTTCGGCAATGCCTTCCCGGTCATCATCCCGGGCTCGTCCTACGACGTCGATTTCTATGAGCAGTCGGGCTATGTGAACGCCGATCTGGAACTCGGCCCGGTCGAGGTGAATGCGGGGGTGAAGGGTATCCACACCCGGATCCGCGTGCGCCAGAACCTGACCGGCGACACCATCCCCTATGGCGACACGAATCAGGACATCGGAGATTTCTTCGCCGGCAACAGCTATTGGGACTGGCTGCCGACGGTCAACGCGCAGTGGAACGTTACCGATCGGTTGAAGGTACGTGGCTCCTACGCCAAGACGATGATCCCCCTCGACCTCGGCAATTACGGTGGCGGCCTGACGATCGCGACCAGCGATTCGCAGTGCGATCCCACCAAGCGCGTCGCCACCGATGCGCCGTGCGGCATCCGCCAGGTCACCAGCGCCTCGTCGTCGGGCAATCCCAACCTCAAGCCGTGGCGATCGAACAATTACGACGCGGCGGTCGAATATTATCTGGGCCGGGCGTCGCTGTTCAACGTCGGCTATTTCCGGCTCGACGTCGGCAGCTTCGTCAACACCCAGACTGTGAACGACGGGCGCTTCGCCGATGGTGACGGCCAGATCCGTCGCACCGTGCCGTTCACCCGCCCGATCCAGGGCGCGGGCGGCAAGATCGAGGGGCTTGAGGTCGGGCTGAAGCTGGCGATGAGCGACATCACGCCGAATGCCTTCCTGCTGCGCAACTTCGGTGTCGACGCCAACTACACCCGCGCCGGCAGCAAGCAGACGCAAAGCGCCCCGCAGCGCGATGGCGAGGCATTCCCGTTCGTCGACAATTCGAAGAACCAGTATAACCTGGCCGTCTGGTATCAGGATTCGGCCTTGCAGGCGCGTATCGCCTGGAATCGCCGCTCACCGCGCTTGACCGGCAGCTTGCAGAATATCGCGATCTTCCAGGATACGACCAACTACTGGGACGCGAACGTCACCTATTCGATCAACAACATGTTCCAGGTGTATGTGAACGGATCGAACATATTCGGCGAGATCGAGCGATATTATTATCAGTTCGACAAGGACAACAAGCAGATCCAGAGCTTCAACCAGTTCGAACCGCGCTATTCGGCGGGCGTCCGGGTGAAGTTCTGATGGCAGGAGATTGTTCAGGCACCACCCCGGCGAAGGCCGGGGTCCAGTTCCGCCGGTCGCAGTTATGAAGCGAATGGTGCTTAACCGCCTTCCTGCAACTGGGCCCCGGCCTTCGCCGGGGTGGAAATAGGTTTTCCCCACTAGGCCGGTGGCGGTGACGCCGCCGGCCGTTTTTTTGAGACGGGCATATTATCCCCGAACCGTTCGTGGTGAGGAGGCGCTGAGCGAAGCCGAAGCGCCGTCTCGAGCCACAGGTGGCTTGGCCTGCCCTTCGAGACGAGCCTTCGCCTGCGCTCAGTCTCTCCTCAGGGCGAACGGAGGGGGTAGGAAACCCCGGCGATTCAAGAGCAAGATGGATGACATGACGCCCAACCCCATCCAGAACCTCGTCATCGTCGGCGGCGGCACCGCGGGGTGGATGGCGGCAGCCGCCTTCGCCAAGCATTTCCACGGCACGCCGCTCACGATCACGCTGGTCGAATCCTCCGACATCGGCACGATCGGCGTCGGCGAGGCGACGATTCCGACGATCCGCCGCTTCTACGCCAAGCTCGGCCTCGACGACCGCACCGTCATGCAGGCGACCGGCGCGACGGTGAAGCTCGGCATCCTGTTCCAGGACTGGAAGCGGGTGGGCGAGGGGTTCATCCACCCTTTCGGCCTCTATGGTCAGGATTACGGCGAGATTGCGTTCCACCACCTGTGGCATCGTCGTCGCGCCGAGGGCGATGCGACGCCGATCACCGCCTATTCACTCGGCGCGATGCTGGCCGAGGCGGGGCGGATGGCGCTACCCCAGCCCAATGCGCCGACGCCGCTCGCGGTGTACGACTGGGCGATCCACCTCGACGCGTCGAAGTTCGCGCAGTTCCTGCGTCGATATGCCGAAGCCTCCGGGGTGACCCGCATCGATGCGCGCGTCGATGCCGTCGAGCTGTGCGCGCAGGGTGTCGCCGCGATCCGCCTCGACGATGGCCGCCGTATCGAGGGCGACCTGTTCATCGACTGCACCGGCTTCCGCTCGCTGCTGCTCGGCGAGGCGATGGGGGTCGGGTTCGAGGATTGGCAGCAATGGCTGCCATGCAATGCCGCCGTCGCGGTGCAGACCGAGAATGCGCTCGCCGAACCCCCTGCCTATACCCGTGCCCATGCCAAGGCGGCGGGCTGGCAATGGCGCATTCCGCTGCGCCATCGCGCCGGCAACGGCATCGTCTATTCCAGCGAGCTGATGAGCGAGGACGAGGCGACCGCGACGTTGCTCGCCGACCTGCCCGGCGCGCCGCTGACGGAGCCGCGGCGCATCCCGTTCCGCTCGGGGCGGCGGGCCCAAGCCTGGGCGGGCAACGTCGTCGCGCTTGGGCTGGCGAGCGGCTTCCTGGAGCCGTTGGAATCCACCTCGATCGCGCTGATCGAGACCGGGATCGAGCGCTTGAAGGAGCTGTTTCCGACGCGCGCCATGGCGCCGGCGCTGCGTGACGAATTCAATGACGCCACCGCGCGCGAGATGGAACGCGTGCGCGACTTCATCATCCTCCACTACAAGCTGACGCAACGCGACGACACGCCGTTCTGGCGCCATTGCCGCGACATGGCGGTGCCCGACACGCTTCGCTGCAAGCTCGATCTGTGGGACGCGCGCGGCGAGTTCGTGCGCTATCGGTGGGAGATGTTCCACCCTGCGTCCTGGCTGGCGATGTACACCGGTTTCGACCGCGTGCCCGACAGCCTCAACCCGGCGGTCGCCGGCGTCGATCCGCGTATCGTCGGTGGCGCGCTCGACCGGATGCGCGCCAGCGTCGCCGATACGGTGCGGCGGACGCCGACGCATGCCGAGTTCCTGGCGACGCTCGACCGATGACGCGCGCACCCCTGAAAACCGTCTGCATTGTCGGCGGCGGCACCGCCGGCTGGATTGCCGCTGCGTTGATCGCGCATTTGCATCCCGATCTGTCGGTCGAGCTGGTCGAGAGCGACGACATCGGCACGATCGGCGTCGGCGAGAGCACGATCCCGCCGTTCATCCAGCTGCTTCACCTGCTGGGCGTCAACGAGAGCGAATTCATCGCCGAGTGCCAGGCGAGCTACAAGCTCGGCATCGAGTTTCGCGATTGGCACCACGTCGGCGAGCGCTACTTCCATCCCTTCGGCGCGATCGGCACGCCGATGACGCATGCCGATTTCTACCAGCTGTGGCTGCGCGCGGTGGCGGACGGCTACACCGGCGCGCTGATGGATTTCGCGCCCGCCGCGGTGATGGCGCGCGAGGGGCGCTTCACGCCCGCCTTCATGGCGCTGCGCACGCCGATCGGCGGCGCCGCCTATGCGCTCCACGTCGATGCCAAGCGCGTCGCGCGTTTCCTGCGCCACTATGCCGAGGAACGCGGCGTCGTGCGGACCGAGGGGATCGTCACCGATGTCGCGTTGCGCCCCGACGGCTTCGTCGACCGCATCGTTCTGAGCGACGGGCGCCAGGTGGCGGCGGAGTTCTTCATCGACTGCTCCGGCTTTCGTGCGATCCTCGCCGGCAAGGCGCTGGGCGGCGCGTTCGACGATTGGGGCGAATGGCTGCTGTGCGATCGCGCGATCGCGGTGCAGACCGAGAATGTCGGCCCGCCCTCGCCCTATACGCTGGCCGAGGCGCAGCCGGCCGGCTGGCGCTGGCGCATTCCGCTCCAGCATCGCACCGGCAACGGCCATGTCTTTTCGAGTCGCCACATGAGCGACGACGAGGCGACCGCGATTCTGCTGGACAAGGTCGAAGGCGAGCTCGTCACCCAGCCGATGCCGGTGGCGTTCCGCACCGGCGTGCGCTTCAGGCCGTGGGATCGCAACGTCCTGGCCGTCGGGCTGGCGGCGGGTTTCATCGAGCCGCTGGAATCGACCGCGATCCATCTGATCTATCGTGGGATAGAATATTTCTTGCGCTTCCTGCCGACGACGGCATGTGAGCGCGAACTGGCCGACGAATATAATCGGCGGATGGTGACCGACTATACGGAGATCCGCGACTTCATCGTGCTGCACTATTGCCTCACCCAGCGCGACGACACGCCGTTCTGGCGCGCCTATCGCGACATGACGCCGCCCGAGGGGCTGGCGCGGCGCATCGCGCTGTTCCGCGCGGCGGGGCTGATCCCGGAGGGTGTCGACGAGCTGTTTCGCGCGGTGAGCTGGCAGTCGGTCATGGAAGGCATGGGGGTCCGCCCGGCGCGCCATCACGCGTCCGCCGATCGCATGGCGATCGACGACCTGCCGCGCGAACTCGACATCGCGCGTTCGACGCTATCGCGTTACGTCGCGACGGTGCCGAGCCACGGTGACTTCATCGCGCGCCACGTCGCCGCGGCCCCGCCGCGCTGATGGCGCGCGCGTCCCGCCAGGCGGTCACCATCCGCCACGTCGCCGCCGAGGCCGGCGTGTCGCTGCAGACCGTGTCGCGGGTGATGAACAACGAACCCAACGTCCGCGACGCGGTGCGCGAGCGGGTGAACGAGGCGGTGGCGAAGCTGGGCTATGTACCCAGCCTGGCGGCGCGGCGATTGTCGGGATCGCGATCCTATCTGATCCTGGCGCTCAACGACCGCGATCGCACGATCGAGGGCTGGCGGCTGGGGCAGGGCAACGACTGGGTCGACCAGATGCTCTACGGCGGCATGCTGAAATCCGCCGAGCACGGCTATCGCATGATCTTCGAGCTGATCGACAGCCATGCGGCGCATGTCGAGCGCGAGGTGTCGGCGGCGCTCGCGGCGTTGCGCCCCGATGGCGTGATCCTGACGCCCCCGCATTCGGACAATCCGGTGATCGTCGCGCTGCTCGAGGCGCGCGGCATGCCCTTCGCGCGGATCGGGTCGTACGAGAGCGGCGCCGGCGTCGCGATCCGCATGGACGACGCCGCGGCGGGGCGGGCCGCGACCGAGCATCTGCTGGCGCTGGGCCATCGCCGCATCGGCTTCATCGCCGGCCCGGCGGAATATACGCTGTCGACCGAACGGGCCGAGGGATATCGCCAGGCACTGCTCGGCGCGGGCATCGCGCTCGACCCGGCGCTCGAGGAGATCGGCGACTTCACCTTCGACAGCGGCGTGCGCGCCGCCGAAGCGCTGCTGGCGCAGGCGGAGCGCCCCACCGCGATCCTGGCATCGAGCGACCAGATGGCGCTCGCCGCCGCACAGGTCGCGCGGGCCCGGGGGTTGGCGCTTCCCGAAGGGCTGGCGGTGGTTAGCTTCGACGATACTCCCGTGGTCCGCTTCAGCATGCCGCCGCTGACCGCGATCACCCAGCCGATCGCGGCGATGGCGTCGACCGCCGCCGATCTGCTGATCCGCAGCGCCGGCGGCGATGTCATTGAGGCTGGACCCTATATTTTGCCTTTCGCGCTGGCCGTGCGGGGCTCTACCCAGGGCAATGACCACTGAGGACCGGCGCCGGTCGACCAGCTTCCTGATCGCCTTCGCGCTCGCCTATGCGGGCGGCGTTATCGCCTATCTGCCGCTGCTCGCGCTGCTGCTGCCGATCAAGGTCGAAGGCGTGGCGAGCGCGACGCGGATCGACCTCCTGACCGCCGCCGCCCTGGTGGGTGCGGTGGCGGCGAGCCTCGCCAATATCCTGTTTGGCTGGTTGAGCGATCGATCGGTCGCCCGCGGCCGCAGCCGGCGGGGATGGATCGCGGGCGGCCTGGTCGCCACCGCGCTGAGCTATGCCGCCTTGCTCGCCGCCGACACGCCGATGACGGTGATGGCGGGCGTCGCCGCATTTCAGGTCGCGCTCAACGCTGCGCTCGCGCCGCTGGTCGCGACGATGGCGGACGAGGTGCCGGATGCGCAAAAGGGCGTCGTCGGCGGCCTGCTCGGCCTTGCCAATCCGCTGGCGTCGGGGGTGTCGGCGCTGCTGGTGCTCGTCGAGGGTGAGGGCGTACGCTACGCGCTGGTCTGCGGTATCGCGACCTCGCTGATCGTGCCGCTGCTGCTGACCCGCGCGCGAGTGGCGGTCGAGGCACTGGCGAACGGCGCGTCGGTCGCGCGGCGCGATCTCGCCGTCGCCTGGGGCGCGCGGCTGCTGGTGCAGGTCGCGGGCAACGTCCTGTTTCTCTACCTGTTGTTCTATTTCGAAAGCATCGTGCCGGCGAGCGATGCGGCGGGGCTGGCGCCCGCGGTCGGCCATGTGATGACGGTGGCGTTCGCGTTGCCGCTGCCGATCGCGGTGACGGTCGGCTGGCTGTCCGACCGCAGCGGCACGCGCAAGCCGTGGCTGCTGGCGGCGGCGCTGGTCAGTGCGGCGGGGCTCGCGACGATGGCGCTGGCGCACGACTGGACGAGCGCCGTGATCGGCTTCGGCATCTATGCCGCGGGCAGCGCGGTGTTCCTCGGGTTGCATCAGGCATTGGCAATGCAATTGCTGCCCTCGCCGACGCGGCGGGGGCGCGACCTGGGGCTGCTCAACCTCACCAACACGCTGCCCGCGCTGATCGGGCCGGCGCTCGCCTGGTCGCTGGCGACGCCGCAGAGCTTCAGCGCGCTGCTGGTCGTGCTGTGCGCGATGAATGCGGGGGGCGGATTGCTGGTACTGGCGGTGCGGGGGCGGGGGTAGGACTTCCAAGCCCCTCCCCTTCAGGGGAGGGGATGGGGGTGGGGAGGTGTCTCACCGAGCCTTCTCGCCTGCCTCGCCCCACCCCAACCCCTCTCCTGAAGGGGAGGGGCTTGAAACTACCCCTCGGCCTTCACCTCATCCTTCGCTCCCGCCATCGCCGGTCCCGCCCCGGCCTTGCGCACGGCGGCACGCAGCGCCTCCATCGTGAAGGGCTTGGCGAGGATCTGCGCGTCGTCACGCGCGAGATCGGAGGCGGTGGGGTCGCCGGTCGCGAACACGATACCGACGTTGCCGCGACCCTCGCGCGCCTGCTCGGCGAGCGCCGCGCCGCTCATGCCGGGCAGGTTGAGGTCGGTGACGAGCACGTCGACGGGCGCGGTCTGGAGCGCGGTCAGCGCCTCCTCGGCGCTCCCTGCCTCGACGACGATATAGCCGGCGTCCTGGAGGGAATCGGCGGCGACCGATCGGACCATCGGATCATCCTCCACCAGCAGCACCGTCGACCGCGCCGAGGGCTCGGCGGACGATAGCACGCCGCCACCCTCTACCTCCTTCTGCCGACGCAGCACCTGGCGGAATTTCCGCGCCAGCGCCTCACGCGTGTACGGCTTCGACAGCAACTCGACGCCGGCGTCGAGCTTGCCGCCGTGGACGATCGAATTCTCGGTATAACCCGACGTGAACAGCACCGCACAGCCCGGCAGCCGCTGGCGCGTGCGGCGGGCAAGCTCGGGGCTCTTCAGCTCGCCCGGCATCACCACGTCGGTGAAGAGCATGTCGATGGGCACGCCGCTTTCCACCACGGCCAGCGCGCTCGATGCGTCGACCGCCTTCAGCACGCGATAGCCGAGGTCGGTCAGCATCTCGACCACGGTGGCGCGGACCTCGTCGTCGTCCTCGACGACCAGCACCGTCTCGGTGCCGCCGGTGATCGGGCCGTGATCGACGACCACCTCGACATCCTCCGCCGCCATCGCGCGCGGCAGATAGAGCTTGATCGTCGTACCTTCGCCGACCTCGGAATAGATCTTCACATGGCCGCCGGACTGCTTGACGAAGCCATAGACCATCGACAGGCCGAGCCCCGATCCCTTGCCCTCGCCCTTGGTCGAGAAGAACGGCTCGAATACCTTGTCCAGCACGTCGCGCGACATGCCGCTGCCGGTGTCGCTGACCGCCAGCATGACGTACTGGCCGGGGACGACCTCGTCGTGGGTCATCGCATAGTCCTCGTCGAGCGAGGCATTGCCTAGCTCGATCGTCAGCCTGCCCTGGCCTTCCATCGCGTCGCGCGCGTTGATCGCCAGGTTGAGCAACGCGTTCTCGACCTGCGCCGGATCGATGAAGGTGTTCCACAGCCCGCCGGCGACGATCGTCTCTACCTCGATCCCCTCGCCGATCGCGCGGCGCAGCATGTCGTCCATGCCGCGCACGAAGCGGCTGACGTCGACGACCTTGGGCTCCAGCGCCTGGCGGCGGCCGAAGGCGAGCAGCTGCGACGCGAGCTTCGACCCGCGCGAGACGCCCGCCATCGCATTGGCGACGCGCTGTTCGGCGCGGCCGTTGCCGGCAATGTCCTTGGCGAGCAGCTGGAGATTGCCCGACACGACCTGGAGCAGGTTGTTGAAATCGTGCGCGACGCCGCCGGTCAGCTTGCCGACCGTCTCCATCTTTTGCGCATGGGCCAGCTTCATCTCGGCCTGGCGGCGATCGCTGATCTCCTGGATGACGCGCGCTTCCAGCGTCTCGTTCAGCTCGCGCAGCTGCGCCTCGGCGCGCTCGCGGTGGCGGATCTGGCGCTCCAGCTCGGTCGCATGATCGCGCAGCGCCTGCTCGGCGGCGCGGCGGTGCGTGATGTCGGTGTGGACGCCGACCCATTCGCGGATCTCGCCGTCGTCGTCGAGGATCGGCAGCCCGCGGATCGCGAAGGTCCGCCAGGCGCCGTCACGATGACGGACGCGGTGCTCGAACACGAACATCGATTTGGCCGCAACCGCCCGGTTCCACGCCTCGACGGTCGCCTCGGCATCGTCGGGATGGACCGCCGAGGCCCAGCCATAGCCCTGATATTCCTCGAAGGTCTGGCCGGTGAGTGCCGCCCAGCCGGGCTGCTCGCCGAGCATCTGTCCATCGGCGCTGTTGGTCCACAGCACACCATGGATCGCGTCCATCGCGGCGCGGAAGCGGCGGTTGCTGGCGTCGAGCGCCGCCTCGCGCTGCGCGCGGTCCTCCAGATCGAAGACCAGGACCTGAAACCCGATCACCATGCCAGCGGCGTCGCGGCGCGGCGAATACTGGATGTTGACGCGATGCTCGGTGCCATCGCCATCGACGATCACGCCGTCGCAGTCGGTCGGTTCGCCCGCCAGCGCGCGCTCCATGATCGGCAGGCGGCTGGCGAAGTTGACGTCGCCGATGACGTCGCGCGCGTGGCGGCCGACGATCTCGTGCGGCTCGAGCCCAAACCACTGGACGTAATGGCGGTTGGCGAAGCGGAAGATATAGTCGCGATCGATGAACGAGACGAGCACGGGCAGCGCATCGGTGACGGCGCGCAGCTCCGCCTCGCGGGCGGTGAGCGCGCGCTGCGCCATGACACGCTCGGTATGCTCGACGACAGTGCACAGCACGCCGCCGACGCTGCCGCCGGCATCGTAGACGGGGGTGTAGAACAGGTCGAACACCACATCGCCCAGGACGCCGTCGCGCCTCAGCTGCATCGGCTGGTCGCGATAGGCCAGCGTCTCGCCACGGAACCCCGCCTCGAGCACCTTGCGGTTCCAGTCCCAGATTTCGGGCCAAACCGCGGGTACGGTGCCGCCGAGCGCCCTGGGATGGTTGGCGCCGGCAATCTCGATATAGGCGTCGTTGTAGATCATGATGTGGTCCGGGCCCCACATCAGCACCTTGGGCACCGGCGAATTGACGACGTTCGAAACCGTGGCACGCAGTTCGGCCGGCCAGCCCGCGACCGGTCCCAGCGAGCTGCGCGACCAATCGCGGGTGCGAACGATCTCGCCGCACTCGCCGCCGCGGAGCGGCCAGCCGGGGTGGACCAGGCGTGCCTCGCCGTCGCGCAGCGCCCTCAGGCCGGCGCGTACCACCTCGCTGGCGTTGGCATAGTCGCCCGACGCCAGCTGTTCCGACACGAAGCCGTCGAGTTCCGACGTCAGCGAGATGTTGCGCGCGTATTTCGAGGCCATCGGGTCCGGGTGCCGCCGTCCACGACGGGTGTCAACAGATGACACCCGTTGACCTCACCCCGGTTAGGCAGAACGTTATGCCGAATGCGGCGAAGCGTTTCCATGGTCGGGTTGGCAAGCCTCGCGCTGCTAGGTGCGGCGCCTGCGGCGCGGCCTGCCGACCTGATCGTTCGCGGCGGCACGGTATTTCCCGGGGGCGGCGATCCCTTCGTCGGCGACGTCGCCATCGCGGGTGATCGCATCGTCTATGCCGGCCCCCATGCCGCGATGCCGGCGCGGCGGACGATCGAGGCGCGGGGCATGGTGGTCGCGCCCGGTTTCATCGACCCCCATACCCATGTCGGCGACGACCTCTCGTCGCCCGATGCGGCGCGTCGGCTGATCCCGGCGTTCCTGCTTCAGGGGGTGACGACCGCGTTCATCGGCAACGACGGCGGCGGCGAGCCTGATGTGGCGGCGGTCCTCGGTCGGGCGACGGCGCGGCCGGTGGGGATCAACTACGCCGCCTATGTCGGGTTCGGTGCAGTGCGGCAGGCGGTGGTCGGCGCTGCCAGGCGTGCCCCAACCGCCGACGAGCTGGCACGGATGCGCGCCCTGGTCGCAGGGGCGATGTGCGACGGTGCGATGGGGCTGTCGACCGGGCTGTTCTACGCGCCGCAGAGCTTCGCGCGGACCGATGAGGTGGCGGCGCTGGCGCGCGAGGCAGGGGCGCGGGGCGGCACCTATGACAGCCATATCCGCGACGAATCGAGCTACACGGTCGGGCTGAAGGCCGCCGTTGCCGAGGTGATCGCAATCGGGCGGCAGGCGCAGATGCCGGTCCACATCAGTCATATCAAGGCGCTCGGCATCGACGTGCAGGGCCAGGCGCCGGCGATCATCGCGATGGTCGAGGCGGCGCTGGCGCATGGCCAAACGGTGACGGCGGACCAATATCCGTACGACGCCAGCGGCACGAGCCTGGTCGCCGCGCTGGTGCCGCTCTGGGCGCAGGACGGCGGCCGTGCGGCATTGCTGAAGCGGTTCGACGATGCGACGCTGGCGACTCGGCTCGCCGCCGATATGCGCGAAAATCTGCGCAAGCGCGGCGGCCCGGCGGCGCTGCTCATCACCGAAGGCGCCGAGAAGGGCCGGACGCTGGCGGCGGTGGCGCGGCGGATGGGCGTCGATCCGATCGCGGCGGCGATCGCGACGATCCGCGTCCACGACCCCGCCGTCGCCTCGTTCAACCAGAGCCAGCGCGATATCGAGGCGTTCATGCGCGCACCCTGGGTGATGACCGGCTCCGACGCGTCGACCGGGCATCCGCGCGTCTACGGCAGCTTCGCGCGCAAATATGCGGAATATGTCGTCAGGCGGCGGATCATCTCGTTGCGCGACTTCGTCGACCGCAGCAGCGCGCTGACCGCCGACACGTTCGGCTTGGCGGGGCGCGGGCACCTGCGCGCCGGGGCGTTTGCCGACGTCGTGGTATTCGATCCCAAGACCTATGCACCGCGCGCGACCTATGAGCAGCCGACGCTCACCGCGGTCGGGGTGAGGCTGGTGACGGTCAACGGCCGCATCGCCGTGGAGGACGGGCGCGTCGCCGGCGTCGCTGCAGGTCGCGCCTTGCCGCATCGGCCGACGCGGGGGAGCTGCCCATCGCGCTGATCCGCGCCTGGTTCGCGATCCCGCTGTGGCAGCGCGTGCTCGGCGGGCTCGCGCTTGGCCTCGTCTTCGCGCTGGTCGCGCCCGGGGCGACGCCGGCGGTGGCGTTCGTGGGCGACATGTTCGTTCGCGCGATCCGCATGCTGGTGGCGCCGATCGTGCTGGTGACGATCGCGGCGGGCATCACCATGCTCGGCGATCCCAAGCGGTTGGGCGGGATCGGCGGGCGGACGATCGCGCTGTTCGCGGCCACGACGCTGATCGCGGTGGCGGTCGGGATGCTCGTCGCGACGCTGCTGCGGCCGGGCGTCGGCGCGCTCGTCGGCCAGGCTGCGGCGCACGCGCTGGGGCCGGCGGTGACGCCCTACGACCAGCTGGTCGGCATCATACCCACCAATATCGTCGAGGCGCTGGCGAAGGGCGACATGCTCGCGTTGATCGTCGTCGCGATCCTGACGGGCGTCGGCACGGTGCTGGCGGGCGAAGCGGGGCGACCGTTCGCCGCGCTGCTCCAGTCGCTGTCGAGCGTGCTGCTGCGCATCGTCGCGCTGGTGATGGAGGCGACGCCGTTCGGGGTCTTCGCGCTGATCGCCAATGCGGTGGCCGCGAACGGCTGGGCGGTGTTCGTCAACATCGGCTGGCTGGCGGCGGCGGTGGTGCTTGGCTCCGCGATCCAGATCGTCGTCGTCCACAGCCTGTTGCTGCGGCTGGTCGCGCGGTTGCCGGTGCTGCCGTTCTTTCGCGGGATCGTCGACGCGCTGGTGATCGCCTTCTCCACCGCCTCGTCGTCGGCGACGATGCCGGTGGCGATGGGCGTCGCGGGGGAAAAGCTCGGCGTCGCGCGGCCGGTCTATTCGACGGTGCTGCCGCTCGGCGCGAGCATCGGCAAGGACGGGACGGCGATGTACGTCGGCCTGCTCAGCCTGTTCGCGTTGCAAGCGTTCGCGGTGCCGCTGACGCCGGCGATCTATCTGACCGTGCTGGGCACGGGCGCGCTGGCGGCGTTCGGGACGGCGCCGGTGCCTTCCGCCTCGCTATTCATGCTGGCCGCGGTGCTGAGCGCGTGCGGCGTCGCGGCGGAACAGACCGCGCTCGTCGTCGGCCTGGTGCTGCCGTTCGACCGGCTGCTCGACATGACCCGCACCGTGCCGAGCGCAAGCGCGAACCTGGCGGTGGCAACCACGGTCGCGCGGCTGGAGGGGGAGCTGGATGTTAGGATTTATGAGGGTTCACGCGAAGACGCGAAGACGCGAAGGATTTGATTGTCGCGCGGAGGCGCAGAGGCGCGAAGCGATATGCTGCAAGGCGGCGCGGCTGCACCCCAACGTCTGTCAATGAAGCGCCGCTGGCGCGGCGAGCACGCCATCTCTGCGTCCTCCGCGCCTCCGCGCCTCCGCGCGCGCACAACTTCTTCGCGTCGTGGCGGCTTCGCGAGAATCACCGATAAAAGTGTAACTTCGCCAGTTGCAGCCACTCGCGCCCGCGCGGTTCGCCCGACAGGCGGAAGGCCAGCGCGCGTAGCCGTGCGGGATCGAGGCGGACGGCGCCATCCGGTGAGGTGAAGGCGCTGAACGGCAGCCGCACCTCCACCTCCTGTTCGCCGGCGGTGAAGGGCGCGGCGAAGGCGGCGCCGCCGTCGATGCCGTAACTGTCGAGGATCAGCCGATACTCGCCAGTCCCCCGCGCGGTAAAGGCGATGCCGGTGAAGCCGCTGGCGTCGGCTGGCAGGATCGCGCCCCTGGTCAGCGGCACGACCAGCTGGGCATAGGGCCGCGGCCCGCCGCCCATCCGCGCGGTGACGAACAGCCGCTTCGCCGCGCCCTCGTCAGGGCGGACGACGTCGAGGTGACTGTGGTCGACGCCGGCCTCCGTCGAATCGACCGGCAGCGTATTAAGGTCGGTGCGCCCGTCGCCGCGCGCGCCGGTGTCGATCGGCCCCGTCATTCGCACCACCGGCAACGGCGAGGGCCGATCGCTATCGACCAGTGCGCGCAGCCGCTTGAGCGGCACTTCCAGCCCAGACACGAACACGCGGCGGACGTCGTAGAGGTCGTCGATCCGCTCGTCCGGCCGCCCGCCCGTCAGTACCAGGTCGGCGCGCTGGCCGGGTGCGATGCGGCCATGGTCGGTCGATCCGATCAGCCGCGCGCTGACGCTGGTCGCCGCCGCCAGCGCCTCGGCAGGAGTGAGGCCGAGCTGCGTCAACAGGCGGATCTCGCGGATCGTCGAGGTGCCGTGATAGACGCCGCCGATGCCGGCATCGGTGCCGATGCCGATCGGGATCCCCGCCGCCTTCAGCCGGGCGATATTGTCGCGCATGATCTGCCAGCGCTTCTCCTCCAACGCGGGGATGGCGGCGATCGGTGCGTCCATCCGCGCCTGTTCGCGGGCGCGCTCGGGCGCGCGTAGGTCGCGCCATTCGGTGGGCAGGAACGTGCGATCCTGCTGCGGCTCATACACGACCAGCGTCGCGACATAGCCGGTGCGATGCGCGCGCATCAGCGCGATCAGCTCGTCGTCGATACCGGCATCGCCGACACCATGCCCGACCGCATCGACCCCGGCGGCAGCGGCGACCTTCGCCCCCTCCAGCGTTACCGTATGGGTGATGACGGGCGTATTCACTGCGTGCGCATCGGTGACGATCGCGGCCAGCGTCGGCTCGTTCATGCTGTTGAGGTCGGGCGATCGATCGTAGCGCCAGCCGTCGGCAAAGACCTTGATGACGTCGGGTCGATAGGCGAGCGCGGCCTTTATCGCGGCATGCGCAGCGCGCGGCGTCGCCGCCTCGAGCGTGAAATAGCTGCCCCAGCCGAACTCGGTGCCATGGCCGCCCGGCACGCCTAGCCGCACCGCCAGCTCGAGATGTGGCGCGACGACCTGGCCCGACGCGGTCATCGCGCGGATCGGCTCGATCATCTCACCCGACAGCGAATAGTCGTTCACGCTGGTGACGCCTGCGAGCAGATATTGGGCATAGGCCTTGGCCAGGTCGTCGGGCGCGGCGAAGGCGGGCGAGCGCAGATGCGTGTGAAGGTCGTGGAGGCCGGGCAGGAGCGTCAGGCCCCTGGCGTCGATGGTATGAGCGCCGCGCGGCTTAACGAGGTGCGGGCCGACCGCGACGATCCGGTCGCCCTCGACCAGCACGTCGGCCGTTTGCGCGGGGGCACCGGTTCCGTCGAACACGCGCGCGCTGCGGATCAGGATGGCGTCGCTGGCGGGTGCCTCACTCGACCCGCTGCCGAGAAACAGCGCCGCGGCGAGGGCGAGGAGCGGGCGGAGCATGGGGGCGAGTGTGTCGCGGAGTGCGCCCCGTCACAACCCCCTCCGTCACCCCGGCCTTGAGCCGGGGTCCAACCTTCAGCGAGCGGCTAGGTCAATTGTGTCGTGAGTCGCTCGCGCGACGATGGATCCCGGCTCGAGGCCGGGATGACGAAGTGTTCCAAGAGCGATAGTTTCGCGCCTATGCGCGCTCTCCTCCCCATCCTGCTGATAGCGACCCCAGCCCTCGCCGATCCCGCCGCCACGCTGCACAGCCGGTTACCCGCAGGCGCCCGCGCCGGGCTGCTCGTGGTCGACGAGGGGGGCCGCGAGATCGTGGCGGTCGATCCCGACGGCCGCTACATCCCGGCGTCGAACACCAAGCTGTTCACCACCGCCGCCGCCTATGCGACGCTGCCCGTCGACGCGCCCGACGATTCCGGCGGCGCATCGGTGCGGCTGGAGGGGGGCGACGTGATTCTCGCTGGGCATGGCGATGCGCGGCTGTCGAGCGCGCCGGATTGCCGGGCCGACTGCCTGGCGACGCTCGCCGATGCGGTGGCGGCGGTGGCGCGGCGGGTTCGCGACGTCGTCGGCGACGACAGCGCCTTCCCCGACGAGCGCTGGAGCCCCGGGATGAGCTGGAACAACATTCCGACGCGGTCGGGCACGGGCATCTCGGCGCTGACGCTCGATGACAACGAGGCGGTGGTGACCGTTACCCAGGCGGGAGTCACCAGCGGCTATTTTGCGATCGACAACCACGTCGTGCCGGGCGCCCGCACGTCGATCGACGCGACGCGGATGCCCGGCGAGCGCTCGCTTCGGCTCGACGGCACGATCGCGCCGGGTGGCGAGGAGCAGTTGCGCGTCGGGATCGACGATCCGGCGCATCATGCGGCGTGGCGGCTCAAGACGCTGCTCGAGGCGCGCGGCGTTCGGGTGACGGGGGGTGTCCAGGTGCGGCATCGGCGGCTCGTCGCCGCCGACGATCCGGCCGTGCGCGGGACCGCACCCGCCGCCCGGCCGCCCGAGCCGCCGGTGCTCGCCCGATTGACGCCGCCGCCGCTCGCCGAGGATATCGCGCTGACCAACAAGGTCAGCCAGAACCTCCACGCCGAATTGTTGCTGCGCCGACTGGGCGCGGTCGACGGCACCGGCTCGATCGCCGATGGCCGCGCGAAGGTCGCGGCGACGCTGGTGCAGGCGGGTGCGCCGCGCGCGGGGTGGGATTTCGCCGATGGTTCGGGGATGTCGAGCTACAATCGCGTCAGCCCGCGCGCCGGCGTCGCGCTGCTACGCTGGGCGGCGGCCCAGCCCTGGGGCGCGGCGTGGCGGGCGACGCTGCCGATCGGCGGGCTCGACGGGACGCTGAAGCGGCGTTTTGCGGGGACCGCGCTGGCGGGCAAGATCTTCGCCAAGACGGGGACACTCAGCGCCACCAGCGCGCTGTCGGGCTATCTGATCGCGGCGAGCGGGCGGGTGCTGACCTTCTCCAGCTTCGTCAACGACGTGACCGAGGGGCAGAGCGGGACGGCGGCGGTGGATGCGACATTGGTCGAGGTGGCGGCGGACAACTAAGGTCACCCTCACCCTTCCGCGGCTTCGCCGCTCCCTCCCTCTCCCAGCGGGAGAGGGAAGAGCCGCCGCAGGCGGCGAAGGGTGAGGGTGGTTAGTCCAACGCCCCGATCACCGCATCCCCCACCTCGGGCCGCAGCGAATAGATCCGCTGCGCCTCACGAGAATGCCGGCTCGGATGCACCCGGTTGGTCAGCAGCGTCCACGCCACCCCGCGGCCATAGTCGATCCACAGCCCCGTGCCGGTGAAGCCGGTGTGCCCGATCGTCTCGTCGGAACAGCCATCGCCGCCGGGCCAGCCATCGAACCGCCGTTCCCACCCCGCGGTGCGGTCGCCGTTCATCCGGGTGCGCATCGCCGCGACCGCCGGCATGTCGCGGGTCAGCAGCGCCTGCGCCGCATCGAGGACGCCGTCGATCGTCCCGAACAGCCCGGCATGCCCCGCCGCGCCGCCGAGCGCGAAGGCGTTCTCGTCGTGCACCTCGCCCTTCATCACCCGGCCGCGCCAGGGGCAGGCCTCGGTCGCGACGCAGGGGCCGGGCGGGCGATAGGACAGGCCGGGCGCCAGCCGCCAGGCGTCAAGCGGTGCGCCGGTCAGCCGTTCGATCGCAATCCCCAGCAGGATGAAGTTGATGTCCGAATAGACCGCCGGTCCCGCCCGCCATTCGCGTTGGAGGACGAAGGCGCGCAGCCGCGCGGGGTCGTCGCCATAGGTGTAGATCGGCTCGACCGCGGGCAGATGCGTGGCGTGCGACAGGCAGTCGCGGAACGTCAGCCGCCGCTCCGCCGCGCCGGCGACGTCATATTGGCGCAGGTCGGGGATGGCGTCGGTCAACGGGCGGTCGAGGTCGATCCGCCCCTCGTCGGCGAGCGCCAGGATCATCGGCGTCGTGGCGAGCACCTTACTGACCGAGGCGAGGTCGAACCAATGGGCGCGGGTCAGCGGTTCGGGCACCGCATCGCCCGCCAGCCGCACCGCGCGGCGGCCATCGGCGGTGACGATGCCGAGCGCAGCGCAGGGCAGCTCTCCGGCCCGGATCGCGGCGGCGGCGATCGCGAAGCCGGCATCGGCGGCGGCCTCGATCATGCGGCGTCCTCACGTGGACGCAGGCGAGCGATTACCGGCAGGAACAGGACGGCAGCGAGACTAAGCCCGCCCGACAGCCAGAAGAAACCGTCCCAGCCGATCGCCCGCTGAATATTGCCGCCCGCCCCGGCGATCAGCCGCGGCAGCAGGAAGGCGAAGCCCGACAGAAAGGCATATTGCGCCGCGGGCCAGCGCGGATTGACCAGCATTGACAGGTAGACGACGAAGATCGCGCCCTCCAGCCCGTGCGCGAACTGGTCGAGCGCGGTCGCGCTATAGATGACGAAGGCGCTGGGGGCGGCGTACCACAGCCACACGAAGATCCAGTTGCCGACCGCCGACGTCGCCGCGCCGATCGCCAGCGCCACCGGCAGGCGAAGCTTCACCGCCAGCCATGCGCCGAGCGCGACCCCGACCATGCTCGACGGCAGCGCGATGACGCCGTCGGCGACGCCCATCGTCGTCAGGTCGTAGCCGGCGGCGATCTCGAGCGGCTTGGACAAGGCCAGCGTCAGCACGTCGCCCATGCGATAGAAGCTGACGAACGCCAGCACCGGCAGCGCGGCATAGCCGAACCGCCAGAAGATATCGACATAAGGCGCGACCAGTGACGAGGTTCGCAAGGGGGCGTCGGGATGAAGTCGCCTGATCCGCGGCAGCGCGGCGGCGAGCAGGACGAAGGGCAGGAGGCCGATGACGAGCACGGCGCGCGTCGCATTGGTCTTGGCGCTGATGCCGATCGCCTGCGCTGCTGCCAGCACCGCCCAGCCCACCACCGCGGTCAGCAGCACGCCGGCGGCGAGGATCGCGGCGCTCGCGACCAGCCCGGTGCCGATCGCAACCCAGCGTTCGCCGGTGCCGCTCGCATCGCGCTTGAGCGTGGCGAGGAGCGGCAGCGCCAGCGCGGCGGCGGCGGCGATGACGAGGTATGCGGCGGTCCAGCTGGCATGGTCGGCGACGATCAGCGCGCCGCTCCCCGACGCCACCATCGCGCTGCGATAGCCCCACAGGTTGGCGGCGGCGAGCGGTCCCTGCGTTTCGGGCGTCGGGCCGAGCTCGATTCGCCAGGCATCGGCTGCGACCTCGAGCGTCGTCGTCCAGAAGGCGAGCAGGACGGCGAACAGCGCGGTCAGCGGCAGGCTGGCATCGCTGGCGGTGAACGCCATCGCGACCATCGACGCGACGATGCCGAGCTGCGCCAGCATGATCCAACCGAGCCTTTTGCCCCAGAAGCGCGAGAAGCCGGGGATGGCGAACCGGTCGACCAGCGGCGCCCAGGTCCATTTGAACGTCGGCAGCAGCTGCACCCAGCCGAAGAAGCCGATCAGCACGAGGTCCACGTCGTGCTTGGTCAGCCGTGCGGCGAGCACGGTGGAGAACATGTAATAGGGCAGACCCGCCGAAAAGCCGAGCAGTCCGAACAGCGCCATCGTCTGGCGGCGGCTTGCCGGTGCGGCGGCGAGGTCCGCGGCGAGGTCGGGGGCGGGGTGCATCGGCGCGAGGTTTCCGCGGGATGGCGGGCGGCGTCAACGGGGCGTGCTGCCTCCGCCCTTACCTCGTCATCCCCGCGAAGGCGGGCATCCATACTCGCTGAACGACGTGGGTCCCAATGCCACCTGCGACTATGGATCCCCGCCTGCGCGGGGATGACGGGGCCGCGCCTGTGGCTTCCTCGCGTCACCCACAAAAATTGTGCAGCGCGCCGAAAAACCCTCTTCCGTTCCGTGACCGATTGATGACTATTCACGGTCAAAGCCTGCCCATGGGGAGCGCGGGCGAGGGGGAAACATATGATGCGCAGCTCAGCCCTGGTTCGGGCCGTCCTTCTTGCGGGCTCGGCGCTCGCCAGCCCCGCGGCCATCGCGCAGACCGCCGGCGCCGTGGTCGAGCCGGCGACGGGTGACGCGCCCCCGGCCGTCGTCGCGACGACGCAGGAGACGCCGCCCGCCAACACCCCGACCGGCGCGGCGACGCCGCTCAGCGGCGCGAACCTCGCGGCGACCGAGCAGACCAACGGCGAGGTCATCGTCACCGGATCGCGGATCAAGCAGGACCCGAACAACTCGGCGCTGCCGCTGCAGATTATCACCAACGCAGAAATCACCCGCAACGGGCTCAGCAGCCCCGAACAGCTCATCAGCTTCCTGACCACCAACGGCTCGGGCGCGGATAATCTGGCGTCGAACGCCGACGTCACCTCGGGCGCGCAGCGCGGCACCAACGGCCTGTCGGCGGCGAACCTGCGCGGCCAGGGATCGGCGGCGACGCTGGTCCTGCTCAACGGCCGCCGCGTCGCCGCGCACGGCCTGTCGGGCTCGGCGGTCGACGTGAACCAGATCCCCTTCGCCGCGATCGAGCGGGTCGAGGTGCTGAAGGACGGCGCCTCGGCGATCTATGGCACCGACGCGATCGGCGGCGTGATCAACTTCATCACGCGCAAGGATTACAAGGGCATCGGCGTCCAGGCGTTCAACGACATCACCGAAGAGGGTGGCGGCAACATCTATCGCCTGTCGGCGATCGCCGGCTATGGCGACCTCGACCGCCAGGGTTTCAACATCATGGGCGCGGTCGCCTATAGCTGGAACAAGATCCTGCGCGGGTCGGATCGCGACTTCGTCAACGGCAACCAGCCCAATCGCGGCCTGTCGATCGACACCCGCGGCACCCCGATCGCCACCGCCTTCGCGCTGAACAACGCCGCGAACATCCAGCGCGGCGCGTTCGCGGGGCAGGTCGGCACCTTGTTGGGCGGCACCAGCGGCACCTTCACCAACGGCGGCGCGGCCGCGACCGGGCCGCTCAACGGCCTGCTCGTACCCGGCGGCACGACCACCTATGGCGCGGGCGGCATCAATTACCTGAACCTGCCGGGCGGCGCCGGCTGCGAGTCGATGGACGGCGGCATGGCGTACGATGCCCAGCTGTGGAACAACGCCAGCGCGCGCTATGCCTGCGCTTGGGATACTGGCCGCGCCGCGGTGATCCAGCAGCCGATCGAGACGCTGACCTATTACGCGCGCGCCGTGTGGCGCCCGGTCGGCAGCCACGAGCTGTCGCTCGAGGTGACGGGTTCGGACGCCAAGTCGGCGAAGAGCTTCTCCAACCCGCAGGTGTCGACCAACACGTCGAATTTCCAGGTCACCTATCCGCTCAACAGCCTGACCGCACCGACGTACAACGCGGTCTACAACGCCATCGCCGGGCAGTTCCCCGGCGTCGCCGCCAATTACGGCAAGCCGATCGCGTTCCGCTGGCGCTGCATCGCCTGCGGCCCGCGCGAGTACAAGACCGACACCAAGACGCTGCGCATCGCGCTCGCCGCCGAGGGCCCGCTGTGGGAGGGCTGGGACTATCGCGCCGGTGGCAGCTATTCGCGGTCCGAGGCCACGTCGGTGCTGGGCAGCGGCTATTACTACCGCGGCACGCTGGCGAGCGGTGCCTATGATCCCAGCGCGCCGACCGCGCCGGGGGCCGCGGGGCCGGGCCTGGCGGGGCTGATCAACAGCGGCATCCTCAACCCCTTCAGCCTGCAGCAGAGCGATGCCGCGCTGGCCGGCCTCAACGCCGTGTCGGCGTTCGGCGCGACGCTGTACGGCGGCAAGTACGAGCTTCGCCAGGTCGACTATTCGATCTCGGGCCCGCTGTTCCGGCTGTGGGGCGACCAGTCGGTCCAGCTCGCCGCGGGCATCGATTATCGCCGCGAAACCTATTCGTTCAACGGTTCGGCCGCCGCCGCCGCGACCGCACCCAACATCTTCCTGGCCGCCTTCGACAACGTCAACGCCCTGACCCCCCGCAATCGCACGGTGAAGGCGGCCTATGCCGAAATGCTGGTGCCGATCCTGCCGGGGCTGGAGGTGAGCGCGGCGGGCCGCGTCGACGACTATACCGGCTTCGGCACGACGACGAACCCCAAGGTGTCGATCAAGTTCAGGCCGTGGGCGCCGCTCTTGTTCCGCGGATCGTACAACACCGGCTTCCGCGTTCCGGCGTTCAACCAGATCTTCAACGGCGCGACCGTCTCGCCCTATTCGGGCAGCGATCTCGCCGATCCGATCCGCTGCCCCGGCGGCGTGCCCAACGCGACGGTGCCGGCCTGTGCGATCATCCGGCCCGACGTCATCACCGGCGGCAATCCGCAGCTGGGGCCGGAGACGGCACGCCAGTTCAGCGCCGGCGTCGTCATCCAGCCGGCGCCGATGTTCTCTGCCTCGGTCGACTGGTGGAAGATCGACGTCGACGATACCATCCAGCTGCTGACGCTGCGCCAGCTGATCGACAACGCCGCGCTGTTCCCGACCCGTTTCCAGCGCGATGCCTCGGGCACGATCATCGGTCTCGACGACACCTGGATCAACGCCGGCTCGCGCCGCACGCAGGGGCTGGAGGTCGCGCTGCGCGGCGGCGTCAATGCGCTCGGCGGGCTGTTCTCGGCGGGACTTGACGGCACGTACCTGCTCAAGAAGCGCGAGAAGCTGACGCCGACATCGGCCTATGGCCCCAGCCTGATCGGCGTGTTCACCTTTGCCGGCGACCTTGGCGTCCGGTGGAAGCACAATGCCTTCGTCAGCTATTCGACCGACCAGTGGGTGCTGGCGTTCACCCAGATCTTCCGCAAGGGCTACAAGAACTTCGCGCTTCCCGGCATCGCTGCGGGCACGGTGACGCGGCCCGACTACAACACGCGGGTCAACGACTATATCATCTACAACCTGTCGGGCAGCTACACCGGCCTCGCCCCCGGCTTCCGCATCACCGCGGGCGTGCGCAACCTGTTCAACATCGATCCGCCCTTCGCCGTCACCTACGACGGCAACACCGGTGCCGGCGGCAGCTGGGAACCCCGCATCGCCGACCCGCGCGGCCGGTCGTACACCATGTCGGTGGAGGTGAAGTTCTGAATCGGGACGAAACCGCTGTGGCGATGCGGCACCTGGAAAGGTAGCAGTGGGAGCATGATGCGCTCCACCGACCTGTTGATTCCCCGCGACGCGCTGCGTTGCGGGCGAACAACTTCGACGCCATTCGCTTGTTGATGGCGCTGCTCGTGGTGTGGTCGCATTGCTTCGCGCTGTGGCTGGGCACTGAGGACGGCGAACCGATTTCCCGCCTATTTGGTGGTGTATACAACGCCGGCAATATTGGTGTGCTCGCGTTCTTCACGATCAGCGGCTTTCTGATCACGCTGAGCTACGAGCGGACGAAGTCCCCTCTGCAATTTCTGAAAAAGCGCGTGGCGCGTATCTACCCCGGGTACCTTGTTTCGGTGACGGTATCGTCGCTGGTCTTTGTTCCGCTGATTTCAGACTGGCGGTGGAGCGATCTGACGGTCGGCGATATTCAGGGGATGCTGTCGAACCTGCTGCTGCGCAATTTCATTGTCGGGGCTGACCGTTTGCCCGCTGTCAACGGTGCGCTTTGGAGCATTCCCTTTGAATTCTGGTGCTATATCGGGGTCATGGGGCTTGGACTGACCGGGCTCATCAAGCGGCGCTGGAGCTATGCGATCGCCGCGGCCGGGGTAATGTTGGTGCGCGTCTGGCTCGATGCGACAGGCCGACGTCCGGGCGGCGGACTGATTGAATCGATCATTGGCTTTCCCTATTTTTGGTTCAACGTTGCGCCGCCATTTCTGCTCGGCGGCGCTGTCTACCTCAATCGTGATCGCCTGCCGCGCAATGCGATCGTGTTCGCCCTCATGCTCGTTGCAACGATCCTCGCGTCGCATCTGCCGATCGCTGACCCCTGGCGAAGTATCGTTACGCGAACCATGCTACCGCCCACGCTGACTTATGGCGTATTGCTGCCGGCTTTCTCACGAACCGTGCGGTTGCCCGATGTGGCGCGTTTCGGGGACTTTTCGTATGGCTGTTATCTTTATGGGTTTCCGATCCAGCGATTGCTCGAGCATTACGGGCGAGGATCGATCAGCTTTAGCACCTACATCGTGCTGTCATTGACGCTGTCACTCCTTGCTGGTTCGGTGAGCTGGTATGCGGTGGAGCGCTGGTTTCTACCCCGACTGCGGCGGCAACCCGATCGCGTGAAGGTTGGTCCCGCATTGCGCGAGGAAGCGACCGTCGTCGCGCCATAGGATACGCCGCCGGAACGATCGGCGGCGTTCGCGCGCTTGGGCGCCGATGCCGAGCAATCGCGACTATCTGATCTTCACCCCCGACGATGTCGATCTGTCCCGCTCGCCGCTGCGGCGGGGGATCGATGTCGACACCTATGTGCTGGGCGCGTTCAATCCGGGGATGACGCGACTGCCGAGCGGCAACCTGCTGCTGATGGTGCGCGTCGCCGAGGCGCTGCGCGACCCGGTGGCTGGCGATATGGTCCATGCGATCCGCTGGACGGCGGACGGCTATGTCCTCGACGCCTGGCCGCTCGACGCGGTCGACATGGCCGATCCGCGCCAGTTCGCGCTGAAGGCGAGCCGCCATCGCATGCTCGCGCTGACCTCGCTGTCCTGGCTGCTGCCGGTGGAGCTCGATCCCGAGGGACGACGCGTCGTCGACGTCCATTACGATCACGCGATCGAGCCGGCCGCGACCTGGCAGGACTATGGCGTCGAGGACGCGCGGATCAGCCGGATCGACGGGCGCTGGTACATGACGACCTGCTCGGTCAGCGCCGAGCGGCATTCGACGACCCTCCACACCTCCGACGACGGGCTGAACTATCGGCTGGAGGGCATCATCCTCGATCACCAGAACAAGGACATGCTGTTCTTCGAGGGCAAGCCGCAGGGCCGCTTCCTGGCGCTGACGCGGCCGCTGGGCGAGGTGTATTTCGCCTATCCGCCGGGCAGCGACTATGTCGGCGGGCCGTCGATCAATCTCGCGTCCTCGCCCGATGCGCTGCACTGGAAGCCCGTCGAGGCGCCGGGGATCAGGGCGCGCAAGGGATCGACCTCGGCGATGAAGGTCGGTGGCGGCACCCCGCCGGTGCTGACCGACAAGGGCTGGCTGGCGATCTGGCACGGCGTCGAATCGCGCGAGACGGTGGGCGTGTATCGCAGCTTCTGGGCGCTGTTCGACCGCGACGATGCGACGCGGCTGATCGCCATCGACGATGCGACGCCGCTGATCGAGGCCGATCCGGCGCTGACCGCGCCGATCGCGCACCAGATGTACCTGCCGACCCCGGTGGTGTTCTCGACGGGCATCGTCGATGCTGGGGACGATTGGCTCATCGCCAGCGGCGAGGCGGACCTCGCCTGCCGCATGACGCGGATCGCCAAGGGGGAGTTCGGGTGAGCGGCGAGGACGCGCCCTGGTGGCGATCCGCCGTCATCTACCAAATCTACCCGCGCTCGTTCCAGGATTCGAACGGCGACGGCGTCGGCGATCTCGCGGGGATCGAAGCGCGGCTCGATCACCTCGTCGACCTCGGCGTCGACGCGCTGTGGATTTCCCCGATCTATCCGTCGCCGATGGCCGACTTCGGCTATGACGTTGCCGATTACTGCGACGTCGATCCGCGCTTCGGGAGCCTCGCCGATTTCGACTCGCTGACCGCGGCGGCGCACGCGCGCGGGCTGAAGCTGCTTCTCGATTTCGTCCCCAACCACACGTCGAGCGAGCATCCCTGGTTCCGGGCCAGCCGCTCGTCGCGCGACGATCCCAAGCGCGACTGGTACATCTGGCGCGACGCCGCACCCGATGGCGGGCCGCCCAACAACTGGATCAGCGACTTCGGCGGCTCGGCCTGGGAATGGGACGAGAGCACCGGGCAATATTACTACCACGCCTTTCTGAAGGAGCAGCCCGACCTCAACTGGCGCAACCCGGACGTCGTCGCGGCGATGATGGATGTGCTGCGTTTCTGGTTCGCGCGCGGCGTCGACGGTTTCCGCATCGATGTGCTATGGCACATGGTCAAGCACCCGGGTTTTCCCGACAATCCCTGGAACCCCGACTGGGTGCCGGCGATGGGCGAGCGCGATCGCGTGTTCCAGACCCATTCGACCGACCAGTCCGAGGTGCATGAGCTGGCGGCGGCGATGCGCGCCATCGCCGACGAGTTCGGCGAACGGGTGCTGATCGGCGAAATCTATCTGCCGGTGCCGAAGCTGATGACCTATTACGGCTCGGCGGCGGCGCCCGAAGTGCATCTGCCCTTCAACTTCCAGCTGATCGGTGCCCGCTGGGACGCGCGCGAGATCGGCAGGATGATCGCCAATTATGAGGGCGCACTGCCCGCCGGTGCCTGGCCGAACTGGGTGCTCGGCAACCACGACCAGCCGCGGATCGCGACCCGCGTCGGCGAGGCGCAGGCGCGCGTCGCCGCAGTGCTGCTGCTGACGCTGCGGGGCACGCCGACACTCTACTATGGCGACGAAATCGGCATGGTCGACGGCATCATCCCGCCCGACCGCGTCATGGACCCGCGTGAATTGCGTGAGCCCGGCTATGGCCTGGGCCGCGATCCCGAGCGCACGCCGATGCAATGGGATGCGTGTGCGCATGCCGGCTTCTCGACCGCGGAGCCGTGGCTGCCGCTCGGCCCCGACTGGCAGACGCGCAACGTCGCGGCGCAGGCGGCGGACGATCGGTCGATGCTGGCGCTCCACCGCCAGTTGCTGGCGCTGCGCCGCGCGCACATGGCGCTGGCGATCGGCAGCTGGCAAGCGCTGCCGGCGGCGGGTGATGTTCTTGCCTATGAGCGCCACCATGGCGACGAGGCGATCGTCGTCGCATTGAATCTGGGCGATACGCCGCAGCCAACGGCGCTGCCCGGCGGCGAGACGCTGCTGAGCATCGGTGGCGGCCTGTCCGGCGGTATGCTCGGTGCCGACGCCGCCGTCATTCTGAAGAGGTAAGCCCATGAAAATCGCGATGATCGCGCCGATCGCCTGGCGCACGCCGCCGCGCCACTATGGCCCGTGGGAGTTGGTGACGAGCCTGCTGACCGAGGCATTGGTTGCGCGCGGCGTCGACGTGACTTTGTTCGCAACGCAGGACAGCCATACCGCGGGCACGCTCGCCGGCGTGGTGCCCGCGCCCTATGAGGAAGACCCCTCGATCGACGCCAAGGTGTGGGAATATCGCCACCTTTCGCACATCTTCGCGCGCGCGGGCGAGTTCGACCTGATCCACAACCAGGCGGACTTCCCCGCCCATGCCTTCGCGCCGCTCGCCGCGACGCCGATGGTGACCACGATCCACGGCTTTTCGTCGGACCGGATCATGCCGATGTACAAGCCGTTCGAGGATCGCATCCACTATGTCGCGATCAGCGATGCCGACCGCGCCGAGGGTCTTCGCTATGCCGCGACGATCCACCACGGCATCGTCCTCGACGACTTTGCCTTCGATACGGTGGGCAGCGACGATCTGCTGTTCTTCGGTCGTATCCATCCCGACAAGGGCGCGGCCGAGGCGATCGCGACCGCGCGTGCCGCGGGGCGGCGGCTGCACATGGCGGGCATCGTCCAGGATCGCGGCTATTACGAGCGCGAGGTCGCCCCGCACGTCGACGGCGATCGCGTCCTCTATCACGGCCCGGTCGGCGGCGAGACGCGGGTCCGCATGCTCGGCGCCGCGGCGGCGCTGCTCCACCTGATCAACTTCGACGAGCCGTTCGGCCTGTCGGTGGTCGAGGCGATGGCCTGCGGCACCCCCGTTATCGCCACACGGCGCGGATCGATGCCCGAACTGATCGACGACGGCGTGACGGGCTATCTCGTCGATCGCGCCGAGGACGTGGTAACGGCCATCGGCCGCATCGACGCCCTAGACCGCGCGGCGCCCCGCGCGGCGGTGGCCGAACGCTTCACGGTCGACGTGATGGCGGAGCGCTACCTGGCGCTATATCGGGAGATATTGGGGGGCGCCTGAGCCGTCATGGTCAGTCTGGAGCGGGTGAAGGGAATCGAACCCTCGTCGTAAGCTTGGGAAGCTTCTGCTCTACCATTGAGCTACACCCGCACATCAGGCGACGCGGGCAATGCCATGAAGGAGAGGCTGGCGTCAACGGCGCAAGAAGGGGTGGTCGCGGCGACGACGGCGGACGCTCTATCGCGTCTTCGCTCGCTTCGGCGCCCCGGCCTTGGGCGGCGGCAGTTCGTCGGCGGTGATGTGGGCCAGCGCGCTCATCCAATCGGCGTCGTCCCAGCGGTCCGGGTCGATTAGCAGGCTCGGTTTGGCGCCGGGATAGGGCGGTGCTTCCTCGGCCCCCGCGGCATGGGCGCGGCCGCCGGCGGTCGGTTTGACGAACAGCTGGTCGTCGGCGACGATCGCGATCATCGTGCCGTCGCAATAGACGCCATATTCGCCGAACATCGGCTTTGCCGTGACGGCGCCCGCCCCGGACAGTTGCTCGACGAGGAAGTCGACGGTCTTTCGCTGCGAGGCCATGGACTTCTCCTGTCGGTCAGTGGGTGGGCCGGGTCTCGCCGTCCAGTTCGGTGGCCTCGCGCACCACCTCGATACGGTCCCCGGCGTCGCGCATGACATAGAGCTTGCCGCGCGCGTTGTTGAACGGACGGTGGAGGACCATCATCAGCGTGCCGTCGAACCGCCGGAACAGCATGCCGTGGCCGCTGTCGGCACGGACCAGCGGCGGCAGCTGCTCCCACGGCCCGGCAAGCGTGCCCGACCGGGACCGCGCGAGCGACTGGACATAGCCGTTCGCGTCGTAGCTCGACCACAGCATCAGCAGCGTGCCGGTGCGGGTGCGGAACAGTTCGGGGCCGTCGGTGACGAAATCCTGCTCGGCGGCGGGCTTCGACGACCGTTTCACCCATGGCGCGTCGGACGCCTTGAACAGGAGCTGCGGCGCCCCTGCGGCGGCGAGGTCGTCGGTAAGCGGCATCGCCTCGATCGTCCCGTCGCCGATCTGCACCCATTCATGCGCATAGACGAGCCACGGCTTGCCCCAGGAATCGACGTAGAGCGTGCCGTCGAGCGTCATGCGCGACGGATCGACGAGCGGGGCGCCGTCGCGAACGAGGCGGAACGGTCCTGCCAGGCTATCGGCCACCGCCAGGATGGTGCTGCGCCGGACCGGCCGACGCGGCCCGACCGGCGGCAGCGCCATCGCCTCGTTGTGGAAGGTCGCGAACAGATACCAGCGCCCGCGCCAGCGATGAACCTCGGGCGCCCAGGCTCCGTCGTTCGCCCAGCTGTCGGCGGGCAGGGTGAAGACCAGCTGCGGACGACGCCAGTGCTTCAGGTCGCGGCTGGTATAGGCCATGATGCCGAGACGGCGGTCGCCGGTCAGCGCCGGCTCGTTGCGGGTGAACAGGTGATAGGTGCCGCTGGCCCGGTGGGCGACGATCCAGGGATCGTGGAGCGGCATCGCCGGCATAGTCAGCGGTGCCGCCGCATTTCGTGCAGGGCGGGCGGGCCGCGCCGCATTGCCGCCGGTCGCCGCCAGCAGCGCGCCGGCGATCAGCAGCGTCCGCATCATCGCATCCCTTTCGCGATCAGAAGCTCGCCTCGTCGTACACCTTCGCCACGTCGCCGTTCCAGGCGCCGTGATAGCGTTCGAGCAGGCGTTCGGCGGGCACCTTGCCCGATCGGACGATCTCGCGCAGCGGATCGAGGAAGCCGGTTTCGTTGTCGCCCGCCTTGTCGAGCCGCGCCCGCGCCGACAGCCCGGCGGAGGCGATGTCGATCACCTCGGCGGCGATGTCGCGCAGACGCCCGTTGCCCAGCGGGGCGTCGAGGCCGAGCTTCGGCACCGCATCGCGCAACGTCTGCCGCTCGTCGAGCGACCAGCCCTTGACCAGATCCCACGCCGCGTCGAGCGCACCCTGGTCGTAGAGCAGGCCGACCCACAAGGCGGGCAGCGCGCAGATCCGGCCCCACGGCCCGCCGTCGGCGCCGCGCATTTCCAAGAAGGTCTTCAGCCGCACTTCGGGGAAGGCGGTCGACAGATGGTCGGTCCAGTCGTCGAGCGTCGGCTTCTCGCCGGGCAGGACCGACAGCTCGCCCTTCAGGAAATCGCGGAACGACAGGCCGGCGGCGTCGATATACTGACCATCGCGGTAGGCGAAGTACATCGGCACATCGAGCATATAGTCGGCGTAGCGCTCGTAGCCGAAGCCGTCCTCGAACACGAACGGCAGCATGCCGGTGCGTGCGGGATCGGTGTCCGACCAGATATGGCTGCGGTACGACAGGAAGCCGTTGGGCTTGCCTTCGGTGAACGGCGAATTGGCGAACAGCGCGGTCGCCAGCGGTTGCAGCGCGAGACCGACGCGGAACTTCTGCACCATGTCGGCCTCGGACGCATAGTCGAGGTTCACCTGGATCGTGCAGGTGCGCAGCATCATGTCGAGCCCCATGCTGCCGACGCGCGGCATGTGGTTGAGCATGATGCGATAGCGGCCCTTCGGCATCAGCGGCAGGTCGCCGCGCGCCTTGTCGGGCCACATGCCGAGGCCGAGGAAGCCGATCCCCAGCTCGTCGCCGACCTCCTTCACCTGCGCGAGGTGACGGCCGGTTTCGGCGCAGGTCTGGTGAAGATTTTCGAGTGGCGCGCCCGACAGCTCGAACTGGCCGGCGGGCTCCAGGCTGACCGAGCCGTCGGCACCGATCAGCGCGATCAGCTTGCCGTTCTCCTCGACCGGCTGCCAGCCGAAGCGCTGCAGCTGGGTGAGGAGATCGCGGATGCCGCCCTGCTCGTCCCAGCTCGGCGCGCGATGATCGTCGCGGCGATAGACGAACTTCTCGTGCTCGGTGCCGATCCGCCAGCGCTCGGCGGGTTTTTCGCCGCGCGCGAAGCTGGCGATCAGCTGGTCGCGCGACTCGATGATCGGCGAGTCGGTCACCACGGCGGTCTTGGTCGTCATGGGCGCGCCTTACGCGGGGATGAACCGGTTCGCCAGCGGCTCGTTATGTGCGATGGATCAGGCGGGCTTGGGCGTGCGGATCGGGGTGTATTGCGCCGACACTAGGCGCCAGCCGTCCTTGTCTGCCCGGGCGACATAGACGCCACGCAGCCCCATCGGGCCATAGCCGAGCCGGATCGTGACGATCGCGGTGGCTCCGAAGCGGCGGACGGTCTTTTCAGTGACGGTCACCGGCGGCGCCTCGCGCTTCTTGTCGGGCGCGTAGAAGCCGATCACCTTGTCGCGCGGATCGACCTCGCCGACCGGCGAAATTTCGACAAAGTCGGGCGCGGTCAATCTAGTCAGCGCCGCCTGGTCGAAGTCGCGCTGGGCGGCGACATAGCCGTCGACCGCCGCCTCAGGCGTTGTCGCCTGCGCCAGCGCGGGGCCGGCGGCGAGGAGCGAGACGGCGAACAACGCATGGCGGATCATCGGCGACCTTTCGAAGTGTGTCGCCCGGCTAACACACGATCGTGGTTAGCGCCAGTCCCCCGCCGCCGCCATCCACAGCGATACCGCCGCCGCCGCCGCAGTGTCGGCGCGCAGGATGCGGGGGCCGAGGCCGATGCCGACCGCCTGGGGTAGCGCGCGGATCGCGTCGCGCTCGTCCGCGTCAAAGCCGCCTTCCGGCCCGATCAGGATCGCCGCCGCGCCGGGATGCGCGCGCATCGCCTCGAGCGCCGGCACGCCGCCGGTTTCGTCGGCGAAGAACAACGTGCGGTCCTGGGGCCAATCGCGCAGGAGGGCCGCCAGCTTCACCGGCTCGGCGAGAGCGGGGAGCGCGGTGCGGCCGCACTGCTCGGCGGCCTCGACCAGATGCGCATGGAGTCGTTCGAGGTTGAGCCGGTCGACGACGGTGCGCCGCGTGAGCACGGGTTGCAGCCGGGCGACGCCCAACTCGCAGGCTTTCTCCGCCAGCCAGTCGACCCGCCCCTTCTTCAGCGGTGCGGCGCATAGCCACAGGTCGGGCACCGTCTCGCGCGGCGACAACTGCTGGGTGATGTCGAGCGTGATCCGGCGCTTGCCGACGTCGGCCGCGATTGCGAGCCATTCGCCGGTCGCGTCGTCGAACAGCTTGAGCGGATCGCCCGCCTTCATCCGCATCACCTGCACCAGATAGTGCGCCTGCGGCCCGTCGATCGTGATCGGGCCGGCGGAGAGCGGGCCGGGGACGTAGAGCCGCGGGGTGGATTGCGGCGGCCAGGCGGGGGTGGCGGTCATGGGTCGGGCTTAGCGAAACCTTGCCGACTTCGTCATGCTGAACTTGGTTCAGCATCTCCCATGATGGCGTGCGCGGGTGGCCAGAGATGCTGAAACGAGTTCAGCATGACGGTTGGGACGCGGCGGCGGTCGCCCCAACTTTCCTGCCATCCCCGCGAAGGCGGGGATCCATAGTCGCGGATGTGACTGAGTCCCACTACGACCAGCCAGT
>NZ_JACIEV010000004.1:0-198684 GCF_014197105.1 Sphingomonas jinjuensis | reverse complement strand
TATGGATTCCCGCCTTCGCGGGAATGACGAATTACCCCCGCCGCCTAGCCCACAGCTTGCGCGCGACGACCAGTACCAGCACCGCGGCTCCGGCGAAGGCGGGGATCCATAGTCGCGGATGTGACTGAGTCCCACTACGACCAGCCAGTATGGATTCCCGCCTTCGCGGGAATGACGAATTACCCCCGCCGCCTAGCCCACAGCTTGCGCGCGACGACCAGTACCAGCACCGCGGCTCCGGCGACGAACGCCACCGCGACCGCGGCGGTCCCGGCGACGCGCAGGATCGCCCAGAACAGGGCCTCCACGAAGCGGCCGACGGCGACGGAAAGCCCGATCATGGCACGAGCGTAGCCGTCACAGGCTTGCGCGCCTACCGCGCTGTCCATAACCGACATCGCGTGACCGACATCGTTCCCGACAGCGAGCATCGCGGCCTCGTCGCGCGCCTGCCGCACCGCCTGCGCGGCCTCGCGCTGCTGGCGCGGTTCGACCGGCCGATCGGCTGGTGGCTGCTGTTCTGGCCCGGCGCCTGGGGCGTGGCGCTGGCGGGCGGCACCGTCGAGCGCTGGCCGCTGCTGCTGTGGCTGCTGGCGGGATCGATCGCGATGCGCGGCGCGGGGTGCGTCTACAACGACATCGTCGACCGGGACCTCGACGCGCAGGTCGCGCGGACGCGGGCGCGGCCGATCCCGAGCGGGCTCGTATCGATGAAGCTCGCCTGGGGCTGGCTGCTCGCGCTGTCCCTGGTCGGGCTGGTCGTGCTGCTCCAGCTGCGCCCACTCGCCGCGGTCGTCTCGATCGCCAGCCTGGCGCCGGTCGCGGCCTATCCCTTCATGAAACGGATCACCTGGTGGCCGCAGGCGTGGCTGGGGCTGGTGTTCTCATGGGCAGCGCTGGTCGGCTGGAGCGAGGTCGCAGGGGCGCTCGATCCGGCGATGTGGCTCCTCTATGCGGGCTCGATCGCCTGGGTGATCGGCTACGACACCATCTATGCGCTGCAGGATCGCGAGGACGATGCCTTGATCGGGGTACGATCGTCGGCGCTGCGGATGGGCGCGCATGTGCGCGGCGGCGTCGCCAGCTTCTATGCCGCGGCGGTGCTGCTGTGGGCGGCGGCGGTGTGGCTCGTTCGGCCCGATCCGCTGGCGCTGCTGGCACTGCTGCCGGCGGCGGTGCACCTCGTCTGGCAGGTCGCGACCTTGCGCCCCGACGACGGGGCCGGGGCACTGGCGCGGTTCCGGTCGAACCGGTTCGCCGGGCTGCTGCTGTTCCTCGCCTTCGCGACCGTGGGGACGTCGATCCGGTAAATCCTCCCCCGCCAGGGGGAGGTGGTGCGCCGCAGGCGTGACGGAGGGGGCGGAAGCCGATCGATAGTGGGTCGCTCACCGCCCCCTCCGTCAGCTTCGCTGCCACCTCCCCCTGGCGGGGGAGGATGATCCACCCTAGCGCCCCGCCTTCGGTCCCCCTAAGTCGCATCCCATGCTGACCCCCGATCAAGCCCGCGACCGTGCCGCCGACGTGGTGGCGCGCGCGACCCGTGCCGGCGCCGATGCCGCCGACGCCGTGTTCGCCGCCGATGCCTCGACCGAGGTATCGGTCCGCCTCGGCAAGCTGGAGGATGTCGGCCGGTCGGAAAGCGGCGATCTCGGCCTGCGCGTGTTCGTGGGCAGGCGGTCGGCCAGCGTCTCGTCGTCCGACCTGTCGGACCAGGCGGTCGATGCGCTGGTCGAGCGGGCGGTGGCGATGGCGCGCGAGGCGCCCGAGGACAAATGGGCCGGGCTCGCCCCGGCCGAGCGGCTGATGCACGGCGCACCGCCGCAGCTCGACCTCGATGACGGCGGCGCCATCGCGCCGGCCGACCTGCGCGCGATGGCCGAGGAGGCGGAGGATGCTGCCCGCGCCGTCGCCGGCGTCACCAACTCCGAGGGCGGCGGCGCCAGCGCCTCGCGCTCGGTCTGGGCGCTCGCCACCAGTACCGGCTTCGCGGGGGGCTATGCCACGACCGGTTACAGCCTGTCGGCCAGCGTGCTGGCGGGCGAGGGCGGGGCGATGGAGCGCGACTATGCCTTCCACTCCGCGCGCCATCGCCGGATGCTGGAAAAGCCCGCCGACATCGGCCGCCGCGCCGGCGAACGCGCGGTGGCGCGGCTCAATCCGGGCCGCGTCGCCAGCGGATCGATGCCGGTGGTGTTCGACCCGCGCGTCGGCTCGTCGCTGATCGGCCATCTGATCGGTGCGATCGGCGGCCAGGCGATTACCCGCAAGACCAGCTTCCTGCTCGACGCGCTCGGCACGCGCATCTTTCCCGAAGGCATCACGATCCGCGACGATCCGCACCGCCCGCACGGCCTGCGCTCGCGGCCGTTCGACGGCGAGGGGCTGCCGGTGTCGCCGGTCGCCATCGTCGAGGACGGCGTGCTCGAAACCTGGCTGCTCGACAGCGCCTCCGCCCGCCAGCTCGGGCTGGAGCCGACCGGCCATGCCGCGCGCGGCATCGGCGGTGGGCCGGGGGTGTCGCCGAGCAACCTCTATCTCGAACCCGGCGCGGTCCCGGTCGACACGCTGATCGAAGAGGTCCGCGACGGCCTCTACCTGACCGAGGTGATCGGCCAGGGCGTCAACCTCGTCACCGGCGATTACAGCCGCGGCGCGGCAGGCTTCCTGATCCGCGACGGCGCGATCGCGGGGCCGGTCAGCGAGTTTACGATTGCTGGAAACCTGCGCGATATGTTCGCCAACATGACGCCGGCGAACGATCTCGAATTCCGCTACGGCACCAACGTGCCGACGCTGCGTATTGACGGGATGATGGTTGCGAGTGGTTGACGCGGCGCTTCTCGGCGCCGTTGCGGAAGTAGCGCACGAGGCGGGGCAGATGGCGCTCGCGCGCTGGCGCACCGATTTTTGCCGCTGGGAGAAAGAGCCGGGCAGCCCGGTGTGCGAGGTCGACCTCGACGTCGATCGCATGGTCCGCGCGCGGCTCGACGCGTTGCTGCCCGACGCCGGTTGGCTTTCGGAAGAGACTGCCGACGATCCCGCGCGCCTTGCCTGCCGCCGGGTGTGGGTGGTCGATCCGATCGACGGCACCCGCGACTATATTCGTGGTCGCGAGGGCTGGGCGGTCTCGATCGCGCTGATCGACGAGGGCCGTCCGGTGATCGGCATCCTCGACGCTCCCGCCCGGCGCGAACGCTGGATCGCGACCGCGGGCGGCGGCGCCTGGCGCAACGGCGTTCGGCTGGCGGTGGGCGACCATGCCGCGCTGGCCGGCGCGCGCGTGCCGACCGATGCGCTGCCCAAGGCCGACCGCGACTTCGCGATGGTGGCCAAGCCCAATTCGATCGCGCTGCGCATCGCCATGGTCGCCGCCGACGAGGCCGACCTCGTCGCGACGCTGCGCTGGGGCAATGAATGGGACATCGCCGCCGCCGTGCTGGTCGCCAGCGAGGCCGGCGCCGGCGTCTCCGACGCGCTGGGCCAGCCGCTGGCGTTCAACAAGCCCGATCCCCAGGCGTTCGGCGTGCTGGTCACGACCCCGCCGATCCACACCGCCGCGGTCGAGCGGCTGGCCGAGCGCGCGGCGGCGTTGTCGGGCCGTTAGACGACCGCCTCACAAGTCGCCGTGCCGCGTAATCGTCAGGCGTCGAGCGATGCCGCCGCGCCGCCCGACAGCGTCGGATCGCGCGGCGACGTCACGGGCGCGCTCTCCTCGCCGGCACCCGGGCGCCGCGGCGGGCGCCGGGTCGATCCGCGGCCCGCCGCACGTGGCCACATCGCCGCGATCACCACGGCCGCGCCGAGCAGGTGGCGCAGTTTCATGCCTCGCCCCCGTCGCGATACTTGAGTTCGAGGTAACGGCCGCGCGTCGACAGGCTGTCGAGGTCGCCCTGCGCCAGCCGCTCGGTCATCTCGGCAATCTCGCGCTCGATCAGTTTCAGCCCGTCGACCAGTTCGGCGTCGGGGGTCTTGCCGTTGCGCGGCTGGCTGCGCAGCGTGGCGGGTACGCGGCTGTAATCGTTGACGAAGGCAGGCAGCTGTTCGCCGACCAGCCGGCGAATCTCGTACGCCGTCTCCGTCTGGCCATCGAGTTGGCCCAGCTGCGGCGACAGCTGTTCCAGCCGGGTGCCGATCCGGTCGACCAAGGTCCGCGCCGGCGCGGGCAGCGCCGGACGCTGGGCCTCGAGCCAGCGTTCGGTCTGCGCCGGCAGCGCGCGCAGGTCGACCTCGCGCAGCTTGCGCTCGGTCGGCGCGGCGGGGGCGGGGGCCAGCGCGATGGCGAGCGTCACCGCGACCATCAGCAGCATCACGCCAACCGCACCCAGGATGCCGAGCGGCACGAACAGCCCGAAGATCGCCGCCGCGATCAGGATCGCCGCGTCCGCCGCCGCGATCACCGCGACGCGCTGGCCGATCGAGCGGGCGCGCTTGGCGGCGCGACGCGCCTTGCGCTCGCCATGGCCGCGATATTCCTCGGAGATGCGCTGCATCACCGAGACGGCGCGTGCGATCTGATCGTCGACCTCGCTCATGTCGGGCTTACAGCGACTCCAGCTTGAACTGATCGGTGGCCGGGCCCTTCAGCGCGCCCTGCGACGCACCCTCCGCGCGGGCGATATAGCCCTTCGACTTCTCGACCTCCTGGCCCAGCGCGTTGACCGTCGTCTTCATCGAATCGAGCGCCTTCAGCTTGAAGCTGTCGATCGCGTCCATCGTGTCATAGACGTTCTGGAACGCGCGCTGCAGCGTTTCGAGCGGGATGGTCGACGCCGCCGCCTGCTCATGGATCTGCGCGGTGTTGCTCTTCAGCAGCTTGCCGGTCGAATCGATGATGTTAGCGGTGGTGGTGTTGAGCGCGGTGATGCTTTCCAGCACCAGCTTCTGGTTGGTCAGCGCCTGCGCCACGGTGACGGCGGTGCGCAGCGCCGAGACGGTGGTGGTGCTGGCGCGATCGACTCCCTTCACCAACTCGACGTTGTTCTTCTTGACCAAATCGAGCGCCAAATAACCCTGCACCGTCACCGCCATCTGCGTCAGCAGGTCCTGCGTACGCTGGCGGGTGTAGAACAGCGCGGTCTCGCGGATCGCCTTCGCCTTGGCAGGATCGGTGTGGTCGAGCTCGTTGGCCTTGTCCTCGAGCTTCGCGTCCATCGTCTTGGACAGATGGATCATCTGCTCCAGCCGGCCCATCGCCGACCACAGGTTGGCGCGCTCGGTATCGATCGCGGCATTGTCCATCAGCAACTCGTCCTTGCCCGAGGCAAGGTTCTTCAGGATCGCGCTGATGTGCGTCTGCGACGAGCGATAGCTGTCGAAGTAATTGTTCAGCTTCGAGCCGAAGGGGATAATGCCCAAGATCTTGCGCGTGCTCGACAGATTACCCTGCCGGCCCGGGTCCAGCTCCTCGATGACGCGGCGCAGCTGCGCCAGGTCGGCACCGACGCCGGTGTCCTTGTCCATCGCCTTGATCGGGCGGTCGAGGAAGCGGTTCGACTGCCCCGCGGCGTCGCGGATCTCCTTCTGCCCCATCGCCGTGATCGCATCGACGCGGCGGCCGAATTCGGGGCTGTTGACGTCCTGAGTCACCAGCTCCTGGACGAAGCCGTCGACGCGCTTTTCCAGCTCGGTGCGCTTGGCCTCGTCGACCGGCACCAGCCCCGCCGCTCGCTCGGCGGCGACGGTCGGCACGGGATCGGGCGGGGTCAGCACCAGCGCGGGCGGCTCTGCGGTGATGGTGTCGCTGTTCGTCGCCATCTAACGTCCTCTTCAGTCCTGCGCTCGTTGTGGCCGCGAACGCGCGGCGGTTCAACTGTATTGCATGTATAAGTCACCGGGTTCGATGACAAGGGAGCGGGCCGATGATATGCGTCGAGCGTCAGGAGACGCGCGGATGAACGACATGGCCAAGGTGATCCGATCCGGCGGCGGCCAATCGGTCGAGCTGCCCGAGGGTTACCGCTTCGAGGGCGAGGAGGTGCGCATCCATCGCGAGGGCGAGCGCATCGTGCTGGAGCCGGCGGACCTGGAGCTTGATCCCGAAACCGGACTGACGATCCGAGAGCTTCGCGCTCTCGTGACGGAGGCCGAGGACGAAAGCGGCGATGCCGAATGGGATACCCAGACCATGTTGCGTGAGTTTAGGGCGGAGTTCGACGCGAGCCGCCGCATGTGAGCCGTCGCATCGTCCGATCGTCGCGCGCCACCCGCGATCTATACGAAGTTTGGCGATACATAGCCGAGGACGATGTTACGGCCGCGGATCGCCACATCATCCGCATCGAGGACAAGCTGATCTTCCTGGCGCAGTGGCCCAACAGCGGCGCCTTGCGTCCGCATTTCGGACGTGACGTCCGTAGCTTCGTCCTCGGTCGATATACCATCCTCTATCGTCCGATTGCCGACGGGATCCGCGTGCTTCGCGTCATGCATGGAGCCCGCAAGGCCATCGTCTGACCCCGCCCCTTCCCGCGGCGCAGCATTTCGGCTATGGGGCCCGCGAGAAATGTCGCGACCGGCGCGACCCCCCACCAGGATTACGCATGAACCTGCGCAACATCGCCATCATCGCGCACGTCGATCATGGCAAGACCACTCTCGTCGACCAGCTCTTCCGCCAGTCGGGCACCTTCCGCGACAACCAGCGCGTCGAGGAGCGCGCGATGGATTCCAACGATCTCGAGAAGGAGCGCGGGATCACCATCCTCGCCAAGCCGACCTCGATCGAGTGGGAAGGCGTTCGCATCAACATCGTCGATACGCCCGGCCACGCCGATTTCGGCGGCGAGGTGGAGCGCATCCTGTCGATGGTCGACGGCGTCGTCCTGCTGGTCGATTCGTCGGAAGGCGCGATGCCGCAGACGAAGTTCGTGACCGGCAAGGCGCTGGCGCTGGGCCTGCGTCCGATCGTCGTCGTCAACAAGGTCGACCGCCCCGACGAGCGGATCCAGGAAGTGCTCGACGAGGTGTTCGACCTGTTCGTCTCGCTCGACGCGACCGACGAGCAGCTCGACTTCCCCGTCCTCTTCGCCAGCGGCCGCAACGGCTATGCCAGCGAGGATGCGACGCGCCGCGAAGGCACGCTGGAGCCGCTGTTCCGCAAGATCGTCGATCACGTACCGCCGCCCAACCTCGACCAGGACGCGCCGTTCAGCTTCCTCGTGACGCTGCTCGACCGCGACAACTTCCTCGGCCGCGTGCTGACCGGCCGCGTCCAGTCGGGCGTGGTCAAGGTCAATCAGCCGATCCACGCGCTCGATATGGACGGCAAGGTGATCGAGACCGGCCGCGCGTCCAAGCTGATGAGCTTCCGCGGGCTGGAGCGTGTTCCCGTCGAGGAGGCGCGCGCCGGCGACATCATCTCGCTCGCCGGCCTCAGCGTCGCGACCGTGTCGAACACCATCTGCGATATCGAGGTGACCGAGGCGATCCAGGCGCAGCCGATCGATCCGCCGACGCTGTCGATGCGCTTCGCCGTCAACGATTCGCCGATGGCGGGCCGCGAGGGATCGAAGGTCACCAGCCGCATGATCCGCGACCGCCTGGAGCGCGAAGCCGAATCGAACGTCGCGATCAAGGTGACCGAGAGCGCCGACAAGGACAGCTTCGAAGTCGCCGGCCGCGGCGAGCTTCAGCTCGGCGTGCTGATCGAGACGATGCGCCGCGAGGGCTTCGAGCTCGGCATCAGCCGCCCGCGCGTGCTGTTCCGCGAAGAGAACGGCCAGAAGATGGAGCCGTACGAGACCGTCGTCATCGACGTAGACGAGGAGTTCTCGGGCACGGTCGTCGACAAGATGAACCAGCGCAAGGGCGAGATGACCGACATGCGCCCGTCGGGTGGCGGCAAGACGCGCATCACCTTCTCGGCGCCGTCGCGCGGCCTGATCGGCTATCACGGCGAGTTCCTGTCCGACACGCGCGGCACCGGGATCATGAACCGGCTGTTCGAGAAGTATGGCCCGCACAAGGGCCCGATCGAAGGCCGCAAGAACGGCGTGCTGATCTCGAACGGCTCGGGCGAGGCGCAGTCCTATGCGCTCGGCCCGCTCGAGGATCGCGGCATCCTGTTCGTCGGCCATGGTGAGGCGCTCTACGAGGGCATGATCATCGGTGAGAACGCCAAGACGGAGGACCTTGAGGTCAATCCGATGAAGGCGAAGCAGCTCACCAACTTCCGCGCGTCGGGCGGCAAGGACGACGCCGTCCGCCTGACCCCGCCGAAGAAGATGACGCTGGAGCAGGCGATCGCGTACATCGACGATGACGAGATGGTCGAAGTCACGCCGACCAAGATCCGCCTGCGCAAGCGCCACCTCGACCCGCACGAGCGCAAGCGCGCCTCGCGCCAGAAGCAGGCGGCATAAGATCAGGGGGAGGGGCGACAAGCCTCTCCCCCTTTTCGTTGGGGAATGATGAAGAGCTTCGGTGCTGCTTGGCTCATCGCGATCCTGGCGAAACCCGGCGCGGCGACGCTGCCGATCGATCGCAAGCCCAGCAAGGCGGCGCGTGAGGCATTCGAGGGGTGCCGCTGGGGCCGCGTCGATGGTCAGGTGCCGTCGATCTGGACCTCCGCCTGCGACAAGACGCATGGCGACCAGCGGCTGGTGCCGGCCAACGACGTCGGCGGCTTCGCAATCGTGCCGCCCAATCCGGGGCCGGGCCGCCAGATCCTCATCCGCAGCTTCGCCAAGGTGGCGAAAGCGCCCGTCGCATCGATCCTGCCCGCGGTGCTCAGGGCTACGGGGCGATACAAGCGGTCGTGCCGACTGATCGAGCATCGCCGCTACGGTGACTGGGGCACGATCTGGACGCTCGAGCCGACCGGAAGTGAACTGCGCGCCTATGAAGCCGCGAACAGCATCGAGCCGCAGGAAAACCCCTGCGGTGTGCTGGGCATCGGCCCGGCGGGCGACCGCTTCTTCCGGGTCCTGCCCGGTGAGCCGACGCGCGTGATCTATGCCGACATGGGCAGTGAAGTGCAGATCTTCGATCTAAAGACGCTGGCGAAGCGTCCCTGATCCGTATTGATTTCCCCAATCCCGTCATTGCGAGCGTAAGCGAAGCAATGACGAACCTGGGCCTCACCCCTCCCCCGGCAGCTGACCCAGTGGCAGCAACCGCGTTGCCGCCTGGCGGATCGCCTTGGCGTTGCCGCCGCGCAGGGGCGCGAGGATGGCGGCGGCGGCGCGTTGCATGGCGCGGTCGGCGAGGGTGGGGGCGGGAGCCTTGGCGGCGGTTTCGGCCAACGCCAGGCCGCGCGGGTCGGCGGGATCGAGTTGCAACCGCATCAGCGCGCTGAGTCCCGCGAACATCGCGCGATTGCCGCCCAGCGCGACCGCACGGTCGAGCGCGCCGAGTCCGGCCGATTTCTGTGCGCCCAGCGCCGCACGCGCGATCAGCCCGCCGAGCTTGTTGACCGCGCCCAGATGCCAGCCACCGAGCGCCAGCTGCGCCTCGGCGTTGCGCGGATCGCGCGCGACCAGCGCCTCCATCAGCCGCCGTGCAGCGATCGCCTCGCCACGGCTGCCAGTCAGCTTGGCATGATAGCCGGTCGCGGTGGCGCGAACGACGGCGGCGTCGGGGTCGCCGGGCGCCGCCTGCAATCGCGCCGCCGCGCCGTCCCGCGCTGCCAGTATGTGGGCGAGCGCCTCACCCTTGTCGCGGTCGAGGAAGGCGGCACGGACCAGCAGGTCGCGCGGGCTGTCGGCAGCCGCCGCCGCGCCTGCGGCCGCGGGCAGCAGCATCAGCGCTGCCGCGAGCACCGCTCCCAACGACCTTGCCCGCATCAGCGACCCTCCCATTATCCTATGTCTCGCTCATCGCTACGATTGCATGCCATTCCGGTTCCGTCACGGGGGACACCGACAGCCGCGACTGGCGCAGCATCGCCATCGCCGCCAGCGCCGGCTCGGCCTTCATCGCCGCCAGCGTCACCGGCCGGGCGAGCGGGCGGACCGGTTCGAGTCCGACCGATACCCACTGGCCCTCGGCGCCATCGGGTCGCGCCGGCGGTGCGGGCGATGCCGACCGCCGCCTTGTCGTCGCCCGAATGATAGAAGATCGCCTCGTCCCCCGCCTGCATCGCGCGCAGGTGCCCGGCGGCGGCGTGGTTGCGCACGCCGTCCCACTCGGTCGCCCCGTCACGCACCAGGTCGTCCCAGCCGTAGCTGCGGGGTTCCGACTTGAGCAGCCAATGCGCCATCATGGTCCTTCCTCTATTGCCCGCCATTTCGCCGCCGCCGGCTAAACCGCCGGTGAACGTCGCATTCCGCATCAGTTCAGCCCGAATCAGGCACATCGTGCAACACGCTCTCCCCCTTCTGCGTTTCTTCCGCAGCGGACCGGGCGTTGGAGTATCGAAAGGTTCGAGCCATGACTGGATGGATGAAGAAGGTAGGTCTGGGTGCGGCGCTCGCCGCTACCACGCTGTCTGCCGCGGCGCCGGCCGATGCGCAGCGCTGGGGCGGGTACCGCCACTATAACCGCGGCGGCAATGCCGCAGCGGGCGCGCTGCTCGGCGGTATCGTCGGCCTCGGCATCGGCGCTGCGATCGCCAGCAACAACGGCGGCGGCCGCTATTATGATCGCGGCGGCTATAATGGCTACAACGGCTATTACGCGCCGCCGCCGCCCCCGCCGCCGGTCGTCTACGATCGCGGCTATTACAACGACTATTACCCGCGCTGCTTCGACCAGTGGCGCTACGACCCCTATTACGGCCAGCGCGTCCGGGTACGCGTCTGCGACTGACCAGAGGTCACGTGGGGCGAAGGGCGGCGCGGTGGAGCGATCTACCGCGCCGCTTTTTTGTGGCGCACGCTGCCGGCTTGGCGCTAGAGGCGCGCGCATGACCGATACGCCCCCCGACCATCTCTCGATCGACCCGAGCAGCCCGCACTTCGACCAGCCGACGCTGGAGCGCGGCATCGGCATCCGCTTCAAGGGCCAGGAGCGTCGCGACGTCGAGGAATACAGCATCTCCGAAGGCTGGATCCGCGTCGCGCTGGGCAAGAAGGTCGACCGCCACGGCCGCCCGCTGACGATCAAGCTGACCGGCCCGGTCGAGGCCTATTTCCAGGACACCAAGGCCGAGGGCGACGAGGGCAAGGATCAGGCCGAGGCTTGATCCTTCACGCAACGCAGGACGAAGCGCATCTCGCGCGCCACGTTCCAGTAATGTGTGGCGGCGAAGCGAATCTGGTCCTGCGTGATCTCGCCGCTATTGAGACGCGCCGTCCATTCGGGCGCGTATTCGATTTCCGCCCGCTCCAGTTCGAAGTCGACGTTCATCGCCAGCGCCAGCATCGTGTAATTGGCGCGCTTCGCCACCCATTCGAGGTTTCGACGCTTCGACATCATTTCGAAGGTGATGTTGGTGAAGGCGCGAACGTGGGTCGGATCCGACCAGAAGGTGTCATGCCGGACGTGCGGCACATGGATTTCGATCAGGCCGTTCGACGCGGTGACCCGATATAGCTCCTGCATCACGCGCTTGAACGTCGCGAAATCCTGACCGACGTGTTCGAGCACGTGCTTCAGCAACACCGCATCGAACTGGTCCGTCGGCAGCGGCCACGGCGTCGCTTCGATATCGACGATAATGTCGGGTGAGCATTCGGCGAAATTGTCGACGTTCAGCCACCCTTCACGCTTGTCGAAACCGCAGCCGAGGTTGAGGTGGCGGGGCAAGGTGTCGGTCGATGTCATCATCCGGCATTAGCGGCACGGGGATGACGGGGGCAATTGCGGCTTGCGTATATGCCGGTGATCAGCGTGTCAGCAGCGCCGCCTCGACCAGCTCCACCACCGGCGTTTCCCACGGATGCGCCGCCATGATCGCGGCCAGCGCCGCGTCCAGCTGTGCCGGATCGGCATCGAAGGCGGCATAGCTCTTGACGATCACGGTCGGCGAGATCGTCGTCGCGCCGGCTGCGCCCAGCGTCGGCGTCGCTTGCGGGGAGGGCGTGAACACCTCCCAGCCGGGCGCCAGCTCCATCACCGACTGGTAGACGCCGAAATCGCCGAGCACCGGATGCGCGCGGATCACCGCCATCATCGCCGCCAGCGTCGCGTCGCCCGCCGCGGCGGCGGCGGTATCGCCGCCGAGCAGCGCGGCCAACGTCCCAGCCTCGACCGGGCAATGGATGCGGATCGCGGTGACGCGGCGCGTCACGCCGCCTCCAGCGCCTCGCTCGCCTCCAGCCAGCGCGCTTCGGCACTGTCGATCGCGTCGGTCAGCTCGGCGCGGCGCTTCATCAGCTCGGTCATCGAGAGCTTGGCGAAGCGCGGTTCCGCCGACGACGGATCGAACATCGCGCGATCGACCGCCGACCGCTCGGCGTTGAGCGTCGCCAGCTCCGCCTCGATATCCTTCGCCGCCTTGCGCGCCGCCTTTTCCGCCTCGCGCGCCGCCGCGGCGGCCTTGCGGTCCTTCTTGCTGCCGCGCGCTTCGGCAGGCTTGTCGTCGCCCGCCAGGATCATCCTGACATAATCGTCGAGGCTGCCGTCGAATTCGCGCGCGGTGCCGTTGTCGACCAGCACCAGCCGGTCGGCGGTCAGCTCGACCATGTGGCGATCGTGGCTGACGAGGATGACAGCGCCCTTATAGTCGTTGAGCGCCTGGACCAGCGCCTCGCGCGCATCGACGTCGAGGTGGTTGGTCGGCTCGTCGAGGATCAGCAGGTGCGGGGCGTCGCGGGTGATGAGCGCCAGCGCTAGCCGCGCCTTCTCGCCGCCCGACATCTTGCCGACCTGGCCGGTCGCGCGGTCGCCCGAAAAGCCGAACCGACCCAGCTGCGCGCGAACCGCGGCCGGCGACGCGTCGCGCATGACCCGCGTCATGTGCGCCAGCGGCGTGTCGTCGGCGTCGAGCTCCTCGACCTGATACTGGGTGAAATAGCCGACGCGCATCTTCCCCGACGCGGCCATGTCGCCCTCCATCGGCGTCAGCTGCGCGGCCAGCAGGCGGGCGAGCGTCGTCTTGCCGTTGCCGTTGCGGCCCAGCAGCGCAAGGCGATCGTCGGGGTCGATGCGCAGGTTCAGCCGCTTCAGGATCGGCGTGTCGGCATAGCCGACGCTGGCGAGGTCGAGCGTGATCAGCGGCGGGCGCAGCGCATCGGGATCGGGGAAGCCGAACGACAGTGTCGGGTCGTTCGCCAGCTCGGCGATCGGCTGCATCTTCGCCAGCATCTTGGCGCGGCTCTGCGCCTGCTTGGCGGTCGAGGCGCGGGCGGAGTTGCGGGCGATATAGTCCTGCAGCTTGGCGCGCTGCACGTCCTGGTTCGCCTTGGCGGCGGCGAGCTGTGCCATCCGTTCGGCGCGCTGGCGCTCGAACGAGTCGTATCCGCCCGGATAGAGCGTGATCTTGCCGCCCTGCAGGTGGAGGATATGGTCGACCACGTTGTTGAGGAAGTCGCGCTCGTGGCTGACGACGACGATCGTCGCCTTGTAGCTCTTGAGGAAATCCTCCAACCACATCACCGCTTCGAGATCGAGGTGGTTCGATGGCTCGTCGAGCAGCAGCAGGTCGGGCTGCGAGAACAGCAGCGCGGCGAGCGCGACGCGCATCTTCCAGCCGCCCGAAAAGCTGTCGAGCGGCTGCTGCTGCATGTCCTCGTCGAAGCCGAGGCCGAGCAGGATCTGCGCGGCGCGCGCCGGCGCGGTATAGGCGTCGATCGCGATCAGCCGCTCATAGACGTCGCCCAGCCGGTCGGGATCCTCGCACGTCTCGCTCTCGATCATCAGTGCCGCGCGCTCCAGATCGGCGGCGAGCACGGTGTCGAACGGCGTCGCGGTGCCCGACGGCGCTTCCTGCGCGATATAACCGATACGCGCGCCGCGCGGCATGTCGGCGCTGCCGCTATCGGGTTCCAGCTGGCCGGCAATGACGCGCACCAGCGTTGACTTGCCCGCGCCGTTGCGCCCGATCAGGCCGACGCGGCTGCCCGGCGGCAATGCCGCCGACGCACCGTCCAGGATCGTGCGCCCGCCAAGGCGCACGGTGATGCCGTTGAGGTTGAGCATGATGGCGCGCCCGATAGCAGGAGAGGCGCCTCGCGTACATCCTTCACGAGCGGGCGCGCGGTCGAGAGAGATGCTGAATCGAGTTCAGCATAACGGTGTAAGACGAAGGTCGTCATGCTGAACTCGTTTCGGGATTTCTGGCCGCAGGCGCCCTGCGAGCGGAAGCACAGCTTATAGCGCTGAGCCTGCAATCCTCCCCCGCCAGGGGGAGGTGGCGCGCGCAGCGTGACGGAGGGGGAGGTGAGCGACCCCCGGCGATAGTGCATCCGCCCCCTCCGTCAGCCTGCGGCTGCCACCTGCCCCTGGCGGGGGAGGATCGCAACGTCCGTCATCGCAACCCCACCTTAAGCCATCGCGAGTACACCCCGCCGATGCCTCGTTCCCCTGCCGGATCGCCCGAGCGGCTGTTCTCGCTGCTGCTGCGGATCACGCTCGCGCTTGCGATCGTGTGTACGGCGGTGAAGGCGTGGGGGTATGCGCGCCAGGCGCTGGCGCTGCGCTCGCCGTTGCCGGGGGGCGAGCCGCCGCGCGACGGATGCACAATCTGGTTCGTCGGCAGTTCGACGATCAATCGCTGGCCCGATCTTTCAGGCGCGATGGCGCCCTGGTCGGTGCGCCAGCGCGGCGTCAATGGCGTCCACATCGACGAGATCGAGCGGCGGCTGCTGAACGATCCGCCGGGGCCCCCGCCCGCCGCGATTGTCAACTATGCGGGCGAAAACGATATCGCCGACGGCGCCAGCGCATCCAGCGCAACCGCGGCGTTGATGGCGCTGATCGACCTCGAACGGCGACGGATGCCCGGCGTGCCCATCGTCGTGATCGCGCAAAAGCCGAGCCCGACCCGCTGGTACATGCGCGAGGCACAGCTGGAGGACGATCGGCTGGTCGCCCGGGCGTTGGCGACGCGGCCCGGGACCGCCTTCGTCCCCGCCGGTGGGCAGCTGCTCGTCGCGGGCGCGCCCGGCCCCTATTATCGTGAAGACGGCATCCATCTCGACGAGCGCGGCTATGCGATTTGGGGCGCCGCCGTGCGCCGTGGCGTCGAGCGCGCGCTGCCAGCCGCGCTGGTCCATCGCTGCCGCTCGGCGACGCGTCGATGAAGCTATCGCGGCCGACCCCTGCGACCCGCAACGAAGGGCTCGACGCCTGGCGCGCGCTGCTGATGGCGGCGGGCATCTTCGTCCACGGCTCGACGCTGCTCGCGCCCGACGCGGTGCTGCTGTTCGTGCAGACGGTGTCGCACCTCTTCCGCGTCGGCACCTTCGATGCGCTGGCGGGCTATCTCGCCGCGGTGGCGATCGGGCGACATGGCGGCGTGCCCTGGCTGATGCGCCGCCTGCGCCAGGTCGGCGTGCCGCTGGTGTTCGGGATGCTGTGGATCTGTCCGCTGATCCCCGTGCTGATCGCGCTGGGGCCGGTCGAGCGACCGTTGCCGCTGCCGTTCGAATGGCATCACCTCTGGTTCCTCGCCGGCCTGCTCGCCTATTCGCCGCTCGCGGTGGTGCTCGACGCCGCCGATCGCCGCTGGAACCTCGCCCCGCGGCTGTGCGAGCGCTACGGCCCTGAAAAACCGCGGGCGCGCCTATTCGTGCTGATGGTCGTCGTCACCGCGGCATCGCTTCACGAGGTCGGTGCCGTCGCGCTCAGGGCGGCGGTGTCGCCCGATTGGACCGAGCGGCTGGGCAACGCCCCGCTGATCCCCGGCTATGCGCCGCTGTTCGCGTTCGGCTTCGTTATGGCGCGGTGCGAGCGATTGCGACGGCGGCTCGTCACCGACTGCCGCTTCGCCACCGCGATGCTGGCGCTGCTGGTGCTCGGCGAGCTCGGCTGGGGCTGGAGCGGCTGGGCCTCGGCGGCGCTGGGGCATGGCTTGCGCGCGACGTTCAGCGCGCTCGTCAGCGCGGCGGCACCGCTGCTCGTCTTCATCCTGGTGCTGCGCTCGTCGCTGCTGATCCGCACGCTGCCGCTGGCGGTCCGGCGGATCGCCGACGCTTCCTACACCATCTACCTCGTCCATTTCCCGATCATCATCGCGATCAACGCCCAGCTGGCCCGCGTCGCGTGGAGCCCGCAGACCAAATATGCGATCGCGGTCACGCTGGCGGCATGGCTCGGCTATCGCTTCCACACCCATGTCGTGAAGCGAAGCGCGGTGGCGGCATTCCTGTTCAACGGCCGGCTCAGCAACGTCGACCCGTCGCCACGGCTCGACCGCTTGCTGCAACGCTGGGAAGAGCAGGCGCAGGGCGCGCCAGCGATGGTCGTGGCGGGCAAACGACCGCGGCTCAGGCCCTCGGGACGGCTGCGGCAATGATCCGTCAGCGCTTGACCGGCAAGCCGCGCTCCCGATCCATCGCATAGCTGCCGGGGGCGAGCCCATGGCCCACCGCCACCCGTTCGTCGAACACGAAGCATTCGCCCTGCCAGCGGCTGTCGGCGGCGGGCACCTGTTCCAGATAGGCGAGGATGCCGCCCTTCAGGTGAAGGACGTCGTCGATCCCGCGCGTCTTGAGCAGCGCCGTCGCCTTTTCGCAGCGGATGCCGCCCGTGCAGAACATCGCGACCCGCTTGCCCGCCAATTCGTCGCTGTGCGCATCGACCCAGGCGGGAAAGTCGCGGAAGCTTGGCGTACCGGGATCGACCGCGCCCGCGAAGCTGCCGATCGCGACCTCGTAATCGTTGCGCGTGTCGATCACGATCGTGTCGGGATCGTCGACCAGCGCGTTCCAGTCGGCAGGCGCGACATATCCGCCCACGGCCTGCGTCGGATCGGCCGCGGGATCGCCCAGCGTCACGATCTCCGCCTTCACCTTTACCTTCAGCCGCCCAAACGGCATCGCCGCCGCGCCCGACCATTTCAGCTCGAGCGCGTCGAACCCCGGCATCGCCTGCAACGCCGCGATCGCGCCGCGCAGCGTATCGGGCTCGCCGGCGACGGTGCCGTTGATGCCTTCATGCGCCAGCAGGATGGTGCCGCGCACGCCCGCCGCGTCGAGCAGCGGCTCGACCCGCTCGCGAACCGCCGCCGGATCGTCGATCCGGATGAAGCGATACAGCGCCGCGACCGCGACAGGCAGTTCGATCAATGGACGAACCGCGCCACCACGTCGCGGTACGACCGGCTGACCTTCACCTGCGCGCCCGAATCGAGCACCAGGAAGCATTCGCCGTTGGTATGCGGCTTCACCTGTTTGACCAGGTCGAGGTTGACGATCGTCGAGCGGTGGATCCGCTGGAACCGGCGCGGATCGAGCCGCTTTTCCAGGTCCTTCATCGTTTCGCGCAGGATCAGCGTGTTGTCGCCGGTGTAGATGCACATATAATCGCCCGCCGCGTCGATCCGCTCGATCGTATCGACGTCGACGCGGAAGATCTGGCCGCGATCCTTGATGTTGATGAGCTTCTCGAAGCGGTTGGCGGCGGGCTCCGCCGACGATCCGCCATCGGCCATGTCGGCGGCGGCCTCGGGTGCGACCTCGGCCAGCACTTCCTTCAGCTTCTCGACCTCCTCGACGCTGCGTCGCTCGCTCAGCCGCTGGCGGACGGTATCGAGCGTATCGGCGAGGCGGCTCTCCTCGACCGGCTTCATCAGATAATCGACCGCCCGCGCCTCGAACGCCTTCAGCATATGGTCGCTATAGGCGGTGACGAAGACGAACAGCGGCGGCTCGACCTCCATCAATCCCTGCACCACCGAGAAGCCGTCGAACCCCGGCATCTGGATGTCGAGGAAGACCAGGTCGGGCTTATGGGTCTTGATGGCGCGGATCGCCTCGCGCCCGTTCATGCATTTCTCGATGATCTCGACATCGTCGTGTGCCGCGAGCCGAAGCTCCAGCCCCTGGATCGCGAGCGGTTCGTCGTCCACCAGGATGGTTCTGATCGTCATGAAGCCTCTCTACTCACATTCTCCAGCTGGAACGGGATCTCGATATCCACCGAGAAACCGCCAGCAGCCGTCGAGCGCGTCTCGAACCGCTGATCCGGGCCGTACGCCTGGACCAGCCGCTCCCTGATATTGGCGAGCCCGACGCCGGTTGAAAGGCTTGGCGATTGTCGCGCCTCGTTCAACCCGGGGCCGGTGTCGGATACGCTGATCTGCACCCGCTCTCCGGCGAGCCGCACGCGGACGCAGATTTCGGCGCCCTCTTCCTGCGGCGTGACCGCATATTTGATCGCGTTCTCGACCAGCGGCTGGAGCAGCAGCGAGGGCAGGCGGGCACGCTCGGCGGCGGCGTCGATGTCGAATTTCGGGCGCAGCCGATCCTCGAAGCGCATCTTCTCGATCTCGAGGTACAGCTTCAGCGTCTCGACCTCCTGCGCGACGGTAACGTGCGCGGTGGGCTCGTTCGCCAGAGTGTAGCGCAGGAACGACGACAGCCGGCTCAGCATCGCATTGGCGCGCTCGGTCTGCTTCAGCAGCACCAACGTCGAGATCGAGTTGAGCGTGTTGAACAGGAAATGCGGGTTCAGCTGATAGCGCAGCATCGCCAGCTGCGCCGACGACGCCTGCGTCTCCAGATGCTGCATCTGGTCGATCTGCTCTTCGACGATCAGGTAGAAATTGATGCCGAAATACAGCGCCGACCAGCCCGCAAGCACGGTGAAGGCGATGTAGATCGACACCACGAAGCGCGGGATCGTGATCCCCGGCTCGCCGCCCTGGATGAACGAATAGCTGAACGCGATCAGCGCCGCGTAGATGATGACCGCCGCCAGGAACGTCAGGATCGTCAGCAGCAGCCCGGCGATGCGCGGGATGCGGCGGTAATAGCCGTAGAGCGTCGAGATCAGCAGCGTGATGCAATAGCCCAGGATCGCTTCCAGGATCACCGGGATGATCGCATCGAGCGACAGGCCGTTGGCCACCACGGCGGCCCCGCGCAGCAGCAGATAGCCGGTCCAGCCCACCGCCTGAAGCGTCCAGAAGGCGCGGCTCTTGTTCTCGAAGAAGGGCCTGACGTTGAGTGCCGGGCGGCTGGGGGCGGGGAAGGTCGTCGCCATGTCGCAGCGGCCTCTACACCGCCGCCGGCTCCCACGCAAAAAAGAAGGGCCGCCGTGCCCGAAGGAACGGCGGCCCCTGTCTTGCCCGAAGGCGGCGTCGCTTAGAACGAGAAGCGGGCGCCGACGCGGATCAGGTAGAGCGAGTTGTTGACGCTGACCTGGCCCGTGTTGGGGGCGCGGTATGACGAGTACCGATACTGGGCGCAGGGCTGGTTCGGCGCGTTGGTCTGCACCGCAGCACCCGAGACGCCGGTCGCGGTCGGCGAGGCGAGGCAGGCAACCTGAACGACCGGGGCATATTGCGGGAAGCTGATCTGGCGCAGGCCGCCCCAGTTGCTGTTGAGCAGGTTCGGCAGGTTCTCGATGTCGCCCCAGATCGAGAGGCGCGACTTGCCGATGAAGGTCGGCAGCTGCTGCTCGAGGTGGAGATCGATGCGGGTGAAGGCGCGGTTGCGGCCCAGGCCACGCGGCGCGATCTTGCCGCGATAATCCTTCAGCTTGCTGTTGTTGATGAGGTTCTCGAGCGCGGCCTGCGTGTCCGTGCTGTCGTAGCTGACCAGCGCGTCAGAGGTGCTGGTCGGCACGTACAGCAGGAAACGCTGGTCGGAGTTGGTGCCGAGCGTCGGGCCGGCAATGACACCGAACACCGGCGAACGGCCGCTGACCGAATTCTGCATCGTGTAGCTGTACGGACGGCCCGCGCGGGTTTCGCCGAACAGCTGGAAGATCGTCTTGTAGTCGCCGAAGAACGCGTGCTCGAAGCCGACATTATACTTGAACGCCCACTTGGTCTGATCCGCCGACACGCCGAGCGTGGCGTTGTTCGGATCGTACATCGCGACGTTGAAATAGTTCGACGACGCGGTCGACGACGACGCCGGGCTGACGTCCTTCACGTCCTGATACGTGTAGCTGCCGCCCAGCGACAGGCCCCAGTCGAACGTCTTGTCGGCACGGACGACGAAGATGTTGCTGTAGCCCTTGCCGGTGTTGAACAGCAGAATGTCCTGGTTGGTGTCGGCGACGCCGCCCAGCACGTTATAGCGCGGACGACCGTCCGGCAGCGTGCCGATCTGCACCGAGCGCAGGTCGGTGAAGGTCACCGCCGAGTTCGTCATGCTGTGCAGATAGTTGGCGCCGACGTTCACGCCGAACAGCTTGTAATCGATCGACGCGGTCAGCTTGGTGATCGACGGCAGCTTGAAGTTCTGCGCCAGCGCGTTGACCGGCGCCGTGCGCAGCGAGGCCGTCGCCGTGCTCAGATAGCTGTTGATGCTCGCCGGGATCGACGTGCCGGTGACGCCGTCCAGTGCCGCCGTGCAAAGTCCGGCATTCGCGCCGACGTAGGTCGCCGTGCAGGTGGTCGTATTGCTGGTCGTCGTCGGCAACGCGCGCGTAGCGGTGGTGATGCGGTTCGTCAGAACGCCGGTGTTGGAATAGCTGTTCGACAGATAGATGTCCGGCGAACCGCCGCCGTAGACCGATGCGCCCAGACGGATACGCAGGTTGTCGATCGGGTTCCACTCCAGCGCCGCGCGTGGCTGGAAGTTGTCTAGGCCCTTGTAGGTTTGGGTGTTGTAGACGCCGTAACGCGCGAAGTAGTTCGGGTTCGCCGCGACCGGGCTGCGCATCGCGTACAGGTCGTAACGCGCGCCATAGGTGAAGGTCAGCTGGTCGTTGATGTTCCAAGTGTCCTGCGCACCGAAGGTGTATTGCTGGTACTTGAAGTTTGCTGCCGCGTCGGTCGGCGTCAGCGACACCGCGTTGGAATAGTCGAACTGCGACGCGCGGCGGTTTTGGAAGTCGGCGATCGAGTCGAAGTAATACTGACCGTTCAGGCGCTGCAGGAAGTAGTTGAACGTGCGGTTCGCGTTCACTTCGGCGAGCAGCTTGATCTCGTGGCCGCCGGCCGTGTAGCGCGCCTGGAGCGAGCCGCCCCAAGTGTCGAAGAACAGCTGGTTTGCCTGGCGGCTGATGTCCGGGCCGAAGATGACCTGGGGAATGCCGGTGCCGCAGGTGCTGGTCGAGTTGTTGGCGCCGACGACGCTGGTCGGCGCGGTGCAGACCGAGAACTGCGCGAAGTTGGTGCCGAGCAGCGAATCCTGGCCGACGCGGTTCGACTTGTAGAGGAAGCGCGCTTCCGTCGACAGATTGTCCGTCCAGTCCGAATTCAGCTGCGCGATACCGGCGCGCACCAGCACCGAGCGCTGGTAGTAATTCGACGCCAGGCCGACCGCCGGGGTGGTGTTCGAGGTGCTGGTGCCCTGGGCGACCGTGCTCGATTCATAGGCGTTGATGTAGTTGAGCGAGAGCTTCTGCGAATCGCTGATGTTCCAGTCGATACGGCCGACGATCTTCTCGTCCTTCTGGTTGTTGACCGAGACGAAACCACCCGGATCATAGCCATAGACGCTCTTGGCGATGTTGGTGATCTGGTCGATCGACGACTGGGTGACGCCGGGGATCTGGCTGACCGCCGTCACCGCCAGCGGACGCGGATCGGTGTTGCGCTCGGCCGAGACCATGAAGAACAGCTTGTCGGCGATGATCGGGCCGCGGAACGTCGCGCCGTACGTCTCCGACTTGTACTTCGGCAGCGTGATCGTGGTCGATCCGATCTTGTTGCCCTGCAGGCCGTTGGTCGACTGCGAATAGAAGCCGGTGCCGTGGAATTCGTTGGTGCCCGACAGCAGCACGGTATCGATCACGCCGCCCTGGAAATTGCCCTGGCGGATGTCGACCGGCGCGATCGCGACCGAGAACTGGCCGATCGCGTCGAACGGCACGGGCCCACGCGCGGTCGGGTTGGCGTCGGAGTTGAGGCCGAAGTTGTCGCCGATCTGGACGCCGTTGATCGTGAAGCGGTTGAAGCGCGGATTGACGCCGGCGAAGCTGACCGCACGGCTGTTGCTGAGGTCGAGCGTCGCCAGCGGATCGCGGCGGGCGAGGTCGCGGATGTCGCGGTTGACCGACGCGACCTTGGCGATGTCCGCCTGGGTCAGCACGGTGCGCAGGCCGCTGCCGATGACGCCGGCGCCGGCGATCGACGAGGCAGTGACGACGATGTCGCCGCCGGTCGCGGCATCGGCTGCCAGCTCGATCGGCAGCTCATAGGGCTGATCGACGACGGTGAAGATGTCGGTGACGGTGGTGTTGCCCTGGGGGCTGGCGACTTCGACGGTGAAGGGGCCGCCCGCGCGCAGGCCGCTCTGGGTGAAGGCGCCGGTCGCGTCGGTCGTGGTCTGGCTGCGCGTGCCCGAGGGGACGTTGACGATCGTCACCGTCGCGCCGGTCACGGGTGCGCCGCCGGCGGTCACCGTGCCGCGGATCTGCGCGGTCGTTTCCTGAGCCGAGACCGTGGCCGGAGCGATGAGCGCGACCGCGGCCACACCCAGGAACAGGTTATTTCGCATCGAAGATTTCCCCTTTGGCGCAGCGCGCTCGAACACCCCGGCGTCGTTTCATCGCCGTTCGCCGCGGCCCTGCCCGTTCAATATTTCTCTTCCGTGACAAATGCGACAGGGATCGTCACGCGCTGCAACTCGCTGTCGCGGCGTTGCAAAACCGCAACGCTACTCGCTAGCGCGCAGCGGCGACCAGCGCGGCCCAGCCGGCTTCGTCGATCACCTCGATGCCCAGCTCTGCGGCCTTTTTCAGCTTCGATCCGGCGCCCGGTCCGGCGACGAGTAGGTCGGTCTTTGCCGAGATCGATCCCGCCACCCGCGCGCCCAGCGACTCGGCCTGCGCCTTCGCCTCGTCGCGGCTCAGCGTCTCGAGCTTGCCGGTGAACACCACCGTCTTGCCCGACACCGGCGACTCGCGCGTCTCGACCAGGAAGGGCGGCGGCGTGACCAACTGGAGCAGGTCGTCCCACACCTTGCGGTTATGCTCTTCGTGGAAGAAGTCGCCCAGCGACACCACCACCGCCGGGCCGACGCCCTCGATCAGCGCGAAGCGGTCGGCGGCATCGGCGTCGCCGTCGCGCGCCGCCTCCGCCGCGCGGCGCAGCTCGGGCAGCGTCACGAACATCTTCATCAGGTCGCGCGCCGTCACCTGGCCGACGTGGCGGATGCCCAGCCCGAACAACAGCCGCGCCGCATCCGGCTCTCGGCGTTCCTCGATCGCGGCGAGCAGCGCGTCGACCGAACGCTCCTTCCACCCCTTCATCGCCAGCATCTCGGTCCGATGCGCGTTGAGGCGGAAGATGTCGGCGGGCTCCGCGATCCAGCCGAGATCGATGAACAGCTTCAGCCGCTCGACCCCTAGCGAATCGATGTCGAGCGCGCCGCGGCTGACCAGGTGCTTCAGCCGCTCCAGCCGCTGTGCAGGACAGATCAGCCCGCCGGTGCAGCGGATGTCGACCTCGCCCGGCTCCGCCACCGCCTCGCTGCCGCACACCGGGCAATGGGTGGGGAAGGGCCAGGGCGCCCGCGCGTCGTCGCGCGACAGATTCTCGACGATCTGCGGGATGACGTCGCCCGCGCGCTGCAGCACGACGCGGTCGCCGGGGTGGACGCCCAGCCGCGCAACCTCGTCGGCATTGTGCAGCGTCGCATTGGTGACGACGACGCCGCCCACCGTCACCGGCTCCAGCCGCGCGACCGGGGTCAGCTTGCCCGTGCGCCCGACCTGGATGTCGATCGCGTTCAGCGTCGTCTGCGCGCGCTCGGCCGGAAATTTGTGCGCGATCGCCCAGCGCGGCGCCTTGGCGACCTGGCCCAGCCGCGCCTGCCAGTCGAGCCGGTCGACCTTGTAGACGACACCGTCGATATCGAACGGCAGGTCGGCGCGCTCGGCCTCGATCGCGCGATAGACGGCGAGCCCATCCGCCGCGCTCTCGACCCGGCGAAGCCCCTCCGCCACCGGCAGGCCCCAGTCGCGGATCGCCGCCATCACTTCGCTCTGCGTCTCGCCCGGCACCGCCGATGCCTCGCCCCAGCCGTGCGCCAGGAAGCGTAAGGGGCGGCTGGCGGTGACGCTCGCATCCTTCTGGCGCAGCGATCCGGCGGCGGCATTGCGCGGGTTGGCGAACTGGCGCGCCTCCTTGCCCGACGCTGCCGCCTCCGCCGCCAGCCGCTGGTTGAGCTCGGCGAAATCGGCCTTCGCCATATAGACCTCGCCGCGCACCTCGAACACCTCGGGCGCCTCGCCGTGCAGCCGCGCGGGAATGTCGTCAATCGTGCGCACGTTGTCGGTCACGACTTCGCCGACCTGCCCGTCACCACGGGTCAGCGCCTGGACCAGTACGCCGGCTTCGTAGCGCAGCGAGCAGGACAGGCCGTCGATCTTGGGCTCGGCGGTCAACGCCACGACCTCGTCGTCGCCGAGCCGCAGGAAGCGGCGGACACGCGCGACGAATTCCTCGACCTCCTCGTCGCTGAACGCATTGTCCAGGCTCATCATCGCTCTGGCATGCGCGACCTTGGCGAGGTGCGCGGCCGGCGCGGCGCCGACCTGCCGGCTCGGCGAATCGGCGCGGACGGCTTGTGGAAACGCCGCCTCGATCGCGGCATTGCGGCGGACCAGCGCGTCATAGTCGGCGTCGCTAATCTCGGGCGCGTCGTCGGTGTGATAGGCGCGGTTGTGGTGCGCGATCTCGTCGGCGAGCCGCGCCAGCTCGGCGGCGGCCTGTTCTTCGGTTTCGGGCAGCGCGCTCATGCCAGCCACCAGCCGGGATGAAGCGCGACGATCGCGGCCGACACCGCGACGATACCCGGCACCGGCCGCCAGTCGAACGCGCTCAGCACCTCGAGCGATCGCTTCAGGTTCCACCATCCCGCCACCGCCGCGAGCCCGCACCATGCCAGCATCCAGCCGGCCCCGTCGGGCCAGCGGATCGCGGTGTCGATGCCGAGCGCCGTCACCGCGATCATGCCGATGCCGGCGGCAAGCGTCAGCAGCGTGCCGACCGGCAGCATCGCCAGCGCGACGCGGCCTTCGCGCCGGTCGCGCGCAGTCATCCGGGTAGTGGCGTCCATCCAGGCTCGCTTAGCGCCGCGCCCGCCTCGCGCGCAATCGGGTCGATCGCCTGAACCTTTCGCGCTCCCGCGCGCTTGCGACGCATTCCCGATAGATCAGGACGATGCGCCATGACTGACACCGCCAGCCGCCGTGACGTGTTCAAGGGGGCCGCCGCTACCGGCGTCCTTGCCGCCGCCGCCCCCGCCATGGCTGAGGCCGCCGCCCAGCCCGCCGATCCGACCAGCAAGTTCACCTCCCAGCCGTTCCCCGAGCAGCGCCAGAAATGGCCAGCGCTCCAGCGCGACATGCGCCCCGTCCCCGACAGCGGCGAGACGAGCTACCGCGGCAGCGGCAGGCTGCAGGGGCGCAAGGCACTGGTCACCGGCGGCGATTCAGGCATCGGCCGCGCCGCCGCGATCGCCTTCGCGCGCGAGGGCGCCGACGTCGCGATCAACTATTACCCGACCGAGGAGCCCGACGCGCAGGACCTCGCCAAGCTGCTCCGCGCCGAGGGGCGCCGGATCGAGCTGCTGCCCGGCGACCTGACTGACCAGGCGTTCACCACCGGGCTGGCGGCGAAGGCGGCCAGCCAGCTCGGCGGGCTCGACATCCTCGTCAACAACGCCGCCTATCAGCAATCGAAGCCGTCGATCGCCGACATCTCGTTCGAGCAGTTCGACCGGACGATGAAGACCAACGTCTATGCAATGTTCTGGCTGACCAAGGCTGCGCTGCCGCTGATGAAGCCGGGCGCGTCGATCATCAACACCGCCTCGGTCAACTCGGTCGATCCGGGCGAGGAACTGCTCGACTATGCCAGCACCAAGGGCGCGATCCTGATCTTCACCAAGGGGCTGGCGAAGCAGCTCGGCAAGAAGGGCATCCGCGTCAACGCCGTCGCGCCCGGCCCGGTGTGGACGCCGCTCCAGGTCGCGGGCGGACAGCTACCGGGCAAGATGGGCGAATTCGGCCAGGACACCCCGCTCGGCCGCGCCGGCCAGCCGGTCGAACTGGCCGGGCTCTACGTCGCGCTGGCGGAGGGCGGGAACAGCTTCACCACCGGCAGTGTCTTCGGCGCGAACGGTGGGACAGGCGCGATCTGACGGAGGGGGGGGCACCCCGGCCTTCGCCGGGGTAACAGGGAGGGCCTGGAAATTACCCCCCTTCCGTCATCCCCGCGAAGGCGGGGGTCCATACTGGCTAACCGTCGTGATGCTCACGATGCTCAGTGACGATGGGTTCCCGCCTTCGCAGGAATGACGGGAAGAGCCCTCACGCCGTCTCCAGCAACCTCACCGCCTGCGCCCGCGCCTCGTCGGTCACCGTCGCGCCTGACAGCATCCGCGCGATCTCCTCGCGACGCTCGTCCTCGCCCAGCACGCGAACGCCGGTGCGGGTCACCGTGCCGTCGCTCGATTTCGCGATCAGCAGATGCTCGGCGCCGCGCGCCGCGACCTGCGGGCTGTGCGTGACGACCAGCAGCTGCGTGTGTTCCGCCAGTCGCGCCAGCCGCTCGCCGATCGCGCTCGCTACCGCGCCGCCGACGCCGCGGTCGATCTCGTCGAAGATCATCGTCGCCGCGCCGCCTTCCTCCGCCAGCGCCACCTTCAGCGCCAGGATGAAGCGCGACAATTCGCCGCCCGACGCGATCTTGGCGAGCGGGGCAAAGGGCGCGCCGGGATTGGTCGCGATCTCGAACTCGACGCGGTCCTTGCCGCCCGGCCCCCATTGTTCGGGGCTGGCGTCGGCGACGACGGTGCGGAAGCGCGCGGCATCCAACTTCAACGGCGCCAGCTCGTCCGCCACCACCTCGTCGAGCCGCCCCGCCGCTGCCCGCCGCCGCGCCGACAGCGTCGCCGCTGCCGCATCGTAATCGGCCCGCGCCGCCGCCACGCGCGTCTCGAGGATTGCGACTCGATCTTCCCCCGCCTCGAGCCGCTCCAGCCGTTCCGAGAGCTCGGCGGCGAGCGCGGCGAGATCGTCGGGCTGGACGCGATGCTTGCGCGCCATCCCGCGCAGCTCGAACAGCCGCGCCTCGTCCTCTTCCTGCGCGCGCGGGTCGAAGGCGAGGTCGGCGCTGGCTGCGGCGATCTGTTCTTCCACCGTCGCGGCCTCGATCACCGCGCGATCGATCGCCGCCAGCGCTTCGCCAAGCGCGGCATGATCCTCGGCGATCCGCTCCAGCACGCGCGCCGCCTGGCGCAGCTGCGCCAGCGCGCCGTCCGAACCGCCCAGATGCTCCTCGATCGCCGCCATCTCGCCCGCGATCTTCTCGGCACGCTGCATCGACCGGCGCTTCTCCGCCAGCGTGTCTTCCTCGCCGGGTTCGGGCGCAAGCCGGGTCAGCTCGGCGACGGCATGCTCCAGCCATTCGCGATCGCGCGCCGCCGCCTCGATCTCGTCATTGGCCGCCGCCAGCGCGGCCTGCGCGTCGCGATAGGTCGCCCAGGCCTTCGCCGTGGCTTCCGGCTCGACCCGGCCATAGGCGTCGAGCAGCGCGCGATGGCCGCGCGGGTTGAGCAGCCCGCGATCGTCGTGCTGGCCATGGATCTCGACCAGCATCGGCGCCAACTCACGCAGCAGCGCGGCGGACGCGGGCTGATCGTTGACGAAGCCGCGGCTGCCGCCGTCGGCCTTGACGATGCGCCGGATCAGCAGCGGCTCGCCCGGCTCCGCCTCGATCCCGTTTTCCGCCAGCGCCGCGGCGAGCGGTCCTTCCGGCGGATCGAACGTCGCGGTCACCACCGCCTGCGCCGCGCCGTGCCGCACCAGTGACGTCTCGCCCCGCGCGCCCAGCGCCAGCCCCAGCGCGTCGAGCAGGATCGACTTGCCCGCGCCGGTCTCGCCGGTCAGCACGTCGAGCCCGCGCTGGAATTCCAGATCGAGCGCCTCGATCAGGACGACGTCGCGGATGGAGAGCGCGGTCAGCATCGCGCCGATATAGCGCGGGTTACGGGCGAGGGGAGAGGGAAGTGTGCCCGGTTCGTTCGCTATCCCCGCTGATCCTCCCCCGCCAGGGGGAGGTGGCGCGCCGAAGGCGGGTCGGAGGGGGCGGTAAGCGATTAACTGCCGGTCGGGCTTCCTCCCCCTCCGTCAGCTTCGCTGCCACCTCCCCCTGGCGGGGGAGGACATGAAAGACCGTCATGCTGAACTCGTTTCAGCATCTCTCCCCACGGGCAGTGCGCTCACCGACGAAGATCCGGAAACGAGTTCAGGATGACGGCAGAATGGGAAGGCGCTCAGGCCGTCTTGCCGTTCATGCCGAGCGACGTCGAGGCACTTCAGCCCGCACCCCTGTCGCTCGGGACGAACGGCGAAAGCTTACGTCCCCGGACGCGTCATCGTCCCGTTCGCCCCGGCACCGCCGCTGGGCATCGCCGGGGTCGCGCTCGCCGGACGGTCGGTCTTCTTCGAGCCTGCCTCGCCCGGCAGCGCCGGCTGCGCGCCCGGCGTGCCGACCGGCACCACCGGCTGGCCCGGCGCCACCGCGGCGACCTTCTCGACGGGATATTCGCGCATCAGCTTGTACGCGCGCTCATACCAGTCGGTGCCCGGATAGTTGCGCCCCAGCACCGCCGCCGCCTTCTCCGCCTCGGGCCGCACGCCCAGCGACAGATAGGTCTCGGTCAGCCGCATCAGCGCCTCGGGCGCGTGCGTCGTCGTCTGATAGTCGTCGATCACCCGGCGGAAGCGCATCGTCGCCGCGAGCCACTGGCCGCGCCGCTCGTAGAAGCGTCCGATCTCCATCTCCTTGCCGGCGAGGTGATCGTTGACGAGGTCGATCTTCAGCCGCGCGTCGCTGGCATAGCGGGTGTTCGGATAGCGCCGCGTCAGCTCGCCCAGCGCCGTCAGCGCCTGTTGCGTGATCTTCTGATCGCGGGTCACGTCGCGGATCTGTTCGTAATAGCCGAGCGCGATCAGATAATAGGCATAGGGCGCATCGCGGTTGCCCGGGTGGACCGACAGGAAGCGCTGCGCCGACTGGATCGACTGGGTGTAATCACGATCGAGATAATAGCTGAACGCGCTCATCAGCTGCGCGCGGCGGGCCCAGATCGAATAGGGATGCTGGCGCTCGACCTCGTCGAACAGCTGCGCCGCCTCCTTGTAGCGCGCCTGGTCGAGGCGGCTTCGCGCCGTCGAGTACAGCGTGCCGACGTCGCGCGCGACATAGGGCAGGTCGCCCTTGCCGCGATTGCGGGCACAGCCGGCGATCGGCATCGCGACGGCGGCGACGAGCATGAGGGCGATCGCGCGCGTGGGCAGGTTGCGGAACTGGGGGGTACGCATCGGCCGCCTCCTTAGCCCAGCGCCGTGCCAGCGAACAATAGCTTGCGTGGATCGTTGCGCGTGGCGCAAGGCGCCGCGAAGCGTCACCATCACTGATAGAGGTCGATCATGCCCGCCACGCTGCTCCATACCCACCGCGTCGAGAAGCCCTGGGGACGCCATCACCTGGGCTTCGGCTTCGAGGATGCGGCGGAGGGCGGCGATCCGATCGGCGAGATCTGGTTCCAGCAGCCCGGCGACAGCACGCCGGAACTTCTGATCAAATATCTCTTCACCAGCCAGCCCTTGTCGGTCCAGGTCCATCCCGACGACGAGCAGGCGCACGCCCGCGGCCTGCCGCGCGGCAAGGACGAATGCTGGACGATCCTGGGCGCCGAACCCGATTCGACGATCGCGCTTGGCCCCAAGCAGCCGATCGATCGCGAGACGCTGCGCGAATCGGCCAAGGACGGCTCGATCGAGGACAAGCTCGACTGGGTGCCGGTGAAGGCAGGCGATTTCTATTACGCGCCGTCGGGCACGATCCACGCGATCGGCGGCGGGCTGACGCTGATCGAGGTGCAGCAGAATTCGGAGACCACCTATCGCCTCTACGACTATGGCAGCGATCGCGAGCTTCACCTGAAGGATGGCGTCGATGTCGCGACGCTCGATCCCTACCAGCCGATCGCGCAGCCTGCGGGCTCGACCGAGGATCGCACCATCCTGGTCGAAGGCCCTAAGTTCGTGCTCGAACGCTGGCACCCCCATGGCGGCGACCGCCAGGTCGCGCTGCCCGAGGGCACGACCGGCTGGCTGATCCCGATCACCGGCAGCGGCAGCGTTGCCGGCGTCGCGTTCAAGGCCGGCGAGTGCGTGACGGTGACGGGCACCGAGAGCGTGACGACCGATGCCGATGCGGACGTACTCTTCGCCTATCCGGGGACGAAGCGGATCTGACCCTCGGTCCTCCCCCGCCAGGGGGAGGTGGCAGGCGAAGCCTGACGGACGGGGAGGTAAGCGACCGCATCGGTATGGCATCCTCCCCCTCCGACGCCTTCGGCGCCACCTCCCCCTGGCGGGGGAGGACCGGAAGGACGGAACCACCGCCGATAACCTGGGTTCTCCCTATCCAAGAGGAGGACGCCCCCGTGAGTGCAACGACGATAGGCGCGCTGGTCGGCGGCGCGATCGATGCGATGAGCGGCGACGACAGCGCCGCAGACGGCGCGTTGATCGGCGCTGTCACCGCCAACGTGCTGAAATTCGTGGTGCCGATCGCCATCACCTATGCGGTCGGTTGGGCAGTGTTGCGCGGCGTGGGCGAACTCAAGAACATCATCTTCGAAGGGACCAAGGCATGATCGGCAAGATTATCGGCGCGCTCGTCGGGCGCGAACTCGACCGCAACAATCGTGGCAGTGGCGTCGGCGGTGCGGCCAAGGGTGTCATCGCGGCCAGCGTGCTGCGTCGCATGGGTCCGCTGGGCATGCTGCTCGGCGGCGGCTGGGCGGCGAAGAAGGCCTATGATCGTCACAGGGCCGGCCGCGTCGGCAATCCGGTCCGCTGATCCGATGCCGGTGTGACCGGCATTCGACAGCAACCCGTTTTTATGGGCGCTTGGCGGCGTCGCGCTTGACGCGCGGCGTCGCCGGGCGCCACTAGCGGCGTCCATGGACGCGACCCCGCCGCAACTCGCCGCCGAATCCCCCCGGCCCGATCCTCACGGCTTCAAGCGGCGCGGCGTTCTGTTCGTCCTCTCGTCACCGTCCGGCGCTGGCAAGTCGACGATCGCGCGCAAGCTGCTGGCCAGCGAAACCGAGCTCGGCGTCTCGGTGTCGTACACGACTCGCCCGATCCGCCCCGGTGAGGTCGATGGTCGCGATTATCACTTCGTCGATCTCGACACCTTCCGCGAGATGGTCGCCAACGGCGACTTCCTCGAATGGGCCCACGTCTTCGGTCATCGCTACGGCACGCCTAAGGCACAGGTGTGGAACGTGCTCGAACAGGGCCGCGACATCCTGTTCGATATCGACTGGCAGGGAGCGCAGCAGCTTCACCAGCTGGCCGGCGGCGACGTCGTCCGCATGTTCATCCTGCCGCCGTCGATGCCGATCCTGCGCGAGCGGCTGGAACGCCGCGCGACCGATTCGATGGAAGTCATCGACGCCCGCATGGATCGCGCCGCGAACGAGGTCAGCCACTGGGACGGCTACGACTATGTCCTGGTCAACGACGACGTCGAGGAATGCTACCAGTCGATCAAGACGATCCTCGCCGCCGAACGGCTGAAGCGTTCGCGCCAGACCGGAATCATCGGATTCATCCGCAAGCTGCTGCGCTCGGGCGAAATGGTGCCGCTGGCCTGATCTGGGCCACCCCCGTCATTCCCGCGAAGGCGGGAATCCATTTTCCTCGGATCGACGTGGGACTCACCACCACCAGCCAGTATGGCTCCCCGCCTCAGCGGGGATGAAGCCGCTCAATCCGCCAAAGCCCCCAGAAACCGCAGCGCCGCGTCGAAATCCCGTCGCCGCGTCGCTTGCGCGTCCTCAGCCAGCGGATCGCGGCCCCATTGCTCCGCCTGCCAGTCCTCGTCGACATGCGCCGCATCCCACGCCGCATCGCCGTCGATCGCCCCCTCCACCAGCGCCAGCGCCAACACCAGCGACCCGGTGATCGTCACCAGCGGCGACAGCGCCGCCAGCCGGAAGGCATCGAGCGCTGCCACCGCCTCGCCCAGCCGGGCGACCGTCGCCGCCGGTTGCGGATGGTGGAGCACGCCCGCCACCGGCTCGAAATGCACGTCGTAGCGTGCCCGCGCCCAATCGAGCACCGGATCCCACGCTGCCGCCTGCCGCTCGACCAGCGGGTCGGGCGAATCGGCGCGATAATAGAGCAGGTCGCCCTCGCCATAGCGGGCGAGCCCCGCGGCAAAGGCGTCGTGGTGCGGCCCGACCCGGTCGATCGCGGCGTTGGCGAGCCCGGTCAGCGGCATCGCGCGCGGATCGATCGTGTCGCCGACCCCGCGCCATTCGTCCGCTACCGCCGCGGCCAGCGCCTCGGTCGGCAGCGCCAGCGGCACGCGCCCCGGCGTGCGCACCGGCTTGCCGTCGAGCGCCACCACCCGGTCGTCGCCGACCGTCACGTCCTTCCAGAACCGCTTCACTCGCCGCTCCGCCACTTGTGCGCGAGCGCGCGCGGCACCACCGCCATCATGTACAGCGCCGCCAGGACGATCGCCGCGCCGAGCAGCTTGTTCGGCGTGTCGCTCGCCCGCCCGACCAGCACCAGCCCGAATACCGCGCCCGCCACCGCCGCCAGCCGCGTGGCGACGATCGCGAACCAGCGCTTCTTCGCCGGATCGCCGCTCATGCCAGCATCCCCGGCAGGTCGCGCGCGTGGCCGGCGATCAGCTTCGCTCCTGCGGCCGCCAGCTCGTCGGGTGCGTGATAGCCCCAGGCGACGCCAACCGCCGTCGCGCCCGCCGCGCGTGCCATCGCCATGTCGAAACTCGTGTCGCCGATCATCGCAGTCATATGGGGCTCGGCGCCGGCCTCCGCCATCGCCGCGAGCAGCATCGATGGATCGGGCTTCGACGGATGCCGGTCGGCGGTCTGCAGCGTGACGAAGCGATCGCTCAGCCCATGATGCGCGAGCAGCAGGCCGAGCCCGCGATCCGACTTGCCGGTCGCGACGCCCAGCAGCCAGCCGTCCGCCGCCAGCTGGTCGATTGCCGCGACGATGCCGTCGAACAGTGGTTCGTCGCCGAGCCCGCCGTTGCCCCGCATCGCGTGGAAGGCATGCTTGTAATCCTGCGCCAGCCGCCGGTGCGCGGCCTCGTCGGCATCGGGCAGCAACGCGCGCATCGCCTCGACCAGGCTCAGCCCCACGATCCGCCGCGTCGCCTCGCGCGGGGGCGGCGCAAGGCCGTTGGCGGCGAAGGCGGTTTCCATCGCGCGACAGATGTTCGCCTGGCTATCGACCAGCGTCCCGTCGCAATCGAACACCGCGAGCCGGGTCACGCCAGCTTCCCCGCATTCACTTCGGCAACCAGCGTTGCCTCGGCGACGCAGCCGTCGACCTCGAGCGAGGCGACGACGCCGCGCACCGCATCGGCGGGCTTGTTCTGACTGAGCTTGCGCGTGCCCCGCCACGTCTTCGCGACCAGGACATGGCCGCTGATCGCACCGACCATCGCGTCGAACCGTGCCGCGTCCATCTTGTCGCGCGTCCACGCGGGCTTGGGCGCCAGTAGCGCCTCATGCTGCGCGCTCATCGCATCGATCTGCGCGATGAGTTCGTCGCGCGGCAGCGGGCGGATCGGCCCCTCCACCTCGACCGCGACATAATTCCACGTCGGCACCTGCTGATCGGTGCCATACCAGTCGGGGCTGACATAGAAGCCCGGCCCACCGATGCTCGCGATGCCGTGCGCCTCGCCCGCCAGCAACGCCGCCGCCCGATTGCGCCGCGCCAGGTGGAAGCGCAGGTTGCCGTCGTCGTCGAGCGTCACCGGCGCGTGCACCACCGCACACGCGCCGCCCGCCGAGACGAACAGATGCGCAAAGGCGAGGTCGCGCACCAGCGCCTGCATCGCCGCCGCGTCCATTGCGAAGGCGCCGTCGGGATGCATCAGCGCTTGGTCGGTCGCGACGGCGCCTTGGGCTTGCCGCGGGTGGTGGCGCCGGCACCCGGCCGCTTGCCTGCCGGGCCCTTGCCCGCCGCGCCCCTGCTCGGGGCAGCCTTGCCGGCCACCGCCGGAGCGCCGCGGCCGCGCCGCTCGCCCTTGCGCTCCTTGCGCACCGTCTTGGCATGCGCCCGCGCGCGCTGCTTCTTGTCCTCGCGCGTTTCGGGGACATGCTCGTCGAGCGGCATCTGGTCGCCCAGCATCTGCTCGAAGCCCAGGGTCGTCAGGCTTTCGGCGAAATGGTGCGGCAGCTCGGCCTGAACGTCGATCTGGCCGCCATCGGGATGATCGACGCGCAGCCGGCGCGCATGAAGATGCATCTTGCGGCTGATCCCGCCGGTCAGGAACGCCGCCGGGCCGCCATATTTGCCGTCGCCGACGATCGGATGGCCGATCGCCGCCATGTGAACGCGCAGCTGATGCGTGCGCCCGGTGAACGGCTGCAGCTCGACCCAGGCGGCGCGATTGCCCGCGCGCTCGATCACGCGATAGCGGCTGCGCGCCGACTGCCCGTTCTCCTCGTCGACGTGCATCTTCTCGCCGCCGGTGCCGGGCTGCTTGGCGATCGGCAGGTCGACGACGCCGTCGTCGATCGACGGCACGCCGACGACCAGTGCCCAATAGACCTTCTTGGCGGTGCGCCCCGAAAAGGTCTTGGCGAAGAACGCCGCCGCGCGCGGGGTCCGTGCCACCAGCAGCGCGCCCGACGTGTCCTTGTCGAGCCGATGGACCAGCTTGGGCCGCGCGCCCTCGTCGTCGGCGAAGGCGTCGAGCAGCGCGTCGACATGCTCGTGCGTCTTGGTGCCGCCCTGGGTGGCAAGGCCGGGGGGCTTGTTAAGCACCAACGCCATCGGGTCGCGGTGGATCACCATCTCGCTGGCGAAGCTGACTTGGTCGGGGGTCAGCGGCACCCGCTGGCGCTGCGGCTTGGCGTGGGTGGCGACGGGCTCGGGCGGCGGCACCCGCAGTTGCTGCCCGGCGGCGATGCGGTCGCCCGGCGTCGCGCGCGCGCCGTCGACGCGCAGCTGCCCCGTCCGCGCCCATTTGGCGACGGTGGTGAAGCTGGTGTCGGGCAGGTGCCGCTTGAACCAGCGGTCGAGGCGGATGCCGTCGTCCTCGGCATCGACGGTGAAGGTGCGGACGGCGTCGGTCATGCGAAACTCCTCGCGGCGGCGAGCCCGGCGACCAGCGCCGCGATGGAAACGGTCACCGATGCGATCACATAGGCCCCGGCAGCGATCAGCTGCCCACGTTCGGCCAATGTCACCGCGTCGAGCGAGAAGGACGAGAAGGTCGTGAACCCACCGAGCACACCGACCGCTAGGAACAGCCGCCAGTTATCGCCCAGCTGGAACCGCGCCAGCGTGCCGACGAGCACGCCCATCAACAGGCTGCCGGCGATGTTGATCGACAGCGTCCCCCAGGGAAAGGCCGGCCCCAGCCAGCCGAGCATCGCCCGGCCGACAAGATGCCGCGCCCCGGCACCGAACGCACCGCCGAGCATGACGAGAAAAAGAGGCATGGTCGGCCCCTAGCTGGTTTTGCCGGTCGCGCGAAGGGTGTGTGATTATACTCATCGTCATCCCAGTTTCCTCCCGTCATCCCGGCCTTGAGCCGGGATCCATCTAGCCGCGAGCGACTGGCGAGAGGATCAGGCGACGTCGCCTGCCCAACCTTGGATCCCGGGTCGAGCCCGGGATGACGGGAGAAGCACCGAAACCTTGCACCCCGCCCGACGCACCGCCATCTTCGCGGCCATGAACATCCTCTCGATCCTGATCGGCCTCGTCGCGCTGGTCTTCGTCATTCCCGGGCTGATCCCGCTGCTCGGCGTGTTCAACTACATCGCGATCCCGATCGCGGTGGTCGGTGCGGCGGCGGGTATCCTGTCGTCGCGGACGAGCGGGCGGAACTTCAACCTGTTCGTCCTCGTCGTCGCCGTCATCCGCCTGTCGCTGGGCGGTGGCCTGATCTGATCGTCCGAATGCGAAACGGGCCCGGCGATCGCTCGCCGAGCCCGTCATCGTGCGTCACCGGGTGACGATCAGCGGCAGGTCACCTGGCCGCGATCGATCGATGACCCCAACGCCGCGCCGCCGGCGCCGCCGATCAGCGTGCCGAGCAGCCGCGAACCGCCGCCGGCGATGACGTTGCCGAGCACGCCGCCCGCCAGACCGCCGACGATCAGGCCGGTCGTTCCGTCGCTGCGACGGCAATAATAACGGCCGTTCTGCCCGCGATAGATGCGGTCGTTTCGCGTCAGCCGGCGCGGCTGGTAATAGCGGCCATCGCGATAATATTGGTCGGCGTAATAGGCGCGCTGACCCCGCGGCAAGCGGTTGTAGTCGTAGTTGCGCCACTCGCGATAATCCTGGCGGCGATCCTGGCGCGCATCGCGAACCTCGTCGCGATACTCGCGGCGCGCATCGCGCACGTCGCGGCGCGAATCGGCGTTGCGCAGGTCGCGGCGATAGTCCTGACGTGCGTCACGCACCTCGCCGCGGTATTCGCGATCGATGTCGCGTGGGTTGTCCTGCGCGACGGCCGGCACGGCGGCGACGACGCTGGCAGCCAAGGCCGCCGATAGAAATGCGAACCGCATGGTCAACTTCCTCTGTCGATGTGTGCAACTAAAACGTCGTTCCCGCCCGAATCGTTGCCTGAACCTATAACTACATTACGTTCACCTTTACGCTATCTCGAGCGTCGTCTCGGCGTTGATCAGCTTCGATACCGGGCAATGTTGCTTGGCGTCTTCGGCCAGTCGGCGAAACTCATCGGCGTCGATGCCGTCGATCTTGCCGGTCAGCGTCAGTGCCGACTTGGTGATGGTGAAGCCGTCGCCCTCGCTTTCCAGCGTGATCGCGCATTTGGTTTCCAGCGACCCCGTCTCATGGCCCGCCTTTGCCAGCGCGAAGCTCAGCGCCATGGTGAAGCAGCCGGCATGTGCGGCGGCGATCAGCTCTTCGGGATTGGTGCCCGGGCCGTTCTCGAAGCGCGTGTTGAAGCCATATTGGCTGTGGTCGAGCACGCCCGACTGGGTCGTCAGCTCGCCCTTGCCATTCTTGCCCATGCCTTCGTAGCGGGCGGTCGCGGTGCGGGTCGTCATGTCACTATCTCCGTCAATCGAAAAGGGGCGCCGCGGCCAATCCGCGACGCCCCCCAAAGGTTGCAGTGGCTGGCGTCAGCCGCAGCGACGACGGCTCGACCCGCGATCGACTTCGCGACCCAGCAGGCCGCCGGCCACCGCGCCGCCCAGCGTGCCGACCGTGCGGTCGCCGCGGGTGTCGATCGTCCGGCCGAGCAGCGCGCCGGCGACGCCACCGACCACCAGGCCGGTCGTGCCGTCGGCCTTGCGGCAGCGCAGGCGGCCGCGGTTGTCGCGCCATTCGCGATACTTGTAGCGCTGCGCGCCGGCTTCGCTGGTCGGAAACGCCACCGACACCGGCACGGCCATCGCCGCACAGCCAAGAATGAGCATCATATTACGCATTACGGGTCTCCCGTCCTTGTTACGGGGCGAGAACGTCGTGGCGGCGGCGGCGGTTGCATGAACGGGAAACAACGTCGCGTTCATCTAGTAGGTTGCTACTATTTATCCCCGTTATCCACAGGCTCCGTCGCGCGTCGCCGCTTGGTGCGACTCGGCTGTCGTGACAGCATCCATCCCACAGGGCGAGAACGACCGGCGGGAAACCGCAGTTCGATCGAAGACCTGGACGGCGATCGGTCGAAACGCTTCCTTGGAAGCGGGAAGGCGATCGACGGATCGGATGGGGCTGGCACGAGCCCCGGTATGATCGGCGCGCCGCGTCAAGCGGCTGCGACGGGAAGACCGGTTCTCAGCTTGGCGACATCCGAGCGCGATGGTCCGGCGATGCCGCTTCGGCGGGATCGACGGGGCGACGCAAAGCCACCGGCCCGGAAGCCGACGCCCTCGGGCGACGTGCGGAAGAGGGCGGTGAGCGAAGGGCGATCGGCCCGTGCTCTCCCGAGCACCCGCCGCGCGCTCGCCGCCGAGGGCGAGGAGCGACACCGGCCAGGCCGCGTCGTGATCGGCCGAAGCGACAGGGGGTCGGCAGCGATGTCGACCCCTTTTTGCGTATGGACGTTAGGCCTCAGCCCACCCGCCGATAGACCGCGACCGTCTCGTTCCCCATCGGCAGTCGCGCAACCAGGCGATAGCCGCGCGCTACCTCCGCCTTGGCCAGGGCATGGACGTCGCCGCGCTCGCCACGATAGCGCGGGCGCATCACCACCGCCGCTGGTCGCGTCGCAAAGATCCGCCGCACTTCCGCCAGCTGGTCGACGCCGATCGCACCGCTTTCGCGCGCACGACCGAGGTGGCTGGGGAACAGCCAGCGCGTCGGCGCGCAGCGCCCCGTTCGCGCATAGAGCGATACCGATCCCGAATAGACGTACAGGCATCCCGGCCCGCGCCCCACCGCCGCCGCGATCGCCGCCAGCTCAGCGTCGTTGCCACGCTGCGCCCGGTTGATCGCGACCGTCGCCAGCCCGACGATCGCCGCCACGCCCAGTATCGCCGGCACTACCCAGCGCCGTTCGCGCATGGCGCCCAGGAAGCCGGCGGCGGCGGTGGCGGCGGGCAGGACGATCGGCAGGCCGTAATGGTCGAACCAGCCGCCGAACACGACGACCCCCGCCACCGCCACGCCAGTCCATGCGAAGACGAAGTGTCGCACCCGCGCCTCGCCCCCGTCGCTACGGCCCCGCGCGGCACAGGCCATCGCCAGCAGTGGCGACAGGATCAGCACCAGCGTCGCGGCATTGCCCAGCTTCTCGCCCCAAGGATCTGGATGCCGCGCCATGATCGACCAGACGTTGGCGTAGAGGAAATCCTCAGCATGGCCGATGCTTGCATAATAGCCATAGGCCGCCAGCGTCGGCGCCAGTGCCACCGCCACCAGCACCGCCGCATAGCCGATCAGCGCTACGATCGACCGCCGCGCCCGCCACTCGTCCGCGAGCAGCCAGCAGCCGAAGAACATGCCCTCGAACACCGCAGCATATTTGATCTGCAGCACCAGCCCGACCAGCGCCATCGCGCCGATCCCGCGCCACCGCCGCCTCGTCGCGTGGCCGCCGGTCGCGACCAGCCACGCCGCCGCCGCCATCGGAGCATTGTAGAAGACCGGCGACTGCCCGCTGACGCCGCCCAGCGGATCGAGCCACACGATATAGGCCACCGCCGCCGCTGTTGCGCCGCGCGCCCATCCCGCCCGGGTCGCCAGCGCCGCAACGCCCCACGCCGCTCCTACCACCGCGGCGAAGGCCAGCGCCTGATAGGCGATCGTCGCGGCGATCCCCGGCAGCCATGCCGCGGTCATATACAGCAGGAACAGCCCGACCGGCTTGCGATCCCACACGTCGAGATAGGGGGTCGCGCCATGAGTCATCATCCGCGCGACGGCGAGATAGAATTCCTCGTCGACATGGACGACCGGATTGCCGATCGCCAGCGCCCGCATCGCCAGCGCCGCCACGATGATGATGGCGAGGCGGCGGCGAGGGGAGGGGAGCGCGTCGGTCACCATCGCGCTCTAGGCGGCGAGCGCCCGCACGAACAGACCGTCCCCCGATCCGCAACCACATAGGCCATGCCCTCGACGCCTTCCCTCTGTCTGCCTATTGCCTCGCCCATGCCCTCGTTGCCGCTTCCCCTACGTCTCCACCTCGATGGCGATGCGCTCGCCGGCAATTGGCGGGCGCTCGACCGGCTGGCGGGATCGGCGGCGTGTGGCGCGGCGGTGAAGGCGGACGGCTATGGTCTCGGCGCGGTCGAGGTCGCGGGGCGGCTGGCGAAGGCTGGATGCCGCGACTTCTTCGTCGCCACCTGGGCGGAGGCCGCCGCGCTCGCGCCGCTCGGCCTGTCGGTGTCGGTCCTCCACGGCGTGCGCGCGGCAGACCTTACGGCGGCACTGGCCGTCCCGGCGCGACCGGTGCTCTCGACCGAGACGCAGGTCGCGCGCTGGCGCGATGCGGGTGGCGGCGTGTGCGACGTGATGGTCGACACCGGCATGAACCGCCTCGGCGTCTCGCCCGATGCGGTGCGCGCCGGGCTGCTGGGCGGCCTCGCGATCGACACGCTGATGAGCCACCTCGCCTGCGCCGATGACGAGGACGCCGCCGGCATGGCGATGAACGAGGCGCAGCGCAGCGCCTTCGCAGGCCTCGCCGGCGTCACCACGGCGCGGCGGATGAGCCTCGCCAATTCGGCGGGGGTCGCGCTCGGCGCCGGCTATGCCTTCGGTCTCGTGCGACCCGGTCTGGCGCTGTACGGCGGCATCCCGCGCGGATCGCTGGCCGGCGATATCCGGCAGGTCGTATTTCCTCATGCCGAGATTCTCCAGCGCCGCACGGTGCCGGCCGCCGCCACCGTCGGCTACAACGCCACTTGGCGCGCGGCCCGCGATACCGAGGTGGCGATCATCAACCTCGGCTATGCCGACGGCTATTTCCGCGGCTTCTCCGATCGCGGCGGCGCCCAGGCAGGGGGCACGCGGCTCCCCGTCATAGGCCGGGTATCGATGGATCTCGTCGCGCTCGACGTCTCTGCCGCCGCGTTTCTGGCGGAAGGCGACTGGGTCGCGATCGACTTCGCGCTACCCGCGGCCGCTGCGGCCTCGGGCATGTCGCAATATGAACTGCTGACCAGCCTCGGCCATCGATACGCGCGGGACTGGGACTAGGGGCGGCCCGTCGGCCGCGACGGGCGCCCACTAGTCCTTCGCGATCAGTTCACCGCTCGACGCACATCGCGATGCCCATGCCGCCGCCGATGCACAACGTCGCCAGGCCCTTCTTCGCGTCGCGCTTCTGCATCTCGTAGATCAGCGTCGTCAGCACGCGCGCGCCGCTCGCGCCGATCGGATGGCCGATCGCGATCGCGCCGCCGTTGACGTTGGTCTTGGCGGGGTCGAGCCCCAGCTCCTGACAGACCGACAGCGCCTGCGCCGCGAACGCCTCGTTCGCCTCGATCAGGTCGAGGTCGTCGACGCTCCAGCCCGCCTTCTCCAGCGCCTTCTTCGACGCCGGCACCGGGCCGATGCCCATCACCGACGGATCGACGCCCGCCGACGCCCAGCTCCTGATCGTGCCCAGGATCGGGGCGCCGCGCTTCTCGGCTTCCTCGCGGCTCATCAGCACCAGCGCCGCAGCGCCGTCGTTGAGGCCGCTCGCGTTGGCGGCGGTCACGGTGCCGTCCTTCTTGAACGCCGGCCGCACGCCCGACACGCCCTCGACCGTCGCCCCGGCACGGATATATTCGTCGTCGGCGACAACGGTATCGCCCTTGCGGCCCTTGATCGTCACCGGCGCGATCTCATCCTTGAAGCGACCCGCACCCCGCGCCGCCTCCGCTTTGTTCTGGCTCGCGACCGCGAACTCGTCCTGCGCACCGCGCGCGATCTGATACTGCTCGGCCAGGTTCTCGGCGGTGATACCCATGTGATAGCCGTTGAAGACGTCGGTCAGCCCGTCCTTGATCATCGTGTCGACCAGGCTGACGTCGCCCATCTTGGTGCCGCCGCGCATAGTCTGCGCATGCGGGCTGAGCGACATCGACTCCTGCCCGCCCGCGACCACGATCGACGCGTCGCCGGTCTGGATCGCCTGCGCCGCCAGCGCCACGGCGCGCAGGCCGCTGCCGCAGACCTGGTTGACGCCCCAGGCCGGCACCTCCTTGGGGATGCCCGCCGCCATCGACGCCTGGCGCGCCGGGTTCTGGCCCTGGCCGGCGGTCAGCACCTGGCCCAGGATCACTTCCGACACGTCCTCGCCTTTGACGCCCGCCTGCTCCAGCGCGGCGGTGATCGCGACCCGGCCCAGTTCGTGCGCCGGCGTGGCGGCGAAGGCACCCAGGAAGCTGCCCACGGGGGTGCGCTTGGCTGCGGTGATGACGACGTCGGTCATGTCAAAGGTCTCCTGTGCTGCGCCGCATCTAGAGGATCGCGACGCCCAAGCAAATCCTTGCCGGCGTGGCTGCTAGGGAGCCGGGCGATCCATTCTTCCAGCGGCTGCCACAGCGCCTCGCGCGCACGCCCGCCGACGATCATCCCGACATGGCCCAGCGCCAGATCGCGCCGCTCGCCGACCCCCGCGGCGGTGGCGGCGGGGACGATCCGGTCGGTGCGCGACACGAACTCGATGGCGGGCACGTCCAGTCGCGCCGGATCGATCGCCACCCCGCCGATCGACCATTGCCCTTGCCCCGGTCGATCCGCGTCGATGAAATCCTCGAACAGCTGCCGTCCCGCGGCATAGGTCAGCGGCGCGCCAGCGTTGGCCCAATCCTCCAGCCGTACGAACGCCCGCGCCGCCGCGCTGTCCGGCGCCATGCGCGAAAACGCCTCGTACTTACCGATCGTCCGCGCCGGATCGAGCCGCCAGAACCCCGCCTGCAGCACCTCCATCGGCACCAGCCCCAGCGCCGCGCAGGTCGGCCCGGCATCGCGCCACATCGCCGCGATCGGTCCGCGCGCCTCGCCATAGCCGGCGAAACGCCACGGCGCCGCCAGCGTCGCGACGCCAGCGACGGGCGTCAGCGCCGCCGCTGCCACCGCCATCGTCCCGCCCAGGCAATAGCCGACCAGCACGGGCGGCTCGGCGAGGCGGCGCAGCAATGGCACCAGCAGGTCGGCGACATGCGCGTCGATATCCTGGTCGCGATCGCCCACGTCGGGCTCGCCCCAGTCGACCAGCATCGCGTCGCAGCCAGCCGCCGCCAGCCGCCGGACCAGCGATCGCTCGGCATCGATGTCGAGGATCGCGGGCGGATTGATCAGCGACGGCACCAGCACCACCGGCCGGCCGCTGCCCCCCGCACCGCGCAGCGACGCCCGCCCGACGCGGGCGCGCTCGTCCAGCGCCGGGGGCGGGGCCTCCCGCACCGCCGCCTGATACGCCGCCAGCCCCGCCATCGCCGCCGCCTGTCGCTCGGGCGATGCTGCGGTCTCGCTGCGCAGCATCGCCAGGAACAGCGGGAGCGGGCGCGGCGCGTGTTGCGGTGCGGTATCGTTCGTCGTAGGCTGGCCCTCAATCATAAGAGGGGCCCCGGATGAAGAAGCATCGCGCGATCGACGGGACGGTCATCATCAAGAAATACGCCAATCGGCGGCTCTACAATACCGAGACGTCGTCCTACATCACGCTCGACCATCTCGCCGCGATGACGCGCGACGGCCGCGACTTCAAGGTCGTTGATGCCAAGACCGAGGAGGATATCACCCACAACGTGCTCACCCAGATCATCATGGAAGAGGAAGGCCGCGGCGAAAAGCCAATGCTGCCGGTCAACTTCCTGCGCCAGCTGATCTCGATGTACGGCGATTCGATGCAGGCGATGGTGCCGGGCTATCTCGAAGCGTCGATGGAAAGCTTCCGCCGCAACCAGGAACAGTTCCGCACCGCGGTCGAAGGCGCCTTCGCCCATTCGCCCTTCGCCGAGATGGCGAAGCGCAACATGGCGATGCTCGAGGCCGCGGCATCGGCGTTCAAGCCGGGTGCGGTCGGCACGCCGGCGACGCCTGCGCCCGAACCCTCGACGGACGCCGCCACGGCGACCGGCAAGGATGCCGAGATTGCCGCGCTGAAGGCCGAACTCGCCCGCCTTCACGACAAGGTCGAAAAGCTGGGCTGATGCCCACGCTGTGGTGGGCGGCCGGCGGTGCGACGCTGATCGCGATCCTCGCCGCCCTCGCCGACCGCCGCCGCACCAAGCGAGCCGACCTCGACCGCATCACGCCTGTGGACTGGCGCACCGTCCAGCTCGCCGCGATCGTTGCCATGCTGCTGCTGGTGAGCGTGGCGCTGCATCTGGGGTAGCGGGCGGCTGTGCCTCGAGCCATGGCTGATGCTCGACCCACGATGAGGCGGCAATTCGAGGGGATGGTGCGTCAAGTACGCTCTCGGACGCGCTTCGGTCGCCCCTCGTGAGCAAAGCTCCTAATGGCGGTGTCTCAAAAAGGGACGTTGTCCAATTCCGATCACCAAGTCCGCGATCGAGGTTTTCAGTTGCTGCATCCCGCCCGACAGCGACGTTTGGTTGGCGTTGAATAAACGTAGAGGGGCAAAAATGAAATTTTCGACCTTAATCGCTATTTCGGTCGCAGTCATGTGTTCGGCGCCAGCATCGGCAGCCAGCGCTGCCGATGTATTTAATGGGGTAATGGAAGACTCGTCGCTGTTCAAAGGCAGTTTCAAGTTGGAAGGCCGTTTAGGAAACTATACCCTTTCAGCGTTTTCCACGACATATAAGGGAATGTCGTTTAATCTAATGAATACCGGACTGGAGCAGGTCGGCGAGCGAGTGCTAATTGGCGGGAAGCCGAACGGGGTTAGCTCAACAACCACCGGTACGGACGACTTCTATCTTGCCTATTTTAATCCTGCCCAAGTTGGTTTCACCAAACCGGTCGCGACGAATGCTATGATCGCTATGGAGGGTATGAGAGAGCAGGCGTATTTCCCCATCACCGTGTCCCGCGCCGCGTCGCGGGTGATCGATCCGGTGCCCGAGCCTGCCACCTGGGCGATGATGCTGGTCGGCTTCGGCATGATCGGCGCCGCTGCCCGCTACCGTCGTAGGTCGTCGGCCGCCGCTGCGGCCTGACGCTCTTGCTGGACCGCAGCGAAGCTGCCGGTTGCGAAGCCGGCGGCTTTTGCGTGGCCGGTGAGGTAGTGCCAGCCCTCGGCCTGAGCGCCTTGATTACAACGGCAGCAGCGCCGCTGCGATGCCGCGGCCTTCGCTGCGCAGCACGCCCCAGGCGCGGGCCGCGGCGCGGCTGTCCATCGCCTCGATGCCGATGCCGCGGTCGTCGAGCGCCTTGACCAGCGCGGCGGGCGGCCGCGCCAGCGTCGCGCCGGTGCCGATCAGCACGAATTCGGGCACGGGCGTCAGGATCGGCGCCAGGTCGTCGATCGTCAGCGCGTCGAGCGCCGGCGGCGTCCAGGCCATCGCTTCCTCGATGGTCATCAGCAGCGCCGGATAGGCCGTCTCGCCGACGCGGAAGCCGCCGGCGGTGAAGCCGAGGACGATCGGGCCGCCAGCGGGGCGCTCCCGCTCCATGCGCAGGTCAGGAATGGCGCGGCCCCACGCGCTCGGCGCGGTCGACGATGCTGCCGCGCGGCTCCTTCGGCTCGGCGCGCAGACCCAGCGTGATGAGCAGCGACGACGACACGTAGATCGACGAATAGGTGCCGACGACGATGCCCAGGATCATCGCCGCGGTGAAGCCGCGCAGCACATGGCCGCCCAGCGCCAGCATCGCGACGAGCGCGAGCAGGATCGTCACCGACGTCATCACCGTGCGCGGCAGCGTCTCGTTGACCGACAGGTTGATGATGTCGCGCATGTCCATCTTGCGATAGCGGCGCATGTTCTCGCGGATCCGATCGTCGATGACGATCTTGTCGTTGATCGAATAGCCGATGATCGTCAGCACCGCGGCGACGATGTTCAGGTCAAAGTCGAAGCGGGTGATCGCGAAGAAGCCGATCGTCATCAACAAGTCGTGGACGATCGCGACGACGGTCGACACGCCGAACTGCCATTCGAAGCGAACCACCGCGAACGCGCCGATGCCGAGCACCGCGAGCACCACGGCGAGGATGCCGTTGCGCTTCAGCTCGTCCGACACCTTGCCCGAGATCGTCGAGTAGCGGTTGAACGTCGCGCCCGGGAATTCCTTCGCCAGCGCGGCCTCGACCTTGCGCACGACGGCGTTGGTCGCGCCGTCGTCGGCGCCCTGCTGCACCGGCAGGCGGATCGTCAGCGTCTTCGCATCGCCGCCCGACTGCAGCGACGCCTCGCCGACGCCCAGGCTGTCGACGACGCTGCGCACGCGATCGGTTTCGGGCGGCGTCTGGAACTTCTCCTCGATCATCAGACCGCCTTCGAAGTCGACGCCGAAGTTGAGGCCGCGAATCATCGTGACCGCGACCGCCAGGATCGACAGCGCCAGCGTCAGCCCGAACGCCCATTTGCGCAAGGCGACGAAGTCGATGTTGGTGTTGTCGGGGACGAGCTTCAGGAGTTTCATGGGTCGGCCCGCCTCAAATATTGATCGTCTTGGGCTTGGTGCGGCGCATCCACAGCACCACCAGCATCCGCGTGAAGGTGACGGCGGTGAACACCGAGGTGCAGATGCCGATCAGCAGCACGACGGCGAAGCCGCGCACCGGGCCCGATCCCAGCACGAACATGATGATGCCCGAGATGGCGTGCGTCATGTTCGCCTCGAATATCGTCCGGCTCGCTTCCTTGTAGCCGAGTTCGACCGACTGGATCACGCTCTTGCCGCGCCGCCGCTCTTCGCGAATACGCTCGTTGATCAGCACGTTGGCGTCCACCGCCGTGCCGATCGTCAGCACGAAGCCGGCGATGCCGGGCAGCGTCAGCGTACCCTTGATCAGCGCCAGCACGCCGACGATGATGAACACGTTGATGACGACGGCGAGGTTCGCATAAAGCCCGAACCGGCCATAGGTCACGAACATGAACACGACGACCAGCAGCACCGCGACGATGCTGGCGGTGATGCCCTTGCGGATCGAATCGATGCCGAGTTCAGGCCCGACGGTCGACTCCTCGATCACCTTCAGGTCCACCGCCAGCTTGCCCGACCGCAGCGCGATCGCCAGCTGGTTGGCGCTTTCGACGGTGAAGCTGCCGCTGATCGACGCGGTGCCGCCCAAGATCGGCTCGTTGATGTTGGGCGCCGAGATCACGCTGTTGTCGACGATGATCGCGAACGGCTTGTTGACGTTCTGCTGCGTCACCCGCGCGAAGCGGCTGCCGCCGACGCCGTTGAAGTTGATGATGACGTTGGGCGCGTTCGTCGTCTGGTCGAAGTTCTGGCGCGCGTCGGCGACCATGTCGCCGGTGATGATCGCCGATCGCTTCACCGCGATGAAGGGAATGCCCTGCGGGTTGCCGGGATAGGGCAGCACCTGGCTGCCGATCGGGGCGATGCCCTTGGCGACGTCGGCCGGGTTCGCGGTCTGGTCGACCAGCTTGAACTCCAGCTTCGCGGTTTTGCCGAGCAGGTCCTTCAGCTGCTGCGGATTCTGTAGGCCGGGGACCTGGACGACGATGCGGTTGTCGCCTTGGCGAAGCACCGTCGGTTCGCGCGTGCCGAGCGCGTCGATGCGGCGGCGAACGACCTCGGTCGCGTCGTTCATCGCGGTCGCGATCGCCTGCTTCAGCCCGGCCTCGGTCGGGGTCAGCACGAAGCGGCTGGTGTCGACGACGCGGATGTCCCACTCGCGCTGCCCGGTCATGCCCGCGCCGCCGCCGGTGATCGACAGCAGCCGCTCGCGCGCGGCATCGACCTGGGTCGGATCACGCAGCAGGAAGGTGACGTTGCCGTCGCGGGTCGAAATGTCGCCGATCTGGATCCGCGGCGTGCCGTTGCGCATGACGCCCTGGATCAGGTCACGCATCGATTCGATGCGGCTTTCCTTCAGCCCGTCGGTATCCGCCTCAAGCAACAGATAGCTGCCGCCGGCAAGGTCGAGGCCAAGATTGACCTGCGGGTGGAACGGCAGGGAATTGGCGATCCGCTCGGGCAGCAGGCTGGGGATGGCGAGCGCGCACAGCACCGCCAGCAGCAGGCTGATCGACCACACCTTCCAGCGCGGGAAATCCAGCATCAGTCGTTCGCCGGATTTGCGGTCGGGTTCACCACTTCGGCCAGCGTCGCCTTGACCACACGGACGCGGGTGCCCTGGGCAATCTCGACCTCGACGTGGCGATCCTCGACGCGGGTCACCTTGCCGACGATGCCGCCGGCGGTGACGACGGTGTCGTTCTTCTTCACCGCGTCGACCGCGCGCTGCAGCGCCTTCATCCGCGTCTGCTGCGGGCGGATCATGAGGAAGTAGAAGAGGATGAAGACCAGGAAGAGCGGCGCGATGCCGACGAGCGAGGCAAGACCGCCACCGGCGGACGCGGCGCCATCGGCGGCCTGGGCATATGCGGGAGAGATGAGCATCGGTGTCCGTTGCATGACTGATCGGCAGGGACGACACGCCCCCGCTCGCAAGCGCCGGGCGCTAGCACCGGTGACGGCGGGAGGCAACTTTCCCTAACAGTGATGTTAGCGAGCCTCTACAAACCGTCATGCCGAACTTGTTTCGGCATCTCCCTCGTGGCAGGTCCGGTTCTCTCCACGGAGAGACCCTGAAACGAGTTCAGGGTGACGAAGCTGGGTGGCGCGAAACCATTCCCTTGCATCCCGCGCGCCACCCGCCTAAACGCCGCCGCCTCGGTCGGGGCGTAGCGCAGCCTGGTAGCGCATCACACTGGGGGTGTGGGGGTCGCAGGTTCGAATCCTGTCGCCCCGACCAATTTCTTCCATCGCCATGCATCCCACCCGCTCCGCGGGTCGCCGTCGCGCGTGCAGATTTCTCTGTCCTACAACGAACCGATCTGGTTCATCGTGGCTTTTGGCACGGAGCATGGACATGAACATCGATTCGCTCATCGACGCAGTGATCGAGAAGGAGGGCGGCTTCACCGATCATCCCGCCGATCGTGGCGGGCCGACACGCTGGGGCATCACCGAACGCGTTGCGCGGGCACATGGCTATGCCGGCCCGATGCGCAGCTTCCCGGCGGAGCGCGCCGCCGCCATCTATCGCAAGCTCTATTGGCAGCGGCCTCGCTTCGATCAGGTGGCAAGCCGCGCGCCCCTGATCGCCGCAGAGCTGTTCGACACCGGCGTCAACATGGGGCCGCGCGTCGCGACCGGCTTCCTCCAGCGCGCGCTCAACGCGCTCAACCGGGGTGCCAGCGACTATCCCGACGTCGCCCTCGACGGCCGCATCGGCCCGGCGACGCTCGCCGCGCTCGACGGCTATCTCGCCCGTCGCGGCGCCACCGGCGAGCATGTGCTGCTCAAGGCGATCGAGGCGCTCCAGGGCGAGCGCTACGTCCACCTCGCAGAAAGCCGGCCCGCCAACGAGGCGTTCCTCTATGGCTGGCTGGCGAACCGTATCGGTTAGTCGATCGAGTGTGAAGAGTCTCAACATTCGCGAAGGAAACCCCATGATTCTCGACAGCATCGCCGGCCCGATCGCCGGCCTCATCGACAAGCTCATTCCCGATCCGCGCGCGCGCGACGCGGCGAAGCTCGAACTGCTCAAGCTGGAGTCGAACCAGGAACTGGAGCGAGTGAAGGCGCAGATGGCCGCCGTCCTCGCCGAGGCGCAATCGCCCGATCCCTGGACCAGCCGCGCCCGGCCGAGCTTCCTCTACGTGATGTACACGCTGTTGCTGTGGAGCATTCCCATGGGTCTGATCGCCGCGATGCGCCCCAGCCTCGCGGAGGCGATCGCCAAGGGCATGAACGCGTATCTCAATGGCATCCCGGAGCCGCTCTACGCGCTCTTCGGCACGGGGTATCTGGGCTACACCGTCGCGCGGACGTGGGAGCGGAAGAAGGCGTGATTTTATAGAACCTCCCCGGAACGGGGAGGGGGACCGCCGCCAAAGGCGGTGGTGGAGGGGCAAACGCAAGCGATGTCCTGCTTGGCTGCCCCTCCACCATCGCTGCGCGATGGTCCCCCTCCCCGTGCCGGGGAGGTTCCTCGATCGAAGCATTGTTTCGCCTCCGCCGCCCCCTACATCCGCAGTCATGAGCGACGACAAGATGCCGGTCTGGCACGGCACCACGATCCTTTCGGTCAGGCGCAGCGGCAAGGTGGTCGTCATCGGCGACGGCCAGGTGTCGATGGGCCAGACGGTGATGAAGCCCAACGCCCGCAAGGTCCGCCGCCTCGGTACCGACGGCAAGGTCATCGGCGGGTTCGCCGGCGCCACCGCCGACGCCTTCACGCTGTTCGAGCGGCTGGAGGCCAAGCTGGAGCGGCACGGCGGCCAGCTGATGCGTGCCGCGGTCGAGCTGGCGAAGGACTGGCGCACCGACAAGTACCTGCGCAACCTGGAGGCGATGATGATCGTCGCCGACAAGGACGTGACGCTGATCCTGACCGGCAACGGCGACGTGCTCGAGCCCGAGGCGGGGATCGCGGCGATCGGATCGGGCGGCAATTACGCCCTCGCCGCCGCCCGCGCGCTGGTCGAATATGAGCAGGACGCCGAGACCGTCTGCCGCAAGGCGATGGCCATCGCGGCGGAGGTCTGCGTGTACACCAACGACCGGCTGACGATCGAGACAATGGACAGCGCTTCCTGACGAATAAGCCCCTCCCCTTCAGGGGAGGGGTGGGGGTGGGGCCTCGCCGCGAGCGCCCCGCCTGCCGAACGCCCCCACCCCAACCCCTCCCTTGCAGGGGAGGGGCTTGCAAGAGACACCATGAACGACACCCTCACCCCCAAGGCTATCGTCGCCGCCCTCGACGCCCACATTATCGGCCAGACCGACGCCAAGCGCGCGGTTGCGGTCGCGCTGCGCAACCGCTGGCGCCGCCAGCAGCTGTCGCCCGACCTGCGTGACGAGGTGACGCCCAAGAACATCCTGATGATCGGGCCGACCGGTTGCGGCAAGACCGAGATCAGCCGCCGGCTGGCGAAGCTCGCCGACGCGCCGTTCGTCAAGGTCGAGGCGACCAAGTTCACCGAGGTCGGCTATGTCGGCCGCGACGTCGAACAGATCGCCCGCGACCTCGTCGAGGAAGCGATCCGGCTCGAGCGCGAACGCCGCCGCCTCGCGGTGAAGGACAAGGCCGAAGAGGCAGCGATGAAGCGCCTGCTCGACGCGCTGACCGGCAAGGATTCAAGCCAGGCGACGCGCGAGAGCTTCCGCCAGCGCTTCCACGACGGCCACCTCGACCAGACCGAGATCGAGATCGAGCTGGAGCAGGCGCCCTCGATGCCGTTCGAGGTGCCCGGCGGCGCGCCGCAGATGATCAACCTCAGCGAGATGATGAAGTCGTTCGGCGGCGGCCAGCAGCTCAAGCGCCGCAAGCTCACGGTCCGCGCCGCCTGGGACAAGCTGGTCGAGGAAGAGGCCGACAAGCGCCTCGACCAGGACGAGGTGAGCCGCACCGCGCTTGCCGATGCCGAGGCCAACGGCATCGTCTTCCTCGACGAGATCGACAAGATCGCGGTGTCGGACGTGCGCGGCGGCTCGGTCAGCCGCGAGGGCGTCCAGCGCGACCTCCTGCCGCTGATCGAGGGCACCACGGTCGCTACCAAGTACGGCCCGATGAAGACCGACCATATCCTCTTCATCGCCAGCGGCGCCTTCCACGTCGCCAAGCCGTCGGACCTGCTGCCCGAGCTTCAGGGCCGCCTGCCGATCCGCGTCGAGCTGAAGGCGCTGACCGAGGCCGACTTCGTCTCGATCCTGTCGGATACCAAGGCGTCGCTGCCCGCGCAGTACAAGGCGCTGATTGCGACCGAGGGCGTCGACATCGACTTCACCGACGACGGCATCGCCGCGATCGCGCGCATCGCCGCCGAGGTGAACGGCGAGGTCGAGAATATCGGCGCCCGCCGCCTGCAGACGGTGATGGAAAAGCTGCTCGAGGAGGTAAGCTTCGACGCCGAGGATCGCGAGGGGACGGTGACGGTAGACGCCGCCTATGTCGATCAGCAGCTGTCGAGCATCGCCAAGAACACCGACCTCAGCCGGTTCGTGCTGTAACGCGACCGCCGGAGGGAAAACCCGTCATCCTGAGCTTGTCTCAGGATCTCGGGCGACGGGCGCACCGTCGAACAGATGCTGAAACGAGTTCAGCATGACGGTTGGGGCAGCGGCTACTTTGCCGCCCGCGTATACGGCACGAAATTCCCGAACCGGCACGGCGCCGAGGGGATCGTCAGCCCCGGCGTAATCACCCGGAAGCGATCGTTGCGGCACAGCTGCGATCCCCAGCGCTCGATGACCAGCGTGTTCATCGGCCTGAGCGAGGGGCAAGGGCCGATCGGCGTGGCGACCCACCAGCGCGGGCCGTCGCGCCACAGGATGCGGCCGCCTTCCTCGATCACCGCATTGGTGTTCGAGCGCGGGTCGATGCACTGCTGCGGCGCGCCGGCGGCGCGGCCGGCGAGCGGGTCCTTCGCCGCGGCGGTCAGCGCCAGCGGCAGCAGCGCGGCGAGCGCGATCCGGCTCATCGGCCGCGATACGGCACGAAGTCGCCCATCGCGCAGCTGCCGGTGGGGAAGCGCGACGCCTGGTCGACCGTCTGGGCGATGTCGCCCGAGCACAGCCGCCCCTGCGGCGACCGGGTGACCAGGATATCGCCGCGCGCCACGCCCTCGCACCCGCCGCTGGTGTCGGTACGGTACTTCAGGTTGCGCGACACCGTGTAGACCAGCGTCTGGCCATAGGCCTTGAGCTGGCGGTTCTGGAAATTGGGCAGGCACGTCACCGGCTTGTCAGGCGTCAGCCCGGCCAGCGCCTGGTCGAGGCTTTCCTGCGCCACCGCCGCCCGCGCCGCGGCGGCGGCCTGCTCCTTGGGCGTCGCGGCGCATCCCGCCACCGCCACCATCGCCGCCATCACCGTCCAGCGCATCGTCCAGTCCTCCTGCGCCAACAACGCATCAGCATCATCGCTGGCTCCCGTCACATCACCCGATACGGCACCACGCGGCGCACGTTGGGCTCGACCGAAATCGCCCGGTCGCTCGGCGGAAAGGCGCGCTGGTCGCAATCGGTGCGCGGACACAGGCGGCAGCTGATTCCGATCGGCGTTGCCAACCCGCGCCGGTCGATCGCATCGGCATAAACGAAGTCGGCGGCATGGATCGCCTCACACCCCAGCACTACGGCATAGCGACGGGCGAGCCGCTCGAACCGCCCCGACGACTTCACCAATCCCTTGGCCATCGACACGTAGCGGACGCCATCGGGCGTCTCGGCATGCTGGACGAGGATGCGGTCGGGGATCGCGACCGCCTCATGGACGTGCCACAGCGGGCAGGCGCCGCCGAAGCGGGCGAACTGGAGCCGCGTCGCCGAATGACGCTTGGTGATGTTACCCGCCATGTCGACCCGGCAGAAGTAGAACGGCACCCCTTCCGCGCCCGGCCGCTGCAACGTCGAGAGCCGATGGCACACCTGCTCGAAACTGACCCCGAACCGCCGCGCCAGCCGGTCGATATCGTGGCGCAAGTCCCGGGCGGCGCTGCGGAAGGCGGCGTAGGGCATCACCAGCGCACCTGCCGCATAATTGGCGAGCCCGATCGCCAGCAGCCGCCCCGCCTCGTCGCCGGGCAGCGCGGCTGCGGCGACGATCGCGGCGATCGGTTCGGCAAAGGCGGTCGCGGCGAGCCGGTGCGCCGCCAGGAAGCGCCGCGTCTCGATCGGCGCGGCGGCGTTGAGCGTCAGCGTCGCGTGCTCGAACCGTGCCAGCGGCGCATCCTCGCGGTCGTCGAGCGCGATCGCGATACCCATCGCCGCCAGCGCCGCCTCGACCCCGGTCTCGCCTGCCAGCGCCTCGGCGGCCCGATCGAGCCGGTCGACATAGTTGCCTGCCTCGTGAAACCAGTCGCGCACCGCCTCCCACGGCAGCCGCGCGCCGGCGCCGGCGGTGAACGCCTCCTCGGCCAGCGCCAGCCGCTCCTCGGCCGCACGCCGACCGGCGTGGAGCGCGATCAGATGGTCGGCGAGGTCGGGCCGCTCCTCCGCCAGCCGCGCCGCCTCGCCGCTCGCGACCGGCGGCAGCGTCGGATCGGCGAGCGCCGCCTCCAGCGCCGCCAGCCGCCGCGCCGGCGCCTCGCCCTCGATCAGCGCCAGCGCCTGCGGATAATGCCGCGCCAGCGCCGCGCTGACCGCCGGGGTAAGGGGGCGCTCGCCGGTCTCGAGCTGCGACAGATAGCTGACCGACAAGCCCAGCCGCCCCGCCATCGCCCGCTGGTTCAGCCCGCTGGCGAGCCGCAGGTCGCGCAGCGTGCGCCCGGCGTAGAGCCGCGTTTTGATGTTTCTATCGCTCACGCTCTCCATCTTCCCACCGTTCGTGCTGAGGAGGGGCTGAGCGAAGCCGAAGCCCCGTCTCGAAGCACGGGGCCTTCGAGACGCCGCTTCGACTGCGCTCAGCGACTCCTCAGGCCGAACGGCATTTGGAAACCAATATTCCGCAACCGCCCCATTTGCAATTTCGCAACTTCACATTTGCCCTCCGGTCCATGCGGGGGCAGGAAGGCCGTCGCCCAACGAGAGGATGCCCCATGTCGTCGACGATCGCCGAACTGGAAAAGAAGCGAAGCGCGGCGCGGGCAGGGGGCGGGCAGAAGCGCATCGACGCACAGCACGCCAAGGGCAAGCTGACCGCCCGCGAGCGCCTCGACGTGCTGCTCGACGAGGGCAGTTTCGAAGAGATCGACATGTTCGTCGAGCACAACTGCGTCGACTTCGGGATGGCGGACCAGATCATTCCCGGCGATGGCGTCGTCACCGGATCGGGGACGATCAACGGTCGCCTCGTCTTCGTGTTCAGCCAGGACTTCACCGTCTTCGGCGGCTCGCTGTCCGAGCGCCATGCGCAGAAGATCTGCAAGGTCATGGACATGGCGATGAAGGTCGGCGCGCCGGTGATCGGCCTGAACGACAGCGGCGGCGCGCGCATCCAGGAGGGCGTGGCATCGCTCGGCGGCTATGCCGAGGTGTTCCAGCGTAACGTGCTCGCCTCGGGCGTGGTGCCGCAGCTCAGCCTCATCATGGGTCCCTGCGCGGGCGGCGCCGTCTACAGCCCGGCGATGACCGACTTCATCTTCATGGTGAAGGATTCAAGCTATATGTTCGTCACCGGCCCGGATGTGGTGAAGACGGTGACCAACGAAGTGGTGACGCAGGAGGCATTGGGCGGCGCCGTCACCCACACCACCAAGACCAGCGTCGCCGACAACGCCTTCGACAACGACATCGACGCGTTGCTCGCCGCACGCGACTTCATCGATTTCCTGCCGCTGTCGAACCGCGAACCCGTGCCTGAACGCCCGACCGCCGACGCGTGGGACCGGATCGAGGACAGCCTAGACACGCTGATCCCCGCCAGCGCCAACCAGCCCTACGACATGCACGAGCTGATCCGGAAGGTCGTCGACGAGGGCGACTTCTTCGAAACCCAGCCGGGCCACGCCGCCAACATCGTCACCGGCTTCGGCCGGATCGAGGGCAGGACGGTCGGCATCGTCGCCAACCAGCCGATGGTGCTGGCGGGCGTGCTCGACATCAACTCGTCGAAGAAGGCGGCGCGCTTCGTCCGCTTCTGCGACGCGTTCGATATCCCGATCGTCACCTTCGTCGACGTCCCCGGCTTCCTGCCCGGCACGGCGCAGGAGCATAACGGCATTATCAAGCACGGCGCCAAGCTATTGTTCGCCTATGCCGAGGCGACTGTGCCCAAAATCACCGTCATAACCCGCAAGGCCTATGGCGGCGCCTATGACGTGATGGCGTCGAAGCACCTGCGCGGTGATTTGAACTACGCGTGGCCCACCGCCGAGATCGCGGTGATGGGCGCCAAGGGCGCGGTCGAGATCATCTTCCGCGGCCGCACGCCGGAGGAGATCGCCGAGCGTACCGCCGAGTATGAGGCGCGGTTCGCCAACCCCTTCGTCGCGGCGAGCAAGGGCTTCATCGACGAGGTGATTCAACCCCACTCCACCCGCCGCCGGATTGCGCTTGGCCTGCGGAAGCTGCGAGGCAAGAGCCTTGAGAATCCGTGGAAGAAACATGACAACATCCCGTTGTGAGTATTCCTCCTGCACATTATAATGACATGTGAAGGAGTCACCCATGCAGACGGAACGCGTGACCATCTTGATGACGCCGGCAAAAAAAGCTGAACTTGCCGCTCGCGCGGCAGCGCATCGAATGTCCATTGGTCAATATGTTCGACGTAAGGTTGAGGAGGAGGACGAACAACTCACGCCCGAGCAAGAGGCGGAGTTGGCGTTGCTGGTTGCTCAGGCAAACCAGGCCATTCCTGCAATGGTCGCGTCTCTCGATAAAATGATCGAGACGGTTCGTGCCACAAGTGTCGACATTCGCAACACGCTCGATCAGCTGAGTACCCGATCTTGAGTGGGCTCGGGGAGGCGTTTCTTGCCCTCAAGAATGTCATGCTGCTGCACGAGCGTGTCGAAGCACTACAAAAAGAACTCGAACGAATGGCCGCTGACCAGAAGCAAATAAACCTGTCCGTCATCGATATTGACCGTCGAGTGGTTCGTATCGAAGCGCTCATCGAATTTAGCTCGCGCCAAGCCGGCGGATCAACGCCTCGGCTACCGGAATGACGCTCGGCCGCCTCAACCACGTCGGCGTCGCGACGCCATCGATCGCCGCGTCGATCGAGACGTATCGCTCCCTCCTCGGCGCGACTGCGATCGGGGAGCCGTTCGACCTGCCGACGCAGGGCGTGAAGGTGTGCTTCATCGACGCGCCCAACACCCAGATCGAGCTGATCGAGCCCTATGACGACGCCTCGCCGATCGCCGGCTTCCTGCGCAAGAATCCGGCGGGCGGCCAGCATCACGTCTGTTTCGAGGTGCCCGACATCGACGCCGCCGTCGCCGAGCTGAAGGCGAAGGGGGCGACCGTGCTCGGCGAGCCGCGGATCGGGGCGCATGGCACGCCGATCATCTTCCTCCATCCGCGCGACATGGGCGGGATGCTGGTCGAGCTGATGGAAAGCCCGGGGGACGGGCATTGAGCGCTCCCACCCCGTTCGTGTCGAGCGACGTCGAGACACATCGGTGGTGCGCGTGCGGCATGTCCCTCGACGACGCTCGGGACGAACGGGGAGAATTGCGACATGGCTGACTACGACCACATCCTAGCCGACCGCCGCGGCGACGTCCTCGTCCTGACGCTCAACCGTCCCGATCGCCTCAACGCCGCGCCGCCTGCGATGTTCGCGGAGATCGCCGCCGCTATCGCGAACCTCGATGGCGCGCGTGCGGTGCTCGTCACCGGCGCCGGCCGCGCCTTCTGCTCGGGCGCCGACGTCGGCGGCGGTGCGCTCGGCAGCGACAATCCGGGTGAGACGACTCACCGCGCGCTGTCGCGCAGCTACAACCCGACGATGGCCGCGCTCGCCGACCTCGACGTGCCGGTCGTCAGCGCAGTGCGCGGGCCGGCGGCGGGGATCGGCTGCAGCCTCGCGCTCGCCGCCGACTTCTGCCTCGCCAGCGAGACCGCCTATTTCTTGCAAGCCTTCGTCAACATCGGGCTCGTCCCCGACGGCGGCGCATCGTGGATGCTGCCGCGCCTGATCGGCAAGGCGCGCGCGATCGAGATGATGATGCTCGGAGAAAAGGTGCCTGCGGCGAAGGCGCTCGACTGGGGCATGATCCACCGCGTCGTTGCCGACGACGCGCTCGATGGCGAGGCGCTGGCACTGGCCGAGCGCCTCGCCGCCGGCCCGACCCGCGCCTATGGTGCGATCCGCCGCCAGCTGCGCGCCGCCTATGAGAGCGATTACGTCGCCGCGATGGCGCACGAGGCCGACAACCAGCGCGCGATGCGCCAGACGCGCGACAGCCACGAGGGCGGCCGCGCCTTCCTGGAAAAGCGCAAGGCCGTGTTCAAGGGCGAGTGACGATGGCGGATATCGAAACCAACACCGGCGAGGACGCGGGCAGCACGCCCGCCCCGCGCGACTTGCCCGAGCCCAAGGCGCAGCCGACGCTTGCCGACTGGCAGGCGGCGGCGGTCAGGGAGGTCAAGGGCCGCGACCTGACCTGGGAGACGCCCGAGGGGATCGCGGTCAAGCCGCTCTATACCGCCGACGACGTCGTCACCGATCCCGGCCTACCCGGCTTCGCGCCCTTCACCCGCGGCGTGCGCGCATCGATGTATGCGGGCCGCCCCTGGACGATCCGCCAATACGCTGGCTTCTCGACCGCCGAGGAATCGAACGCCTTCTATCGCCGCAACCTGGCGGCGGGGCAGAAGGGGCTGTCGGTCGCCTTCGACCTCGCTACCCATCGCGGCTACGACAGCGACCATCCGCGCGTGGTCGGCGACGTCGGCAAGGCGGGGGTCGCGATCGACAGCGTCGAGGACATGAAGATCCTGTTCGACGGTATTCCGCTCGACGAGATGTCGGTCAGCATGACGATGAACGGCGCGGTAATCCCGATCCTCGCCTTCTTCATCGTCGCGGGCGAGGAACAGGGCGTCCCTCAGGCGAAGTTGGACGGCACGATCCAGAACGACATCCTGAAGGAGTTCATGGTCCGCAACACCTATATCTATCCGCCGGAACCCTCGATGCGGATCATCGCGGACATCATCGCCTACACCTCGGCCAACATGCCGAAGTTCAACAGCATCTCTATCTCCGGCTATCACATGCAGGAAGCCGGCGCGACGCAGGTCCAGGAGCTTGCCTTCACCATCGCCGACGGCAAGGAATATGCGCGCGCGGCGATGGCGACCGGACTCGACATCGACAAGTTCGCGGGCCGGCTGTCGTTCTTCTTCGCGATCGGCATGAACTTCTTCATGGAGATCGCCAAGCTGCGCGCCGCGCGGACGTTGTGGCATCGGGTGATGACCGATCTGGGCGCCAAGGACGAGCGCTCGAAGATGCTGCGCACCCATTGCCAGACGTCGGGCGTGTCGCTTCAGGAGCAGGACCCCTACAACAACGTCATCCGCACCACGATCGAGGCGATGGCGGCGATGCTCGGCGGCACCCAGTCGCTCCACACCAACGCGCTCGACGAGGCGATCGCGCTCCCCACCGACTTTTCTGCCCGCATCGCGCGCAACACCCAGATCGTCATCCAGGAAGAGACCGGGATGACCAAGGTCGTCGATCCGCTGGGCGGCAGCTACTATATCGAAAGCCTGACCCAGCAGCTGGTCGACAAGGCGTGGGAGATCATCGAGCGCGTCGATGCCGAGGGTGGCATGGCCGTCGCGGTCGCCAAGGGCTGGCCCAAGGCGATGATCGAGGAAGCCGCCGCCGCCCGCCAGGCCCGCGTCGACCGCGCCGAGGACGTCATCGTCGGGGTGAACAAGTATCGGTTGAAGGACGAGGATCCGATCGACATCCTCGACGTCGACAACCACGCCGTCCGCGAGGCGCAGATCCGCCGCATCAACCAGGTTAAGGCGACCCGCGACGAGGCGAAATGCCAGGAGGCGCTGGCTGCGCTGCGCGAGGGTGCCGCCCAAGTTCCTCCCCGAGCGTCGCTCGGGGAGGGGGACCGCTCGGCACAGCCGAGTGGTGGAGGGGCGCCGTCGCAGACGGCGGGTGCTGCCTCTGCCCCTCCACCACCGCCTTCGGCGGCGGTCCCCCTCCCCCAGCAAGCTGGGGGAGGATCGGAGAACACCAACCTCCTCGCCCTCGCCGTCGAGTGTGCCCGCGCCCGCGCGACCCTCGGCGAAATCTCCGCCGCGATGGAGGTCGCCTTCGGCCGCTACGGCACCCAGCCGACTCCAGTGAGCGGCATCTATGGCGGCGCCTATGACGGCGACGCGCGCTGGGATCGGCTGACGCGCGGCGTCGAGGCCACCGAACGCCGCCTCGGCCGCCGCCCTCGCATGCTCGTCGCCAAGATGGGCCAGGACGGTCATGATCGCGGCGCCAACCTCGTCTCGTCGATGTTCGCCGACCTTGGTTTCGAGATCGTTCCCGGCCCGCTGTTCCAGACGCCCCAAGAGGCGGCGACGCTGGCGCTGGAACGCGACGTCGACGTCGTCGGCGCCTCCAGCCTCGCCGCCGGCCACAAGACGCTGATCCCCGAACTGATCGGCCATCTGAAGGACGCTGGACGCCCCGACATCAAGGTCATCGCCGGCGGCGTCATCCCCGCGCAGGATTACCAGGCGCTGCGCGATGCCGGCGTCCAGGCGATCTTCGGCCCCGGCACCAACCTGATCGCCGCCGCCGAGGAAGTGCTGCGCCTCCTCGGCCACAACATGCCCCCCGAAAGCGAAGCCGCCGAATGACCCGTACCGACTGGACCCGCGACGAGATCGCCGCGCTGTTCGACCTGCCCTTCACCGAACTGGTGTTCCGCGCCGCCGAGGTGCACCGCGCCCACCACGATGCCGGCGCGGTGCAGCGTTCGACGCTGCTCAGCATCAAGACCGGCGGTTGTCCGGAGGATTGCGGCTATTGCTCGCAATCGGTCAGCGCCGACAGCGGGGTGAAGGCGACCAAGCTGATGGACGTGCGCGCCGTGCTCCAGGCGGCGGCGCAGGCGAAGGACGCGGGCTCGACCCGTTTCTGCATGGGCGCGGCCTGGCGCAACCCTAAGGAGCGCGACATGCCCGCGGTGATCGCGATGGTCGAGGGCGTGCGTGCCATGGGGCTGGAAACCTGCATGACGCTGGGCATGCTCGAGCCGCAGCAGGCCAAACGTCTCGCCGACGCCGGGCTCGACTACTACAACCACAACATCGACACTTCGCCCGAGCGGTACGGCGACGTCATCACGACGCGCAGTTTTCAGGAACGGCTCGACACGCTCGACGCGGTGCGGTCGGCGGGCATCAACGTGTGTAGCGGCGGCATCGTCGGCATGGGCGAGACGCGCGAGGATCGCGTCAGCTTCGTCCATGCCCTCGCGACGCTGCCCGAGCATCCCGGCTCGGTCCCGATCAATGCGCTGGTGCCGGTCAAGGGCACGGTGCTCGGCGACATGCTGGCCGACACGCCGATGGCGAGGATCGACGACATCGAATTCGTCCGCACCATCGCCGTCGCACGCATCACCATGCCCGAGAGCATGGTCCGCCTCTCCGCCGGTCGCGAGAGCATGTCGGAGGCGACGCAGGCGCTGTGCTTCCTGGCGGGCGCCAACTCGATCTTCACCGGCGACAAGCTCCTGACCGCCGCCAACGCCGGCGACGACAAGGACGATGCGCTGTTCGCGAAGCTGGGGTTGCGCGCGATGGCGGCCGAGTGTCGGCTGAGCGAGGCGGCGGAGTAATGCCGACGATCATGCGGATCGGTCCGTTCCGCTTTTACTTCTACAGTCACGAGCCGAACGAACCGCCGCACGTCCATGTCGACCGGAGTGAAGCGACGATTAAGATCTGGCTGGAGCCCGTCGAGGTAGCCAAGAGCCGAGGTTTCCGTGCGCACGAAATTGGTGGAATCGTCGCATTGGTGAGCGAACACCGCGAGCAGCTGTTGGAGGCGGGGCATGAATATTTCGGCTAGGGTGACCGACGAGCGAGTGCTCGACGTCCGTTTCGACGATGCCAGTCTGATCGTCGACCTGATGGACGGCCGAACGATTGCGGCACCGCTCGCCTGGTATCCCCGATTGCTGCACGCGACCGCTGAGCAGCGTTCGGCATGGGAGCGCGCGGGGGGCGGCTACGGCATCCACTGGCCCGAAATCGACGAAGACCTGAGCACCGAGGGCCTGCTGCGTGGCGCGCCCGCCCCGAGGACGCATTGATGTTCAAGAAAATCCTGGTCGCCAATCGCGGCGAGATCGCTTGCCGGGTGTTCCGCACCGCCAAGCGCATGGGGCTGAAGACCGTCGCGGTCTATTCCGACGCCGACGCGCGCGCGCCGCACGTCCTCATGGCAGACGAGGCGGTTCGCCTCGGGCCGGCACCCGCGGCCGAGAGCTATCTCAAGGCCGAGCTGATCCTGCTCGCCGCCAAGGAAACCGGCGCCGACTGCATCCACCCCGGTTACGGCTTCCTGTCGGAGCGAGAGAGCTTCGCTAAGGCGTGCGCGGAGGCCGGCATCGCCTTCGTCGGCCCGCCGCCGAACGCGATCGCCGCGATGGGCGACAAGATCGAATCGAAGAAGCTGGCGAAGCAGGCCGGCGTCAACGTCGTTCCCGGCTATTTGGGCGAGATCGCCGACACCGACGAGGCGGTGCGGATCGCGACCGACATCGGCTATCCGGTGATGATGAAGGCGTCGGCCGGCGGCGGCGGCAAGGGCATGCGCCTCGCCTATAGTGAGCAGGACGTGCGCGAAGGCTTCGAGGCGACCAAGCGCGAAGGCCTCGCCAGCTTCGGCGACGACCGTGTCTTCATCGAGAAATTCATCGAAAGCCCGCGCCACATCGAGATCCAGGTGCTCGGCGACCAGCACGGCAACATCGTCTATCTCAACGAACGCGAATGCTCGATCCAGCGCCGCCACCAGAAGGTGGCCGAGGAAGCGCCGTCGCCCTTCGTCACGCCCGACATGCGCCGCAAGATGGGCGAGCAGGCAGTCGCGCTCGCCCGCGCGGTCGGCTATTACAGCGCGGGCACCGTCGAGCTGATCGTGTCGGGCGCCGACACCACCGGCGACGGCTTCTACTTCCTCGAGATGAACACCCGGCTCCAGGTCGAGCATCCCGTGACCGAGGAGATAACCGGCCTCGACCTCGTCGAACAGATGATCCGCGTCGCCGCGGGCGAGAAACTGGCGTTCGGCCAGGCCGATGTGAGGATCAACGGCTGGGCGGTGGAGAACCGCGTCTACGCCGAGGATCCCTACCGCGGCTTCCTGCCCAGCATCGGGCGATTGGTGCGTTACAATGCTCCGCAAGCGGCATCCCACCAACAGCCGTTAGTCCCGAGCGAAGTCGAGGGACATGGGTCGGGCTACATGCGTGGGACAGGTGCTTCGACTTCGCTCAGCACGAACGGTGGAGACGAACCACGTACCCGCGTCGACGACGGCGTCGCCGAGGGTGGCGAAGTGTCGATGTTCTACGACCCGATGATCGCCAAGCTCGTCACCTGGGCGCCGACGCGCGAGGCGGCGATCGACGCGCAGATCGCCGCGCTCGACGCGTTCGAGATCGAGGGCGTCGGCAACAACATCGACTTCCTCTCCGCGCTGATGCAGCACCCGCGCTTTCGCAGCGGCACCATCACCACGGGCTTCATCGCCGAGGAATATCCCGACGGGTTCCACGGCGCCCCCGCGTCGGACGAGCTCAAGCGCGCGCTCGCCGGCATCGCCGCCTTCGCCGCCACCGCGCAGGCCGATCGCGCGCGCCGCATCGACGGCCAGCTCGGTCGCCGCCTGCCGCCGCCCGACGACTGGACGGTGCGGATCGACGGCACCGACCACGCCGTGACGCTGGCGCAGGACGAGGTGATGGTCGACGGCCAGCCGCTCGACCTGATGCTCGAATACACGCCGGGCGATCGGCTGATCGACGCCGAGGTCGACGGCATGCCGCTGTCCGTGCGCATCGAAACGATCGCCAGCGGCTTCCGCCTGACGACGCGCGGCGCCGCGCACAAGATCCGCGTCCTGCCCGCGCGCGCCGCCGCCTATGCGCAGCATCTGATCGAGAAGGTGCCGCCCGACCTGTCGCGTTTCCTGCTGGCGCCGATGCCGGGACTTCTCGTCCGCCTCGATGTGGCGGCCGGCGACAAGGTCGAGGCCGGCCAGCCGCTCGCGGTGGTCGAGGCGATGAAAATGGAGAATATCCTGCGCGCCGCGAAATCGGGCACGGTCAAGTCGGTCGAGGCCAAGGCGGGCGAGAGCCTGGCGGTCGATCAGGTGATCCTGGAGCTGGAGTAGCCGCCCTCCAGGACCGTCATGCTGAACTTGTTTCAGCATCTCCTTGCGAGGACGTGCTTCCTCGCCAAGAGATCCTGAACCGAGTCCAGGATGGCGCTGGTGGACAGGGGGGAAGGGCGGGGAGCAAACCCCCTGCGACAAATCGCGACATAAACACACTGGACGCCGCGCGGTGGGCTGGTCACACCTGTCGCCAGATGCGTCGAATTGCCGTCCTCCTCACGTCCGCCGCGCTCGCGGGCTGCACCGTAGGTCCGAACTACAAGCCGGCGAGCCCCGCCACGCTTGGTGTGCCCGACGCCTATTCGGTCACCGCGGCGCCCACCGCGGAAGACCTCACCGCCTGGTGGACGCGCTTCAACGACCCGCTGCTCAGCCGCCTGGTCGAACAATCGCGCACCGCCAACACCGATGTCGCCCAGGCGGTTGCGCGGTTGCGCCAGGCGCGCGAGGCGCTGGTGCAGAGCCGGTCGAGCTTGCTGCCCACCGTCAGCGGATCGACCGGCTATCAGCGCAACGAGAACCTGCGCGGCGGCGGCCGCTCGTTCACGCTGCCCGACGGCACCGTCGTCGACACCGGCGGCGGCGGCAGCAACAGCTACACGCTCGGCCTGTCCGCCAGCTACCAGGTCGGTCTGTTCGGCGAGATCCGCCGCACCGTCGAGGCGAGCCGCGCGCAGTACGAGGCGTCGGGCTTCGACTATGCCACCGTGCTGCTGTCGGTCGAGAGCGAGGTGGCACGCAACTACGTCCTCGCCCGGCTCTATCAGGCGCAGCTCGCCAACGCCCGCGGCTCGCTGCGCATCCAGGACGACAATCTCGAAATCGCCGGCTTCCGCGTCCAGGCCGGCCTCGTTTCCAGCCTTGACGCCGAACAGGCGCGCAGCCAGCGCGCGCAGACCGCCGCGACGATCCCGCAGATCGAGCAGCAGTACAACGCCGCCGTCTCGCGCATCGGCGTCCTCACCGGCCAGGCGCCCGGCGCGATCAAGCCACAGATTGAGGCGGTGGCGCCGATCCCCACCGGGCCGCGCAGCGTCGGCGTCGGCATCCCCGCCGACACGCTGCGCCAGCGTCCCGACGTCCGCTCCGCCGAACGCAGCCTCGCCGCCGCCACCGCGCAGATCGGCGTCGCCAAGGCGCGGCTCTATCCGGCGCTCGCGATCAGCGGCGCGATCAACACCAACGCCAGCGCGATCGGCAGTCTGGGCGACGCCATCACCGGCAGCCTGTTCGCCGGGCTGACCCAGGCGATCTTCAACGGCGGCCGCCTGCGCAGCCAGGTCCGCGCGCAGGAGGCGGCGACCGACGCCGCCTTCGCCGCCTATCGCGGCACCGTGCTCAACGCGCTGGAGGATATCGAGAATGCGATCGTCGCGCTCGATTCGGCGCAGCGCCGCGAAGTCGCGTTCCAGCAGGCCTATGACGCCGCCAACAGTTCCGCGCTGCTCAGCCGGCTGCAATATCGCAGCGGCCTCGCCGACTTCCTGACGCTCAGCCAGCAGGAGACCGCGCTGCTCTCCGCCACCAACGGCATCGCCCAGGCGCGCGCCGATCAGGCGACCGCGCTCGTTCAGCTCTATGTCGCGCTCGGCGGCGGGTGGGACGCGACCACCGTCCCGACCGCGCCGCCGCCCGGCGCCACCGTCCCGACCACCGCTCCCCTACCCGAGAACCGCTGATGGCCGATCCCGCACTCGACGACTTCCTCGGCGTGAAGCCGCAGCCGGCGTGGCGCCGCTGGGTCAAATGGGGGCTCGTCGTGCTTGGCGTCGTGCTGCTGTGCCTGTTGCTCGCCAAGTGTTTCGCCGGCAGCAAGGCGACCGAATATGCCACCGCCAAGGTCGATCGCGGCAACCTGACCGTCAGCGTGTCGGCGACGGGCAAGTTAGCGCCGACCAACCAGGTCACCGTCGGCTCGCAGCTGTCGGGCCTCGTCACCAAGGTGGTGGTCGACGTCAACGATCGCGTCACCGCCGGCCAGCCGCTCGCGCTGATCGATCCGCAGCAGATCGACGACCAGATCCGTCAGCAACAGGCACAGATCGCCGCCAACCAGGCGCAGGTGAACCAGGCGCGTGCCACCGTCGCCGAGGCCCAGGCGCAGCTCGCCCGGCTGGAGAACGTCTACAAGCTGTCGAACGGCCGCGTCCCCTCGGGCACCGAGCTTCAGACCGGCCGCGCCGATTACCAGCGCGCGATCGCGGCGTTGAAGACTGCGCAGGCCAATGTCGCCGCCTCGCAGGCCCTTCTCGCTCAGAGCCAGACGCAGCGCCAGCGCGCGATCATCCGCTCGCCCGTCAACGGCGTCGTCCTCGCGCGCCAGGTCGATCCCGGCCAGACCGTCGCCGCCTCGTTCAACACGCCGACGCTGTTCGTAATCGCCGAGGACCTGTCGAAGATGAAGCTGGAAGTCGCGATCGACGAGGCCGATGTCGGCACCGTCAAGAGCGGGCAGAAGGCGAGCTTCACCGTCGACGCCTTTCCCGGCAAGACCTTCCCCGCGACGATCAGCCGCGTCGATCTCGGCTCCAACCTGACGGTCAGCTCGGCGACCTCGTCGAGCAGCAGCACCACGACAAGCACGACGACCGGCCAGGTGGTGTCCTATGCCGCCGACCTGACCGTCAGCAATCCGACGCTTGAGCTGCGCCCGGGCATGACTGCGACCGCCGACATCGTGACGTCGGACAAGCAGAACGTGCTGCTCGTCCCCAATGCGGCGCTTCGCTTCAAGCCAGCGAGCGGCGACAAGGCCGACAGCGGCGGCGGCATCGCCGGCTCGCTCACCTTCCGCCCGCGCCGCGGCCAGCAGCGCGAACGCTCGGCGACGGTCGGCCGCGGTGGCACCCAGACGGTCTACGTCAAGGGCGCCGACGGCACGCCGCAGGCCGTCCAGGTCCAGACCGGCGACACCAACGGCACGATGACCGAGGTGCTCGGCGGCGACCTGAAGCCGGGGCAGGAGGTCATCACCGGCCAGCTCGCGAGCGGCGACGGCAGCAGCGGCGGCGGACGTCGCAGCGGCGGTGCCGGCGGCGCGGGTGGCGGTAGCGGTGGCGGCGGCCGTCGCGGCGGGGGCGGGGCCGGTGGCCAGTAATCCTCAGCCTCCCCACACCCCTTCCGTCATCCCCGCGAAGGCGGGGATCCATACTGGCTGCCCTCTCGAAGGCGACGCCACCGCCGTGTCGCCGTATTCCCGCCTACGCGGGAATGACGAAGGGGTGGCTGGAAACGACGGGGGAGGGCCACATGCCTGACCCCCTCATCTCCCTACGCAACGTCACCAAGACCTACGGCACCGGCGCCACCCAGTTCCAGGCGCTGAAGGGCGTCGACCTCGACATCGCCGCCGGCGATTTCGTCGCGGTGATGGGCCCGTCGGGGTCGGGCAAATCGACGACGATGAACATCCTCGGCTGCCTCGACGTCCCCAGCGCGGGCGAATTCCTGTTCCGCGGCATCCATGTCGAGGCGCTCGATCGCGATCAGCGGGCCTTGCTCCGCCGCAAGTACCTTGGCTTCGTGTTCCAGGGCTTCAACCTCTTGAGCCGCACCAGCGCGCTCGAGAATGTCGAACTGCCGCTGCTCTATCGCGGCGACGAGAAGAAGGCCCGCCGCGCGACCGCGATGGCGGCGCTCGAAAAGGTCGGCCTCGACCAATGGTGGGACCATACCCCCGCCGAGCTGTCGGGCGGCCAGCAGCAGCGTGTCGCCATCGCCCGCGCGATCGTTACCCAGCCCGACGTGCTGCTGGCGGACGAGCCGACCGGCAACCTCGATTCCGAACGCTCGGTCGAGATCATGGAACTGCTCACCGACCTCAACCGCGCCAGCGGCATCACCGTGCTGATGGTCACCCACGAACCCGACATGGCCGCCTTCGCCCGCACCGTGGTCCACTTCAAGGACGGCCTGGTCGAGCGCATCGAGAACCAGCACCGTCAGGGCGAAGAGGTGGCGCTGTGATGGTGGAGACACGTGCAAGCCCCTCCCCTTCAGGGGAGGGGTTGGGGTGGGGGACCCGGCTGGCAGCTCGTGCGCACCAGATGCGCCGAGAACCGCCCGAACCTGAAAAGCGCCTTTGGCGCGGCCGGACGAACAGTCAGCTCGGCGGCTTCGAATTCCGACGCCAAGCGGTGCTCGGCATGCGTATCGTGGACTTCTTTTGCCCGACCCTCGGCCTGATCGTCGAGGTCGACGGTCACACGCACGATCACGAAGCAGATTCGCAGCGCGACGCCATTATGGCCGCCCATGGATTCACCACGGTCCGAGTGACGCACACCGATGTCATGACGAACGTAGAGGGTGTTCGTGAGCACATTCTGGATGTCGCGCGAACTCTCCCCCTTCGCGCCGTTTGGCGACTGCCCCACCCCAACCCCTCCCCTAAAGGGGAGGGGCTCAAGTAAGTCATGCTCGGCACCACCCTCATCCTCGCGCTGCGGTCGATCCGCCGCCACCTGCTGCGCTCGTTCCTGACGACGCTCGGCATCATTATCGGCGTCGCCGCGGTCGTCACCATGGTGACGCTGGGCAAGGCGACGACGGCGCAGGTGCAGAAGAACATCTCGTCGCTCGGCAGCAACATCCTCCAGATCCGCCCCGGCCAGGGCTTCGGCCGCGGGGGTGGCGGGCCGCCGCCGCCGCCGCTGACCGACGATTACCTCCGCCCGATCCGCCAGCAGATCACCGGCGTCACCGCGGTCGCCCCTGCGGTCCAGCGCAGCGGCACCGCGATCTACGCCGGCGCCAACTGGTCGACGAGCATCTACGGCACCACCAACGCCTATTTCACCGTCCAGGCATGGCCGCTGACCGCCGGCCGCGACTTCTCGCCCGACGAGGAGCAGGCGGGCAAGGCGGTGTGCATCCTCGGCAATACCGTGCTCAAGAACCTCTTCCCCGGCGGTGACCCCAATGCTGCGATCGGCCAGCGCATCCGCGTCGCCGACATTTCGTGCAACGTCATCGGCGCGCTCAGCATGCGGGGCCAGGCGGGGTTCGGCGGCGACCAGGACGATGTCGTCCTAATGCCGATGAAGACCGTACAGCGCCGCCTGACCGGCGACGACAAGCTCGCCGCGATCCTCGTCGGCGTCGACCAGGCCTATGACACCACCCAGGTCCAGGCGTCGCTCACCAGCCTGCTGCGCCAGCTGCGTCACCTGCAACCGGGGCAAGACGACAATTTCTTCATCTTCGACACCAAGCAGATCAGCGACACGCTCTCGAGCACGACGACGCTGCTGACGCGGATCGTCACCGCGGTCGCGGGGATCAGCCTGGTCGTCGGCGGTATCGGCATCATGAACATCATGCTCGTCTCGGTGACCGAGCGGACGCGCGAGATCGGCATCCGCCTCGCGATCGGTGCGGTCGCCAGCGAGGTGCTGACTCAATTCCTGGTGGAGGCGGTGGCGCTGTCGATGCTCGGCGGTGTCATCGGACTTGTAGTGGCGCAGCTCGCGATCGGCGCGCTGTCGGCGCTCGGCGGCTTGCCGTTCCTGTTCGTGCCCGAGATCAACCTGCTCGCCTTCGGCATCTCGGCGCTGATCGGCGTCGTCTTCGGCTATTTCCCCGCGCGGCGCGCGGCGGCGCTCAACCCAATCGACGCGCTCCGGCACGAGTAAGCGCCTCTGGGGCATGGACCAGCTCGCGCAGCTGCTCCAGCTCCTCGCGCGTGTCGACATCGATCAATTCGGCCGGGTTGGTCACGACATGCCGCCCGCGCTTCACCATGTCGCGCGCGCCGGCATCGCCCTCCAGCGTCAGTAGCGCCTCGAACTGCGCGCGCCCGAACAGCACCGGCGGCTTGGTATCCTTCCCGTCGCTCGACGCGACCACGCTGTCCTCGCCCGTCGCGGCATCGAACAGATGGTAGATGTGCGTCGCGGTGACGCGCGGCATGTCGGCGAGCGCGATCACCACCGCCGCCGCGCCGAGGCGCATCGTCTCGGTCACGCCCAGCCGCACCGACTGCGACATGCCGCGCGCGGGATCGTCGTTGTGGACATGGGTGAAGCCGTAGCGGGTATAGTCGAGCCGCCCGCCGTCGACGATCGCGACCCGCGCCATGAACGGCACCGCCTCCAGCGCGACCGCCACATGATAGCCGAGCGGCCGGCCGAGGAATTCCTCCTCCAGCTTGCTGCCGACATTGCCGAACCGTTCGGACCGGCCGGCGGCGAGGAGGACGAGGACGGTGTTCTCAGGCACGATCATGAAAGGCTCCCACCATCGCCGCCGCGATCGACAGCGCGATCTCCGATGGCCCGATGGCGCCGATGTCGATCCCGACCGGCGCATCGATCCGGTCGATGTCGGCGGGAGAAACGCCCGATTCGGCCAGACGCTCCCGCCGCGCCGCATGGCTGCGCCGGCTGCCGAGCGCACCGACATAGCGCGCCTTCGACGCCAGCGCCGCAATCAGCGCCGGATCGTCGATCTTGATGTCGTGGCTCAGCGTCACGATCGCAGTCGACGGACCGGGCTTCAGCGCTTCGATCGCCTCGTCGGGCCAGCGATCGTCGAGGGTCGCGCCGGGGAAACGTTCCTCGGTCAGGAAGCGTGCGCGCGGATCGACCACCACCGTCTCGATGCCCAGCGCATCGGCCAGCCGCACCAGCGCCTGCGCGATCTGTACCGCGCCGACGACGATCAGCCGCCGCGGCGGGTCGTAGCGGTTGACGAACGCCGCCCCCGTCTCCGCCGGGCGCAGGTCGGAATGGCCGGTTGCAAGGTCGGTGTGGACGGTCAGCGCGTCGCCGTTCGCGCGTGCCTCGGCGATGCGGTCGAACAGCTCGGGGTCGAAGCCTTCCGCGCTGACCGGCTGCACCATCACCTCGATCTCGCCGCCGCACGGCAGACCGACTTCCCAGGCGGCAGCATCGGCGACGCCATAGCTCTTCACGCTGAAGGCTGCGCCGTCGATCACCTGTCGCGCAGTTTCCATGATGTCGCTCTCGACGCAGCCGCCCGACACCGATCCTTCGAACCGGCCGTCCTGGTGGACGAGCATATGGCTGCCCTTTGGCCGCGGCGCCGATCCCCAGGTCGACACGACCGTCGCGATCGCCATCGACGCCCCCCGCCATGCCTGCGCGGCGGCCAGCACCGAGTCATTCTCCGCCATGTCGCATTTCCTTCCTATACCTCCTCGGAACGGGGAGGGGGACCGCTCGCCGAAGGCGAGTGGTGGAGGGGCAGCCCAATAGGTCCAGTGCCTGGGGCTACCCCTCCACCATGCTGGCGCATGGTCCCCCTCCCCGTGCCGGGGAGGTTCTATGTTCGTCGTTCTACTACTGGCCTACGCAACGCCGCTCGGGCAGGAAAGCGCCATGTCACAGCCACTTTCGCCGCCGATCGTCATCGCCCACCGCGGCGCCAGCGGCGAGCGGCCCGAGCATACGCTCGCCGCCTATGAGCTGGCGATCGACGAGGGCGCCGACGTCATCGAGCCCGATCTGGTGCCCACGAAGGACGGCGTCCTCGTCGCCCGCCACGAAAACGAGATTTCCGAAACCACCGACGTCGCCGCCCATCCCGAATTCGCTGCGCGGCGGACGACGAAGACGATCGACGGCCAGACGCTGACCGGCTGGTTTACCGAGGATTTCACCCTCGCCGAGCTGAAGACGCTGCGTGCGAAGGAACGCCTGCCCAGGCTGCGCCCTGGCAACACCGCCTATGACGGCCGCTATCCGATCCCGACGCTGGCCGAGATCATCGCGCTGGCGAAGCGGCGCCACGTCGCCATCTATCCCGAAACCAAGCACCCGACCTATTTCGCTAGCGTCGGCCTCGCCACCGACGCGCCGCTGGTCAAGGAGCTGCGCGCCGCCGGCTGGTCGACCGCCGACGCCCCGGTCTTCATCCAGTCGTTCGAGGTCGCCAACCTGAAGCGCATCCACGCGATGACCGGCATCCGCCTGATCCAGCTGATGGCGGGCGAGGGCGGTCCGGCGGATGGCGCCAGCCCCAGCTATGCCGCGATGCTGACCCCCGCCGGCCTCGCCGATGTCGCGAGCTACGCCTTCGGCATCGGCCCCGACAAGGCGCAGCTGTGGAATGGCGATGGGCCATCGACGCTGGTCGCCGACGCCCATGCCGCCGGGCTGCGCGTTCACCCCTGGACGTATCGCGCCGAAAACGTCTTCCTGCGCGCGTCCTTCCGACGCGGCGATCGGCCCGACGCGCACGGCGACCTGCCCGGCGAGATCGAGGCCGCTCTCGGGCTTGGCATCGACGGTTTCTTCACCGACTATCCCGCAATCGGGGTCGCCGCCCGCAATCGGGCGCGGAGGCCTAAGTAATGCGTATCCTGTTCCTCCTGCCGCTGGTCGCGCTCACCGGCTGCGTCAGCACCGCGACCTCGATCGTGAAGGCGCCGTTCCAGGTCGTCGGCAAGGCCGTCGACTGGACGACGACCAGCCAGGAGGAATCCGACCGCAACTATGGTCGCAAGATGCGGAAAGCCGAAGCTCGCGAAGGCAAGGAACGCCGCGAGTGGGAAAAACGCTGCCGCAAGGATCCTGACGGCTGCGGCGAGTACGACGGCTACCGCGCGGGACGGGACTAGGTTCAGACTCAAGGCCGTCATGTTGAACGTGTTTCAGCATCTCTCGCCGTGTCGCGCCGCCGCGAGAGATCCTGAAACAAGTTCAGGATGACGAGGGGCGGTGGCTGGCCGCCACCGCCACCGCCACCGCCACCAACACCTTGGGCCGCAGCTGCACCCCCAGGTGCGAACTGCGCACCTCCACCGCCACCCCATGTCCGTCGCGGCAGATTTCCCCCGCGACCAGCCCATCGGATCGGCTCCAGATCGCCACGCTGGGGCAGGGTAGCGGCGTCGCGATCGCTTCGCTGCGCGCGACCACCGCGGGATCGTCGAGCCGTTCGCCGGTCATCCATTCGAACGCCCGCCACACGTTGGTTGCCTTGCCGCTGCCGGCAAAGGGCGACGACACGGTGACGACCTGCGCGACCAGATCGGGCCGGCGATGCGCCACCAGCCGCGCCATGATCCCGCCCAGCGACACGCCGATCAGCGTCACGGGCCCGGCTTCCGCCGCCAGCGCCTCGACCCTGGCGATCAGCCGCTCGGCGTCGGCCCCCACCGTCTGCACCCCCAGATTGCGGCCCAGGCCCCAGCCCTCGGCGCGATAGCCCAGCCGCCGCAGGAACCCGCGCATCACCGCGTTCGACCGGTCTGAATTGAACAGCCCCGGCAGCACCATCACCGCTCGCCCGTCACCCCGCGGCGCCGCCGCCAGCATCGCGCGATGCCGCCACCAGGTCGCGACCATCCACGCCGCGCGGGGCAGTTCCGCCGCCCATAGCGCCTTGCTCGGCGCCCGCGGGGTCAGAACCACCACAGCACCGTCTCGGGAAACGGCGTCCACGCGCCGACCCGCACTCCGGCGAAGCGCAGCACCCAGCCGACCCAGGCGTTGCACGTCGTCACCGCGCTGTAATGCCCGCGCGCCGGGTAGAAGACGTCGTTCGCCGCATAGCCGCGCCGCGCCGGCCCTGCGCCACGGCTCGCCATGATCGCCGCCGCCAGCCGGCGATATTCGGCCGGCGTCAGCACGACGCGTCGCACGTCGCCGCCTTCGCGCGGGCGCGGCACATGCTCGACGTGCAGCAGCGTCGCGTCGCTGCCATAGCCCGCGGCCAGCACGGTGGGCAGCCGCACATCGGCCCAGGTCGGCGTGCCGAGGAAGAAGTCGCGCTCGCCCCAACCGATCGCCAGATGGTCGTAGCCCGCGAAGCGTGGGTCGCCGAGGTCGCGTGGCGATGCGAAGCCGCGCCAGTCGACGCCGCCTGCCCGCTTGGGAACGACGATGCCGACGTGGACGCCGTTCGACTCCACCCAAACGCTGACACCCCGGTCGGGCGCGCGCCAGTCGCGGTTCGCGGGGATCGCGCCGCCGATCATCCCCGCCATGCCGTAGAGCGCCAGGAGCATCAGCAGCGCCGCCACCACCGCCGTCGAGAACCAGGCGCCGCGCTTGAGCGTTTCAACCATTCCCGCACGCTATGCTAGGATCGCGCCATGAGCGACACCCATGTTCTCGACTCGCCGCCGCCCGGCGCCGCGGCCGACTGGACGATCCCCCAGCATTGGGATCGCTATACGCCCGAGGAACACGCCACCTGGGACACCCTCTTCGCCCGCCAGGCGAAGCTGCTGCCCGGCCGCGCCTCCGACGCCTATCTGCGCGGACTCGACGTGCTCAAGCTGTCGAAGCCCGGCATCCCCGATTTCGAGGAGCTGTCGGACCGGCTGATGGGGCTGACCGGCTGGCAGGTCGTCGCCGTCCCCGGCCTCGTTCCCGACGAGGTGTTCTTCGACCACATGGCCAACCGCCGCTTCGTCGCGGGCAACTTCATCCGCCGCCCCGACCAGCTCGACTATCTGCAGGAACCCGACGTCTTCCACGACGTCTTCGGCCACGTGCCGATGCTGTCGGACCCGGTCTTCGCCGACTATCTCGAGGCCTATGGCAAGGGCGGCCAGCGCGCGATGCAGCACGATGCGCTGAAATATCTCGGGCGCCTCTATTGGTACACCGTCGAGTTCGGCCTGATCCAGGAGCCGGAGGGGCTGCGCATCTATGGTGCCGGCATCGTCTCCAGCTCCGCCGAAAGCCGCTTCGCGCTCGACGATCCGTCGCCCAATCGCCTCGGCTTCGATCTCGCCCGCGTGATGCGCACGGAATATCGCATCGACGACTTCCAGCAGAACTATTTCGTCATCCCCAGCTTCGACGAACTCCTCCGCGCCACCGTCGAAACCGACTTCGCGCCGCTGTACGAGGAGCTTAAGCGCCAGCCGGACATCCCCGTGGCGAAGATCGAACCGGGGGACGAGGTCATCACGACGGGCACCCAGGAATACGCGCTGGCCAAGGCGTAATGGCGCCCCGTCATCCCGGTTCGCCGGGATAACGGGGGGATCGCACGAAGGTCCAGCAAATCCTCCCCCGGAGGGGGAGGGGAAACCGCCGCGTAGCGGTGGTGGAGGGGTAGCTTCCCCAAGCGGCACCGCCCGCGGAAAATACCCGTCCGCCAGCTGCGCTGGTCCCCCTCCCCCTCGGGGGGAGGAGCGATCACGTCACGCGTCGATCGCCCAATCTCCGCGCCCGCTGCCATCGGTACCCACCGATCGTCGCTCAGCCGCCGCGGTCAGGCACAGGATCGTCCAGTCCCCCCTCACGTTGCGCGCGCGCACGCTGGCGCCCTGCGCGGCATAGGCGTCGACCACCTTCTCCGCCTGATTGGTCAGCAATCCCGCCAGCACGATCGTCGCGCCCGGCGCAGCGATCGCCGCCACCTCGGGCGCCATCGCGATCAGCGGTCCGGCCAGGATGTTGGCGATGACCAGGTCATAAGGCGCGCTCTGGGCAATGGCGGGATCGCGCGTGCCGTCCGCGACCACCAGTGCGACCTGGTCGACGTCGTTGAACGCCATATTCTCGCGCGTCACGTCGATCGCGATCGGATCGATGTCGGTCGCCGCCACGCGCGCCTCGGGCCACAGGTGCCGCGCGGCGAAGGCGAGCAGCCCCGTTCCGGTGCCGAGGTCGATGACGTTGGCGAACCGCTCACCCTCTACCGCCAGCCGGTCGAGCATGGCGAGGCACCCCGACGTCGTGCCGTGGTGCCCCGTACCGAACGCCTGGCCGGCATCGATCAGGAACGCGCGACCACCGTCGGGCGCGTCGCCCGGGTGCGCCGAGGTATGCACCACGAAGCGCCCCTCGCGGATCGGCTCCAGCCCCTGCTGGCTGATCGCGACCCAATCCTCGTCCGACAGCGGTTCGGGCATGGCGGTGCTCCACCCGCCGCTGGCCGCCAGCTCGCGCACCTGGCCGAGCGTCGCGGCATCGGGCTCGCCCTCGAAATAGGCGTCGAGCCGCCATTCGCCCGCCGCCTCGTCGACCTCGGTGGTGATGAGCACCGCATCGATCTCGCCGTCGTACGCCGCGACCGCCTCGGCCTCCGCCTTGGTGCAGGGCAGGGTCAGCTTCCAGGTGACGGGATCAGCGGACATAGCTCGCTCCGTTCACGTCGATCACCGCGCCCGTCATCGACGGCGGCGCCTCCAGCGTGAGGAAGCGGACGGTGGTCGCCACCTCCTCGGGGCTGGCGACGCGACCCAGCGGGATGTCGGCAAGCAGCTTGTCGCCGCCGCGGCTCGCCAGATAGTCGTCCGCCATGCCGGTCATGGTGAAGCCCGGGCACACCGCGAAGGCGAGGATGCCGGCGCTCGCATAGCCGCGCGCGATCGTCTTGGTCATCGCCACCATGCCCGCCTTCGACGCGGCATAATGCCAGTGCGCCGGGCTGTCGCCGCGATAGGCGGCGCGGCTCGCGACGTTGACGATCCGCCCGCCGACCCCGCGTTCCTGCCAGTGCAGTACCGCGCGGCGGCACAGCTCGGCCGAGGCAGTCAGGTTGACCTGCATCGTCCGCGCCCAGCCCTCGCTCCATGCGGCATCGTCGCCATCGAGCGGATTGGCCTCGAAGATTCCGGCATTGTTGACGAGCACGTCGATCGCGCCCCCCGCCTGGTCGAGCGCTTCCGCCCACGCCCGCGCGGGTGCATCGGGATCGGCGAAGTCGGCGGCGATCCCGCTCCTGGTGCCATGGCCCAGCACGGGAACGCCCGCGGCGCCCAGGCTGTCGACGATCGCCGCGCCGATTCCGCGGCTCGATCCGGTAACGAATATGGTCATGGCGCAGGGCTGTAGCGCGGGATGCGCTCCCCGTCATTCCTGCGAAGGTGGGAATCCATGACTCCTGGACCGCCGTGAGAGCCACCAAGGCCAGCCAGTCTCCAAAAGCTTGCCCGCTTCCCCCCATCCGGCGCAAAGAGGTGCCGTGACCGAAACTACCACCCAGCACTGCGGCCTCGTCGCCGTCGTCGGCGCGCCCAACGCGGGCAAGTCGACGCTCGTCAATGCGCTCGTCGGCCAAAAGGTCGCGATCGTCAGTCCCAAGGCGCAGACGACGCGCACCCGCCTGCTCGGCGTCGCGATCCAGGACCATGCCCAGATCCTGCTCGTCGACACCCCCGGCATCTTCACGCCGCAGCGCCGGCTCGACCGCGCGATGGTCGCCGCCGCCTGGGGCGGGACCGAGGGCGCCGACATCCTGATGCTCGTCGTCGACGCCAAGGCCGGGCTCGGCCCCAAGGTGACCGACATCGTCGAAGGGCTGAAGGACCGGCCCGAGCCCAAGTATCTCGTCCTCAACAAGGTCGATCTCGCCGACAAGCCCAAGCTGCTGCTCCATGCCGAGCGGCTGAACGAGGTCTGCACCTTCGCCGAAACCTGGTTCATCAGCGCCGCGACCGGCGACGGCCTGCCCCAGCTCAAGAACGCGCTCGCCGCCGCGATGCCCGAAGGGCCCTGGCACTATCCCGAGGACCAGGTGTCCGACGCCTCCGAACGCGCGCTCGCGGCGGAGGTGACGCGCGAGCAGCTCTATCTGCAGCTCCACGAGGAACTGCCCTATGCCAGCGCGGTCGAGACCGAGAGCTACAAGGATCGCCCCGATGGCTCGGTCGAGATCCATCAGCAGATCCTGGTCGAGCGCCCCACCCAGCGCGCGATCGTGCTCGGCAAGGGCGGCAGCCGCATCCGCACCATCGGCGAAAGCGCCCGCACCGAACTCGCCGCGCTGATGGACAAGCCGGTCCACCTCTATCTCCACGTCAAGGTAAAGCCGGGCTGGGATGAGGACCGCGAACTGTATCGCGACATCGGGCTGGACTGGGTGGAGTAGCGGCCGGCCAAAGGGGGTGCGCGATGGGGGAATATAATCGCCGGACGGTGATGAGCGGCGCCTCGGCCGCGCTGCTGACGGGGGCGGCGCGGGGGGCGGTGGGGTCGGCGATGCTGCCGGTGTCGGCGATGCAGGACGATATCCGTCTGCTGCGCCAGGGCTATGAGGCGCTTCACCCCGGTCTTCTCCGCTACAACACGTTCGCGCAGATCGACGCCGGCTTCGCGGCGCTATCCGCCGCTGCGTCGCGCCCGCTGACGCTTGCGGCCTTCTACGTCGCGCTGTCGCGATTCCTGGCAACGATCCGCTGCGGGCACAGCTATGCCAATTTCTACAACCAGAAGAAGGCGGTGCAGGCGGCACTGTTCGATACGCCGACGCGGATCCCGCTCCAGTTCACCTGGCTCGGAGATCGCATGGTCGTCACCGCCGATCCCTTCGCCACCGGTATCGTACCGGGCAGCGAGATCCTCGGCGTCGACGGTCGCCCGGCCGCCGATATCCTCGCCGCGCTGATGCCGGTCGCGCGCGCCGACGGCCACAACGACGCCAAGCGTCGCCAGCTGATGTCGGTGCTGGGCGAGGACGGCTACGAAAGCTTCGACGTCTTCCATGCGCTGATCGTCGGCGGCGCGACCCGCTACACCCTCGACGTCCGCGCACCCGATGGCCGCCGCCGCACGGCGCGGGTGGAGGCGGTGACGCTCGCCCAGCGCCGCACGCAGCAGGCGGCGCCCGATGCCCAGCATGCCGACGCCCCGATCTGGTCGATCGACCGCCGCGGCGATGCGGCGGTGCTGACGATGGACAGCTGGGGGCTCTACGACAGCAAGTGGGATTGGCAGGGCTGGCTCGACCAGCAGGTCGACCGGCTGATCGCCGACCGCGTGCCTCGGTTGATCGTCGACGTCCGCCGCAACGAAGGCGGCCTGGATTGCGGCGATGCCCTGGTTGCGCGGATCATCGAGCGGCCGCTGGTGGCGGACCCGGCGCGCCGCCTCGTCCGCTACCAGACGCTGCCCGATGCCCTGCGCCCCTATTGTGACACTTGGGATCGCAGCTTCGATCGGCTCGGCGTCGGGGCGAGGCGCTACGACGATCGCTTCTGGGAACTCGCCGGCACCGACCATGACGCGCCCGTTATCGCGCCGAAAGGGCGCCGCTACGCGGGCCGCCTGTCAGTGCTGGTCGGCCCGCAGAACAGCTCGGCCACGTTCGGCTTTGCGCAGATGATCCAGCGCGAGCGGCTCGGCACGCTGATCGGCGAGCCGACCGGCGGCAATCGCCGCGGCATCAACGGCGGCTGCTTCTACTTCTTCCGCCTGCCCAACACCGGTCTGGAGGCGGATCTGCCGCTGATCGGTACCTTCCCGCGCACGGCCCAGCCCGACGCCGGCATCATCCCCGACATCGCCATTCCCCGCACCCCCGCCACGATCGCGAGCGGCGCCGACCCGGTGATGGCGAGGGCGCTCGCCTAGCCGAGCATCTCGTCGACCCACGCCGGCACCAGCGCACTCGCCGGTCCCAGCCGCGTCTCCTCGAACCAGTCGCTGCCCGCCGATCGCTCCAGGTTCAACTCCAGCGTCTCCGCCCCATAGTGCCGTGCCAGCTGGACGAAGCCCGCCGCCGGATAGACCGCGCCCGACGTCCCGATCGACACGAACAGGTCCGCGCTCGCCACGGCCTGTTCGATCCGCTCCATCGCATACGGCATTTCGCCGAAGAACACGATGTCGGGCCGCAGCGCCGCCGCCCCGCAGGCATCGCAATGCGCTCCCGGCGGCAGCGACCCGCTCCAGGGCACGCGCGCCCCGCATGCCGCACACAGCGCCGACAGCAACTCACCATGCATGTGCAGCATCCGCCGCGCGCCCGCGCGCTCGTGCAGGTCGTCGACGTTCTGGGTGACGATCAGCAGATCGCCCGTCCAAGTCGTATCGAGCCGCGCCAGCGCCCGATGCGCCGCGTTGGGCGTGACGCTCGCCAGGGCCTCACGCCGCGCGTCGTAGAAGCGGTGCACCAGCTCGGGATCGGCCGCCAGCGCCTCGGGCGTGCACACGTCCTCAACCCGGTGCCCCTCCCACAGCCCGCCGGGCCCGCGAAAGGTGGCGAGCCCGCTCTCCGCAGAGATGCCGGCGCCGGTGAGGATGACGAGGTTGCGAACGGCGTTCATGACCGCTCTACTTCTACTGCGCCGCTCCTGCCTGCAAGCGGTCACTGAACGCGGGTGCCTTCTCCAGGACGGGCGGCGGAAGCTAATCGCCCAAACGCAAAAAAGCCGCCGATCTCGCGATCGACGGCTCTTCGAGCATACCCTGAAGCAGGCTTCAGGCGATGGCGACCTTCACCGAACGACGGCGCATCGCACCGCCGACGAGACCGAAGCCGGCGATCATCATCATCCAGGTAGCGGGCTCAGGAATGGCCGCCGCGAAGGCGTAGCCACGCGAGCCGCTATCGGTGGTCAGCACGACATTGTCGGCCAGCGCATTGAACGTGGCACCGGCGTCGCCGCCAAAGCCGACGCCAAACGCGCTGACGATGGCATTGGCGCTGTACAGATCGCCCCACGCCGCAGCGGTGCGCAGCACGTACTTGCCCTGGCCGTTCAGCGTCGCACCGGGGCCCGCGACGAATTGCCAGAACAGGCTGGCGGCGGTCACGCTGCCGGCTTGGCCGAGCGTGTAACCGCCGTTGTTTGCCGCTTCCCAGATCAACTCCGAGCGCTGCGCGCCATCCTGCACATAGATTCGGAAAGCAGGCGACTGGATGCCGCCGATACCGCCATTGTTGACGAGATAGTCACCCGTCAGGCTGACAATGCTGTTCGCGCTGCCATAGTTTTGGTTCGGCACGTAATTGTTGCCGTTCAGAACGCGTCCGCGCCCACCCGTGAAGGCCAGTGAGCCATCGGCGCTCAGCGCCGTGCTGGACGTGATCGAAATCGTCGAATTGGCATATTGCTCGCTGGCAGGTGCGGCCATGCCCTGCGAACCATCCAAGGTCGTGACCGTGGTGGTCTGCGCCGAAGCGGCAGACGCCATGAGTACGCCAGCGGCAGCGGCCGCCAGAACAAGGCCCTTCATCATTCTCTCCCCCAGCTCAAGCAGCTGATAAGAAGTGATTAATGCAAGATTAAGGAAGAGTCTTTGTCTTTTTGAGTCCCGCCGTGGGACAGGTGGTCGGGCGCGGCTTTACGAACCGGTCAGCAGCGACATCGATCAAAGCCGACCACCGGTTCGGCTCAAATCATGACAGACGTGGGGCGGATAGCACCGTCGAAGGTTATCGCTACGACCGCGCATGACTGCAAATCCTTGTATCGGAATGCCGGTTCCACGGGGAGCTCATGGCATGGCCCTATTGAGCGGTTTCAGGGGTGACGGCTTGACGTGTCGATCCACCCAGTAAGCCCGCTTTTACGACGGTTCGTTGCTTTGTCGGCGGCCTCACCATGCGATGCGACCACACCGCTCGAGCGTGAAGAGTCTTAACATTCGCGGATGATGACAGCCGTGTCGCACACCGCTTGCACATCCCGCTGTCCTACAGCCCGCCGCTTGTGGCAGGGTAGCCGCAATGACCGATCCATCCCGCATCGCGCAGCCAATGGCCCCGCTCAACCTTCCCCCTCGCTCGCGCGCGCCCGCGAGAGGGTGCGAACTTTGTGACTTTGTGTCTCGCGCATGACCGCGGTCGGCATCTACGGCAGCGCCGGGCGGATGGGACGCGCGATCGCCGATCAGCTCGCCGATCTCGGCGCCAGCCTGGCCGGCGGCACCGACACGGGTGACGATCCGGCGCCCATCGCCAACGCCGCCGATGTGCTCGTCGACTTCTCCGCGCCCTCGGCGCTCGACGCGCATCTCGCCGCGGCGATAGCGGCGGGGACGCCGATCGTGATCGGCACCACCGGCCTCACGCCCGCCCATCACGCCGCGATCGATGCCGCCGCGCAGCACATTGCGGTGCTCCAGACCGGCAATACCTCGCTCGGCGTGACGCTGCTCGGGTTGCTGGTGCGCGAGGCGGCGGCGCGGCTCGGCAGCGACTGGGACATCGAGATCGTCGAAATGCATCACCGCCACAAGGTCGATGCGCCGTCGGGCACCGCGCTGCTGCTTGGTGAGATGGCGGCGCAGGGCAGGGGAGCGAGCCTCGCCGAATTGCGCGTCGACGCCCGCGCCGGCCTGACGGGCGCGCGGTGCGAGGGGACGATCGGCATGGCGTCGTTGCGCGGCGGCTCGATCGTCGGCGACCACAGCGTCGTCTTCGCCAGCGAGGGCGAGCGGCTGACGCTCAGCCACGACGCGCAGGATCGCGGCATCTTCGCGCGCGGCGCCGTGAAGGCGGCGCTGTGGCTCGCCGGCCAGCCCGCCGGCCGCTATCGGATGGGCGACGTGCTGGGGCTATGAAGAAGGCCGACGTCGTCGAATTCTTCCGCCGGCTTGCGGAAAACGATCCCCATCCGCTGACCGAGCTGGAATCGGGCAACGTCTATCAGTTGCTCGTCGCGGTCGTGCTGTCGGCGCAGGCGACCGATGCGGGCGTCAACAAGGCGACGCGCACGCTGTTCGCCGAGGTGAAGACCCCCGCCGAGATGCTGGAGCTTGGCGAAGATGCGCTGCGCCATCACATTCGCACCATCGGCCTGTTCAACACCAAGGCCAAGAACGTCATCGCCCTGTCGCGCCAGCTCGTCGACGAACATGGCGGCGAGGTGCCGGCGGATCGCGACGCGCTCGAGCGGCTGCCCGGCGTCGGTCGCAAGACCGCCAACGTCGTCATGAACGTCGCCTTCGGTGCGGAAACCTTCGCCGTCGATACGCACCTGTTCCGCGTGTGCAACCGCACCGGGCTGGCGCCGGGCAAGACGCCGCTCGCGGTGGAACTGAAGCTGGAGAAGACGGTGCCCCAGCCGTTCCGGCTCCACGCGCACCACTGGCTGATCCTGCACGGCCGCTATGTCTGCAAGGCGCGCAAGCCCGAATGCTGGCGATGCATCGTCGCCGATCTCTGCGCGTTCAAGCTGAAGACCCCGCCGCCCAAGGGCGCCGCGATCCCGGAGGCCGAATGATGCGCCTGGCCACGTTGCTGCTCTCCTTCGCGGCCGGCGCCGCCGTCGCCGGCGATCGCATCCCCGACGCGACGCCGACGGCCAGCCCTCAGACCTGCATCCCGCTCCAGGCGATCCGCGAAAGCCGGGTGCGCAGCGATTTGGTGATCGACTTTATGCGCGATCGTCGTCGCGGCTGGCGCGTGACCTTGCCGGCCCGCTGCCCCGGCCTCGGCTTCGAGCGGCGCTTCGGCTATGCAACCTCGCTCAGCCAGCTGTGCGCCAACGATATCATTACCGTCCTGACGACCGGCGGCGGCCCGCTCCAGGGCGCCAGCTGCGGCCTCGCCCCCTTCCAGCCGATGACGCTCGACACGCGATGACGAGGGGCTGGCGCCGAGCCTGCGGCTTTGCTAGGCGACGGCCAGCACGCACCCGTAGCTCAGCTGGATAGAGCGCTGCCCTCCGAAGGCAGAGGCCACAGGTTCGAATCCTGTCGGGTGCGCCATTCCCACACCAACGCCGTTCAGGGCACCAGCTTCTTGACTAGCGCGACCAGCTTGTCGGGGTCGAACGGTTTGACCAGCCAGCCGGTGGCGCCTGCCGCATTCGCCATCTGGCGCATGTCGTCCTGGGATTCGGTGGTCAGCAGCACGACCGGGGTGAAGCCCATGCCGGGCAGCTTGCGGACCGCCTTGACCAGGTCGATCCCGCTCATCCCGCCCATGTTGAGGTCGGTCAGGATCATCCGCGGCTTCAGCCCGGCGTCGATCACTTGCAACGCCTTTTCGGCGCTGTCGGCTTCCTCAATGTCGAGCCCGGTGGGGTGGAGCGCGATCGACACGCCCATCAGCATGGAGGGGGAATCGTCAACGATCAGGAGGCAGTCGGTCATGGCGTAGGTCTCTCGAGCTTAGGCAGTTTGGGTGGCGGCGGGTGCCGGGGCGATGCCCACCAAGCGGGCGAGCGTCGCGAACTGCTCCTTGATCTCGCGGCCCATCTCGCGCGAGCCGTGGATCTCCTCGGCCCGGCGGGCGAGGAAGGGCATCGCGTTCTTCTGGACGACCAGATCGCCGATCAGGTTCATCAGCAGGTCGACCTTGGCCTGGTCGACCTTGAGCATCTTGCGGCGGGTCGCCCGTCACCGCTCGGCCGGCGGTCGAGGCTGTGGGGAGGGCGACAGCATCGGCGGCGGACAGCGCAACGACGTCGGCCACCGGCGCCGATGGTTCGGACGGGGCGGCCTGCTCCAGCCCGGCGAGGAAGGCAGCGACGGGCGCGACGTCCTGCGCGGCGATCGCGTCGGCGAGTGTCGCTTCCCAGCGCGTCCGCATGTCGTGTTCGCCGAGGCTGCGCAGCAGGTTGCCGACCAGCGCGCCGGTCGAGCGCAGCCGGACGGGGTCATAGCCGCTGGCGATGACGCGCAGCTGCGTGCGGACGATATGCCGCCCCGCCTCGCTCAGCAGCATCGGCGGGATCGCCGACGGGCGCGGCCACGGTCGGCGCGGCATCGGCCAGCGCCCGCAGCTCGACCGAATCGATTTCATAGGTCATCGCCTGCTCGATCGCGTCGCGCGACGCGCCGGTGATCGCGGTGAAGACCATGTTGCAGTGATAGGGGTCGAAGTCGGCCGCTGCCGCCCAGGCGTCGCGAGGCGCCACGGCCACCGCGAGCAGCTCGGGCATGTCGCGGATCGCGGCGAGCGGATCGGTGCCGGCGTAGAAACAGCCGTCCTCGGGCGTGTAGCGGACGACGATCGCCGCGGGCTGCGCGCGGGCCGTGGCCAGTTCCTCGGTCGTGAAGCCGTCGAGCCAGGCCGCCGGCGCGGGGGCAAGCGTCGCCTCCATCACCGCCGCGGTCGCGGTTTGCGCGCCGCCGAGCCGCGCCCTCAGCGCGCCCGCCTGGCCGGTCGCGATCCGGTCGGCATCGCCCGACAGGGTGCCGTCGCGGTCGAGCTGGTTGATGAAGCCGCCGACATGGTCGAGGCTGTCGAGCAGCAGGTCGACGAGGTTCGAATCGAGCGCCATCGCACCGGTGCGCACCTGCGACAGCACGTCCTCGCCGGGATAGACCAGCCGGGTCAAAGGCGGCGTTTCGAAGAGCCCGACGAGCCCCTCAGCGTGTGGACGGCGCGGAACACCTCGTGGATCGCGGTCGCGTCCGAGGGATCGCGTTCGAGGGTCAACAGCCCCGAGGCGGAGGTCTGCAACAGCTCGCGCGCCTCCTGCACGAACCGTTCGAGAAGGACGGTCTTCATCGCACGCGCAGCAACCCGTCGGCCTGGCCGATCGACTTCATCGTTTGCTGGGCGGCGCTTGACGCTTCCTCGGCGCCGACGCTGATCTACTTCGAATACTTTCGCGATTTTTTCGTAGCAGATGTCGCCTCGACGATCCCACCCGACAGTTGTGACGTCACCGACGCGATGCGCTCCGCAGCTTTCTGCTGGCGTGCGAAGGTGCGCGCCTTGCGCTTTTCTGCTTCGGCCGTCACGCGAACAGCGCGCGTCGCCGTCTCCAGCTCCAGAACCCCGTTCCTGGCCGCCGAATTCATGGATGAACGCTTTGCAAGTGCTGTATTGATCTAAACCTTCTCGAAACTTATCTTTCGAAACATAGGTTAGGCTTGTTGGTGACTGGTTAATGCTGTTCCGTAGGATTTAGACTTCATCAAGCATGATGAAGACCTCTAAAAAGCTTCAACAGAAAATCAGACAGATAGTGATGTGGTCAATATTGATGCGTTGTTGGTAAAATATGTTGCAACAAAAAAAACTGGACAAGAACGCATTTTATACAGATAATTATCACTTTTATTTGGAAAATAACCAATAAGTCGGTTGAATTGGCACATCGACGCGCGGTTCTCGGCGCAGGTCAACCGCGCCGCAGTACAAATAAAAGGGGCTGCCGACACCGTCGGCAGCCCCCCAAGCGTTGTGGCGATATGCGGATTACGCGGTGATCGCGGCCTTGACGCTGCGGCGGCGATAGCGGGCCGAGGCGCCGACCATGCCGAAACCCACGAGCATCATCGCCCAGGTGGTGGGCTCGGGCACCGCGCTCAGAATACCGAACACGTCGGCCGAAGCGTTGCCACCCTCGCGGACGTTGAACTGGCTGGCGTTCGACGACAGGAAGCCGTCGCCGACCACGTTGGTCAGGCCGAGCAGCTTGAACTGATATGCCTGGCCGTTGACGGTGAAGGTGTCGGTCGTGTTGAACGACGGGAAAGTCACGAAGTCGGCGTTCTGGTCGGCCGTGCCGGTGTTCGGCGTGCTGGTCAGGCCGAGCGTGAAGCTCTTGGTGAACGCGCCGATGGCGGGATCGGCGAAGTTGAACGCGAGGTTCAGCCCGACGCTGGTCAGCTCGGTGCCGTTTTCAATCGTGCCGTTGTAGTACGAGATCGAACCGATCTTGAACTGCTGGCCGAGCGTCGCCGAGAAGGGCGTGTTGGCGCCGAAGGTCAGGCGGTTGACCTGCGAACCCGAAGTGGCGGTGCCCCAGGTGATCGCGTTGGTGCCCATGCCGGTGTAGACGGCCGTGGTCGGCTTCGCATCGGAGAAGGTCGCGGTGGTGGTGCCCTGAACGGCGGCCATCGCCGGCGAGGCAATGACAGCGGCGCTGAGCGCGATAGCTGCGGCGAAAGTGCGCATGATGAGGTTCCTGTGTCCAAGCAGATGATGTTGCGACAGCCGTTTGGAGCTGACGAGGAACCGACTAACCGAGCACTTCCGTTCATCCTAGATTAAACATTATCCCGTTTTGGGACTATTCCTTTGATCTCCTGGTAACACATCAGGATCAAATGATAATTTGACGAGGATGTCGTATGGAACCATCTCTTTGATAGTCTGTTTCAAAACCTTACACAAAATGGTTAACTGCACTTGGGATAGAATTTAGTCTTTGAAATCAATGCATTACCGCAAAACATGGCGATCTGATCGGCATCCGCCATGTGATAGGGTAACGACATCATCCCAGCGGCGGCCGTTCAGGATGCGGGCGGTGCGGCGTTTCCGCGAATCAAGTTGCCTTGCCGCCAGCACTCATCGCCCCGTTCGGAACGCTCCCGCCGCGATGATTCGGCTGATGGGATCGACGTCTGGAAGGGGCTTCGGTATCCGATCGGCCGGCGCGTCAGGAACGTCGGCAAGGTTGCTGCGTATTGTTGGGCAGACTTGCCTTTGATCGAAGAGGATCGTCCGATGAAGCTTTGCATCCTAGTCGCCGCCGGCGCCATGATCGGGTCCATGGCCCTTGCCACCCCCACGTTGGCGCAGAGCAGCGTCGACGATGCGCGCTTCCAGCAGGCGCAGGCGCGATTCGATCGAGAATATCAGCTCTATCGGCAGGAGGCCGATCGCTACCGCGCGCTGCGGGGCGCCGCGTACGACAACGGCCGCTATCGCCAGGCGCCCGACCCCTACGGCGACGATCGCGAGAGCGGCTATTACGACCCGTCGCGCGACTATCGCGCGGGCAATTATCAGGAGCGCGTGTTGTCGACCAACGACCGCGTCTATGCGGGCACCGATGGCCGTTATTACTGCCGGCGCAGCGACGGGACGACCGGCCTGATCGTCGGCGCGGCCGGCGGCGGCATCCTGGGTAACGTCATCGACGGTGGACGCAGCCGAACGGTGGGCACGCTGCTCGGCGCGGCAGTGGGCGGCCTGGCCGGGCGCTCCGTCGACCAGAACCAGGTTCGCTGCCGCTGACCGATCGGACCAGCCGCCTGCGCGTCGCTGCGCGGAGGCGGTTCAGTTCGCCTGGAACTGGTCGCGCAGATCGTCCAGCGTCGCGCCGATATGGCCGATGAGCATCGTCTCCAGCCTGGCGCCATCGCGGGCGAGGAAGGCGTTGAGTAACTCGCTGTGCTCGCGGTGCGCGCGTGATTCGCGCTCGGCCGGCTCCAGATGGGCGATGACGTAGCGCTCGGAGAGCACCGCAAGCCGCTCGACCAGCTGGGTGGTCAGCAGCCGTTGCCCGGGCCTCACCAGGGCGACGTGGAAATCGCGATTGCGAATGGCGACTTCGAGCAGGTTTTCATGCGCCGCACTGTCGAGCCGGACGAAGGCGTCGGTTACCGCCGCACGATCCGCGTCCTGCGCCACCGTGGCGGCATAGGCGGCCGCAGCGGGCTCGATGGCGAGGCGGAGCGCGTAGATTTCCTCGGCCTGGTCGGTCGACATCGGCCGGACGAAATAGCCGCGGTTGGCGTGGCTGGTCAGCAGGCCTTCCTGTTCCAGCCGGGCCAGCGCCTCGCGCAGCGGAATCTTGCTGATCCCCAGCTCGGCGGCCAGCGCGTCCTGGCGGATCGCGGTCGACACCGGGAGTCGTCCGGCGACGATGCGCTCGCGAACGATCTCGAACACCCGTTCCGACAGCGTGCGGACGACGATGCTCATGAACGGTCTCCAACCAACGACGGACGCGGTGGCGTCACGTAACCTGAAACCCTTCCCAGAAGCGATCGGCGCGATCAATCCAGATGGTATTGAAACCAGTGGAAATCGCCGATCCTTCGACCGAGGGAATGATCGCCGGCACGTCGCCCAGCATGGTCGCGGCCTCGACCCGGCCAATGAAGCGGCTGCCGATATAGCTTTCGTGGACGAAGCGATCGCCCGCCTTCAACACGCCCTTGGCGGCGAGATGCGCCAGCCGCGCCGAGGTGCCGGTGCCGCAGGGTGAGCGGTCGATCGCCTTGTCGCCGTAGAAGACCGCGTTGCGGCCATCGGTGTCGTTGGCGCGCGGGCGATCGGCCCACAGGACGTGGCTGACCCCGCGGATCGTCGGATCGAGCGGGTGGACCGGCTCGATCGCGGCGCGCATCTGCTCGCGGACGGTGCGGCTGAGCGCGATCAGCCGGTCGGCGCCGAGATCGTCGAGGCCGGTGTAGCCGCCCTGCGGTTCGACGATCGCATAATAGTTGCCGCCATAGGCGACATCGACGCTGAGCGGGCCGATCCCCGGCACGTCGATCGCGACGCCGGTCGCGGCGACATAGGATGGGACATTGGTGATCCGTACCGCGGTCACCTTGTCGCCCTCGGCCTCATAGGCGATGCGGATCGTGCCCGCCGGCACCTCGACCACCAGCTCGCCCGGCGTGGCCGGCTGGATCAGGCCATGCTCCAACCCGAAGGTGACCATGCCGATCGTGCCGTGCCCGCACATCGGCAGGCATCCCGATGTCTCGATGAAAAGGATGCCGACGTCCGCCTCGGGCGTCGTAGGCGGGTAGAGGAAGCCGCCCGACATCATGTCGTGGCCGCGCGGCTCGAAGCAGAGGCCGGTGCGGATCCAGTCGAAGCGGGCCAGGAAATCCTGGCGCCGCTCCGACATCGATCCACCCTTCAGCAGCGGCGCACCGCCTGCCACCAGCCGCACCGGGTTGCCCGCGGTGTGGCCGTCGATGCAGAAGAAGGTGTGCCGCATGACGCCTTACGCGGCGCGAGCGAGGTCGAGCGTCGGGCGGGTCGCCGCGGCCTTCTCGACCATCGCGATCACCTCGGCGCGGCGTGCGCCCTCCAGCACGTAGCGCGGCGGCAGCACGCGCTCCGACCCGCGACCCATCACCTGCTCGGCGAGCTTGATCGACTGGACCAAGTCATGCTCGGCATCGAGGTGGAGCAGCGGCATGAACCAGCGATAGATGGCGAGCGCCGTCGCATGGTCGCCGCGCTGGATCGCGGCGACCAGCTCGACCGATTCGCGCGGGAAGGCGTTGGTCAGGCCCGACACCCAACCCTGCGCACCGAGATACAGCCCCTCGAGCGCGACGTCGTCGAGGCCGGCAAAGAGCACGAAGCGGTCGCCGAACGCGTTGCGGAAGTCGGTGAAGCGGCGCGTATCCGGCGCGCTTTCCTTGACCGCGACGATGTTGGGCACGTCGACCAGCCCCGCCAGCACGTCCTGGTCGATGACCGTGCGATACGCCGGCGGGTTGTTGTAGAGCATGATCGGCAGCCCGACCTGGTTCGCGACGCCCTTGAAATGGTTGACCAGTTCGTGCGCCTTCGGGACGTAGACCATCGGCGGCAACAGCATCAGGCCGTCGGCGCCGGCCTTCTCGGCGGCCTGGGCGTAGCGCGCGGCGCGGCGCGTGTCATATTCCGACACCCCGGTGATGACCGGGACGCGACCGTCCACCACCTCGACGATCGCCGAGAGAACGGACACTTTCTCGTCGAATTCGAGCGAGTTATTCTCGCCTACGGTGCCCAGCGCGATTACGCCGGTCACGCCGTCGCGAATCAGATCGTCCACCACCCGCTGGGTGTCGGCCAGATCGATCGACAGATCCTCGCGGAGCTGCGTCGTCACTGCCGGGAAAACACCCTTCCAATCGACCGCCATTTTCTCAACCCCATTGCAATATCGAAAATCGTATACGAAACTGCGATGCGTTGAACAAGGGCAATTGTGTTGGCTGATATCGGTATCATCGGCGGCGGCGTCGTCGGGCTGGCGAGTGGGGTGGCGCTGGCACAGGCAGGGCATGCCGTGACGGTGTTCGAACGGCATCCCGACCGGCGCGCGGCATCGTGGAACAATGCCGGGCACATCGCCGTCGAGCAGGTCGCGCCCTTGGCCTCGCCCGCCTCGGTGCGCAGCGCCTGGGGGCGACGCTTTTCCGTGGGCGGCGCGCTCGACATGCCGGTGGCGATGGCGCGGCATTGGCTGCCGTTCGCGCCGCGCTTCCTGGCCGCGAGCCGACCGACGAGCTTCAGGCGGGGGAGCGCCGCGCTGGGCGCGTTGCTGAGTGAGGCGATGCCGGCCTGGCGACGTTTGGCGACCGCGATCGATGCGCCGGAACTGCTGCGCGAGGAGGGCCACCTCGTCGCTTGGGAAAGCCCGGAGACTGCGGCCCGCGGCGAGGCGGCGTGGCGCGCGGCGGAAACGGGCGATGCCACCGTCGAGCCGGCATCGGCAGGCGATCTCGAGCGGATAGCGGCGGTTTGCGCGGCACCCGTCGCGAGCGCGATCCGGTTCGACGGGAGCGGACACATCAGCGATCTGACGGCGCTGGCGGCGGCGCTCGAGCGGGCTCTGGTGGAGGCCGGCGGACGGCTCGTCAGGCAGGAGGCGCGGTTATCGGTCGTCGGAGGACAGGCCCGGATTGCTGGGCACGACGTGGGGCGAGTCCTGATCGCCGCCGGTATTGCCAGTGCGCCGCTGGCGGCTGTGGCGGGGCATCGTGCGCCGCTGATCGCCGAACGCGGCTATCACATCCGCGCCGCAGCCGATTGCTGGCCGGACGATGTGCCGCCCCTGGTGTTCGAGGATCGTTCGATGATCGTCACCCGCTATGCCGACAGCGTCCAGGCGGCGAGCTTCGTCGAACTGGGCAGCGCGGATGCACCGCCAGATCCGCGTAAATGGCAACGGCTGGAGGCGCACGTCGCCGCGCTCGGCCTGGCGATGGCGCCGCCGTTCACCCGCTGGATGGGATCACGGCCGACACTGCCCGATTATCTGCCGGCGATCGGGCGATCGTCGCGGGTCGGGAACCTCTTTTATGCGTTCGGCCATCAGCATCTCGGCTTGACGCTGGCGGCGGTAACGGCGGAAATCATCGCAGCGTTGGTCGCGGAGGAGGCGCCCGCCGTGTCTATCGAGCCGTTCCGGATCGAACGCTTCGGCTGACTTGGCGACCCGGAGCCCTGCCGCATCAGTGCCCGGTAAGCTCGACGACCTCGAAGGCGAAGCGCGTCCATCCGGGTCGCTGCGCCGCCTGGCGGGTCAGTGCCTCCTTGCTGGCGGCTTCGCGGGCGGTGGTGGCGTGACCCCAGAACACCTCGGTACTGCCGTCCGGGCGTTCGGCGACGATGCGCCATAATGCGTGAATGGTGCTGCGGTGGGGCCAATCGTCTTAACGACTTCGTTATGAAGGAATGGCAGCTTTTCTCGACCCGCGATCCGGCGTCGGGCCGATGGCGGCACTATCCCACCATCGCCAAGGCCGAGACGCTGTTCCGCTGGGCGGAGCCGGGGCGGACCTATGCCGGCCAGATCGTCAAGGGCCCCGACGGCCGCTTCTATCTCTACGCGCCGGTGATGCAGCGCGACAGCACGGCGAAGGATCGGTTCGCGATCGGCGTTGCCGTCGCCGATTGGCCGCTGGGCCATGGCGCGATGCGCATCCCGCGGGGCCGATCGTCTCGCAACTGACGCCGCAGCCTAACGACATCCAGAACATCGATCCCACCGTGCTCGTCGACGAACGATAAGCGGGTCTATCTCTATTGGGGCACGTTCCGCCGGTCGGTCGCGCTCGATCGGATGTAGTGGGACGACAGCGTCCAGCCCGCCAGGATCCGGCCGATCACGCCGACCCGCGCCCCCGGCCCGCCCCGCCGCCGACACGCAACATCGCCGGGGCGGCCGTCGCCGCGGCGTCGAACGAGCCGGTTCTGGTGCGGTTCTGGATCAAGGCGCTGAACGACGGGATCGTCAAAGCGGCGCCGCTGCCGCCCGACATGTGGGGGAACTGGAACGGCGCGATGCCCGCTCGCAGCTGGATCGAATATCGCTGGCCGGCGCCGGTCACCCTCGATGGTTCGCGGATATGGTTCTTCGCCGATCAACCTGCGGGATCGGGGGTCGGCGTCGCCCCGCCGAAAAGCTGGCACATCGAATATTGGAACGGCGCGGCGAAGCGCTGGCAGCCGGTCGACCGGCCTTCCGGCTACGGAACCGAGCCCGGACGCTATCAGGACACGCGCTTCACGCCGGTCACGACGCGGTGCCTGCGGGCGGTGTTCGATGCCTCGCAAGCGAACGGCACCAACGCAGCAGTGGCGGTGCAGGAATGGGAGGCGCTGGCGCCCACCGTCGGCGGCCGCGCCGCGAACGGCCCCGTCGGGGACGTCGCGCCATGTCGGTAACGGATCGCGCTACGCGTCGGCGGGCGCTCGTGCCATTCGGGCTGAAGGATATCACCGTGCGCTCGTCGTTGCTGCTCTTGTTGACGTCGGTGCTGCCGCCGTCGCTCAGTGCGGCGCAGCAGGCCGGCATTGCCACATCGCCGGTCGCCGCGGCCGCCACGCCTGTGCGGTTCGATGATGTGGCGGTCATCTTCGACCAGCCGTCCGCCAATCCCGGCGTGTGATTACTGGAGGTGAAACGAGCGCCCGACGGCAGCTTCGCGGGGAAATCTCTGCCTGCAACGACGCGCTAGCGACAAGCTCGATTTCGTGCTGGCAGTGTCAGTCAATATTACTTCGTTCAGCAGAACCTTCGCCCGAATAGCGGCATCAAGACCGCCAACGTCGATTTCTTTTCGCCGCAATATGGTGCGGGCATTCCGTCCTTCACCTCCCCAAGCTTCCGCTTCTGACGGCGCCTGATCGGGAGGGGGCGTCGCGCGGCGGCGATCCCTCGGCTACCCGACCTCGATCCTCGGCGCTCGCCGAAGGATTTGGATCAACCGCCCCGGAAGTTTATCGTCGCCTGTACCGCGTCGTGACGATCGAGGCTGCGGAATTGAGGTAAGTATTGCCGATGGGTGTCCTGCGATCTTTCAATGCCACGCTCGACGGGGATTCGCTGATCCGTCCCGGCGAGAAGATCCGCGGCGCCGAAACGGTGGCGGAACAACTTGCGGTCAAGATCCTCTCGGGCGAATTCGCCGAGGGCCACGTCTTTCCCAGCGAGGTCACCTTCGCCAACGAGATCGGCATATCGCGGTCCGCACTGCGTGAGGCATTCCGCGTCCTGTCGGCGAAGGGGCTGGTCGACAGCCGTCCGAAGGCCGGCACCAAGGTGCGGGCGCGGCGGCGCTGGAGCCTGCTCGACCCCGATCTGCTCGCCTGGCAGTTCAAGGCGGAGCCGAGCGCGAAATTCATTCGCGACCTGTTCGAACTGCGCATGATGGTCGAGCCCAATGCGGCGCAGATGGCGGCGCTGCGACGCTCGGACGCGGATGTCGCGGTGATGAGCGAAGCGCTCGACCTCATGGCGCATTACGGCCTGGCCGATGCGCGCGGGCGGCGAGCGGACCAGCGATTTCACATGACCATGCTGGAAGCGACGCGCAACGAGATGGTCACGGCGCTCGCCACGTCGATCATGGCGGCGATCGCGTGGACGACGATCTGCAAGCAGCGCAAGCGCGCCTTGCCGCGAGACCCGATGCCCGAGCACCGTGCGCTGTTCCGCGCCATCGCCGCCGGCGATCCGTCGGCGGCCCACGGCGCAATGGTCGACCTGATCACCCTCGCGCTGCGCGACACCGAGGTATCGCTGCAGGACAATGGTGGAGGCTTCCCATGCGCCGACTGACGAGATCCATCGTAATTGCAGCGTTCGCCGTTGCGACCGCGGCCGATGCGGGGGCGCCGCAGCCGGCGGCGCAGGGGTCGACCGCCCCGCGATGCGTCAAGCCAGCGCGTGTCGCCGCGCCCGTCGCTCGCCCCGATGGCCGTGTCTTCCTGCGCGGGCAGCCCAACGCGGCCCGATCCTATTTCATCCGCTTCAAGGGCGCGCCCTGCGCGGGCCTCGACCGCTTCTCGATCGTCAAGGTCGAGACGACGGCGGCGGGATATTGCGAAGGCGACAAGGTTCGCGCCTATCGCGACGCTACCCGGATCGAGGCGCCGGCCTGCGTGATCGACGGGTTCGATCCCGTCGACGGACGCGGCCTCTAGCGCCGCAGCGGCCTCGTCGATGGCCCGCCGTCGCGTGCGACGGTCGCGACGGCTGGGCATTACAGCCTGGTGGCCGACGGTATACGATCGGACAATATGACGGAGAGTGACGATGGGCGCTGGATGTTGCGGCACCGACCATGATCGCGACGTCGGTCAACCCGAACGCATCACCGTGTCCCGGCGCGGCGCGATCGGCATCGTGTCGGGCGGCGCCGCCGTGGCGCTGGCCAGCCCTGTGCTCGCCGCCGAGGCGAAGACGGCTCCGGTCAATCTGGCGAAGGTCGCCAAGGCGTCGGGCAAATATGTTTCGGGCGATACCAGCTATGCGGCACTGAACAACGGCGCCGAGCCTGCGAACTCGGCCGACGCCGAGCGTTGCGCCTATGGCACCTGGCCGAAGACCGACGGTTAGTGGGTCGAGTATCGCTGGGATCGCCCGGTCACGACCGATGCGATCGACGTCTATTGGTGGGCCGATGGCCGCGGGGTCGGTGCGCCATCGACCAGTCGCCTGTTCTATTGGGACGGCAAGGCGTTCGTGCCGGTTCGGAATGCCAAGGGCCTGGGCACCGCGCCGGACAGGTTCCGGACTAGCTTCGATCCGATCACGACCGATCGCCTTCGCCTGGAAGTGATGGGCGATGGCGAGAAGTCGATCGGCATGCTGCAGTGGCGAGTATGGAGCAGCGGACCGGTTCCGGCCTTCCCCCCGGTGGTCGCCGCAGGGTCGATTGGTCGGTCGTGGTCGGGGGGACGACCTATCTGGCGGGCAAGGCGGACTGGCTGCAGAAGGGCGCCAGCGATCTGGTCCGCTGGACGAAGGTGAGCGGCCCCGGCGAGGTCCGCTTCGCCAATCCGGCGGCCCCGGTAACGCGCGCGACGGTATCGACGCCGGGCGATTACGTCCTCCGCCTGGCAGCGGCCGGGCGGGGGCAGGTGGCCCAGTCCGACGTCGCGCTCCGCGCGGAGGCGCCGCCGCCGGCCAAGCGGCTCGATGTCGTCTATACGACGCGATACGCTATCGACAGCACGCTGTGGAACGCCCGCGCCAAGTCGCTGATCGTCAACTGGATTCCGCATTGCGTCGACTATTGCGAGCGTACCGACCTGAAGGCGGGGCAGGGCGGCATCGACAATTTCATCGAGGCGGGCAAGGCACTGCGCGGCGAACCGCATGAGGGGCACAAGGGCTATGTCTTTTCGAACGCCTGGGTCCACCAGACGGTCGAGGCGATGTGCATCGCGCTGATGGTCGATCCGCGCGGCGACCGAGAGGTGATCGCGGCGCAGGACGGCATGCGCAAGACGCTCGATCGCTGGATCCCGATCATCCTCGCGGCGCAGGAGCCCGACGGCTATCTTCACACCGCCTATACGCTCGCCGATCGCCAGGCGTGGAAGGCGCGCTGGTCGCCCGAGCATCGCGCCGATCACGAAGGTTATGTCGCCGGCTATTTCATCGAATCGGCGATCAAGCATTACACGCTGACCGGCGGCCGCGACCGCCGGCTGTACGACGGCGCGAAGAAGCTGGCGGATTGCTGGGTCGCCAACATCGGGCCGGGTCGCAAGGCCTGGTTCGACGGTCACCAGGAACTGGAGCAGGCGCTCGTCCGCTTCGGCCGGTTCGTCAACGACGTCGAGGGCGGCGGACGCGGCGATGCCTATGTCGCGCTCGCCAAATTCCTGCTCGATTCGCGCGAGGGCGGGTCGGAATATGACCAGAGCCATCTGCCGCCCGAGCAGCAGTATGAAGCGGTCGGCCATGCCGTCCGCGCGGTCTATTTCTATTCCGGGATGGCCGATGTCGCCGCCGAGACCGGGGACCATGACTACCAGAGCGCGGTGCTGTCGCTGTGGGACAACATGGTCAACCGCAAATATTACGTCACTGGCGGCGTCGGCAGCGGCGATACGGCGGAAGGTTTCGGCGTCGATTATGCTTTGCGCAACGATGCCTATTGTGAGTCGTGCTCCAGCTGTGGACTGATCTTCTTCCAGTATAAGATGAACCTGGCGTATCACGACGCCAAATATGCCGATCTCTACGAAGAGACGATGTACAATGCGCTGCTCGGCGCGACCGATCTCGACGGGAAGACGTTCACCTACACCAATCCGCTGGTCGATACCGATCGCGCGAAATGGCATGTGTGCCCGTGCTGCGTCGGCAACATCCCGCGCACGCTGCTGATGCTGCCGACGTGGACCTATGTGAAGGGCGACGACGGCCTGTACGTCAATCTGTTCGTCGGCAGCACGATCGATGTCGGCAAGGTCGCGGGCGTCGACGTGACGATGACGCAGCTGACGAATTATCCCTGGGACGGGCGCGTCGCCATCACCGTCAACCCCGAGCGCCCGGCGCGGTTCGCGCTGCGCGTCCGGGTCCCCAACCGAAGCACCAGCGCGCTATATACGGCGACGCCTGCGGTGCAGGGCCTGCGGTCGCTGTCGGTGAACGGCAAGCGCACGCCGGCGACGATCGAGCGCGGCTATGCGGTGATCGAGCGCGAGTGGCGCGCGGGCGACCGGATCGAAATTGACCTGCCGATGGCGGTCCAGCGCATCACCGCCGACGAGCGTATCGCGGCTAATCGCGGCAAGGTGGCGCTGCGCTATGGGCCGTTGGTCTATAACGTCGAACGGGCGGACCAGCCGACGATCGACCTAGCGCTCGGCGCGGCGCCGGTGACGCCGCAATGGCGAGCCGATCTGCTGGGCGGCGTAAACATCCTGCGCGGCACCTGGGCCGACGGTTCGCCGATGACGGCCGTGCCGTACTTCGCTTGGATGAACCGTACCGGCGATCCGATCCGCGAACTGCCGGGCGGCGAGGTGGCCGTCGATTATGCGCCCGGCGCGGCGGTCAAGGCGGAGGCCGCCGCGGCGGCGCCGAAGCCCGCGGCGCGCCGCCGCACCGGCCCGCAGTCGATCGTCTGGCTGACCGCCTGAGCCCTCGGCCGGCCCTGATCGGTGCGGTCGGAGAGAGGTGGCTCAGGCGCGGGTGAGGCGCAGGCGGTGCCAGGCGAAGCTGGTGGTCCCACCGGTGGCGGGCGGGGCGATCAGCTCGATCCGGCGAACGCCCCGAACGTCCAGCGTCACCGCGTTGCCGCGTGGTGAGGCCCTGCCGTGCACCAGCGTCTTGCCATCGCCGCGGATGACGAAGCGCCCGCGCGTCTGCGCCAGCATCCGTGGATCGACCGTCAGCCGCGCATAGCGCCCGCCGAGGTCGATCCCGACCCGCGATCCCGCCGCTACGCCCAGGCCGGCATGGTCCTGCCGTCCGTCCAGCATCAGCGGTTCGCCATAGGGTCGATAGCCGATCCGGGCGAGCACCCATTGGTGGGCGGGGGTGCGATCGGGTGCCTTGTATCCTTCGTCCGCGACGTCGAAGCGCGCCGGCAAGTCGGCGGGCTGGTCGACGCCGGCGAGCAAGGGGCGACCGTCGACGAGCAACAGGGTGGTTTCGTGCGGTGCCAGGGTCACCGCGATCCGGCCACCGCGTACCCGCGCCGACCGCTTGGTCCAGACGTCGCGCGACATCGTCAGTGCGGTTGGCGACAGCCCTAGATCCGCCAGCGGCACCGTCAGGTCGAGCGACCGGGTGCCGCGGTTGACGATCGCCACCGCCTTGCGCCCCGGAGTGGACAATGCCTTGGCCAATATCTGCGCATCGTCATCCTGCGAGACCACGACACCCTGGTTGCCCGCGGCATCCTGGTCGATCGCGATCACGTCGCGATTGCCGATGATCGCGGCGATCTCGGGCGTCATGCGGCGCAGGTCGTTACCCAGGATGAGTGGGGCCGCCAGTATCGCCCACAGGCTCATGTGCGTTCGCGCCTCGGTCAGGTGATGGGTGTCGAACGCGCCGTTCCCCACCTCCAGCATGTCGGGGTCGTTCCAATGCCCCGGTCCGGCGAACAGCGCCCGTGAGGCGGCGGAGTCGAAGTTGAAGAGCATCGCGTCCCACGTCGGCGCGATGTCGAAGCTGGTGCGCGACAGATGTCCGTAGTGCTGCGCCCAGTCGTTGACGTCGGCCTGACCCCAGGCGCAGATCGAAATCAGCGGCGTCCGGCCCGGCGCGGCGCGGCGGACCGCCTCGGCGAAGCTGGCATATTGCCGCGCCAGCGCGCGGGCGTCGGACGCCACCGGCCGCTCGCGGACGATCAGCGGCGGGAAGGCGCGATAGGTGCCGTCCTTCACCTCGGCGACATCGGCGCCATAGTCGGCCACGCCGCAGGCATCGACCTTGATGAAGTCGAACCCCCAGGTCGCGAACAGCAGGGCTGCGTCCTGCGCGTGGTGGCCGTAGGTGCCGATCTCGCGCTCGATCACGGTGCCCTGCGGCAGGTTGGGCGTGTGCGGGCGCCAGCGCTGCGAGCAGCTGTTGCGCCCGATGTCGGTATAGATTCCCGCCTTCAGCCCCATCGCATGGAGCCGGTCGACGAACGGGCGCAGGCTGGTCGATCCGTCGGGCAGGGCGGCGGACGGATAGATGCCGGTCCGCACCCTTATCGTGTTGCCCTCGCGTCGCAGCCACCATCCGTCGTCGACGTTGACATGGTCGTAGCCGAGCCGGGCTAGCCCCGACGACACCAGGATATCGGCCTGTGCCATCACCTCCGCCTCGCCATAGTTCAGGTCGAAGGCGTTATAGGGGTTCCAGCCCATCGGTGGTGTCGCGGCGGCGGATCGCGCCTGCGCCTGGATCGGAGAGGTTGCCGCGATCCAGGCGGCGGCGACGCATAATGCCGCCTTCGTTGCACGGCGGCCAATGCTTATCGGCGTTCCTTCTCCCGTCATTCCGTTCCCATCACGACGCTAGTCCGCCTTGCCCGCCCCGATCGCGAGAATGTCGTCATACAGCGCGCGCGGGATCGTCACGCCCTCGACGAGGCTGCGCGCCCGAGCGGCGTGCCGGCGACTCGACGGCAGGCGGGCGCCCTGGTCCTCGATGCTCGCGAACATCGCCTCCGCGCGATCGAGCTCGGCGGCGACCGCATCGCCGAGGAAGCCGGCGGGATCGACCGCGAGGATCAGCTCGCCGCCGATCGGCGATCCGCCACGGCCGCCGTCGGCTGCGATTGATTCCGCGCTGGTCATGTCGCCGATCAATGGCCCGGCGATCAGTTCGACCATCGCCGCCAGCGCCGATCCCTTGTGCCCGCCGAAGGTGCGCATGGCGCCAGCAAGCACCGCCGCGGCGTCGGTCGTCGGGTTGCCGTCGGCGTCATAGCCCCAGTCGTCGGGCACGGGTCGACCGGCGCGACGGTGCAGCTCGATCTCGCCGCGGGCGACCATGCTGGTGGCGAAGTCGAAGACGAACGGCGCGCGGCCGGGCCGCGGCCAGCCGAACGCGATCGGATTGGTGCCGAACACCGGCCGCGTCCCCCCGGCGGGCGCGACCCAGGCGTGGCTGGGGGTGAAGGCGAGCGCGACCAGGCCCTGGTCGGCTAGCAGCTCCACCTCAGGCCACAGTGCCGCGAAATGGACGACGTTGTTGAGCGCCAGCGCGGCGATGCCGAAGTCGCGTGCCTTGGCGACCAGCCCCGGCAGCCCCCGTGCGAAGGCGAGCTGCGCGAAGCCGCCGCCGCCATCGACCCTCACCAGCGCACGCGCCGGCTCGCTGACCACCGGCACCGCATCGGGCACGACGACGCCGCGCTCGATGCTGCTCGCAGCGACGAGCAGGCGATAGATGCCGTGGCTCGCGCAGCCGTCGCGTTCGCCCGCCACCATCGTTTCCGTCACCGCATCGGCGTGATCCGGCGCCAGCCCGACCCGCAACAGGGTGTCGCGGGCAAGCGTGCGCAGCGCGTCGAGCGACAGCGTGACGTCGGTCCCCCCGCCGTTCATCAGGCGACGCCGGCCGCCGCGGCGGTATAGATGCGGACGCCGAAGATGGGGCCGGCGGTGTTGCGGTCGTGGGGCACGATCTTCACCCGGACGGACGGCTTGCCCTTCGTCACGCCGACCGGGATCGGATAGCTGACGTCGAAGAAGGCGCCAGGCTTGTCATTGTCCAGCCGCTGGGTCGCGATCTTCACGTTATCGACCAGAATGTCGAAGTCGCGCTTCGTTTCGCTGCCCCAATAGGTCGCCTGCAGGATCAGCGGACCCGGTTTGACCTTCATCGCGAAGTCGACATAGCCGCCCGAGCGCACGTCGCGTCCCTGGCGCCCGCGATAGGTGACCGGATAGGAGCTTTCGCTCTTCAGGTCGTGATCGCGTTCGGGCTGCATCTCGCCCAGGTGCATGACGTCGACCGAGCGTGCCGCAATGTCGCGCAGGCGCGCCTGTTCGGCGTTGTACGCGGCCTCTTCCTTCACCCAGGCGGCATCGGTGAACCGCTTGAAATAGACGGCGCTGCGCCGCTCGTACTGGCGATAGAAGGGGACGAACGTCAGGTCGGCGGGACGGACGATGCCGCGCGTCGCGTAGCGCCCGGTCGCGGCATCGGCGGCGGTGAAGCCGGCGAGCAGATCGGCGCCGACGAGCGCCGGATCGGCCCGCTGCCACTTCTCGGCCACCGGACCCAGATCGGCGGCGAGCACCATCGGTCCGCGCAGCACCGACACCAGCTGGTCGCTGCCCGGCGCGGTTTCGATCCGCAGCTCCAGCGGCAGCGTGATGGCGATACGGTCGTGTGCCTGCCATTGCCGCTCGACGATCGCATAGCCGCGCGCGAGGACGGGGGTGACCGGTTCGTCGTTGACCGTGATCACTGCCTTGTCCTTCGCCCAGGCGGGGATGCGCAGAGCCACAGGGAAGCGGCCGGCGCGCACCTTGGCGAACGTCAGCGTCGAGGTGGGCTCGAACGGATAGCGCGTGTCGAGCGTCACCTGCGCGCGGCGCTTCGCCCAGGTGGCATCGGCGGGGATGTACAGGTTGACGTAGAAGGTGCCGTCATCCCCTTCCCAGAAGATGCTTTCGCCGTGCTTCGCATGGCTTTCCATCCCCGAGCCGACGCAGCACCAGAAGGCGTCGTCGTCGACCGTCGAATAGCCGCGCTCCGCGCCCGTCATCAGCGGGGTCATGTAGGTGAAGCCGCCGTTGGCGGGGTTCTGCGCCGACATGACGTGGTTGAGGTGCGCGCGCTCATAGTAATCGAACAGCGCTCCCTCCGGCTGCCACGACCACAGCTGGCGGGTCAGCTTGAGCATGTTGTAGGTGTTGCAATGCTCGCACGTCTGCTCGGTGACATGGTCGGCGATCGTGTCGGGGGCCGAGAAATACTCGCGATCGGCGTTGCCGCCGATGACGTAGCTGTGGTGATGGACCACGGTAGCCCAGAAGAACCGGGCCGCGGTGGCCTTGGCTGGATCGCCGCCCTTCACCTCGTGGATTCGGGCGAGGCCGATCAGCTTGGGCACCTGGGTATTGGCGTGGAAGTTGGCGAGCTTGTCCTCCTGCCGCGTCAGGGGATCGAGGACGCGATTGTCGTAGATGAGCTCCGCCATGCGCAGCCAGCGCTGGTTGCCGGTACGGGCATAGAGTTCCGCATAGCTTTCGTTCAGGCCGCCATATTCGCAGCCCAGCACCTGCTGGACCTGGGCCGGGGTCAGCGCCGCGAACACGCGCTCGAAATAGCCGCCCAGTCCCTCCGCCACCGCGATGGCGCGCCGATTGCCCCAGCCGGCGTCGACGTCGAGCAGGCCGGCGAACAGCTTGTGGACGGTGTACAGCGGCGACCAGGAGCCGTTGAGGTCGAAACCGCCCGAGCGGATGTCGCCCTTCATGATCTCGGGGAAGATCTCCTCGCCGTCGACGATCTTGCCGTCGGGACGCTTGCGGCCAAGGCCGCCGACATAGCCGTTGCCGCGCTTCGCCTGCGCCGCCGCCAGTTCGTCGACGATATAGTCGGCCCGGCGGCGCATCTCCGGGTCGCCGGTCTGCCGATAGGTGTGGACCAGCGCAGTCATGTAATGACCCAGCGAGTGGCCCGCGATCGTGTCGCTTTCCCAGCCGCCATAGATCGGCGCCTTGGGCGTCATCCCTGCGTAGAGATGGAAATTGTGGAGCAGCCGGTCGGGGCTGAGACGACGTAGGTAGTTTCGGTTGACCTCGACCGCGGTGGCATAGTCCGAGGGCCGCAGGCGAACCGCGCTGAGCGGCAAGGGGTGCGCGCGTGCGACGCCGGTCGGCGCCGCCTTCGCCACCACCTGGGCGGCGCAATTCAACAGTGATACGCCCGCCGCTCCGGCCAGTAAGTCTCGACGCCTCACGCTGATCATATGGTCCTCTCCAGGCCGGCTCCCGAGCGGCCTTTGCGACGTACCATACACTCGTGCGATCAAAGATAAATAGATATCGTATACTATCATCACAGCTGTTTGCGGTGTAGTGTCGGGTAGAGAAAACAGGAGAGCCCGCCGACATGATGCCAGCAAAAGCATGGGCTTCGCGTACGCCGCTCGTCGCACTGACGGCGGCGATGTCGATGACCGCCTATGGCGCCGCCGCCCAGCTGCAGGATGGGGTGCGGCCGAGCCGGGCGGCGGCGGCGGTGGCCACCGACGACTATGTCGTTGGACCATGGCGCGTGGGGCTGCGCCGCGACACCCAGACGCTGGCACGGCTCTCGCCGGCGGGCGAGCCCGGCTTCAGCTTTGTTCCCACGGGGCGCGAGGCGGAGCGGTCGGGCGACGGCTACAACCATCTTGGCGACATCAACCTGCGCGTCCGTGCGCCGGGCGGCCCGTGGCGCGATCTCGCGTCCGCTCATCGTCGGCAGGCGAACCGCCCCCTGCCCACGGGCAAGGGCGTGCTGGCGGCGGCCGACATCACGCCGAGCCTTGCCGGCGACTCGCCCGTCACGGTCGAGCGGCGCTGGCTCGACGAGCGTGGCGCGCTGGCGCTTCGCTTTCGGATCGCGAACCGATCGTCGGCACCGATCGAGATCGGTGTCCTCGGCCTGCCGATGGTGTTCGACAACATCATCACCGATCGCACGCTGGAGCAGGCGCATGCGCAGGCGAGCTTCACCGATCCCTATATCGGGCGTGACGCGGGTTATCTCCAGGTCACGCGCCTGAACGGCGGCGGCCCGGCGCTGCTGGTCCTGCCCGAGCGGGGGACGCCGCTCGAAGCCTATGTCCCGCTCAAGAACCCGCGCGAGGCGGAGCCGGGGTCGGTGTTCGTCGAACGGACCCAGCGCGCGCAGACGTTCGAGGGTTTCTACGACTGGACGGTCCATTCGCTCGGCTATGCCGATCGCGAATGGCAGAAGGCAGGCGAGCCCTGGAACGCGCCGACCGCGCGCACGCTGGCCCCCGGGGCGGTGATGGAGGTCGGCGTCCGCCTCGTGCCGTCGCCCTCGATCCGCAAGATCGAAGCGACGCTCGCCGCGAGCGGCCGGCCGGTGGCGGTCGGCATTCCGGGCTATGTCGTGCCGACCGACCAGCAGGCGTCGCTGTTTCTGCGCAGCTCCAGCCCGGTCAAGACGATCGAGAGCTTGCCGACGGGCGCGCTGGAGGCCCGGCCGGCAGGGCAGGTAACAGGCTGGACACGGCTCGCGGTGCGGGCGCGCGGCTGGGGCAGGGCGCGGCTCACGATCGGCTATGCCAATGGCGAGAAGCAGACGGTGAGCTATTTCCTCACCAAGCCGCTCGACCGGACCATGGCCGATCTCGGTCGCTTCGCCACCAACGAGCAATGGTATGAGGGCAAGGGCGACCCCTTCGGCCGATCGCCCGCGATCCTGACCTATGACGACGAGGCGAAGCGGATCGTCGACGTCGAGCCGCGGGTGTGGATCGCGGGGATGAGCGACGAGGGCGGCGCGGGCAGCTGGGTCGCCGCGACGATGAAGCAGCTCGACCATCCGACCCCAGACGAGGTGGCGAAGATCGATCGTCTGGTCGACGAGACGGTGTTCGGGCGACTGCAGGTCGTGACCGGGCCACACATCGGCGCGGTCCAGAAGAGCCTGTTCTATTACGATCCCAAGGCGTTCCCGACGCTGTACGGCGACCCGGCGCGATGGAAATCATGGACGTCGTGGAGCCCGAAGGATGCCGGCGACCTGGGCCGCGCCTATAATTACCCGCATGTCGCGATCGGCTATTGGGTGCTCTATCGGGTGGCGCGCAATCACCCGGGCATGGCGATGCGGCACGACTGGCGATGGTATCTCGACCATGCATGGCTGACCGTCGCGGCGATGATGCGCGACGCGCCCTATTACACGCAGTTCGGACTGATGGAGGGCGACGTCTTCGTCGACATCCTGTCCGATCTCGAGCGCGAGGGCCTGGCCGCCGAGGCGCGCGAGATGACGCGACTGATGAAGGGGCGGGCGGACCATTGGCGGACGCTCCGCTATCCGTTCGGGTCGGAAATGGCTTGGGATTCGACGGGCCAGCCCGAAGTCTACGCCTGGATGCGGCGCTTCGGCTATCAGCCGCAGGCCGATGTGACCCGCGAGGTGATCCTGGGCTATGATCCCACCCTTCCCAGCTGGGGCTACAACGGCAACGCCCGGCGCTATTGGGACTTCCTGTACGGCGGCAAGCAACCGCGGATCGAGCGGCAGATCCATCACTATGGTTCGGCGCTCAACGCCGTGCCCCTGTTCGACGCCTATCGGCAAAACCCGGCGGACATCCACCTGTTGCGGGTCGCCTATGGCGGCATGATGGGCGCGGTGACCAATATCGACCAGCGCGGATTTTCGTCGGCCGCCTTCCACGCCTGGCCCGACACGATGCGCTGGGACCCCTATAGCGGCGACTATGGCATGGGCTTCTATGGCCATGCCGTCGCCGCGGCGACCTATCTGGTCGAGGATCCGACCTTCGGCTGGCTAGGCTTCGGCGGCGACATCGACCGCCGGGGCCGCGACATCGTCATCGTGCCGAAGGACGGCGCGCGGACGCGGCTGTTCGTCGCCCCGGCGCGGGTCTGGATCACGTTGCAGGCGGGACGCATCGCCGCGGCACGTTATCAGCCCGCGACGAAGCGGGTGATACTGACGCTCGATCCGGCGACCAAGGACGCACCGGTCGCGCGGGTCTTCGCCGAGCGGACCGGCGACCGTGCGGCCGCGCTGGCGGTCGGCGGCGGCGTGGCGGAGCGTGGCGGCTATACCGTGCGGCTCGGCACCGGGCCGACCGAGGTGACGATCGGTGGCTGATCCGACGGAGCCGGCGTTACGGGACGCCGGCCCCTTCGATCGGCGATCAGCAGACCTCGGCGGTGGACTGGCGCGGCGGCCCCGGCGGGACGCGGGCGGGGTGGTTCCAGAAGGTGTCGCCGTCCAGGCGGTGGCGATCGCCATAGACCTCGCTCAGCAGCGCATAGAGCGCCGGATCATAGCGGCGCAGGTCCTCGTCCGACAGGATGCGCTGGCCATCGATGACGGCCAGCTTGTTTGAATTGAACCAGAACTGCGTCCCTTCGGCCCAATATTCCTCGGCGGTCGTCTCGGCATATTCGCCCTTCCACAGCCCCGCCGCCTTCGCCACGCGATAGCGGTTCTGGATGCGGCGAAACAGATCGGGATCGGCTCGCTCGATCCCGGTCATGATCTCATGCGAGAATTCGTGGACGAAGATATTCTCGCCGAAATAGCGGGTGTGCGGCACCGCCATCAGATTTTCCTCGGCGCCGCTCGTCAGCAGGCCGCCCATGCCCCGCGCGCGCCCGTTCCAATAGTCGCGGTCGCTCAGACGGCCGATGCGCTCGTCGTAATGCTTGCGCTCGCACACAGTCAGGACCGGGTCGTCACGCTTCGGCTTCTTCCAGTCGGCCTGCTCGGGCAGATCCATCGTGCCCTCGCTCTGCGCCATGATCGCGACCCGCGCGCCCATCGCGACCAACGCCCGGCGGATGTCGGGCCGCCGTTCGAGCATCTGCAGGACGATGCTGCGTGCCCGCTTCAGCGTGGCGCGCGCCACCTTCGACGACGCCGTGATCGGCACGCCGCGCGCGTCGACATATTGCGTATAGAATGGCGCCAGGCGAAGCGCGGCGGGCGGGCGGGATACACTCGCGCACCCCGACGCCGCCAGCGACAGGGCGACGCAACGCAGAGCAATGCCGCCCACCCCTCGCCTGCCGCGCGCGGGAGGCGACGGTGTCGTTGCCTGCTTTGGTGTCGTCAACTTCGCCTCCACTAACGGGTGATTTCAGTCGGTCCGCCGCGGGGGAACGGCAGCGCTAGACGCTCACTCCCCGCGACACCCGCCACCCTCATTGTCCGCTCCGGCATTCAACGGTATACGATCAGCATGCGAGGTTTTCGACTACCGGCAATATGGATTAAGACCGTATGACGGCCATCGCGGCATCGCCTCGCATAATTGCCGATTGTCGGACAAAGTAAGGATCCGTTTTGGCCTGCGGCCAAGCCATAAGGTTTGACCGCGCGGCTGAAACAGTTAATTGTCATGCAAATAACGGGAGAGTGTCGTGGTTGTGATTCTGGCGACGCGTAACGGCGGTGGTGCGGCATGAGCGCGGCGCGGTTGATGCAGCATCGCGGCGAGGATGGCTGTCGCCAACTGATCCTGGCGGAAGGCGATGCCGCATCGTTTCTCGCCGGTGTCGGCACCGTTCGCGACCTTGCCGCGATCGCCATCGCCGAGGGCACGACGCTGCTCGAAGCGGCGCGGCAGCGTCGCATCGGGGCGGCGGTCGACCCGGCTGCCGAACTGGCGGCGGGGCGGTTGCTGCCCGCGATCGACCATGTCGATCCGGCGCGTCTCGTGCTGGCGGGGACGGGGCTGACCCACCTCGGCTCGGCGGAGGGCCGCGATGCGATGCACAAGGCGGCGGCCAGCGCCGAGCGCCCGACCGATTCGATGCGGATGTTCCTGGAGGGCGTCGAGGGTGGCAAGCCTGCCGACGGCGCCGAGGGGCAGCAACCCGAATGGTTCTACAAGGGTGATGGCCAGGGGCTGGTCGGCCCCGGCGCGCCGCTGGTCTCGCCCGCCTTCGCCAAGGACGGCGGCGAGGAGCCCGAGCTGGCGGGGATCTATCTGATCGGCGACGACGGCACGCCCTATCGTCTGGGCGTCGCGCTCGCCAACGAGTTCAGCGATCATGTCACCGAGCGGCACAACTATCTGTGGCTCGCGCATTCGAAGCTGCGCCAGGCGGCGCTCGGTCCCGAGCTGCTGCTGGGGGAGCCGCCCGCCGACATCCGCGGCACCAGTCGCATCCTGCGCGACGGCACGGTGCTGTGGGAAAAGCCGTTCCTGACCGGCGAGGCCAACATGTCGCACCACCTGTCGAACCTGGAGGCGCATCATTTCAAATATGCGGGTTTCCGTCGGCCGGGCGACGTCCACGTCCATTTCTTCGGCACCGCGACGCTGTCGTTCAGCGACGGCGTGACGGCTCAGCCGGGCGATGTGTTCGAGATCGAAGCTGCGCCCTTCACGCTGCCGCTGCGTAACGCACTCAGCGTCGCCGACGCGGTCCCCGTCGCGGTGCGCGCGCTTTGAGCGGTCCGATCCGCCTCGCGCTGGTCGGCATGGGCAAGATCGCCCGCGACCAGCATCTGCCTGCGATCGCGAGCAATCCCGACATCGTTCTGGCCGCCACCGTCAGCCGCCATGGCGAGGGGGAGGCGGGCGTGCCCTTCTTCCACTCGATCGAGGAGCTGGCGGCCTCTGGGGTCGAGATCGATGCGGTGGCGCTGTGTACGCCGCCGCAGCCACGCCGCGCGATCGCACATTTCGCGATCCAGCAGGGCTGGCACGTCTTCCTCGAAAAGCCGCCGGGCGCGACGCTGGCCGAGGTGGAGGCGCTGCGCGACGCCGCCGACGCGAAGGGCGTCAGCCTGTTCGCCAGCTGGCACTCGCGCTACGCCGCGGGTGTCGAGCCCGCGCGTGCGTGGCTGGCGACGCGCGATATCCGCGCGGTGACGATCACCTGGCGCGAGGACGTTCGCGTCTGGCATCCGGGCCAGGACTGGATCTTCGAGGCGGGGGGCTTCGGCGTGTTCGATCCCGGCATCAACGCGCTGTCGATCGCGACCCGCGTCCTGCCGCGTCCCTTCTTCGTCGAAACCGCCGAGCTGGACGTGCCCGCGAACCGCGCCGCGCCGATCGCCGCGCGAATCGCTTTCCGCGATGCCGCCGGGGCACCGGTGACGATGGACCTCGATTTCCGGCAGGAGGGCCCGCAGAGCTGGGATATCGTCGTCGAAACCGATGCGGGAACGCTGACGCTGGCAAAGGGCGGCGGCGAGCTGTCGATCGCTGGCGGCGGCGAGCATGCCGGCGATACCGACCTGCACGGCGAATATCCCGGCCTCTATCGGCGCTTCGCCGACATCGTGCGCGCCGGCTCGTCGGACGTCGACATCACGCCGCTTCGCCTGGTCGCCGATTCCTTCCTGACCGCCCGGATCAACGCGATCGAACCCTTCGACTGGTGACAATCGGCTGGCCGCATCGCCGCCACGGTGCGGCGATGCGGTCGCAACTTGTCCTCGGCTCGTCATTTCCCACCTGATAAGTAGGTGTTCGGCGCAGCCAAGCGCCGTGAGGAGATGGGCCATGGATAGTTTTGCGCCCGACATGGGCAATCGTCCGACGATCATCACCGTTCCGGGGCTGGGCGGCTCCGGCCCTTCGCATTGGCAGACGATCTGGGAACAGAACCGCCCCAACACGATTCGCGCCGACCTCGGCATGTGGCAACGGCCGCATCGCAACAGCTGGGTGACGAAGCTGGACGAAGCGATCCGCCGCGCCCAGGCGCCGGTGGTCCTGGCGGCGCACAGCCTGGGCTGCCTGGCGGTCGCCTGGTGGGCGACGTTGTCGCCGCAGCCTTACGGATGGCCCGTCGCAGGCGCGTTGCTGGTGGCGCCCGCCGATGTCGACCGTGCCGATGCGCCGGTCGAGCTGAGCGGCTTCGCACCCAGCCCTGCCGTACCGCTGCCGTTTCCCACGATCCTGGTATCGTCGCAGGACGACCCGTGGATCGATCCTGCGCGCGCTCATAGCCTGGCGGCAGCATGGGGCAGCCATTTCGTCGACGTCGGGCCGCTCGGCCATATCAATGCGGTAAGCGGCATCGGCGCCTGGCACGAGGGGCAGGAACTGCTCGACCGGCTGATCGCGGCGGCGAGTGGCGGGATGCCGCGCTCGGCCAGCGACGCGCGGCCGTTCCTGCAACATCCGAAGGGCCACAACGGCGACGCGTTGCCGCTCAACTGACGAGGGCAGGGGGCGCAAGGCGCCCCGGCCCATGTCGGTCATCGTGACCACCAACAGCAAAAACCCCCGGAAGCCGATCGGCAACCGAGGGTTTTTGATGGTGGGCGTGGCAAGGATTGAACTTGCGACCCCTGCGATGTCAACACAGTGCTCTACCACTGAGCTACACGCCCGCCGGGAGTGGCGCGTCTAGCCGCGCTTTCGCGCGAGTGCAAGCGCCTTTGCGGTCAAAGTCCCGACGCGTTGCCGACGTCGAAGATCCGGTCGATCTCCAACACCAGATCGCGCAGGTGGAACGGCTTCGACAGCACGCGGGCGCCCGGCATTTCCTGGCCCGCGCGCAGCGTGACCGCCGCGAAACCGGTGATGAACATGACGCGCAGCTCGGGGTCGATCGTCCCGGCGCGGCGTGCCAGCTCGATGCCGTCCATCTCCGGCATGACGATATCGGTCAGCAACAGGTCGAAGCGTTCGCTTTCGAGCAGGGGGATGGCATCGGTGCCGCGATCAACCGAGGTCACGGCATAGCCCGAGCGTTCGAGCGCGCGCGTCAGATACTCGCGCATCACCTGATCGTCTTCTGCCAGCAGGATGCGGATCACCGTTCTCGTCCCTCGTTGCAAGCGCCAGCGATTATCGCGGGAAGTGTAAAGAATTCCAGAGCGCATGTCGCGCACCGCCGATATAGCGTGTGCGAAGATGGACGGATCGTTCGATCTGCTGGGCGAGCCGACGCCCGAGAGCCCGGTCGTGGTGTCGGTGCCGCACGCCGGGCGCGACTATCCGCTGGCGCTGCGCGCGGCGCTGCGGGTGCCGGAGAAAGCGCTGGTGGTGCTGGAGGATCGCTTCGTCGACGCCGTGGCCCTGGTCGCGCATCGCCGCGAGACGATGCTCGTCCAGCGCCGGGCACGCGCCTGGATTGACCTCAACCGGGCGGAGGACGAACGCGACCCGCAGGTCGACGAGGGCGCGCGCAGCACCGGCCAGCCGATCCGATCGGCCAAGATCCGCTCGGGGCTGGGGCTGGTGCCGCGGCGCGCGGGAGCGGCGGGCGACCTGTGGCGGCGGCGCTTCGCGGCCGTCGATGTCGAGGCGCGGATCGCGTCGGATCATCGTCCCTATCACCGCGCGGTCGATCGCGCGCTGGCGGCGGCGCGGGCACGTTTCGGCGTCGCGGTGCTGCTCGACATTCACTCGATGCCGCCGCTCGCGACCGGCGTGCGCATCGTGGTGGGCGACCGGTTCGGGCGATCCGCGGCGACCCGCTTCGTCGCGCGGGTCGAGGGGGTGGCCGGTACGGCGGGACTTCGGACGGCGCTGAACACACCCTATGCCGGCGGCCATATCCTCGACCGCCACGGCGCGCCGGCGCGCGACATCCATGCGATCCAGCTGGAAATCGACCGCACGCTGTATCTGGATGCCGCGCTCGACCAGCCGGGCGCGGGCCTCCCGGCGACGGCGGCACTGGTCCGCGCGATCATCGATTCGCTGGCGGACGAGGCGCTTGGCGGCCGTTCGATGCCGTTCGCGATTGCGGCGGAATAAAAAAACCACCTCGCGCGAAGCACGAGGTGGCCAAGGTTCAGGGAGGAGACACATCCGAGGATGTGCCATACGGTGTCGCGAAAGGGGGGACACGAGCACCGTACAGAAGTAAAATGGTGATCTGGGCAGAAGGTTCAACCCTTTTTTGCCCGAATTACGAATTTTTCATCGTCACCCGTGCGGCAGCATCCTCGCGAGGACTTGATCCTTCAGGACGAAGCGGTGGCGAAGCGCTGCGGCGACATGCAGCACGACGAGCGCGAGCATCAACCAGCCCAGCAACCCGTGCGCATTGCCCGCCGCATCGCTCGTCGCCGGCGCGACCGGCAGATAGGGAACGTCGAACAGCCCGAACCAAGCGAGCGGGCGACGCACCGGCCCGCCGGACACCATTGCCCAGCCGGTCAGCGGCATGGCGATCATCAGCAGGTAGAGCGTCCAATGCGTGGCATGCGCCAAACCACGTTCCAGGTGCGCGATATTGCCGGGGAGCGGCGGCGGCCGATGCGCCAGCCGCCACGCGACGCGGCCGAGCGTCAGGACGAGGACGGTCAGCCCGATCGACTTGTGCAGGCCCATCGTGCCCTTGAGCAACGATTCATGCAGTAGCCCGATCGCGAGGTTCGCGATGACCAGCACCGCGATCGACCAGTGGAAGGCGATGGCGACGCCGTGATAGCGCCGGTCGTAGGGTAGCCTCGTCATTCGCTTGGCCTTCGTTGTGAGGCGCGAGTGTCGGCAGGCGTACCGATGTAAGTCAAGTGGAACCGGTCGGTCCTCCCCCAGCGGGGGAGGACCGGGCCGTCAGAATCCACCGTTGGGCAGCGGCGCACGACCCTGCTGCGCCTGGCGACCGAACAGGTCGCGCATCAGCGACAGCGAGAACATGTGCGCATAGAGCAGCGGCAGCATGCCCGACTGCGACATCTTGCGCAGCTGGTCGCCGCGCAGGTCGGCCAGCTTCTGCTCGTCGATCATCTGGAAGCCGCGATAGATGAACGGCTGGTCGGTGCCGTCGAGCTGGATCGACACTTCGCCGTCCATCAGCAGGCCGCTCTCACGCAGCTCGTTCATGAACGCCTGGGTGTTGGCGCCCGACTGTTCGAACTGCTCGGTAAACGACAGGATGTTCTTGGTTGTTTCCGAGGGCTGGCCATCGGTGAACAGCGGCTCGCCCTCTTCGAACGGACCGATCGCCTGCGACGTCGGATCGAAGCACAGTGACAGCTCTTCGGTATCGGGGCGCAGGCGCGCGAGCATGAACGGATAGCGGCGGACATAGGCCGGCACGTAGAAGTTCGCGTCGAGCAGCTTGCCGTCGTCGCCCATGAAGACGTTAACGCCCTCGTTCAGGCCCATCAGCGCCAGCGGGATCGCGTCGGGACCGACCGAGAAGACGATCGGCATATGCCGCTGCACCAGCGGAAATTCCTCGACGGTGATCGGCACGGCGTGCTGACCGATGAGGAAGGGCGCGCTGTCCTGCGCGCGGATGCGCCAGTTGGCGTGGGTCTCGCTCGAGAGCGGCTCGAGGCCGTTGTAGAAGAGCGGAAGCGGCGGCGCGCTGGCCATCGGGGACAACTCCGAAAAAAGGCTAAGAAGGGAGAGCGACGCCGTGCGCCGACTGGCGCGAGGCTCTATTGGTTGGCGGGCGGCGAGGCAAGCGCCACGAGCTTGCCCGGGTTGAGCAGGCCGAGCGGATCCATCGCCGCCTTGATCGCGCGCATCGCGGTCAGCTTCGCAGGCGAGGCGAGGCGGGCGAGCTCGTCGATCTTCATCTGGCCGATGCCATGCTCCGCCGCGATCGAACCCCCGGCCGCGGTGACGAGGTCGTCGACGAAGTGCGTGATCGCCGCGGCATGGTCGGCCAGCCAGCGTTCGCGGTTGGCGTCGCGGGGGCCGCGGACGTGGAAATGGATGTTGCCGTCGCCGAGGTGGCCGAAGCCGCTCGCCCGCGTGCCGGGGAAGCGCGCGTCGCAGGCCGCCGCCGCCTCGACCATGAAGCGCGGCATCGCCTCGACGGGAACCGACAGGTCGTGCTGCGTCGCCGGTCCGGTTGCGCGCTCGGCATCGGACAGCGATTCGCGCAGTCGCCAGAAGGAGTGCGCCTGCGCCTCGCTCGCCGCGATGGTCGCATCGCCGATCAGGCCATCGTCCAGCGCTGCCGCCAGCACGCGTTCGAGCAGCGCGGTGTCGGCGTCGGTGACCTCGATCAGCAGATGCCAGCGCTGGCGGCCGGCGACGGGCGGCCTGACGTCGGGAAGATAGGCCAGCGCGGCGGCGAGCGTTTCCGCCGGCAAGATCTCGAAGCTCTCGGTCGCGTCGGTCGCGGTCTGCAACCGACGAAGCAGGCGCAAGGCATGCTCGGGGTCATCGGTGGCGGCCCATGCCGTGACCGTTGCCGGCGGCAGCGCCACGAGGCGAAGCGTCGCAGCGGTGACGATCGCCAGCGTCCCTTCGGCGCCGATCAGCAACTGGTCGAGATCATAGCCGCGATTGTCCTTCTTCAGCGCCGCCAGCCCGTCATAGACCTCGCCGTTGGTCAGCACCGCCTCGACGCCCGCGACCAGCCCGCGCATCGACCCGAATCGCAGCACCTGGGTGCCGCCCGCGTTGGTCGAGACGAGGCCGCCGATCGACGCATTGCCCTTGGCGCCGAGCGACAGCGGGAAACGGCGCCCGGCCTCGATCGCCGCGGCGTGCAGGTCGGCCAGGATTACGCCCGCCTCGCACACCGCCAGGTTCGCCTCGGCGTCGAGGCGGCGGATGCGGTTCATCCGGCGCAGCGACAGGATCAGCGCCTCGCCGTCGCCGGGCGGGGTGGCGCCGCCGACCATCGAGCTGTTGCCGCCCTGCGCCACCAGCGGCACGCGATGCGCGCTCGCGGCCTGCATGATCGCGGCGACCTGGTCGGTGGATGTCGGCGACAGGATCGCTGGCGCGGCACCGTGGAACCGCCGCCGCCAGTCGATCAGCCAGGGTTCGATATCCGCGGCGTCGGTCAGGATCGCCTTGGCATCGAGCGTGCCGGCGAGGGCGCCGATCATCGCGGTCTGGGCGGGGGTCATGGTGCCGGCGGGTAGGCCAAGTTCATCGGTCGTTCAACGACGGGACGTAGGGAATGGGGCAGAACGCATGATCCATCCAGCCATCCCCGTCACGCTGCTCGCGCTGCTCGCGCCTACCGCTGCCGGTCGCGGCGATTCGTCGCTCGATGGCGTCTCCTTCGCGCAGCTGACGATCCGCCAGCGGATCATCGTGCGCGTCCCGGTGTCGCGCGCGCCGCCGCCCAAACCGATCCGCTGGAAGGAAAAGAAGGGGCCGAAGTGCGTCGCCATCGGCAGCATGGCGGGCGCGCTGGTCAGCGAAAAGTCGGCTGTCGACTTGGTGATGACGGGCGGCAAGCGGATTCGCGCGAAGCTGGACGACGATTGCCGCCCGCTCGATTTCTATTCGGGCTTCTATCTGAAGCCGAGCGCCGACGGCATGGCCTGCGCCGGTCGCGACTCGATCCGCGTGCGCTCGGGCGCGAGCTGCGGGATCGACGGGTTCAAGAATCTGGTGGCGCGGGACTGAGCTTCGCAATTTCTTGACTTTCGCCCCCAAATCCGCAAGCCCGGACGGGCTGTCGTGCCCGGGCGTCCCGGACGCGCGTTTCCGGACGACCAGATGATTTTTGCCGACCTCGGCCTTTCAGACGAACTCCTCGCCGCCGTCACCGACGCCGGCTATACCGAACCCACGCCGATTCAGGCTGCCGCGATCCCGTCGGTGCTGATGATGCGCGACATGATCGGCATCGCGCAGACGGGGACGGGCAAGACCGCCAGCTTCGTGCTGCCGATGATAGATATCCTGGCGCACGGTCGCAGTCGCGCTCGGATGCCGCGGTCGCTGATCCTCGAGCCGACGCGCGAGCTTGCCGCGCAGGTTGCCGAGAATTTCGAGAAATACGGCAAGAATCACAAGCTTTCGATGGCGCTGCTAATCGGCGGCGTGTCGATGGGCGACCAGATTAAGGCGCTGGAAAAGGGCGTCGACGTGCTGATCGCGACCCCCGGGCGGCTGATGGACCTGTTCGGCCGCGGCAATATCCTGCTGACCGGGTGCAGCCTGCTCGTCATCGACGAGGCGGACCGGATGCTCGACATGGGGTTCATCCCCGACATCGAGGAGATCTGCACCAAGCTGCCGGCCAACCGCCAGACGCTGCTGTTCTCGGCGACGATGCCGCCGCCGATCAAGAAGCTGGCGGACAAGTTCCTGAACAATCCTAAGCGGATCGAGGTGTCGCGCCCGGCGTCGACGAACCTCAACATCAAGCAGATGCTGGTCCCCGTCAGCGGCAATGCCTTCAAGAAGCGCGACGCGCTGCGCCGGCTGCTGGCGGTAGAGGACGTCAAGACCGCGATCATCTTCTGCAATCGCAAGACGACGGTGCGCGAGCTCAACAAGAGCCTGAAGCGGCACGGCTTCCGTTCGGGCGAGATCCATGGCGACATGGAGCAGCCGCAGCGGCTGGCCGAGCTCGACCTGTTCAAGAAGGGCGAGATCAACATCCTCGTCGCCTCCGACGTCGCCGCCCGCGGGCTCGACATCAAGGGCGTCAGCCACGTCTTCAACTTCGACGCGCCCTGGCATCCCGACGATTATGTCCATCGCATCGGCCGCACCGGCCGGGCGGGCGCGACCGGCACCGCGTACACGCTGATCACCAGCGAGGACGCCGAGAATATCGAGAATATCGAGAAGCTGACCGGCCAGACGATCGAGCGGCTGAAGATGGACGACGTGCCCGAGCCCGCCGCCGCCGAGGAAGCGCCGCGCCGCCGTGGCGGTCGCCGCGACGAGCCGCGGGACGAGCGTCCCCGCCGCGAGGAACGTCCGCGCGAGGAACGGGCCGCCGAGCGGCCGCGCCGGGAGGAACGTCCGGTTCGAGGAGAGCGTCCGGTTCGTGAAGAGCGGCCGATCCGCGAAGAGCGTCCCGTGCGCGCTCGCGACGACCGGCCCGAGCGCATCCGCGAGGATCGCCGTCCCCGCCGCGAGGAGCGCTTCGATGGGCCGGACGACGGCTGGAACGGGCCGGTGCCGAGTTTCCTCAACGTCACCCTCGGCGGCTGACCCGTCCTCATCCTTCGCTGCCTTCGGCAGCATTTTCCCTCTCCCGCCGGAAGGGTGAGGGCGGAACGCTCTTGGCAGCTACCGCATGACGACCAAAAGTCCCTGCACCGGCATCTGCGCGATCGATCCCGCAACCGACATGTGCCGCGGCTGTGACCGCAGCGTCGATGAGATCATGCGCTGGGGGCTGGGCGACGACGCCGAGCGGCGTGCGATCCTGGATGCCGTGGAAGCGCGGCGGCGTACCATGCTCCCTGGCACGGGGAGGGGACCCATCGCTTAGCGATCGTCGACGGGGAGGCCCACCGGCGTGATCGCGTGTTGCAAGCCCCTCCACCATGCCGCTGCGCGTCGCGGTCCCCCTCCCCGCGAGCGGGGAGGACTTACTGCCCCGCCATCAACGCGTCGTCGATCTCACCTCCCCGGACATAGGCGGGCCGCTCGCGCAGCCGCGCCATATAGGCGTCGAACGCCGGCCGCTGCGGCAGCCAGCCGAACTGCGATCCCCACAGCAGGTGCGATCCGACATAGACGTCGGCGGCGGTGAAGCGGCCCGCGGCGATATACTCACGCTCGTCCAGGAAGCCCGCCAGCGCATCGATCGCCGTGTCCAGCGTGCCATAGCCGACCATGCGCGACTGTTCGGGCGTCACTTCGATCTTGCGCGCGCGATCGATCGCCGCATGCTCGAACGGCCCCGCCGCGAAGAACATCCAGCGGTAATAATCGGCGCGATCGTCGGTCGGGGGCGCCAGTCCGGCCTGCGGAAAGGCGTCGGCCAGATAGGCGCAGATTGCCGCGCCCTCGGTCACCACGCGGCCGTCGTGGACGATCGCGGGCACCTTTCCCATCGGGTTGATCGCGCGATAGTCGTCGCCCTTCATCGTCGTCGCATAGTCGAGCACGACCGTCTCGTAGGGGGCGCCGACCTCCTCGAGCATCCAGCGCGCGATCCGGCCGCGCGATTGCGGGTTGGTGTAGAAGGTCAGGGCCATCGATCGCTTCCTCAGGCCAGGTGGCGCTTGAACAGCGCGAGCTGGCGCGCCCAGGCCTTCTCCGCCGCCGCCTTGTCGTAGACCTTGCTGTCGGGCGGGCACCAGCCGTGCATCGCACCGGCATAGACCTCGATCTCGGCCGGCACCTGGGCCGCTGCAAAGGCCGCGCGCAGCTTGTCCTTGTCGGTCGGCGCGCGCGCATCGTCGTTGGCGGCGATGGCGATCAGATAGCCGCCCTTTAGTCTGGGCACGAGCAGCGCCGGGCTGTCGGGCCCGTCTGTGACGAGAGCCGCGCCATGGAACGACGCGCCGGCATGAACGCGGGCCGGCTGCGCGGCGGCGGTGCGGAGTACCATCGGGCCGCCCATGCAATAGCCAGACGATCCCATCGGCTTCTTCGGGTCGACCTCCTTCTGCGTGTCGAGCCAAGCGACGAAGGCATTGGCGTCGCTGGTGGTCGCGGCCGGGGTCAGCGCGCTGCGCCACGGCATGATCTTATCGCGCACCGCCGGCTGGTCGAACGACTCGCCCGGCTTCAGGAACGGCGCCTTGGTCGAGCGGTAGAACTGGTTCACCGTCAGCACGGCATAGCCCGATTCGGCCAGGCGGCGCGCCATCTGCTCGAAGGCGGGGCGAAGGCCCATGATGTCGGGCCACACCAGCACCGCGGGATGCCTGCCGCTGGTGGGAGCGACGAAATAGGCGTCGCACGCGCCGTCAGGCGTCTTGATGGTCACGCGGCGGCCGGCGACGGGCACGGCGTCGGCGGGACTGGGAAGCAGTGCGGCGATGCCGGCCGCGCCCGCGCCGGCACCGAACGCGCGGCGGGAGAGGAAATGCTCGTTGTCGCCGGCGGTCAATTCATCGCACATCGCTACGCTCTCCGGTTGTTTTGCCGGAGCTTAGCGGGATTGCGCGCGCTGATCTATCTCCTGGGAAGGCGACGAAAAAAGACACCGTCATCCCGGCCTTGGGCCGGGATCCATGGTGCCGCGAGCGACGTCTTTGCGCCACGAGCTGAGTCGCTTGCCGCCCGATGGATCCCGGCTCGAGGCCGGGATGACGGGGTATCAGTATGACTTACGCCAGCAGCACCGGTCCCGGCCGCCCAACCTCGTCGAGGACGGTCGCCGCATCGATCTCCATCAACGGCTTCAGCAGGCCATCGCGAATGTCGTAGACCCAGCCGTACAGCGTCAGTTCCTGCCCGCGGGCGAAGGCGTCCTGGACGGTGGCGGTGCGGGCCAGGTTGACCAGCTGGTCGCGGACGTTGACCTCGACGAGCCGGTTGACGCGTGCCTCGCCCTTGGGCTGGGCCATCACCTCGTCCTCGTGATCGACCAGCGACCGGCGCGCGGGGTCGAGCCACTGGTCGACCGGGCCCGTCGTGCCGCCGTTGAGCACCGCATTGATGCCGCCGCAGTCGTGGTGGCCGCACACGATGATGTTGGGCACCTGCAGCGTGTCGACCGCGAACTGGACGACGCTCATCAGGTTAAGGTCGTCTGGATTGACCAGGTTGGCGACGTTGCGGTGGATGAACATGCCGCCCGGCAGCGTCTGCGTCATCTGCTCGGGGGCGACGCGGCTGTCGGAACAGCCGATCCACAGGAACTGCGGCTTCTGCCCCGCGGTCTGGCGCAGGAAGAAGTCGGCGTTCTCCTCGGTCAGCTCGGTCGCCCAGGCGCGGTTGGCGAGCAGCAGCTGCTTCACCGCCTTCATGCGTACTGGACCTTGGCGGTGGGGGCGTTGATCATGGTTTCGGTCTTCTCGGCGATGTCGCCGCGGACCACGACGGTGATCCCGCGGTAGCCGGCGTTCTTGATGAAGGCGTTGATGACGTCGATGTTGTCGAGGTCGACATAGCTGGTCGACGACAAATCGATCAGCAGGTTGGCGCCGTCGGGCACCATGCCCAGGCGCTTCTGCAGCTCGTACTTGTGGATGAAGTACAGGTTGCGGCGCGCCCGGATCAGCCAGTCGTCGCCGTCATGGGCGGTCGTCACCGCGGTGCGGAAGTTGCGCGCGATGACGAAGATGAAGCCGACGACCATGCCGACCATGATGCCCTTGAGCAGGTCGGAGAACAGGATCGCGATCACCGTCACCACCAGCGGCACGAACTGGGTCCAACCCTGCTTGTAGCGCTCGACGAACAGCTTGGGCTTGGCGAGCTTGTAGCCGGTCGCGATCAGCACCGCGGCGAGCGCCGACAGCGGGATCAGGTTGAGCACCGCCGGCACCAGCGCCACCGACAGCAGCAGCCAGGTGGCGTGGAGGATCGCGGACAGCTTGCTGTCGGCGCCGGCGTCGACGTTCGCCGACGAGCGCACGATCACCGAAGTGACCGGCAGGCCGCCGATCATGCCCGAGACGAGATTGCCCGTCCCCTGCGCCATCAGCTCCCAATTCTTGTCGGTGGTGCGGCGCTTGGGGTCGATCTCGTCGACCGCCTTCACGCTCAGCAGCGATTCGAGGCTGGCGACGATCGCCAGCGTCACCGCCGCCGTCCACACCGCGGCGTTGCCGATCGCGGTGAAATCCGGGATGGTGAACAGGCCGACGAAGCCCGCGACGCTATCGGCGATCGGCACCTGGACGAGATGCTTGAAGCCGAGCTGCCATTCGGGCGCGATCACTCCGAGCAGCAGGTTGCCGATCACGCCGATCAGCACGACCACGAGCGGCCCCGGCACGAAGCGCAGCGGCCCGTTCTTGGGCCTGGCGGCGTCCCACCAGAACAGGAAGGCGAGGCTGACGACGCCGATCAGCACCGCGCCCGGCTGGATATCGTCGCGGAACGAGCGTGCGAGATCGGTGAAGGTGTTGCCGCCGCCCGGGCTGGCGTAGACGAAGCTGCCTTCGAAATCGCCGTCATAGCCGATCAGGTGCGGGATCTGCTTCAGGATCAGGATCAGGCCGATCGCCGCGAGCATGCCGGTGATGACCGACGACGGCACGAATTCGGCGAGGATGCCGGCGCGCGTGAACGAGAAGATGATCTGCAGGATGCCGGCGAGCACCACGGCGAGCAGGAACGTCTGATAGGTCGGCACCGATTCGATCGCGTGAAGCACGATCACGGTCAGGCCGGCGGCGGGGCCGCTGACCGACAGCGGCGACTTCGACACGGCACCGACGACGATCCCGCCGACGATACCCGCGATCAGCCCCGAGAACAGCGGCGCGCCCGACGCGAGCGCGATGCCGAGGCACAGCGGCAGCGCGACGAGGAAGACGACCAGCGAGGCCGGGACGTCGGTGCGCCAGCTTCGCGCGATGGAGAGGACGGACGACACGGGGCGCTCCTGACGGTCGGCAACCTGCGCTGCGCGCAGATCGGGAAGGAACCGCTGCGATACTGGCGCCGACGACGCCCGCCAACGCGAGGAGGGTGGCGCGCAATCATTTGTCACGTACGGTGGCGTGCGTTTCGGCCACCTTCATCCTCCCCCGCCAGGGGGAGGTGGCAGCGCAGCTGACGGAGGGGGCGGAAGCACCGCGCCTTCGATGATGATTCGCTTACCTCCCCCTCCGACGCCTTCGGCGCCACCTCCCCCTGGCGGGGGAGGATCGAGATCGCCTCAGCTCTCGTCCGCCACCATGACCTCGATGTTGCGATGGATGCGCACCCCGGCGACTTCGGCGCGGATGGTGCGGCCGGTGGGCTTGGTCTCGGCCGATTCGGCGGGGGCGACCGCGGCGGTGGCGGCGGCCTGAATGTCGGCGGCCGGGTCGGTGCGGTGGACGGTGACGCCGGCCACGTCGGCAACGCGCCAGCCGGCGGCGTCGAGCGTGGTCGCGGCGGGCGGCTCACCGGCGTCGGCGATCAGGTCGGTCGCGCGCGGCGTGGCCACGGGCTCATACCCGCCATAGCTCTGGCGAAACGAGAGCGAGCGTTCGATCGCATTCTGCCAGCGATAGAAGATGTGCGCGCCGACGGTGCCGATCCGCGACAGGCTGGGCGCCCACCAGGGCGAGATCGCGGTGGTGTGGAAGAAGGTGGCGGAGCCGATCGGCGCATAGACGTCGCCCGCCAGCGCGGCCTCCGCCACCTCGCGTGCGCGCTGCCATGCGGCCTCGTCGCGGCGGCCGCGCAGCATCGATCCGTCGCAGGTGAAGCTGAACTGGCAGCCGGTGCGTCGCTCCGAGCCCTGGAACACGACGCCGCAAATGCTTGCTGGAAAGGCCCGGTCGCGGACGCGGTTGAGCACGACCTGCGCCACCGCGCGCTGCCCGTCGCGCGGCTCGGATCGCGCCTCGTAATAGACCGCGGTGGTCAGACAGTCGGCGGCGCGCGCGGCGTCGTCGGCGGAGCGGGACGCGGCGACGAAGGACGGCGCTGCGGTGATCGAAGCGGGCTCGACCGGGGCATCGCCGCCATGCGGCGGGGTGATGCCGGGGATCGGCGCGGTCGAGGGGGCGCCGAACGCGAGCCGGTCGACGAACGCCTTCGCCTCGACGACGGTCGGATCGGCACGCGCCACCGACGGCCGCTCGGCCTCATGCGGGATGCACGAGGTGGCGGCGACGAGCGCGGCGAGGCCGACGGGCAGGCGCAGGTTCATGGTGCCTGCCCTACAGTGCAGGCGTTATGAGGCGGTTAACCAGGCATCGTCGCGATGGATTGAAGGGCCGCTACCCTCCACCTTCGTCATCCCGGGCTTGACCCGGGATCCATGGCTCCCCGAGCGACTGGATCGCCAATGAGCTGAGCCGCTCGCCGTGAGATGGATCCCGGCTCAAGGCCGGGATGACGATAGAAGGCGAGGGCCCGCCCGGTAACGGCGTCACGCGTCGATGCTGACCCCAAGCGCGGCGTTGACGAGGCCGCCGTCGACGACGATCGTATCGCCGACCACATAATCGCCCGCGCGGCTCGCGAGGTAGATCGCGGCGCCCGCCATATCCTCGTCGACGCCGATGCGGCCGGCGGGAATGCCGCGGCCGACCTCGTCGCCATGGTCGCGCGCGGCGCGGTTCATTTCGCTGGCGAAGGCGCCGGGCGCGATCGAGGTGACGTTGATCGAATCCTGGATCAGCCGCGCCGCCATCCGCTTGGTCAGATAGATCAGCGCCGACTTCGACGCATGATAGCTGTAGGTGTCCCAGGGATTGAGGCGGAGGCCGTCGATCGAGGTGATGTTGATGACCTTGGCCGGCCGATCGCGGCTGCCCGCCGCCTTCAGCGCTTCGTGCAGCGCCTGGGTCAGGAAGAAGGGCGACTTGACGTTGAGGTCCATGACCTTGTCCCAGCCCTTCTCGTCGAACTGCTCGAACGGCACGCCCCAGGCGGCGCCGGCATTGTTGACGAGGATATCGAGCCGCTGCTCGTGCTCGGCGAGCTGCTCCGCCAGCGCGCGGCAGCCGGCGACCGTCGAGACGTCCTGCGGCAGGGGGATGCAATTCGGGCCGAGTTCGGCGGCCGCGTCCTCGCAAGCCGCGGCCTTGCGCGAAGAGATATAGACCTTGGCGCCCTGGGCGATGAAGCCCGCCGCGATCATCTTGCCGATCCCGCGGCTGCCCCCGGTGACGAGCGCGACGCGGCCGTCGAGGCGGAACAGGTTGGTGGTGTCCATCAAGCTCTCCCTCTCCCCTTCAGGGGAGAGGGCCGGGGAGAGGGGGAGTCGCCCGGCCCATTGTCGTTGATAGGTGGGACTGCCCCTCTCCCAACCCTCTCCCCTGAAGGGGAGAGGGCTTTATTGCCTACCCCCCGCGCTTCAGCGTCTCGCGGGCGATGATGACCTGCTGGATCTGGCTGGTGCCTTCGTAGATGCGGAACAGGCGGACGTCGCGGTACAGCCGCTCGATGCCATAGTCGGCGATGTAGCCGGCGCCGCCGTAGATCTGCACCGCCTTATCGGCGACGCGGCCGACCATCTCGCTGGCGAAATACTTGGCCGCCGCGCTCTCCAGCACGACGTCCTTCCCGGCATCTTTGGCCGCCGCCGTCTCCATCACCAGCGCCCGCGCCGCCAGCGCCTCGGTCTTCATGTCGGCGATCATGCCCTGGATCAGTTGGTGCTGCGCAATTGGGTGGCCGAATTGGTGGCGCTCGCTCGCATAGGCGACGCTGTCGGCGATCAGCCGCTCCGCCACGCCGACGCACACCGCGCTGATGTGCAGCCGACCGCGGTCGAGCACGCGCATCGCAATCTTGAAGCCCTCGCCCTCCGCGCCGAGCCGGTTGGCGGCAGTGACGGGGACGTCGTCGAAATGAACGTCGGCGACCTTGGCGCCCTTCTGCCCCATCTTCTTCTCGGGCTCGCCGACACTCACGCCGGGCAGGTCGCGCGGGACCAGGAACGCGGACACGCCGCGCGCACCCTTCTCGTCGCCGGTGCGCGCCATGACGGTGAACAGGTCCGCCTTGTCGGCATTGGTGATGTAGCGCTTGGTGCCCGACAGGCGATAGACGTCGCCGTCCCTCACCGCGCGCGTCTTCACCGAACCGGAGTCGCTGCCGACATCGGGTTCGGTCAGCGCGAAGCTGGTGACGATCTCGCCGCTGGCGATGCGCGGCAGCCACTGCGCCTTCTGCTCGGGCGTGCCGGCCATGACCAGGCCCTGGCTGCCGATGCCGACGTTGGTGCCGAAGGTCGAGCGGAACGCCGGGGTGGTCCGCCCCAGCTCGATCGCGACGCGGCATTCCTCGACCATCGACAGCGCCAGGCCACCATATTCCTCCGCGATCGACAGGCCGAACAACCCCATCTCCCGCATCTCGGCGACGACCGAGTCGGGAATGGCGTCGTTCGCCTCGACCTCTGCCTCCAGCGGGCGGAGCCGTTCGCTGACGAAGCGGCGGAGGTGATCGATCAGCGCGTCGAAGGTGTCGGGGTCGAGGGGCATCATTTCACCTAATTTCCGTTCGCCCTGAGGAGCCGCTGAGCGAAGTCGAAGCGGCGTCTCGAAGGGCCTGTGGTTCGAGACGGGGCTTCGACTTCGCTCAGCCTCTCCTCACCACGAACGGTGGGGGCTGGACGGCAGGACAATAGCCACAGTCACGGTCGGCGCCAAACCCGTTCTTCGAAGCGTGTTCGATTGACGCGCCAAAACCCCATACTATGCTTGGCAAAACACAGGAGCGTTGAGAGGATGCGGTTCGCGGGCAAGCGTGCGGTCGTCACCGGGGGCGTGTCGGGTATCGGCCGCGCCACCGTCGAGCGGCTGGCGGAGGAGGGTGCGTTCGTCCTCGTCGGCGACCTAGACGTTGCAGGCGGCGACGCGCTGGCGGCGGGATCGAACGGTCTGATCGCCTTCCAGCGGTGCGACGTGACGCAGGAGGACGACATCGCCGGGCTGCTGGCGGCGGCGGACGGCGTCGACATCCTGTTCAACAACGCCGGCGCGGGCGGCGCGCGCGAAGGCATCGGCGAGATCGCGAGCGAGGACTGGGACACGACGATGGCGCTGCTGCTGCGCTCGGTCGCGCTCGGCATCCGCCATGCCGCGCCGTTGATGCGCGCACGCGGCGGCGGCGCGATCGTCAACACCTCCAGCGTGTCGGCGCTCGGTACCGGCTTTGCGCCGACCGCCTATTCGACCGCCAAGGCCGGCGTGCTTCATCTGACCAAGCTCGCCGCCGCCGATCTTGCCCGTGACAATATCCGCGTCAACGCGGTGGTCCCGGGGTTCATCACCACCGCGATCTTCACCCGCGGCCTAGGCATCAGCGGCGAGAAACAGGCGATGGCCGACGCCGCGATCGCGCGTGCCGCCGCCGATGCGCAACCCGTCCGCCGCGCCGGGCGGCCGGAGGATATCGCGAGCGCCGTCGCCTATCTTGCCAGCGACGACGCCAGCTTCGTCACCGGCACGCACATCCTGGTCGACGGCGGGCTGACGCTCGGCACGCGGGCCAGTTGGGATCCCGCTTCGCCGTCGCTGCTGACCGCGCTAGAAGCGTTTCGGTGAGCGATCCGAACCCCGCCGTCCCACCCTCCCGCCGACTGACCCGCGGCACCATGGCCAGCTATGGCTTCGGCGCGGTCGCCTATGGGGTGAAGGATTCGGGGTTCGGCACCTTCCTGCTGCTGTTCTACAACCAGGTCGTCGGGCTGCCCGCGGCGACGGTCGGCTTCGTCGTCATGATGGCGCTGGTGATCGATGCCTTTATCGATCCCGCGGTTGGCTTCCTGTCCGATCGCACCCGGACCCGCTGGGGACGGCGGCATCCGTGGATGTACGCCTCGGCGCTGCCGATCATGGTCGGCTGGATCCTGCTATGGCAGCCGCCCGCCGCACTGTCGCAGCCGACGACGCTGGTCTGGTTGTTCGTCACCGCGGTGATCGTGCGCTCGGCGGTGAGCGCCTATGAAGTGCCGTCGGTCGCGCTGACGCCCGAGCTGACCGCCGATTATGACGAGCGGACGCGGATCATGGCGTATCGTTACCTGTTCGGCTGGGCCGGCGGGCTCACGATGCTGCTGTCGGCCTATCTGATCTTCCTGGCGCCGACTCTTGAATACACCAACGGGCTGCTCAACCGTGCGGGCTATACCGGCTTTGCGATCACCGGCGCGCTGCTGATCGGAACGGCGATCCTCGTCTCGGCGATCGGCACCCATCGCGAGATCCCGCGCCTGCCCCAGCCGCAGATCGAGCGCCAGTCGCTCGCCGCCAGCTTTGCCGAGCTGGCCGAAACGGTGCGCAACCGCCCCTTCGTGATCCTGATGCTGGCGGGCGTGTGCGCCTATACCAATCAGGGGATCAGCTATGCGCTGTCCAATTACCTCTACAGCTATGTCTGGGGGTTCAAGGGCGGTGCCTTCGCGATCCTGACCGCGATGCTGTTCAGCGGCGTGTTCGTCGCCTTTTTGGTCGCGCCGCGCGTCGGACGTCGCTTCGGCAAGGCGCGCGCGGCGACGGCGGCGGTGGCGATCGGCGCGATCGTCCAGACGACGCCCTATGCGCTGCGCTTCGCCGGCGTCTTTCCGCAGCCGGGCGATGCGGCGCTGCTGCCCGCCTTCTTCACCTGCGTGATCGCATCGACTGCCTGCAACGTCACCGCCTTCATCCTGGGCGCGTCGATGATGGCCGATGTCGTCGAGGCGTCGGAGGAGCAGACCGGCCGCCGCTCGGAGGGCGTGTTCTTCGCCGGATCGTTCCTGGTGCAGAAATGCACGTCGGGCCTGGGCATCTTCGCCTCGGGCCTGATCCTGTCGGCAGCGGCATTCCCGGCGAAGGCGGTGCCGGGGCAGGTGCCGGTCGCGGTGATCGACCGGCTGACGCTGATCTATCTTGCGCTGTACCTGACCCTGGCGTGTCTCTCGGCATTCTTCTTCACCCGCTTCCCGTTCGGCCGGGCCGAGCATGAAGCGCGGCTCGCGGCGCTCAAGGCGAGCGATTCGCCGCGGAATTCCGCCGAATTTTAAGTCTCTGGTAACGGATGCGACGGCCGGCCGGACAGGTCGCCTGACCTATCAGATCGGTTCATCGGCGGCGAAACACCGTTCGTCCGCTTTGGTTCCCGGCCGGGTTGGTAATCCGCGAATCGCCGGCTAGCGACATCCTCGACAAACGGTTTTGACCGGGGGGTCGCGTGAATTTGAAGCTCGTCGCAGCGCGTTTTGCGCTGGTGTTGACCTGTGCCCTGATGACGGCGGTGCCGGCCACCGCCCAATTCTGGCAGTGCGCACCCTTCGCCCGCGAAGTGTCGGGCATCGACCTCCACGGCAATGCCAACACCTGGTGGGGCCAGGCCGCCGGCCGCTACGAGCGCGGCGCCAGCCCGAAGGTGGGCGCCGTCCTCGCTTTCCAATCCACGCGCCGCATGCGCGTCGGCCATGTCGCTATGGTGTCGAAGGTGATCAGCGATCGCGAGGTCCTGCTCACCCACGCCAATTGGTCGCGCCCCGGCCGCGTCGAAACCGACGTCCGCGCGGTCGACGTGTCGGCGGCGGGCGACTGGAGCGAGGTGAAGGTGTGGTATGCGCCGCAGGGCGGGCTCGGCACCTCGGTCTATCCGGTCAGCGGTTTCATCTATGCCGGCCATGCGCCGAGCACCCCGATCGTCGACCAGCAGCAGCCGACCGCCGCGCAGCCGAACGCGATCATCGCCGCCAACGCCGCCGTGCCGGTGGTGCCGGTCGCCGCGAGCTGATTTTTCCCTACCGTTCGTCCTGAGCGAAGTCGAAGGACAAGCCGCATGCGACCGAGCCTGCCTCATGTGCTTCGACTACGCTCAGCACGAACGGAGGATTGGCTCAAGCCTCGCGGCAGCGGGCTCGATCAGGCCTATGCCGCCCCCGGCTTGAACGTCATCGCCACGCCATTCATGCAATAGCGCTTGCCGGTCGGCTTGGGCCCGTCGTCGAAGACATGGCCCAGATGCCCGCCGCAGCGGCTGCAATGCACCTCGACGCGGGTCATCATCAGCGATCGGTCCGACTTGGTGCCGACGCGACCCGGCAGCGGCGCCCAGAAGCTGGGCCACCCGGTGCCGCTGTCGAACTTGGTCTTCGACGAGAAGAGCGGCTGCGCGCAGCCCTTGCACGCGAAGACGCCGGCGCGGTGCTCGTCGTTGAGCGGGCTGGTGAACGGCCGCTCGGTGCCCTCGTGACGCAGCACGTCATAGGCGGCGGGGCCGAGCTTCGCCTTCCACTGCGCATCGCTCATCCTGACCGGGAAATTCTCCGCGGCGGCGGCAGGCGCGGCGCGGCAGCCCCACAGGACCGCGCCGGCAGCGGCGGTGCCGGCCAGCGACAGGAGCGAACGGCGATCGATCGGCTTGGTCATCCGCCTGATATAAGTCGACAATGACGGACGGAAAGGTGGCGCGCCGACAGGCTCGTGATCGCGGGGTTCGCGCGGGGCTCGAAACCCATCGATGATCGGGGTAAGGACGCTGGCATGACTGCCCCGACGATCCTGCTGGTCGAGGACGACCCCGCGCTGCGCACGCTGACCGCCCGTGCGCTTCAAGAAAACGGCTATATCGTCCGCCCCGCCGCCGCCGCGCCCGAGATGTGGCTGGCGCTCGATGCCGGGCCGGTCGACCTGATCCTGCTCGACATCATGCTGCCCGGCACCAGCGGCATCGATCTGTGTCGGACGCTGCGCCAGAAGAGCGACGTTCCGATCATCTTCGTCAGCGCCAAGGGCAGCGAGACCGATCGCGTGATCGGGCTGGAGATCGGCGCCGACGACTATATCGCCAAGCCGTTCGGCACGCGCGAGTTGATCGCCCGCGTCCGCGCGGTCCTTCGCCGCGGCCAGCTCGAGCGCAATCCCGGCGAGCGCGAGAAGGGCGTGCTGACCTTCGACGGCTGGACGGTAACGCTGCCGCGCCGCGAGCTTCGCTCGCCGACCGGGGCGATCATCGATTTGACCGGCGCCGAATTCGACCTGCTCGTCAGCCTGCTCGATCATGCCGGCCGCGTCATCGCGCGCGAGCGGCTGATCGAATTGTCGCGGACCCGGCTGGGCGACAGCAGCGACCGATCGATCGACGTGCTGATCAGCCGCCTGCGCCGCAAGCTGTCGAGCGCTGGCAAGGAGGCGCCGATCGTCACTGTGCGCGGCGTCGGCTATATGCTCAATACCGAGGTGACCCGCCGTTGACGCGGCCCTGGCCCGCGGGGCTGGTCGGCCAGATCGTCGCGATCCTGCTCGTGACGATGGTCGTCGAGTTCGGCGTCTCGACCTGGCTCTACGAGCGGGCGAGCCAGTTTTCGGTACGCGACGACGAGGCGCGGCGACTGGCCGAGCATCTCGTCATCTCGCGCGCGCTGATCGCCCGGCGAGCGCCGGCGGAGCGGCCGGCGATGGCCGCCGATCTCACCACCCGCCGCTATGCGATCGACTGGCAGCCGGTGGGCGCGCAGCCGGCGACCGATGCCACCTTCGCCGATGCGCGCAGCCAGGTGATCGAGTGGGAGCCGTCGCTCGCCGATGCCGACGTGCGGATGATGCGCCGGCCGGGCGCGACGCTGGGCGGGGTGCTCAGCTTGCCCGACGGATCGTGGCTCGGCTTCCGCGCGCTGCCGCCGCTGCGCGACCTCGACCTGTCGCAGGGGCGGATCCTGCTCGCGCTGATTCCGGCAATGGCGCTGATGCTGATCGGCGGCCTGCTGGTGCGGCGCACGCTCAGGCCGATGCGGCGCCTGGCCGCCGCCGCCGACCGCTTCGGCGAGGGCGAGCGGGCCTATGTCGAGGAGGAGGGGCCGAGCGAGGTGCGCCACACCGTCGTCGCCTTCAACCGGATGCAGGCGCGGATCGAGCGGCTGATCGCCGACCGGACCCAGGCGCTGGCGGCGGTGGGGCACGACCTGCGCACGCCACTCGCGCGGTTGCGGCTGCGCGCCGAATCGGTCGTCGACGGTGATTCGCGCGAGGCGATCGACCGCGACCTCGGCGAAATGGAGGCGATGGTCGCGTCGCTGATGGCGTTCCTCGGCGGCGATGCCGATCCCGAGGCGCCGGTATTGACCGATGTCGCAGTGCTGTGCGCGACCATGGTCGACGATCTCGAGGACCGCGGCCTCGACGGCTATTATCGCGGACCCGATCATTGCGAGATGGTGGTGCGCCCCTCGTCGCTGAAGCGCGCGCTGACCAACCTGGTCGACAACGCGCTGCATTATGCCGGCAGTGCGACGCTGGTGGTGGCGCCGAGTGCCGTGGCGGTGGCGTTCACGGTCGAGGACGACGGCCCGGGCATTCCCGAGGAACAGCTGAAGCGCGTGCTCGAACCCTTCGTCCGCCTCGACATCGCCCGGCCACGCGATACCGTCGGCTTCGGCCTCGGCCTGCCGATCGTCGCGCGGATCGTCGAGGCGGAGGGCGGAACGCTGACGCTGGCGAACCGGGCGACGGGCGGGCTCGCCGCAACGATTCGCCTGCCGCGGCGCGCCTCAGCAACGCTTTGAAACGCGTCCGCCATGGACGATAGACAGCGATCACCTATCTGCGGGTCACATCAGTTAGCGGAGAAGGACACGATGAACGACGTTATCGGCCGGGTTTTCGGCTTCGAGAAGGAAGTCTTCCCGAATCAGCGCGCCCTCTACAGCAAGCTTGCGACCGAGGGGCAGAGCCCCAAGGCGCTGGTCATCAGCTGCGCCGATTCCCGCATCGTACCCGAACAGATCATGCAGGCGGATCCGGGCGATATCTTCGTCTGCCGTAACGCCGGCAACATCGTGCCGCCGTTCGGCGCGCAGAATGGCGGCACCGTCGCGTCGGTCGAGTTCGCGGTGATGGCGCTCGGCATCACCGAGATCATCGTGCTGGGCCATTCGGACTGCGGCGCGATGAAGGGCCTGTCGGGCGATCCGGCGAAGCTGGTGTCGATGCCCAGCGTCGCCGGCTGGCTGCGTCACGGCGCCGCGGCGCGCCAGGTGGTCGACGACAGCTATCCCGAGCTCGACGGCGACGACCGCGTCCGTGCGACGGCGCAGGAGAATGTCGCGATCCAGGTCCAGCACCTGCGCACGCACCCGGCGGTGGCCGCCGGCATGGCGCGCGGCGAGATCTCACTGCACGGCTGGTTCGTCGACATCAAGGCCGGCCAGGTGCTGGCGCTCGACGGGCAGAGCAACCGCTTCGTGCCGCTGACCGACGAGGACAAGCCGCTGCCGGTCGCGGTGCCGGCGCAGCGCCGCCTGCTCGCCGATGTCGACGCGGTGGACGCGCCCGCCGCCGCGTGACGCGATCGATGCCGGGTCACGCCTGCGCGACATAGGCGTGGCCCGGCACCGTACAAAAAAGCTTGCCACCTTTCGGCCATTTTGCTGCATTAGCGAAGAGGCCGTCGCATACGATCGCATCGCAGCCCGCCAGGGCGAGCGGCGCGGCAGGCGGCAAGCAGGAGGGACCTGGTTTTCCTAACGGAACGAGGGGTCCCATGAAATACTATCGTCTCGCGCTGACGGCCGTCGCCGCCGCCGCCGCTACTCCCGCGCTCGCGCAGGAGACCGCACCGCCCAAGCCGATCACGGTATCGGGCAGCTTCGCCATCGTGTCCGACTATCGGCTGCGCGGCGTATCGCAGAGCGACAGCAAGCCCGCACTGCAGGGCGGCATCACGCTGACTACCGATTATGGCATCTACCTCGGCGTCTGGGGCTCGAACCTCGCCGGCTGGGGCACGTTCGGCGGCGCCAACCTCGAATTCGACTATATCGGCGGCTACAAGGCGAAGCTGGGCAACGGCACCGTCGATGTCGGCCTGACCTGGTACACCTATCCCGGCGGCGCCGACAAAACCGATTTCGTCGAGCCCTTCGCCAAGCTGTCGGGCACCGTCGGTCCCGCCAGCCTGACCGCCGGCGTCGCCTATGCCCCCAAGCAGGAGGCGCTGGGCCGCTGGTACAACACCGGCGCCGATGCCGCGGCGGGTATCTACAACAACCCGGGCGCCAAGTACGACAACCTGTACCTGTGGGGCGACGGCGCGGTCGGCGTTCCATCGACGCCGTTCACCGCGAAGGGGCACATCGGCTATTCGCGCGGCAACCCCGGCCTAGGCCCGAACGCGACCAGCGTCGCGCCGACCGGCAAATATTGGGACTGGCTGGTCGGCGTCGACTATGCCGTGAAGGATTCGCCGCTGACGGTCGGCGTCGCCTACACCGATACCGACATCAGCACGCGCGATGCGGCTTACCTGCAGCCGAGTTTCAGCAAGGGCCAGGACGGCAGCGGCTCGATCGCCGGGCCGCGAATCGTCTTCACCGCTACCGCTGCCTTCTGAGCGCGGGCCTGCGACCTGCCGCGCCGCCGGGGGGACGGCGCGGCGGGTCGCGGCGTGGCGGTCAATATTTGACGCGGACCGCCTTCACCCCGTCTTTCGCCAGCTGCGCCTGGACCGAGTCGTTGCCCGCCAAGTGGCCGGCGCCGACCGCGACGAAGACGGTGCCCGGCTTCTGCATGCGCTGCTCAATCCACTTGGCCCAGCGCTTGTTGCGATCGACCAGCAGCACCTTCGCCACTTCTGGCGAGTCCTTCAGGCTGTCGTTCAGTTCGTCGGCCAGCGCTTCGGGCCGGCCCCTGGCCCAATCGTCGACCATCTTCTGCATCGTCGTGCCCAGCGTCGGCAGCTCGTCGATCGTCGATGTCAGGAATTCGACCTGTGCGGGCTGCGACAGCGAGGCGAAATAGCCGAGCTGCTGCGCCGCGGTTTCCAGCCCGATCACCGGCTTGCCCGCGGCCTTCGCGGCCTGGCTGATGACCTCCTCGGGGCCGTTCGCCGAATCATAGCCGGTCTTCGACAGCGGCGCGACCGACAGCTGCGTCGCCGCCAGCCACGGGCGATAGCGATCGAAGGCGTTCGCCGGCAGGCCGATGTCGGCGACCGCCTTGGCATAGGCGGCGCGCTTGGCGGCGGGCAGCTGCTCGATCAGTGGCGGCGTGCCCGGTGCCGCGAGGCCGGTCGACTTGACGAGGCCGCTCATCGTCGTCGGATCGGGCATCACCAGTTCCAGCACCACCTCGTCCGACTTGTCGAACGCGGTCTTCACCGCTTCGTCGAACCAGCTCAGCCCCGGCTTCAGCACGTGGATCGTACCGAACAGATAGATCGTCGTGTCCTTGTCCTTGACCACCCACAGCGCGGGATCGGCATCCTGCGACGCGGCGGCCTTGGTTGCGGGTTGCTGCGCGCAGGCGGGCAGCGGCAGGGCAAGGGCGAGCGCCGCGGCGGCCGCGGTCAGGGTGTTCTTCATAAGCGGCAGCAGTCTCACGGGAAGGATGAACGCGCATCTAATGCCGCGCCCCCGCCCTTGCTAGACGCGGCGCCATCGGCCACAGACCTGCCCCCATGACCGGCCGGCCGATGAGCTTCCAGCGGATGATCCTGACGCTCCATGACTATTGGAGCGAACAGGGCTGCGTGATCCTGCAACCCTATGACATGGAAATGGGGGCGGGCACCTTTCACCCCGCCACCACGCTGCGCGCGCTCGGTCCCGATACGTGGAACGCGGCCTTCGTCCAGCCATGCCGCCGCCCGACCGACGGCCGCTATGGCGAGAACCCCAACCGGCTTCAGCATTATTACCAGTATCAGGTTATCCTGAAGCCCTCGCCCGACAATCTTCAGGAACTGTATCTCGGCAGCCTGGCCGCGATCGGCGTCGACATGGGGCTGCACGACATCCGCTTCGTCGAGGACGACTGGGAAAGCCCGACGCTGGGCGCCTGGGGCCTTGGCTGGGAAGTGTGGTGCGACGGGATGGAGGTGACCCAGTTCACCTATTTCCAGCAGATGGGCGGCTTCGACATGAAGCCCGTCGCGGGCGAGCTGACCTACGGGCTCGAGCGCCTCGCGATGTACATCCAGGACAAGGACAACGTCTACGACCTGGCGTTCAACGATGCCGGCGTGACCTATGGCCAGGTGTTCCTCGAGAACGAGAAGCAGATGTCGAAGTGGAACTTCGAGGTCGCCGACACCGACACGCTGTTCGACGCCTTCCGCAAGGCGACGGCGGAATGCGAGAACTGCCTGGCGAACGACGTGCCGATCGCGGCCTATGAACAGGCGATCAAGGCGAGCCACACCTTCAACCTGCTCCAGGCACGCGGCGTCATCTCGGTCGCCGAGCGCCAGGCCTACATGGGCCGCGTCCGCGACCTGGCGAAGGGCGCCTGCGCCGCCTGGATGACCCAGCACGGATGGGCGGCGTGACGATGTTCGCGCGAAGGCGCGAAGACGCGAAGAGGTTCACGCGGAGGCGCGGAGACGCGGCGCATGGTTCGCGACGGCTCGCAACAGCGAGCCCATCATATGTGCGACGCCGGCGATCGGCCATGACCGCTGATGCGGTCGAAACCTTGCCGCGAGCACTGCCTCCGCGTCTCCGCGCCTCCGCGCGTATCACCTGCTTCTTCGCGCCTTCGCGCCTTCGCGCGAACTTTACGACGGCCGCAGCATCATGACCGACTTCCTCCTCGAACTCCGCTCCGAAGAGATCCCCGCGCGGATGCAGGACAAGGCGCGCGAGGATCTCGCCCGCCTGTTCGCCGCCGAGATCGGCAAGGCGGGGCTGACCGCCAGCGGGATCGTCACCCATGCCGGCCCGCGCCGGCTGGCGTTGATCGCGTGCGGGCTGCCCGAGGGGACGGCCGCGGTCAGCGAGGAGGTGAAGGGGCCCAAGACCAGCGCGCCACCGCAGGCGCTCGAGGGCTTCCTGCGCAAGACCGGCCTCACCCGCGAGCAGCTGGTCGAGCGTGACGGCATCCTGTTCGCGGTCTCCGAAAAGCCGGGCCGCGCCACCGTCGAGGTGTTGGCGGAGGCGATCCCGGGGATCGTCCGCGCTTTCCCGTGGCCCAAATCGATGCGCTGGGGCGCGGCGTCGGCATCGACCGAGTCGCTGCGCTGGGCCCGCCCGCTCCACGGCATCGTCGCGCTGTTCGGCGACGCGATCGTCGATGTCGAGGTCGCCGGCATCCGCTCGGGCGCGGCGACGCTCGGCCATCGCTTCCACCATCCCGGCCAGATCACGATCGGCTCGGCGGCGGACTATGTCGAGAAGCTGCGCGCCGTCCACGTCATCGTCGACCAGGACGAGCGCCGCGCGATCATCCGCACCCGCGCAGCCGAACTGGCGCGCGAGGCGGGGCTGGAGCTGGTCGAGGACGAGGGGCTGGTGGGCGAGAACGCCGGCCTGACCGAATGGCCGGTGCCGCTGCTCGGCCGCTTCGACGCCGACTATCTGAGCGTCCCGCCCGAGGTGATCCAGCTCACCGCGCGGGTGAACCAGAAGTATTTCGTCTGCCGCTCGGCTGATGGCGCGCTGGCGAATGCGTTCGTCTGCACCGCGAACATCGAGGCGTCGGACGGCGGCGCCAAGATCGTCGAGGGCAACCGCAAAGTACTCGCCGCCCGCCTTTCCGACGCGCGCTTCTTCTACGACACCGACCTGAAGGTGCCGCTGGAGCAGCAGGCGGAGAAGCTGAAGAACATCGTCTTCCACGAGAAGCTGGGAACGGTCGCCGACAAGGTCGAGCGTGTCGCCAAGCTGGCGCGATGGCTGGTCGAGGATGGCATCGTCACCAGCAAGCCCCTCCCCTTCAGGGGAGGGGTTGGGGTGGGGGCCACAAGCGCCGGTCTCGGTGAGACTGGCCCCACCCCCAACCCCTCCCCTGAAGGGGAGGGGCTTGCCATACTCGCCGACCAGGCAGAGCGCGCGGCGCGGCTGGCGAAGGCCGACCTCGTCACCGGCATGGTCGCCGAATTCCCCGAGCTTCAGGGTCTGATGGGCGGCTACTACGCCGCCGCGCAGGGCGAAGCGCCGGAAGTGGCCGCCGCCATCCGCGATCACTACAAGCCGGTCGGGCAGGGCGATGATGTCCCGAGCGATCCGGTGACGGTGGCAGTCAGCCTGGCGGACAAGCTCGACAGCATCGGCCAGTTCTTTGCCGCCGACCTCAAGCCCAGCGGATCGAAGGATCCCTTTGCGTTGCGTCGGTCCGCCCTTGGCGTGATTGCGCTGATCATCGACAACCGGCTGCGCTTTCCCCTCGCCGGGGTGATGTCGCCGGATGCACTCGACTTCTTTGCCGACCGCCTAAAGGTCCAGCAGCGCGAGGCGGGGGTTCGCCACGACCTGATCGACGCGGTGTTCGCGCTGGGTGGCGAGGACGATCTCGTCCGGCTGCTCGCGCGCGTCCATGCGTTGCAGGCGTTCGTCGGCACCGATGACGGTACGAACCTGCTTGCCGGCTACAAGCGTGCGGCCAATATCCTAAAGAAGGAGGGCGTCATTGCCGCTCCCCTCCCTGCAAGGGAGCGGCTGGGGGTGGGTGCCGATGCGCAGGCATCGGCTCCGTCGCCAGCGGCAGGCGCTTCGGTCGACGCTGACGCGCCGACACCCACCCCCGACCCCTCCCTTGCAGGGAGAGGAGACGTGTTGGCCTATCCGCCCGAACCCGCCGAGGCGGCGCTGATCGCGGCGCTCGATACCGCCGAGCCGGCCGCCGCCGCCGCGGTCGAGCGCGAGGATTTCGAGGGCGCGATGGCCGCGCTCGCCTCGCTGCGCGCGCCGATCGATGCGTTCTTCGACGGTGTGACGGTGAACGATGCCGATCCGGCGAAGCGCGCGGCGCGGCTGGCGCTGCTCGCGCGCGTGCGCACGGCGGTGCATCAGGTGGCGGACTTCTCGCGGATCGAGGGCTGATCCGATGGAAGCAGTGCATCCAGTGCCTTCATACCGCTTCGAGCAACTGGATGCGCTTCGCGGACTTTGCGCTCTCGCGGTGGTGGGCTTTCATACGAGCTTTCTGACCGGCGTCAGGTTCGCGCCGTCCGGCTATCTCGCAGTCGATGTTTTCTTCGTCATCAGCGGGTTTGTGATCGCTCATGCCTATGGCGATCGGTTGCAGCGCGGGCATTACTTCACCACCTATTTGATTAAGCGCTATGCGCGCTTTTTGCCAATGTGGTGGATTGGCGTAGCGATCGGCATGACCGCGGCTTTTCCTGGCGTCTATCATGATCGCGCCTGGTCTGGCTTCGCCATCAGCAGCGCTTTGGCTCTGGTAATCTTGCCCAACCCTGGCGAACACGTTCTTTTTCCGTTGAACCTTCCAGGTTGGTCGTTGTTCGTCGAGCTGACCGTGAACATCGGCTATGCCGCCCTGCTTCCTCGCTTGTCGAGGCGCGTCCTAGTCGGCACGATCGCAACGTCCTTTCTCTACATCGTGCTAGCGACGTTGCGGCACGGCAATATGAGTTCCGGTTTCACGTGGGACACGGCCGATGCGGGTATGGCGCGTGGTGTATACGGCTTTGCGGTGGGGGTACTGATCCACCGCCTTGGGCTGCACCGAAAGCCGCGCTTCCTTAGCGGGCGCTGGGCATTGGCTGCCTTGGGCGGCGTGGTGATCTTGCTGTTCGCCGATGTCGTTGGCGGGGTTCGGCCCTGGTTCGATCTGGCCTGTGCGGGCGTCGTGATACCGGTGACGATTGCCGGTCTGGTCGGCACGGGATGTTCCTGGAGAGGATGTGAAACGCTGGGCGCGATTTCCTACCCGATCTACGCCATTCACTTCGGCGTGTTCCTGCTGGCAAAAACATTTGTTGGTTTGGCGTCGGGATGGCAGCAATCCTATCTGTCCGGCTCCGCGGCCTTGCTGGTCGGCCTGTCGGTCGTCTCCATGGGATTCGTGTTGGGCAAGTTCGTCGATCCACAATGCCAGCGGATCATTGGGAGATACGCGCGGATACGCGCGGTGGCTGTTGCAAAGGCCTAAGGCGCCTTGTCCCTCGCGGGACAGTCCCCGCGTCACGGCACTATTGCCCCCAAGCTGCGTTCGTGCTGCAACGCACAACATAAAATACGGCTGGAGGGAATGATGGCGACGGCAGCGCAGGCGGCGAACGACGGGCAATATGTGTATCGCTTCGGCGGCGGCGTGTCGGACGGCGGCAAGGGCGACAAGAACCTGCTCGGCGGCAAGGGCGCGAACCTCGCCGAAATGGCGTCGATCGGCCTGCCCGTTCCCCCCGGTTTCACGATCAGTACCGCGATGTGCACCCGCTATTATGACGAGGGCGAGCAGTTCCCCGAGTCGGTGCGGGCCGAGGTCGCCAACGGTATTGCCCATATCGAGGAGGTGACCGGCAAGCGCTTCGGCGACCCCACCAGTCCGCTGCTAGTTTCGGTTCGTTCGGGTGCGCGCGTGTCGATGCCCGGCATGATGGACACCGTCCTCAACCTCGGGCTCAACGATGCGACGGTCGAGGGGCTGGCAAAGGGGTCGGGCGACGAACGCTTCGCCTGGGACAGCTATCGCCGCTTCATCCAGATGTATGCCGATGTCGTGCTCGAACTCGATCACGGCGCGTTCGAGGAAGCGCTGGAGATTGCGAAGGAAGATCGTGGCTACACCCTCGATACCGAGCTTGCCGCCGACGACCTGAAGGCGCTGGTCGACGAGTATAAAGGCCTCGTCCGCCAGGAATGGGGCAAGGACTTCCCGCAGGACGTCCACGACCAGCTGTGGGGCGCGGTCGGTGCGGTGTTCGGATCGTGGCAGTCGGAGCGCGCCAAGGTCTATCGCCGGCTCAATGACATCCCCGGCACCTGGGGCACCGCGGTCAATGTCCAGGCGATGGTGTTCGGCAACATGGGCGACACATCGGCCACCGGCGTCGCCTTCACCCGCGATCCGTCGACCGGCGAGAACGCCTATTACGGCGAATTCCTCATCAATGCGCAGGGCGAGGACGTCGTCGCCGGCATCCGCACGCCGCAATATCTGACGAGGGCCGCGCGCGAGGCGGCGGGCGCCAAGCCCGCGTCGATGGAAGAGGCGATGCCCGAGGTCTACGGCCAGCTCGCCGACGTGTTCCAGACGCTCGAGCGTCATTACCGCGACATGCAGGACATCGAGTTCACGGTCGAGCAGACCAAGCTGTGGATGCTCCAGACCCGCTCGGGCAAGCGCACCGCCAAGGCGGCGTTGAAGATCGCGGTCGAGATGGCCAACGATGGCCTGATCACGCGCGAGGAGGCCGTGGCACGCGTCGATCCGGCGGCGCTCGACCAGCTGCTCCACCCCGCGCTCGATCCCGACGCGCCGCGCGACGTTATCGCCAAGGGCCTGCCCGCCTCGCCGGGCGCCGCCTCGGGCAAGGCGGTGTTCGACGCCGACACCGCGGAGAAGATGGCGGCGGCGGGTGAGGAGGTGATTCTGGTCCGCACCGAAACGTCGCCGGAGGATATCCACGGCATGCACGCCGCGAAAGGTATCCTGACCGCGCGCGGCGGCATGACCAGCCACGCCGCGGTGGTCGCGCGCGGCATGGGCCGGCCTTGCGTGTCGGGCGCGGGCAGCGTCGCGATCTCGGCGAAGGACAAGGTGATACGCGTTGCGGGCCGCGAGGTGCGCGAGGGCGACATCCTGACGATCGACGGGTCGACCGGTGAGGTGATGGCCGGCGCGGTCGCGACGGTGCAGCCCGAGCTGGCGGGCGATTTCGGCACGCTGATGGAATGGGCCGACGGCGTCCGCCGGCTGAAGGTGCGCGCCAATGCGGAGACGCCGCACGACTGCCAGGTCGCGCGCGACTTCGGCGCCGAGGGCGTCGGCCTGTGCCGCACCGAGCATATGTTCTTCGACGCCGCGCGGATTACTTCGGTGCGCCAGATGATCCTGGCCGAGGATGAGAAGGGGCGCCGCACCGCGCTCGACAAGCTGCTGCCCGAGCAGCGCGCCGATTTCGCTGGCATCTTCGAGGTTATGGCCGGCCTGCCGGTGACGATCCGCCTGCTCGATCCGCCGCTCCACGAATTCCTGCCGCACGAGGAGAACGAGTTCGCCGAGGTCGCGGCGGCGGCGGGCGTCGACGCCGAGGTGCTGAAGCGTCGCGCCGCGGAGCTGCACGAGTTCAACCCGATGCTCGGCCATCGCGGCGTCCGGCTGGGCGTGACCTATCCCGAAATCTACGAGATGCAGGCGCGCGCGATCTTCGAAGCGGCGATCGACGTCGCCGAGAAGAGCGGCGAGGCGCCGATCCCCGAGGTGATGATTCCACTGGTCGCGACCAAGCGCGAGCTAGACCTGATGAAGGCCGTCGTCGATCGCGCCGCCCAGGCGGTGTTCGGCGAGCGCGGGCGCGAGATCGAATATCTCGTCGGCACGATGATCGAGCTACCCCGCGCTGCGCTGAAGGCGGGCGAAATCGCGGAGAGCGGCGAGTTCTTCTCGTTTGGGACTAACGACCTGACCCAGACGACGCTGGGCGTCAGCCGCGACGACGCCGCCCGCTTCCTGGGGGCGTATGTCGAGCAGGGCATCTATGCCAAGGACCCGTTCGTCAGCCTCGACGTCGAGGGCGTCGGCGAGCTGGTCGAGCTGGCGGTCGAGCGCGGTCGCAAGACCCGGCCCGACATCAAGCTCGGCATCTGCGGCGAACACGGCGGCGATCCGGCGAGTATCGCGTTCTGCGAGAAGGTCGGGCTGAACTATGTCTCGGCCAGCCCGTACCGCGTGCCGATCGCGCGGCTCGCGGCGGCGCAGGCGGCGTTGCAGGCGCGGTAAACGCGCTCGTCGTTGCCCGCTGCGTCGTCATCCCCGCGAAGGCGGGGATCCATACTGGCTGATGCTGATGGTTCTCACCCCGTTCCGAGGAAAATGGATTCCCGCTTTCGCGGGAATGACGAAAGCTAGGGTATCTCTACCGCCGCCGCTTCTTCTGCTTCCCCACCGGGTACGCCGGCGCATCCACCCACACGGGTGGCGCGGGCACGTCGCGCAGCACCACGGGGTCGAGCACCGCCGGGTCCGCCGGAAACTCGCGCCGGGCCCGCGCGAACACGAACCGCGCGCGCGCCGCACCCGGGACGGACGCATTCGTGCCGACCCAGCGCCAGTGCCACGGCTCCCACTTCACCTGCTGCCTGTTGCCGCCGGGGAAGGACATTTCGAAACCGTATTTCGGCGCACTCGCCGCCAGCCAGCGCCACGCCGGCGTCGCTGCCATGCAGGCTTCGGCATCGGGGCAGCCGTTCTGCGGGCGCACGGCGAAGTCGATCGCATAGCCGGTCGAATGCTCGCTATGCCCCGGCGGCGCGACCGAGATCGCGCGGTCGGCGGCATCGCCGTCACTGCCACGGCAGAACACGCCCGACTGGCGGATGACGCCGCGCTGGCACGACAGGCCACGCAGGGTGCCGATCGCCGCCGCGTCGCGGCCCGCCGCGGCCAGCAGCCGCTCCAGATCGGCATAGACCTCGCGCCGGATCCGGCATCCGCCGCGCAAGGCGAAGCCAGGCGGCGCCTCGACCAATTCGGTGTCGGCGGCGTTGCCATAGGGCAGGTGGCCGAGCACGCGCCCGTCCCGCTCGACCGGCGCCTGCGTGCCCGCGCATCCCTGCGCATCGGCGATGGCGCTCCACGTCAGCGCGGCGATCAGGAGGATCAGGCGGGTCATGCGCGGCGCGGCACTGGCATAGCGGCGCGGCGGGTGGCAAGGACACAACCATGCATGGCGACAGGGTACTCTTCATCGACGGCGAGGCGCTCGTCATCGACAAACCCGCAGGGCTGCCGGTCGATCCGCCGCGCGACGGATCGCTGAGCCTGGAGAACCACCTCGAATCGTTGCGGTTCGGCTTTCATCGCTGGCCGGTGGCGGTGCACCGGCTCGATCGAGACACCTCGGGCTGCCTCCTGCTGGCGCGCAATCCAAAGGCGGCGGCGCGGTTAGGCCAGGCGTTCGAGCGCGGCGAGGTGGAGAAGCGCTATCTCGCGGTGCTCGACGGCGTGCCCGAGGGCGAATCGGGCACGATCGACTTCCCGCTGGGCAAGGTCAGCACGCGCGAGGCCGGATGGCGGATGGTCGAGGATGCGAAGGGCAAGGCGGCGCGGACCCATTGGCGCCTGCTGCGCAGCGAGGGCGGGCGATCGCTGGTCGAGTTCCGTCCCGAAACCGGTCGCACGCACCAGATTCGCGTCCATGCCGCGACCGGGCTCGGCACGCCGGTGGTCGGCGATCCGGTGTACGGGCGCGGCGATCCGGCGGGCATGCTGCTTCATGCTGCCGGGCTGGTGGTTCCGCGCGGCAGCAAGGAGCCGATCCGCGCCGAGGCACCGCTGCCCGAGCGTTTCGGCATCTTCGCGTGATCGAGGTGCCCGAGGATGCGCTGGAGGAGCGCTTCCTCGCCTCTACCGGGCCGGGCGGGCAGAACGTCAACAAGGTCGCGACGGCGTGCCAGCTGCGTGTCGACGTGTTCCGGCTGGGGCTGTCGCCGGAAAGCTATCGCCGGCTGAAGGTGGCGGCTGGCAGCAAGATGACCGCAGGCGGCGAGTTGGTGATTACCGCGCGTCGCTATCGCACGCAGGAGGCGAACCGCCAGGATGCGCGGGCGCGGCTGGCCGATCTGCTGGCCGAGGCGGAAAAGCGCGAGGCGCGGCGGGTGAAGACCAAGCCCTCGCGCGCCGCCAAGGCCCGCCGCGTCGATGCCAAGAAGGGGCGAAGCGTCGTGAAGGCCGGCCGCGGGCGGGTGAGCCTAGACTAATCCTCCCCGGCACGGGGAGGGGGACCGCTCGCGCCAGAGAATCGTGGAGGTGCAGACCCTAAGCGCTGGTCCTGTTTGGCTGCCCCTCCACCATGCCTATGGCATGGTCCCCCTCCCCGTGCCGGGGAAGAATGGCTATCTGGTCTCCATGTACCAGTTCGATATCGCCGCCGGCACCAAGGCCGACCTCTATCACGACCTCCACGCCGCACTCGACGCGCTGACCGGCGACGAGCCCGATGCGATCGCCAACATGGCCAATGCCGCGGCACTGATCTGGCAGTATCTGCCCGATCTCAACTGGGCCGGTTTCTATCGGACGATCGGCGACGAGCTGGTCCTGGGGCCATTCCAGGGCAAGGCGGCGTGTATCCGCATCCCGTTCGGCGAGGGCGTGTGCGGCACCGCCGCCGCCACTACGTCGACCCAACTGGTCGAGGACGTCCACGCCTTTCCGGGCCACATCGCCTGCGACGCGGCGAGCCGGTCGGAACTGGTGGTGCCGATCGTCCGCGACGGCCGGGTGATCGCGGTCCTCGACCTTGACAGTCCCGAGCCCGCGCGCTTCAACGCCGAGGATGCCGCCGGCTGCGAGGCGCTGGCCAGGCTGTTGGCAAACCGTCTCGGCTGATCCGAAACGGGACGAGGTTTTTCGTGGTGACGCGTGTCACACGATGGTAACAATCGGGCAGCCAACCGGCAGCGCCGATGGGGGTGGGATGAGGATGACGGCCTGGGGCATCGCGGTGCTCGCGCTGGTGTCGACGGACGCCGTGGCGCAACGCGACGATCGACAGCGCCAGCCGGCGGCGACGCCGACGCCATCCGCCAGTCCCACGCCGACGGTGGCGGCGACCGGCGATCCGCGGCTCGACGCGGCGGCCGGTTTCGGGGCGGCGATGGGCTATGCCTATGGCGATACCGCGGCGTTTGCACCGCAACCGCCCGATCCGGTCCGCCGGCGGGGGTCGATGGCGCAGGGGGCGCCGCAGTGGCACGCGGTCGCTGGCGGCGGGGTGACGACGACCTCGACCGGTGTCGGCATCGCGCCGCGGGCGAGGGTGACGCGGGGGACGGACCCCGGCACGGTGGTGACGACCACCACGAGCGAATTCGCCGAGCCGGCACCACCGGCCCGGCCAGCCAGGCGCCGCGCCACGCGACGCTGAACGAGACATAGGTTTTCCGGGGAGGGGTACCCCGGGAAATGGCCCCCGGGGGTCTTAGGCAATGCCGTCCCGCACGAACTCCCGCGGGGCGGCATTGTCGTGTCCGGCCTCCTCGATCCTCCCCCTGGCGGGGGAGGATCGATCAGCGCCGTGCCGCGCGTCCCGCGAAGGTGGGGATGCTCTCCGCCCCATCCGCCGACAGCGCCGATACCGCGACGAAATGATCGTCGACGGGCACGTTGACCAACGTCGTCGCGGTATCGTCGACGTCGCGCATCGCCGTCCACTTGGGCGTGCCGTCGTTGGGCCGCCAGCGGACGCGATAGCGCGCCGCGCCCGGCACCGGCGTCCAGCTGACCTGGGTATCGCGCGACAGGTCGCCGACCAGCGATGCGCTGGCTGGCGCGGCAGGCGCCGCGGCGAGGCGGGTGATGGTCGCGACGTTGATCGCGGTCACGCGGCCGAGATAGGCGAAGTCCATCCGGTCGATGGTGTCGCCATAGACGACGCCCTTCTCGGTGCGCAGGTCCTGGTGCTGCGCGTCCCAGTTCTCCGCGCCCACCGAGAAGCGGACGGCAGGATAGCCGCGCTTCAGGAACGGCTCGTGATCGCCGCCGCGGCCGAAGCGATCGGGGCGGCGATCGAGGAACACCTGGAATCCGCCGGGAATGCCGCCGGCGACATCGGCGATCGTCTTCGCCAGCGCACGGCTGGGGCCGTCGTCCTCGCCACCGATGCCGCGACGCGTGAGCTGCTGGGGCATGTCCTCCGACGCGCGGATGCCTTCGGAAAAGACGCGGACGCGGCCGGCGTCCTTCACCCCGCCCTGGCCGATCGAGTTACCGACGATGTCGTTGTTGAGCATCGCCGTCACCTGCCAGCCGCGTTGCTGCGCCGTGTCCGCCAGCAGCTCGGCACCCCACAGCCCCTGCTCCTCGGCGGAGAATGCGACATAGACGATCGTCGCGTCGAACGTCCGCTTCGACAGCAGTCGCGCCGCCTCGAGCACCAGCGCGACGCCCGAGGCATCGTCGTTGGCGCCCGGTGCGTCGCTGGTCGCGTCCATCACGTCGGTAACGCGGCTGTCGAGGTGGCCGCCGACGATCACGACGCGATTGGGGTCGCGGCCCTTCTGGATGCCGAGCACGTCCTGCACCACGACGCCGCCGGGCGCGCGCGGGCCGGTGAAGCGGCGGTCGATCCGCTCGACGGTGATACACCCGCCGCATTCCTTCGACATCGCCTCGAACCGGCTCGCGACCCAGGTGCGGGCGGCGCCGATGCCGCGCTTCGGATCGGTCGTCGTCGACAGCGAGTGGCGGGTGCCGAAGCCGACCATCGCGGCGACGTCGGCGCGCATGCGCTGGGGGTCGGGCCGCGGGGCGGGGGTGATCGCCGCAGCGGCGGCGGCCAGGAGGAAAAGAGCCATGCCGCTGATGTGACGGCAAAAGCGCGACCGCTCAACCCCGCTTGCGACTCGTGCCGTTTCGGGTCAAACTCACCTTCAGAACATAACGGTCGCTCGTCATGCCACAGGCAAACAAGAGGGGACCGATCCATGACATTTCGTACGACCTATTGGCTCGCGGGCATCGCGCTCGCGATCGCGGCTCCCGCGTCGGCGCAGAGCGTCTTCGACGGTACGTGGAAGGGGGAGGCGACGTCGGCGACGCTCGACGTCAAGCCCGACGAGTTCACGCTGAAGGACGGCCTGTACTCCTGCAAGTCGTGCATCCCGCCCTATGCGGTGAAGGCCGACGGCCAGTTCCACGCGGTCAAGGACCGCCCCTATTGGGATGAGATCGCACTGACCGTGGTCGACCCCAACGTCGTACGGATGCAGTTCCGCAAGAACGGCAAGATCGTTGCCGAGAACGTCGAAACCGTGTCCGCCGACGGTAACACGATCACCTTCAAGGGGCGCAACACCAACAATGGTGCCGGCACGGTGGTGGAACAGTCGAGCAGCGCGACCCGGGTCGGGGCCTCGATCCCCGGCGCACACCGCATCTCCGGCGCATGGAAGCCCGATCCCAAGACCAACCAGGTTTCCGACAATGCGATGACGATGATGGTGAAGGTCCATGACGGCATGGTCCACATGACCACCGGGCTGGGCGAAACGCTCAACGCGAAGATCGGCGGCGACTATGCGCTGACCGAGAAGGATCCGGGCAAGACGATGAGCAAGGTCGAGATGCCCGCGCCCAATGTCATGAAGATCACCGACATGCGGCAAGGCAAGGTGGTGCAGGTGTCGACCTATACCGTCACGCCCGATGGCCGGACGCTCGATGGCGCCTGGATGGACCCGCGTGACGGATCGAAGGGCACGTTCGTCGCGCGCAAGCAGTAGGGGCCATCGGCGGCGGCCTTCCCATCCTTCGTCATCCCGGCCTCGAGCCGGGATCCAAGGTGCGGCGAGCGACCCAGCCGGTCACCGCACGAGCCGCCCGCCGCACGATGGATCCCCGCCTGCGCGGGGATGACAGAATAAGAGAGGGCCGCCCTCGCAAAACCGTCATGCTGAACTCGGTTCAGCATGACGAGGGTGGGTTATGCCCCCCCTTCAACTCAACCGGTCGATCTGCTCGCGCGTCAGGCTGCCCGGCACGATCGTCACCGGCACCGGCAGCGCGCCCGCATCGGTGCCGGCGAAGTGGCTCACCAATTCCCCCGGCGCGCCGCTCGCCGCCGCGCCCAGCACCAGCGCGGCGATCTCGGGATTGCCCTCGATGATCTCGCGGATGATCTTCGGGCCTTCGCCCTCGCGCACCGTGATCGCGGGCTTCAGCCCCGATTCCTGCAGCAGCGTTCCCGCTGCCGCCGCCACCAGCCCCTCGGCATGGGCGCGCGCCTCCGCCTCGATCGTCGCCTGAACGCCGCCGAAGGCGATGAATTCCTGTGGAGGGACGATGCTGACGATTTCGACGCCGCCGCCGGTCTTCACCGCACGCCGCGCGGCGAAGCGCAGCGCGATGCCGGCCTCGGGACTGTCGTCGATCGCCACCAGATAGATGCGCATCGCGCGAGCGTGCCGTGCGACGACGCTGCGCGCAAGGGTTGACCCTAGTGCGCGCTGGGGCGAAGAGCGTGCCGCGCTCCACCGGAGCAAGCCAAGAGGACGCCCATGTCGATCGAGATCAAGATGCCCGCGCTGTCGCCGACGATGGAGGAGGGCACGCTGGCCAAATGGCTCGTCAAGGAGGGCGACACCGTCAAGTCCGGCGACATCATGGCCGAGATCGAAACCGACAAGGCGACGATGGAGTTCGAGGCGGTCGACGAGGGCGTCATCGCCAAGATTTTGGTGGCCGAGGGTACCGACAATGTGAAGGTCGGCGCCGCGATCGCGATCCTGGCCGAGGAAGGCGAGGATGCCTCCGCCGTCTCCGCGCCGTCGAAGAGCGAGACGCCTGAGCCCGCCGACCCCGAGTTCAAGGGCCGCCCCGATCCCACCGACCCCAATGCCAAGGGTAACGAGGGCAAGCCGGTCGAACGTACCGAGACCCAGGCCGAGGATCACGGCCGCCCCGCCGACGCCGGCGCCGAGAGCGCGGCGCGCTCGGGTGGTCAGTCGGGCGACCGCGTGAAGGCGAGCCCGCTCGCCCGCCGCATCGCCGCCGAGAAGGGCGTCGACCTGGGTGCGGTCAGCGGCTCCGGTCCCAACGGCCGCATCGTCAAGGCCGATATTGAGGGCGCCAAGCCGGGGGCTGCCGCGCCCAAGACCGCGACCAGCCAGCCGGCAGAGACGGCCACCGCCGCCGCGCCCACGCCGGCACCGGCCGCCGCGGCCAAGCCGATCGCCATTCCCGACATTCCGCACGAAGCGACCAAGCTGTCGAACATGCGCAAGACGATCGCGCGCCGCCTGACCGAATCGAAGCAGCAGGTGCCGCACATCTACCTGACGGTGGATGTGCGCCTCGACGCGCTGATGAAGCTGCGCGGCGAGCTGAACGGCGCGCTGTCGGCACGCGGCGTCAAGCTGTCGGTCAACGACATGCTGGTGAAGGCGCTCGCGCAGGCGCTGATCGCGGTGCCCAAGTGCAACGTGATGTTCACGCCGGACCAGCTGATCAGCTTCCACCGCGCCGACATCTCGGTCGCGGTGTCGACGCCCGCCGGGCTCATCACCCCGATCATCGCCGGCGCCGAATCGAAGAGCCTGTCGGCGATCTCGACCGAGATGAAGGATCTCGCCGCCCGCGCCCGCGACAACAAGCTGAAGCCTGAGGAATTCCAGGGCGGTACTGCCTCGATTTCCAACATGGGCATGTTCGGGATCAAGCAGTTCGAGGCGGTCATCAACCCGCCGCAGGGCATGATCCTGGCGATCGGTGCCGGTGAGAAGCGGCCATACATCGTCGACGACGCGCTCGGCGTCGCCACGGTGATGACCGCGACCGGCAGCTTCGATCACCGTGCGATCGACGGCGCCGACGGCGCCCAGCTGATGAAGGCGTTCAAGGAGCTGGTGGAAAGCCCGCTCGGGATGATCGCCTGATCGCCATGCGCACCGCGATCGAGCTGATCCATATCGTCGCCGGGCTGATCGTCGCCTGGACGTTCACCGAACTGGCGATCTGGGCCTATCCGCTCGGCAGCCAGGTGATCTGGTGGTGCGGCGCGGCGGGGATGGCGGCGGCGGTCGTGCTCGGCGCGGGGCCGCTCCACCGCGCATGGCGGCTCGACCGGCGCTTCGACCGGCGACGCAAGGCGTGACTAGCCTGCCCGACCTGCAGCCGGTGATCCGCGTCACCGCCATGCCCGCCGACGCCAATCCCTATGGCGACATCTTCGGCGGCTGGCTGATGGGGCACATGGATCTCGCCGCCGGCTCGGTCGCCTCGCATCACGCCGGCGGGCGCGCGGTGACGATCGCGGTCGAGGGGATGAAGTTCCACCGCCCCGTCATCGTCGGCGACGAGGTGTCCGTCTACGCCACGCTGGTCGCGACTGGCACCACCTCGATGACGATCGACGTCGAGGCCTGGCGCCGCGGCCGCCACACCGACGAGGCCTATCGGGTGACGCAGGCCCGCTTCGTCTTCGTCGCGATCGGCGACGACCGCCAGCCGCGCAAGGTGGCGGCGCTGGGCGGTTGAACGCGCTTCGACAAAGTGTATCTTATGGTGACACTTTTGAGGATCGCGCCATGAAGATGGGCATCAAGGAATTTCGCGAGCGGCTGGGTGAGGTCGCGATCGGCGATCAGGTGATCGAGGTCACCCACCACGGCAAGCGCGTCGGCCGCTACATGCCCGAACGGCTGCGAACGGCTCCCGACATCGATCTGGACGCGTGGGCAAAGCAGCGCGTTGATGCCGCGCGGCGTTGGCGCGAGCAGACGCCCGATTGGCGTGAGCGCCTGAAGGCATTCGGGATTCCCGCCGACGAGATCGAGGGCATGGAAGCCGACGACCAGTGCTCCTGACCGATACCAACATTCTCCAGCGGGTTAGTCGCGGGCGCGCAATGCGCCACGTCGTCGCGCTCCGCGAGCGTGGCGTGCCGCTGGCGACTACCGACCGTAACGCCTTCGAACTTCATCGCAACCTTGTCGGCCAGCTGGGCCTGGACGAGGACGAGGCGATGGAAGAGGTCGACCGCGTGCTGGCGCCTTTCATGCTCATCGGCGCAGACGAATATGATTATCTGCGCGACGCCGCCCGCGCGCGGCTGCGCCAGGGGGGCAAGTCGGACTGGCCCGCCCTTGCCGCGGCCCTTGCTTTCGGCGGCCAAATCTGGACGGAGGACGTCGACTTCTTTGGGGTCGGCGTGGCGGTCTGGACGACGGACAACCTGCCTTACCTGAAACACGCATCGGATGATTGACCATGGCTGACCAATTCGACCTCATCGTGCTCGGCTCGGGCCCGGGCGGCTATGTCGCGGCGATCCGCGCGTCGCAGCTGGGCCTCAAGGTCGCGATCGTCGAGCGCGAACGGCTGGGCGGCATCTGCCTCAACTGGGGCTGCATCCCGACCAAGGCACTGCTGCGGTCGAGCGAGATCTATCACTATATGCAGCATGCCGCCGACTACGGCCTGGCGGTCGACCGGTCGTCGTTCGATCTCGGCAAGGTGGTCGATCGCAGCCGCAAGGTCGCGGGCCAGCTCAACGCCGGCGTCAAGGGCCTGATGAAGAAGAACAAGGTCCAGGTGTACGAGGGCGTCGGCAAGCTCACCGCGCCGGGCAAGCTCAGCGTCAAGCAGGGCGACAAGACGATCGAGCTGGCCGCCAAGGACATCATCATCGCCACCGGCGCGCGCGCGCGCGACCTGCCCTTCGCCAAGGCCGACGGCAAGCGTGTCTGGACCTATCGCCACGCAATGGTGCCGCCCGAGATGCCGACCAAGCTGCTGGTCATCGGATCGGGCGCGATCGGCGTCGAATTCGCCAGCTTCTACAACGACATGGGTGCCGACGTGACGATCGTCGAGATGCTGCCGCGCATCCTGCCGGTCGAGGACGAGGAGATCAGTGCCTTCATGGAAAAGGCGCTGACCAAGCAGGGCATGACGATCCGCACCGGCGTCGGCGTCGAGAAGATCGAGGTCGGCGGCAGCGGCATCAAGGCGAGCATCAAGGGCAAGGACGGCAAGGTCACGACCGAGGACTATAGCCACGTCATCGTCGCGATCGGCATCGTGCCCAACACCGAGGAGATCGGGCTGGAGGCGCTCGGCATCGAGACCGAGCGCGGCCACATCAAGACCGACGGCTATGGCGCGACCAGCGTCAAGGGAGTGTGGGCGATCGGCGACGTCACCGGCGCCCCCTGGCTGGCGCACAAGGCGAGCCACGAAGGCGTCATCGCCGCCGAAAAGATCGCGGGCGGCCACCCGCATGCGATGGACAAGAACAACATCCCCGGCTGCACCTATTCGCGTCCCCAGGTCGCCTCGGTCGGCCTAACCGAGGCCAAGGCCAAGGAAGCGGGCTATGAGGTGAAGGTCGGCAAGTTCCCCTTCATCGGCAACGGCAAGGCGATCGCTCTCGGCGAGGCGGAGGGCTTCACCAAGACGGTGTTTGACGCCAAGACCGGCGAACTGCTCGGCGCGCACATGGTCGGTGCCGAGGTGACCGAGATGATCCAGGGCTATGTCATCGCCCGCCAGCTCGAGACGACCGAGGCGGAGATGATGGACACCGTCTTCCCGCATCCGACGATCAGCGAATCGATGCACGAGAGCGTGCTCGGCGCCTATGGGCGCGCCCTGCATATCTGATTCCACCCAATCCTCCCCCGGAGGGGGAGGGGGACCAGCCGCAGGCTGGTGGAGGGGTAGTCGCCTCAGGCGACGCGGCCCGCGGCATACCCCTCCGCCACCGCTTCGCGGTGGCCCCCCTCCCCTTGCAGGGGAGGATTTACTTACTTCGCCGCCACCTCAGCCGGCTTCGTGGCGCCGGTCATCCCCACCAGATACGCATGGATCGTCGTCGCCTCGTCCGGCGTGATCCGCGCCTTGTAGACTTCGGCCATCTTCTTGATGGCGGCCGCCCATTGGTCGCTGGTCAGCGGCGGCTGGGTCAGGATCATGCTCGCCGAGTGACAGGCGGTACACACGCGGTCGGCGACATCCGATCCCGGGCCGGCGGGGAACTTGGCCTCGTCGGCGGGCAGCTCGATGCTGGCCGAGGTCAGCGCCAGACCGCCGCCCGCCACGCTGGGCTCGGGCACCGTCGGGACCGGCTTGGGTGCCGGTGCGGGCCGGTTGTGCGGCGCGCCGACCGCCAGCAGGACGATGGCGACGATCGCGGCGATCAGGACGCCGATGGCGGCATTGGAGCGCATCGCTAATTCCCTCAGCTCGCCACGATCGTGGTGGTTTCGACATTGCCGCGCATATAGCCGCCGGGGTTCCAGATCGGCCGGAACGGCTGCGCGACGCCGGCGCTGTTCCAGCAGCGCACCGCGATCCGGTTGCGCCCGCGCACCAGCGGCACGCGCGCGTCCCAGCGGCGGAAGCTGTAGCGCCCCTCGTCTGGCCCCAGCGTCGCCTGGCGCCAGCTGCGCCCGCCGTCGGACGATACCGCGACGCGCGCCACGCCGTGGTCGCCGCCCATGGCGATGCCGCCGACCTCGATCTCGGGTTCGTAGGCGATCACCTGGCCTTCGGGCAGGCTGGTCATCCAGCTGCGTGGAATCATCGCGCTAATCGGCGTCGTCGGGAAATCCTTCGATCCCGGCGCGACATCGGCGCCGGGCGCGGTCGGGATCTTGTACGCCTTGGCCATCCAGTAATTCTCGTCGGGCGCGCCCAGCACCTCGATCGCGTTGAGCGCCTTTACCCAATAGGTCGAATACCAGCCCGGCACGATCAGCCGCAGCGGAAAGCCGTTCAGCAACGGCAGCTGTTCGCCGTTCATCGCAAAGGCGATCATCACCTCGCCGTCGCGCGCATGGTCGAGCCCAAGCGACTTCTCGAAATCGGGCCCGTCGGGCACCGCCGGCTGGTCGAGCGCGTCGAAGCGCACCTGCACCGCCCCGGCGCGGACGCGGGCGAGGTCGAGGACGTCCTTCAGCCGCACGCCGGTCCATTTCGCGTTACCCATCGCGCCATGGCCCCATTGCGCGCCGGGCACGCGCGGCTGGAAATAGCCGCGGCTGTTGCCCGAGCATTGATTGACCGCGGCATATTCGATCCGCGGCAGCCGCAGCAGTTGCGCCAGCGAGATCGCCAGCGGCCGCTCGACCATCCCGCCGACACGCAGGCGGAACGTCTCGACATCGACGCTGGTGGGAATGTCGGACCAGTGCCAGCGGACGAAGAACTGGTCGTTGGGCGTGAACACGCTGCGATCGAACACCTCCATCGGCGTTTCCAGCAGCGGCGGGCGATTGCGCTGCAGGATCATGCTGCCCTTGCCGGGGAAGGCGGTGGTCAGCGGCCGTTCGTCGTTGCCGCCGGGCAGGTGCAGGTCCGCCATCTGCTGCGCCAGCGCCGGCGCCGCGATGGCGCCGGCACCTATCGCCATGCGGCCGAGTAGGCGGCGGCGGTTCGTCTCGGCGGCGAGGAGGGAGTTCAGGCGGTCCATTGCGGCGTCTCCATGGACGGCAGTCTAGCGCCTCGTCCGCTTCCACCCAACCGTTCGTACTGAGCGAAGTCGAAGCCTGTCCCGAGCGTCGCCGGAGGGCAGATGTCGCGGGTGGTGTCGTGCGTGGCATGTCCTTCGACTACGCTCAGGACGAACGGTGGAGGGGAGGCGACGGCGGCCAAATTACCTGTCCGTTCGTGCTGAGCGAAGTCGAAGCACCTGCCCCCGGCGCCGGCATTCGTGGCCTGTCCTTCGACGTCGTTCAGGATAAACGGGAGAGGGGAGGCTGAGCTCACAACACCACCATCGCCGCGACCAGCGACAGTGCCAGCGCGACCAGTGATGCCACCCCGATGATGACCAGCGGCTTCGGCCCCGTTCCCAGCAGCGAGCGCATCGGCGCGCGGATACCGGTCGCCGCCACCGCGCAGGCGAGGCAGGCAGTGGCGGCGGTGCCGGCGGCATTCGTCACCACGGCGGGGATCGGCACCAGCGAGTTGACCGCCGCGACGACGAAGAAGCCGGTGACGAACCACGGGATCGACAGGCCGGCGCGCTTCGCCCCCGGCACCGGCGCGACCGCAGCGATAAGCGCCAGCACCGGCGCCAGCAGCGCGACGCGGGTCAGCTTGACGATCGTCGCGGTCTCGCCCGCCGCGTCGGAGAAGGAATAGCCCGCACCGATCGCCTGCGCGACGTCGTGGATCGACGCGCCGAGCATCAGCCCCGCCTGTGCATCGCTCAGGTGAAGCGAATGAGCGATGAGGGGATAGAAGAACATCGCGGTCGCGCTCGCCGCCGCAATGCCGACGAGCACCAGCGCGAGCTGCGCCTGGCTGATCCGCCGCTCGCCCAGCGTCGTCGCGATGGCCAATGCCGCCGACGCGCCGCAGATCGCGACCGCGCCGCCCGCCAGCGCTCCGAACGCCGGCGACAGCCCGAGCGCCCGCGCCACGATCACCCCGGTGGCCAGGGTCGCGAGCAGGATCAGCACCACCGCCACCAGCGTCATCGGCCCCAGCCCGACGATCTGCCCCAGCGTGACGCGCGCGCCGACCAGCACGATGCCCCAGCGCAGCAAGGTCTTCGACGCGAAGGTGAGGCCCGGCGCCATGTTCTTTTCCGAGCCCAGGAAATTCAGCGCGAGCCCGATCAGCAGCGCCATCAGCGTCAGCGGGGCGCGATAGTGATCGGCGACGAACGCCGCCGCCATCGTCGCCAGCGCCGCGACGGTCAGCCCGGGCACTTGGTCTCGCCACGTCGTCGGCGGCGCGGGGATGATGTCATTGTAGAGATCGGCCGCCTGGAGCGTCGGCTGTTCGCGATAGCTGGCCATGGCCCTCTCAATAACGATCGTCATCCCGAACTCGACTCGGGATCTCAGGCCGCATGGGCGACGGCGGGAGATGCTGAATCGAGTTCAGCATGACGGTAGTGGGAAGCGGGTGCGTTGCCCAACCCCCGCTGCGCCATGATCGACAGGCCATAGCCCTCCAGCCCGACCATCGTGTGGTGCGAGTTCGACAGCAGCACCATCTCGTGAATGCCCAGGTCGGCGAGGATCATCGCGCCTTCGCCATAGTCGCGCAATTCGTCCATGTCGCTTTCGGGGCGCGGTTCGGCGAAGGCGTCGGCGCGCGGGCGGTCGATGACGACAATGACGCCCGATCCCTCCGCCGCGATCGCCTCCATCGCCTGGCCCAGCATGTCGCTGCGCGCGCCCGCCTCGCCGAACATGTCGGCGAAGGGCGTGGCGGCGTGCATCCGCACCAATGTCGGCGTCGTCGTGTCGAGTTCGCCCTTGATGAGCGCGATCTGCTCGCTGCCCGTCGCCTTGTTGCGATAGGCGCGCGCGATCCAGCGGCCGCCCCAGCGGCTGTCGAATGCGCGCTCGGATATCTGCTCGACTAGATGGTCATAGCGGCGGCGATAGGCGATCAGGTCGCGGATCGTCCCGATCTTCAGCTTGTGGGCTTCCGCGAAGGCGACGAGGTCGTCCATCCGCGCCATGGTGCCATCCTCGTTCATGATCTCGCAGATCAGTCCCGAGGGATTGAGCCCCGCCAGCCGCGACACGTCGACCGCCGCCTCGGTATGGCCCGTGCGCACTAGCACGCCGCCGTCGCGGGCGACCAGCGGGAAGACATGGCCCGGCGTCACGATCTCGCTCGCGCCCTTCGACGAATCGATCGCCACCGCGACGGTACGCGCGCGGTCGGCGGCGGAGATGCCCGTCGTCACGCCCTCACGCGCCTCGATCGAGGTGGTGAAGGCGGTCTCGTGCCGCGTCCCGTTGTTGCGGCTCATCAGCGGCAGGCCGAGTTCGTCGACGCGGCTCTTGGTCAGCGCCAGGCAGATCAGGCCACGGCCATGCTTCGCCATGAAATTGACCGCTTCGGGCGTCGCCATCTGCGCCGGGATGATGAGGTCGCCCTCGTTCTCGCGATCCTCGTCGTCGACTAGGATGAAGATGCGGCCGTTGCGCGCCTCGTCGATGATCTCCTCGACGCTCGACAGGAAAGCGGCTCTCATGCGTTGACCTTTGCTGGGATGGAGCGGAACAGCGCGGCGTGGTCGCTGGCCTCGCGCCAGAAGACGGGCGGCTCGCCGATCGGTGCGGCGACATCGGCGGTGGTGCCGCCCTCGTATCGTTCGCCCGACCACAGGTGGATCCAGGCGGCGCCGGCGGGCAGATACGCCGACCAGCGCGTCGCCCCCGCCTCGATCACCGGCGCGACGACGAGGTCGCGGCCATAGCCATATTGCGTCTCGACGCCCCAGCAGTCGGCGTCGTCCTGCCAGTCGAGGAACAACGGCCGCTGGAGCGGCATACCGGTTGCCGCCGCCTCGTCGCACAGGCTGGTCACATAGGGTGCCAGCGCCGCATGAAGCCGAGTCATCGCCGCGAAATGCGCCAGCACCGCCGGATCGTCGTCGAGCTGCAGGTTGTCGTCGGGCCGATTGCCTTCGTGGCTGCGCATCACCGGGGTCAGCGCGCACAGTTCCGACCAGCGCATCAGTAGCTCGGGCGTGCGGACGTTGCCATAGAGGCTGGTGTAGCCGCCGAGATCACTGTGGTGATACGCGTTGCCGACCAGCCCCGACGACAGCGCCGCGCGGATCACCGTGCCGATGCCGTCGTGGCGGCTGAAATCGACGCTCTGGTCGCCTGCCCAAAGCAAGGGGCAGTACCGCCCCACCCCGGTGAAGCCCGCGCGCATGAAGAACAGCGCATCGCCCGTCTTGCCGCGCGAGGCGACCGCACGCGCGTTCACCTCCGCCCAAATCGTCGGCCAGGCATTGTGCGCCAACATCCCGTCAGTGCCGTCGTGGAGCCGGACGTCGGTCGGCAGATATTCGCCGAAATCGGCCATCCATCCCGACAGGCCGTAATCGAGCATCTCGCCCCCGATCACTCGCTCGGCGAACCAGTCGGCGGCGGCGGGGTTGGTGAAATCGACGATGCCGCAGTCGAACTCGCCGAAATCGACGATATACGGCGCGTCGGCATCGAGCCGCAGCGCCAGATAGCCCGCCGCAACCGCCTCCTGATACAGCGTGCCGTCGATCGCCAGGTACGGATTGACGTAGCCGAGGAAGCGGATGCCGCGGTCGTTCAGCGCGGCGATCTTCGCCTTCAGCGCCGGATAGCGCGACTCATTGGCTTTCCAGTCCCAGAACAGGCGCTTGCCGAAGCTGGTGATGCGCAGGCCGATCCAGTCCTCGCACCACAGGCCGGTGACAATCGCGCCGGCGGCGATGATCGCCTCCATCCGGGCGAAGCTTTCCTCGCCCTGCTTCAGCCCCAGGATCGCGCCCTCGATCGCCCAGGCGGGCAGTTTCGGCTGGCGCCCGAACCGCGTCGACAGATGGCCGACCAGATCGGCGAAGCGCGGGGCCGCGAACAGCTCGATCCGCGCCGGGATCGCCCACGCCTCGATCTCGTGGAACGCCGGATCGCGGAAGTCGAAGCAGGTGTAGGCGGTCGTCTCGACATGCAGCGCATAGCGGCGCGACGACAGATACGTCGGCTGCGGATAGTTGGTGTTCCAGTAATCGCCGCCCGACCGATGATCGCGGTCGCACTGGAAGGTGAGGTAGGTCGACTTGTCGCGCCCGACGCCCGGCTCCGACGTCCACATCGGAAAGCGCCGCCCGGCCATATCGACATAGGACAGCTGCTCGCCGCCGCCCCACAGTCGCTCGCCAGCCTCCGCAACGCAGCGCAGCCACAGCCGGTTCAGCGAAGGATCGAGCGCCTCGATCGCCACCGCGCCGCCCTCGATGCGCAGCCGCAGCAACGGCGCGCCATCCGCACTCAGCGTCGCGACGTCGCCCGCCACGGTGCAGCGCGTCAGCGGCACGCGTGCGTCAAGCCGGTCGGACAGGAAGTAATTGCCGCGGTACATGTCGACGTCGGCGCGTCCGGCACCGACGAACAGGGCAGGCGCCTCGGGCCGATGCCGCATCACCAGCGTGCCGGCGATGGTGAGGTCGAACCCGCCCTCGACCGCGGTCAGGACGACGCTCACGCCGCCCACCGGATCTGGTGATCGCGCAATGCTGCGCGTGCGACCTGCCGCCCGACCGTCTCCAACTGGCCCAGCGCCGCCGCGTCGGTGCAGCCGCCCTCGACGTCGAACTTGCACTGCGCGCTGTTGATCGCCGCGCCGAGCGGTGTTGGCCAGCCGCGCAACGCATGGACGATCGAACGCAGCGCCGCGATCGTCGATCCTGTCGCCTGCCAGCCATAGGCGGTGGCGATCACGCCGACGGGCAGGTCGGTCAGGTAGACGCGCTCGTCGCGCGCCGTTTCCTCGATCAGGTCGAGCGCATTCTTGACGAGCCCGCTGATGCTGCCGTGATAGCCGGGGCTAGCGATGATGACGCCCGACGCGGCCCGGATCGCCTCGACCAGCGCGGCTTCGCCCGGCGTCCGCTCGGCCCCCGGCGTGTAGAGCGGCAGCGCCGCGAGCGCCTCGCCGCCGAACGCCAGCGTCTCCACCCCTTCCGCCGCGGCGGCGCGCAGGCTGATGTCGAGCGCACGTTCGGTCGAGGACCCGGCAACCGTCGTGCCGCCGATGCCGACGATCAACGGGCGGGAATGTGCGTCGGCCATGTCCTTCTCCTCTCGACCCTGGCTGGCTTCCCTCCTCCGTTCGTGGTGAGGAGGGGCTGAGCGAAGCCGAAGCCCCGTCTCGAACCACATGCCCGGTAACCTGCCCTTCGAGATGCCGCTTCGACTTCGCTCAGCGGCTCCTCAGGGCGAACGGGACGAGGATCAAGTCCTCCTCCCTCTCATCACGCCCCTCCCCTTCAGGCGAGGGGTTGGGGTGGGGGCCACGGGCGCCGGTCTCGGTGAGACACGCCCCACCCCTACTCCTCCCCTGAAGGGGAGGGGCTATGTAGGTCACACCATCAACGGCCCGTGCGTCATCTTCGGTAGCACGTGGCGCGCGAACAGGTCCGCCTCCGCCGCATGTGGATAGCCCGACAGGATGAACGCCTCGATCCCCATGTCCTGATACATCGCCAGCTTGGCGAGCACCTGGTCGGGATCGCCGACGATCGCCGCGCCGCAGCCCGATCGCGCCCGGCCGACGCCGGTCCACAGATTTTCCTCGGCATAGCCGTCGTCCGCCGCATTCTCGCGCAGCGCCGCCTGCGCCGCGACCCCGGTCGAGGAGGTGTCGAGCGACTTGTTGCGGATCGCGATGCCGGTCGCATCGTCCAGCTTCGACAACAGCCGGTCGGCGGCGGCGCGTGCCTCTGCCTCGGTATCGCGAACGACGACATGCGCGCGATAGCCGAACTTGAGCGTCCGGCCGTGCTTCGCCGCGCGCGCGGTCATGTCGTCCATGATCTCGCGGACGACCTCCTTCTTGTCGGGCCACATCAGGTACACGTCGCAGCCCTGCGCCGCGGCCTCGCGCGCGTCTTCGGACAGGCCGCCGAAGTAGAGCGGCGGGCACTTGCCCGACACCGTCGTCACCGCCGGCGGATCGAGCTTCAGCTGCCAATGCTCGCCCTGGTGATCGAGCGGCTCGCCGCCCAGCATCGTCTTCAGAATCTGCATCGCCTCGAGCGTGCGGGCATAGCGCGGGGCCGACGCCATCTTCTCGCCCGGCAGGTCGGACGAGATGATGTTCACCGTCAGCCGCCCGCCCAGAATGCGGTCGATCGTCGCGATCTGGCGCGCCAGCTGCGGCGGCCAGCTCTCGCCGATCCGAACCGCCATCAGCAGGCGGATGCGACGCAGCATCGGCGCGATCGCCGCCGCGAAGGCGGTGGTGTCGATGCCCAGCTGATAACCCGACGGCAGCAGGATGTTGTCGAACCCGCCGCTCTCCGCCTGCAACACGATGTCGCGGCAATGCTCCCAGCTCGACTTCAGCTTGGAATCGGGGACGCCGAGAAATTCATAGTCGTCGTCGCATAGCGCCGAAAACCAGCTGACTTCGCAACTCCGCTCGCTCATGGCAGCTTCTCTCCAAGGCTTGCCTGCAGGACGTCGTACCATTCGGCGCGCGTCCATTTCGGCGTATAGGCGTCGGGTATCGATGCGATCCGCGACGGGTTCTGGGTGCCGACGATCGGGATGATCCCGGCGGGATGCGCCATGATCCAGCTATAGGCGGCGGCGGCGCGATCGACGCCGGCCTCTTCCGCCTTCTGGTCGAGCAGTGCCGCGACCGCGCTCGCCGTGTCGCCCTCGGGCTTGGCGAGCCGCCCGCCGCCCAGCGGCGACCAGGCGAGCACGCTCATGCCGTGCTGCATCGCCTGGTCGAGGATGCCGTCCCACAGCGGCGTCGTCGTCAACGGCGAAAATTCAGGCTGGTGGCTGACGATCGGCACGCTCAGGAAGCGTGCCAGCGCGTCGGTCTGCGCGGGCGTGAAGTTCGACACGCCGATGCTGCGGATCTTGCCCGCGGCGCGCGCATCGTCGAGCGAGCGGGCGACTTCCTGCGGATGCGCCAGCAGGTCGGGGCGGTGGATCTGATAGAGGTCGATCCGCTCGCAGCCCAGCCGCGTCAACGACGCGTCGATCGCCTGCGGCAGGTACACCGCACCCGAATCATAAGGCACGCCGATGCGGATGCCGCCCTTCGACGCCAGCACCATGCGGTCGCGCAGCGCAGGGGCCTCCGCGAACACCCGGCCCAGCAGCGCCTCGGCGGCGCCGAAGCCCTCGCCGTTGTCGGGGCCATAGATGTCGGCGGTGTCGAGCAGCGTGATACCGGCGTCGAGCGCCGATTCGACCAACTGGCGGGCCTTGGCGACGTCGTCGCCGGCGAAACGCCACATGCCCCAGGCGATGGTCGAGACGGCGATGCCCGAGGATCCGAGCATCGTGTTGCGAGCAGGAGATTTCATATAAGACACCGTTGTCTTATCGCAGCGACATGGCATAAAGGGAAGACAGAAAAGATGGTGGGGGCAGCAGCTTTGATCGGGCGCACCGATCGCGGCGGCTCGCTAATCTACCACGATGGACATGCTGCCCGTTCAGCGGAGGAGAGATACAAGATGATGCATCACGGTCCCCGAATCGCGCGTTTTCTGGCCGGTTGCGCCTGCGTGGCGCTTGCCGTTCCCGCTGCCGCGCAGACTGCCGGCGGCGCCCCCGACCAGACGATGAGCCCCGCACCGGATGCCGGCGCGACCGCCGCCGCGCCGGGCACGGCCGCACAGACCGAGGATGCCGTCACTACCGGCGACATCGTTGTCACCGCGCAGAAGCGTAGCGAGCGCCTCCAGGACGTGCCGCTCGCGGTGTCCGTCATCGGCGGTGGCGCGCTCGAGGCGACCGGGCGGCCCAGCATCGAAAGCGCGGTCAACCTCGTCCCGGCGCTCAACTTCTCCAAGTCGGGCACCACGCTCAACCAGTCGCTGTTCCTGCGCGGCGTCGGCACCACCACCTTCTCGATCGCCGGCGAGCCGTCGGTCTCGGCGATCGTCGACGGCGTCGTCTATGCCCGTTCGGGCGAGGCGTTCGGCGATCTCGTCGACATCGAGCGGCTCGAAGTGCTGCGCGGCCCCCAGGGCACGCTGTTCGGCAAGAACGCGTCGGCCGGCGTCATCAACGTCGTCACCGTCCAGCCGGGCCAGAAGTTCGGCGGCTATGTCGAGGGGCAATATTACACCAACGGCGACGAGGCGCGCGTTCGCGGCGCGGTCGACATTCCGCTAAGCGAAGACCTGCTGACCCGCTGGACCGGCTTCTACGGCCGGTACGACGGCAACATCCGCAACCTTGCCACCGGCACGCGCGTCAACGGTTACGAGCATTACGGCTTCCGCGGCCAGGTGAAGTGGATGCCGTCGGCCTCGACCACGATCGCGCTGATCGGCGACTATCACCGCAACGACGACGATTGCTGCGCCGAGGTGATCGGCACCGGCCCGCTGACCGGCGCCGGCGTCGGCTTCTCCAGCCCCGTCTTCGCCGTCCTGCCGACCCCGCGCGGCAACGAGACGCGGGCGATCAACCAGAATCTGGTGACGCGCACGAAGGAGACGGGTTGGGGCGTGTCGGCGCAGATCGACACCGAGCTCGGCAACCAGACGGTGACCAGCATCACCGCCTATCGCGACTATCGCAACACCGAGATCCGCGACGGCGACTGGTTGCCGACCGCCTATGTCGGCTTCCCGCAGCTGCACGACAACGGCCCGCAGACCGGCAACACCTTCAGCCAGGAGCTGCGACTGACGTCGCCGTCGGCGCAGTTCCTGTCCTACGTCGTCGGCCTCTATTACTCGCGCGCGGAATCGGAGCGGATCTTCTCGCGCTCGGTCGTCAGCTGCGGCACCGCGGCGCCGGCCACGCTGACCCCGTGCGGCACCACGGGCGCGCCCGCGATCACGACGCCGTTCGGCACCGCCGATTTCGGCTCGGTGTTCAAAAACATCGCCGCCTTCGGCCAGGCCACCGCCAACTTCACCGATCGCTTCCGCTTCATCGGCGGCCTGCGCTGGACCGCCGACCAGCTCGACGTCTTCCACAGCCGCACGACGACGCTGGCGGGCCCCGGCATCCAGCCGAGCTTCCCCGTCACCGCGACCGGCACCGGCACCCCCGCGACCCAGTTCCGCGGCAAGGCGACGAACACCAACGTGTCGGGCAAGGCGGCGCTCCAGTTCGACCTGACGCCGGAGATCGTGGCCTATGGCGGCTACACGCGCGGCTATAAGGGGCCGGCGTTCAACGTGTTCTTCAACCTGACCGCGACCGGCACCAACGTGATCGCGCCGGAAACGTCGAACAGCTATGAAATCGGCCTGAAGAACAACTTCTTCGGCGGCCGGCTGACGCTGAACCTCGCCGCCTTCTACGCCAAGTACGACAATTTCCAGGCGAACAACCCCGATCTGGTCGCCGGCGTCGTCGTCACCCGCTTCACCAACGCGGGCCAGGTGTCGACCCGCGGCGTCGAGGCGGACCTGGTGCTTCGCCCCGCCACCGACTTCACCATCTCGGGCGGCCTGGCCTATACCGATGCGCGCGTGAACCGCTTCTTCCAGGCGCCGGGCGCCGCGGCGACCGCGATCATCCCGGCCGGCACCTCGCTGCCGTTCGCGCCGAAGTGGAAGGGGTCGCTCGGCGCCGACTATCGCTGGCGCACCGGCGGCGCGATCGACATTTTCCTCGGCGCGCAGGGCAATTACCAGTCGAAGCAGCTGTCGCTCTTCTCGCCCGACGCGGTCCAGCGCCGGCTGGGCACGATCGAAGGCTATGGCCTGGTCAACCTGTCGGCGGGCGTCGGCGACCGCGACGATCGCTTCCGCCTGACCTTTCAAGTGCGCAACCTGTTCGACCAGAGCTTCGCCGCCGCGATCGCCAACGGCGGTCCGGCCGGCTCCTACCGCTACCAGATCCCGCGCGATGCCGACCGCTATTACGGCGTGACGGGGCGCGTGAACTTCTAAGCCGCTCTCTTCCCCGACTGACCCTCTCGGCGCCTCGCGCCGGGAGGGTTTTCTTTTGCTCTCGCGAAGCCGCGAAGACGCGAAGAAGATTGGTTCACGCGGCGACCCGAAGGCGCGGAAGGAAGAGCGCACTGGCGCCCATCTCCCTCCTCCGTCATGCCGGACTTGATCCGGCATCCATCGATCCGCGTGCGGCTCGACCTTCGAGGCGCGCGATGCTCGCCATCGGCAGACCTCGACATCCTAGGGTTGTTTCCGATGAGCCGAACTTGGCGACTCGACCCCGTGGACACCTTCAACCCAGATCACTCCGTCAGAAGCCCGGCGGACGGATGGATGCCGGATCAAGTCGGCATGACGGATGGGGGGGGGCCCCAAACAATCTTCGCGTCTTCGCGCCTTCGCGCGAAAAACTAGTGCCGCACGATCCCCTCGCGAGCCACCCCAGGCTCCGCCAGCGTCAACCGCGGTACCAGCAGCTGGATCAGCGCCAGCGCCACCAGATACGAACACCCGCACACCACCAGCAGCGGCAGGTAGCCATAGCCGCGGTCAAGCGAGAAGCCCGCCGCTTCGATCATCGCCATGCCCGACAAATTGCCCGCGAATGCGCCGATCCCGATCGCCGTCCCGATCATCCGCGCCGGAAAGATATCGGCGGTCATCCCGAACACATTGGTCGAAAAGCCCTGGTGCGCGAACAGCGCCATGCCCAGCATCAGCGCCGCGACCCACGGGTCGCTCGTCTGCAACACCAGCGGCACCGGCAGGATCAGCAGCGCGTAGAGCAGCATCGATCCCTTGCGCGCGCGATCCATCGGCACGCCACGCGACAAGAGCCAGGTCGGCAGGATGCCGCCGCTCAGCGATCCCAGCGCCGCGAGCGTGTAGACCAGCGCGATCGGCACCCCCAGCTGGCCTTGCGACAGCCCGAACACGCGGTGAAACAGGTCGGGCATGAAGAACAGCAGGAACCACCAGCACTGGTCGGAAAAGACCTTGGCTGCGATCACCGCCCATTGCCGCCGGTCCTCCAGTAGCGACAGCCACGGCACCCGCTCGGCGGGGGCATCGGGCACGGCGGCATCGGTCCGGCTCGTCCGCGGCGTCACCGCCAGCCAGGCGACGACCCACACCAGCCCCGCACCGCCAGCGATCAGGAACGCCGCGCGCCAGCCAAGCCACAGCGCCAGCGGCGGGATCGACAGCGGCGCCACGACCGCGCCGAAATTGGCCGCCATGTTGCCGATGCCCAACATCAGCGTGCGCTTTTCCGGCGGGAAATAGGTCGCGGCGGTCTTCACCTGCGCCGGTGTGCCGATCGATTCCGCCACGCCCAGCGCCGCGCGTGCCGCGACGAAGCCGCCGACACTCGCCACGAAGGCGTGGGCCATCCCTGCGATGCTCCACGTGGCCACGCCGATCGCGAAGCCGCGGCGCAGCCCGATGCGATCGATGAACCAGCCGGTGCCCAGGAACGCGACCGCCGCGCTGAACTGGAAGGCGGAGGCCATGTGGCTGTAATCGCGGTCGGTCCAGCCGAACTCGCCCTGCAGCATCGGCTTCAGCAGCGCGATGATCTGGCGATCGACATAGTTCAGCATGATGGCGACGAACGCCAGCACGACGATCGCCCATTGCCGTGTCCCGATCCGCTCGCTCACCGGCCTCTCCCTTATTTAAGACAACGGTGTCACAGGTTCGGTCCTCGCGGTCAAGCCGCTGGCGGCGCGGTGGAGTCGCGGATCACCAGTTCGTGCGCCACCCGCTGCTCGCGCAGGCCCTCGGGATCGAGCAGCAAACCCGCCGCCGCCGCGGCACAATCGCGCACCGGCTGGCGCACCGTCGTCAGCGCCGGCCATACCACCTGCGCCAGCGGCGCGTCGTCGAAGCCGGTGACCGACAGCTCACCCGGCACCGCGATCCCGCGCCGGTGCGCCGCCGCCAGCACCCCGGCCGCCAGATCGTCGCTCGACGCCGCGATCGCGGTCGGCGGCTCCGCGAGGTCGAGCAGCGCATCCGCGCCCGACTGGCCCGACGCGAAGTCGAACTGCCCCTGGCGGACATAGTCCAAATCGACATCGACCCCCGCCGCCGACAGCGCGCGCAGGTGCCCCGCCAGCCGCTGCCCGGACGCCGCATAGCTGCGGTCGCCGACGATGAAACCGATCCGCCGATGGCCCAGCGCCAGCAGATGCTGCGTCATGTCGAACGCCGCCTGCTCGTTGTCGATCAGGACCGAGGGCGCGTCCGATGCCTGACCGCCGGGTTGCAACCGCACGAAGGGAATGGCGCGGCGCTCCAGCTCGTCGATGACGCGATGATCGTCGCAGGCGGGCGGCGCCAGTACCAGCCCATCGGGATGCGCCTGATCGATCAGCGCGACGATATCCTCCAGCAGCGTCGGCGACGCGCGGTCATAGGGCTGCGCGATCATCCGCACCCGATCCTGCGCACAACGCTCACGCACCCCGGCTTGGATCTCGTAGACGTACCAGGGATTGGGATTGTCGCAGATCAGCGCGATCTGGTGCGACCGCCCGCCCTTCAGCGCGCGCGCCGCCTGGCTCGGCTGGAAGCCGATCTCGGCCATCACCTCGAGCACGCGCTTGCGCTTGTCTTGGCTGACGTATTGCTGGTCGTTGATGACCCGCGACACCGTCTTGATCGACACCTCCGCGATTCGCGACACGTCCCGGATCGTCGGGCGTTTCGCGGGCGAGGGGGGGATGGTCATGCGCCCGGCATAGGCAAAGGGGGAGGGCACACGCCACCCCAAAAGCATAGCCCACCGTCGCCCTACTCCCTCCGTTCGTCCTGAGCGAAGTCGAAGGACGGGCCACAAGCGCTGACGCCTGCCCCATGTGCTTCGACTGTGCTCAGCACGGACGGGGGAGGGCTCTATCTCAAGCCGATGTCTCCACCAGCCGCACCCCAGCCGCCGCGCAGGCCGCGCGAAGCTCCGGCCCCGCGCGATCCGTCACCAGATCGTCGATATCCCCCAGGTTCCCGACCCGAACCGGCGCCGCGCGCTCCATCTTCGACGAATCGACCGCCAGGATCACCCGCCGCGCGTTGCGGATGATCGTCTGCGACACCCGCACCTCGTCGACGTCGAAATCGAGGAAGTCGCCGCCCGGCTCGATCGCCGAGGCGCCGATCAGCGCGACATCGACCTTGAAGCCGCGGATGAAGTCCATCGCGATCGCACCCACCACCGCGCGGTCGGGCCGCACCCGGCCGCCCGCCGCGATCACCTCGATCCGCGGCACGTCCGCAAGGATGTCGACGACGTTCAGGTTGTTGGTGATCACCATCAGGTCGCGGTGATCGGCGAGATGCCGGGCGATCGCCTCGGTCGTGGTGCCGATGTTGATGAACAGGCTCGCGCCGTTGCCGACCAGCGCCGCCGCCGCCGCGCCGATCGCCGATTTGGCCGCCACCGCGATCCCGCGTCGCTCGGCATAGGCCAGGTTGTCGATCCCTGCGGTCGCCACCGCGCCGCCGTGGACGCGGGCGATCAGCGCCCGCTTTTCCAGCTGCGTCAGGTCCTTGCGGATCGTCTGCGGCGTGACGCGCAGCGCCTCCGCCAGCGTCTCGACCGACACGCTGCCCTCGGCGCGCGCCAGCTCGACGATCCGCGCCTGGCGCGCGGCGATGTCGGGCGGTGCCGCCTCGTTCATGCCGCCAGCGGCAGCGTCGCGGCGAGGTGCGCGTCGATCCGCTCAGGCGTGCCCGGCGGCACGTGGAGCCCCATCTTGCTTCGCCGCCACAAGATGTCTTCAGCCGACCGCGCCCATTCGTGGCCGACCAGATAATCAACCTCGGCCCGCGTCAGCCCGCCGCCCAGGTCCGGCCCCAGATCCTCGATCGTCCGCGCCGTGCCCAGGATCGCGCCGACCCGCGTGCCATAGGCGCGTGCCAGCCGCCGCAGCAGCGCCGTCGGCATCGCCGGATAGCGTGCCGCCAGCCCGTGCAGGAACCCCTCGAAATCGGCATTGGCGATATCGCCGCCGGGCAGTGCCGCGCCCGCCGTCCACGCCGTCCCCGCATCGGGCATCACCGCCGCCAGCTCGCGCATCGCATGCTCGGCCAGCTTGCGGTATGTCGTGATCTTGCCGCCGAAGATGCTCAGCATCGGCGCGCGGCCCTCGCCCGCATCCAGGTCGAGCACATAGTCGCGCGTCACCGCCGACGCGCTCGCCGCCTTGTCGTCGTAGAGCGGCCGGATCCCCGAATAGCTCCAGACGATCTCGCTTTCCTCGACCGTCCGCTCGAAATAGCGCCCGATCGTATCGAGCAGGTAGCGCGTCTCGCCGGCGCCGATCGTCGCCTTGCCCGGCGCTTGTTCCCACGCCTCGTCGGTCGTCCCGACCAACGTGAAGTCGCCTTCATAGGGGATGGCGAACACGATCCGCCGATCGTCGTTCTGCAGCATGAAGGCATGGTCGCCCTCGTACAGCCGGGGCACGATGATGTGGCTGCCCTTGACCAGCCGCACGCCCTTGTCGTCGCTGGTCGCGCCGGCCCGGCCGAGCACGTCGGCGACCCACGGCCCCGCCGCATTCACCAGCACTCGCGCCGTCACCTGCCGCTCGCCGCCCTCGGTGGCGAGCGTCGCCACCCAGCGATCCGCCTCGCGCCGCGCCGACACCAGCCGCGTGCGCGTCGCGATCGTCGCCCCCTTCGCCGCCGCGTCCATCGCGTTGAGCACGACCAGCCGCGAATCCTCGACCCAGCAATCCGAATAGACGAACGCCTTGCCCGCCCTTGGGGAAAGCCCCGCGCCATAAGGGGATGCGGCGAGCGAGACCGTGTCGGTCCCCGGCAGCTTCTCGCGACCGCCCAGATGATCGTAGAGGAACAACCCCAGCCGCACCATCCAGGCGGGACGCGGCGACTGGTTCTGCGGCAGCACGAAGCGCAGCGGCCAGATGATGTGCGGCGCCATGTTCAGCAACCGCTCGCGCTCGATCAGCGCCTCGCGCACCAGCCGGAACTCGCCATATTCCAGATAGCGCAGCCCGCCGTGGATCAGCTTGGTCGACGCCGACGAGGTGTGGCTGGCCAGATCGTCCTGCTCGACCATCAGCACCGACAGCCCGCGCCCCGCCGCATCGCGCGCGATCCCCGCGCCGTTGATGCCGCCACCGACGATCAGCATGTCCACCGTCCCGCTGGGCCACATCACCATCGTATCCATCCTTCCCATGATCGCCGACGCCTCTACCACGGCCAGCAGCAAAACGAAACACTTGACCTTCTAACGAAACAGACCATGGTTTCGTTCGAAATATAATGATGGAGAGACACGTGGCCAAGCCGCACCTGTTGGTCATCGATCAGGGCACCACCTCGACCCGCGCGATCGTGTTCGATGCCGAGGCGCGTCGCGTCGCGATCGGGCAGCGCGAATTCCCGCAGCAGTATCCCCAGGCCGGCTGGGTCGAGCATGATCCCGAGGACATCTGGCGCGACGCGCTCGCGACCGCGCGCGAGGCGCTCGACAAGAGTGGCGTCGCCGCCACCGGCATCGCCGCGATCGGCATCACCAACCAGCGCGAAACCGCGGTGGTGTGGGACCGTGCGACCGGCGAGGCGATCCACAACGCCATCGTCTGGCAGGACCGCCGCGGCGCCCCGCGCTGCCAGGAGCTGCGCGCCGAGGGTGCCGAAACGCTGGTCGCCGAGCGCACCGGCCTGCTGATCGACCCCTATTTCAGCGCCACCAAGATCGCCTGGATCATCGACAACGTGTCGGGCGCGCGCGAGCGGGCGGAGCGTGGCGAGCTGGCGTTCGGCACGATCGACAGCTTCCTCCTGTGGCGGCTCACCGGCGGGAAGGTCCATGCGACCGACGTTACCAACGCCTCGCGCACGATGCTCTTCGACATCCATCGCCAATGCTGGGACGACGAGCTGTGCCGCCTGCTCCGCGTGCCCCGGGCGATGCTGCCCGAGGTTCACGACAACGCGCATGTCTATGGCACCACCGCGCCCGACCTGCTCGGCGCCGCGATTCCCGTCGCGGGCATGGCGGGCGACCAGCAGGCTGCGCTGTTCGGCCAGGCGTGCTTCGATCGCGGCTCGGCCAAGTCGACCTACGGCACCGGCTGCTTCATGCTGCTCAACACCGGCGACGAGGCGGTGGCCTCGAAACATCGCCTGCTGACCACGCCCGCCTATCGCCTCGACGGCAAGGTCACCTATGCGCTCGAAGGCTCTATCTTCGTCGCCGGCGCCGCGGTAAAATGGCTGCGCGACGGTATCGGCGTCATCACCCACGCCAGCCAAACCGACGACATGGCGACCCGCGTTCCCGACAACCACGGCGTCTACATGGTCCCCGCCTTCGTCGGCCTCGGCGCACCACACTGGGACGCCGACGCGCGCGGTGCGATCTTCGGCCTGACGCTCGGCGCGACCCAGGCGCATCTCGCCCGCGCCGCGCTGGAGGCGGTGGCGTTCCAAACGATGGACCTGATCGACGCGATGGCCGCCGACAGCGGCACGCGCCCCGCCATCCTGCGTGTCGACGGCGGCATGGCCGCCAACGACTGGCTGTGCCGCTTCCTCGCCGACATGACCCGCGCCAGCGTCGAGCGGCCGTCGGACCTGGAAACGACCGCTCGCGGCGCCGCCTTCCACGCCGGGCTCGCGACCGGCGTGTGGTCGGGGCTCGACGAACTCGCGCGCCTCTGGTCGCGCGAGCGCTGCTTCGATCCGCAGATGGACGAGGCGGCGCGAGAGCCGCTGGCCGCCGGCTGGCACGACGCCGTCCGCCGCACGCTGAGCCACCCCGCGTGACGCCCTATGTCGTCGGCAATTGGAAGATGCACGGGCAGGGGGCATCGCTGCCGACGATCTCTGCGATCGCCGACGCCGCCGCCGAGACTCCGCACGTCGACATCGCCCTCTGCCTTCCCGCAACGCTGATCCACCGCGCCGCCGCCGCCGCCCCGACACTCGCGATCGGCGGCCAGGATTGTCACGCCGAAACCGAGGGCGCCCATACCGGCGCCGTCTCCGCCGCGATGCTGCGCGACGCCGGCGCCTCGCTCGTCATCCTCGGCCACAGCGAATGCCGTGCGGCCGGCGACACCGATGCGCAGATCGCCCGCAAGATAACGGCGGCACAGGCGGCGGGGTTGGACGTGATCCTCTGCGTCGGCGAAACCGACCGCGGCGGCGATACGACCGACGTGGTCGTCGCCCAGCTGCGCGCGTCGCTGCCGCCCGGAGCCGGGTCGCTGACGATCGCCTACGAGCCTGTCTGGGCGATCGGCCAGGGCATCACCCCCGCGCCCCGCGACGTCGCCACCATCGCCGCCGCCGTGCGCCGCGAAGCATCCGACGCCCGTATCCTCTACGGCGGCTCGATCACCGCCGACACCGCCGCGGCGATGGTCGACCACGGCAACGTCGACGGCCTCCTCGTCGGCAAGGCCAGCCTGTCGGCCGACAGCTTCACCGCGATCGTCGAGGCGGTGAACGACCTCCAACGGATCGGAATGACGTCGTCGCGCTGAAGATTTCGCGCGAAGACGCGAAGGCGCGGAGAGCCACGCCTCGCCGCGATAGCGGCGCTTCGTCAACTGCGTTATATGGGCCGAGCCTGCGGCAACGCGTACGGCAATTCTCCGCGTCTCCGCGCCTCCGCGTGAAAATACCCTTCGCGGCTTCGCGTGGACAAAATCACCGCACCGTAAACAACACCCGATCGACCACCGCCCCACCCGGCGCCACCAGCCGCAGCCGGTGCGCCCCCGGCGTCGGCATCAGCTGCACGACATGATCCGCCGACCCCAGGTCGATCGAATCCATCATCACCCGATGCTCCGCCGCCGCGCCGGTCACGCTCACCGCCAGCCGCTGCCGTGCCGGCGGGATGTCGGGATCGAGCGCATAGACGCTGCCCGCCACCGGATTGGCGAAATGCGGGCGCCGGGCCTCGGGCGGTGCCGCCGCGATCAGCGACTGGCCGGTGCCGCGCAGGAACCATTCGCGCCGCGGTTCCTCGCGCCGGTCGGCGAAGGCGATCGCCCGCGCCTCGATCCCGGCCGGCGGGGCAGGGGCCGCATCGGGCGAGCGCCCCGACAGCGCGATCATCACGTCGCGCCAGACGGGCGCCGCGCCGCTCGTCCCCGACACCGCGCGCATCGGATCGCCCTCGGCATTGCCGATCCACACGCCGACGGTGTAGCGCGGCGTGAAGCCGATGCACCAATTGTCGCGCATAGCCTTCGACGTCCCCGTCTTCACCGCCGCCCAGAACGGCAGCCTGAGCGCACTGTCGAGCCCGAACGTCGCCGCACGCGCATTGGGATCGGCCAGGATGTCGCTCACCAGCCACGCCGCCTGCGAGGTCACCATCGCCCGCGCCGCCGGCTCCGGCGTCCCCGCCACCAGCCGCAGCGGCGACCAGCGCCCGCCCCGCGCCAGTGCGCGATAGGCGGCGACCTGCTCGCCCAGCGTCACCTCCGCCGATCCCAGCGCCAGGCTGAACCCGTAATAGGCGCCGTCCTCGACCAGCCCGCGATAGCCCAGGTCCCACAGCCGGTCGCGAAACGGCTCGACCCCGACCAGCAGCAGCGTCCGCACCGCCGGCACGTTGAGCGATCCCGCCAGCGCGGTGCGCGCCGACACCGGCCCCTTGAACCCGCGGTCGTAATTCTGCGGCACGTACAGCCCCGATGCGGTGTCGAGCTGGACCGGCGAATCGTCCAGGATCGACGCCGGGGTCAGATAGCCGCGCTCGAACGCCTGGGCGTAGAGGAACGGCTTCAGCGTCGACCCGGCCTGGCGATAGGCATTCGCCTCGTCGGCGGCGGGCGCGGTCGATGCGCCGCCGATGCCGCCGACATAGGCGAGGACGTCGCCGCTCGTATTGTCGACGACGATCACCGCGCCGTCGCGCGCCCGCGTGCCCCCGAGCCCCAGCAGCTGCCGCCGGAGCGCCGCGATCGCGAGCCGCTGTACCCGCGCATCGAGCGTCGTCGTCACCCGAAGCCCAGCCTTCGTCAGCAGCCGCGCCGACAGGTGCGGCGCCAGCCCCGGATCGAGCGCCAGGCTGCGCGCCGGCCCCAGCATCGACGCCGCCTGCCCGGCGAAGCGCGCGCAGTCCCTGCCGCCGTCGAGCGCACACGCCCGCCGCGCGATCCGCGCCGCCGATCCCTGTGGGTCGGGCAGCAGCGCCGCCAGCAACAGCGCATCGTCGCGGTCGAGGCTGGCGGGCGTCTTGCCGAACAGCCCCAGCGCCGCCGCGCCGATCCCCTGCGCCTCGCCGCGATAGCCCGCGAGGTTTAGATACGCCTCGAGGATCTGGTCCTTGCTCCAGCTGTCTTCCAGCGTCCGCGCGGCGCGGATCTGGCGCAGCTTGTCGATCCACCCACGCGCGCCGGGCCGGGCGAGGTCAGGCGACAGGAAGCCCGCCACCTGCATCGACAGCGTGCTCGCGCCGCGCGCGCGATGCCCCGTCGCCCGCGCCTTGGCGGCACCGCCCAGCGCCCACCAGTCGACGCCGCCGTGTTGGGCGAAGCGATGATCCTCCGCGCGCACCACCGTCTCGCGCACCACCGGCGCGATCTGGTCGAGCGGCGTCCACGCCAGCCGCCGCCGTGCGAAATCGACCCTCGCGCTGTCGATCAGCACCCCGTGGCGATCGTACAGCCACGCCTCCGACGCCCGCCACCCGGCCCGCGTCGCCGCATAGGAGGGCAGCGGCGGCGGCAGCGTGATCCAGTCCGCCAGCGCGACGACGACGGCGACGAGCAGGATGACGACCGGCGCCAACCAGCGCTTTGGCAGGGTGATCCCCATTCTTACATCACTCCCACCCCGGCGAAGGCCGGGGCCCAGTTGCGGGCCGCTCATGACTGGTCCCCAGCCTTCGCCGGGGTGGCATGAATCACCGCTGCCCCACCGTCACCGCCGCATTGGGCACCGCTGCGCGGATCGCCGGCGAATACATCGCCTCCACCACGCTCGGCGGCAGCGAGAAGCGCCCGGCGCCGTTCAGCCGCACGGTATAGCTCATCACCGTCTTGCCGCGCGGCATCCAGGCGAAATAGCCGCGCCACGCTTCGCGCCCGCGCTCGACATAGCTCGGCGCGCTCGCATCCTGCGGCCCGCCCTCGGCCAGCATCGCCGATTGCCCGCCCAGCGCGCCGACGATCGTCGCCCCCGGTGGCACCGGATCACTTACCACCACCCAGCTCCGCTCCGCCGACGCCTCGACGGTCAGCGTCACGCGCAGCACGTCGCCGCGCGTGAACCGACCCGGCACCCGCGCCTGCACCACCGTCACCTGCTTGGTCAGCCGGTATCCTGCGAACAGCGGCTGGCGCAGCGGCACCGCCGCCTTGACCGATACCGTCGCCCACGGCCCGTCGCCACCCGCCTGGCGCAGCAGCAGCGGCGTCTGCCCGGACGGCAGCGCGAAGCTGGCGACAACCTTTGCCTCGGCGAGCGGCCAGCCCTTCGCCACCTGCCGCCCCGCCAGCGACAGTGTCGTCGTCCCCTGGATCGCCTGCGCCGGATAGGCAGCGGCGAAGCGGCGGACGAGCAGCGCGCCCCACGCATTCGCCGGCGTCGTGTCCCAATGCCCGCGCTGCTGGCGCGATGCCACGCCGACCATCATCTTCGGCGCCTCGTCCTGCCATCCGGGCCGCCCGACCGCGACGCTCGCCGCCTTGATCGCCGCCTCGTCGCCCGACTGCATCAGCCACCAGGCGGTACTGCCCGCATCGGTCAGGTCGAGCCGCGTCCCCTCGTACACCAGTCGCGACCGCAGCACGGCCTCCGCCTGCGCCCGCTGCGGCGCCGCGCCAAGCCGGTCGAGCGCGACGATATAGTCGGCGAGGTTCGCGGTCGGCATCTCCGCCGGCGCCATCCCCATCTGCCCGATCATCGCGGGCGTCGCCGCGCCCGCACGCGCCAGCGCGGTGAAGGCGGCGAGCTTCTGCAACCGCACGTCGCCATAGTCTTCGCTGCGCAACCGCCCGTCGATCACCGACGTCAACGCCTGCACCATCCGCCGCTTCGGCTCCTCGGGCAGCGGCCAGCCGGCCTCGGCGGTCACCGCCAGAACGTAGGACGTCAGCGCCTCCGATCCCCGGATCAGCGGCGAGGGGAAGTATCGTAGCAGGCCATTCTCCGCCTGATAGGTCGGTATCTCGCCGGACAGTGCCCGCCACCCGGCGAGATCGTCGAACACCACCTGCCGCGACAACTGCTGTTCGAAACAGTCGTAGGGATAGCGCGCCATATACTCGCGTACCCCCGCCATCGGCGGCGCCAGCGTATCCGCCAGCCGGACGTCGACCGACCCTCGCCCGGCAAGCGCGCCCACCGGCGGCGCGATCGGCACCTGCGTATCGGCACCCACCCGCATCAGCGCCTGCGCCCACACCTCGACCGGCACCGCCGGCACGACGTCCTGCGTCACCGTCACCCGATCTGCCGCGCGGCCATCGGCGGCGCGCGCCGACACCTGCCAGCGCAGGTTGGTCAGCCCTGCCGGCACGCTCAGATTCCATGCTACCGGCACCGCGCCACCCGCGGGGATCGTCACCGTGATCGGCCGTCCCTGTGCCACCCTGGGGCTCAGCTCTGCGGTCGCGGTCACCGTCATCGGCTTGGCCGATCCGTTGCGCAGCGTGAAGCCCGCCGCGAACCAGTCGCCCGCGCGCACCAGCGGCGGCACGCCCGGATAGATCGACAGATCCTGCCGCGTGCGCACGCTCGTGCTGCCGGTGCCGTACAGCTGCGCGCCATCGGTCGCGATCGCCACCAGCTTGAACGACGACAGCGCGTCGGACAGCGGCACCATCACCTTGGCGCGCCCCTGCGCGTCGAGCGGCAGGTGCCCGCGCCACAACAGCACCGGCTGGAAATTCTCGCGGTTGAGTGCCGCCGCCGCATCGCCGCCACCGCCGCCCGCTTCCACCGCCTTGCGGCCATAGTGGCGCTTGCCGACGACCTGCATCTGCGCGGTCGCGGTCAGCACCGACAGCGGCCGCTCGCCCATCAGCGCGGTCAGCACGTCCCAGCTGTCATTGGGCGACAGCTGCAACAGCGCCTCGTCGACCGCGACGAAGGCGACGTCCGCCGCCGCCGCCGGCTTGCCGTCTGGCGCGCGCACCTGCACCATCACCGCAGCGCTCTCGCGCGGGCCATAGGCAGGCTGAGCGGCCTTCACCGCGACGTTCAGCCGATGCGCCTCCCAGCCCACCTTCACCTTGGCGATGCCGAGGCGATAAGCGGGCTTGGCGAGATCGACGAGCGCGGTCTGTTCGGGCGCCGGCTCGCTTCTGGCGACCAGCCCGATCTTCTCGGCGATGCGCCGGAACCAGCCGCCCCAGCCGGGCTCGATCCGCCCGCGCACCGCCATCACCGAGACATAGACGTCGGGCGCAAAGCTTCCCGGCATCTTGACCTCGACCACCGGATCGCTGCCGCTGAGGTCGGTGACGAAGCTCGACAGCACGCCCTCGCGCTCCACGGTCACCAGCGCGGTCGCCTTGCGGAACGGCATCCGCACCTGGAAGCGCGCGGTCTCGCCCGCGGCATAGGATTGCTTCTCGGGCACCACGTCCATGCGGTCGCCATTGTCGCCGCCGAACCACCAGGCGTCGTCGCCGACCAGCCAGGTCGACGTCACCGCGCGCGCGACTTGGCCGTCGTCGTCGGCCGTCGTCGCCACCGCGAACACCTCGCCCGACACCCCCGGATCGATCCGGCACGTCGCCAGCCCCAGTTCGTCGGTCGTCGCGGTGCAGCCCTGCGCCAGCTTCGTCGTGCGCACCTGATTGTCGTAGGCATAGAAGCCGCCGATCAGCCGCCGCCGCGCCGTCAGCACCTCGCGGCTGTACAGCGCGACATTGATCTTGCGCCCCTTCAACGGCTTGCCGTCGAGCCCCAGCGCCACGAAGCGCAGCCGAAGGTCGTCCTGCTTCATCAGCCAGCCATCGGTGCGGATGCCCAGCTGCACCGCCGACGGATGGATCGGGATCAGCTTCGACGCGGTCAGCACCTCGCCATCGGCGTCCTGGTAATCCATCTCGACGCGCATGTCGGTCAGGCCGTCGAGCGCCGGCACGTCGATGCTGGTCCGCGCCGTGCCATCGGCGCCCAGCGTCGCCGGCAGCGTCTGCGTCGGTGGCAGCGGCGAGGCTTCGTCGTCGCCGCCATTGTCGAGCGCAGTCACCCCCTCGGTCACGGGACGCCCGCCGAAGCTGTAGTTGTCGTACCCCTCGGGCGTGCCGCTGTGCCGGAACCAGCCGACCCGCAGGTCGACCGGCAGGTTCGCCGCGCCGCCGCCGGACAGATACCCGACGAACAGGTCGAGCGGCAGCGACTTGGGGACCACCGCCGGCCTGTCCGGCCCGGTCACGGTGGCGCGCATCGTTGGCAAACGGAACTCGTCGACCTCGAACGACTGGTCGCTCGCGATCGTCCGGCCTTCGACCGTCACGGTGAGGTCGTAATCGCCCATCGGCGCCCCCTTGGGCGCGGTCCAGCTCGTCTCGCCATTGCCGCGGCCGTCGATCGTCAGCGGCAGCTCGAACCGCGTGTCCGACCCGCGATGCGCCAGCGTCAGCGTGCCCTTGAACCCCACCGGAATACGGAAGCCCGCGCCGACGGCCTGGCGCAGGATGTGCTTCATGTGGATCGTCTCGCCCTGGCGCAGCAGCGTCCGGTCGAACACGGTGTGGAGCTGCTCGCCCGGCGCCGAATAGCCATAGGGCAGCTCGAAGTCCCACGGCCGGATGCCGTCGCCCCAGCTGGTCAGCGCGAAGCTGAAATCGTCGCCAGCGCGCGCCGACACCATCAGCGGATGGTTCTCGCCCTCGCAGCTGCCATAGGTTTCGGGCGCGGGCAGTCCCGGCGCGGTCAGCACGCCGCCGCTCCTGTCGGTGGTGCCGTGCATCAGCTTGGCGCCGGTGCAGCTGTCGGTGATCGTCACCAGCGCGCCCGCTACCGGCCTGCCGGTGTCGAGCGACGTCACCCACGCCAGACTCCGCTCGCGCCCCCATTTGAAATGCACCGCCATGTTGGTGACGAGCGCCGCCGTCGCGACGTAGCGCGGCGCATCGCGTCCCAGCAGCGCGCGGCCCAGCACCGGGCTCGCCAGCTCGACGACGTAGAAGCCGGGCTTGCCGAGCGGGATGCCGACCACTTCGAAATCGCGCCCCTTGCCCGGCAGCGGCACAGACAGCGCCTCGCCGATCCCCGCAGGCAAAATCGAGCGCGCACCGGTGTTGTTGGTGCTGCGGATCACCTCGCCATCATCGTTGCGGACGGTGTCGATGTCGTCCTCGCCCGCCTTGTCGACGGTGCGCAGCCAGCGCGCGACCTCGCCGTCGTCGCTGCCGACGCGCAAGGTGCGCCCGCCGACGCCGATCCGCTTGCCCTGCAACGCCGGCTCGACCGCGCGCACCGTGACCGGCAGCACGCCGCCCTGCTTCGCCTCGAGGATGCCAAAGTCGGCTGCGAACTTTACCAGCGGCGGCGCGCTGTCGAAGCGGACCGCCAGCGGAAAGCGCGCGGCGTTGGTCAGTGCCCGCCCGCTCTCATCGCGGACGTTGGCGGGCAGGATCACTTCGGCCTTGGTGGCGAAGGGCAGGGGCTTGGCAAAGCTGACGTCGCTCAGCGTCGCCTGGTGCTGCTCGTCCTTCGACAGCGTCGGCGCGATCTCGCGCCCGTCGGGCAGGCGGATGCGCACCGCCGCCGCCATCGCTCTCGGCACCTTGTCGCTGAAGCGGACATAGGCGGGCTCGACCGGATTGCAGCCGGCCGCCGCATTGATCCGCGAGCATTCGAAGCGCGCGGTAAAGGGCTTCCTCACCTTGAAATCGAACCGCTGGTCGGCGCCCGCGACCTTGCCCGACTGGCCGGTGATCCTGCCCGACCACACCAGCGCCACATCCTGTCCCGGGGGCAGCGGCCGGCGGCACTTCACCGCGACGACATTGGCCAGCGCCTTCGCCCGCGCCGCCGCGCTATCGCCCGCGGGCAGCTTGGCGCTCTGACGAAAGCGCATCGCCGCGTCGGGCTTCAGCAGCGCGAACGGCACCAGCGCCTTGTCGAGGAAATAATAAGCGTCGTAATCGCTGCTGCTCATCGCGGTGAGGAGCCTGGCCGGGACGTCGGCGGGCAGCACGTCGACCGGGATCTTCTCACCGATCCCCTCGACCGCGCAATAGGCGTTGGCGGCGATCGACTGGCGCAGCGCGGGGACGCTGGTCGCGATCAGGAAGGTCTGCTCCTCCTCGATCTGCGTGCCGCCCGCATCGGGCAGGATCGATCGCACCACCGGCCCGCCGGCATCGATCTCGAACTTCGTCTGGCCGGTCAGCGTGTAGCCGCCGACGCTCTTCAGCCCCGGCACCGCCTCGAAACTGCACTTCTGCGCCCCGTCGAGCGGCGCGGCGAATTCATAGACCCAGGTCTGCTGGTCGACCCAGCGCCCTTGCCCCGCGCAATCGGTCTTCATCGGTGCCGCGGCGCGCGGATCGCCCAGCGGCACCATCGCGACGTTGAAGCGAAGCGTGAACCGCTCGACCGCGCCGTCGCCGACGCCCGGCTGCGCCATGATGACTTCCGGCGAGGCGCCCCCGAACGCCGCCACCGGCACCATCAGCGCCGCCCAAGCCGCCAACCAGCGCCGTGCCGCCATCACACCCTCCCCGACAGGTGGCGCGAGGGTAATGGCGTGCGAGAGGAGCGGCAATGGTCGGCGTGCCCTTCGATGCCGATCGAAAATCCACCTCGCGGCGCAGCCAGACCTGGGGCATGCTCCGCCATCACGCCGCCGCCGATGCGGCCCCGAAGGAAAACGACGATGACGATAGCCGGATTGATCCTCGCCCCGCTGCTGGCGCTCCAGGCGGCTCCGGCCTGCGCCACCGTCGCGGCGCCGCCGCCCGAATTGGCGGGCTGGTCCGCGGCAAGGCCGCTTCGTGCCGGGACGAGCGGGGAGGGCGCTCCTGCCGTGACGCCCGGCACCGCGGCCGACATACAGCTGCGTCCCACCGCCCAGCTGCGCTACCCGGTCGCCCCCGCCAAGCCCGGTGCGGCAGCAACCGCCGGCGGAGTCTTCTCGCTCACGATCGACCGCGCGGGCCGCTATCGCATCGCGCTGGGCGCCGGCGCATGGGTCGATGTGGTGCGCGACGGCGCGGCGCTGGCGTCGGTGGCGCATGGCCACGGCCCGGCCTGCAGCGGCGTTCGCAAGATGGTCGATTACGACCTCGCGCCCGGCCGCTACCTGATCCAGCTCGCCGGCAGCACGACGCCGACGATCAGGCTGATGGTCGCCCGCCTGCGCTGAAGCCGCGTCACCGCCCGGCTAGCGAAACGAACGCGGCGCCCGGGCGCCCCTTCGGCGCTCAGTGCGGCTTGGGCCGATCCGCCCCGTCGCGCGGCTGGCCGAGCCCGCCCGCCCAGCGCTCGAGCGCCGATGCGGCAAAGCCCATGATTTTGGCCATCTCCGGCGGCACCGATGCCTGCGCCGTTCGCGTGCCCGGATCGCCCGGCTTGGCCTCGCCGGCGTCGGTCCTGGGCGGCGCCGGGGGCACGGGCGGGACCGGCGGCACCGGCGCCTGGGGTGTCGCGCCCGTCGCGCGCCGCGTGCCGCTGATCGCATCCGCCGCCATCCGCAGCCCGGTCGCGATCACCTGACGACCTTCGGGCGTCCCCGCCTGCCGCATCACCAGCCCCGCCAGCCCGGCCAGCGGCAACGCACCCGCCTTGGCGCCTGCGCCCTCATGGCCGTGCTTGTTCTTCTTGTGCTTCTTGCCCATGCCGGCCTCCGTGTGTGTCGTAGGAAGATAACACACGAAGGCGCGGCTTCAAGGGTCAGCTCGGCAGGTCGGACACCGGCGGGATGACGACGAAACTGTTGACGTCGAGTTGCGCCGGGTTCTGGAACGTCGCGATCAGCACCGCGGCGCCGGCCCCGTTGCCGTCGGCATCGTAGAACAGCCGTCGTCCGGCCTGGTCGAAGATCAACCGGTCGTCGGCATCGAGCGCCGCCGTGCCGGTCACGAATTCGCCCGCCGTGATGCCGCCGCCGGTCACGGCCGCGAACACGTCGCTCGCGAGGCCGATGCGATCGACGCCCGCCTGGAAATCGAGGATGACGTCGCTATTGCCCGCCGAGGGCGCCGTGGTGAAGGCGAACACGTCCGATCCGCTTCCCCCGACCAGCAGGTCGTTGCCGCCGCGCCCGTCGATCGTGTTGTCGCCCGCATTGCCGACGATCGTTTGGCTGACGTCGTTGCCGATCAGCACCAGCCGCTCCGTCCCCGACAGATTCTGTGCGGTAAAGTTCTCGATGCTGGCGTTGCTGCGCAGCTGATAGCTGACGCTGGTGACGACGGTATCCGTGCCCTGACCGGCATTCTCGACGATCGTGACGCTGCTGTCGCCGACCGCATAGGTATCGTCACCGAACAGCCCGATCAGCGTGTCCTGGCCGGCCGATCCGCCGTTCAGGATGTTATTGCCGTAATTGCCGATGATCAGCTGCGTCGCGTAATTGCCGATCAAATTGATCGCGTCGTTGGCGGCCTGCACCACCGTCGACAGCACCTCGACCTCGTTGGCCCCCAGGCTGTAGCTGACCGTCGCGAAGACCGTGTCGACGCCGCCGCCGTTCGCTTCGATCACCTGGTCGCCCATCGAACGGACCTGATACGTGTCGTTGCCGCCAAGCCCGATCAGCGTATCGCCGCCACCCGCCCCCGACAGGATGTTGGCGCCATCGTTGCCGACGATCGTCTGGGCGTCGGGATTGCCGGTGATGTTGATCGCATCGGTGCCGCTCGCGGCCTGGATCGTCTCGACCGAGCTGCCCGCGTTGAGGACGAAGTTGGACGCCGCGACCGACACGGTGACGACGTCGGCGCCCTCGCCGGCATTCTCGAACACCACTGTCCGCACGCTGTCGACGACGTAGCGATCATCGCCGCGCAGGCCGATGAGAACGTCGTTCTGATCGCCCGAGCGCAAAGTGCCGCCACCGATCAGCGTGTTGTTGCCGTAATCGCCGACAATGACCTGGGCGTAGCCATTGCCCGCCAGCGCGATCGTGCTGGTGGCGCCATTGGCCGATGTCGACAGCACCTCGACCTCCGCATCGGCGGCGAGCGTGTAGCTCACCTCGGCGAAGACGGTATCGCGCCCTTCGCCGGCCACCTCTGTCACCACGTCGCCTATGTTGTCGACGACGTAAGTGTCGTTGCCGAGCCCGCCCGAAAGAACGTCGGCCCCCGCCCCGCCATGCAGCGTGTCGTTACCCGTTCCGCCGTCAAGCAAGTCTGATCCGGCGAAACCGAGGAGATAATCGTCGCCGCTCAATCCCTGCATATAGTTGGCGCCGTCGTCGCCGCGCAGAATATCCGCATCCCCGGTTCCCAGGAAGGTCGTCAGTGGCGTAAGCAACGTCACCTTGCCCGAGTCGGCATCGGTGACGACGATTGCACCGCCGTCTTGCGAGACCAGGAGGGCGTTGCCGTAGCTATTCCGGCCACCCGACCAAGTCGTCAGCGCCGGCGACTGGTATCGGGCGATCTCCTGGAAGGTCTGCGTCGTGTACTTGACGACGGCCGATCCCGTTGAAAATCCGGAAAACACCGCGTAGATAAAGGACCCGGTCTTATCGACGCTCAGTCCGGTGAGTTGGTCGAAGCCCGACGGATTGAGATTGACCGAGCGGAGATATTTGACGTTCAGGTCATATATATTGATCGTTTGACTGTAGATGCCCTGAAAGATGAGGCCGGCGGCATCGCTGATCGCCTGTACGCCGAAGTTAAATCCGGTATACGGCGTCTGATAGTCGTCGCCTGACGAAATGATCTTGCCGGCGCGATCATCGTATACGGCGAGAGGACCGTTCGAGATGCCGGTTTCGGCAAGCAGCGTGTATCGCTTGTCTTCAGTCAGGATCGACGAGCCGCTGTAGTAGATTCCCCCGCTGAGCGGTGAAAAGGTACCCGTCGTCAGATCGAGGACAGAAACGGCGGAGCCGCTGACGATAGCTTTGCCGCCGTCAACGACTTCAACGTCTCTATATCCACTGCCACTGCCCGAGAACGTTCCGGTCGTACGCCCTGTAGCCGTATCAACGCGGTAAATTACGGGAAGTCGAGGATCCGACGCGAGAAGATAGGATCCATCCTCCGATAGTGACAGCGCACCTAGGGCTGAACTGATCTGCCAGGTCGCGATCTTGGTTTGAGACGCAATGTCAAATACTTCAATCGTTCCGTTTTGGTTGCTAATGAAGACTTTGCTCTGATCGAGACTGAACGTTGCATCTGCCGCGCCCGACGCGACTAGCGTCTTCGCATTCGCCTTATCTGCCATGTTTCCCCCGGATGTACAGCGGCCGCGATCCCTTGCGCGCCGTCAATTTGCTAACGGGCGCCTGTATCCGCCTCAATAGTTTTTTCTGGCGCTATTCCGGACAAAATTGGCCGAGGTGGCGTTTGGCTTGTCGCCATCCTACATCCCACCCTAGCCCCCTGGCCGGAACGGATGTAGAACGCCCCCATGTCCCTGACCACCATCGCCGTACGCGGCGCTCGCGAGCACAATCTCAAGGATGTGGATGTCGACATCCCGCGCGACACGCTGACCGTCATCACGGGGCTCAGCGGCAGCGGCAAGTCGTCCCTCGCCTTCGACACCATCTATGCCGAGGGGCAGCGGCGCTACGTCGAGAGCCTGTCGGCCTATGCGCGCCAGTTCCTCGAGCTGATGCAGAAGCCGGACGTCGACCATATCGAGGGCCTGTCGCCTGCGATCTCGATCGAGCAGAAGACCACCAGCCGCAACCCGCGCTCGACGGTGGCGACGGTCACCGAGATCTACGACTATATGCGCCTGCTCTGGGCGCGCGTCGGTATCCCCTACAGCCCCGCGACCGGCGAGCCGATCGCCGCGCAGACCGTCAGCCAGATGGTCGACCGCGTCATGGCGCTGCCCGAGGGCACGCGGCTCTACCTGCTCGCCCCCGTCGTGCGCGGGCGCAAGGGCGAGTATCGCAAGGAGCTCGCCGAATGGCAGAAGGCGGGCTTCACCCGTGTGCGCATTGATGGCGAGCTGTACGAGATCGACGAGGCGCCGGCGCTCGACAAGAAGTACAAGCACGACATCGAGGTCGTCGTCGATCGCCTGGTGGTGCGCGAGGATATCGCGACGCGCCTCGCCGACAGCTTCGAAAACGCGCTCAAGCTCGCCGATGGCCTCGCCTATGTCGACCCCGCCGATCCGGTCGAGCCGCACACCCCCAAGCAGGAGGTACTCGGCGACAACGCGCCCCCCGGCCGTATCGTCTTCAGCGAGAAATTCGCCTGCCCGGTCAGCGGCTTCACCATCAGCGAGATCGAGCCGCGGCTGTTCTCGTTCAACGCCCCCCAGGGCGCGTGTCCGGCGTGCGACGGGCTCGGCGAGAAGCTGATTTTCGACGAGGACCTCGTCGTCCCCAACCACGATCTGTCGATCAAGAAGGGCGCCGTCGTCCCCTGGGCGAAGTCGAACCCGCCGTCGCCCTATTACATGCAGGTATTGGGCAGCCTGGCGCGCGAGTTCGGGTTCGACCTGGAGACGCCGTGGAAGGACCTGCATCCCGAGATCCGGGACAAGATCCTCTACGGCACCAAGGGCAAGCCCGTCACGCTGCGCTTCGTCGACGGCAAGAAGTCGTACGACGTGAAGAAGCCGTTCGAGGGCGTCATCGGCAACCTCAACCGCCGCCTGCTCCAGACCGAGAGCGCGTGGATGAAGGAAGAGCTGTCGAAGTACCAGTCGGCGCAGCCCTGCGAGACCTGCCACGGCGCCCGCCTGAAGCCGGAAGCACTGGCGGTGAAGATCGCCGGCCAGGACATCGCCCACGCCACCCATCTGTCGGTGGTCGACGCGCTCGCCTTCTTCACCGACATGCCGTCGACGCTCACCGACCAGCAGCGCGCGATCGCCGAGCGCATCCTGAAGGAGATCGTCGAGCGCCTGGGCTTCCTCAACAACGTCGGCCTCGATTACCTCAACCTCGACCGCACGTCGGGCACGCTGTCGGGCGGCGAGAGCCAGCGTATCCGCCTGGCGTCGCAGATCGGCAGCGGGCTGTCGGGCGTGCTCTACGTCCTCGACGAACCCTCGATCGGCCTTCACCAGCGCGACAACGACATGCTGCTCGCGACGCTGCGGCGGCTGCGCGACCTCGGCAACACCGTGCTCGTCGTCGAGCATGACGAGGACGCGATCCGCACCGCCGACTATGTCATCGACATGGGGCCGGGCGCCGGCGTCCACGGCGGCCAGGTCGTCGCCAAGGGCACGCTCGAGGAGGTCCTCGCGACCGAGGGCAGCGTCACCGCCGATTACCTCAACGGCACCCGCGAGGTGCCCGTCCCCGCCACCCGGCGCAAGGGATCGGGCAAGAAGCTGACCGTCCACAACGCGCGCGCCAACAACCTCAACGGCGTCACCGCGAGCATCCCGCTCGGCACCTTCACCTGCATCACCGGCGTCAGCGGCAGCGGCAAGTCCAGCTTCACCATCGATACGTTGTTCGCCGCCGCCAGCCGCCAGCTCAACGGCGCGCGCATCCTGGCGGGCAAGCACGACAAGATCACCGGGCTCCAGCACCTCGACAAGGTGATCGACATCGACCAGTCGCCGATCGGCCGCACCCCGCGGTCGAACCCGGCGACCTACACCGGCGCCTTCACCCAGATCCGCGACTGGTTCGCCGGCCTGCCCGAAAGCCTCGCCCGCGGCTACAAGCCCGGCCGCTTCAGCTTCAACGTCAAGGGCGGGCGGTGCGAGGCGTGCCAGGGCGACGGCGTGCTCAAGATCGAGATGCACTTCCTCCCCGACGTCTACGTCACCTGCGACGTGTGCCACGGCGCGCGCTACAACCGCGAGACGCTGGAGGTGAAGTTCAAGGGCAAGTCGATCGCCGACGTGCTCGACATGAACGTCGAGGACGCCGCCGCCTTCTTCGCCGCCGTCCCCCCGATCCGCGAGAAGATGGCGATGCTGGCCGAAGTCGGCCTCGGCTACGTCAAGGTCGGCCAGCAGGCGACGACGCTCTCGGGCGGCGAGGCGCAGCGCGTGAAGCTCGCCAAGGAACTCGCCCGCCGCGCGACCGGCAGCACGCTCTACATCCTCGACGAGCCGACCACCGGCCTCCACTTCGAAGACGTCCGCAAGCTCCTCGAAGTCCTCCACGCGCTGGTCGAGCAGGGCAACACCGTCGTCGTCATCGAGCATAACCTCGACGTCATCAAGACCGCCGACTGGGTCGTCGACCTGGGCCCGGAGGGCGGCGTCAAGGGCGGCGACATCGTCGCGGTCGGCACGCCGGAAGAGGTGGCGAAGGCGAAGGGGAGTTATACCGGGCGGTATTTGGCGCCGTTGTTGGCGAAGGGTGCGCGGGCTGAGGCGGCGGAGTGAGGGTGGGAGGCTTCCTTAGCGCCGCTATCTGTTACGATCCTAGTGCTTGCAATGCAAGTTGTTCGAACGACTTAAATTGATCGATCAGGCGTTCGGCGAGAATTTTCTCTTCCTTGGGGTCGGGCAGAACCGAAATCTTAAGTAAAGCCTTATGGGCTACATCGCCCCGACGCGCACCCAAAAGGTTCAGATCAATGATCATTTGATCATCTAATCGGATTTCGTCGAGGCCAATTGGTATAAAAAGAGAAAGCAGATTGTGCGCTTTAAGGCCATTATTAGAAGATATTCTACGCCTCATTTCGTTCAGACATGATAGCTGCGCTCTCATCTTAAAAGAGCGCGTGCTTACCTCGTTCAATTGAGATGGCGGTGACCCATGAGCCTCCGGTCGATAGAGGATTAATATGGCCTCAGCACCATTACAGTTCATGCTATTTCGAATATTTTCCTCTAATTTGTTAGTTATATCGAGTGCTAATTCTTCCAAGAACGACTCAACTTCCGCATGAAAAAGAATGCGAAATGCGGCCGCTGCAGTATATTCTTGATGCGTATAGTTCCCCGTTGCGGAAAAGCGTTTTGGTAGGAACTGCATGCGTAGTTCCCAAAAGCGGCTATCAAGGGCTCTTAGTGACGCAGAACGCATTTTAGATTGGCGACACGACTGGTATTTCAATTGCTTGCTCGAGAGCTGCAGCCCAAAGGCTAAAGCGATAATGAACTGACTCAAGACTTTTTGTCGTTCCGCTGACCGATGTGCTAAAGCGGTAGTCTTTCGACACTGCCTTGTACGCATCTTCGACTCGACTTCGAAGCATTAGCGCTGCGTTCGCAATGTCTGGCTGCGAAAAGTAATACGCCATAATATCAAACACTGCCCGGTTAATCCGGGTTTCATAATAGACTGTGTTCCATCGCTTAAAGGCATTACGTCCGAACACCTCTTGGGTAACATTTATAGCGCGCTCCATCGCTCCAAGAGACTCCACTACCTCCGCGCAAATTTCGTTCCAACCGCTATTAAACATCCTTGTAGTCTCATCAAGAATATACTTAAGATTACCATTATACAAATGCATAAAATGCTTAAAGGCTAAATACCGCAGCGCTATCTCATTATCTCGCATCCGAAAATCCGGTTGCTTTAGGCCAAGCATTGACTTTATAGACTTACTTTCAATAACAAACCGGTTCAGGAAAGTCGTAAACGGGCCAGGGTGGAGAGCCTGTCTCAATTCTTGAGGGGAGAGCTGAACGCTACCACTGTTAATACGAAGAAAAACTTCGTATAGGAAGTCCTCGGTCGGCCAAGCACGTATAACAACAGTACGAATAGTCGCATTCTCAAAATCGGGTGCCGAATCTCCAAAAAGAGACTGAGTAAGATTCGCATAGCTTAGGCCATTTAGGTCAGTTCTTAGTTTAAGGCCAGACAAAGCAAAGGGACGAAACTCACTATCATCATCACGTGCAGCAAATTGACGTAAGGAAAGTAGTCGCTGTTTACCGTCAATTACAATATATGATCCGCGCCGTGTCTTTCTTTCAGCCAAAATAATCTGAGGGGTAGGTATCCCGAGAATCAAGCTCTCGATGTACTGGCTTTTCCTAACCCTATTCCAGGCATCTCGGCGCTGAAAATCCGGATCGAGAAATATGTTACCCTTCGTTAGCTGACTTACGACCGTTTCTGTTGTCCAGTCAGACGACGATATTGCGGCATCATATCGGTGGATACTATCGCCCAGGATAATATCTTGTTCATCTTCCTGCTGGTCAAGAGGCGCGAACTTTGCATCTTCGTAATCGGTTGGATTTGTAGCCATTAGACAATCCTGAATGAATAGGTGGCAGCGGTCAATCAGCGTTGTGGTTCTGCAAATTGAGATTTGCTGGGCCGTTCATTGGAGCGGGCTTGACTATGACGATGGCGGCTGACCCCCGTGTTGCAAATGCGCGCACATCGCACCCCCCTCACCCATGATACCGCCGCTCCCGCTCCTTTGCCGCCTCCAGCTCCCGCACATCCTCGCGCAGCAACTCGGCCGCCGCGCGCCGCACCTGTAGCTCCGCCACATACGGCCCACGCGTGCGCAGCCATTGCAGCACCTCGGCGCTGGGCCTGAGGCCGACGTTGCGGATGATCGCCTGCAGCGCGGTCAGCGTGTCGCCGGGGCGGCGCGGGGGGCGGGTGTCGGTGGGCAGCGGCGTGCGGATCGCCAGCCAGAACGCGTCATAGGGCCAGCGCTCGCCATTGCCGCTGGCATAGAGGAAGGCGAGGGCGAAGCGCAGCGCCAGGCTGGGCGGCGGCATTGCCTCGCGCGTCTCGATCGCGCGCTCGGCTACCTCGTCCACCGCCAGCAGCGCCTTCCAGATCAGTTGTTCGCGAACCCGACTCATGACCGGTGGAACGTAACAGGAACGGATGCGGTTGCGCTATCGTGGGATGGCAAAGGGTTGGGGATAATTTTGCTTGGGGCGGGCGGGGTGGCGACGCGGCGAAGCCGCGTCGTCGATCGGCGCGGGGGCGCCGTCGGCCGATCGAGCCGGCGCCTTTGCGCCGGGCTGGATTTAGGCTTCGCTAAATCCTAGCCTTTGCTCGATGTGCAACGAAGTCGCTCGCCGCATCGCCCTGGGCCAACTGCGCGACGACTGGTCGCAGCTGAAGGTGCCGCTCGTCTTTCCAGAAGGGCTGCCCAACCTCGGTGAGCAGGACAGCATCCGCATCACCGATACCGCGCTCACCCTGCGCGCCGCTGCCGATGGCGCGGTCGCCGGCGCGATGCGGCGGTGGAGCTGGCCGGGGCAGGGCGGGCGGCCTGTCTATAACTACCGGTCGGAGGGGCGCAGCCTCGGCAATGGCGCGACGATGGGCCGCTGCCTGATCCCCGTCGACGCCTTCTTCGAATTCACCGCGCCCCCCGCCGGCGCCCCGGCGCGCGCGCGCAAGACGAAGTGGCGCTTCACCGCCACCCCCGGCGGCCCGCTCGCCTTCGGCGCCACCCCCTGGTTCTGCATCGCCGCCGTCTGGCGCGCCGACGCGGGCGGCGAGGCCTTCTCGCTCCTCACCGGCGAACCGGGGCCGGACGTCGCGCCCTACCACCACCGCCAGGTCATGCTGCCCCCGCCCGAAACCTGGACCGGCTGGCTCGACGGCTCGCTCCCCGCTGCCGACGTGCTGAAGCCCGCGGCGGCCGGATCGCTGACCGTCGAGCAGGCGTAGCCGCCAAGGGCGCGACAAAATTCTCCGCGCCTCTGCGTGAACCGATCATCCTTCGCGTCTTCGCGTGAATCAATTGTTCTTAGTGTCTTCGTGTGAGCCAATGGATCGTTCGCCCGGCGGCGCGCCGTCACGGGAGTAAATCCCGTGACGTCGAACGGCGCTGTAGCGCCGCCGGCCGAGCCCGCCGCCGTGAGCGCGCAATTTGCTTCGCAAATTTCTTGCGCGGCGGGCTGTCCTACAGACCTTTGTTCCGCATATGTACCCGGTCCTCTCCATCAGAAAGGACGCGAACCGTGCAGACGTTCCACCCCGGCAACCAGGTCAACCTCGGCCAGCCCGAGCTGATCGACATCCCCGCCAACCCCGATCACGACACCGTCCGCCGCTGGCAGGCACACGTCGACGCAGGCCGCCTCGGCACCCGCCCGGCGACCGATCCCGCGGTCGCCGCGAACCGTGCCGCCACCAACGCGCTCTTCCGCTCGATCGCGCGCGACCGTCGCGCCCTCGCCCGGGAGAACCGCGCATGACGGCGATCCGCTCGCTGGCGCATGATCCCTTCGCGCCCACCGAACCGCCCGCGCTCGTCTCCTCGCGCCGCCAGGATGGCTGGTCCGCGATCAGCCAGCGCCAGTTCCTCGAAGCAATTGCAGAGGGCCTCAGCGTCGAGAGGGCCGCGATGCGCGTCGGCTTGTCGCCCTCGGCGGCCTATGCCTTCCGCCGCAGTGCCCGCGGCGCCGCCTTCGCGCTCGGCTGGCGCGCCGCGTCGATGATCGCGCGCGAGGTCGTTGCCGAGACGCTGATGGCGCGCGCGCTCGACGGGCAGGAGGAAACGATCACCCGCGACGACGGCTCCACCGTCACTCGTCGCCGCTACGACAATCACCTCGCGATCCGGCTGCTCAATCGCCTCGATCGCCAGGCGGAGACGCTGCCCGACGCCGATTGCCGTGCCGCACGGATCGTAGCGCTGGAATTCGACGCGTTCCTCGACGTCGTCGAGCGCGACGAGGCGCCCGCCTGCGCCGGGCTGTTCCTCGCCCGTCGCGGCGAGGGGCTGGCGGCGGGGGAGGGACAGGTGCCCGATCTCGCCCCCGTCTACGCGCTCGCCGCCGCCGACCGTCTGGTCCGCACCGGCGTCGCCACCGCCGCCGAGGTCGCGACCGACGATCTCGACGTGACGCAGCGCGCCGGCTGGACGGCGGAGCAATGGGCGCGGGCGGAGGCCGCCGGCCTCGTCGCGCTCGCGCCGCCGCAGGGCGACGAGTCCGATCTGCCCGCGATCGAGTGTGAAGAGTCTCAACATTCGCACACCGACGACGAGCAGGAGGACGAGATCGACGGCCTCGTCTATCGCGATCGCGTGACGGGCGAATGGCGCACCCTTTACCCGCCGCCCCCCTATTTCGATGGGCGCGAATGGGGTCGCTTCGGCGAACTCTTCTATCGCCGCACGCTCGCGCCGCACGAACTCGATCTGGTCGAGGCGCAGGTCGGCCGGCTCGATCCCGAAACGCTGGCCGAGCGCTTCGCCCAGTACGACGACTGGATGGCGGCGATGCGCGACCGCGAGCAGCGCTGGGCGACTATGCGTTCCGGGTGAGGCTGCTCTTGCGCCCGCCGTCGTCCTTCGCCGGCGGCCGGTCGCGGTCGAGCGTATCGCTCGGCTGCTTGGCGTCGCCGGTCTTCTGGTGCTCGGTCGACAGATTGTGGTCGGGGGTGCCCTGCTCGGTCATCGCGCGTCTCCTAACGCGATGAAACGCGCAGGATGCCTTTTGGCCCCCGGCGTCTGCCCCTCATCCTCCGTCATCCCCGCGAAGGCGGGGATCCATGGCGCGGCGAGCGGCTCGGCCCGATAAGCGCGGTCGTCGCTTGCGGAGGGCTGGATTCCCGCCTTCGCGGGAATGACGAAAGGGGGGGCAGGGTTACCTGCCTGCCCCCCGGCGCGATCAATCGCGACCCGGTACGTCGTGGTCGTGCGGCTCTTCGCCCTGCTTCTTGGCGTCGTTGTAGCGGTCGATCGCTTCCAGCGTGATGCGCTTCGCCTCGCTGGCGTCGCCCCACGTGCCGACACGGACCCACTTCTTCTTCTCCAGGTCCTTGTAGTGGGTGAAGAAGTGCTCGATCTGCTCGAAGACGATCTCGGGCAGGTCGGCGCGCTCGCCGACGTTGCTGTAATAGGGGAAGGTCTGGTCGACCGGCACGCAGACCAGCTTCTCGTCGCCGCCGGCCTCGTCTTCCAGGTTCAGCACCGCGATCGGCCGGGCGCGGACGACGCAGCCCGGGATGAACGGCGAGCGCGCGACGACCAGCGCGTCGAGCGGGTCGCCGTCGGGGCTCAGCGTGTGCGGCACGAAGCCATAGTTCGCCGGATAGCGCATCGGCGTGTGGAGGATGCGATCGACGAACAGCGCGCCGCTGGCCTTGTCGAACTCATACTTCACCGGCTCGCCACCGGTCGGCACCTCGATGATGACGTTCAGGTCGTCCGGCGGGCTCTTGCCTACCGGGATCATGTCGATACGCATGCTCTGATCTTCTTCCCTGCTCTTATTTGGCCGTCAGCAGACGATCGAGCCCGGTTTCGCCCTGGCCGACCTTCTCGAGGCGCGGATAGCGGGGGCCGCCGTGATAGTCGATGGCAAGGTCGCGGAAGCGTGTGCCATTCTTGACGGTCAGCCGGATCGGATCCTTGCTCGTCTTGGCGTCGAGGATCGCCTTCTTCAGCACCTCGGGCGAATAGGCGGTGCCGTTGACCGCCTGCACCTGGGTGCCGACGTCGATCCCCGCCTTGAACGCCGGCGAATCCCAGATCGTCTGCGTGACCTCGCCGTCCTTGTTGACGACGATGCCGATCGAATAGCTGGCATCGGTGCCGCGAACCTTCTCGGCGCCCAGGAAATATTTGGTCGGCTCGGGCGTGTAGACCAGCTTGTAGCCGTTCATGGCGAAGCCCTGGATCGGCGCGGGCTGCCCCGTCTCGGTCAGCCGCTTGGTCAGGAAGCCGGCCCAGTCATAGGGCACGATCCCGTTCAGCGTCGCCGCGACGTCCTCGAAGCGATAGGTCACCTCGCCCCAATCCCCGTCGCGGATGCCGAAGAACGCCTTGGCGAAATCGTCGATCGACTTCGTGCCCCCCGACTTCTGGCGGAGCATCGCATCGACCTCCATCCACACCATCAGGCCTTCGTTGTAATAATCCTCCGACCGCTGCCAGCTGGTCCAGCCCTTGGGCCGGCGGGCGGAGATGATGGGGTCGTTGGTGGTGTCGATCAGATTGCGCCACTGCCGCGCCGGCGCGGTGTCATAGGCGCCCAGGATCATCGCATAGCCGTCGAGTGTGTCCTGCTTGCTGACCAGGCCCGAGCGAGCCTGGAGGACATAGCCCCAGAACTGCGTCTGGCCTTCATAGACCCACAGCGACTGGTCGCGCATCGGCGTGCGGTAATCGGGCGTCCACAGCTCGGCACCCCGGCGGAACTTGCCGTCCCAGCTATGGCTGAACTCGTGCGGCAGCAGGTTGCGCGACGCCGCATTCTGCTCCCATTCGGTAAAGTAGTTGGGCCGCGAGCCGTTTTCGGAACTGCGGTGATGCTCCAGTCCGATACCGCCGAGCTGGTCAGTCAGCGACAGCAGGAATTCGTAATGGTCGTAATGCTGTGCGCCGAACGCCTTCACCGCCTGGTCGACGAGCCGCTTGTGCGCGTCGATCTGCGCCGGGGTGGCGTTCAGGTTGGCGGGATCGTCGGCATAGACGTTGAGGTTGACGCGGGGGCTGAGCGCCCAGGTCTTGCCGTAGCGGCCGGCCAGGATCGGGCTGTCGACCAGGATCTCGTAGTTGGTCAGCTGATAGGCATAGGTCGATGCCGCCGCGCCGGTCCCCGCCTTCGCCGGCACCGCACCGGCGGCGGTGAAGCCGGCCGGATATTTGACCGTCATCTGGATCGGGATCTGCCGCGTGAAATAGCCAGCCGGATACAGGCTGACCGAATTGGGCTGAAGGCTGACCATGTTGGGAGTCATGACGACGCGGCCCTGGTCGGGCTTGGTCGCGCTGATGAACTGGAATTCGACGTCGAGTCGCTTGGCGCCATTGGGCACGTCGATGTGGAAGGCATAGACGTCGACCTCGTCACGACGCCACGGCAGCACCTTGCCATCGGCGCGAATGACGAGGCCCGCCAGCTTCTCGATCTCGCCGCGCGGCGCGTGGTTGCCGGGCAGCCACTTGGGGTACAGCAGCACCATGTGCCCCGCCTGCACCACGGGGATCGTCTCCTTGACGCGGAAGATCCCGCGCTCGTTGTCGGTCGCGTCGACGTCGAGCTGGATGGTGCCGGGGAAGGCGACGTCGCGGGCGGCGGGGATGGTGTCGACGATCGGCACCGGCTGCGGCGCCGAATTGCCCGGCGGCACCTGCGCAACGGCAGCGCTGGCGACGGAGGTCAGGAGAGACGCGGCAAGGGCGGTGCGGATCATGGAAGCCTTTCCGGCAAGACGGTGGATGGCCGCGGTGTAGAGGCGGGAAAGGTCAGACGTCCAGTCTCTTGGCAGGCAGAAGAGGCCGTCTGCGATTCACCGATGGCGGCGAAGATGCTCCATCCGCGGCTCGACCAGCCGCAGGATGAAGTCGATGCAGCCCGCCGCCCAGACCTCGACGCGTTGCAATGCCTCGGGCGTCGCCGTCACGATGTCGTCCAGCCGCCCCTCGCCGTCGCTGACGGTCAGCCCCTGGCTGTTGGTAAAGCGAATCCACCGCTCGCCGGCTATCCTCGATCCCCCGATACGCTGGAGCAGTTCGCGGGCCGTCAGCCGTTCGCCATGCGCATCGGCGACGAACAGCTCGAGCAATATGTCCCAACCCTGTTCGCCGATGAACAGGTCGGGCGGGAACTGCCCGGCCCGCGATCGGCGAAGATCGATGATGGATTCGACCAGGACCGTTGCGTCATCGAGCGCCACGCCATTCTCCCCTGCAATGACCGACGAACGCTACACGATCGCCATCGACTAACGCGTGCAGGTCATCAATCGTTCATCGACTCGCGCGAGCGCCATGCTGATATGGGCAGCCAGCACATGGTCGCCTTCCCGATCGGCGAGGGCGAGCAATTGCGCCAGTTGGTCGCGCATATAGTCGAGGGTCGAGCGTTCGGGGATCAAGGTCGTCTCGTTTGGCAAGGAAGAGGGCGGGGCATGCTGGCCATCGTCGCCGGTCTCCGCGCCGGGATGGCAAGCCGGTCGGTCGCGGCAATCGCGGCAATATGGTAGGTGACGGGCCCCGGTCCAACGGTATCTACACCGTTACGGCCCTTTGCACCGGTCGCCCAACCGCGTTTCAGCCGGCGTTGCCGATGGTGTTGATCGTAAAGGCGAGGACACCGAGGTTGAAGACGAACGCCGCCAGGCACTGGCCGATCGTGACGACCCGCATCGCGGTCGACCGGATTGTCACGTCCGACGTCTGGAAGGTCATGCCGAGCGTGAAGCTGAAATAGACGAAATCCCAATAGACGGGCTCGTCGGTATCGGGAAAGTCGAGCCCGCCGGCCGCGTCGCCCGCCATGTAGAAGATGTGGGCATAGTGAAAGGCATAGACGAGGTTGGAGAACAGCCAGGCACAGACCAGCGTCGCGATCGACAGGCCGATGTCGACGCCGCTGTTCTTGCCGCGCAGCTCGACGTAGACCGCGGCCAGGATCACCAGCGTGACCACCGCGGTGAGCACCAACAGCGCGGATCGGTTCGCGTCGTTGTCGGCTGCGGTCTGGCGGATGTCGGTCGCACGGCGGCGGAAGCGCGGTACGCTCATCGCGAAGAAGACCAGCGCGGCCAGGTCGAAGCCCAGCATCACGCCACGCGTCGTGCCGAGAAGGACAGCGAGGCCCAGCCCGCTCACGATCAGGACCAGCGTGAAGACGACGAAGGCGGGCGGGGCGATGCGGCGGCCCAGATGCAAGCGGTCGAAGAGGCTCATGTTTCGGACGCTAGCGCGCGGCCCTGACCTCGCCTAGATAGCCGCGCTCCATGGCCAGGCAGCAATCTCCGCAGCGCGTGCGCGGCACGCAGGACATCTTCGGCGACGACGAGCGCCGATTCACGCATGTCGTCGAGACGTTCGACCGGCTGCGCCGGCTCTATTGCTTCCAGCGCGTCGAGGTGCCGACGTTCGAGGAAACCCAGGTGTTTGCGCGCTCGATCGGCGAGACCACCGACGTGGTGGCCAAGGAGATGTACACCTTCCCCGATCGCGGCGGCGATTCGCTGACGCTGCGGCCGGAGTTCACCGCAGGTATCGCCCGTGCGTATCTGTCGGAAGGCTGGCAGCAATATGCGCCGCTGCGGCTGGCGACGAGCGGGTCGGTGTTCCGCTACGAGCGGCCGCAGAAGGGTCGCTACCGCGAGTTCCATCAGATCGACGCCGAGATTCTGGGCGCGGCCGAACCGACCGCCGACGTCGAATTGCTGGCGCTTGCCGACCAGTTGCTGGCCGAGCTAGGCATCGCCCAGGGGGTAACGCTGCAGCTCAACACGCTCGGCGATGCGGCGACGCGCGATGCGTGGCGCGCGGCGCTGGTCGCGCATTTCGAGGGGCATCGCGGCGAGCTGTCGGAGGACAGCCTGGTACGGCTTGCGAAGAACCCGCTGCGGATACTCGACAGCAAGGATCCGCGCGACCGGCCGATCGCCGATGCGGCGCCGGGTATCGACGCCTTTATGTCGGCCGAGGCGGGCGCCTTCTTCGAGGCGGTGCAGAAGGGGCTTCAGGCCTCGGGCGTCGCCTTCGTCCGCAACGAGCGCCTGGTGCGCGGCCTCGACTATTATCGCCACACCGCCTTCGAGTTCGTCACCGACCGGCTGGGTGCGCAGGGCACCGTGCTGGCGGGCGGGCGCTATGACGGGCTGATCGAGAGCCTGGGCGGCGCACCGACGCCGGGGGTCGGCTGGGCCGCCGGGATCGAGCGGCTTGCGATGCTCGTCGAGGGCGTTGACGCGCCACGTCTGGATGTGGTGCTGGCGGTCGAGGACGATGGCGCGATCGATGCCGCCTGGGCGGCACTGGGAGCGCTGCGACGCGCGGGCCTGTCTGCCGAGATGATTGCGACCGGATCGCCGCGTAAACGCTACGACAAGGCGGCGAAGCTCGGCGCCGGCGTGCTGGTGTCGGCCCGTGCCGAGGGTCTGACCGTCAAGGATGGCCCGGACTCGGCGCGTGTGCGCGAGATCGTCGGTGGGTCGGCATGACTGAAGCTGCCCAGCCATGGTGACGATATCCCCCGAGCGGATCCGGCAGATCGAGGCGCGGCGCGACGAGCTGTCCGCGATGATGGCGACCGGCGAGCTGAGTGGCGAGCGCTTCGTCCAGCTGTCGAAGGAATATGCCGAACTCGAACCGGTCGCGGCGGCAGCGGGCGAGGTGCGGCGGCTTCGCCAGGAGGCGGAGAGCCTGGCCTATATGGCCGAGGACAGCGAGGACGACGAGCTGCGCCTGATGGCCGCGGAGGAGCTGCGCGACAATCGCTCAGGGCTCGCCGATGCCGAACACCGGCTGGCGCTGGCGCTGCTGCCACGCGACGCTGCCGACGAGCGCTCGGCGATGCTCGAGCTGCGCGCCGGGACCGGCGGCGACGAGGCGGCGCTGTTCGCGGGCGACCTGTTCCGCATGTATCAGCGCTATGCCGAGCGTCAGGGGTGGCGGGTCGAGCTGATCTCCGCCTCCGCGTCGGAAGCCGGCGGCTACAAGGAGGTCGTCGCCAGCGTCAGCGGCACCGGCGTGTTTGCGAAGATGAAGTTCGAGAGCGGCGTCCACCGCGTCCAGCGCGTGCCCGCCACCGAAGCGGGCGGGCGGATCCACACCTCCGCCGCGACGGTTGCGGTGCTGCCCGAGGCGGAGGAAGTCGACCTGCAGATCGATGAGAAGGACCTGCGCGTCGACATCTATCGGTCGAGCGGAGCCGGTGGCCAGCACGTCAACACCACCGACTCGGCGGTGCGGATCACGCATATCCCGACCGGCATCGTCGTGATCCAGCAGGACGAGCGCTCGCAGCACAAGAACCGCGCCAAGGCGATGAAGGTATTGCGGACGCGTCTCTACGAGGCCGAGCGCGAGCGGCTGGCATCGGAACGGGCAGGGGCGCGCAAATCGATGGTGGGGTCGGGCGACCGGTCCGAGCGGATTAGGACCTATAATTTCCCGCAGGGGCGCGTGACCGACCATCGCATCAACCTGACGCTGCATCGCCTGCCCGAGATATTGGAGGGCGACCTCGACGAAATGATTGGCGCCCTGGTGGCGGAGGACGAGGCGGAGCGCTTGGCCTCGCTCGATGGGTAAAATCAGCGCCCCGCGCGACCGGGCATGAGCGACGGGACTGCCGCTACGGCGCGTGACGCCTTGCGAGTGGCGGCCCTGCGCTTTGGTTCTTCCGATACGCCGCGCCTCGACGCCGAATGGCTGCTGGCGCATGCGCTGGGGATCGATCGCTCCGCGCTGCTCCTCGATCTCGATCGCGGCGTGCCCGCCAGCTTCGCCGCGCTGGTCGATCGTCGCGCGGCGGGCGAGCCGATCGCCTATATTATGGGAACGCGCGGTTTCTGGACGATCGACCTCGCCGTCGGGCCCGGCGTGCTGATCCCGCGCGTCGATAGCGAGACGCTGATCCTGGTTGCGCGCGAGCATTTTGGTGAACGAGCGCCGGCGTCGGTGCTCGATCTCGGCACCGGGCCCGGCACGCTGCTGTTCGCCGCGCTCGATGAATGGCCAGAGGCGCGCGGGATCGGGGTAGAGTTCTCGTCGGCGGCGCTACGCTATGCGCGGGTCAATCGCGATGCGTTGGGCAAGGCCGAACGCGCCTCGTTGATCCGCGGCGATTGGGCGGCCGCGATCGAGGGGCGCTTCGACCTGGTCCTCGCCAATCCCCCCTACATCGGTACGGGCGAAGCGGTGGCACAGGACGTAGCCGGCCATGAGCCGGCCGCCGCGCTGTTTGCCGGCAGCGATGGCCTCGACGCCTATCGCGCGCTCGTACCGCAACTCCCGCGGTTGCTGACCGACGGGGGTATGGCGGCGATCGAGATCGGCTGGACCCAGGCCGAGGCCGTCTCGGCGCTGGTCGATACGGCAGGATTGCACGCCCACCTGCGCCACGACTTGGGCGGTAGGCCTAGGTGCATCGTAGCCACGCCTTGAATTTGTCGCTTGCTGCCCGATATTTTACTTGAACCATTGGCCTGCCCGTCGCTAATGAGGTCGCCGGGGCACGCATTTTTTTCGACAAAGAGCGTTGAAGACAGGCGGACGCCCGCATCCTTCGTCATGAAACCGCTGCAGTCCGGCGGCCGTGGCAGGCTCTCAGCGATCGGCCTTGCGCCACGCTGCGAGGCCCGAAGGTTTGCACCGTGACGCGGGAGCAAGGCCAGTTTTGGTTCTGAGCACAAGGACAGTAGCTTGATCAACAATCGGCAGAACGGCCGCCGGCGTGGCCGTGGCGGCGGTAATGGTGGTGGCGGCAACGGCCAGCGCCAGGGCGGCCAGGGACGTGGCGACAGCGGTAATCGGATCGACAACCGCGCGCGCGGCAACGCCGCCCAGCTTCTCGAGAAGTACAAGAATCTCGCGTCGGATGCGCAGCGCCAGGGCGACCGCGTCACCACAGAATATTACCTCCAGTTCGCGGATCATTATTTCCGCGTGCTCGCCGACCAGCGGGGCCGGTTCGAGAATCAGCAACAGCCGCGCGTCCAATCGCGCGACGATTTCGATCTCGATGGCGACGACGATTTCGGCGATGAGGGCGAGCCGATCCGTGCCGGCGAGCAGCAGGGCGACGGCGATGGCGTCGGCGGCCAGCAGCACGGCCAGCGCCGCGATCGCGACCGCGACGACAATCGCGGCAACCGCTGGGACGGCAACCGTCAGGAAGCCCGTGGCGAGCGCTCGGAGCGCGGCGAGCGTCCAGAGCGTGGCGAGCGCAGCGATCGCAACGAACGTCCGCGGCGCGAGGATCGTCAGGAAGTCGCCGGGCAGCACCGCTCTGACCCGCCGACGCAGGACGAATCGCTGAACGATCGCGCCGAAGCCGTGCTTGAGGCTGACGCACCCGTAACGCCGCGCCGCCGTGGCCGTCCCCGCCGCGACGCAGCGCCGGTCGAGCCGCAGGGCGAGGCCAATGGCGTCGACGCCGACCGCTTGCCGCCGTCGCTCGGGATCGCGGCGCCCGCCAATGACGAGGGCACCGACGAGCCAAAGCCACGTCGCCGTCGCACGCGTGCCGCTCCGGTCGAGGTGCCGACCGCGGCGGAGTGACATTATCTATCGATCGAACGGGCCGGTTCTCCAGCAGGGGAGCCGGCCTTTTTCGTATCGGCGTCCCGGCATCGTTCGAGCCGCGGCGCGGACCCCGCATCTCCTTTTGCCATTGAGGCGCGGGTGTGGTTTCCTCCCGCTTGCACGACAGAGCGACAGGAGAGGGCGGATGACCATCGCGGCGATCCTCAAAACCAAGGGCGGCGACGTCGTATCGCTGACCCGCGACGCAACGGTGGCCGACGCCGTTGCCCTATTGGCAGAGAGGCGGATCGGCGCGCTGCCGGTCATGGACGGCGACACGGTCGCCGGCATCTTTTCCGAACGCGACGTGGTCGCTTGCCTTCAGGCAGACGGCGCAGATGCGCTCCATCGACTGCTCGGCGAGGTGATGACGTCGCCCGTCCAGTCGGTGGGCGAGGGCGAGGCGGTGATCGCCGCGCTATCGCTGATGACGCGGCGGCGCATCCGCCATCTCCCGGTGGTCGAAGACGGACGAATGGTTGGGTTCGTGTCGATCGGCGATCTGGTGAAGTACCGGATCGACCGCATCGAGGCCGATGCGAACGCGATGCGGGCCTATATCCAGTCGGCTTGAGCGGGATTCAGGCCTGAATCGACGATTCCTGCTCCGGCCGACTCACAATTAGCCGTTAGGTTCCGGCATTGGCGCATCTCCTGCGCGTCAGGAACCTGCGGAAATCTGGGGAAAATGTACGGCCTCGTCAAAAAACTGCAAAAAGCTGTTGACCGGTGGGTGAGGGTCACCTAGATGGCTGTCACCGCAGCGGTGGCCCGGACGGGTTGCTGG
>NZ_JACIEV010000003.1 GCF_014197105.1 Sphingomonas jinjuensis | reverse complement strand
CCAGCAACCCGTCCGGGCCACCGCTGCGGTGACAGCCATCTAGGTGACCCTCACCCACCGGTCAACAGCTTTTTGCAGTTTTTTGACGAGGCCGTGTGTTTTTCCCGGTTTTCCGCCGGTTTCGACGGCGCTCACCCCAAGCCCGCGCGGGAACCTAACCCCCAAACGTGAGTCGAACAGACGGGGAATCGCTCCCTAAACGCCCTTCCCTGCCCCAATCGCCGCCGCAGCGAGGCCGCGGACATCGACTTTCGCCTTTAATCGCGCCGCGAGCAGCGCGGTACCGCTCACCTTGCGCTGCACGAACAACGTTTCGGCATGCGGCACGTGCCAGGTCGCGCGATCCGCGATCATCGCCTTGGCCTCCTCGCTCACGACCGGCACGAAAGCCCGATCGCCGAAGTCGAACGCTCCTGGTCGATTCAGCGCCTCGTCGATCGCCGCGATGATTCGGTCCACCGCCGGCTGATGCGCCGCAGCAGCCGCCGCCCCCAGGAAGCCCGTTTCCACCGCGATCTCGCGGATCAGGTCGAGATCGCGCGCCAGTCGCGCCTCGATCAGCCGGCGATAGGCATCGGCGGTCGCAGCCGGTACATCCCGCGCCGCACCGAAATCGAGCAGCACCAACGCGCCGCTGTCGGGCTGCCAGCGGTAATTGGCGAAGTTGGGATCGGTCTGCATCACTCCGAACTCGAACAGTTCGCGCAGCACCAGCGACACCAGCGCGGTCATCGCCGCATCGCGAGTCTCCTGCGGCGTTTCCGCCAGCGCCTCGATCGGCCGCCCTTCGACGAAGGTCATCGCCAGCACCTGCCGCGTCGTCAGCGCCTCCTCCAGCTGCGGCACGACATAGCGTGCGTCGCCAGCGAGCCGCTCGGCATAGCGGCGCATCTGCTCGCCCTCGCGGACATAATCGGCCTCGTCGGCGAGCTGGCGCTTCGCTTCCTCGAGCAACGGCGTCAGGTCGAGCGTCGCAGGCAGCAGCCCCGATACGCGGAGCAGCGTCGCGACATTGTCGACATCGGCATCGATGCTGGCGGCAACACCCGGATACTGCACCTTGATCGCCAACACCCGGCCGTCGGGCAGCGTCGCGCGGTGGACCTGGCCGATCGACGCCGCCGCCATCGGCGCCGCCTCGAAATGGCGGAAGCGGCGTCGCCAGTCGCTGCCCCACTCGCGGCGCAGCACCTGGTCGAGTTGCTGCGGCGGCATGCGATACGCCTGGTTGCGCAGCCGCGCGAGGATCGTCGACAGCTCGGCGGGAAGCATGTCGCCCGCATCCATCGAGATCATCTGCCCCAGCTTCATCGCCGCGCCGCGCAGGTGCGACAATCGGTCGGCGACGCGCGCCGCATTGCCGGGGGTCAGCATCAGCTCGCTCATGCTCGGCCGCTCGCCCTGCGCTAGCCGGCGCGCGCCCTCGGCCAGCATGCCGCCCGCCACCCCGCCCGCCAGCCGGCCGAAGGTGCCGAGCCTGGCGATCCGGCCGCTGGGAACGGCGCGGTGGCGAGCGCCACTCGTATCGTCGTCGTGATGCATGCGTGAAGAGCGCGGCAACGGCGCTTCGGGTTCCGTGGGAACACGGCGCTTCGTCCAACGTCCCTTCATCCGATGACGAAGCGCACCGACCCGCCGCCTCCCGTGACACCCGACGGCCGCTACATCGTCGTGCGGGGCCGGCTGTGGCGGCGTGCCGATCCGCATCTGCCGGAGGCCGAACGCCAGCGCCTCGTCGGCGAGCTGATGGCCGCGCGCCGCGCCGTCGCGGCGGCGTTGCGCAGCGGCGACGCGGGCGGATTGCATGCGGCTCGTCAGGAGGTCGACGCCGCCAAGACGAGCCTCGGCGAGCGCGGGCCGGTGTGGTGGGACGGCGACGAGGATCTCAACCGCCATCTCGCCCGCAATACTCGCTATGCCGAATGGTACGCCGCGCTGGGCGAGGCCGGCTGACGCACGATCAGCCGTCGCCGTTCACATGGCTCCATACCTTGGAGATGACGACCGAGCCCTCGCCGACCGACGAGGCGACCCGCTTGACCGATCCCGCACGCACGTCGCCTACCGCGAAGATCCCGCGGCACGAGGTGGCGTAGGGCGAATCCCCGCCCGCCTCGCGACCGGTCACGACGAAGCCCTTACCGTCGAGCGCCACCAGGTCGGCGAGCCAGCCGGTATTCGGCGCCGCCCCCACCATCACGAACAAGGCGCAGGCGGCGACGCGGTGTTCGCCAGCGGGCGTGCGGATCGTCACCGCCTCCAGCGCCGCGTCGCCGTGGAGGGCGACCACTTCGGCGCCATAGTCGATGCTGATCGCGGGATCGGCCTCGAGCCGGGACGACAGGTAGCTGGACATCGACTGCGCCAACGAAACGCCGCGCACCAGCACGCGGACGTGATCGGCGACGCGGCTGAGGTACATCGCTGCCTGCCCCGCCGAATTGCCGCCGCCGATGACGATCACATGATTGTCGCGGCAAAAGCGCGCCTCGTTCTCGGTCGCGGCATAATAGACGCCGGCGCCTTCGAAATGCTCGAGCCGATCGATCGGCAAGCGGCGATATTGCACCCCGGTCGCGACCACGACCGCCTTGGATCGGACGCGCTGGCCGGTATCGAAGGTCGCGCAGAAGCTGTCGTCGTCCAGCCGGTCGAGTCGCTCGACGCGCAGCGGCATGGCGAAGCGGGTGCCGAATTTCATCGCCTGCACTTCGCCACGCCATACCAGGTCGGCGCCCGAAATGCCGGTCGGAAAGCCCATGTAATTCTCGATACGGCTCGACGTCCCCGCCTGGCCGCCGATCGCGGTGTCGTCGACCACGAGCGCACTCAGCCCCTCCGCCCCGGCATAGACGGCAGCGGCGACGCCCGCCGGACCGGCGCCGACGATCAGCACGTCGACCGCCTCGTCGTCGACGAACTCGCGGTTGAGCCCCATCAGCTTGGCGACCTTCGGCGGGGTCGGATCGGTGACGACGATGTCGCGGCCGAAGATCACGACCGGCCGATCGTTGGGCACGGCGCAGTTGGTCGCAACCGCCAGCGCCTCCTCGCTGCCGATCGCATACGAGACATAGGGCAAGCGGTTGCGGCTGGCGAAGGAGGCCACCCGGCGGACGCCGCGATCCGCCTCCTCGCCGATCAGCACCAGCGAGGCGTCGTGCCCCTCCAGCTGCCGCCGCCGCCGCGCCGCCAGCACGGTGATGATGATATCCGACATCTCGGGGACATGCGCCATCAGCTCGAGCATCGCGTCGCGCGGCACCTCGATCGTGCGCGTATCGCGCGCGGCGCGCATCGCCATCGACCAGCTCCCACCACTCAGGAACGAGATTTCCGCCATGAACTGCGTCGGTCCCAGCGTCGAAGGCACCAGCCGCTCGCCGGTGAAGGCATTGACGACCTCGATCTCGCCATCCTCGACATAGACGAAGCGTTCGACCGGATCGCCGGGCCGCACCAGCAGCGTACCGGCGGGATAGAAGGCCTCCTGGCCCCGCTCCTTGATCTGCGCGACATGGCTGGAGGCCAGCGGCACGCGCTGCATCTCGCGTAGATCGTGGCCGATCGTCTCCATGCTCGTTCCCCCGTGCGTCGGACTTTTCTGCCCCAGCCCCAATGCCATGGCAACGATGGGCAAGCTGGCGAGTTTGCTCTGGCCCATGCCAGGAGCCGAACCGTGACCGACCGCCCCACCGTCATCTGCCTCATGCAATCGTCGCTCGACGGGGGCCTCCATCCCAGCAAGTTCACCGCCAGCCCCGATGGCGGGCCGAAGGAATGGAGCAGTCTCTACGAAGCGCTGCATGACGAGCTAAACGGCGATGCCTGGCTGGTCGGGCGAACGACGATGGCCGAGATGGCGAAGGGCACGGCCCATCCCCCGGCAACGCCGGTGACGGTCGAGCGCCCGCACCACTTCGCGAACCGCGACGCCAAGCCCTACGCGATCGCCGTCGACACCCGCGGCGAGCTTCACTTTGGCGGTGACAATGTCGGCGGCGATCATGCCGTCGTCCTGCTCGGCAATGGCGTCCGCGACGAACATCTCGCCGAGCTGGCGGGAGACGGCGTCTCGTACATCGTCGCCGACGCCAAGCACCTCGACCTCGCCGACGCGCTCGTCACCCTGCGTCGCGAGCTCGGCATCGAACGGCTGATGCTCGAAGGCGGCGCCCAGATCGTCGGCAGCTTCCTCGCCGCCGGCCTCGTCGACGAACTCCACGTCATCGTCGCCCCCGCCCTCGACGCGCGGGAGGATATGGAAGGCTTCGTCGTCCATCGTTCGGACGGCCTTGCCGGCAAGGTCCGCCTGTCCTTCGCCGCCTGCAAGCCGCTCGATCACGGCGCGGTTCTTCTGAGCTACGAGGTGCTAGCCTCTTCGTCCTCCCCACACATGGCGGAAGACTAAGATCGCGCTTGTCTATCCCCGAAATCGGCAAAACTATACGCCAGCTATACGCGTAACCCCGGAATCGATCTCGAACCTCTACGCGCCCAACGCCTAATCGAGCCCCTCGCAGCGCGCCCAATCCCCGGCGTCGCTGTCGCAGGGGCCGACCATGACGCCGTTTCGTTTTCCCGTTCTCGCACTGCTCGCGCTGCCGACCGCCGCGATCGCCCAGACCACGACGCCCGATAACCGGCCGCCGGCGCTGAGCGTCAGCGGCTCGGTCGGCGTCACCTCCGACTACAGGTTCCGCGGCGTTTCCCAGTCCGACGAGCATCCGGCGATCCAGGGCGGCATCACCGTCAGCCACAAGAGCGGCGTCTATGCCGGCATCTGGGCCTCGAACCTCGCCGGCTGGGGCACGTTCGGCGGCGCGAACATGGAGCTCGACCTGATCGGTGGCTATCGCGCTCCCCTGGCGGGCGGCACGCTCGATGTCGGGCTGACCTGGTACACCTATCCCGGCGGCGCCGACAAAACCGACTTCGCCGAACCCTATGCGAAGCTCAGCGGCACGAGCGGCCCCGCCACGCTGACGGCGGGCGTCGCCTATGCCCCGAAGCAGCAGGCGCTCGGCCGCTGGTACCGCACCGGCGCAGACGCCGCCGCGGGGATCTACACCCGCCCCGGCGCCAGCGACGACAACCTCTATCTCTGGGGCGACGGCGCCTATGCCATCAGCGGCACGCCCTTCACCGCCAAGGCGCATGTCGGCCACAGCTGGGGCCAGAACGGCCTTGGCCCCAACGCCACCGCCGTCTCGCCGACGGGCAGCTATTGGGACTGGTCGCTCGGCGCCGACACGACATGGCGCAACCTGACGCTTGGGCTCGCCTGGGTCGATACCGACATCTCGAACCGCGAGGCCGCCTATCTGCGGCCGAGCTTCAGCAAGGGCCAGGACGGCACCGGCAACATTGCCGGATCGACCTTGCTCATCTCGCTCGCCGCCGCCTTCTGACCGGAGCAACCACCATGCAGGATCTGATCTGGCTCGCCGTCCTCGCCGGGCTCGTCGCGCTGACGCTCGCCTATGCCCGGCTGTGCGACCGCGCCTGAGGAGACATTCGCGATGACCCTCGACCTCTGGCTCGCCGCGCTGACCGCGCTGGGCCTCCTCGTCTATCTGGTGGCGGTGCTCATCCGCCCCGAGCGCTTCTGAAGGGAGCGGTACGATGACACTTCAGGGCTGGTTCCTGATCCTCCTCTTCGTCGGCATCCTGCTGGCGCTCACCAAGCCGATGGGCCTGTGGCTTTACGCGCTCTACGAAGGGCGGCGCACGCCGCTCCATGCCGTCCTCGGCCCGGTCGAGCGCGGCTTCTACAGGCTGTCGGGGATCGACCCGACCGCCGAGCAGGGCTGGCGTCGCTACGCCGTCCATATGCTGCTGTTCAACGTCGCGCTGCTCGCGCTGGCCTATGCGGTGCTTCGGCTGCAAGGCGTTCTGCCAGGCAACCCGCAGCACCTTGGCAACCTGTCGCCCGATCTCGCCTTCAACACCGCGATCAGCTTCACCACCAATACCAACTGGCAGAGCTATGGCGGCGAGGCCACCATGTCGAACCTCAGCCAGATGCTGGGGCTGACGATCCACAACTTCCTGTCGGCGGCGACCGGCATCGCGCTCGCCTTCGCGCTGTTCCGCGGCTTCGCTCGGCGGGAAGCGAAGGCGATCGGCAATTTCTGGGCCGATATGACGCGGGTGACGCTCTACCTGCTGCTGCCGATCTGCGTCGTCTACACCGTCTTCCTGATCGCGAGCGGCGTGCCGCAGACGCTGGCCGGCGTCGTCGACGTCCAGACGCTGGAGGGCGCACGCCAGTCGATCCTGCTCGGCCCCGTCGCCAGCCAGGAAGCGATCAAGATGCTTGGCACCAACGGCGGCGGCTTCTTCAACGCCAATTCCGCCCATCCGTTCGAGAACCCCACCGCGCTGACCAACCTCGTCCAGATGCTGTCGATCTTCCTGATCGGCTTCGGCCTGACCTGGACCTTCGGCAAGGCGGTCGGCAACACCCGCCAGGGCTGGGCGATCCTGTCGGCGATGGTCATCCTGTTCCTTGCCGGTGTCACCGTCACCTATTGGCAGGAGGCGGCGGGCAATCCGGTTCTTCACCAGCTCGGCGTCGCCGGCGGCAACATGGAGGGCAAGGAGGTCCGCTTCGGCGTTCCCGCCTCGGCGCTGTTCGCAGTCGTCACCACCGCCGCCTCGTGCGGCGCGGTCAACGGCATGCTCGACAGCTTCACGCCGCTTGGCGGCATGATCCCGCTGTTCAACATCCAGCTCGGCGAGGTCGTGATCGGCGGCGTCGGCGCGGGCATCTACGGCTTTCTGCTGTTCGCCATCCTCGCGGTGTTCGTCGCCGGGCTGATGGTCGGCCGCACGCCCGAGTATGTCGGCAAGAAGATCGAGGCCCGCGAGGTCAAGCTGGCGGTACTCGCCATCGCCGTGCTGCCGCTCGTCATCCTCGGCTTCACCGCCCTGTCGTCGGTGGTCCAGGCTGGCCTTGCCGGCCCGCTCAACAAGGGGCCGCACGGCTTCAGCGAGATCCTCTACGCCTTTACCAGCGCAGTGGGGAACAACGGCTCGGCGTTCGGCGGTCTCACCGCCAACACCCCCTATTACAACGCGCTGCTCGGCCTCGCGATGTGGTTCGGCCGCTTCTTCGTGATCGTGCCGATGCTGGCCATCGCCGGCAGCCTCGCCGCCAAGAAGCATACCCCGGCGGGTGCGGGATCCTTCCCGACGACCGGCGGCCTGTGGGTCGGCCTACTCGTCGGGATCATCCTGATCCTGGGCGGCCTCACCTTCCTGCCCAGCCTCGCGCTCGGTCCCATCGCCGATCATCTCGCGATGATCCGCGGCCAACTCTTCTGACGCTCGAAAAGGCCGTATCATGGCACGCGCTAACACCGCCTCGCTCTTCACCGCCGAGCTGATCGTTCCCGCGATCCGCGACGCCTTCGTCAAGCTCGATCCGCGGGCACTCGTCCGCAACCCGGTGATGTTCACCACCGCCGTCGTCGCGATGCTGCTGACGGTGCTGCTTGTCGCCGGCCACGACGGTCTGGCGACGGGCTTCAAGCTTCAGCTCGTCATCTGGCTGTGGCTCACCGTCCTCTTCGGCACCTTCGCCGAGGCGCTGGCGGAGGGCCGCGGCAAGGCGCAGGCCGCGTCGCTGCGCGATGCCAAAGCCGAGCTGCGCGCCAAGCTGCTAACCGGCGTCGGCGACACCTGGGAGCTCGTCCCCGCCTCGCGCCTGACGATCGGCGACGTCGTCCTCGTCGAGACCGGCGACCTCATCCCCTCCGACGGAGAGGTCGTCGTCGGCGTCGCCTCGGTCAACGAGGCCGCGATCACCGGTGAAAGCGCCCCCGTCATCCGCGAGGCAGGCGGCGATCGATCCGCCGTGACCGCCGGCACCCGCGTCATCTCCGACGAGATTCGCGTGAAGGTGACCGTGGAACCCGGCCAGGGCTTCCTCGACCGCATGATCGCGCTGGTCGAGGGCGCGGAGCGCCAGAAGACCCCCAACGAGATCGCGCTGACGATCCTGCTCACCGGCCTCACCATCATCTTCCTCATCGCGGTCGGTACCGTACCGGGCTTCGCCAGCTATGCCGGCGGCAGCATCCCCGTCGCGATCCTCGCCGCGCTGCTTATCACGCTGATCCCCACCACCATCGCGGCGCTGCTGTCGGCGATCGGCATTGCGGGCATGGACCGTCTCGTCCGCTTCAACGTGCTCGCCAAATCGGGCCGCGCGGTGGAGGCGGCGGGTGACGTCGACGTCCTGCTCCTCGACAAGACCGGCACGATCACCATCGGCGACCGCCAGGCGTCGGAGTTCCGTGCCGTCGGCGGCGCCAGCGAGGCGGAACTGGCCGAGGCGGCGCTGCTCGCCAGCCTGGCCGACGAGACGCCCGAGGGTCGCTCGATCGTCGTCCTCGCCCGCGACCGCTTCGACCTGCAACGGCCGATGCCCGCTGGTGCCGAGGTGATCCCCTTCACCGCCCAGACCCGCGTGTCCGGCGTCCGCTTCGCCGACACGCTAATCCAGAAGGGCGCGGTCGATTCGATCCTGCGCGCCAATGCCGGTGCCGGCGAGACCGCCGCCGCCACCGAGCTTCGCCGCATCACCGACGAGATCGCCCGCGCCGGCGGCACCCCGCTCGCGGTCGCCAAGGACGGCCGACTGCTCGGCGCGATCTTCCTCAAGGACGTCGTCAAGGCGGGCATTCGCGAACGCTTCGCGGAGCTGCGCCAGATGGGCATCCGCACGGTGATGATCACCGGCGACAATCCGCTGACCGCCGCCGCGATCGCCGCCGAGGCCGGGGTCGACGACTTCCTCGCCCAGGCGACGCCGGAGGACAAGCTGGCGCTGATTCGCCAGGAACAGCAGGGCGGCAAGCTCGTCGCGATGTGCGGCGACGGCACCAACGACGCCCCCGCCCTCGCCCAGGCCGACGTCGGCGTGGCGATGAACACCGGCACCCAGGCGGCGCGCGAGGCGGGCAACATGGTCGACCTCGACAGCGACCCGACCAAGCTGATCGAGGTCGTCGGCCTCGGCAAGCAGCTGCTGATGACCCGCGGCAGCCTGACGACCTTCTCGGTTGCCAATGACGTCGCCAAATATTTCGCGATCATCCCGGCGATGTTCGTCGCGCTCTATCCCGGCCTCGGCGTCCTCAACGTCATGGGTCTGGCGACCCCGGAGAGCGCGATCCTCAGCGCGATCATCTTCAACGCGCTGATCATCCCGATGCTGGTGCCGCTGGCGCTGAAGGGCGTCGCCTACAAGCCGATGGGCGCGGGCCCGCTGTTGGCCCGCAACCTCGCCGTCTATGGCCTCGGCGGGCTGCTGGCGCCGTTCGTCGGCATCAAGCTGATCGACCTCGCGGTCACGGGGATCGGGCTTGCCTGACCGCCGGCGCGGCCCCCCTCTCAAGGAACCGACCATGAACCAAGACCTTACCACCGCCCTGCGTCCGGCGATCGTCATGACGATCCTGTTCGCGATCCTGCTCGGGCTGGTCTATCCCCTAGCCATGACCGGTATCGGCCAAGCCATCTTCCCCGGCCAAGCGAACGGCAGCCTCGTGCGTGACGGCAACCGGGTGATCGGTTCGACCGTCCTCGGCCAGGCCTTCACCTCGGACCGCTATTTTCACACCCGCCCCTCCGCCGCCGGCAAGGGCTATGACGGGCTCGCGTCCTCCGGCTCCAATCTCGGCCCGACCAGCAAGGCGCTGGTCGACCGGATCAAGACCGACATCGCCGCCCAGCGCGCCGCGGGCGTCGCCGGCGCTTTGCCGGCCGATCTCGTCACCGCCAGCGGCTCGGGCCTCGACCCGGATCTGTCGCCCGCCGCCGCCTACGCCCAGCTGGATCGCGTCGCCCGCGTCCGCCGCCTTGACGTCACCCGCGTCCGCAGCCTCGTCGCGGCGCAGGTCGAGGACTCGATGGTCGGCGATCCCCACGTCAACGTCCTCGCGCTCAATCGCGCGCTCGACGCGGTGCGATGACGCCCGGCGGCGATTCCCGTCCCGATCCTCAGGCCCTCCTGCGCGCCGCCGCGCAGGAGGGCCGCGGCCGTCTCAAGATCTTCCTCGGCGCCGCCCCCGGCGTCGGCAAGACCTTCGAGATGCTGCAGGAAGCCGCCGCCCGCCGCCGCGAGGGTGTCGACGTCGTCGTCGCCATCGTCGAAACCCATGGTCGCGCCGAGACCGAGGCGCTTACCCGCGGCTGCGAGATCATTCCCCACCGCCTCGTCGCCTACGAAGGGCGGACGTTGGGCGAGATGGACCTCGACGCGGTCCTCGCCCGTGCGCCCCGCCTCGCGCTGGTCGACGAGCTCGCCCACAGCAACGCCCCCGGCAGCCGGCATCCCAAGCGTTATCAGGACGTCGAGGAACTGCTTGCCGCCGGGATCGACGTCTATTCGACGGTCAACATCCAGCACGTCGAAAGCCTCAACGACGTCGTCGCCGGCTTCACCCGCATCCGCGTGCGCGAAACGGTGCCCGACCGCATCCTCGAATTGGCCGAGATCGAGGTCGTCGACATCCCGCCCGACGAGCTGATCGAGCGGCTCCAGGCCGGCAAGGTCTATGTCCCCGAGGAAGCCAGCCGCGCGCTCGGCCACTTCTTCTCCAAATCGAACCTGTCGGCGCTTCGCGAACTCGTGTTGCGCCGCGCCGCGCAGGCGGCTGACGCGCAGATGCTCGATCATGTCCGTGCGCTCGGCGTCGGCGGCACCTGGGCCGGGGGCGAGCGGATCGTCGTGGCGATCAACGAACTGCCGGGCGCCGACTCGCTGGTCCGCGCCGCCAAGCGGCTCGCCGACGCGCTGCGCGCGCCCTGGACGGCAGTGTTCGTCGAAACGCCACGGACTCAGGGCTTCGCCGCGGCCGAGCACCAGCGGCTCGCCGCCGCCATCACGCTCGCCACCCAGCTCGGCGGCCAGATCGCCACTGTCCCCGCCACCGACGTCGTCAGCGGCCTCGGCGCCTATCTCGCCGAGGCACGCGCCACCCAGCTTATCGTCGGCAAGTCGCAGCGCTCGCGCTGGTTCGAATTGCGCCACGGCTCGGTCGTCGACCGGCTGGTGCGAACGACACCGGGCGTCGGCGTCCACGTCCTGCCGCTCGAACGCCGAGCCCCCGCCCGCCCGGTCCGCCGCACCGGCAGCTGGGGTGCGCCCAGCGGCTATGGCTGGACGACGCTGATGATCGCCGCCGTCACCGCCGCCGCGACCCAGCTCGACCATATCCTCGACCTCGGCAACGTCGGCATGCTCTATCTGCTGCCGGTCATGGCCGCCGCCAGCCTGTTCGGCCTGCGCACCGGCCTGTTCGCTGGCATCGCCTCCAGCCTCGCGTACAACTTCTTCTTCCTGCCGCCGGTCGGCACGCTGACCATCAGCAATCCCGAGAACGTCGTGTCGGTCGTGGTCCTGCTCGGCGTCGCCACCGTCACCAGCCAGCTCACCGCGCGGGTGCGCGCCCAGGCCGATCTCGCCGCCGCCAGCGCGCGGACCAACGCGGTGCTCGCCGGTTTCCTGCGCGAACTTACCGCGCTCAAGACCGAGGACGAGGTTCGCCGCACCCTCGTCGCCGAAATCGCCCGCCTGTTCGATCGCGCCACCGTGCTTCTCGCCTCCGAGGGCCAGGGCATGACCGTCCAGGCCGCGAGCGACGCGGCGCATGAATTGGGGGCGCTCGATCTCGCCGCGGCGCAATGGGCCGCCGACACCGCCAGTGCCGCCGGCCGCGGCTCTGGCACGCTCACCGCTTCGGAATGGTTGTTCCAGCCGCTCGTCGGCGGGGACAGGGTCCTCGGCGTCCTCGGCATCGCCGACCGCCGCGCGGGCGATGCGGTGCGGGCCGACCAGCTGCCGTTGCTGGCGAACCTGATCGACCAGGCCGCGCTCGTTCTCGAACGCTTCCGTCTGGAGGCCGATATGCGCGGCCTCGATGCGATGCGGACGCGCGACAGGTTGCGCGGCGCGCTCCTGTCGTCGGTCGGCCATGACCTGCGCACCCCCCTCACCGCCGTCATCGCCGCCGCCGACCAGCTCGACCACGGCGCCACGCCGGCGCTGATCGCGACGCTCAAGGCCGAAGCCGCGCGCCTCCATCGGTTCGTCAGCAATCTCCTCGACATGGCGCGGGTAGAAGCGGGTGCGCTCCGCCTCGCCATCGAGCCGATCGACCTCAGCGATGCCGTGACCAGCGCCGCGCACGACGCGCGCACCGCGCTCGGCGGGCACGACCTGCGCCTCGCCGTCCCGCCCGATCTGCCGCTGGTCAGGGCCGACCCGCAGCTTCTCCACCATTGCCTGCTCAACCTGCTCGACAATGCCGGCCGCTACGGTGATCCCGGCAGCCCCGTGGTGATCGAGGGCCAGCACCGCTATGGCGAGCTGCGTCTGGCGGTCCTCGATCACGGTCCCGGCCTGCCGCCCGGCAAGGAGGCACTGGTGTTCGAAACCTTCCGCCGACTCGAAGGGTCGGATCGCGCCGTTGGCGGCACCGGGCTGGGCCTCGCGATCGTCAAGGCGTTTGCCGAGGCGATGGGCATCGCGGTCGAGGCACGCAACCGCGATGACGCGACCGGCGCTGCCTTTACCCTCGTCTTTCCCGCCGCCCTCATCGTCCGCGAGGTCGGCTGATGGCCGCGCGCATCCTGGTCGTCGACGACGAAGTCGCGATCCGCCGCCTCCTGCGCAACACGCTGGAGCGCGACGGCTACCTCGTATCGGAAGCCGGCACCGGCAGCGACGCGCTCGCCGTCGCCGCTGCCGAGCATCCAGACGCCATCCTGCTCGACCTCGGCCTACCCGACCGCGACGGCCTCGGCCTCATCCCGCTGCTGCGCGCCGACCGCCGCGCGATCCTCGTCGTCTCCGCGCGCGAGGCGACGGCGGAGAAGGTCGCCGCGCTCGACCTGGGCGCCGACGACTATGTCACCAAGCCGTTCGACAGCGAGGAGCTGCTCGCCCGCCTCCGCGTCGCCCGCCGCCACCGCGACGCGGGCGAGCGACAAACTGCGGTGGTCGACATTGCCGACGTCGTCATCGACCTAGACCGCCGCCTCGTCCGTCGCGGCGGTGCCGAGGTGCATCTGACCCGCAAGGAATATGACGTCCTGGCACTGCTCGCCCGTCACCCCGGCCGCGTCATGACCCACGATGCCATCATCAAGGCCGCGTGGAACGCGAGCGAAGACCCCCGCATCGAATATCTGCGCATCGTCATCCGCAACCTGCGCCAGAAGCTCGAGGCGCCGGAACCGGTCGGCAGCCTGATCGCCAACGAATTGGGTGTCGGCTATCGCCTGCGCGGGTGACGAGGGGCGACGTCGGAATGCGGACGGCCGTCGCCGGGCAAGCGTCCGGCGTCAGCGCGACGCGGCCGCCGCCGCGCGACGCAGACTCGGCAGGCGCCACCACGGGGTGCCTGGGCTCAGGTGATGCTCGTGATGATAGGCGCCGAAGTGGAAGCACGTCAGCAGCGACAGGCCAGGGCCAAGCTGATTGCTGCGCGCATTGTGCGCGTCGGCGAACGGCTCGTCGGCATGGCGATGCGGCAGGAACGTCCCGAACAAGAAGAGCTGCGCAAGCGCCATCAGCGCGGGGATCGCCCAGAAGACGACGATGTTGATGAGCGAGGCCCCCAGCATCATGTAGGCGATCGCAGCCAGCGTGATCCGCAGGATCTGGCCGTGGGTGTAGTAGCTGCGGAAGAAGCTGGCGAACCAGGGCAACGCTCGGCGCGGCGCAGCGACATGGAAGTCCGGGTCTTCCGGCGTTCCGGGCGCGGCGTGATGCGCATGATGCTTGGGGAGCAGCGCGCGATAGGACAGGCCGGCATAGGCCGCGAGACACATCGTCCCCACCGCCATGTTGAGCCGCGGCCGCCCCGGCGCGAATGAGCCATGCATGCAATCATGGGCGACGATAAACAGCCCCGTGCTCAGCCACGCCTGAACGAGCACGACGACTGCCGCCAGCGCGATGCCGACCGCGGACCACTGCCACAGGAAGATGCCGACGACATGGATCGTCAGCCACGCCGCGCCCAGCGCGCCGGCGAGTGCCAGGCTGCGGCGGGCGCCGCTTCGATCGCTCACCGGTCCACCCGCTCCGACAATCGCCGCTTCAGCCGCGCCGGATCGGGCGCGAACAGGAAGCCGAAGCTCACCCCGCCGTCCTTGCCCTTGACCGCATGATGAAGCCGGTGCGCCTGATGGAGTCGTTTGAAATAGCCGCGTCGCGGCACCCACCGCATCCCGAACCGCTGATGGACCAGCATGTCGTGAACGATCGCATAGATGCCGCCGTATACCGTGATCCCCAGCGCGAACCACCACAACGGCTCCCAGCGAACGCCGACGACGAACAGCGCGATGACGATCGTCGCGAAGGTCAGCGCGTAGAGGTCGTTCTTCTCGAACGCGCCGTCATGCGGCTCATGGTGCGAGCGATGCCAGCCCCAGCCCCAGCCGTGCATGACATATTTATGCGCCGCCCAGGCGAAACACTCCATGAGCAGGACCGTCACGACGACGATCGTCAGCTTTTCATACCAGGCCATGCGCCCCTTTAGCCCCGGTGCCCATGATCGCACCAGTCTTAGTCGACGAGTGTCCCAACGCTTGATGCCACGCCTGTGTCCCTCCTCTTAGCGGAGGGAAGTTCCCGGCCGGCCGGCACCCCCTGCCCCTTGCACGGTCGCGCTCAGCGCGCGCGGATTGTCGATGAGCTCGCGGATCGCTGCCGGATTGCCCTGGTCGACGATGCCATAGACGGGGGTCTTTGCAGCGCTGCGATCCGTCAGCAGCAGCTCGTCGGCGGGATCGACCGCATAGCGATTGACGACGTCGATCACCTCGTCGAGCGGCTCGCCGTGGAAGACCAGCTGCCCGCGCGTCCAGGCTGCGGCGTCGTCGACCCCGACGGACTCGGCTTGGCTGATGAAGCCCATCCGTGCGCCATTCTGCGCGAGCGTGCCGAACGCCACGCGTTCACCCTTGCGCGCCAGCTTGGCGACCGGCGTGCCTTCGTCATGATCGTCGACCGCCACGGTGACGCGGACGGTGCCCTCGGTCACCGCGACATCGGCGGAGCGACGCCCGATCGCGACGTCGAACGCCGTGCCGACCGCCGTCACTGCCCCGAACGGGGTCTGCACGACGAAGGGGCGACTGCGGTCGTGAGCGACCTGGAACATCGCCTCACCCCCTTCCAGCGCCAGCCGTCGTCGATCGCGGGTGAAGCTGACCTTCAGCGTCGTGCGCGCGCCCAGCGTCACCGTCGATCCGTCGGCAAGGCGGATGACCCGGCGCTCCGCCCGGCCCGCGGCGTAACGGGCCACGGTTTCCGTCTCGCCGCCGATCGGCCAGAGCTGCGTGCTGGAGCCGACCGCCAGGACGAGGGCGGCGGCCACCGCCCAGCGGGCGTTCGCCAGCGGGCGTGGCGGTTGTGCCGCGACGGTGGGACGGGGCTGCTCGCCCAGCCACGTCCAGAAGGCATCCGCCTCCGCCCGGTCGTGGGGATGAAGATCGCCGGCGCGCTCGCTGAACAGCGCCTCGAACACCGCCTCGCGGCGCCCGCCCAGATCGTGACGCTCGTTCATGGCGCCACCTCGCGCAGATGGCCCAGCCGGTCGTAAAGGTGGCTGACGGCATGGGTCAGGTGCTTCTGCACCATCCGCGGACTGATCCCTAGGGCGCGGGCGATGTCGACCGTGGTCATCTCGTCGAAACGCCGCATCACGAAGATCGTCCGCGCGCGCGGACTGAGCTCCGCCAGCGCCGCATCGAGCGCCTGCTGGAGATCGACGACGCGGCGGCGCTCCTCCTGCCGCGGGGCGATCGCCGGATGCATCTCGTCGGTCAGCGGCACGACGACCAGCCGGCGCCGATGCCGGTCGGCGATCAGATTGGCCGCGATGCGGAAGAGATAGGCCTGCGGCTCGTCAAGCGAGCGCTGACGCGCCGTCGCGATAAGCCGCGCACAGGCTTCCTGCACCAGGTCCTCCGCCTCATGCGGGTCGGTGACGCGCCGGGCGACGAAAGCGCGAAGCGCCGCGCGATAGGTGCCAAGCGGCCCGACACCGAACGGGTCGGCGTCCTCCTGCTGCGTCCTGCTGTTTGCGTCCTGCACCCTGGTCTGTCCCCCCGCCCTCTATGACGCAGCTTGCCGTCGGCCGCGAACCCCGAGTCACGAGTTTGCAAAAAAATGTCGCCGCGAGGTTCGCGTCGCACGCTTCGTTGCGTCGATAGGTCAGGGAAGCAGCGCAAAGCTGCTATTTTACCATCCGGGGGGAACCAGATGACACGAGCCTATCACCTGTTGCTGTCCGCGTGCGCCACGGCGATGCTGCTGCCGACCGCCGCCGCTGCGAAGGAACAGCGTACGGTTGCGATCGACGTGCCCGCGGGGCGCCTCGACGAAGCGCTGCTCCGGGTCGCACGGCAGGCTGGCTTGCAGCTCGTCTTCACCGATCCCGCCGTCGCCGATCGCCGCGCGCCACGGGTCAATGGCCGGTACACGCCGGATGCAGCGCTCGACCTGCTGCTCGCACGCAGCGGCTTCGGCTGGCGCTACACCGGACCCAACACCGTCCGCGTGATCCCGATCAACACCGCGTCGCTGGCGCCGGTCAGCTTCGTGCAGACCACCCCGTCATCACCGGCCCAGCCTGCGGAGCAACGGACCGCCCCCTCCAACGCCGCCGTCGAAGCGGCGGTCGACGCCGATCCCGACACCCAGGCCGCGCCCGACGTCGTCGTCGTCGGATCGCAGATCAAGGGCGCGAACAACACCGCCGCACTGCCCGTCACCGTCGTCGACGAGCAGCAGATCGCCGCGACCGCCGCGGTCAGCGGTGACGAGCTGTTCCGCTCGATCCCCCAGCTCGGCGACGTGACGTTCAACAGCTCGTACCTGCCCAACAGCTCGAACGCGGCGCGCGGCGACGTCGGCTCGGTCAACCTGCGCAACCTGGGCGTCGGCAACACGCTGGTGCTGCTGAACGGTCGCCGTGTGGTCAACCATCCCACCAGCCGCGCTGACGACAATCTCGTCCCCGTGCTGACCTACAACACCAACGCGATTCCCGTGTTCGGGCTGGAGCGGCTCGAGGTACTGCGCGACGGTGCCGCCGCCATCTATGGGTCCGATGCGGTCGCCGGTGTCGTCAACACCGTGCTGCGTACCGATTTCAGCGGCGTGCAGATCGAGGGGCAGACCGGCTATCCCGAAGGCACCACCCAGACCGAGAACAGCCTGACGCTGCTCGCCGGCACCAACTTCGGCGGCGGGCGCGGCAACGTCACGCTGTTCGCCAGTTATACCGACCGTTCCGCGCTGCGCAGTTCGGAACAGGATTATACCGCCTCCGACGACAAGCGCGCGCTGTTCGCCGGCACCCGCTTCGACGGGGCCACCGCGCTCGACGGACGCGCGTCGATCACGCCCTGGGGCTCGTTCCAGACCGTCGGCAACGTCCAGGTGCGCCAGGGTACGACGGTACTGACCAACGCATCGGGCCAGTTCCACGTCCAGCCGCTGACCAACAGCGGGTGCCAGACCAACGCGAGCACCGGCCTGAAGAACGGGCTGTGCATTGATGACGGGACCAACACCGCCGCCGCGGACCGGAACCTCCGCTTCGACCCGCGCAGCGCCTACGACACCTATGTCATCCCATCGGTCGAGCGGCTCAACCTGTTTGCCAACGGCCATTACGAGCTGACCGATGGCCTCGAGCTGTTCGGCGAGGCGGGCTATTACAAGGCGACGACCGACAGCATCCAGTCGTCGTCGGGCACGCTCAGCTCGCTGCCGATCATCGTGCCCGCCAGCAACTATTACAATCCGTTCGGCCCGACGACGCTGAACGGCGTCGCCAACGCCAATCGACTGCCCGGCATCAATGCGCCCGCGAGCGGCCTGGCCGTCACGCTGTCGAGCTACAACATCGCCGATGCCGGCCCCAACCTGGTCCATGTCGAGAACGATCAGTATCGGGCGCTTGCCGGGCTGCGCTGGAATTGGCTGGGGTTCCAGTGGGAAAGCGCGGTGCTCTATTCGGAAGCGCGGGTGCGCGACACGTCGGACGGGATCAGCTCGACGCTGCTCCAGCGTCAGCTCGCGCTGTCGACGCCTGACGCCTACAATCCGTTCAACGGCAGCGACCTGAACAACCCCTCGGGCCGCGACAGCACGCAGAGCAGCGCCGCCGCGCTCCAGGCGATCCGCATCAAGACGACCCGGTTCAGCAAGGCGACGCTCGCCATGGCCGACCTGAAGCTGTCGAACGCCCATCTGCTGACGCTGCCCGCGGGCGATCTCGGCATCGCGCTGGGCGGCGAAGTCCGTCGCGAGACCCAGTATGACGATCGCGATCCGCGCGTCGACGGCACCATCACCTTCACTGATACGGTGAGCGGCATCACCTATGGCTCCGATCTCGTCGGCACCAGCCCCTCCCCCGACACGAGCGGACGCCGCACTGTCGCCGCAGCCTATGCCGAGCTGGCGGTGCCGGTGATCGGCCCGTCGATGAACGTGCCGCTGATCCGCAACCTGGAATTCCAGCTGGCGGGCCGGTTCGAGCATTACAGCGACGTCGGCTCGGTGGCGAAGCCCAAGATCGCCGGCGCCTGGGACGTCGTTCGCGGGATCCGCCTGCGCGGTAGCTATGCCGAGGGATTCAAGGCGCCTAATCTCGAACAGATCAACGCGCGCACCGTCACCCGCTCGAACACCCGCGTCGATTATGTCCGCTGCGAGGCGCAGCTGCGCACCGGCGCGATCACCTCGTTCGCCAACTGCGCGCAATCCTTCGCGATCAGCGCCCAGCGCGCCGGCAACCCCGATCTGAAGCCCGAAACGTCGAACACCTGGAGCGCGGGCGTCGTCCTCGAACCACACTTCCTCGACGACGCGATCGGGCGGATCACCTTCACCGCCGACTATTGGAACATCAAGCAGAAGGGCATCGTCGGCATCTTCGGCGAAGGCAATGCGCTCATCGCGGACTATCTGGCGCGGGTCGGCGGCTCGACCAACGCCAATGTGGTCCGCCAGGCACCGACCGCGGACGACATCGCGTTGTTCGCCGGATCGGGGCTGCAGCCGGCGGGCCGCGTGCTCTACGTGGCGGACCAGTACGTCAACCTGCTGCCGCAACAGGCATCGGGCGTCGACCTCGGCGTGAACTGGCGCCTGCCCGACTTCGGCGCCGGCCGGCTGACGCTGTCGGCCAATGCCGCCTATCTCGATCGCTTCTTCCTCGAACCGTCGCCGCCGATCCAGGAGCTGATCGACGCTCGCGCGGCCGGCACGATCAACGCCGGCACCGCCATCGCCGATGCGGGCGACCTCGTCCGCCAGAACGGCAAGCCGCGCTGGCGCGTCACCGGCACCGCGACGTGGAGCTACAACCAGTTTCAGCTCGGCGGCTTCACCCAATATACCAGCGACGTGCAGGACACCGGGCTGATCGATTCCGCCGGCGTGCCCTGGCTGATCGATGACCAGATGACCTACAACCTCTATGGCCAGATTACCGTCGGCAACAAGCGCGAGGGAGAGTATCGCATGCGGATCGGCGTCAGGAACCTGACCAACGCGCAGCCGCCGCTGTCGTCGAACGGCTTCCTCGGCACGCTGTACAATCCCTATGGCCGCTATTGGTACGCCAACATCCGGGCATCGTTCTGATGCGCCTTCGCCGCCTCGCCCTGTCGCTCCTCCTCGCCCCCGCGCTGGTCGCGGCGCAGGAGGAGGAGCCGCAGGCCCGCTCGCCGTCGGGCGGCGACATCGTCGCCTATGACCAGATCCATAAGCCGGCGGTCGGCCGCGGGGGCATGGTCGTCAGCCAGAACCGGCTGGCGGCGAGCGTCGGCGCCGACATCCTGCGCCGCGGTGGCAATGCCGTCGACGCGGCGGTGGCGGTCGGCTTCGCGCTGGCGGTGACACTACCGCGGGCGGGCAACGTCGGCGGCGGGGGCTATATGCTGGTGCATATGGCAGCGAAGGGCGGCGCGCCGGCGCAGGATATCGCGATCGACTATTACGGCCAGGCGTCGCGCCACACGACCGACGACCTGCTGCTCGGCCCCGACGGCAAGGTCGACGCGAAGAAGGTCATGTCGATGAAGGGCGTCGCCATCCCCGGTACCGTCGCGGGGCTGTGGGAGGCGCACCACCGCTTCGGCTCGCTGCCCTGGGGCACGCTGATCGCGCCAGCGATCGCCATGGCGGAGAAGGGCGTCGTGCTGTCCGACGACGAGGCGCAGGCGCAGGGCGCTCAACGCAAGCTGATGGCCGACGACCCTGCGGCGATGGCGATGTTCTTCAAGCCGGACGGCGGTGCCTATGCCGCCGGTGAGGTCTTCCGCCAGCCCGACCTCGCCGCCACGCTGAAGACGATCGCCGCCAGGGGTCGCGATGGTTTCTACACCGGCCCGCTCGCCACCCGCCTTGCCGCGGGCATTCGCGCCGGCGGGGGCGTGATCGATGCCGCCGACCTCGCCGGCTATCGCGCGATCGTCTCGGCGCCGATCTGGTCGAGCTATCGCGGCAAGCGTATCGCCTATATGCCGCCGACCGCCTCCGGCGTCAGTGTAGCCGAAGCGATGAACATCCTCGAGACCTTCCCCGTTGCCCAAGCCAAATGGGGCAGCGTCGCCAACCTGCACCTGCTGGCCGAAACGATGAAGATCGTGTCCGCCGATCGCCGGCTGGTCGGCGGCGGGCCCGACTGGCGGACGCCTGCACTCGGCCTTGCGAGCAAGGCCTATGCCGCCGAACGCGCCAAGCTGATCCGACCCGACCGGTCGCTCGGCAAGGACGATGTGCCCGACGGCAACCCCTACCCCCACGAAAGCCGCGACACGACGCACTTCTCGGTCGCCGATGCGGCCGGCAATGCGGTCAGCAACACCTATACCCTGTCGGCCTCCTACGGCGCGCATGTCGTCGCGCCCGGCACCGGCATCCTCCTCAACAACTCGCTCGGCAATCTCGCCTGGGGCAAGCGCAGGACGGCGAACGAGCGCCGAGCGACGCTGCCGGTCCCCGGCAAGCGCGTCGGTTCGACGATCACGCCGATCATCGTCTTCGACCAGGACCGGCCCTGGCTCGTCACCGGCACGCCGGGCGGCGGCTACATCATCGCGACGATGGTCCAGCTGCTCTCCAACGTCATCGACCACGGCCTCAACGTCAGCGAGGCGGCCGAGCGCCCGCGGATCAACCAGGGCGGCGGCGACGCCGCGCTGGAGCTGGAGGAAGGCTTCTCGCCCGACCTTGTGCCCCTGCTCGAAGAGAAAGGCCACAAGGTACGCCGCTCGAACACGATGGGCTCGATCCAGTCGATCATGGTCGAAGGCGACCGCTTCCTCGGCGCCGCCGACACCCGCCGCCCGGATGCCGCCGCCGTCGGGGTCAAGTAACGTACCCACGCGAGCGAATTGAGACAGGATACCGCCATGCATCGCCCGACCATCGCCATCGCCATCGCCCTGCTCGCCGCCACCCCGGCCGCCGCGCAGCTCGCCCAGCCTGAACGCGCCGCGATCCTCGCCGACGTCGACACGCGCTCGCCGGATCTTGCCAGGACCGCGCTCGCGATCTGGAATGCGGCCGAGGTCGGCTATCAGGAGACGAAGAGCAGCGCGCTGCTCCAAACCGAGCTGAAGCGCGCCGGGTTCACCGTCACCCCCGGCGTCGCCGGCATGCCGACCGCCTTCGTCGCCAGCTTCAAGCGTGGCACGGGGCCGGTGATCGGCATCCTCGCCGAATATGACGCGCTCCCCGGCCTCGCCCAGCGCGCCGAGCCGAAGCGCGATGCGATCGCCGGCCAGGCCGCCGGGCACGGCTGCGGCCACAACATCTTCGGCGCGGCGTCAGTCACCGCCGCGATTGCGGTGAAGGACTGGATGGTCGCCAACAAGATCGACGGCGAAGTCCGCCTCTACGGATCGCCCGCGGAAGAAGGCGGCTCCGGCAAGGTCTATCTCGTCCGCGCCGGCCTGTTCGACGACGTCGACGCCGTCCTCCACTGGCATCCCAGCGATTCGAACGGGGTCAGCACCGGTGCCAGCCAGGCGAACATCTCGGGCAAGTTCCGCTTCCACGGCCTGTCCGCCCATGCCTCGGCAGCGCCCGACAAGGGTCGCTCCGCGCTCGACGGCGTCGAGGTGATGAATGTCGCGGTGAACTATCTTCGCGAGCACATCCCGATGACGACGCGCATCCACTATGTCGTCACCAACGGCGGCGAGGCGCCCAACGTCGTCCCCGATTTCGCCGAAAGCTATTATTACGTCCGCCATACCGACCCGCAGGTCGTCCGCGACGTCATGGCGCGCGTCCAGAAGGCCGCCGAGGGCGCGGCGATCGCCACCGGCACCACGTCGGAGTTCGAGGCGACCGGCGGGGTTTATTCGATGCTGGCGAGCGAGACGCTGGCCAAGGTCATGGACGCCAATCTCCACGCCGTCGGTGGCCCGCGCTGGACGGCTGACGAGACCGCCTGGGCGAGCGGCCTGCGGACGACGCTGGCGACAAAGCGCCCGCTCGACAGCGCCGCCAAGGTGCAAGCGATCAGCGACGCCGACGGCGGGGGATCGACCGACGTGTCCGATGTTTCGTGGGTCGTCCCCACGATCGGGCTCGGCGCGGCTACCTGGGTGCCCGGCACGCCCGCCCACAGCTGGCAGGCGGTGGCCGCGTCTGGCTTCTCGATCGGGGCGAAGGGCGGCACCGTCGCCGCCAAGACGATCGCGCTGACCGCCGCCGAGCTGATGCGAAGCCCGCAGACGCTGGCCGCCGCCAAGGCCGAACTCTTCCGCCGACGCGGTGCCGGCTTCACCTACAAGGCGATGCTCGGCGACCGGAAGCCTCCGCTCGACTATCGCGCGCCGAGCGCGCCGACTCGCCAGGGATCGTAAGCGGCAGGAACGCCGACCGACTAGCTCCCGCAGTGCCGCGGCCCCGCGAGAGCAGCCTTACCTCAGAACTTCAGCGCGATCCGGGCATAGCCGAACTGGTCGGGCAGGTCGTAGGTCGTCGGATCGAACCCGCCGCAGCTGAGACAATCGGGCGCCCGCTTGCCCAGGATGTTGTTGACGCCCAGCGTCAGCGACAGTCGCTGGTCCCAGATGCCCGGCGTCCACCCGACCTGCGCATCGAGATACAGGATCGGATGCATGACCCGGTTGTCGTACGCCGGCTCGGTCACTCGGCCGATGTAGCGACCGGTCAGCGCCGCGGTGAAGGCGGCACTCGACCAGTCGAGCGTCGCGTTGCTCTTGAAGCGCGGATAGGCCTGGTCACCGCGCTCGGTACCCTGCCGCTCCAGCTTGCTGCTCCCGGTGGCGGTCGGCAGCGTCGTCGAATATTCGAACAGGACGTTGCTCGACCAGGTCAGCCCGAACGTCCCCGCCCCCACCGACGGCGAGCGATAGGACAGGATCAGGTCGAGCCCCTCGCTCTTCAACGACGCGATATTCTGCAGCAGCCCGCGGATCTGGGTGATCGCGCCAGAGGTCGATCGGGTGATCGCACCGCACGCGACCGGATCGTTAGTCTGGGTGCAGTTGGCGAGCAGCACGTCGGCGCCGATCGACGAGATCGCGTTGTCGACGGTGATCGTATAGTAATCCGCCTCGAGGGTGAGCCGGCCGATGCCGTTCGCCCACGACGGGCTGTAGACGCCGCCTACCACCCAGCTTTCCGACGTCTCGGGCCGCAGCGCGCGGTTGCCACCGGTCAGGATCGGCAGCTGCTGGTTGGTCTGGACGTAGCTGCCGTTGGCCGGCACGCCGCGCGCGATGCAATTCTGCTTCACCGTGGCCGAGGCGCCGTTATTGTTGAAGTCAGAACACGGATCGATCACCCCGCCATCGAAGCGCGAGGGCGTCCCGAACAGCTCGCCGATGCTCGGCGCACGGAAGCCTTGCGCCCAGGTGCCGCGCAGGCGCAGGTCGTTGATCGGCTTCCAGCTAAGCCCACCCTTCATCGTCGTCCGGCTGCCGCTGGTCGAATAGTCCGAATAGCGGGCCGCGAACGAGCCTTCGAGCAGGCGGAAGAACGGCACGTCCTTCAGCACCGGGATGCTGAGTTCGGCATAGACTTCGTTGACGTCGAACCCGCCGCGGGTGGCTTGCGCGGGAATGTCGGAGCCCAGGCCAGCGGCGACGATCGGGTCGGGGGTGAAGGATCCGATCTGCTTGCGATATTCATAGCCCGCCGCCAGGCCGAGCGGCCCTGCGGGCAGGTTGAACAGCGTGCCGGTGACGTTGAACGTCGCGTCGACCATTGCCTGCTCGCTGCGGTCGCGCTGCTCGAAGGTGACATAGTTGATCATCGCCGGGGTGATCGAGCCGGCGCCGCCGAAAATGTTGAACGGCACGCAACTGCCGGTGCACTGCGATATGGGTCCGAGCGCGCGGGCGAGATTGGCGGCGTTGACGTTGCCGTGCGCCACCTGCTTCGCCGAATTCTCGGCATAGATGACGTTCGCGTCCCAGTACCAGGTGCCGGCGCCGATCGGGATCTGCCCGTCCAGCGTCGAGCCGATGTACATGGTGTTGACTTCCTGGCTGTAATGCCGCGGGCCGTTCTCGACGAAACGGCGGCCGATGAAGTCGTAGTTGCGAGCAAGGCCGGCATTGCCCGCCGCCAGCGTCACGCCGAACGGATTGAACGGGTTGGTCCGGTCGATCGAGATGGTGTCGAGCAGGTTGCCGTTACCCGCATCGGGGCCGACGAACAGCGGCAACGGCGCCGCCTGATTGTCCGACGTGCGCCGATTGTAGATGACCTTGGTGCTGAAGCGGACGCTGTCGCCGAGATCGCCCTGGAAATTGATGAACGCGCCGAACCGCTCCTGCGGGGTGAGCAGATAGTTGTAGGGGCGGAAGTTGAACCGGTCGGCGACGGTGAATTGCTTGAAGTCGCTGTTCGCGCCCGTCGGGTTCGCCGGGTCGAAGCGCGGCGTGGTCAGCGGGTTCGACTTCAGCGTCAGGTTCATGCCGACGCCGGTGACCGGATTGTTGACCAGGAAGCGGCCATTGGGCGTGCCCGAGCTGCAGCTGGTGGTACAGGCGGTCGCGCCGGGATTGGGGAAGGAATAATAAGGGCGATCGCCGGCGAAGACAGATCCCTGCTTGATGTAGTTGACGCCGGCGACGAACGACACGCCCGCCCCCTCGTCGCGGTGCCCCCAGCTCAGCTGATAATTCTGGGTGACGCCGTCGCCTTGCGGATAGGCACCCACCTGGGCGCTGGCAAGGAAGCCGTTCTGGCGCTTCCTGGTAATGATGTTGACGACGCCCGCGATCGCATCCGAGCCATAGGTCGTCGACGCGCCGTCGCGCAGCACCTCGATCCGCTCGACCATGCTATCGGGAATGGCATTGAGGTCGACCGCGCCGGGCACGCCGCTCGCCGCGGTGCCGTTGATGAAGCGCTGTCCATCGAGCAGCACCAGCGTTCGCCGGCTGCCGAGATAGCGCAGGTCGATCTCCGCCGAGCCGGCGCCGACGCCGCCGCCATCGGGCGGATTGCCGTTGTTGCCCGAGCGGTTGAAGCGCGAGTTGAGCCCGCCCGCCGAGCCCGGGAGCCGTTGCAGTACGTCGCCGATCGACGACAGGCCGGTACGCGCGATGTCGGCATTGTCGATCGTCGTCAGCGGCGCCGCCTGGGCCAGCGGATCGCGGCGGATGCGCGACCCGGTGACGACGACGGTTTCGCCCTCGTCGGCGGTCGCGGCGCCGGTCTGATCGGCGGGTGCGGCGGTGGTCTGCGCATAGGCCGGCATCGATGCGAGCATGGCGCCCAACGCGACGCCCAGGCGGGCGCGGTGACGCAGCGACAGCATTGCAAGGCTCATGTGATCGGTCCCCTTCGTTATGTCCGGTTGATCTCCCTGGTTCCCCTGCGTCGTCGCCTCGGCATGCCTCTGGCGGGCCGCCTTCGATCGCGATTCAATATGTTCCGGTCGTCACCTTCACGAGCCGCGGCGCGGCGCCGAAATTGAAGCCGTAATCGGTCTCGTCGCCGTTCAGCCACCGGCGCGCTTTCCAGACACCGGCCTGATACGCGCCCTCCTCGGCGCGCAGCAGCTGGCCGTGGCGGCCGTCGCTCTCGTCGCGGCGCAGCTCGACGCGGGCATCGATCCCGCTGACGAGCAGGCTGCCGTCGGGTAGCTTGACGATCATCACCCTGCCACTCTGCTTGGGCGAATTGGCGAGGATCGCGGGCGTATCGCCCCAGGGCGGCGGGCCGAAGGCGATATCCGCGCGCCAGCCGCCGCCGAGGTCGATCGACTGCTTGGCACGCCCCGGCTCCTCGACCGCGGCATAGAGCCGGCGATCGAACGCCGCCTGGGCGACGATGTCGCGGATCGGATCGAGCAGCGCGAAATTGGCGCGGTGCGCCGCCACCGCCGCCTCACCCGCAGGCGTTGCCGGGTCCTGGTCGATACCGAACACCGAAAAGCCGATGCCGCCGCGCGCCAGGACATACAAGAGGAACGGCGCGGTCGCCGCGTCGAAGCCGGTCTCCGATACCCAGGACGGGTTGTCGGCGCGCGCATATTGGTCGAGCACCTTGCGATACTCGCCCGCATCCTCGGTGTAGATATCGGTGCCGATGAAATCGACCGACGGGCTGGCCGCGCGCCACAGGTCGAACATCGTCCAGACTGCGCCGCCGCTGGGATAGTCGATCCCGGGGTATTTCTTGTCTTTGTAGCGCAGCCACGTGTTGACGTAGACCGGCAGCGGATAGGCTGCCTTGCCGGCTGCGGCGACGGCATCGATGTAGCGTGCGGTCGCCCAGGCGGCGAACGCCTCGTCGGCATCCGCACCGAAGGTCGTGCGCCAATCCTGTCCCACCGGCTTGCCCAGCCGCTGCGCGATGTCGGCGGGCACCGGCGCGGCGAAGGCTCGCTGTGCTACGGGTCCATGATCGCGCACCGCGCCGATCGAGCCGGGCTCATTCTCGACCTGCACCGCGATCACGCTGTGCTGCGTGCCGTCGATCGCCTTCAAATGGCGCATCAGCGCGGCGAAGGCGCTGCGGTCGGCGTCGAGGTTCGCCTCCGCATGCGGCGACATCACCTCGACCGGCTGGCCGTTGCTCGCGATCATCCGCGGATACGTGACGGGATCGGCCTTCATCCAGGCTGGCACATAGTGGGCCTGGCCGTTCTTCCAGGTGCCGAACCACAGCAGGATCAGGCGCTTGTTGGTAGCCCGCGCCTTGGCGACCAACGCATCGACATGGCCGAAGTCGTAGCGGCCTTGCGTCGCTTCGACCTGCTCCCAATAGACCGGCGCCTCGATCGTATTGGCGGCCAACGCCTCGGCCGCCGGCCAGGCGCGGGGCAGTTCGTCGGGCCAGGCGCTCGAATTGTGCAGCTGCGCGGCGAGGATGAAGAACGGCTTGCCGTCGACGCGCAGCATCGTGCGTCCGTCGCGCCGTTCGAGCCGCGGCATCTCTTCGGCCGACAGGGGCGTCGCCACCGACGCCAGCATGGCAGCCGCCAGGGCAAGGGCGACACGGGTCATGGTCCACTACTCTCCGGCTCGGCTTCGACCAGCGACAGCGGGATGACGCCCGGCTTGCCGAGGTCGCGGATGGTGGCGGCAAGGTCGAACGGCTTGCCTGCGCGCGCGGCCCGCTCCGACTGGCTGGCGATCAGATCGTCGAGCTGCACCTTGCCGACGATGTAGCTTGCGCCATAGCCGGGCTGGCGCAGGTAGAGCAGCTGCTCGAACGCCACCAGCGGGCTCGCCAGATTGGACCAGCCGCGCGGCGTCCAGCGTGCGTGGAACCGTCCCGCTTCGGCCAGCGTCATTCGATTGTCCTGGACGTAAAGCGACGCCAGCCCACGCGCGGCGCGATTGGCGAGCATGATCCACACCAGCTCGCGCGCCCTTGGCAGATCGTCGTACAGCCCCGCCTGCATCACGATCTCTTCCATCGCGGTCGCGACGCCTTCGGACCGATCGAGCCAGATGTTGAACGGCAGCGCACCGGCCCGGATCGGATCGGCGTTGGGCTCGTTCGCGAGCCGCGCCAACTCGGTCCAATGGAAGAAGTGGCTGTAGAGCGGCAACGGATCGACCGCGACGACATGCGCGAAGAAGTTACGCTGCGCCGGCGGTGTCCAGCGCACCAGCTGCGCCGGCACGGCTGCGCGATAATAGGGCGTGTCGGCGAGGAACCCCTTGTCGATCAGGAAGCGCGTGAAGCGCTGCGCCCGCTCGGCCGACGCCCGGTCAAAGGCGGCGGGGTCGGTCGGCATCGCCAGCGGCGGGAGGCCGCGGTTCCGCACCTCCTCCGCAGCAAGCCCGGCCCAGGCGCGCGCCAGCTCGCGCTTGAGCAGCACTTCTTGCGCCGCCCAGTCATAGCGCGAGAGATAAACGTGCCGCGCCGCCCAGTCGTAATTCGCGCGGCCGACGCCCGATGGCCCAATGCGCTTCGGCGCCTCCGCCTCGACCCAGGCGGCGAACCGCTCGCTCGCCGCCCGCGCCGCGCGGATCGCGGGCAGCAGTCGCCGCCCCTCGCCCGTCAGGTCCGCCGTGCGACGCCCCTCCAGGCTACGCAGCTCGAGCGTTCCAGCTTCGAAGCGGGCGAGCGTTTCCGCCTGATCGTGGAAGGCGCGGCTGCCGTAGGCGAACAGATCATGCGCGGTGCTGCCCGCCAGATTGGTCCTGGCCGCGTCGAGCAGCGCCGGAATGTCGCTCAACTGCGCGTCTAGCCGGCGCGCGTCGGCGACCGACAACGGATAGCGATAGCGCCACAGGTCAATCACCGACGCGAACGACCCTTCGTGCGCCGGAACGTCGCTCTGCTCCGCGATCACCGTCGCGTAGAAATTGGGATCGCGCGCCCATGGCTTGAGCACGCGCAGCTGGAAATCCAGCCCGTCCATCTGCGCTTGCAGCAAGGCGGCGCTGGTCCGCGCCTTTGGCGTCAGGGCAGCGCGATCGACTGCCGCCAGCATCGCCCGGGTCGTGGCCAACCGACCCGCCAAGCGCGCGATGGCAGCATGGAAATAGGCGTCCGCGCCCGCATCCGGCGGCGACGCGATGACCGATCCCCAGGCCTTTGCGACGTCCGCGAGAGGCGGTGGCACCTGCGCGACGAGGCTCGATGGCGTTGCCATCAGCAATGCTACCCCGACCATCAGCGCCTTGCGCATCGCCGTCGCCCCCACGGTGAGCCATCACTGATATAGTATACGATAAGGAGGTCAAGCTTTGCAGCGAGATGGGCGGGCCTGATCGTGGGGCAGCGGACAAGACCAACGCTTGCAATTGATTGCGGCGCGATCGAAGCTCGCCGCAACCTTCCGAGAGACGTGCCCACATGCCAGAACCCCTCCGCTCCCTTCTCGTCGTCGGCGGCGGTACGGCCGGTTGGATGACCGCGGCGGCGCTCGCCCACGCCATGCCGCGCGGTTGCACGATCACGCTGGTCGAATCCGAGGATATCGGCACGGTCGGCGTCGGCGAGGCGACCATTCCGCCGATCACGCTGTTTAACGAGACGCTGGGTATCGCCGAGGCCGATTTCCTGAAGGCGACAAAGGGCAGCTTCAAGCTGGGCATCGAGTTCGTCGGTTGGGGCCGCGCAGGACACCGTTACTTCCATCCCTTCGGCACCTTCGGAAAGCCGTTCGACCTCATCGCCGTTCATCAGCACTGGCTGGCAGCGCACGCAGCTGGCGAGCAGACCCCACTCGACGACCTATCGATGGCCTGGGGCGCAGCGAAGCGAGGGAGGTTCGCGGCGCCGATGGCCGATCCGCGCAGCGTCGCCTCGACCTTCGATTACGCCTATCACTTCGACGCCGGCCTCTATGCCCGTTTCCTCCGACGCTATGCCGAGGACCGCGGCGTTGTCCGCGTCGAAGGCAAGGTGGCGGGTGTCGATCGCGACGGCGAGAGCGGCGACGTCACGGCGGTTCGCCTCGACGATGGCCGGCAGCTTGCGGCGGACTTCTTCGTCGACTGCTCGGGCTTTCGCGGGCTCCTCATCGAAGGCGCGCTGGCGACGGGGTATGAGGACTGGACCCACTGGCTGCCATGCGACCGCGCCGTCGCCATGCCGTGCGAAACCGGCGGCGATGGCTTCACGCCCTATACCCGATCGACCGTGCGTGCGGCCGGCTGGCAGTGGCGGATCCCGCTCCAGCATCGCACCGGCAACGGCTATGTCTATGCGAGTAGCCACGTGTCGGATGATCAGGCGGCGGCCACGCTGGTCGCCAATCTCGACGGGCCGGCGCTCGGCGACCCGCGGTTCCTGCGCTTCGTCACCGGACGGCGGCGGCGCTTCTGGAACCACAACGTCGTCGCGATCGGGCTGGCGGGCGGGTTCATGGAGCCGCTCGAATCGACGTCGATCCACCTCATCCAGACGGGCATCGCCAAGTTGCTGGCCTATCTGCCGACGCGCGAGCCCGATCCGATCGCGATCGAGGAATACAACCGCGTCGGCATCGCGGAATTCGAGCGGATCCGCGACTTTCTGATCCTCCATTACAAGCTCAACGCCGGCCGCAGCGAACCGCTGTGGCGCGCCTGCAGCGAGATGGACATCCCCGACTCGCTCGCCACCAAGATCGATCACTTCCGTCGCGCCGGCCGGTTGGTTCAGCGTGAGAACGACCTTTTCGGGCCGCCGAGCTGGCTAGCGGTCCATGTCGGCCAGGGGGCTCTGCCTGACGCGGTAGATCCCCTGCTCGCCCATGTCGCCGACCCGGCGGCAAGCCAGGCGTTCGTCGGCAAGCTTGCGACCGCTATCAAGCAGATGGCCCATTCAATGCCGTCTCACCGCGCTTGGATCGAGCGGATCGGCGCCGCCGCGTAGGCTGCGTGGCCTGTACCCATGCAATCAATTGCAATTTTTAATTGCAAACGTTTGTAGCGCAGCATAATCCGCCTCCAGGCATCCTCGAATCGGGGAGCGATCAGGAGAGGAAATGATGCGGGCGTTCGTTCTCAAGTCATGTAGTTCAGCATCCGCCATGGCGGCGGCACTGATCGCCATGCCGGTCCAGGCACAGACCGCCCCCGCCCCTGACCCGGCCGCACCGGCCGCCGCCTCCGATCCCGCCCAGGGCGCGACGCCCGATGCCCTCGCCTCGTCGGACGACATCGTCGTCACCGCCTCGACCGGCGAGCGTTCGCGCTTCCGTTCGTCGATCTCGGTGTCGCAGCTCAGCCAGGAATCGATCCAGAACTTCACGCCGCGCTCGACCGCGGAAATCCTGCGCAACATCCCCGGTCTTCAGCCGAGCGATACCGCGGGCCCGGGCGGCAACGCCAACATCGGCGTGCGCGGCATTCCGGTGTCGACCGGCGGCTCCGAATATGTCGCCTTGCAGGAGGATGGACTGCCCGATGTCCTGTTCGGCGACATCAACTTCGGCAACAACGACTATTGGCTGCGCTTCGACCAGAACATCCAGCGCGTCGAGGCGGTTCGCGGTGGCAGCGCCTCGACCTTCGCCAGCCAGGCGCCGGGCGCGGTCATCAACTTCATCAGCAAGACCGGCGACACCGCGGGCGGCCAGGTCGCCTATTCGAACGGCCTCGGCTTCCGCGAGCATCGTCTCGACTTCGACTATGGTGCGCCGCTGGGGAACGGATGGAAGTTCCACGTCGGCGGCTACGCCCGCCGAGGCGGCGGCTACACCAACGAGAATTTCGATATCCTCAAGGGCTATCAGCTCAAGGGCAACGTCACCAAGGACTTCGACCGCGGCTTCATCCGCCTCTATTTCAAGCGGCTCGACGAACAGGCGCCGACCAACACCACGACCCCGTCGCTCGCGACGCTGAGCGGCAACGAGGTGACCGGCTTCGCGCCGCTGCCGACGTTCGATGGCCGCTCCGGATCGAGCTATTCGATCTACAATCGCGGCTTTCAGTACCTCAACTATGGCGGCCAGCTCGATCGCGCGCGGGTGCAGGGCATTCGACCGCGGGTCACCGGGCTCGGCGGCCAGTTCCACTATGAGGCGTCCGACTGGCTGACGCTCGACGACTCGCTGCGCTACCAGTGGATCCAGGGCAATTTCACCACGCAGTTCATCAACGTCCAGACGCGCACCGGGACCGGTGGACTGATCGGATCGACGGTGAACGGGCAGACGGTCGGCTCGGTCCGCTATGCCGCCGGCCCGCTGCTCGGCCAGCTCTACACCGGCGCCTACATCAACAATAATCCGAACATCAACACGTTGATGAAGGACATGAACAACTTCGCCAACAACTTCACGGCGACCGGCAAGTTCGACGTCGGATCGGGCAAAGCCACCGTGACGGGCGGCGTGTTCTACATGAGCCAGAACATCGTCCAGGATTGGCATGTCAACCGCCAGTATAGCGAGCTGAACGGCGAGAACGCCGCCCCGCTCGACCTGTTCTCGACCACCGGTACGCAGCTGACCGCCGCGGGCCAGGCGGGCTTCAACGACAATTGGGGCAGCTGCTGCGCCCGCCGCGTCGACCTCAACTACAAGGATGTCGCCCCCTTCCTTCAGGTTGGCTATGAAGTGGGCGGGCTGAACCTCGACGCCTCGGTGCGCTACGACAGCGTTCATGGCGAGGGCACGGCGCAGGGCGGTGGCGCCGGTCCGACGATCGTGGCCGGCGATGCGCTCGGCACGGCGCGGCTGCCGTCGCTGGTGCTCAGCACCACGCCGGAGAAGATCAACTATACCGACAATTACGTCAGCTGGTCGGTCGGCGCGCTCTACGCGTTCGGCCGCAATACCAGCATCTTCGCCCGCGCGAGCCGCGGCGGTCGCTTCAACGCCGATCGGCGCGTCCTGTCGGGCAACTTCAACGCCGATGGCAGCCTGAATGCCCAAGGGCAGGCGGGATCGGTCAACTTCCTGCAGCAGCAGGAAATCGGCCTGAAGCAGCGCGGCGGCATCTTCGGCGCATCCTACTCCGTCGAGGTCACTGGCTTCCACTCGACGCTGACCGAGAACAACTACGATTTCACGCGCATCAACAATCCTGCACCCAACAACAATCCCAACATCTCGAACAGCTATCGCTCCTATGGCGTCGAGTTCAGCAGCCGGGTCACGACGGGCGGCTTCAACCTGGCGGTCGACGCGACCTATTCGGACTCGAAGATCACCAGTAGCGCGACCGCTGCGCTGGTCGACAAGGTACCGGGCGGGCTGCCCAAGTTCCTGTTCGTCGTGTCGCCGTCCTACGATGCCGGCTTCGTCGCCGCGGGGTTCAGTGTCAACGGCCAGACCAGCACCTATTCGGACGATTTCAACCTGTACAAGATCAAGGGGTCGACCTTCGTCAACGCCTTCGTGACGGTGCGGCCCGTGCCCAACGTCGAGATCGGCGTCAACGCGAACAATGTGTTCGACAAGCTGGGCTTCCGCGGCGGCGGCGGACTGTTCCCGATCCTGTCGTCGACGCAGGCGGTGTTCAACAACACTGCGCTCTACGGACGGACGGTCACCGGCTCGATCCGCTATCGCTTCTGATCCTCCCCCCCCCTTGAAGCGGAACCACCCCTCCCGGTGGTTCCGCTCTTTTTTGCGGGACGCCATCGTCCTATGCCATGGCGATGACGACCGAGGCCGAGCGCCCCATCCGAACCCTGAAGGACGTCGCGCGGCTGGCCGGCGTGAACGCCGCGACGGTGTCGCGCGCGCTCGCCAACAGCCCGCTCGTCAACGAGCAGACTCGCCGCCGCATCATCGATATCGCCGCCGAACACGGATTTCGTCCGAACCTGATGGCGCGCAAGCTGCGCACCCAACGCACCGGCGTCATCGGCGTCGCGGTGCCGTTGGGGCATGAACGGCGCCAGCATCTGTCCGACCCCTTTTTCATGGCGCTGCTCGGGCATCTCGCCGACGGCATCACCGAGCGCGGCTACGACGTGATGCTGTCGCGCGTCGTCCCCGACGCCGACGATTGGCTCGACGAGCTGGCGATGTCGGGCACGCTCGACGGAGTGTTGCTGATCGGCCAGTCGGACCAGTTGGCGGTGATCGAGACGGTGGCGGCCCGCTATCGCCCGCTCGTCGTGTGGGGCAGCGCCCTGCCCGGCCAGCGCCATTGCGCGGTCGGCGTCGACAATTTCGCTGGCGGCCGGTTGGCAGGCGAGCGATTGATCGAGCGTGGCTGCCGCCGGCTCGCGTTCATGGGCGAGATACGCACGCTGGAGCTGATCGAGCGGCACCGGGGGCTATGCGCCGCCGCCAATGCCGCCGGATTGCCCCCGCCCGTCCAACTCGACACGCATCTGGCCTCGGACATCATGGCCGCGGAGATCGCGGCGAACCTCGACCGGGTCGACGACATCGACGGCATCGCTGCCGCGTCCGACGTCATCGCGCTGGCGACGATCGAGGCGCTGGAGGCGCGCGGTCGGCGCGTGCCGGACGACATCGCGGTGACCGGTTTCGACGACCTGCCGCTCGCCGCGCAGACCAGGGTACGACTGACGACGGTGCGCCAGGATCTGGCCGCGGGCGCCGCAGCGATGCTCGACGCCCTGTTCAACCGGATCGCCGGTGCCGACGCGCCATCGGTCGAGATGACACCCGAGCTCATCATCCGCGACAGCGCCTAGGCGACCGCCCCCGCGTCAATCCACCGCATCGAACAAGAACGCAGCGCCCGCGAAATCGCCCTTCAGCGGCGCGTTCAGCCCCTTCCACATCCAAAAGGCGCCGCTGGCTTGCTGGGGTATCCCCTCTGGCAACGCGCCGCCCCCCAGCATCGACAAGCAATAGACGCGCGCGGGATCGAGCCCACGCGGATGCTTCGCCGCCGGATCGTCGCGCCACATCGACGAGTGCAGCATCTGGAACATGACGCCCTGGCGACCATCCTGCGCGACATACATCGTCGCGGAGGTGGCGCTGTCGCGACGGGGCGGCTCGATGCGATAGAGCCGGCCGCGCTGCACGGTTTGGCGGATCGTCTTGTACGCCGCTACCCACTTGGCGGCCGTGGCGAAATCCTCCTCCTGCCAATGGTCCAAGTTGGCACCGATACCGAGCCCGCCCTGCATCGACGACAGGAAGCGATAGTCGAGCGAGGTGACGCGGGCGTTCGCCCAATTGGGACTGTCGGTGACCCAGGCCATCATCACCGCCGGTGCATAGGCTTGGGTGAAGCCGTCCTGGATCATCAGCCGTTCGGCAGGGTCGGTATTGTCCGACGTCCAGACCTGGTCGGAATAGGCGAGGATGCCGAGGTCGATCCGCCCGCCGCCACCCGAACAGGCCTCGATCTCGAGCCCAGGATGGCGCCGCCGCAGCTCGGCGAGGATGTGGTAGAGATTGCGGACATAGCGCACGTAGACGCGCTGCTGGTCTTGGACAGGGACCTCGGGCCAGCCCGCCTCGGTCCAATTGCGGTTATAGTCCCACTTCAGGAACGCGATGTCGTTCTCGCTCACCAGCCGGTCGAGCCAGTCAAGCAGATGGTCGCGCACGTCGTCGCGCGCGAGGTTCAGCACCAGCTGGTTGCGCCCCTCGGTTCGCGGCCGGTCGGGGTAGTTCAGCACCCAATCCGGGTACGCGCGGTACAGGTCGCTGTCGACGTTGACCACCTCCGGCTCTACCCAAAGGCCGAAGTCCATGCCGAGCGCCTTCACCCTTTCGATCAACGGCTTCAGGCCGTTGGGAAACTTGGCGGGGTTGACCGTCCAGTCGCCGAGGCCCGCCGCGTCGCCGTTACGGGCGCCGAACCAGCCGTCGTCGACGACGAAGCGCTCGACGCCGATCCGCGCCGCCTTTTCCGCCAGCGCTTTCTGCCCAAGTTCGGTGACGTCGAACGCGGTTGCTTCCCAGCTGTTGTAGAGCACCGGGCGCAGCTTGGCCTCGGCACCGTCGGGAATGATGTGCGCCATCTGGAAATGATGGAAGCGGCGCGAGGCGTCACCCATGCCGGCTTCGGAGTAGCCTGCGTAGAACACCGGCGTCTCCAGCGTCTCCCCCGGCTGAAGCGTCCAGCTGAAGTCGTAGCTGTTGTAGCCCCCGGCGATCCGCACGCGGCCGAGATTGTCCTGGCCGATGCTGATCCGAAACGATCCCGACCAGGCGAGCGCGCCGTACCAGACTGGTCCGCTTTCCTCGCTGGTCAGCCCATCGCGACCGATGGCGAACCAGGGATTGTTGCCGTGGCCGGTCGACCCGCGCCGGCTTTCGAGGACGGTCAGCGCGGGCGTGATCGCGACGTCCTTCTTCGTCCATTCGGCGGCATGGCGACCGGTCAGGTAATGGAGGCGATAGTCGTCGGCGACCGGCAGCGTGAAGACGGCGGCGGCGATCTGGTCGATGCGCACCGGCCGCGCGTCGCCGTTGCGCACGCTCGCCGACCGGGCGATGATCCCGGTGTCGGCATCGATCGTGTAGCGTAGCTCCACCGTCAGCGGACGGCGGATGTCGGCGAGATCGACGATCAGCGTCTCGCCATCGATGCGATGCGACCGATATTTCAGCACCAGGTCGCGATTGCCATCCGCGAACACCGCCTTGACGCCAGGCTCGCTGACCATCCCCTCGCCCTGCCCCGGATACTCCTGCGGCGTCACCGAGCCTGCCGGATCGAAGCCCGACAATTCGCCGAACGACCTCACCGGCGATGGCGCACCCGCCGCCGCGAACTCGGCCGTGCCCAGGGGATCGTCAGCGGCCAGCGACGCCCCCCAATAGAGCGGCTGGAGATAGCCCTTGTCGTCGACGCCCATCGCATAGGTCACCCCGGCGCCGTCGAGCCGGAACACCGTCGCGCCGGCTGGCGCCGTCACCTCAGCCACCACGTCAGCCCTCCAGTCCGTCACCGGCGACCAGGCGTACTACGTCGCCGGCAAATGCCAGGCGAAATATCGGTGCGGCGGTGCCGCCGAACTGCTCGCGGCGATAGTCGACGCCTTGCGCCGGAGAGCCGCCCGCCAGCCCCCAGTAATCCACGAAGCTGATCACCTCGCCCTCGCCCGTCACCCACCAGCAATAGGCCTGAAACGGCTCGGTGACGGGATTACCGGCGACGAGACCGCTGCCGTTGATCGGGCGCCACGGTCCCTCGATCGCCGCCGCGACCATGCCGTAGAGCCCGGTCGGCGCATCGACACCGGGCGCGAATCGCTTCGCCTGCGTCGACCAGAACAGGTAATAGAGGCCATTGCGCACGACGATATGCGGTCGCTCCAGCTCGCTGTTGACGCCGATCGCGGTAACGACCGGCGGTCGCATCGCCCAGCCATCGCCCTCGCGCGTGGCGAGCCCGATCACCCCATCATGGACATCGGCAACATTCGGCGCCGATCCGGTGAACAGGATGTGCTCGCGTCCAGTCGCCGGGTCGCGGAAATAGCCGGGATCGCGAAAGCCCTTGATCCGGTCGTCGGTGGGCGCATCCTCGTCGGCGATGCGATAGAATATGCCGTCGCCGCGTGCCGTCTCGACGGGCTCGCTCCATTCCGACAGCCGGCCATGGTCGAAGCGCCCGATGGTCTCGAACAACCGCTGCGCGAACCGCGGCCCGCCATCCCGCCAGCCGGATGCGGTGAAGTGCATCGTCAGCGTCGCATCGTCGTCGGCCAGCACCGCGCTGCCCGACCATTCGCGCGATCCGGGCGAGAAGCCATCCGCGAAGGCGGCGCCGTGGTCGCGCCACCCATCGCCGCCTCGGCTATAGAGGCGGATGCGGGCGACGTCATGGCGCGCCTCGGGGTCAGCGGCGCGCGGGACCGCGAGGAAGAACCACCACTGGCGCCCGTCGACGATCGCGGTGCTGCCGTCGGCGCGCATGATCTGCCACATGTCCCACAGGTCGCGCTGGGGATCGATCGGGGCGACGTCGTCGGCCCCGATCACCGGCAGCCGCGCATCGGGGGTGGTCGCAGCGGCGGCGGCCTGCTGCCGGGTCCAAGCGGTCATGAGAAAATCCTGGCTGATCGATGCGGTCAGGCGGGTTACGTGGCACCGACGGGAAGTCCGTCGGCGTTGCGCTCACGGACACGGAAAACGGCGACGGCCGCGGCGAACATCAGCACACCGCACAATGTCAGCACATGCCGTGGATCGCCGCCGAGCAACGGCTGGTAGACCAGCGGCAGCGTCACCGAAAACAGCAGCATGGGCACGACGATCATCATGTTGAAGATGCCCATGTACACGCCGGTCCGCTCCGGCGGGATCGAGCCTGCCAGGATGACATAGGGGTTGCCCATGATGCTGGCCCAGCCGATGCCGATGCCGATCGCGGGGACGAATAGCATCCACTTGTCGGCGACCTGCGGCAGCGCGAGCATCCCGAGCCCTGCCAGGGTCAGGCAGACCGCGTGGAGCGACGCCGCGCCGATCCGCCGTGCGACCGGCACCATGGCAAAGGCCGCGACGAAGGCGACGCCATTGTACCCGGCGGCCATCTCGCCATTGGTCAGCACCGCCGAATGAAAGCCGGTCGAGGTGGCATCGGCGGTGGCGTAGACCGAACGGCCGATCGAATAGATGATGTAGTTCCAATAGGCGGCCATCGCATACCATTGGAACAGGCTCATCACGGCAAGCTTGCGCATGGCGGGCGGCATCTGGACGATCGCCGAGCCGATCTCGCGCAGCACCGCGCCAAGCCCCTTGGGCTCCGCGGCGATCCGCGCCCGCTCGGCCAGCGTCAGCGGCAGTTCGGGCACCCGCGTCACCGAATAGATGATCGTCGTCAGCGACAGGACGGCGCCGACCATGAAGGCGATCCGCGCGGTGTAGGGAATATTGTGCGCATCGACCCAGTCCTGGTTCATCCCCGCCCACACCAGGATCGACGGCGTCAGGAACGCGAGCATCTGCGCCAGCCCGGTAAAGGCCGATTGGGTCAGGAAGCCGATCTGGTGCTGGCTCTCGTCCAGGCGATCCGAGACATAGGCGCGATACGGCTCCATCGTGATGTTGTTGCCGGCGTCGAGGATCCACAACAGCGACGCCGCCATCAGCAGCGACTGGCTGAGCGGCATGAAGAACAGCCCGAACGCACACAGCAGCGCGCCGATCAGGAAGTAGGGCGTCCGCCGACCGAAGCGGCTGTCGGTGCGATCACTCATCGCCCCGATCAGCGGCTGGACGAGCAGCCCCGTCATCGGCCCCGCCAGTTGCAGCAGCGGCAACGCCGCCTCCGATGCGCCGAGATAGCTGTAGATCGGGGCCATATTGCCTTGCTGCAGCCCGAAACTGAACTGCAGGCCCAGGAACCCCAGGTTCATTTCCAGAATGCGCGGGAGCGAAAGCTGCGGTTTCGAATCCGGAAAACGCATCGCTCTCTCCCGCCGGCCCATTATCGAGGTGCCGTGGATTGGCTTAATGATGCTCTTGGAGAAGGTCAACAATCGATTGCATGTGACTATCGTTGGCAGTGATCGACAGCCGCCGGCCCCCTACTGGTTGCCGCACCTGCCCACTTCTCACGAAGCATCAGCCGATCATTCGAGCCGCCGCCCCTGACATAAGCAGACGCGCGATTTCACAGGTGCCGAAGACCATCCCTGCTGGTCGGCAACCAGCTCGATCACCGCCCGCCCACTCGCTCGGATTTCTGCGGTTGGCTGGGGCGGCAGGACACCCAGCCAAACTTTTCCACTCTCAGAAACGACGGGAAACCGCGCTCGACACCGTTCAAGTCCACCTACCTGATACACTTACAGATGACAGCTGCAAGGACATCGTGAGCTGCCGAGGGCCCATCAACCCAATCATTCAGCGCCAGTCCAGTGCAGCTCCCGCACGACGTTGGGACCGCTTGCATAGCAAGGCACCACAATGCCCTCGAAGTGCCGTGGTTTGAACAGCCGGATAAAGGTGGTCTGTGCCATGACCCTGGCGCCAAGCAGGAACACCCACGCCCTAGCAAGATTGCCGTCGATCTCGTCAGGATGGCATCCTCGCTTGGCGCTCAAAAGATCGCGGATGTTGTTGTCTGCTCCCCTCGCGACCCTGATCGGCTCCAACGAGATTTCCGCGAACAGCCGGTCCCAGCGCCGCAAAGCCGCCCAGTCGTGCGCCTCCGGCAGTTCCATTCCGAGTATGGCATCCTCCTCATCCGGCCGGATCCGACGATATCTCCATTCGTACGATGCCGGCGTCTCTTGCGCCGCCGACCACCATTCTCGGGGAAGTGGCCCGTTCTGATAATCCCAAGACTCAATCTGCTGCTCGACTGGAGGCGCGCTCACCGGTTCCTCTGGCGCGTTGGAACTCACGGCGTTGGCGGCATAGGCCTGCAGATCAAGAAGCTCGGCATCCAGCCGTGCTTGCTCCGCATCCAACTCGGCCATCTCGGTATCGCTCAGCCGCCGGTGTGAGCTGCGCACACCAAGAACCGAGAGCAAATCAACCTCATGCTCACCGTTGAGCGCCTCCACCAGCGCCATGATGGCGTCATGCGAGAGGTCCTTGACGCACTGGGTCTTGAGACCCGCGTCCTTGAGGCGCCGCACGAATGCCGTGAAGACGACGCCGAGAGCACGTTGTTGCCGCTCAAGGAGAGCACGAGCGGCCACGGTCTGGCTCTCAAGCGCCTCGCCCAAGACGGCATGCTTGACCGTCATCTGATGCGCGAAGGAGCGAATGCGCTCATTGTACCAGCTCAGGCGTTCGATGTCCTTCAGCATCTGAGCAGGCGAAGCCCGGTGCACCCACGGCATCTCGGCAGCGTTCTTTTCCCGACGATCGGCTGCTGCCGCAGCATGAGCGTCCGCAAGCCGCGGCGCGACCGCGCTGGCCAAGTGCGGCCACCAGTCCTCCAGCGGAACGCCGGCCTCAAGCAGCGTCGGGATGCTCCGGCTGTTTTCCGCAACACGCGCAGACAACTGTTTGTATTCGGCGTATTCTTTGGAGGTCAGCGCCTGCTTGACCAGGCTCTCTTCCAACTTCCTCATTTCTCATTCCTTTTGGATTATCACCCGACGGAGGGGCTGCCCTCGACGCGCCCAACCTCGTCGCGTGAGTCACAGATCATGATCCTGGTCAGGATCTAACGAGCGGCCTCACCGACCATCCGAAACGGGTAGCGCGTTCGCCTTCAGGCCGACAAAAGGCTGCCGGCAGCAATGAAAAGCAGCTTGACCGGTTTTCACCCGACGCGTGGCTCTAATCCTGTTACTTGCGGCTTTTCGGCCGACGTTAGGGACGAAAGGCGCAATACCTACAAGTTTGTGCAAGCACGAAACTTGTATGCGCGCCCTGTCGGGCGTTGGATCGACCTGGCGGTCGAGAGGTGTCCCGCTCACGCGGTCCAGCGCTAGCGCGGGAGAGCGGCTGCGCCGCGGCGTTCGAACCGACGAAGTCGGTCCCTGTGAGGGCATCACCGGGCCCTCCGGCTTCGTGGGCCAGCAATACGGGGATCATCAGGTGATCCCATCTTGGCTGCCATATTGTCCGCCAAGATCAGCGCAGCGATTTTCTCTTCGGTCGCTCGGGTCAGCGTCGACCAATGTCCCTCGCGGACGCCCAGCCTCGCGAGTGTGGCGACGGTCGCTCTTGCCTCCGGCCACAACCCGCTGAGCTTCCGTTCCTCATCTTCACGGCGTTTCCGCGCCTGCGCGGCTTCACACCGCACTAAGTCGGCCTTGTAGAGGTCGACTTCCAATATCTTGTCGATCGTGACGACCATCAGCGTCGCCAGTTCCTCCTGTGCATCGGCGAGATGTGCGAGGATCGAGCGATGCTCGTTTGCTAGCGAAACCGCTTTCGTTCGCGGATGGGCGAGGCAAGTTCCCGCCGTCTGGGATGAGCCTGAGGTTCCACCCCGAGCTGCTCGCAAACATGCGACCCTGTGAGCCGTCGCGGCGACTTTGTCCCTGCAGCGCTGGGCGACCGACAGCACCCAGTCGCTGAGGTCCTCCATCGCCGCTACGGTGACTGCGCCATCAGCCGTCAGACTGACGCCTTCATGCGAATGCGATCGTGCCTGATTGTCCATCGCGGGCGCGACTGCACCCTTCGGCTCGCAAGAGCCGGTTGTATCCTCGATCATCGTTACCTCGTCGAATTACGTCGCTGGGCTGAGACGAGGAACGGTCAGGGTGCCGCCCATACAGCGGCGGGATACGCCTCAAACGCGGTACGGCGGGGCGGAAGCCTCCTCCGCCGCAGGCTCCGCTTCCATACGTCATTGAACGCACGAACGAAGACAGCCGTCATGACAGCCCGCAGCGCGGCCAATAGGCTCCGCATAATGGCAAAGATCAACGCCAGCACTATCGCCGCGCCCCCCACACGGGACCGCGACGCGATAAGGTATCGATGGTCGGCCGATGCTCCACCTTATCCCTTGTAGGATTTGGTCACCGCAGTCGGAAGGGCGATCGCAAATAAAATGTTGTGAAGCGCTGAGGCGAAGGAAAAGCAAGAAAGCGGTGCCTTAGCCTCGGCTCTTCAGCGTCCGCCGGCCCATGCCGGTCACCCCTGCATCCGCGTCGTCAATCTCACCGTCTCGTGCGGCTGGGGTCGATCGCGCGCATCCGGAGCCCACTGCCCATGCTTCCATCACACATCCTGACGGCGTTGCACGTCGTCGAACTAGACGTAGGCCGTCACCTCGGCATCGACCAGCGCATACCCGTCGGCGTCGCCATTCTGACCGCCGAGCTGCGCGGAACTGCTGTCATTTTTAGCCTCGACAGCTGCATCCTGAAACCCACGGACATGGCGGAGAAACTACTCGCGTGGCTTGGCCAACACGTGATCCGTGAAGGCGCGACGATCACCGGCTACCGGCTCAAGGCCGCGATCACGTCGTTATCCAGTCTCCCGGGTGGAGACGACGCGCCCGCGCTCCGCGCGATGACGGCTTGCCATCGCCAATATTTGCTCGATCTGTCGGCGAGCAGCGCCGGAAGGCCAGCGTCCTTCCGAGAGGCATGCGAGCAAATGGGCATCATCTGCGCGCCCGCGGAGCCCGCCAAGGCCTTCCGGGACTGGGTGCGGGGTGACGTCGCGTGCATCGAAGGGCAAGCGCGACTGGACGCGATCGCAGCGTTCCGGCTGCTCCTCCAGCGGCTCGCCTCGATCAATCAGGTCGGGCGCAGCATCGCTGACGCCATGAGTGACCAACTCCGTGTGTGGCTCGAACAGGCCGATCACCCTGCCGCGAGGGCTCACGTCGCTGATCTGTTGTTCTCCGGCGCCTGATCACCCCGGCCGCACTGCGGCCATAGTCAAGGAAACGCCCATGTATTTCATCGATCTTACGATCGACCAGCGCGGTTTTGCGCCCACCTCGATCGCGCTCGCTGTCCGTACCATCGGCGCCTGTCCCGCCGCGGGACACCGCCCGGATGCCCGCCTCCTCGTCGGTGTCGGCACGCTTACCGTCACACCGGAAGATAGCGGCCACCGCTTCTCCGCCGACGCCCGCTGCCTTGGCGAAGAGGCTGAGGTCGCCGATCTCCTCGACTGGCTGGAGCCGCAGATCCCGGCAGCAGGCGCCGTCATCAGCTGGGACAATTGGGGCTCGGTCCCTCGCCGCCTGCTCGCACTAGCTGATCCGGAGCGGCACCCGCGTATCCGGGCGACGGCGGCCGATATCGCAGGACGATGGCGCGATCTACCACGGGGCCACACCTGGAGCGTTCGCCAAGCGCGGGCGCGTCACCTGCCGTGCCTATGTCCGCTGGGCACACCTGTCGATGAATGCGAGGCGGCAAGACCCGCGGTCCTGCTGCCATGTCCTGATGCCACTGCGATCGAGCTGGTCGGAGAGGCGATCGCCGGTTGGCGAGCCTGGGCCGGGCTTTTTGGTGACTTCGACGACGCCGACCACCCAGCCCAGGCAGCGCTTCGTGCCCTCGACCGGTGGCGAGCCGATCAACGCCCGGCCCGCTGATCTCACGCCGTCCCAACCAAGACGGACATTACGTCCGACAGGAGACAAACCATGTACCTCGATCCTGCCCGCATCTGGAAGACCGACAAGCCCACCTATGTCGTCGTCCTCGATGCCGAAACCCGTTACGACCATGCCGTCCACGATCGCTACCTCGCTGCCGAGCGCTGCACGCCCGCCGACCTTGCCAATCTTCATCCACGTGACCGCCGGCATGATCCCCGCGCGACGCCACGCTGGCCGTGTCAGCAAATAGTGGCTCTGAGCTGGCTCGTGCTTACCGATGGCGACGACGGCCTCCGTCCTGTCCGCATGGAGACCAGGGGCTGCCCAGAGTTCGACGAGGCCGGGATCGTCGGAGCCTTCCTCGCCGACATGGAAGCGCTGCAGAACGTACAACTGACGACCTGGGGCGGTTTTTACGCCGACGTGCCGCAAATTCTTCTCGCTGCGGCGGCCGCGGGATTGCGACTGCCAACATCTCTGGCCGGCCTGCACTCACCGTGGCGACGCGAGGCCAGCGGGCACTGTGACCTCATGACCGAGATGTGTGCTGGCGCGAAGCCGCCGCATCTCGCCGAGGTCGCGGCCAAGATCGGTATTCCCGCCAAGCTGACCTGCCGCCCGAATCTGGTCAGCGGTCTAATGGATCAAGGCAAATGGTCGTCGGTGAAGGCCGTCGCGGAGGGCGACGTGCTGACCACGTGCATGCTGCTGATGCGATGGCGGCACCTGCTGGGCGGCACCGTCTCGACGCTGGAGGCGGCGCGAAGAATCTCGTGCTTCGTCGCCGAGCACTGCGGCCACCGCCCCTATGCCGCCGACTGGCGGCAATATGGCGACGACATCGTCGCTGCCGCTCTCGCAGCCGAAACCCAAAAGCTCGGAGCGCTCGCACCCGCACCCTGCAGCTGAGCGACGGTGATGGCCTCTACGACGAGGCGGAAAAGAAATCGGGGCCAAGGCCTTAAGGAGTATATCGACATGAGCATCAACGATTCGATCGACACTATGCAGGCATGGACTCACGCATTGCGTGTCGGCATGGGCTACCCACAAGTTGCTCCCATCGGGGATCCAACGGCTTTCGCCTCAAGCGGGCGCAAGGATCTCGCCGGCGCGCTCGAAGTCGCCGCGATCGTCAAGCAAAGTGGCCAAGACATGGTGCTGGTGGCATTCGACCTCCCCATAGTCGACGGGCCGTTCGATATCTCGCTGTTCACCCGCGCAATCGTCCACGTCGACTGGCACGATGACGTGCAACCTTGGCTTGCCAGCGATGACAGCCGCATCGAGCTGCTGACCGCGACGCAGCGCTGGTCGGTCGGACCCCGCTCGGTCCTGACCGTGTCTCCGCTGCCACCACGCAGCAGGATCAAGCGTGGAATCGAGCGGGCTCATCGTCGCTGGCGAGAAATCGCCGGGCAGGTACACGGGATCCACCTATCGGGATCACGCTTCATCCCAGCCGGCGCGACCTTGGCCGAGGCCGTGCCGATGGAAAGCCTTCGTTCGGCAGCGTGATCTAGGTGACAACAGCGGCATGGGTGCTCGGTCCGCACTTCATGTCGACCTCATTATAGATGGCAATAGGCACGCCTTCGCCCTGCAGCGCAACCGCTTGACGATACTGAGCGTGCGTGGTGACGAAGCGTCCGAAAGGCTGCTTGTCGCTGATCACCAGCCGCGTCGTGCTGACTCCAACCCCGGCCATGATGCGTGCCCCCTCGCCAGCCAGACGGCGCGCGAGGGGGCCGTTGCGGGCCTCGCCGAGGATGAAGATGCGCTCGCCCTTCAACGGGCCGTCCAGCGCGGGTGGCGGTGCCTTGGCGCGGGGCGGGTTGCTCGGCGCAAGCCAGCCGGCCAGGTTCATGCCGGTATGCTCCATGGCGCGCACGATCACCATGCCGGCCGCCCGCGCGTCGCTCAGCGCGTCATGATGCTTGTGCGGCAGGTCGAGGAAGCGCGTCAGCACGTTGAGCCGATGGCTCGGTAGATCGGGCCATGCCCGTTTCGCCACGCGCACGCCGTCGAGCCACGTCGCCTCAATCGGATCGCGCCGATGGAGCAGACAGGCGGCGGCCAGCGCGCCCTTGTCGAACAACGAATGCGCGACGGTGATCCGGCCGGACAGATGGCCCGCGATGATCGCATGGGCGTCAGCGAAGGTCGGTGCGCCGATCACATGATCGGCAGTTATGCCGTGGATGCGCGTGTTGAACGACGAGAAGCGGTCGCAGGGATCGAGCAGCGTCTCATAGGCGAAGGTCTCGCGACCGTCCTTGAAGCCGACGATCCCGATCTGGCAGATGCTGCTCACCTGCGAGCAGGACGTCTCAACGTCGACGACGACGAAATCGGGTGCGTCGATGCCGCCGGCCTGCTCCGTCACGGGTCTGCCCGTCACGCCGGTCATCGCGCGTCTGCCAGGCTGCGGAAGGTGATCGACCAGCGCGGTTGTTCCATCGGCGCGATGCTATGCTCCCATTCGTGTCGCGCCGGACCGGTCATGTGATAGCCGCCGCGCGGGTTGAGCGGCATTGATACGCGATCGAACCCGTCGCCGCGTCGGCGCCGGAAGCGCATGGTGGCGGGCGCGCCGAGCGACAGGCCGACGACATGGCCGTAGATCGGCCGGTCGCGATGCCAGCCGATCCCCGCGCCCGGATCGTAGCGGATCAGCAGCGCCTGGATCAGCGCTGCCGGCGCCAGCCCGGCGAACCTGGCCGCCCTGTCACGGATCAGGAGCAGCCAGTCCGGCATCGGCGGAGCGTCCTTGGGGCGGCCCACCTCGAAATCGTAGCTCCACCCGAACGAGGTCGTCAGCCGCTTGCCCGTCCAGCCCTGGAACCGGAACGGCGCCAGGTCGGTGGCATCGATGTTGTCGATCAGCAGGCGCTCCTCCTGCACGCTGATCAGCGACGCTCGTTGCGCCAGCCCCGGCAGCAGCGGCGTGTCGAACAGGTCCAGCATCATGCCGCCGCCTCGACGAAGATCGGCAGTTCGTCGGCGGCATCGGTCGTAACCCCGGCGAAGTTGGACACCGTCACCCCGACCAGCCGGATGCCCTTCTGCGTCGGCAGCACCGACCGGATCAGCGCGAGCGCGGCGGCGTGCAGTGCGTGGCGGTTTATGACCGGCAACGGCTGGCTGCGACGCCGGGTGATCTGGTGGAAGTCGGCATATTTTACCTTTACCGTCACCGTCCGGCCGAACGCCTGGCGGCTCTCACACCACGACCACACGTCGTCCGCCATCCTGAGCACGCCCGCCTCGATCTCCGCCGCTTGCGTCAGGTCACGGTCGAAGGTCGTCTCCGATCCCGAAGACTTGCGCACCCGGTTGGGATTGACCGGGCGGTCGTCCTGCCCGCGCGCGATGGCATGATACCATTCCGCGGCGCTGCCGAAATGCTGCTGCAGGAACGCCAGCGACTTCGCCTTGAGGTCGGCGCCCGTCTCAATTCCCAGCCGCTTCATCTTCTCCGCGGTCACCGGCCCGACCCCGTAGAAGCGGCTGACCGGCAGCGTTTCGACCCAGGCGGCGCCCATGTCTGGCGTCACCGCGAACTGGCCGTTGGGCTTGCGATGGTCGGAGGCGAGCTTGGCGAGGAACTTGTTGTACGAAACACCCGCCGACGCGGTCAGCCCGGTTTCGGCGAGAATGTCGGCGCGGATCGCCTTGGCAGTCAGCCAGGCTGTGTCCAGCCCGCGCTTGTTCGCGGTGACGTCGAGATACGCCTCGTCGAGCGACAGTGGCTGGATCAGGTCGGTGTAGCGCGCGAACACCTCATGGATCTGGCGCGATACGTCGCGATAGACCTCGAAGCGCGGCGGCACGAAGACGAGGTCGGGGCAGCGACGCAGTGCGGTGACCGACGGCAGCGCCGAGCGGACGCCGAACGCCCTCGCCTCGTAGCTCGCGGCGGCGACGACGCCGCGGGCGGCGGCATGGCCGACGGCGACCGGCTTGCCGCGCAACGACGGATCGTCGCGCTGCTCCACCGACGCGAAGAAGGCGTCCATGTCGACGTGGATGATCTTGCGCACCGCCATGGCGCCTTCTACCGCAGGCGGAACGGATTGGGAACATTCTGTCGAGAGCGCTGGAGAATATGCCATCGGGGGTGCATCGGCTTGACCATGGGCCCGCCCCGCCCGACCTGTACCCGTGCAAAGGAGACGCAACGATGGTCGAGGCACGTTGGAACGGCGCGGTGATCGCGAGGAGCGACGATACCGTGGTGGTCGAAGGCAACCACTATTTCCCAGCGGATTCGGTCGACCAGTCGGTGCTCCGGCCCAGCGCCACGACGTCGGTCTGCCCGTGGAAGGGCACGGCGCATTACTACAACCTGGACGTCGATGGCGCCGAGAATGCCGACGCCGTCTGGTACTATCCCGACCCGAAGCCCAAGGCCGAGGCGATCCGCGACCGGGTCGCGTTCTGGAAAGGCGTGACGGTCAGCTGACGCCCATCAGCTGCGATGGATATGCCGTCAGCAGCCCCATCGCCTCCTCGACGGGCGCAGTCAGCCAGCGTTGCTGATCCTCGGCCAGCAGGATGACCGGCATCGCCTTCGGGTGCTTGGGCGCGACCAGCGGGTTGGGCTCGGTGGTGCAGAAGGCGTAGACGCGGTCGTGGTCCTGGTCGAACTTCCACAGGCCGGCGAAACACGGTGTCTCCTGGTCAGCGACGGTGAACCACCAATTGGTGTCGCCGGGCCCCTGCCGGTCGGCAACGGCCTTCGGCTCGGCGAAGCGGGTGAAGGGCACGAGGCAGCGGTGCTCGGCTTTCAACAGCCACGGCTTCCACATGTTGCTCTGCATGTTCCGCGCGTTGGTCCACCAGTCGTAGAGGAAGGGCAGTTCACCCTCCCGCGCCGGCCGCTTGCGGGGTTTGCGCGTCGGAAAGCCCCAACGCATCGTGCTGAGCACGCGTTGTCCGCCCTCCTGCCGCACGACGAAGCCGGGCTTGCCGGGGGCAGCGTAATCCTTCTCGACCGCCAGGGTATTGGCCGGGTCCTCGGCGGCGGCCAGCGCGTCGAAATAACCGCGCGGATCGACCTTCAGGCTGTAAAGATTGCACATTCTACCGTTCGATCACGAGCGATAGCGCGACACAAGCCTCTTCCAGGTCGCAGCGTCGGGATAGGGTAGCGGTTCGCCCGTCGGCGGATCGCGGCCCACGGTGATCCGCGGTCGTGCCTTGAGCCCGTCCCGTGTCCGACAAGCCGCGCAGTGCAGCCTTCCGCAGACAGCCGGCAGCGTGTCCTCCCAGCCACGCCGATGGAACAGCCACCACAGCGACACGGCGTCGAGGACGCGGATGTGGCCGCATTCGGGACAGGTGAGCCGCAGCGTCCGCTTGTGCAACGCGCACTGTTCGAGCGTCCGCAGGCGGCGGCCGACATGGTCATAGTCGCTACTGGACGAGGCATGGCGCGTGCTGGTGCCTGGGCCGTCCCCTGCTGTTCGGTTCATCGATTCGGCTCCGCAACGCCTTGACCCTTCATCAAGAAATACGGAACATAAAGCGAACACGTGAGTCGCTGCAATGATGTCCGCTGCCCTTCGCCGCCAAGAAGCCGAGGCGCTCCTGCGAGAGTGCAGCGACGCTGCGCGCGTGGACGACACGGCCATCCTGCCCTTCGGGATCGAGGCGATGGACGGGCGACTGGCGGCAGGAGGTCTCGCCCTGAACGGGCTGCACGAGGTATCGCCGGCAACGTCGACGCTGAGCGACGACGCGGCTGCGACACTGTTTGCGGTGGGCATCGCGGCGCGCGCCGCAGCCGATCGAAGCCGGCGCGTGCTGTGGGCGGTGACCCGCTTCGACCTCTATGCACCGGGGCTTGAACAGGCAGGACTCGACCCGGCGACGCTGCTGTTCGTCGAGGTGCGCGAGGACAAGGACGTGCTCGCCGTGATGGAGGATGCCCTGCGCCATGGCGGGCTCGCCGCCGTCGTCGGCGAGGTGAAGCGCGCGGACATGGTCGCCAGTCGCCGGCTCCAGCTTGCCGCCATGACCGGCGCGACGCCCGCCCTGCTGTCGCGGCGCTGGCGACGTCAGGCCATCGACCCGCTGACCGAACTCTCTGCCGCCATGACGCGCTGGCGGATTGCCTGCGCACCGTCCGCCCCCCTGCCCGCGCCGGGCGTCGGCCGGCCGCGCTGGACCGTCGAACTCGCCCGCCAGCGCGGCGGGCCGGGCTTCACCCTCGAACTGGAGGCTTGCGATGCCACGGGTCGCCTCGCTCTACCTGCCGCACCTCGCGATCGAGCGGTTGCGGCGGCTGGAGCGACCGCGCGCGCTGCCTGACGCGCCCGCGCTGCCGCTGCTGCCGGTCGACGACGACCCCGGCGCCTGTTCGGTGCCGCGGGGTGGCGGCTGGCGGCCGGGCGCGCGCTGGGCGCAGGCGGAGAGCGCGCGCGCCGCGATCGCCGAGGAAGCCGCGGCGCTGCCGCTTCACCAGCAGCCAAGGATGCGCGAACTCGGTCGCCGGTCGGAGGCCGCGGAGCATCCGTTCAAGCGCGCACAGGCGACGGTTGCGGCTCGCCAGCCGGGACTGGTTGCGCCGGTTGCTCACGCCGTGCCGCTGATCCTTGCCGAGGCAATCGGCCAGCGGCAGGTAATCGCCGCCGCCTGCCCCGCGGCGCTGGCGCTCGGCCTCGTACCCGGCATGGCGATCACCCAGGCGCGCGCCCTGGTGCCCGATCTCGACATCCGCCCCGCCGATCCGGTGGCGGATGGAGCGGTGCTCGACGGGCTGACGCTCCACGCCGTGCGCCACTGGACCCCGACCGCCGCGCCGAGCGGCGCGGACGGACTGTGGCTCGACCTGACGGGCACGGCGCATCTTCATGGCGGCGAGGCGCGCTTCTGCGCGCGGCTGGTCCGCTTCTGCCGGCGCTTCGGCTATACCGCGCGCGTCGCAGTGGCGGGAACGCCGGGCGCGGCGCATGCGCTGGCACGCAACGGGCGCGAGGCGGTGACGATCGTCCCCACCGGCGGCGAGGCGCAGGCGATCAGTGCGCTGCCCCCCGCCGCCTTGCGGCTGAGCCCCGACGCGATCACCGCGGCGCAGCGGTTCGGCTTTGACCGGATCGCCGACCTCCTGCCGCTGCCGCGCGGACCGCTCGCGCGGCGGCTGGGGCTCGCCAGCGTGAACCGGCTCGACGCGGCGCTCGGCCGGGTGGCGGAGCCGATCGTGCCGGTCGTGCCCGAGGAGATGCCGGTCGCGAAACGCCGGCTGCTCGAACCGATCGGCACCGCCGAGGCGATCGAGCAGGTGATCGCCGACCTTCTCGCCGACATGATGCTGGTGTTGCAGGCGCGCGGGCGCGGCGTGCGCACATTGGTGCTGCTGCTCGAACGGATCGACGGCAGCGAACAGCGCCTCGCGATCGGCACCGCGCGCGCGACCCGCGACGCCGCGCACCTCGCCCGCCTGTTCCATCTGCGTATAGAACGGATCGAGCCGGGCGACGGGATCGAGACGATGCGCCTCGCCGCGACGCGCACCGATCAGCTCGGCGCGACCGCGGTGGCGGGCGACCTGACCGGTGAGGCGGCGGTGCCCGATGTCGCGACGCTCGTCGACCAGATCGCCGGCCGGGTCGGCGAGGCGGCGCTGTTCACCGCCGCGCCGGTCGAGAGCGACGTGCCCGAACGCGCGGTGCGCCGTGCGCCTCCGCTCGCCGCGCCGACCGGCTGGCCGGCATGGCGCCGGCCGGTGCGGCTGCTCAGCCGGCCCGAGCCGCTGAGCGGCGTGCTCGCCCTCCTCCCCGACGCGCCGCCGCGCCGCTTCACCTGGCGCGGGCAGGTCCATGCGGTGGTCGCGGGCGACGGGCCGGAGCGCATCTATGGCGAATGGTGGCGGCGCGACGGCGAGGTCTGGGCGGTGCGCGACTATTTCCGCGTCGAGGACGAGAGCGGCGCGCGCTTCTGGCTGTTCCGCCGCGGCGACGGGGTCGAGCCTGCGACCGGCGATCTCAGCTGGTATCTTCACGGGCTGTTCGGCTGATGACGACGTATGTCGAGCTTCAGGTGACGAGCCATTTCTCGTTCCTGCGTGGTGCTTCGTCGCCCGACGAGCTGTTCGCCGCCGCCGCGCTGCAGGGTCATGGCGCGCTCGGCATCGTCGATCGCGGCAGCGTCGCCGGGCTGGTGCGCGCGTGGGAGGCGCAGAAGGCGACGGGCGTGCGGATGATGGCGGGCGCGCGGGTCGACCTCGACGACGGCCGCGCGCTGCTGCTCTACCCGACCGACAAGCCCGCCTGGTCGCGGCTGACCCGGTTGCTGACCCTCGGCAAGGCACGCGCGGGCAAGGGCGGCTGCACGCTCGGCTGGAGCGACGTCGTCGCGTGGAGCGAAGGGCTGGTCGCGATCCTGCTGCCGGGCGAGGCGGATGCGGTGACCGCGGCGCAGCTCGCCGAACTGCGCACGACCTTCGGCGCGCGCGGCTATTGCGGCCTCGCCTTCCGCCGGCGGCCCGACGATGCGCTGCGGCTGTACGATCTCGCCACGCTCGCGTGCAAGGCGGGCGTCCGCACAGTGGCGCTCGGCGATATCCTCTACCATGCCCCCGAGGCGCGGCTGTTGCAGGACGTCGTCACCGCGATCCGCGAGAAATGCATGGTCGACACGCTCGGCTACCGGCGCGAGCGCCATGCCGACCGCCATCTCAAGTCTCCCGCCGAGATGGAGCGGCGCTTCGCCGCCTTCCCCGATGCGATCGCCGCCACCGCCGCGATCGCGCGCGCCTGCACCTTCGACCTTGGTGAACTCAGCTATCAATATCCGCACGAGCGCGTTGTCGAGGGGCTGACCGCGCAAGGCGCGCTTGAACAGCTGACCGAGACCGCGGCGGCGCGGATGTTCCCTGGCGGCCTGCCACAAGCCTATCGCGACCAGATCGCGCACGAGCTGCGGCTGATCGGCGAGCTCGGCTATGCGCCCTACTTCCTGACGGTGAACAGCATCGTCGCCGAGAGCCGGCGCCGCGGCATCCTCTGCCAGGGGCGCGGCTCGGCGGCGAACAGCTGCGTCTGCTTCGTGCTCGGCATCACCAGCATCGATCCGATCAAGCACGAGCTTCTCTTCGAGCGCTTCGTCTCCGGCGAACGCCGTGAGCCGCCCGATATCGACGTCGATTTCGAGCATGAGCGGCGCGAGGAGATCATCCAGTGGATCTACGACACCTACGGCCGCAACCATGCGGCGCTCACCGCGGTCGTCACCCGCTATCGCGCGCGCGGCGCCGTGCGCGAGGTCGGCAAGGCCTTGGGCCTGCCCGAGGACCTGACCAAGGCGCTCGCTGGCCTCGTCTGGGGCTGGAGCCAGGAGGGCGTCGGCGAGAAGCAGGTCGCGCAGCTTAACCTCAATATGAGCGACCGGCGGCTGCGCCTCGCGCTCGAACTCGCCCGCCAGCTGATTGGCGTGCCGCGCCATCTGTCGCAGCATCCCGGCGGCTTCGTGCTGACGCACGACCGGCTCGACGACCTCGTCCCCATCGAGCCCGCCGCCATGGTCGACCGGCAGGTAATCGAATGGGACAAGGACGATATCGACGCGCTCAAGTTCATGAAGGTCGATGTGCTGGGCCTCGGTATGCTCGGCTGCATGAACCGCGCCTTCAACCTGCTGGAGGAGGCGAAGGGCATCCGGGTCGGCATGGCCGACCTGCAGGACGACGACCCGGACGTCTATGCCATGATCCAGAAGGCCGACACGCTCGGCACCTTCCAGATCGAGTCCCGTGCGCAGATGAGCATGTTGCCGCGGATGAAGCCCGCGCGCTTCTACGATCTCGTCATCGAGGTTGCGATCGTCCGCCCCGGCCCGATCCAGGGCGACATGGTCCACCCCTATCTCCGCCGCCGCGAGGGGCGCGAGAAGCCCGACTATCCGCGCCCCGAGCTACGCGCGGTGCTGGAGAAAACGCTGGGGGTGCCGCTGTTCCAGGAACAGGCGATGAAGGTCGCGATCGTCGGCGCGGGCTTCACCGCGGTGGAGGCCGACCAGCTGCGCCGCGCTATGGCGACGTTCAAATTTACCGGCGGGGTCAGCCACTTCTACGACAAGCTGGTCGAGGGCATGGTCAGCCGAGGCTATCCCCGCGACTTCGCCGAGCGCACGTTCAAGCAGATCGAGGGCTTCGGCTCCTACGGTTTCCCCGAGAGCCACGCCGCCTCCTTCGCCAAGATCGCCTATGCCAGCTGCTGGATGAAGCACCATCATCCCGACGTCTTCTGCGCCGCGCTGCTCAATGCCCAGCCGATGGGTTTCTACGCGCCGGCGCAGGTCGTCCGCGACGCGCGCGAGCATGGCGTCGAGGTGCGACCGGCCTGCATCAACACCAGCCGCTGGGACTGCACGCTGGAGCCGACACGCGGCCGCTATCTCGCGGTGCGGCTCGGCCTGCGCCAGGTGCGCGGCCTCGCCAACGCGCATGGCGCTGCGATCGTCGCGGCACGCGGATTCGCGCCCTTCCAGTCTGTCGAGGAGGTCTGGCGGCGCGCAGGCGTGCCGCGCGCGGCGATCGAGCGGCTCGCCGAGGCCGATGTCTTCCATTCGCTCGGCGAGGACCGCCGGCAGGGCCTGTGGAAGGTGAAGGGGCTGGGCGAGGCACCGCTGCCGCTCTTCGCCGCCGCCGACGCGCAGGCCGCGATGTTCAGCCCGGAGGGGCTGGAGCCCGACGTCTCGCTACGCCCGCTGACCGAGGGCCGCGAGGTCGTGGAGGATTATCGCGCGCTCCAGCTCTCGCTCCGCGCGCACCCCCTCGCCTTCCTGCGGCAGGAGTTCACCCGCCGCGGCATCATCCGCTGCGCCGACCTCGCCCACATCAAGGACGGCCGCCATGTCGAGGTCGCCGGCATCATCCTCGTCCGCCAGAAGCCGGGCAGCGCCAAGGGCGTCCTCTTCATCACCATCGAGGACGAGACGGGGATCGCCAACGGCATCCTCTGGCCCGACCGGTTCGAGGCGCAGCGCCGCACCGTCATGTCGGCCGCGATGATCGGGATGAAGGGTCGCGTGCAGAAGGAGGGGCAGGTGATCCACGTCATCTGCGACCGGATCATCGACCATGGCGCGCTCCTCGCCCAGGTCGGGCAGATGGACTTCCCGCATGCCACGGGCCGCGGCGACGGCGCGCGCCATGCCGGCAGCCCCGACCGCGGCGATGCCGGCTGGCGACCCGGCCCGCGCGACAGCTATTGGCCGCCGCACGCCAACGGCATGGACCCGGAGGCGGTCGTGCGGATCAAGTCCCGCGACTTCCATTGATCGGCCGATCGATCGGCCATGTCGCGCCACCAGCGGATCATCATCGACCTGTCGCTCCACATCCTGCGCGCCGCCGCCGCCCGCTCGGGGCGCGGCAAGGTCGACACGATCGAGGTCCGCCTCGCCCTGCGCTGCCTGATCGCCCACTGCCCGGAGCGCTGGCCGCTCGACATGTTCTGGAACTCCGCCGCTACCGATCACGACATTGGCCGGGCGCAAGGCTGCACCGCAGCGTTGAATGGGATACTGCGCCAGCTCAGGCTTAAATAGGCCGAATGAACCACTTCCAGCCGTTCAGCACCCCCAATGCAGCATCCGAAACCTGCCATCCGTTCATGTGAGCAGAAGACCGCTCCGGGCTACTCGGCGAAGCGGTCGAACGGGAGGCTTGGTCATTATCCTCCGTTTCTGCCGCCAGGATGGCGCGCGCGGAGGCTGAATTACGACCCGTGTGACAGATCACTGTGACAGATCACTGTGACAGAGCACGCTCATGCCCTCGGCGGAAGTCAAAAATAATCCAATCTTTTCAATACACTTTGCCCGGATGTGAAAAAGCGAGACGAGCACATGTAGTCATGTTATTAAATGCGCAGTGTGACACAGGGTAGCTGATGGGTGATCCGATCGAAGCCATTCTCGAGTTTTATGGGCCTTTGCTGTCAAGCGAAGTAGCGACCAGGCTGGCCGAGCGTGCAGGCATCTCCCCGACAGCCGCGCGCCAGCGCCTGTCGCGCGCACGTGGAAACGTCCGCAAGCTCGCCGGCATTCCCTTCCCGCGCAACGCCCGCTTCATGTATCTCGAACAGCAGTTCGGATCCCCGACCTACTGGTACAAGCTGGCCGCCACCCTCATCGCCAACAACTCGGCCCTCGGCTACGCAATCTCGGCTCTCAGGCAGCATCGCGGCATGGTGCCGGCGCACCAGTTTCCGATCATCTGCGGATCGCCCGTCCGCCAACTCAAGCATCTCTCCGCCGACACCGTGCTCCAGCGACTGACCGAAGCCGGGCTGGTCAAGACCGTCGCGGTGTCGGGCGTCGGTGAATGCGTGGCACTTGTCCAAGACGATGAATTCTACAAGATCGGCGCCATTGAAATGCGCACGCGCACGATCACCGAGGATATTCTCCTCACGGCGGTCCGCGACTGGCTACGGAAGCTCGGCATCGCCAGCTACCATCTCGTTAACACCCGCACCGACCAGAAGCTGCCTCAGGTCGGCACCTTCGTCTGGGACCTGAGCGCCCCCTCCTATCTCGGCGCGGTCGTCCGGTTCAGCCGCGAGGGCGAGCCCAAGCCCGGCTTTGTCGTTTGCGACGTCAATCTAGCCGGGGACATCACACTCGCCGGCGCCGCGCCCTTCATCCGCAAATGCGCCACGCTTCGCGCGCTGCGTAATGTCGGCTCCTGCATTCAGATCCTCGTCGCCGACCGCTTCCACAAGGATGCCTTTGTCGCTTTGCGGGCGGCCGGCATCATCGCCGCCACGCCTAAATCGCTATTTGGTGCCGAAGTGGCGGAAGCCCTGCGCGAGCTGACCAGTGCGCTGACCGAGGCGGCTTACGCCTCCTTCGATTCCGAGAAGTTCGACCACCTCTTTCGGACACTCGGTAAGATCGGCGGCGCGGCCAATCAGCTCCGCGGCGCGCTGTTCGAATACATAACCGCAGACATCGCCAAACGGACCTTCCTCGGCGAGGTCACTATGAACCGCGTATTCAAGGTCGCCGACAAGGGGAAAGCCGAGATTGATGTGCTGGTCGTGCGGCAGAACCAGCGGCTGATCGCGATCGAATGCAAAGGCTACACGCCGCGCTCGATCATTCCCGACGACCTTTTCAAGCGCTGGCTCCAGCACAATGTCCCGGTCGCCTATGCCTATATCCGCCAGCATTCCGAATGGCAGAACCTGCCGTGCCACTTCGAGTTCTGGACCAGCGCCCCGATCAGCGATGAGATGCTCGCACTGTTCCAAAAGACCAAGGCCGCGCTGAAGCCGAGCCGCTACACGATCGATCTGCGCGGTCCCCAGGACGTATGGAAAACCTGTATCGACACCGGCGAGAAGAAGTTGATCGATGCCTATAGCCATCACTTCACCCCGGGCGACGGCAGTCTTCCGCCACTCTCGAAGGCGGCACCTCCCAAAAGAGCGCCTGAGCCGCCGGAGTATGAGGAAGACAATTGGGGGGCGGCATGATGTCTGATCCGCACGACCTTGCCCGCGCTTTCACGAGAACCTTCGCGCACGTCGAATATTGCCTGAAGCGCTCAGGCTATCTGCGCCCCAAGCGGGACGTCGCCGAGGCCGACTGGGATGCCTTCGCCCGCGACCTCGGGCCGGCATTCTTCAAGGCGATGATCGACAAAGAAATCGCCAAGACTCTGATTGGCGAACCGCCCCGCCGCCTTCTAGCCGACCTGCGATGGTCGCCCGAAATCCCGACGCCGCTGACCAATGTCCACAGTCTGATCATCGAGGGGGTCTGCCGCGTGCGCAACAGCTATCATCACGGCGAGAAGTTCGTTGGCGGGCCCGAGGGGCAATATGATCGCGACAGGGTGCTGGTCGCCGAGGCGCATGCGGTGCTGGACGAGGCGGTCGCTTGGTCGCATCTCATCAAGAACTGACTTGTGGCATCGATGGCGCCGTTTCCGGGGGTCGAGACTTGGGCCGGTTGCCAACCGGCATGGCGCACGCGGCATCTTCACCAGGTGTGGGGCGCAAACGACTGCAGCGAAGCTAATCAAGGTTTGCGCCGATCGCTCAATGACACAATTTCAGCATCCCCATCCGTACGCGCGCCAACGACACGCATCGACGGTTTCAGTCGCACCAAGTTCGGCGGCACTGGAGACAGATATTCCTCCGAAAGTCCGCTCAGATTCGCGATGTCCGCAGCGCTGAGTCCGATCTCTCGAACGAGGTCGGCGCGACTGACGATGCCCTCATCGAGGATCATTTCAATCGACGCAGCAAGATTATGGGGCTGCTCAACCGGCAGCTCGCCGTCCAGGGGCTCAAACCCGCGCCAGCGCCGATAGCTATAGTACTGCCAGAGTCGCCGCTCGTATTCGGGCGTGATGCGTTCCATTGCGGCCAGGCGCTTGATCATTGCGGCGACGGCAACTTTCCATTTGGGCTTGATGCTGAGCAGCGCCTCCAGCGACAACGAGTAGACGTCGTCGCCGAACGAGGATTCGGGCAGCAGGAAGGCGCCGGCGAAGGCCATGGCCTGTTCTTCGATGAGCGTGAAATGTTCAGCCAGTTTCTGAGGACTGACTCGGCGATGCAGGACGACGTGCCCGAGTTCGTGACCAGCATCGAAACGGCGGCGCACACCGACGTTCTTATCCCGCGCTAGAAGAATGTAGGGTCGGCCATTCTCGGCCCAACGCGAAACCCCGTCGAGCTTAGTCGAACCGATCTCGTCCTGGGCAACGACGATGCCGGCGTTCTCGATCACCAGCAGAAGGTCCTCTATCGGCTCCTCGCCAAGCGACCAATGTTCGCGCAGTGCGCGCGCATAATGCTCGATGTCCGCGATCCGCAGCGTCCGGAAATCGCGATCGCCGATCAGGTCCGGAACATCGACAGTCGGCAGTTCGACGTGCTCGCTCAACGCATTGTCGATCGCCTCGACAAAACCGAGCTTCGCCTCGGCCTTGTCCCGCATGCGCCCCAGTTCCGACTTCATCGAGCGGAAGAAGGCAGCGCCTTTCGCTCGGTCGACCGGCTTGAAGAACCAGCTCACCTCGACTCCGAGCACCTCCGCGAGACGTGGCAGAACGGCAGGGTCGGGCTTCTGGTCGTGATCGTCGCTCTCCCACTTCGAGATCGTCGTGTCGGCCCGCTCGACCAGCTCGGCCAGTTCCTTCTGTCGAAGTGCGCGCGCGCCGCGCGCCATGCGAAGCCGCGCTGGCACGAATCCCTCAACGCCGGGCATGATGCATCCCGTTCATACGAACCCTTCCCAACCGTCACTTCTTGGGTGCGGGCTTTTTCCTGAGTTTCGGCAGCTTGCGCTGTACGGCTTTGCGAACGGGCTTCTTCATACCCGCGATCTTCTCGCGCAAATACCCCATGATCTGCTCGAACGAGTAGCTGTGATAGCGCTGCTTCAGGTCAGTCGATGGCACCCACAAACCTACAAACGAAGGAATTTCCGGCGTCGCTGCGTTGTGTTCTGAAACGATGAGGCCGCCGAAAGCGCCGTCAGGGATAAGCGTGGACACAGCACCCGCCGCTGGTTCGAAAAGCGCGCCTTGGGGATCGAGCGGTGCGTTACGGGCGCACAACGTCTTCACATAAGAGGACCGCGTTCGGAGTTGGCGCGGCGCGCCGTTGTAGCGGCTGAAAACCAAACCAAGGACGAGGGTGAAAGCACCGATCCGAACCGTCGGGTAGCTCCAGGTTGCAGGCGTGGTCCAGCTGGTGCCGACTTCAAGAGCCGTCCGAGCTCCGGCGGCGCGGACCGCCCGCTCCATGAAATGACGCCGCAACGTGCCTCGCGCCTGCTTTGCGGACGGCACGTTCGCCTGGGGAATCGTTCGGACCGCATCAGCGGTTGCCGCGACAATCTCCTCTTCGAGCGCCTGAAAGAACCGCAACAGCTGTTCTACGTCGTCTGAGCGGGTCAGCAGATCAAGCGGAACAAGGGGTCGATGCGGCATCTGACGCACTTTCGTATCTATGACAAACGACGTATAAACTTTCGTTCGGCGGTTGCAACCCCTCTTCTGTTGGCGTTGCATTCGTCGGTAATGGCAAGTTCGAGAGCGAGCGGACATTGCTGCCACTGCTTTGGAACGGCTCGTATTGGTCGTGAACCGCCGCCCTCTCCGTCCCTGGCTGACCCACACTCAGATTCTCGACAAAAATTTTGGCTTTGCGGAAGCGATCGTCCGTTCAGCGAAGAGGTGAGCCCCACTCCGCTGTAGTTCACCATAAGCTGGACCGCACCGCGAGGTGCTTCACCAGCGCATCCGCCAAACCCACGCGCGCATAGAAGTCGGGCAATGTGCCGACGCCGGGGCAGCTTACTTCAGGGTGCGCGCCACACACGGCAATTCGACCCGTGTGATATCTGACGAGGAGAGAAGAGATGAGCTACATTGCGCTTGCGCGGGGGTGAACCGGGACCGCGTCGCACCTAGATAGGTAGTAGTAGCAGCGAGGATCAGGACGCGTGTCGATCGGACCGTGGAACACGGTTAAGAGCCTGAAAGGTTTCGCTTTGCCGGCCTTCAAGGCGGCACGCGAGCAATGGCACGTTCGCGGGGCTGCGGCCGGCGACGCGCCAGATCCGGCGACCGTCGATCGGGAGCTGGAGTCCGCGCTCGACGTGCTGACGGGCGACGCCGCGACTCTCGCCAGCCGGGTCGTCCAGCTCGCTAAGAGCGCCCTGTCCGACCCGCCGGTCGCGCTGGGCGACGAACCGGTGCGCGAGTGGTTGAGGCATCCCGCCGTCCGCGCGCGCCTCAAGCGGGCAGCCTTCGCACTGGTTGTCGGCGCCGGCGAAGACGGCGGTGACCGCCGGGAGGCAACCGCTGCATACGCCGCGGCGACCGGCGACGGCGAATGGTACGGCGAGGCGATGTTCGATCAAGCGGTGGCGTTCCTCGCGTTCACCGTCGACGCCAAGCTGCCGACCCACGCTCGGCTCGGCATCCAGGTGACCAACGCCAGGGCGGACCGCATCGAGGAGCAGGTGCGCGACGTGGGCGCCAGGCTGGACGGCCAGCCCGAGATCCTGCGCAACCTGATCAGGACGGAAGGCGCCGCGCTGGCGCGCGTGCCGGTCGACGTCATCGGCGACCACCTCCAGCGAGAGGTGGAACTCGAGACCGCCGCGAGGTCGATAGACGACCCGGCGAGGCTCGGGCGCGTGACGGCGCTGGCGAAGAGGGCGCGCAACGGCGATCTCGCCTCCGCACCGCGGGAAGCCCGTATCGCCGCCGTGCGGCTAGCGGCGCAGCTGCTCGCCCGCGCCGAGCGGCCCGATGAGGCCGACGAGCTCATCGCGGCGGCCGAGGCGATCGGCGCCTCCGACCTCGCGACCGACCGGGCGCGGGTGGCGCTGGTGCGAAAGGACTGGACGACCGCCATCGCGCTCCTCGACCGGCGGAGCGACCGGACATCGGTTGGGATGATCCTGGAGGCCATCGCCGGGCGCGACGGTCGGGAGCGCGCGCTGGAGGTGCAGCCGGGCCATGCCCCGGCCACCTCGCTCGGCGGCTTCATGCTCCCGATGGTCTCGACCTGGCTCGCCGAGGCGGGACGATGGGAGGACGCGGAGGCCATTCTCGACGCCGCCGACGGGGAACACGTGGCCGAGAACCCGGTCCTGCTGTTCCATCGCGCCCGCCTGCGGATCACGCTGATGGTGCCCGAGGGTCGTCGGGAGGGCATGCTCGAGAACGCCGGCCAGTTTCCGCGGACGAACCACCTGCGCGACGACCCGGAGGGGGAACGGCTGCGCACCGCCGCCCTCGCCGACCTCGAAGCCCTGAAGGCGATGGCGCCCCGACTGCGCGCGCCCGAGTTCATGGAGACGGTGGAGGCCACCCGGGCCTACCTCGCGCTCGGCTCGGCGGACGCCAGCATCCGCGAGACAACCCGCGTCGAGCTCCTCGGAAGACTCGCAGATCCGGCGACCGCGCTCGACGTCGCGTGGATCGCGATAGAGCACGGCCTCAGGTTCGACGAGCGACACCTGCGGGCCGAGCTAGACCGGGCGGCTGCGCTGGGCGGCTGGACGGACGCCCACTTCATGACCGCGCTCCAGCTCGCCATGCGCGGCGACGATGGCGACGCGATCCTCCAACTCATCGACGGGCACCGCGAGCGGGCCGCCAGGCTGCTACCGCCTGAGATAGCGCACGGCCTGGAGGTCGAGGTGCTCGCCCGCAAGGGGCGGACCGGGGAAGCGCGCGAGAGGCTCGCCGCCGCCGCCGAGGCGCTCGGACCCGAGCCCGCTTCCCGACTAGAGCTCGTCATTGCCGAGCAGGAGGGCGCGAATCAGGTGGCGGTCCGGCTTACCGCCTACGAAGCGAGTGGATCCGAGACCGAGCTCCACTTCCTGGTTCAGGCGCTCGCGGAGGCGGACGACGACCGCACTGCCGACTACGCCATCAGGCTCTGGCGCGAGCGGCGCAGGACGGACGATGCCGCGCTGGCCTGCCGCGCGCTGTTCAACGCCGGTAGCGACGCCGAATTGGACGCGTTCCTCGACGAGCTCGGCGACGTCGTCGAGACTAGGCCGGCGCTCCGCGAGCACGCTGCCTGGCGGCTCTACCGGGGCGGCCGCCTGGACGAGGCGCGCACCGCAACCGACGCGCTTCGCGCGGACGCCCCGGACCGGCCGAGCCTCAGGCAGCTGGCGATCAACATCGAAATCGAGGGCGGCGATTGGCACCGGCTCGCGCCCCTGGTCGCGCAGGATCTCGAGCGCCGCGAGCACCGCGACGCGCAGCAGCTCCTGCAGGCCGCGGACATCGCCCACGCCGCGGGCAACCCCATAGCCGACGACTTGGCACGCGCCGCCGTGGAGCGCGAGCCCGACGACCCATCCATCCTCGTGCAGGCCTACACCCTCGCCGTCCGTCGAGGGACCGACTGGGGAGCCGAGGCCGGCGACTGGCTAAGGCGCGCCATCGCCGCCTCGGGCGACGACGGTCCGCTCCAGAAGGGCAGCCTGCGCGAGGTGATCAGGATGCGGGACGAGGGCCAGGCGAGGGCCGCCGAGCTCGACCGCATGATCCTGTCAGGCACGCTGCCGATCACGCTGGCCGCCCGACCGCTCGGCACCACCATCTCGGAGCTGATCCTCGCACGCCTCGCCGAGAACGTCGCCCTGCCGCCCCGCGTACGGCTCTGCCTGCCGCTTGTTGCCGGCAACCGCGCGCCGCTCGACCTCGGAGGCGCCGCCCGCATCGGCCTCGATCCGGCGGCCATCCTCGCGCTTCAGCTCTGCGGCCTGCTTCAGGAGACGCTCGACCACGCCCCCGGAATCGTTATCCCGGCGGGAACCCTACCTCTGCTCCTGCACGATCTCGAGCAGGCGCACCGCGCGCAGCCCGCGCGCGTGGAGCAGGCGATCAGAGTCAAGTCGCTCGTCGACTCGGGCGCGCTCCGCGTGCTCGACGAAGCGGCCGGAAATGACGACGTCGCCCACCTTCACCGGTCCGCCGAGACGCTCGACGCACGCCTGGTGCACACCTTCCCCCTGCACGAGCCGGGCTCTCTAGGCGAGCGCGAGCGCGATCCGGCGCCGTTCGTCGACAGGCTTTCGAGTCCCGACGCGGTAGTGAACGCGCTGGCGAGGCGCGGCGAGATCCCGGCGCAGGAGGCTGCCGACGCGCTTGGCCGCGTCTCCCTGCTGGGCGGCCAGGGGCCCGGCGAGCCGGACATCGACCTTGACCGGCCGCTCGTGCTCGACGGTGTCGCCGTCAACGCGCTCGAAGACTGCGGCCTGCTCGACGCGCTGGTCGCCGCCGGCGTGGAGCTCCACGTCGACGCCCACGCCGTCCGCATCGCGGAAGCCGAGATCGCCGGTCAGCGCCGCTCCACTGAGCTGGAGCGCGCGATCGAGGCTGTTCGGCGCACGATCTCGTCGGCGCTCGCCTCGGGCAAGGCTTTGCTTGGCCCCTTCCGGCGGAACAGGCGCGGGGAGAACGAGGCGTCGGGGCGGGATCTCGAAATGACGCCCCTGGTTTCGCTGCTCCAGGACGGCTCGCCCGTGGACGTCCTCGTCTCGGGCGACCGCATGGTGAACGGCCATGGCCACTTCACCGACGCCGCAGGGACGAGCCGGCCGGTCGCATCGCCGCTCGACGTCATCGACCACCTCCAGCGCACCGGCGCGATCGACGCGGCGAGGCGCGCGTCGGCTCGCCGCAAGCTGCGGGAGGCCGGCGTGGCGCTGATTCCGGTCGAGGCGGAGGAGGTGTTCGAGGCCGCGGCGGCCGGCGACTGGAGCAAGGGTGCCCCGCGTCCTCTCCGGGCGATCCGCAATTCCATTCACCTGCCCATCGTGCGTGGCGCGGTAAGCCTGCCGGCGGACCGGCTCTGGCTTGAGAACGCGGTCGTCGCGATCGCGCAGGCGATCAGGGCCTGCTGGGCGCGGCTGCCCGACGTCGTCGTGGCGAAGACCGCCGCCGATCGGCTGTTCGCCATGATCCCCGTCGCGGCCGGCCTCGCCGCCAAGGAGAGTTCGGACGACGCCCGAGTTTGGGGCGTCGCCACGACCGCCACCATGCACGCCCTACTCGCGACGCCGATGAACGTGCCGGCGGATCGGCTGGAGGCCTACCACGAATGGTGGGCGGAGGTGGTCGCGCCGCGACTGGAGGGGCGCGACCTCGCGGCACTCGAAACAGTGGTGGACCGCGTGAAACTTTTCCTGATTATGCAGGAGGATCTGGTGGAGGAGGTCGCCGGCACGAAGGTGAACATGGCCGCCGTCGAGGTCCGCCGCATGATCGCGGGCCACCTGCCGCCCGCGCTGCTCGACAGGGTTACCGAGCGCGCCGACGCCCGCCGAGCGCTCGGCTTCGAGAAGGATGAGGTGGTCATCGCCGACCGCGACGTAGCGGTCGAGGCCCTCGTGACGTTTCTCGACGACGCCTTCGCGGACAGCTCAGCCACGCTGGTCGATTCGGAGGGCCGGCCGCTCGCGACCAACCCCGCCCGCCGGGAGGACGGCGGGATCACCGCCACTATCGAAGGACGGTCGGTGGGGTTCGGAGAGGCGGGGCTCTTCGCCAACGACACCGACATGCGCCTTCGCACGTTCGAACGGCTGACGGCCAACCGCACGCTGTCACCGGTCAGGGCTGCGCGCTGGCGCGCGCTGCTCGGGTCGGAGAAGCCGACCGTGGAGACGTTCACCTCCCTGTTCACCGAACTGAACGCCACGGCTCAGGCGTTCGTGGAACGCGTCGGCGCTCAGAACGAACTCGCCTTTGGCGACCTCGTGGCGACGTCACCCACCTACCTAGGCAACCTGCTCGACCCGGAACTGGGCGACGGGTCGCTGCCGGGCGCGCTGACCGCGCTGGCGGAGGCGACCGCCGGGACGCGGCACGCCGCGTCGGCGATCGGCGCGTCAGCGACGCTGGCGGTCTCACCCGACCTGCCGCTGGCCACAATGACCGAGGGCATGGGCGACGCCGACGTCGCGGCGCTGGGTGTCGCGTTGTCAGGCGAGGCGGACCCGTTCAGCAAGCTAGCGGGCTTCGCCGTACTCGCCGGCCGCGCTCGCGACGCGACGTGCCGTGAGGCGGCGACGGTCGCGCTCGACCGTCTGCTCGGCGAGGAGGGAACGATCGACGCGTCGGCCGAGCTGCTCGCGATCACCGCGACCGTCGCCCTGACGGCGCTCGACCAGGGGGCGCTCGCCGGTTCGCCCGCCGCGTTCCGCCGGACCCTCGCGTTCGCACACGCCGGCCACACATGCCGCGCACTCGATCGCTTCAACGTCGACCGGGCGGGGCTGCTCGCCGCAGCACGGCGCTGGTCGGCTAACACGTGGGCGCTCGGCGGCGCGCTCGACCGGTGGGACGCGCCAGTCTGGGCGCGCGAATGGCTGGTCCCGAGCGCCATTGCTGCGAACGTGACGCGTCGCGCGGCGATGGTCATAGAGTCGGTCCCGGTCGAGGAGCGTCCCGACCGCTGGGCAGAGATCGTCTCGGCCCGGTCGGGGATCCTCGCGACGCGCGGTATGGGCCTGGGACTCCGGCTACCCGGTCCGCTGGACGAGTTCGGCAACGTGCGGCCGGTCGCGGCCGAGGATGGTGGCGAGGCAGTCGAGGCGTTAGACGGCGCGAGCGGGGAAGAGGCGGACTCGCTGCTGTTCGGCTTCATCTGGGGCTGCGTCCCGCCGGCAGACACCACGGCGCTGGAGGAGCGGGCGCTGGCTCACGTCGACCAAGCCGCCGGCGAGGGCCGCGCGACGACGGCAATGATCGCGATCCAGGTCGCGGCGCGCTGGCGGCTGACCACACTGGCCGACGGCGTGGCCGACCGGGTCATCGGGCGCCGCGCCGACCTCAAGCTCACCGTTCCCGTCGCCGTCCAGCTCCTCGTCACGGCCAGCGCGGCGCTCGCGGATGGCGAGCGGACCGACACGCTCGGCCGCTACCTGCGGCAGCTGGCCAACTCCGGGCTGAACCAGAGCGAGTTCGCCCAACTCGCCGGTGTGATCGGGCTGCTAGAGAATGCTCGGCCAGCACTGGCTGGTGGGCTCGAGGCGATCAGGTCGGGAGCGTTGCTCGGCGAGTAGCCTAAACGAACGTCAGCTTATCTCAAGTCCGCGCTCCAAGCCGAAAGTTCGTTATCCCGCAGCGATGCGCTAGTCGCAGTTAGATGAGCGTTAATTGCGGGAGGGTCGTTGCCTACGCAGGTCAGGCTTCAACAATGTTATGGACTCGGCAGTCACCTCCGAAAGATGATCGGTGACGACGGGGATGCGGTTCACGAGACCCAACACCGTCTTCAGAGCTGCGGCTGAAGGATAGCGGCTGGCTCCCTCGCCACCAGCAGTCTTGTGGCCGAGAAGGTCGTTACGGAACTCTAGGAAGATCGCCTGCTGCTTCAATTCGTCACTCACCATGTGACGGGCGGAATGCATGGCCTGCCCGCGAGTAAGATCTGGTACCAGCGGCTTGAGATATATCCACCAAAGTTTGTAGAATACATCGCCACGCTTGCGTTTCGTTCCATCTGCCGGTTCCAGTTCCGGGAACAGCAGGGTTTCACCAGCAACCTTTAGTGCATCGACATAGTGAACGAAACCGAGGCGCATAATTTCCTTGGCCAAGGGGATGCACCGCTCGGAGGTCATATTTTTAACCCGACCAGTCTCAGTACTTGCGATCCGCAAAAAATGGATGCCGTCGACGACGTCAATATCGACGAGCCGGAGCTTACAAATTTCTTCCCGCCGGGCACCAGTGTACCATACAAGAAGCAGAACATAGAACAGACTGTCTTGGATCACGGCCCTGCCCGCCGTGAGCCGATCATGTTCTCCGGCGCATCCCGTCCACGGCGGCAGCGAGAAAATAGCTCGACCTTGGGCGACGGTATAGCGCAGACGGGCGGCGCGCTCGTCTTTTCGGTCGGGTTGAATGAACTTGCCGAAGTCGAGCGTAGCAATTTGGGGAAGGGCGTTAACCAAGAAAGCGTGGACTTGCGCGATCTTTCGATAGTGCTTGTTGCAGGTTGGGATCACAAGGCCGATTTCTTCTGCGCTTATTTCACCCTCTTCCAATCTGACAAGCGCACGTTCGTGAGCCATGGCCAACGTCATGTCGTCTCGACGATCCGTTGGTGACTTGCCAAAGCTGATAGGAAGGCGGTCGAACCAGCTATCCAACTCCTTCAGATCCGCCATCGAGAGCTTCCACAAAGGCTGACCGGCTGGCGTCGAACGCTCCAGCAGCGATGCAGCCCAGCGGATCTGTCTCAAAGTCTGCTCGCCGGTCTGCTCGCTCGCACGCTTTCCGCCATTACGATGCTCAAACATCTTTGGCGTCTCGGCGATCATCTTTTCCGCGACCTGCGTCGGCGTGAGGTATCGCCATTCCGGTGTAATTTCCGCATCCGGGATCGTCGCAAGGCTGCTTTCCCGTGGGAGGGTGGCCGGAGCTGTGACCGAGGCTGGCATGCGGCTTTCGAGCGCCGATGTAACCTCAACGCCGTTTCGGCACGCCCAAGCCCCCGTCATTCGAGCGAGCATGACCAGCTTGCTTCCCAAAGGCAGGTTGGCTGCGGTGGGCGATACCCCTACCCGAGCCATAGCCGCGGAGGTCTCGGCTGCGAAGTTGGTGCGGAAGCCGGGCGTCTCCCGGATCAGCCGACGGAGTCGGCCTTGCTCCTCCTCATCCAAATCATGAAAGTGCTCGGCGGCATACTCCGCCGAGGGCGCATCGACGATCCCGGTTCGAGCAAATGCACCCCATAGGGCCTCGAACGCCTGGAGGTCGCGATCACTATCGGAAAGATCGCGCAGCTGAGGCTCGGCCTCCCATCGAGCGACCTCGTGGGCGAGCGCATTACGATAAAGCGTCATCTCGCCGATGAAGAGACGATGCTGCTGGTCAGCTGAAAGGCCGTCCTCGGCGATACGCGTATACAGGCTCATCCGGATCGTCTCACTGCGCGCGGTCATCGCCGCAGCCCGCCCGCGTGCGATCCTCAGCTCCCGCGTCAGGAGGCTAAGTCCAAGGGTTATAGGTTTTGAGGCCGGATCGCACAATTGCAGCGTTCGGCGCCACCAGTAGACGGCGCCACGGCGGTAGACGTTGGACGGCAGCGACATAGGCACCTGTGACAGCCACTTGATACAGCGACTTGAGACAGTGCCGGCCCAGCCAAGCATTCCGCCGGCTGAAATCGCGGATTTCCGCCGTTCTAAAGACTGAAAACAGAAGATTGGCTGGGGCGGCAGGATTCGAACCTGCGAATGCCGGTACCAAAAACCGGTGCCTTACCGCTTGGCGACGCCCCAGCAGAGCGCGGCCTTATAGAGCCGCGCGCTCAAACGAAAAGCCCTTCCCGCCTCAGGCGACCGGCGAAAGCCAGCCGTGCGGGTCAGGCGCCTGGCCACGCTGGATCGCGGTCAGGCTGTCGAGCATTCGCTGCGTCAGCTGCCCGGTCCCGCCGCTGCCGATCGTGAAACGGCCGTGCGCCGAGGCGACCTGGCCGATCGGGGTAACGACCGCCGCAGTGCCGCAGGCGAACGCCTCGGTCAGGCGGCCGCTGCCGGCATCGGCGCGCCACTGCTCGAAGGAATACAGCTCCTCGCGCACCGCCAGCCCCTGATCGCGCGCCAGCTGGATGATCGAATCGCGCGTGATGCCCGGCAGGATCGTACCGGTCAGCGGCGGCGTCAGCAGCGTGCCGTCGTCGAACACGAAGAAGATGTTCATGCCGCCAAGTTCCTCGACCCAGCGCCGCTCGGCGGCATCGAGGAAGACGACCTGATCGCAGCCTTCGCGGATACCCTCGGCCTGCGCGACCAGGCTGGCGGCGTAGTTGCCACCGCACTTGGCAGCGCCCGTGCCACCGGCGGCAGCCCGCGCATAGGTTTCGCTGACCCACACCGAGATCGCCCGCGCGCCGCCCTTCCAATAGGCGCCGACCGACGAAGCGATCACCATGTAGAGATACTCGGCGGAGGGCTTGACGCCCAGGAACGCCTCGCTCGCGATCATGAACGGGCGCAGGTACAGGGCGCCGCCCTCCACGGTGGGAATCCAGTCGGCCTCGGTCTTCACCAGCAGGCGACAGGATTCGAGGAACAGCTCGTCGGGCAGCTCGGGCATCGCCAGCCGCCGCGCCGAATCGCGAAACCGCTTGGCGTTCGCCTCGGGTCGGAACATCACGGTGCCGCCATTGGCGGTGCGATACGCCTTCAGCCCTTCGAAGATTTCCTGCGCATAGTGCAACACCGCCATCGACGGATCGATCGTCAGCGGCCGCCGCGCGGTGATCGCGGCATCATGCCAGCCGTCGGATTCGCTCCACCTAATCAGGGCCATATGGTCGGTGAAGACCTTGCCGAAGCCCGGATCGACCAGCTGCGCGGCGCGCTCGCTCGCAGTTACCGGGGCGGCGCTGGGCTCGAAGCGGAACGACGGCGAAGGCAGGCTTTCGCCCGCGAGACTGGCACTTTGCATCACACTCTCTGGCGACGGGGGTTGCGGACGCGTAGGGCCGATGGCTACACCGGTCAACATGGCTGCCGCAGCACCTTCCGCCTCCGCCCAGTTCCTTCGCGAACCCGAGCTCCGCCGCGGCATGGAGCTGCTGTACTTCGGTCACGGTCACCTGACCCGTTCGGTCGACGAGGGCCTGGCGGCGCAGGGGCTGGGCCGTGCCCATCACCGGGCGCTGTATTTCATCGCCCGCAAACCGGACCTGACGGTCAGCGAATTGCTGTCGCTGCTGGCGATCACCAAGCAGTCGCTCGGACGTGTCCTCAATGAGTTGACCGACCGCAACCTCGTCGTCGCCCGCCCCGGCGAGCGCGACCGCCGACAGCGGCTCCTCCGCCTCACCGACGCCGGCGCCAAGCTGGAAAGCGACCTGTTCGAGGCGGTACGCATCAAGATGTCGGCTGCCTATGCCCGCGCCGGGCAACAGGCGGTATCGGGTTATTGGGCGGTTCTCGAAGGGATGATCCCCGAGGAAGAGCGCTACATGGTCGAAGGACTTGGCGGCTGAACTGCGGTCACAGTTTTGCAATAAAATAAATATTTGGCCGTAGTGCCAATTGCTTGCCAGATCAGCCGACTACGCGTCCAGTGTTTGGTAGCGAGCGAAAACTTGTCTTTAAGATAAGCTGCAGCAATTCTCGGCGACGGTATTGTAAGGTGCCGTTGTTTTCCGGGGGTTTATCATGATAATTGGGTCGCGCGCGCTTGCCGCGCTGGTAGTCGTGTCGCTTCTGCCGGGCTGTGCCACGGTGGTTCGCGGAACGAAGGGCAAGTACACCATCACGTCGATGCCGCCGGCGGCCGATGTCGCACTGTCGACGGGCCAGACCTGCGTCACGCCGTGCAAGTTGAAGATCAAGCGCAAGAACGGCTTCACCGCGACGATCAGCAAGCCGGGCTATGTCACCAAGACCGAAACCGTGGAAAGCAAGGTCAGTGGCGGCGGCGGGGCGGCTGCGGCGGGCAACATCCTGGCGGGCGGCATCATCGGCGGTATCGTCGATGGGACGAACGGATCGCTGAACAGCTTCTATCCCAAGGCGCTCGATGTGAAGCTCGATCCGGCACCTGCCGGCAGCGAGGCTGCGGCCACCACCACGCCGACGTCCGGCAGCAACTGACCGCGACGGATGCGGCGTCGGGTCGGCGCCGCGCCCCTCCTGGCGCTCAGCCCTGCCGCGCCTCCGCCGCCATCTCGGCGTTGCGGCGTTCGGCAGCGGCGAGCGTATCGGTCAGCAGCGCGACCAGCGCGCCGTCGCGATCGAGCACGTCGAGGCCCTTGCGCGTCGAGCCGCCCTTGCTGGCGACACGATCGGCCAGCATCGCGGGCGATGCACCGGCCGCAGCCGCCATCCGTCCCGCCCCGTCGACGGTGGCGATCGCCAGCCGCAGCGACTGATCGGCCGGCAGGCCAAGCCGCTCGCCCGCCGCGGCGAAGGCGTCAATGATGCGGAAAAGAAAACCCGGTCCCGACCCCGCCAGCGCGGTGACCGCATCGAACCGCGCCTCGTCGTCGATCCATTCGCCCACCCCAAGCGGCGCCGCGAGCGCATCGCCGGTCGCCCGTACGGCGGGATCGTCGCTGTCGGTATAAAGCCCCGTTACCCCGCGCCCGATCGCCACCGGCAGGTTGGGCATGGCGCGCAGCACTGCGCGGGCCGGAATACGTCGCGCCAGCGTCTCGGTATCGACGCCTGCCAAGATCGATACGAGAAGCCCGATCTCGACGCCCGCCAGCGTGGGTGCGACCTCGCCCAGTTGCTGCGGCTTCATCGCCAGCACGACCGCGGCCGGCTGCTCGCCGCTCGGCAGCGACGTCAGATGCCTCGTCCCTTCGGGAACCTCGCGTGGGCTGCGGGTCACGATCGTCACCCGCGCCGGATCGAGCCCGGCCTCCAGCCAGCGCGACAGCATCGCGCCGCCCATCGCGCCGCAGCCGATCAGCCACACCGCGCCGCCGTTCGGAAACGGGTCGCTCACGCCTCGCCCTGGGTCTCGATCAGGGCCGCGGCGATCGCGTCCTTGGGCGACTTGCCGCCCCACAGCACGAACTGGAACACCGGATAGAAGCGCTCGCACTCCTCAATCGCCGATTCGACCAGCAATTCCGCGGCACCGAGCGACATCGTGCCGTCGTCACCGCCGTCGATCATCGCGGCATGGCGATAGAGCAGGATGCCCGACGCCGACCATAGTTCGAAGTGGCCGATCCACAGCTGCTCGTTCACCAGCCCCAGCGTCTCATAGACCGCCGCACGGCGATCCTCGGTAACCTTGATGTCCGGAAAGGCGAGGAATTGCAGGACGCTATCGTCCTCGCGCCACAGCGAGCGCAGCTCGTAGCTTGCCCAGCTGCCCTTCACCGTAGCGACGATCTCATCATCGTGCCGCTCATATTCCCAGCCATGCGCGCCATAATAGGCTTCGAGCATGTCGATCGGTGCGGCGTCGTCCTGTTCCTGGTCGTGCTGATCCAGCATCATGCGTCCCTCATGGCCGATGCGTGACGCGAAGCGGCCGAGGCGACAAGACGTGTCGACAACCCTGTCGAAAAAACTGTGGAAAAGCGCAGGATGGTCAGCCCTTCGCCTCCAGCGCGTCGAGCCGCGCCTTCAGCGCATCAGCCTCGTCGCGCGCGGCGACGGCCATCGCCTTCACCGCCTCGAATTCGTCGCGGCTGACGAAGTCCATGCCGCCCATCCATTCGCGGGCGCGGGCACGGGCGCCCGCCTCGGCTTCGCGACCGACCCCGGCCAGCGTGCCGGCGGCGCCGTTCACGAGTTTCACGAAATCGTCGAAGAGGCGGTTATCGGTCTGCATGTCACAGCATCTGGGACGTTCGCGCCGCCGGCGCAAGACTCTGCGCATCGGGATTGAGCTGGGCGATGCGCCAATTGAGCATGCCGGCGAAGCTGATCCACACCAGATACGGCACCATCAGCCACGCCGCGGCCTTGCGGATGCGGCCGAACACCACCGTGGTCGCGATTCCGGCGACCAGCATCAGCACGATCACGGCCAGCGCCGCCCACACCTGATGCGCACCGAAGAACAACGGCGTCCACGCGAGGTTGAGCGCCAGCTGCACGGCGAACAGCCCTATCCCCAACCGCCGAAAGCGATTGCCGCGCGCGTTGATGACGATCGCCAGCGCCAGCCCCATCAGCACGTACAGCGTCGTCCAGGCGATCGGGAATACCCAGCCCGGCGGCGTCACCGATGGCTTGGCCAGCATCATGTACCAGGCATTCTCGTTGCCGGCCGGCACCGAGCGCCCGCTGGCGAAGCCGAGCAACAGGATCAGCGGCACGCAGACCAGCGCCCAGCGCACGAACGACATGCGCAACTGCCCCTTGGACGCGATCTCGCTCAACCCGCCAATCCCCTAACAACCATCGTGATTGCCTTCACAGACATGGCACGGCTCGGCGCGCCGCGTAAAGTCGCCGCGCGCCAGCCGCGATGGTTCATATCCGGACGGCGGCGATCAGGAATTCGACGTTGCCCTCGGGGCCGGTGATCGGGCTCTCGACAACTCCATCGACCCGCCAGCCGCTCGACGCCACCCAGTCCTCCACCTCGCGGCAGACGCGCGCATGGACCACGGGATCGCGCACGACGCCGCCCTTCCCCACTTCCTCGCGCCCCGCCTCGAACTGCGGCTTGATCAGCGCCATCAGCCGCGCTCCCGGCCTGGCGAAGCTGAGCGGTCGTTCGAGCACCTTGGCCAGCCCGATGAAGCTGGCGTCGCACACGATCAGGTCGACCGGCTCGGGGATGTGCGCCGCGGTCAGGATGCGCGCGCTGGTCTGTTCGTGAACGACGACGCGTTCGTCCTGGCGCAGCTTCCACGCCAGCTGATTGGTGCCGCTATCGACCGCATAGACCCGCGCGGCGCCCTTCGACAGCAGCACATCGGTAAAGCCGCCGGTCGACGAGCCGACGTCGATCGCCACCGCACCGGCGACGTCCCAGCCGAAATGGTCGAGGCCATGCGCCAGCTTGATCCCGCCGCGCGACACCCAGGGATGATCGCGCCCCTTCACCTCCAGCGCGACATCGTCGGCAAGCGCCTGACCCGGCTTGTCGACCTTTCGGTCACCGGCGAACACCAGCCCCGCCATGATCAGCGCCTGCGCCCGCGTCCGGCTTTCGACAAGCCCGCGGTCGACGAGCATCTGATCGGCGCGCTGCTTGGCCATGGCCGCTTCTTACGGGCGTCGGCGGCGAACGCCCAGCCCCGTTACCGCGCCCAGATCAGATGCGGATTGGCGAACTCACGCGGTCCGAACCACGCCAGCTCGCGGCCATAGCCCGACCGCTTCATTCCGCCGATCGGCACCCGCGGGTCCGACGCCGAGATGCCGTTGACGAAGGTCGCCCCCACCTCGATCCGGCGCGCCAGCCGTCGCGCACGCTCGGGATCGCCGCACCAGAGCGCGCCGGACAGGCCGTAGTCGCTCGCATTCGCGATCGCGATCGCTTCTTCCGCATCCGCCGCCGCCATGATCGCCGCCACCGGCCCAAACAGCTCCTCGCGCGCCGCCGTCATCGCGCTCGTCACCCCGGTCAGCACCGTCGCCGGATAGAAGCTGCCGACGCCCGCCGCAGGCTTGCCGCCGAGCGCCAGCACCGCGCCCTCGGCGATGCTCTTCTCGACCTGTGCCTGCAGCGCGTCGCGACCGCGCTCACGCGCCAACGGCCCCAGGAACGTCGCCTCGTCGCGTGGATCGCCCATCACCAGCGCCTCGGTGCGTTCGATGAAGCGGCGGGTGAAATCGTCGAGGATCGCGCGCTCGACGATGATCCGCTTCGCCGCGATGCACACCTGGCCGGTGTTGAGATAGCGCGACTTCACCGCCGCCTCTGCCGCTTTGTCGATATCGGCATCGGCGAGGACCACGAACGGGTCCGATCCACCGAGTTCCAGCACCGATTTCTTGAGCGCCGCTCCCGCCGCCGCCGCGATCGCCGATCCGGCGCCGAGACCGGACGTCACCGTCACCGCCGCGATCCGCGGGTCGTCGACGATCGCCGTCACCTGCTCGGTCGGAACGTGAAGGTTGACGATCAGACCCGCGGGCAGACCCGCCCCCTCCATCACTTCGATCAGCCGGCGTGCGCAGAGCTGGACATTGTCCGAATGCTTCAGGACGAAGCCGTTGCCGCCGAGCAGGATCGGCACCGCCGCGCGAAGCACCTGCCACAGCGGGAAATTCCATGGCATCACGCCATAGACGACGCCGACCGGCTGCCACGCGACCAGCGCCTCGCCATCGCCGCCGACATCGATCGCCTCGTCGGCGAGCAGCGCGGCGCCGTTCGCCCGGTACCAGTCGCATAGGACCGCGCATTTCTCGACTTCGGCCCGCGCCTGTTCGATCGGCTTGCCCATCTCGGCGGTGATCGTCTGCGCCAGCGTCTCCACCTCGCTGCGCAGCCCGGCGGCGACCTTTCCGATCGCCGCCGCGCGTTCGCCGATCGGGATCTCGGCCCAGCGTCGCTGCGCCGCCGCCGCCCGGTCAAGCGCGCCGTCGATCGCGCTATCGTCGTCGAAGAAATGCGTGGCGAGCGTCTCGCCGGTGGCAGGGTTAATCGAGAAGGTCATGCGCTGTCATCTGGTGACGCCATGGCGCCAATTCCACCGGTCGCTAGGCCGCCTGCGCGTACGGCGTCGCCGTCGTCAGCCCATCGAGGAACTGGCGCGTGCAACGGGACCAGTCGAATTGCCGCCCCGCCGCGGCGACGTCGCTACGGTCGAGTATCAGGGCACCCCGAACCGCGGTCGCCAGGTCGGCGTCCAGCACGCCGGCGCCCGGCGTCACGACGTCGAGCGGCCCAGCGATCGGATAAGCCGCCACCGGTACGCCGCTCGCCAGCGCCTCCGCCATCACCAGCCCGAAGGTATCGGTCAGGCTGGGAAAGACGAAAACGTCGGCGCTGCGATACGCCGCCGCCAGCCGCTCGCCACGTAGCGCGCCGAGGAACAAAACCTCGGGATAACGCCGCCGCAGCGTCGCCAGCGCCGGACCATCGCCGACCACCACCTTGCTGCCCGGCAGGTCGAGAGCGAGGAACGCCTCGATATTCTTCTCCGGCGCCACGCGACCGACGTGGAGCATGATCGGCCCCGGCAGCCCCGCCATCTCGGCCAGCCGCTCGCCATCCGGCCCGAACAACGCCAGGTCGACGCCGCGCCCCCAGCGATGCAGCCGCGTCAGACCGCGCGCGCGCAGTTCCGCCTCGAGCGTCGGCGTCGCGACGAACACCCGCTCCGCCTGCGCATGGAAACGGCGGAACGAGGCCCAGAACAGATCGGCCGGCAGCCGTGTCCGCACCGCCAGATAATCGGGAAAGCGGGTGTGGAACGACGTCGTGAACGGCCGTCCGGTCGCCACGCACCAGCGCCGCGCCGCCCATCCGAGCGGTCCTTCGGTGGCGATATGCACCGCCTCGGGCGCGAATGCCTCCAGCCGCCGCCGCACACCGCGCCCCGATCCGAGCGCGAGCCTGATCTCGGGATAGCTCGGGCATGGCAAGGTCGGGAAGCCGTCGGGCGTCACCGTCTCCACGACATGCCCGCCCTGGCGAAGTAGCTCGACCGTCGTCGTCAGCGTGCGGACCACGCCGTTGACCTGCGGGCTCCAGGCGTCGCTGACCAGCGCGATCCTCACGCCACCGCCTCGACCGGCACCAGTTGCGGCCGGCTGCGCTCGCGCACCCGCTCCGCCATCGCCTCGGCGCGGGTCTGCTCGGCCCAGTCGATGATGCTGAGGCTGCCGTCCGCCGCCTCGACCAGCGCGGTGCAGCTCTCCACCCAATCGCCGTCGTTATAGTAGGTCACGTCGCCGAACGCGCGGATTTCGGCGGAATGGATGTGCCCGCACACCACGCCCTCGACGCCGCGCTCGGCCGCCGCATGCGCGACGACTTCCTCGAAGCGCGAGATGAACGATACCGCGTTCTTCACCCGCTTCTTCATATGCGCGGCGAGCGACCAATAGGGCAGGCCGAACATCCGCCGCACCCGGTTCACCCAGCGGTTGCTCTTGAGCAGCAGCGTGTAGGCACCGTCACCCAGGAACGCGAGCCACTTGTGATAGAGGACGACATTGTCGAACTGGTCGCCGTGGATCACCAGCAGCCGGCGTCCGTCGGCGGTGGTGTGGATGTCGTCGTCGAGCAGCTCGATCCCGCCGAATTCCAGACCGACGTAATCGCGGAAATGCTCGTCGTGGTTGCCGGGGACATAGATCACGCGCGTCCCGTGCTTCGCCATCTTCAGGATCGCGCGGACCACGTCGTTATGCGCCTGCGGCCAGTACCAGCCCTTGCGCAGCTGCCAGCCGTCGACGATGTCGCCGACCAGGTACAGCGTCTCGCACTCGTTCCGCTTCAGGAAATCGAGCAGCATCGTCGCATTCGATCCTGCGGTGCCGAGATGGAGGTCGGAGATGAAGATCGTCCGATAGCGCGTCCGCGCCCGCTCCAGCCCACCGTCGCCGCGATCGTCCTCCTGCTCGCTCATCCACGCCGGCAGTTTGGCGAAGGGAGGCACCGGGCGGCTGGATCGACGACCCTCGCGGGCAGTTTCGGGCAGTAGCGGCAGCGAAGCCATGGCTCTTCTCCTTGGGAGAATGAAGGAACAGGGTTCCTCGACTGCCTTGGTTCTCTATCCGTACTTCAAGACACTGCCGTGCAGGATCGGTGACAAGTTGAAGACGTAGCGTTGCCGTAATGCGGCTGGTCCTGCCATTGCACCACGACGGCGATCATCCGATCTTCTGGAACATGAAGAAGATCGGTTTCCTGTCGTTCGGCCACTGGTCCGACACGCCCCATTCCGCCACCCGTTCGGCGAGCGACGTGCTGCTCCAGTCGATCGACCTCGCCGTCGCCGCCGAAGAGCTGGGTGCCGACGGCGCCTATTTCCGCGTGCATCATTTTGCGCAGCAGCTCGCCTCACCCTTCCCGCTGCTCGCCGCGGTCGGCGCCCGTACCCGCCGGATCGAGATCGGCACCGGCGTCATCGACATGCGCTACGAGAACCCCTTCTATATGGCGGAGGACGCGGGATCGGCCGACCTGATCGCCGGTGGCCGGCTACAGCTCGGCATCAGTCGCGGCTCGCCGGAGCAGGTGATCGAGGGTTGGCGCCACTTCGGCTATGCCCCCGCACCCGGCGAAAGCGACGCCGACATGGGCCGCCGCCATGCCGAGGTATTCATGGAAATCCTGAAGGGCGAAGGCTTTGCCCAGCCCAACCCGCGCCCGATGTTCCCCAACCCGCCCGGCCCCTTGCGCATCGAGCCGCACTCGGCCGGACTTCGGAACCGCATCTGGTGGGGTTCGGCGTCCGACGCGACCGCGGCCTGGGCGGCGAAGATGGGGATGAACCTGCAAAGCTCGACGCTGAAGGCCGATGAGAGCGGCGAGCCCTTCCACGTCCAGCAGGCGCGTCAGATCCGCGCCTATCGCGCCGCCTGGGCCGAGGCGGGCCATCAGCGCGCACCGCGCGTATCGGTATCGCGTTCGATTTTCGCGCTGACCAACGACCGGGACCGCGCCTATTTCGGTCGCGGCGACAGTTCCGACCAGATCGGCGTCATCGACAACATGCGCGCCGTCTTCGGCCGTTCCTACGCCGCCGAGCCCGATGCCTTGATCGACCAGCTCCGCGCCGATGAGGCGATCGCGGAAGCTGATACGCTGCTGCTGACCGTCCCCAACCAGCTTGGCGTCGAGTACAACACCCACGTCATCGAGAGCATCCTGACCCATGTCGCGCCGGCGCTCGACTGGCGCTGAGGATCAGCTCCGGGCTCGGCGGGCGCCTAGCGCGGTGCCCGCCACGACCAGCATTGCCGCGATGGCGGCGGATGCGGCGACGATGCCCGCCCGCTGTCCCCCCGCGGCATAGATCCCGGCCAGCGCCCACAAAAAGACGATCGCATAGGCCAGGTTGCCGCGGCCGCGATAGACGGTCAGCCCCGCGATCACGCCCCCGATCGCAACCATCAGCGCCGAGATCGCCGGCGCGCCCTCACCCGCCTCGACGCCATGGAAGCGAAGCGACGCCGCGACGTTGACGATCGTCGCCGCGGTCAGCCACGCCGTCAGCGCGCTGAGCGGCAGCACCGCCAGCCAGCGCTCACCGGTCGTGTAGCGAGGACCCGCCGCGGTGATCCGCAGATACGCCACGATCAGGCAGCCGAGCGTCCAGCCGATGATCGCCACCGACACGATGTTCAGCCCGAGCAGCTGCGTATAGGCCGCCCACACGGCGTTGCCCAGGAACGCCCCCGCCGCCGGCCAACGAAGCCGCGCCACCAGCCGGTTGTCGCGCTGACCCGGCAAGGCCTGGTACACCGCGAACAGCAGCGAGCCCGTATAGAGCGCGCCCCAGATCGAAAACGCCCACCCTGCCGGCGTGATCAACGTCCGCACGCTATTCGACTGCGATCCGATCGGCATGCCGATGCCCAAAGTCGGCAACACCGGCGTCAGTATCTGGAGAATTGCGAAGGCGATGACGGCGATCCGTGCCGTGTCATCGGCATGCCGTGCGGCGGCGGGGCGGGCGAACGTGGTCATGAGTGCTCAACCCGTCTGTCCGACGTCGGTTTCGTGCTCTGGCCCAGCGTGACCAAAGCTGCGACAGGAGCGATCAGTCCTTCGGGAGAGGATCGACATGCGTATCGCTTTCATCACGCTGTGCCTGGCAGCGTTTCCCAGTCTTGCCGCCGCACAGACCACCCAGCAGGCCGCCCGCCCCCCGGTTGCCGGTCCACCGGCCGGCACGGTACCGCAGGGCTGGTCCGTCACGATCGGGGCGGCGCCCGTCGTCGGCCCGGCGTGGCTGGGGTCCAAGGACTATTCGCTGTCGATCTTCCCCGACCTTCGCGTCGCCTATCGCGACGTCCTGTTCGCCTCGGTTCCCGACGGGCTCGGGTGGAACGCGCTGCGCCGCGATGGGTGGCGGGCCGGGCCGCTCGTCAAGCTGCGCTTCGGCCGCGACGACCGCGACGGCGGCTCGCCGTTCCTGGTCGCCGGCGGCAGCGACGCGCTGCGTGGGCTCGGCAATATTCTGGCGACGGCGGAAGCGGGCGGCTTCCTAGAGAAGCAGTTCGGCCCCCGCCGTGGCTGGCGCGCGCGCGCCGAAGTGCGCAAGGGGCTGGGTGGCGGGCACGAAGGCATCCTCGCTGACCTGGGGTTCGCCCGCCAGGGTCGCGGCAATGGCTTCAGCTACAGCGTCGGCCCGCGCGTCACGCTGGCGAGCGCGGCCTTCATGCGCCCCTATTTCGGCATCGACGCGCGCCAGTCGGGCGCCACCGGACTCGCCCGCTATCGTCCGCGCGGCGGCCTGCTGTCCGCAGGTCTGGGCGGCACGCTGGTTAGGCCGATCGGTCGGCGCAGCGCGGTGACGCTGTTCACCGGCATCGACTATCTCGGTGATCCGGCCGGCCGATCGCCACTCGTCCGCGAACGCGGCGAGCGGCTCCAGGCGTCGCTCGGCCTCGGCTATGGTTTCCGCTTCGGGCTATAGCGCTAGCGGATCTCGGCCACCCCGCTCAGCTTCGAGACGCCCGCCTCGTCGAACGCCTCGACCGCGACGTAATAGCGTTGCCCCACCGTCGGGGCACGCAAGGGCAGCGTTGCCGCCTCGCCCGCGGCGACGCGATCGGCGAACAGCTGGTACGTCAGCGCCAACCGATCGGGCTTGATCCCCCAGCGAACGTTATAGCCGACCGCGCCCGGTACGCGCCGCCAGCGGATCGTCGCGTCCCGCTGGTCCCTACCCCGCGACGCCTCCGCCAGCATCGGCGCGGCGGGAGGCGCGCCATCGGCGTTGCCGAACACGCGCAGGTCGCTGACCGCCAGGTTCGCGCCACCGATATGGCCATGCACGTAGCGGACGTAGCGGGTGCGCACCGCCCGCGGCAGTTCGAAATAGGCGTTGGGCCGGTCGCGTCGCGGCGGCTCGGTTCGCGCCAGCGGCGACCATCGCCGCCCGTCGAGCGAGTGCTCGAGCCGGAAGTCGGTGTAGATGTCGGCGGCATCGCCGAACCGCCCCGCCTGATAGTCGGCGAAGTTGACCTGCACGGCCCGCACCGTCTTCGCCGCGCCCAGGTCGACCGTCAGCGTCGCGCCCGGCGCCTTGCTGGGCGACAGCCAGAAGCTGCGCGGATTCTCGTCCGCCGCATCGGTCGGCGGATGACCGGCGACGCTCGCGCTCGCCGTCATCGGCTTGCGATAGGACAGCAGCATCCAGCCGGTGAACAGCGCGTCGGGATCGCTGACGCGCGCCGTCGGCATCCGCTGCGGAAAGTCGCCGAACCGCGTCGACACCCGCATCTGTCCGTCCGCCTCGAACGCTGCCGGCCAGAGGCCGACGCGCCGCTCGAACGTCCAGTTATAGCCTATCCACGGCGTCCCCGTGTTCCACCAATTGCCATGGACGTCTTGGAACGTGTTGCCGTGCCCTGCGCCTTGGACGAACCCGCCGGGTTTGTACCCGACCGGATTATACGCCGCATAGGTGAACGGACCCAGCGGCGACGTGCCGACGTACACGCCGGTCGCATAGGCATTGTGCTCGGTGCCGGGCGCGCCATATTGCAGATAATAGCGCCCACCGACCTTCGTCATCCACGCCCCTTCCATGAAGGGCTTGATCGGCGTCCCGTCGGGTAGCGTGCCGCTATGGTCCTGGCCGAACCGCTCCCACCCGTGCCGCGCCGGATCGAGCAAGACCAGTGATTCACGTGGCGTGCCATAGGTAAGCTTGCCGTCCGCCATGCTGATCGGCGCGCCATAGATCGGGAAAACGTTCGACGAATTCCAATAGAGATACCAACGCCCGTCATCGTCGCGGAACAGGTCGGGGTCCCAAGGCCCCGGCGGCACCTGACCCGGCTTGATCGCATCCTCGAACCCCGACCTTACCGCCCCCGGCAGGTTCGGCAGGCGGCGGACGTAATAATCAAGCTTGCCGCTCGCCGGGTCGCTGGTCGTATAGATCGCGCCCTGCCCCGTCATCGACGGCATGATAAGCAGGCGCTCGCCGTCCGACGTCACCGCCGGCGCGACGATCCCTTCGGCGGGCCAGCGGCTCGCTGTCACGAAGCGCCACGTCACCAGGTCCGTCGATCGCCAATAGCCATCGGCCAGCGTCAGGAACAGGTAATAGGCGCCCTTGAACGGCACGATCACCGGGTCGGCGCCGGTGCGGTACGAGACGCCCTCGTTCACCTGCTCGAAGTTGTAGCGGTAGTCGACGTCCACCGGATTGGCGTAAGTCGCGGCATTGGCCGGCACCGACAGCATGAGGGCGAAGAGCGGCAGGTAGCGGATCATCATCATCGTGCCTGAATAAAGAGGTTGGTCGTCAGCCGGCCGACCCGCGGATCGGCGCTGAGCGGCATGTCGGCCGGGATGATCCCCGAGTGCAGCAGGCACCCTTGATAGATCACGACGCGATCGCGTTTCGCCTCGACCACGCCAATCTGGTCGAACGCCGCGTTGCTGGCGTTGGTGTAGCCAATCAAACGTTCGCTATCGCGCCGCGCCGCCGCCACGAGCGCTTCGCGATTGCCGGCATCGACCCGTTCGATCCCGGTCGCGCGCTGGCGATAGAAGGCGGTGCCGCTGCCGGGCGTGTCGGCCAGATAGTGGAGGACGGCGATATAGCCCGGATCGACCGCATCGAAATGCGGCGCCCTTTGCGCCGCTGCCAGCGCCGACGGTTGGGTCGTGACCATCGAAAAGCTGCCCTCGATCCAGTCGAAGCCGTCGACGTCGAAGGCACCGCCGATGAACGGCGCCACCGCCTGGAGGAGCGCGGTCGCATAGCCGTGCGCGGCGCCGTCGGCGGGGGTCAGCACCCGTCGCACACCGGGGTAATAGCTCCCAGCAACGGCGGGAAACGGCGCCATCGCCGCCGCCAGGTCGATCACGGCCGCGGTGTCGCCGATCACGTCGTCGACGATTACGACGGGGCTATCGCTCTGCCCGACACGGAGCAGGCGCGGCGTCATGCGACCCCGCGCCCCTCGCGTGCCTCAGAACTTGTAGCGCGCACCGACCTGGAACGACCGACCGACACCGACGGTGCCATTCTCTTCCTTCGTCGGGTTGCGGCCGGCCCCGGCGCCCCAGGCCGAGTAGTTGCGGTTCACCGAATCGAACAGGTTGAACGCCGCGAAGTTGATCTCGAGGTCGTGACCCCAGGGCATCTTGAAGTTCTTGGCGATCCGCGCATCGACGCTCGAATAGCCCAGGAACGTCCCCGGCCAGAACACGCCGCCGAAATTACCGTAGCAGCAGGCGTTTTCCGGGGCCCGCTGGCCATCGGCCGGGAAGATCACCTGGCCGAACGACGGGCCCGAACTGAACGTGCCCGTCACCGACAGCTTCGTATCGAACGGACCGCGCGCGATCGCGGTGCCGACGAAGCGCCACTTCTCGACACCGGCGACGAAGTTGGTGCCATAGGCATCGACGCGCGGGCCATTGTAGAACTCGTCGCCCTGCAGCTCCTGCGCGACGTTGCTCTTCGCCTGCTGGATCGTCAGCGTGCTGGTGAAGCCCCACTTCGATCCCGCGACGAACGGCTTCTCGGCAGTGAAGTACACCGCGTTGTACGTCGCCTTGCCGTCGTTCGACCCGATGTTCAGCTTGCCGCTATAGCCGGGCAGCAGGCCCTGCGCGGGGAAGCCGTCCTCGATCCACTGGTCGCCCTGCGACGTATACTGCCCGCTCGGCAGGCGATTGCCGCGAACATATTTGAAGATGTTGTGGCTGCGGATGTGGCTGAGCGTGATCGACGTCTGGATCGAACCCAGCCGCTTGCGCACGCCGATGTTGAACTGGTCGGAGAAGGGCAGCTTGGTGTCGTTGTTGAGTAGCCACACCTCACCGCCGACACCCGTCGCGGTTGCGGCCGCGCGGAGCGTATCGACGTTCTTGTACGCCGGGTTCCACGCCAGCGTCGTCGCCGGCAGCGCGCCGCCGTTGCCCGCTCGCACCGACGCGCAGGTCGGCTGGCCGCTGCCGTCGCAGAAGTTCAGCAGCAGCGTGCGCTGGTACACCGCCTTGATGGTTTCGATCGCCGAGGTGATGAACAGCGGCCGGTCGTAATAGCGGCCGGCACCGGCGAACAGCACCGTGTCGCGGTCGCCGTTGATGTCGTACGACACGCCGACGCGCGGCTGGAACGCCTTCCAATACGGCTTACGGTTGCTGCCGGTGGAGATGTAGTCCTCCGGGTTGATTCCCGCCGCCTTCCACGGCTGGTATGCGCGCAGCGCGGCGGCGATCGGCGCGGGGGTCACGAACCGGTCGTTCTTGGCGTTGTCTTCGTAATCCCAGCGGATGCCGGCGTTGATCGTTAAATGCTCGTCGACCGTCCAGTCGTCCTGGATGAACAAGCCGACCTGGTTGTTGTTAACCGACGCCGCGCGGACCGGCACGACCGAGATCTGCGCAGATTGCGGCGTCGAGGCATCGAACGACGTAAAGGTCTGCGGCGTGAAATAGTAGGCGCCGTTGCCGAGATTGTCCTCGGCGCGCGACAGGGTGCTGGCGGCGAAGCGGAAACCCGCCTTCACGACATGCGCGCCGCTGAAGAAGGTGACGTTGTCTTTGAACGTGACGCTCTTCTGGTTGTCGTACTGCTCGAAGCCGTTGGCGCCCAGCGCCGCAAGCACGCCGCCCGGCACGCCCAGGATGATCTCGGGACCGTCGGCGACCCGCGGCGTGCCGTTGAACGCCTTGTTATAGGCGAGCGTCGCCTCGTTCAGCCACTCGTCGCCACGATGGTTCCACTCGAGCTGATACTGGTCGATCTTGGACTGCAGGAAGTGACCGTGCGACGGCACCGACGTCCCGCCGAAGTCCGCCAGGTTGCTCTCGCGGCGCAGGAAGACGCTGAAGTTGATCGTGTCGGCCGCCGACGCGAAAGCGGTCAGCTTGCCGAAGTACAGCTTCTGGTTGAAGCTCTGCGGATAGCTGCCGTTGTACTGGCTGGCGATCGCCTGGGGGATGCCCTGCGACGTCTGCAGCAGCACCGAATTGGATGGCAGCCGCTGGTCGGTCGCCTCGAACGCGCCGTAGAAGTGCAGCACGTCCTTGATGATCGGGCCGCCGAAGTCCCCGCCATATTGCTTGCGATCGTAATCGGGCTTGGGGATCGTGCCGTCGGGGTTGTTCGCCTTGCCCGGCCGGTCGAAATAGGGGCGACTGATGAACGACTTGGGCTGCCACTCGCCGAACAGCGTGCCGTGGAAGCTGGTGCCGCCCGACTTGGTCACTGCAGTGATGATCGCCGATCCGGCCTGCTCATACTCGGCCTTGAAGTTCTGGGTATCGACCTTGAACTCCTGCACCGCCAGCTGCGGGAAGGGATTGCCGCGGCTGAAGTTCTGGCCGGCGACGCCGCCGTGGTTGACCTGGTTCTTCAGGCTGAGGCCGTCGATGTAGACGTTGATGTTGTCGGCGCTGATGCCGCCTGCCTGCACCTGGCGCGCACCGTTGCCGGGCGTCACCGCGACGCCGGGCGCAAGCGCGGCGAAGTTCAGGAAGTTGCGATCGTTCTGCGGCAGACTTTCGATCTGCTGCTGCGACACGTTGGTCGCGACTTCGGCGGTGCGCACTTCCTGGGTGCGCCGCGCGGTCACGACGATGTCGCTGCCCGTGCCCGATCCGGCCCCGCCCTGAGCATTGGTTTCGGTGGTGGCGCTCTCTGCGGCGCCCGCCGCGGTGCCGAGGTCGACGGTGATGATCTGGCCGACGGGTACCACGACCTGCTCGGGACGCTGGCCCGCGACCGCGATGCGATAGGTGCTGGGGCGGATGCCGGGGATTGTGTAGTCGCCCGCCGCATTTGTGCGGCCGTTGATGACCTGGCCGGTCGTCAGGTCGGTGATGGTGACGGCAGTGCCAGCCGGCGCACCGGCGACGCGCCCGCGCAGCGTCGATGTCGTCTGTGCCAGCGCCGGTGTACTTATCACGAGCGCAGCGGCGACCGCTACCGCCGAGATGCCGCGGCGAAGCTGCGCACGATAGATGCTGGATGCCATGTCGGTTCCCCTCACTAAACCACCGCCCCTCTTTGCGCGCACGGATGGCCCGTGGCGCCGCAGGGCTTATGGAACCGGTTACGCTTACCCGTAACCGGTTACAACCGACGCCGCGAAGCCCGATTAACTATCGCGACGACTGTTGCCCGGCAGCCACACTCATGGCAGGCGCACGGCAGTGGCGGGCGATGAACGCCTCATGCGTCGGCAGCCCGGCGGCGACGTCGGCGATCACCTCCTCGACGTCCTTCAGGAACGCGCTCGCCTGATCGGCGGGGATCATGTCGACCATCGGATCATAGTGCGCCTTGAGCCCCTGCCCCAGCAGCACCTGCACCCAGCTCTCCTCGCGAAACAGCTCCGCCTTGCCATGCATGAAAAACCGCGCCGAGGCGGCGAACAGGTCCAGCCGCTCGGTCAGGCTGTCGGGCACGTCCATATGCTTGAGGTAGCGCCAGAACTCGGTGTCCTCTCGCTCCGTCACCTTGTAATGCGCGATGATGAAGTCGCGCACGTCGCGATATTCGAAGTCGGTCTGCCGGTTGTACTCGTCGATGTCCGCGGCGTTGAAGCCGCGACCCGGAAACAGCGCGATCAGCCGCAGGATGCCGGTCTGGATCAGGTGGATGCTCGTCGATTCGAGCGGCTCGAGGAACCCACCCGCCAGCCCGAGCGCGACGACGTTCCTCTCCCACGCCCTGTGCCGCTTGCCCGGGTGGAAGCGGACCGGCCGCGGCGTGTCGAGCGCCGGCGCGTCGAGGTGCGCCATCAGCGTCGCCGCCGCCGCATCGTCGTCGACGAAGCGGCTCGCATAGACATGACCGTTGCCGGTGCGATGCTGCAGCGGAATGCGCCACTGCCACCCCGCGCCATGCGCGGTCGAGCGGGTATAGGGCGTCAGCTCGCCGGCCCGCGCGCTCGGCACCGCCAGCGCGCGGTCGCACAGCAGCCACTGGCTCCAATCCTCATAGCCGACGCCCATCGCATCGCCGATCAACAGCCCGCGCATGCCCGAACAGTCGACGAACAGGTCGCCGTCGATCTTCCGCCCATCGGCGAGCATGACATGGTCGAGGAAACCGTCCTCTCCACGCCGGTTGGCCGCGACGATCCGCCCCTCGATCCGCTCGACCCCAGCCGCCTCGGCCCGCCCGCGCAGGAACCGCGCGAAGAGCGAGGCGTCGAAGTGATAGGCGTAGTCGATATCGGCGAGCGGCGAGTGCGGGTTGCTCGGATCGGGCATGGCGAAGCGGTTCATCCGCGCCGCCAGCGTGTTGAGGGCATAGTGGTCGAGATGCTTCGCCCGTCCCGCCGCCTGCTCCTTCAGCCAGAACTGGTGGCAATGCAGCCAGTAGAGATCCTGCCCGATCTTGCCGAAGCCATGGATGTAGCTGTGCCCGGGGCTGCGCCAGTTGCGGAATTCGATGCCCAGCTTGAACGTCGCCTGGGTGGCGCGGACCATCTCATATTCGTCGATCCCGGCCAGCCCGTTGAAGGTGCGGATCGCCGGGATCGTCGCCTCGCCAACGCCGATCGTGCCGATCTCCTCGCTCTCCATCAGGCGGATCGTGTAGGCGCCGAGAAACAGCCGAGAGAGGAGTGCCGCCGTCATCCATCCCGCCGTACCGCCACCGACGATGGTGATGGTCTTGAGCGGCGGATTGGGGTGATCGGTGTTCGTCATGCTCTACCTTACGCCGTCATTGCGAGCGGAGCGAAGCAATCCAGCGACGGACCGGGACGCGATGGATTGCTTCGCTTGCGCTCGCGATGACGTTGATCAGCCCAGCCACCCGCCGGTAAACCCCGCCCGCTGCAACCCGCGCCGGATCGTCGGCGAGCGCCGCATCGCCCGCCACACCCCCTCGTCCCGCGCATTGGCGATCGCGCCCGAAATCGCGCCCTGGTCGATGCCGAGATAGTCCTTCGCCACCCAGCCGCTCTTGGCGTCGACCGATCCGGTTTCCAGCTTGACGTCGGTATAGCGGAACGACGGGTTGAAGCTGTCGAGGAAGCCATATTGCCCGTACAGCCGCGGCCAGCGCTTCATCGCTGCCGCCGCCGGCACTACGATCTCGGGCGCGAAGGCGAGACTGCCGAGCGCCGCGGTCGGTGCGATCGTGCCGTCGTCGCGCTCGTCGGGCTGCCCCAGCGGCCCGCGCGCCGCATAGCCGAAGAACTCCGCGGTCCGCCCCTTGAACGGCAGCTGGAAATTACCTGGCCCGTCGCACGCGGTCAGGCCCCAGACGTCGCGGCCATAGCCGTCCCATCGCATCGGATTGGCGATGCAGTAGGCGCGGTTGGCATAGGTCGCGCGGCGGCTGTTCTCGAAATAGTCGAGCCCCGCCTCGCGCATCGCCGCATCGCGGATGCCGCGGAAGTCGATCCACATCTGGCTGTACTGGTGGCCGAACAGCGGCGCGAAGGCCAGGTGCCGTGTCCCGCCCTCACCGCGCCAGAAGCCGGGATAGGTCTTGGCCCACGCGTCCCACGCCCCGTCCGCCAGCGGCTTGCCGCGGCTGCCGAGGCCGACGATATAGACCATCATCCCCTCGTTGTACCCGTCCCACGCGCGCTCGATGAAACCCTTGCCGGGATGCCAGCCCATCGACACCGTGCCGCCCGCGTTGGTGAACCACGGCCAGTCGGCGCGGTCGGTGATCCGCGCCGCGAGCCGCCTGATCTCCGCTTCGACCGGGTCGGCGCGGTCGTACCATGCGCCGGCGAACAGTATGCCGAGAAACAGCAGTGTGGTGTCGACGCTCGACAGCTCGGTATCGCGATAGCGCGTGCCCGTTTCCATATCGAGGAAGTGGTAGAAGAAGCCCTGGTGACCGCTGACGCCGCTCTCGGCATCGCCCTGCTTCGCCTGGTCGAAGAAGCGCAGCGTCGTCAGCGTCAGGCCGCGCGCCTCATCGCGCTTGATCCAGCCACGCTCGACCCCGATCGGATAAGCGGTGAGCGCGAAGCCGACCGCGGCGATGCTCGCGAACGACGGTGTCGGCCAGCGGTCGGGCACCAGCCCGTTGCTGCGGTTCGCGAGGTCCCAGAAGTAGCGGAAGGTGCGATGCTCGAGATCGTCGAACCAGCGCGGCAGCGCGGGCGTCGCCGCCAGCGCGCTTGCGCCCGGTATCAGCGCGGCTCCCGCAGCCAGCGGCGCGCGGGCCAATAGCGTCCTGCGATCGAGGGCGATGGTCATGCGGTCAGCTTCCTGTGGTCGTTCGGACGACGAGGTCGGTATCGATGGTTTCGACGTCGTCGGTGAGCGGGGCATCTTCGAGGGCGCCGATCAGTCGCGCCACCGCACGCGCGCCCATGTCGGCGATCGGCACGCGGACCGTCGTCAGCCCCAGGTAGCGCGCGAGCGGCACGTCGTCGAAGCCCGTCACCGCGACGGCGCGCGGCACGGCGATGTCCGCCTCGCGCAATGCCGCCATGACGCCAAGCGCCATCATGTCGTTGGCGGCGACGATCCCGTCGAACGCTAGCCCTCGGGCGCGCAGCAGCCCGACCGCGGTCGCGCCCGATGCCTCGCGAAAGTCGCCCTCGATCACCACCGGCTCGACGCCGGGCGCATGCTCGGCCATCGCCGTCAGGAACCCCTCACGGCGCTCGCCGGCATCGATGTTCCCCGATGGCCCCGCGACATGGACCAGCTTGCGCCGCCCGCCGTCGACGAGATGCCGAACCACCGCCGCGATGCCCGCCGCATTGTCGACGCGAAAGCCGGCACGACCGATGTCGTCGTGCGCGTTGACCAGTACCGCAGGCAGATCGGGCGGCAGCGCATCGTCCAGCCCCTCGGCATCGAGCTGAGGCGCCATCACGATCAGCCCGTCGACGCGCCCGCGCATCGACCGGATCGCCTGCGCCGCCAGTGCGGCGTCGGCGTGCATGTTCGACAGCAACAGGTGATAGCCGCGCGCGCTCACCTCGCGGTCCATGCCACGCACGATTTCGGAGAAGAACTCGCCGTGCAGGTCGGGCAGCACCACGCCGATCGCATGCGTCCGCGCCATCGACAGGCTGCGCGCACCCGCATGGGGAACATAGCCCAGCGTCTTGGCGGCGGCCACGACGCGGGCGCGCGTGTCGGGATGGACGCTGCTATGCCCGTTCAGCGCGCGCGACACCGATGCCACCGAAACCTCTGCCACCCGCGCCACATCGCGGATCGTGGCGGATGCCGACCTCACGCTAACCCCTCCCCCCTCAACGCAGTACGACTGTCCGTCGCGATAGCGCATGGCTGCATCTTGTGCGACGGACATGGCGTGTGTAACCGGTTACAAGCATCGGTCAACGCCAAAAGCCTTCGACGGGCGGGCGGCCGGCAAGGGGAGAGTTCGAGGATCATGACCGACACCACGATTTCGCGCCGTGCGGCGTTGCTGGGTGCAGGTGCCGTCGCCGCCTGGGCCAGCAGCCCGGCGCGGGCATTGCTGGCCCAGACCGACGCGATGGCACTGCCGGCATCGATCGAGGCGCTGATCGGCAAGATGACGCTCGAGGAGAAGGCCGGCCAGCTCCAGCTCAACGCCGCGGCCTGGGGTGGCGGTGTCGCGACCGCGCTCAATCCTCCCTCCACCGGCCCTAGCTTCGATGGCCAGATCGCCGACGCCGTCGCTGGCAAGCTGACCGGTGTCTTCAACGGCAACGGTGCCGAGATGGCGCGGCGGATGCAGCAGGCGGTGATGCGCGGGTCGCGGCTGAAAATCCCGCTGATCTTCGCGGCCGACGTCATCCACGGCCATCGCACCATCTTTCCGGTGCCCGTCGCCGAGGCCGCCAGCTTCGAACCCGACCTCGCGATGCGCACCGCGCGCGTCGCCGCCTATGAGGCGGCGGGCGCCGGCATCGACTGGACCTTCTTCCCGATGGTCGACATCGCCCGCGACCAGCGCTGGGGCCGGACGATGGAAGGCGCGGGCGAGGACGTGATGCTCGGCCGCCTGTTCGCCGCCGCGCGCGTCCGCGGCTTCCAGGGCAAGAGCCTCGCCGCCGATGACGCGGTGATGGCCTGCATCAAGCATTTCGCCGCCTATGGCGCCGCCGAAAGCGGGCTCGACTATAATATCGTCGACCTGTCGGAACGAACGCTGCGCGAGGTCTACCTGCCGCCGTACAAGGCCGGCTTCGACGCGGGCGCGATGAGTGGCATGGCCTCGTTCAACGAGATCAACGGCATCCCCGCGACCGGCAATCCCTGGCTGATGAAGCAGGTGCTGCGCGACGAATGGAAATTCCCCGGCATCATCGTCTCCGACTATACCGGCGACGAAGAGATGATCGCCGCCGGCTTCGCCAACGACGGCAAGGATGCGGCGCGCATCGCCTTCCTGGCGGGTGTCGACATGTCGATGCAGTCGAACCTGTACGCCCTCCACGTCCCCGCGCTGGTTCGCGAGGGCGCGGTGCCGCAGGAACTAGTCGACCGATCGGTTCGCCGCGTCCTCGCCGTCAAGCAGCAGCTCGGCCTGTTCGACGATCCCTTCCGCCGCATCGACAAGAAGCGCGAGAAGACCCGCTCGCGCACCAAGGCGGCGCTGGCGCTGTCGCGCGAGGCGGGTCGCAAGGCGATGGTGTTGCTCAAGAACGAGGGCGACCTGCTCCCGCTCGACAAGAACCGTCGCATCGCGCTGATCGGCCCGTTCGCCAGCGGCCAGCACGACCTCAATGGACCTTGGGTGGTCTATGGCGACAACAACCAGGCGGTCGATCTCGTCACCGGCCTGCGCAACGCCGGCGCGACGAACGTCTCGACGACGCCGGGTTCGGGCGTAGAGGAGCCGCTGGCCGGCGGCATCGACGCCGCGGTCGCCGCAGCGCAGGCTGCCGACATCGTCGTCCTCGCGATCGGCGAGAGCGAAGGCATGTCCGGCGAGGCGCAGTCGCGCACCTCGATCACCGTGCCCGCACCGCAAATGGCGCTCGCCGAGGCGGTGGCGAAGACCGGCAAGCCGATCGTCGTGCTGCTCAAGAATGGACGCGGCCTGGCGCTCGAGGGCGCCGTGCGCGATGCGCCCGCGATCCTTGTCACCTGGTTCCTTGGCTCGGAGAGCGGCAACGCCATCGCCGACGTCCTGTTCGGCGCCTGTTCGCCCTCGGGCCGCCTGCCGATGAGCTTCCCCTACGAAAGCGGCCAGGAACCCTATCACTACGACCACAAGGCGACCGGCCGCCCCGCCCCCGCCGGTCCGCGTGAGCCCTACAAGGCGCAGTGGCGCACGGCCCCCAATGCGGCGCTCTATCCGTTCGGTCACGGGCTGACCTATGGCAAGGTCGGCTATGGCGCGATCACCGTGCCCGCGACGATGGCGTGGGACGGCCGGATCGAGATCGCGGCGACGATCACCAACGGCGGCACCCGTGCCTGCGAGGAAGTCGTCCAGCTTTACATTCGCGACCGGGTGGCGACGATCACCCGCCCCGTCCGCGAGCTGAAGGCCTATCGCAAGGTCGCGCTGGCGCCGGGGGCGAGCGAGCATGTCGCCTTCACCCTGACCCGCGAGCAGCTCCAGTTCCTCGGCCAGGACCTTCAGCCGACCGTCGAGCCGGGCACCTTCGACGTCTGGATCGCGCCTTCCGCCCAGGCCGACGGCGCCCATGGGACGTTCGAACTGGTTCGCTAAAACGACAATTGGCTCAACCCGCTCGCCGACCGAGCGGGTTAAGCGCCATCATCACCGCCGCCAGCATGAAGAAGCCCAGCGGCACCAGCGCGATCGTCACCCGCAGGGCGGTCAGCGTCTCCGGCGACTGGGCGCTGTTGGCGACATAGCCCGATTGGCCGAGCGATAGCCCAAGCATCGCGGTCGCCACCCCGATCGCCAGCCTCTGGAGCAGCGCCACCAGCCCGAACGCCACCCCGTCGGCACGCATGCCATGCGCCCGCCGCCCCCAGTCGATCGCATCGGGCAGCATTGACCAAAAGGCGAAGTGCAGCGCCACCGTCCCTGCCTGCATCGTCACCAGGAACAGCTGCATCGCCCCGGTCCGCGGCAGGTCGGCGAGCGCGAAGACCGTCAGGCCGATCCCGCACAACCCACTTGCAACGAACCATAATCGCCTGACGCCGATGACCCGCGCGATTCCCATCCACATTGGCACCGCCACCGCGCTGACCGCCATCATCGCCGCCAGCGCCAGATGCCCCGCCGCTTCGTCCCCAAGCGCATATTTGAAGTAATAGAGCACCGATTTGTCGAGCACCGACACCGCGACGATCATCGCCATCATCGCCGCCGCCAGCGTCACGAACGCGCGATTGCCTGCGGTCGCCGCGAGCGAGGCCAGGACCGAGAACGGCGCCGTCTGCGCGTCGTCATCATCGGCAACCAGTGCATCGCGGAACGTCCAACCGACCAGGATCAGGATCACGCTGCCGATGCCGGCGAATAGCATTGCCGCCCCCAGAAACGCCTGGGGTCCGCCACGAACGCCCATCAGCGCGCTGCCGAGGGGCACCGTTCCCAGCGCCACCAGCACCGCCGCCGCCGTCCCCGCCAGCATCCTGATGCCGGCGACGAACGATCGGTCGCGACTGTCGCCGCTCACCCGGCCCGACAGCGCCAGATAGGGGATATTGACCAGCGCATAGGCGGTTCGGAACAATAGATGTCCCGCCAGCACGATCGCCGCTCCCGCCGTGCCGCCGACCGGCGGCGGCGCATAGGCCAGCGCGAACGACAGCCCCAACGGCACCGCGCCCAGCACCAGCGCGCGTCGCATCGCCTGGCGCGGCCAATAGCGATCGACGAGCACCCCCACCGCGAAGCTGACTGCCCCGTCCCAGCAGGACGCGACCAGATACATCGCCGCCGCCGCCTCCATGCCGAGGCCAAGCGCGTCGGTGTAGTAGAACAGCAGGTAGAGCATCGCGCTCTGCCAATAGAGGTTGAACGCGAAGTCGCCGCTGGCAAAGCCGATCAGCCGCCATCGCCCGACGCGCCCCTCTCCCCGCTCCTCGATCATCGCCGCGGGCTGTCGACCGATCCGCGGGGAAAGTCGAGGGCATGGCTGGACCGGCGACGCTCTTCCGCGCCATGAGCTCCGCCATGCGCCGCCTCGTCCTTCTCGCCGCCCTGCCCCTCGCCGCCTGCGCCAGCGGCTATCGCCCGGTCAGCGACGATCCCGTGCGGATCGGCAACCCCTATGCTGTCCGCGGCCGCAGCTACGTTCCCGCCGCCGATCCCACCTACGACATGCTCGGCTATGCCAGCTGGTACGGCAACGAGTCGGGCAAGCGCACCGCCAATGGCGAGCGGTTCCGCGCCCGCTGGCTGACTGCCGCGCATCGCACGCTGCCGCTGCCGACCTATGTCGAGGTTACCGCGCTGGCGACCGGGCGACGATTGGTGGTCCGGATCAACGATCGCGGCCCGTTTGCCGGCGGCGACAGCCGGATCCTCGACCTGTCGCGCGGCGCCGCCGCCTCGCTCGGCCTGACCGCCGCATCCCCCGCCGCCGTCCGCGTGCGCATCGTCGAGCCCAGCGAGAAAGACCGTCGCCGCCTCCGCGCCGGCAAGCCCGCCGCGCCGCTGGCTCCCGTAGCCGAACCGATCCTGCAAAATCTGCGCGCTCAGCTCGACGGCGGCAGATCGTAGAATTCGCGGGCGCAGCCGGCGAACAACCGCGCCTGCGCACATTCCGCCAGGTCGGTCAGCCAGATCGCATCGTCGAGCCAGCGGTCGTAGCGGTCACCCGACTGGAGCAGCACCGGCCAGTCGCTGCCCCACATCAGCCGCTGATCGAATTCGATGACGAGATGGTCGATATAAGGCTTCAGCGCCCGCGCCGGCTGATAGGGCCCCTGCTCGGTGCGCAGGCCAGACAGCTTGCAATAGACCCCGCGCGCCGCCAGCGCCGCGATGTCGTCGCACCAGGGATCCATCTCGCGCGTCGCCGCACGCGGCTTGGCGGCATGATCGATGACGACGGGCAATGCAGGCCAGCGATCGACGAACTCGGCGAGCATCGGCAGGTGCCGTGGCTGAACCAGCGCGTCGAGCCGCAGCCCATGCTCGATCATCGCCGCGATCGCCGGCGCCAATGCGTCGCGCAGCAGCCATTCGGTATCGGCGATCGACTGCAGCATCGGCCGCAGCGCCCTGAGCTTGGGCATCGCGGCAAGTTCGGCGATCCGCCGCGGCACATCGGCGGCGGCCAGGTCGACCCAGCCGCACACCCCCAGCACCAACGGCTCCGTCGCTGCCACGGCCAGCATCCAGTCGGTGTCGGCATCCGTCGGCTGCGATTGGACCAGTACCCCGCCGGCCAGTCGCACATCGGCCGCCGCCCTGCGCAGGTCGTCCGCGGTGAAATCGCGATAGAGCGCCGGCATGTCCGGCGTCGGCCACTGATGCCCCGGGTTTGTCAGCGACCAGAGGTGAAAATGCGAATCGATGACGTCCAACATGGCACCCTTAGGATTATGCGCGACGCACCGACGCGATCCGGTCGATGACCAGCGTCGCCGCCATGTCCACCCGCGCCAGATAGCGGCGATTGGCATCGCTGAGATTCGCCTCGAAGCGCGAGGCGAGCGATGGGTCGCGTTCGGCGAAAAGCGCAGGATAACAGATCACGTCGCCAGCCTCGCGGCGGCCCCGGTTCTCGTCCCACAACGACCGCAGCATTGCCTGCGCCCGATCCTCGTCGGCGGCGGACCATTCGCTTCGGCCCTCATATTCCGCCAGGCGGCACCAGGCCATGATCATCGTCGCCAGGACCGATCGGCTGCCCCGCGTCGGCCATGCCGCGGCCTCGACGAGGTCGAGCACCGCGCTGCGCGCCTCGTCGCCCTCGACGTCGTCCTGCTCGATGATCGCCTGCCGACAAGCATTCCATGCCGCCCGGGGTAGGCTTTCTCCCGCGATCGTCGCGCGATGCAACCGGCCAACCTGCGTCACCACGGCGCAGTCGATGATGTCGTGCGGCAGATGGTCGAGCAGGTCGAGGACGATCAACGCGGGCACCGGCGCCAGGTCGGCCCCCGCGATCGCCGTCGACAACCATTGCCGCGCAAATCGACCGGCGGCCTCCGGACCGCGGATGATCGCCGCCAGCGGGTCGAGCAGCCCCGCCAGCGCCAGCGGATAGCCCGTCAGCGTCGCCAGTGATACGATGCTGGTATCGTGGGTCAGCACGCCGAGCGGACTGCCCCGCGCGCCGTCCCACCGTGTGTCCCCGATGATCAGCGTGCCGTCGGCGCGGTGCTGGCCGAGCCGCGACACCAGCTGCGACTGCAAGGCCGGATCGCCATGGAATGCGATGGTCATTGATGTGCCTCGATCCATGCCGTCAGGCGTGCGCGCGACTGGTTGCCCGTCGCGCGCGCCAGCTCCTCGCCGCCGCGGAACAGGATCAGCGTCGGGACGGAGCGAACCATCAGCCGGTCGCGCAGGGACGGTTCAGCGTCGACGTCGATCTTGCCGACCGTCAGCGTATCGCCGAAATCGTCGGCGATATCGTCGATCACGGGCGCGAGTGCCCGGCACGGTGCGCACCATGGCGCCCACAGGTCGATCAGCACCAGTCCCGGCGCGGCCAGGACCTCGCGTTCGAACGACCCGGCGGTAACGTTCCGGGCTTCCGCCATGCTCGTTGCTCCTCGTATTGCGTCGCCATCACCCGCCGCGGCGCTCCGGCCTTGCGCTTCGTGCGGCCATGGCCTGATCGTCGTGGTCGGATCGCTCATGCGGCGTCCCCGATCGGCGCCGCCGCGGCGACACCGTTGCCGACGACCAGCCGGTGGGTGTGAAAGACCGCAAGCGCATCGTCGTGGACGACGCTGATCAACGTGACGCCCGGCAGTGCCGCCAGCAGCTGTTCGTGAAAGCGACGCGCATTGTCGCCGTCGAGCGCGCTGGTCGCTTCGTCGAGGATCAGCAGCTCGGGCCGGTGCAGCAGGATCCGCGCCAGCGCCACGCGCCGCTGCTCGCCCGGCGACAATTCGTCCTGCCAGAAGCGCACGGCATGCAGCTGGTCGCGATGCGCCGACAGGCCGACCTCGTCGAGCAACGCGACGATCTGGGCGTCGTCGTGCATCGAGTCGGGGTCGGGGAAGCAGACCGCCGATTTCAGCGTACCGCTGGGCAGATAGAGCCGCTGCGGCACCGTCATCGCCCGCCCCGCCGCCAGCGACACCTCGCCGGCGCCGTCCGGCCACAGGCCCAGGATCGCGCGCAGCAGCGTGCTCTTGCCCACACCCGACGGTCCCTGCACGATCCAGCGCTCGCCACGCTGCACGCACCAATCGCCGATATCGAGCAATCCCGCGCCATCGGGGCGATGCACCGCCAGCCCGCGAGTCCTCAGCACCGCGCCTCCCGAGGCCGCAGCGTCGACCGAAATGCCGCGCACCCGCTGCTGGTCGATCGCGTCGTCGAGCGCCTTCAACCGGTTGAGACAGGCGATGTGGACGCCGATCCGCCCATAGATCTGGACGATGAACGACAGCTGCCCGACGAGCTGCTGAAACGCATCGCGCGCGCCCATGACCTGGCCGAAGCTAATCGCGCCCGCAAAATAGCGCGGCACCATCAGGAACAGCGGCAGGATGCTGCCGATTCGCTCGTAGACGCCCTGGCCCGCGTTGATGCCGAGCAAGCTCCAGGTAACGCTGCGGAAATTGTGGCGCACCTGGTCGAATGCGGTGCCCAGCGTCGCTCGCTCGACCGACGCTGCCCCGGCGAAACCGATCTGCGCGGCCTGGCGGCGCACCTGGATCATAGAGGCACGAAAATCGGCGTCGCGGTGCTGCTGGCGCATCAGCGCCCGAACGAAGGGCTGCCCGATCCGTGTGACGACGATACTGCCGAACAGCGAATAGAGGACGGCGTACCATATCGTGCTGCCGGGGATCACCACGGCTCGCCCGAATAGCGCAAAGCGAAACGGCTCGGCGGTTTCCAGCAGGACCACGATCAGACTGTACGATCCGACGACCATCCCGATGACGCCGAAGGCGACGTTCACCACGCCGAACCCGTTGACCTGCCCACCGGTCACCACGGCGATATCGTCGGCGATGCGCTGGTCGGGGTTGTCGATCAGGCGCAGCCGCTCGATCTCAGCATAGCGGTTTCGCGCCATCCAACGGTCGAGATAGCGTGCAGTCAGCACCGTCCGCCAGCGCATCCCGAGGATCATCGTCGTCCAGGTGTAGACGAGCGAGGCGACGATCTGCGCCGCAAGTATCCCGACGAACACCAGCAGCAGCGGCACGAACCGCCCCGCCTGGCGCGCCTCGATGCTGTCGAAGAACGCCTGCTGCCAGCGAATGCCGGCGATCATGATCCAGGCGTTGCCGAACTGATAGAGCAGCAGCACCGCCGCCCCGAACCACGCGAACTTCCAGTCGTGCGACAGCCAATAGTCGCCGAACAGGCGCAGCAGGTGGCTCCAGCGACCTGCCGGCCGCTGGGGTGACGCCAGCCCGGCCTCGCGCGCCGCCTCGCCCGTCGGGATAGGCTGCGGGATCATGGGACGCGCTGCTCGCCGCGGGGGACCATCACTGGAACCGGTAGCCGGTGGTCAGGCGCCAGTTGCGTGGCTCCTGCCGGGGGATGAAGCTCGGCGAATAGGTGATCCCATAATTCCGACGATCGAACATATTGCGCACGCCGAGGTTCAGGTCGAGCCTGCCGACGGTCAGGAACGCATTGAGGTCGGCCTGCACCGCCGCGGGCACATAATAGCTGCCCCTTCGATTGACCGACGCGCTCGACCGTCCATAGACCCCTGCCCCCAGACCGGCGCTGGCCATCATGCCCAGCGCACGGCGATATGACGTGTAGATGCCGTACTGGTCGCGCGGCTGTCCCTGAACGACGATGCCGGACCTGAACGGCGTCGGAAACGAATAGTCGATGCGGGTCAGCGAGGCCTGGACCTGCCACCCCTTCGCAACCTGGCCGGTCAGGTTTACATCGATCCCCTTCCCCTGCTGCCCGGGCACGGCGATCGAATAGCGGGGGTCGATCGGATCGACGATGATAAGATTGCTTTGTCGCAGCTTGAAATAGGAAGCGACGAGGAACAGCCGGTCGTCCGCCAGATCTACCTTGACCCCGCCCTCCAGGTTCAGGGTGTGGGTGTCGGGCAGCAGGTTCCCGCTACGATCGGGCGAGAAGGTCGGCACATAGCCCCATGCCGCCGCCCCAAACAGCGACACATCATTCGAGACATCGACCACCACGCCGACATTCGGCGTCGTCGCTGACTTGGATTGCGGGGAACTGTCGTGGTTCGGGATGACGATCGAACTGTCGTATCGATTATGTCGAACTCCCGCGATCAGCCGCACCGGACCGACCGTGAGCCAATATTGGCCGTAAGCCCCGTCTTGGCTGCTCGACAGTCGATAGTCCTGCCGGTCGACCGGCAAGAGCGGTGCCGGGACGGGATCGGTAAAGATGTTCTGGAAGACGAGGTCAGACCCCGACGCGCTGAAGGCTCGGGTGTCGTTCTCGACATGGGTGTAGCCGCCGACCAGCACGTGCTCGACCGGCCCTGTGGTGACGCTGATCCGGGCATAGCCGTCCAGCGCATCTGCAGCACCGGTCTGGCGCGCATCGCCGGTGGTCAGGCCGACGACACCCGAAGAGCTGGCGACGAACAGGACACCGTAATATTTCAGGTCGAGCCGCAGGTCCTGGTGCTGCGCCCGCGCGACCAGCGTCAGCCAGTTACCGATCTCGCGCGTGGCCTCTCCATAATATTGCGTGGTGCCGACTCGCAGGAACTGGTCGCGCGACACGATCGGGCGATCGCGCGGATAGTCGAACGGCATGTTCGCCCCCGGATTGAGCGGCACGAACGGCTGCAATCCGAAGATCTGGTTGCTGGCGCTGATCGACAGGACGACGTCGGTCCGCTCGTCCTTGTAGCGCAGGCTGGGCGCGAGAAGATAATCCTCATTGCCGCGATAGCCGCCGAAGTTGCGATCCGCGCTGGCGGCGGTGGCGACGACGCGTGCGCTGATCGTCCCGGCATCGTTCAGCCCACGGGTGGCATCGATCGTGCCGCGCATCCGGCCGTAAGATCCGGTTTCACCGCTGACGTAGAGATACGGCTCGGCGCTCGGTTTCTTGGTCACGACGTTGATCGTGCCGCCCAGGTTGCCGACCCCGGCCAGCAGCGCGTCGGGGCCCTTCAGCACCTCGACGCGCTCGACGTTCGCGATCGATTGGGTCACCCCCACCGCGACCCCGTCGGCGGTCGACCCCGGCAGGCCGTTCTGCACGCCGCCGCTCGCGAAGCCGCGCACCGAATAGCCCGTGCCCCCCTGCACAGTTGCAGTGTTCACCGACACGCCGCCGGCGTTGCGCAGGGCATCGGGGATCGTCTGCGCCTGCTGCTCGGCCAGCAGACGCGCGCCGAACACCTGCGTATTGCGCGGCTGTTCGCGAAGCGAATCGCCGAGGCGGCTGGACGTCGACGTGTGCCGGATCGGCAGCCCCGTCTCCGCCTCGTCCCGCCGCGCGGTGACGACGACCTCACCCACCACCGTCAGGCGACCGTCAGGGCCGGTGTCGACCGCCAGGCCGGTGTCGGCCACCGCCTGTCGCACGGCAGCCAGCGCGTCCGGGGCGGCCCTCACCGCGCGCGAACGCAGACCGGCGGGAATATCGGGGTCGACGGTCACCACCACGCCCGTCCTTGCCGCGATCTCCGCCAACGCGTCGCGAAGCGGGAGCGACGGCAGGCTGATGCGGCCCGACACGCCACGGGCCGCCGCGCTGCCGGGGCACGATACAGCAGCGATCGCCGTCAGTGCGACACTGCTCAAGACCGCCTTGATCGCCCCCACATCGCCTCCCTTCAGCGGCCCTGCGCCGGTCCACGCCGCGCCGTACTACGGCATCGGCGCGATCTCGACCGGCTTGCAGCGTCCTGATCCGCCCGAGCACGGGCGGCCTGATTTCGGTCGCCCCCCGGCCCGACCGAAATCTCCTGCGACATCACCTGTCCGGCTCACGCTCCATCTGATGGGACGTCGGCCGGATAATTCGTCTTTCGCCAATAGCTTGCGACGACGGCGCGGCCGGGGCAAATCGAAAGGCGTGATGGCCGGTATCATCGCGGCCGATGCCAGTCCCTCCCACCGGGAAATGTGGCGGTCGCCTGCTCCAGCTGGCCGAGGAGCCATTCGATCGCCGGATCATCGCCCGCGCCAGCCGGCCTTTGCGCGACGATCACGTCGCGCTCGACATGGAACGGTGCCTTGAAGACTCGCAGCGCGCCCATCGATGCCTGATGCTGGAACAACCAGGTACTGCCCGTGGCGACCAGTTCGGTCCCGGTCAGCAGTTGCGGTAACGCCGCGTACCGGCTGGTGCGCAGGCTGATCCTACGCCGCGCCAACAGCTCGCGCACCGAACGGCTGAAGTGCGCCGCCGGCCACGAGGCGTCACCGACGACAGCATGCGGCAGCGCCAGATACTCGTCGATCGAGAGCGCCTGGCCGACGCTCGGATGTCGATCGCAGACCATGCAGGACAAATGTTCTGCCATCAGCGGCCTCTCCGGCAGTCCTGGAACAGCCAGTCGTTGTGGCAGGATGATCAGGTCGACGCCCTGGCTGAAGGCGCTCGCCGGCGCCCCATGATCGAGCGGCACGATCTCGATGTCGACGAACGGCGCCTTCCCCAGCATCGTGCCGACCACGCGCCCCATCAGCATGATCTCCAGCGCCTCGCCGGTGGCGATCCTGAACGTCCGCCGCGCCGTCCTGGGATCGAAGTGCAGCGACAGGCGGAACGTCTCGTCGATCCCCTGCATCAGCTGGCGCACCTTCGGACGCAGCACCAACGCCAAGGCACTCAGCCGAGGCTCGCCGCCGGTGAAGGTGACGAGCGGGTCATCGAACTGCTCGCGCAGCCGACGCAACGCGCCGCTCATCGCCGGCTGTCCCAGATGGATCTGTCGTCCCGCGTCGGTCAGCGACCGCGCGTGGAGAATGGCGTCGAGCGAATAGATCAGGTTGAGGTTCAGCCGGCGCAGCGCGGTGTCGTCGACGTCCATACGGTCCCCGGATCGCTATGCCCCCGAATGGGGCCCTCACCTGTCGCCGTCTGCTAGCATCCCGGCCGTAAGAAAAGCGTGTGCTGCCCGACGGGCAAAGGAATTCTGCCGACCGCCAACGCCGCGCTCACATGCGCAAAACCAGCGACCGATCCACCCCGTCCCGGTGCGAAGTCCGCACCGTTGTTGTTCGATATGGTCGATCGATAACCAGGCGAGTCGGTCGGAAGGTCGACATCTGGGAAAGGCTGGGCGTTCGCCTCATCGTCGGATGACCTTACGTCGGAGGCGCCCCTCCTACACGCTCCGCAAGAATTCGCTTAACGTTCGGTAGAAAGTGTGAAGCTCAAAGGTCGGCGGGCTGCCGTCCCGATTCGGGCTCGCCGCCACCGCCCGACGCCCGAGACGGTAATGATAGTCTGAACCAAATAGTCAGGGAGGAAGTATTGTGGTAATGACTTGGCGCGCAAAGCGGATCCTGCAAGCAACCGGTCTTTATGCACCTGTTCGCTCGTTGGTCCGCCGATTCATTGGATCGTCTCAGCGTCTCGTCGATGTCGAACGGGAGCTCTATTTGCGCTACCTAACGCCCGGCGCCCTCGTCTTCGACGTGGGGTACACGTGGGCCAGAAGAGTCAAGTCTTTCTTGCCGCCGGTTTCCGCGTCATCGCGGTGGAGCCGAATCCGAACTGCTTTCCCGCGATCAACTATAAATTTGGAAGAAACTCCGATTTCACGCTCGTTTCTAGCGCGCTCGGAGCTGCTCCCGGTCGCACCACGTTGAATTTCGTCGACGACGACTCCACTGCCAGCTTACGTGCTGACTAGGGTCAGGACCCATTGATATGAGGGCGGCGATCTGATTCAGGCTCTGCGAGGAGACTGGCATGAGCGATCTGTTCTGGCTGACGGACGAGCAGATGGAGCGGCTGCTGCCGTTCTTCCCCAAGAGCCACGGCAGGCCACGTGTGGACGACCGGCGGGTGTTGAGCGGCATCGTGTTCGTCAACAAGAACGGCCTGCGCTGGCGCGATGCACCCAGCGCCTACGGGCCGCCTAAGACGCTGTACAACCGTTGGAAGCGCTGGGGCGCGGCGGGCGTGTTCACCCGAATAATGGAAGGGCTGGCGGCGGCAGATGCTGAGCCGAAGACGGTGATGATCGACGCGACCTACCTGAAGGCGCATCGCACGGCTGCCAGCCTGCGGGTCAAAAAGGGGGCCTTGGCCGCCTGATCGGTCGCACCAAGGGCGGGCTGAACACCAAGCTGCATGCGCTGGCCGACGCGAATGGCCGTCCGCTGAGCTTCTTCATGACGGCCGGACAGGTCAGCGACTACGTCGGCGCCGCTGCGCTGCTGGACGACCTGCCAAAGGCGCAGTGGCTGCTCGGCAACCCCGGCTATGATGCCGACTGGTTGCGCGACGCCCTGCAGGCCAAAGGCATCCAGCCCTGCATCCTGGGCCGGCGATCCCGCAACGAGCCGGTGAGATACGATAAGCGGCGCTACCGGCGTCGCAGCCGCATCGAGATCATGTTCGGCAGGCTAAAACACTGGCGTCGCGTTGCCACCCGCTACGACCGCTGCCCAATCGCCTTCTTCTCCGCCGTCGCCCTCGCCGCCACCGTCATCTTCTGGCTCTGATCAACGAGCCCTGACCCTAGCCATATCTATCGATCGATGGAGCGGCAGTTGATAAGTTGGAGGTTGATGTTTCCACGCTTGATGCTCTTATCCGTCAATACGGTACGCTCGACCTTTGCAAGATCGACGTGGAGGGTTACGAACCGGAGGTCTTGCGTGGCCTATCATCGTCAATTCCGCTGGTGACATTCGAGTACCATCTCGACGAAATTGAGAAGCTTCTTGACTGTGTTTCATATCTCGCCCGCCGGGGCGACATCATCATTAACGTAAACCCGATGTACAGCGGCGACTTGGTCCTGAGCGACTGGGTCGACGCTCAGGAATTTGCACGTCTTGCGAAGACCGGCGCGCTGCCCGACACGGCAGATTGCGGGGTTAGGACAGCCGCTGCCACACGGTAGTTCGGGCGACAATGGGGGCAAGAAGGCCTCAGCCAAGCCCCGGCTAAATGGTGCCCCCGAGAGGACTCGAACCTCCGACCTGCGGTTTAGGAAACCGTCGCTCTATCCGGCTGAGCTACGGGGGCAGCGGCAGGATGCGTAGTTTTGCGGAGGCCGCGGGTCAATGCGCAACGCGCGGGTCGATCGCGGACTTCCAGGATGGATCGTCGCGACCCTGGCGGAGGCGCTGTCGGTGACGCCAGGCGCCGGCGGCCGTCGCGGCGAGCATCGGATAGGCCCAGAACTGCGCCTGGATGGCATAGCCGCTTGCCAGCATCGCGGGATCGATCGTCTTGGCGAGATGCGCGACGATCGCCGCTAGTTGCCAGGCCGCGATCCACAGCGGCCAGAACCGCGTCGACCGCCAGCCTAGCATCGCCAGCGCCGCCAGCAACACGTCGATCGCCGCCGTGGCGACGCTGGCCGAGCGATAGCCCGCTGCATCGATGGCGTAGTGGAGCAGCAACGTCAGCACATACGCCCCCATCTGCAATCCCGCGGCAATCCGCTCGGGCGCCCCGCCGCGCCAGATCGCATAGCCGCAGCACAACGCCATCCAGGCGAAAAAGACGGGAATGCTCATCCAGAGCTCATTGCGCCATGCCAGCCACCTTCTCCATCCCGTCTAGCCCCGCGCCGAGCGGCAGTCGTGCCTTGCGGCGGCCTTCGATCAGCGCAGTTTCCAACCGGGCACGCGTCACCATCGCCTCGTCGATCTGCGCCTTCAGCGCCACAAACAGCTCGGTAACTTCGCGAACGGCGGTCATCTTCGTGTTGAGCATCGGTCGTCCCCTCGGCACGGGGTCGATGCCCCGCTATTCATGTCAGCCGACGGATCGCCTCGATGACAGGCATGGCTACCGGGGGCAGCCCGCTGCCGATCGCCATCGCCAACGCCAGCCCCGCGAGTGAACCGATCGCGATCACCGCGATCCATCCGATCGTCTGCGCCAGCGACAGCGTGTTGAGCGGACGGCCTCGCGATCGCCAGGGCCGCGCTGCCGGCGGCTGCTCCGTCGACGATGCCGGCGGTGCCTCGACCGGCGTCGGCGCCACTACCCGAGCCGGATCATCCCCTGATTCGGCACGGGTGCCGCCGAACAGCATCGCCGCTGCGTCGCGGCGGTCGCGCGCGCCCAACTCGACGACCGCGTCGGCGATATAGCCGTCGACAGTCGCCTTGCTGATCCCCAGCTCGGCGGCGATTTCCTTCGACGTTGCCCGCTTGTTCCAGACGAGGCGCAGGCATTCGCGTGCCCGTGGTGTCACGCGCCACCCGCCACGATCGCCCCTCCGCCGTCGGAATCGCACAGCCGCCGACAATCGCCCCGGATGGTCGAAAGAGGGAATCGCTCGTCACTGCTCACGGCGCGACGTTATTCGCTCGTCCGGACGGTGACATCCCCAATTACGATCAAGATGAATATTTCGCCGTGTCCGTCGATCGTTGGCGCATTAATTCGCCTGCTCGGGCGGGATGATCGGCAACGGCAGCGGTGCGACGGGAACACCCTCGTCGATCAGCGCCTTGGCCTCGGCAAGGCTGGCCTGGCCATGGATCCGGGCGTTGGGCTCGTCGCCCTGGTGCATGGCGCGGGCGCGATCGGCGAAGCGTCCGCCGACCCATTCCGATCCCTCCAGCGCCTTCGCCTGCTCGCAGGCCAGCGCCTTCAGGGCGGCCTTGACCGTCGCCGGTGGAGGCGCCCGGTTGCTCTTGGCCGGAATCGCCGGCGCCATGGCCGCCTTGCCGATCGATTCATCGCCGCACAGCGGGCACGCAAGCTGCCCCGCGTCGCGCTGGTCGTCATAGGCCACGCTCGACGCGAACCATGCCTCGAAGACATGGCCGCCGCCGCATCGCAAGTCGTAGACGATCACCGCGAAACCGCCGTGATCGCTCGGCGATGCAGAAGAACCGGGATACGTCCCCGCGCCACCGCGACCACGTCGGGGTCGATCTCGACGATGCCCAGCCCCGCCTCCTCGCCTATGTCGAGCACCACCTCGCCCCACGGATCGACCACCAGCGAATGGCCAAAGGTGGCGCGGCCGTCGTCATGCTCGCCGGTCTGCGCCGCCGCGACGACGAAGGCGGCATTCTCGATCGCGCGTGCCCGCAGCAGCGTATGCCAATGCGCCGCGCCGGTCGGGCGGGTGAAGGCGGCAGGAACCGACAGGACCGTCGCCCCGGCCTGGCTCAGCGCCTGGTAAAGTGCGGGAAAGCGCAGATCGTAGCAGATCGACGGCCCCAGCAAACCGACCGGCGTCGCGACCACACAGGCCTCCTCGCCCGCCGCATAGCTCGCGCTTTCGCGCCAGCGCTCGCCGCTCGGCAGGTCGACGTCGAACAGATGCATCTTGTCGTATCGCGCCCGGATCGCGCCCTGGTCGTCGATCACGAACCCGCGGTTCGCCAGCCGCCCGTCCTCACGCCGCACCGCCAGCGAGCCGAGATGCACCCAGATGCCGGCGGCTGCCGCCGCGTCGGACACCGCCGCCAGGACGCGATCGTCGCCCTCCGCGCAGATACTGGCCGCCGCCCGCTCGCGATCCCGGTCGAGCAGGCCCGACATCTCGGGCGTGAACACCATCGCCGCGCCGGCCCTTGCAGCATCATCGATCGCGCTCGTCAGCCGCGCCGCGTTGGCGGCGGGATCGATGCCGCTCGTCATCTGGAGCAGCGCGAATCTCATCCCGCGAGCAGTCGGTCGAGCTCCCCGCGCGAATCCATCGCCGCCAGGTCGTCGGACCCACCGATATGCGCGCCGTCGATGAATATTTGCGGCACGGTCGACCGCCCGTTGGCCCGCTCCACCATCTCGGCGCGCTGGGGGCCGCCCATCGAGATGTCATATTCCTCGAACGCGGCGCCCTTCGCCTCCAGCAAGCGCTTCGCCCGGGTGCAATAGGGGCACCATTCCTTGGTATAGATCTCGATCTTCGCCATGGCGTGGAGGTGTGGACTGCCGCCACGCTTGTCAATCGCCATCACCCGGCAGCACGCGTGCCCAGCACAGGATGGTGACCGACGCCGCACCGGCGCGCAGCAGCGTGCGCGTGCACGCCTGCGCCGTCGCACCACTGGTCAAAACGTCGTCGACCAGCCCGACGTGCCGCCCCCTCAGCCGTGTCGCATCGCCGACGCGAAAGGCACCGGCGACCGCCCTCGACCGCGCCTTCGGCCCCATCCCGCGCAGCACGGGCGTTCGCCGCACCCGCGTCAGCACCGCGCGGTCCTCGGCAATGCCCAGCCGCCGTGCAAGCGCGCCCGCGATCAGCGCGGCCTGGTTGTAGCCGCGCGTCCACAGCCGCCAGCGATGCAGCGGCACCGGCACCAGCAGGTCGATGCCGGGCGGCACCTGTCGGGCGATCAGCCGCGCCATCGTCTCCGCCACGCCGATCCGTCCGCCATATTTCAGCTTCAGCGCCAGCCGCCGCGCGATATCGCCATAGGCCACGGCGGCGCGGACCCCGGCGTGACGGGGTGGCGACGCGAGACAGCGGGCACAACAGACCCCCTCACCTCGGTCATAGTCGAACGGCAGGTTGCACGACGCGCACCAGGGCGGCGTCAGGAAACGCAGCCGATGCCAACAGCTTGCGCAAAATTGGTGATCCGCCGTCACCGGCTCGCCGCAGCCGCAGCAGCGCGGCGGCAATGCGAGCGCGCCGAGCCGAGCCAACGAATCCACCAGCAAGTGCATCGCCGCCTTGTTCCGCCCCCGGCCGCCGGGCACAAGCGGCCTCGTGAGCCCTCCCGACCTTTTCGATCGCGCCGCCCGGCGCCGCCGCCGCGACCGCGCCGCCACGCGCTGGGCCGAGCATGACTTCCTGCGCGCCGCGATGGTCGACGGGATCGAAGAACGGCTCGCCGCCGTCACCCGCCCCTTTGCCGAGGCGCTCGATATCGGTGCCGCCGATACGACGCTCACCGTCCCGGCAGCACGCATGGCGCGAATCGATCCGGGCTTTGCCTTCGCGCACGCTATCGGCGGCGTGCAGGGCGATGAAGACCGGCTGCCCTTCGCCGATGCCAGCTTCGATGCGGTGGTCAGTGCCGGCGTGCTCGACCAGGTCGGCGACCTCCCCGGCGCGCTGTCGCTAATCCGCCGCGTGCTCCGCCCCGACGGGTTGTTCGTCGGTGCCCTCATCGGCGCGGGCAGCCTGCCGGCGCTGCGCAGCGCCTTCCGCACTGCCGAGGGCGACCGGCCCGCGGCGCGCTTCCATCCGCTCGTCGACGTGCGATCCGCCGGTGACCTGCTCGTCCGCGCCGGCTTCACGCTGCCCGTCGCCGACGTCGAGACGCTCGACGTGCGCTATCGCAGCCTCGGCCGCCTGCTCGACGACCTGCGCGGCATGGGCGCCTCGAACGTGCTGGCGCGCCGAACGCCGCTGGCGCGCGACACGCTGGCGCGCGCCGCCGCCGCCTTTGCCGAGGCCGCCGACGCCGATGGCCGCACCACCGAACGCTTCCAGATCCTGTTCCTGACCGGCTGGGCCCCCGATCCGTCGCAGCCCAAGCCCGCGCGGCGAGGCAGCGCCACCGCCTCGCTCGCCGCCGCGATCGGCAAGCCCGATCCGGCGGCTAGCTGAACTTCAGCCGATCACGCCGCCGCCGGCACCACGCGCCAGGATGCGGCCCATCGCGTCGAACAGCGCGTCCATCGCCACCGGCTTGAACAATACCTCGTCGGCGCCCGCCTCCAGGCAGCGCTCGCGCAGGTCGACCGCGGTATCGGCGGTGATGACGATGATCGGCGTCGCGCCCTTTGCGTCGCCGCGCTCGCGGATGTGACGGATCGCGGTGATGCCGTCCATGCCGGGCATGCGAAGGTCGACGAGCAGCATGTCGTAATCCTTGGCGGCAATCGCCTCCAGTCCCAGCTCGGCGCTTTCGGCTTCGTCCATCGTCGCACCGGCAACGTCGAGCATGTCCTTGACGACACGTCGGTTCATCCGGTCGTCTTCGATGAAGAGGACGTTCACGTGCACCCTCGCGTCACCGATGTTGAGATCGTTTCCCGCCCCATGGTCCGCGATCTACGCCTCAAGCTGCCTCCCGCACAAGCCGTTGATCCCGCCTTTCGGCCGCCTCCTCCCCGAAAAATGCCTTAACAAGCGTTGCGCCGGCGATCGGTTTGGCGATGGCCAGCGAAATTCCGGCCTCGCGAAGCATCGCCAGCCCTGCCGCATCGGCACCGGGCCACAGAACCGCCAGCGCCGAAGCGGAACGCTGGGCAGCCATCGCCAGCCGCGCCGCCGCCTCGGCCGCATCCGTGCTCGCGCGAAGCGCGGCGGCGTCGGCGAGCAGGTACGACACCTCGCCCGCCTCGATCATCGCCACCGCCTGGTCGACGTCGTCGGCGAAGTGCAGGTCGTCGACATGCGGCGCGAACAGCGTGCGCAGCATGCTGCGCGCGATCGGGTTGCGATCGAGGATCACCAGCCGCGTGCCGCCCTGCTCGGGCCGCCCGACCGCCGGCTCCTGCGTTGCCGCCGCGACCAGCGGCAGGGTGACCGCGAAGGTCGATCCGCGCCCTACCTCGCTTTCGACGATAATCTCTCCGCCCATCGCCCGCGCCAGATTGCGGCAGATCGACAGGCCAAGGCCGGTGCCGCCGAACTGCCGCGTCACGCTAGCATCCGCCTGGCGGAACGATTCGAAGATTTCCTCGCGCTTCTCGGCCGGGATGCCGACGCCGGTGTCGGTCACGGCGATGCGATAGCGCTGCCCATCGAGATCCACCGAGACGCGCAAGGACACGCCGCCCTCTGGCGTGAACTTCAGTGCGTTGGACAACAGGTTGAACGCGATCTGCCGCACCCGCGCGGAATCGCCCTCGATCATCCCTGGGCACGCGTCGAGGTCGCGCTCGAAGCTGAGCCCCTTCGCCTCCGCCTGCACTTCCCACAGCCGCGTCGCGTCGGCGATCGTCGCCTTCAGGTCGAACGGCGCCTCCTCGATGGTGAGGTTGCCCGTTTCCATCTTGGCGACGTCTAGGATGTCGTCGACCAGCGCGCGCATCGTCAGGCCGGCGCCATGCACCACCTTCAGCCGATCGCGCGTGCCGTCGTCGAGCGAGCCGTCCGCCAGCATCACCTGCGCCATGCCGAGGATGCCGTTGAGCGGCGTGCGGATCTCGTGGCTTGTCGTCGCCAGGAATTCGGTCTTCGCGGCCAGCGCCTTACCCAGCGCGGTGTTGGTCACCGCCAGGTCGTCGTTGGCAGCGCGCACCTCGTTGCGGCTCCGGCGGATGGTGACGAGGCCGACCCCGAGCATGGCGATGACGATCGCGGTCGCGCTGATCGACCCGACAAAGATCAACCGCTCGGTCCGCGCGCGCTGCTGTTCGTAGGCGATGCTGCGGGCCAGCTCGTCCTGCCGCAGCTTGGCGATCTTCAGCTCCTGGTTGGCGAAGTCGAACCGTGCCGCCATCAGCGCGCTACTGGTGCTGGTCGCAAGCTTCGTCGCCTGATCGTCGAGCCGCTTCAGCGCCGCCAGATGCGCCAGCGCGGCGCCGGTGTCGCCAACCGCGCGATAGACCGCCACCGCGGTCTCGTGGGCTTCACGGAACGGCAGTGTGGTCGTCGTCGGGTCGTTGCGACTGAACGCCTGATCGACCAGTTTTCGCGCACCGAAGCTGTCACCAGCCTGCAACAAGGCTTGGGCTTGCACCGCAAGCATGATCGGATCGTCTGTCTGACCAGCGGCGCGAACCAGCCGTTGGCCGGCAGCAAGCGTCATCTGGGCGTCACGGATCCGCCCCGCCTCCAGCTGGCAGCGCGCCATGTTGCGCAGGATCTGCGCCTCCAGCAGCGGGCTAGCCATTGATCGAACGATCGTCATGGCTTCGCGCAGCTTGGCCTCGGCCGCGCCGCAACGGCTCTGCTCCTTCAGGATGACCGCCTGATTGTTCAGGATCGAAACCGTGAAAGCCGGCTCCCCACGATATATCTCGCTGGCTTCCTCGAAATAGCGCAGCGCGTTGCTGTAGTCCTTTGCCTGTACGTATAGATCAGCGATGGACATCAGTGCGATCGCCTGACCGCGGGGATCCTTGATGCCGCCATAGGCGCGGAACGCCAGCTGATAGTCGGCAAGGGCAGATCCCACCTCGGCGAGGCTCGCTGCGGCGGCGCCACGCGTGAGAAGGACATCGCCGAGTAGTTTTGTCCTCGGCTTCATCGCTATCGCCGTCTGGAGCGACGAGGCGATCAACGGCTTCGCTGCGCGCGCCTGATCCAACCGAACCAGCGCCTCTGCCTGCAGCCAGCGAGCGCCTGCCAAGGCGACAGGGCGGCGGGTGGACGGCACGGCCGCGACCAGCTTCTCGGCTTTCTCCGCATGCTCGAGCGCTTGCCGCGGGTTCGCAAACATAGCGGCACGCGCCTCGGCGACGGTGGCATCGAAATCCCGTTGCCGATCGTCGGCATTCGCTGCCGTCGCCACCATCAGCATCAGCGCCAATGTCAGGGCGCGCAGCAGCCGCATCGGCTCAGCGACGCCAGGACGGCGTGAAGCGCCCGTTCAGCGCGGAGATCACCGACGAGGCGTTCGCCCTGCCGTGCTCCAGATATTTGATCAGCGCGTCGAGACCGATCGGCCGGCTGATGAGGAAACCCTGCGCCATGTCGCAGCCCATCACCGCCAGCAGCGCCAGCGCTGCCTGCGTCTCGACACCCTCGGCGACCACCTCCATCTCCAGCGCGTGCGCCAAGTCGATCGTCGAGCGGACGATCAAGGGGTCGCGGTTCGAACTGGTCAACTGGGTGACGAACAGCTTGTCGATCTTGAGCTCGCGCGCCGGCAGCTGCTTCAGATAGGCGAGCGACGACAGGCCCGCGCCATAATCGTCGATCGAGATGGTGATACCGATCTCGGCGAAGGTCTTCAGATTGGCGATCGCGCTGGCGGGATCGCGGATGACCGACGTCTCGGTGATTTCGAAGCCGATCTTGGCGCCGCTCTCCTCGACCAGCGAGCAGGCGAGGTGGACGAAGCGCGGATTGGCCAGCAGCACGCCGGCGATGTTGATGAAGATCGGGACGTCGTGCCCTGCCTCCGCCAGGATCAGCTGATCGCCGATGACCTGGCGTAGCGTCCAGATCGTCAGGTCGAGGATATGCTCGCTTTCCTCGGCCAGCGGAATGAAGTCGCCCGGCATCACCAGGCCGCGCTCGGGATGGCGCCAGCGGATCAGCGCCTCCACCCCCGACACTTCCTGGCGCCGGACGTGGATCTTCGGCTGATATTGCAGGAACAGCTGACCGCCGACGATCGCCTCCTGCAACTCGCGGACGAGCGCGAGCTGCTCCGGCGTGCTGGCGTTGATGGCGACCTCGCGCGCGATGACGCCGCCGTCGGTGCGCGCGTCGTCGAGCGCCTCCTCCGCTTCTTCGAGCAGGCGTATCTCGTCATGGTTCACCGCCTGGACCGCGCCGCTGCCGATCCACAGTTCGATCGTGAACATCTCGCCGTCGATGTCGATCGGCCGCGCGAAGGCGCCACGCACCTCGCGCAGGACGCCCTCCAGCCGCTCGCGCGAATCGTCGCACAGCAGCAGCTCGATCAGCCCGCGCCCGGCGACGCGCACCGATCCGCTCGGGAACATCATATGGATCAGGCCGGCGACGTCGCTGGCGACCCCGTCGGCACGCAGCGGCCCGACGAACCGGCGCAACGACCGGAAGTTGGCGATCTCGACCAGGACGGCGAAATGCCAGGCGTGGGTCGCCACCTCCACCTCGCGCTCGATGTGCGGGCCGAACGCCTCGCGCGGGGGAGCGGCGATGGTGGCGCGGTCGGCGCTCAGCCTGGCGATCGGTTTGCCCATTGAGTCTCCCGCTAGGCCGTGCCGCTTAAGATTCGTTTAAGCCGTCACGCTAAATGATTAACGAAGTGTTACTATCTTGCCGCGTTAACCGTGTTCCTTTACCACGGCATGGCACCGCTTAGGGGGTGCAAACAAGGGAGACGACCATGCTGAAGTTCCTTCTCTCGCTGATCTACGGCGAGACGATGCGTCCGTTCTGAACGCAAATGCCGGCTCGCCGGCCGGATTTCCGTCTGTTTCACGATGGGACATCCGACGGCGAGCCATCCTGCCCGGCCAAGGCGTCGGGTATGCCGTTCCGCATCTGAGCGCGTCGAAACCTCCGCGCTGCCCGAATCGGTAAAATCTATTTTCCTATTTTTAACCGGTCGCGCTGGGCACGCAAGCCGCTAGGCTGCATGCTGGTTTGCGTCGGCGGGTCGTGAAAATACCATCGCGTCGTCGACCGAGCCGAACCGCAGCGCCAGCACGTCGAGCGCGTAATTCTGGTTCAGCCGCCACGGCTTCTTGCTGCCCTGCTTGGGCAGGAAATGTGCCGCGCGCTGGATATAGCCCGACGAGAAATCGACGAACGGCTCCTCGGTGACACTGGGGTCGGCATTATGCGGCGTCGCCACCGATAGCCCGCGCTTCTTCATCGTGTTGAGCAACCGGCAGACGTAACGCGCGACCAGATCGGCCTTCAGCGTCCACGATGCGTTGGTATAGCCGAAGGTGAAGGCCATGTTCGGCACGTCGCTGAACATCATCCCCTTATATTGCAGCGCCTGGCTCAAATCGACCGGCACGCCGTCGATCGACACCGCCGCCCCGCCCAGCATCTGAAGTTCGAGCCCGGTCGCGGTCACGATCACGTCGGCCGCGATCTCCTCGCCCGACGCCAGCCTGATGCCACCGGGAACGAAGCGATCGATCGCCCCGGTCACGACGCTCGCCCGGCCGGCCTTGATGGCGTCGAACAGGTCGGCGTCGGGCACCAGGCACAGCCGCTGGTCCCATGGATTGTAGCGCGGCGTGAAATGCGTCGCGACGTCATAGTCGGGGCCGAGATGCTCGCGCACCATGCCGACCAGCCGCTCCTTCGTCTTCTCGGGCCGCCTGCGCGCCATCTTGTAGAAGACCATGCCCAACAGCACGTTCTTCCACCGCGTCAGGCCATAAGCGGTCTTGCGGGGCAGCTTGCGCCGCAACCAGTTGGCCATCGCGTCTTCTGCGGGCCGCGAGACGACATAGGTCGGCGATCGCTGCAGCATCGTCACCGACGCCGCGTCCTTCGCCATCTCCGGCACCAGCGTCACCGCGGTCGCCCCGCTGCCGATCACGACGACGTCCTTGCCGCTGTAGTCGAGATCGCTCGGCCAGAATTGCGGGTGGACGATCCGACCGGCGAAATCCTCCGCGCCCATGAAGCTCGGCGCATAGCCCTTGGCATAGTCGTAATAGCCCGAGCACATGCAAAGGAAGTTGCAGGTGATCGTCTTCGCCGTGCCGTCCGAACCGGTCACCGCGAGCCGCCAATGCCCCTCGCCGCTCGACCAGTCGGCACTGGTGACGCGATGGCCGAAGCGGATGTGGCGATCGATGCCATAGGTCCGCGCCGTGTCCTCGACATAGTCGCGGATCGTAGACCCGCCCGCGATCGATCGCTCGTGCGGCCACGGGTGGAACGAGAAGCCCAGCGTGTGCATGTCGCTGTCCGAGCGGATGCCGGGGTAGCGAAACAGGTCCCACGTCCCCCCGATCGCTTCACGCGCCTCGAGGATCATATAGCTGCGGTCGGGGCATTGCGTTTGCAGGTGATAGCCCTGGCCGATCCCGGAAATGCCGGCACCCACCACCACCACGTCGACATGCTCGGCCATCGGCTCTCTCCTGACGCACCGCATTCGGTTGCGAATTCGAACCTAATCCGATGCGCAGGCCGGGCTCAATAGTCTTTCGAATATTTCAGTCGCACGTCCGATCCGCCGAACGAACCCGTCGAGGTGAGCAGGCTCAACGCCTTGGTCAGCGATATGTCGAGCTGGGTGGCGGTGAAGCCGCGCGTATCGGTGATGATCTCAACATAGATGTTGTCGGTCAAATACTTGCCCGCCGCCAGGCTGGTGCCGCGCCCCGTCGTGTCGTCGGCGCCCAGGATGCGCAGCCGGTCGAAGCCGGTCGCCGAGCGCAGCTTGCCGAGCGGGTTGAGCCCACCCCCGCCCGACCCGCGCAGCGAATTGAGCGCGGCGGCCAGCTGGATCGCTTCAGTCGCCGACAGATTCTCGGGCCGGGTGCCGAACAACAGGCGGCTTAGCACCTCGTCCTGCGGCAGCGTCGGGGTCGAAGTGAAAGCGATCTGCGGGCGCTGGCCGGTGCCGCTGATGACGATGTTAGCGGTGATGCCGTCGGTCGTCGTCGAAGCCTGGATATTGATGTCGGGATCGGCCAGCACGCCACCGCGGAAGCGCACCGTGCCGCGGGTCACGTCGAACCGCTTGCCCGCGAAGCTGTACGTGCCGCGCACCAGATCGAGCCCGCCGGCGATCGTCGGCGCCGCGCTGGTGCCGCCGATGCGCAGATCCATCGACCATTCGGATTCGAGACCCATGCCCGACACGAACAGCTGGTTGGGCGCGCGCACGCGCAGGTCCAGGTTGAACAGCCCCGACGGCGCCGGCGGCGCGGGTCGGTCCGTCGGCTTCGCCGCACGGATTTGGCTCTTGCGACGAACCCCCGTCAGCTCGGGCACTTCGGCCTGGCCCTGGCGGATGATCTGGTAGCGCGCGTTCGGCACAATCAGGTTTCCCTGGATCAGGCCACCTTGCGCGTTCTTCGTCACCTTGATCGTGCCGCTGGTCGTCGCGCTTAGCGCATCGCTCTTCGCCAGCTGGGCATTGTTCAGCGTCGCGGTCAGCTCGAGCGGGAAGCCCTGCGCCGCCGCAAGGCCGACGCGCCCCTGCGCCTGCACGGTCCCGTCACCGGCTCGCGCATCGAGCTGGGTCAGCTCCAGCCGGTCGTTGTTGAACCGCGCCGCGATCCGCATCCGCGACAGCCGCGTGCCATAGGTTTCGTTGTCGTAGGTGAGATTGTCGGCGCGGATCAGCCCGTTGAGCTGCGGCGCCGACAGCCGTCCGCCGAAGTCGGCGGCGATCGCGATCGGGCCGCTCAGCTGCTGACCCGACAGCGGCACCAGGCTGAACAGCACCGCCGACGGCCCGTTGTAGCGGATGCCCCCGGCAAGCGGCGCCTGCATCAGCCGCGTCGTCCAGGATCCCGCGCCCGGCGGCAGCGGCCGCATCGTCGCGAGCAGGCGTCCGACCGTCGTCGTCCCGCGCTGCACCAGCGCCCGCGCCTCGCCGCCCGTCGGCGTCAGCTTGCCGGCGAAGGTGATGCCCACCGCCTCGGACACGCTGGCGAGCCCGGTGCGCTGGAAGTTTGCGATCGTCAGCCGCGCGTCGGCATCGGGGATGCCGCTGCCCGCCTGGCGATAGTCGAGGCTGCCCGTGGCCTGGCCCGACAGGCCCAGGTTGGGGACGAACGCCGACAGGATCGACAGGTCGAGCCGGTCGAGCCGCGTCTGCACCGCCGTCACCCCGCCGCCGAACGAGCCGGCAACGCGCATCGAGCCCTGGTCGAAAGTCACCCGCACCGGCAGCAGGCGATAGCCGCCACCGCGCACCGCCTCGATCCGGCCGGGCGTGGTGCGGAAGTTGATGCCGTTCGCCTGTCCCTGCGCCGCGACCAGATAGCTGCCCGGCGATAGCTGCGCGTTCACGGCGACGCGCAACGGCACGCCCGACGTTCCCGTCAGCAGCGCCTGCGCCGTCCCGCGGCCGTCGACATAATTCACCTTCGCTCGCGCCGCCTCGATGACAAAGGCGTTGTAGCGGGTATCGGCGAGCTGGACGTCGGCGACGACCTGCAGCGCCTTCGGGAACATGACGACGCTGGCGTTCACGATCGCCCGGCCGATGGTGAAATCGACGTTGCCCGGAATGGTGGCGTTGTACGCCCGCGCCGCCACATCGGCGCGCTGGTTGCCACCCTGATTGGCGAGGCGAACGTCGCCAGCGATGCCGCGACCGGCAAAGCGCAGGGCGCCCTGGAACGGCCCCGCCTTGGTCTGCACCACGCGGCCGTTCGCCAAAATGCCCGCAAGCAACAGTCGCCGCACGTCGATCGTCAGCTGCGCACCCGGCCGCGCCAGCACGTCGGCGGTGAAGGGCCCGTAACTGGTCCCGCCGCTCGCCGTGATCGCATAGGCGCCGCCGCGCCCGACGACTCGGGCGCTGAGGTCGACTAGCCCGATCCCGACGCCCGGGCGCGGCGCGCGCAGCACCACGACCGGCGCGCTCGCCGATCCGGTCACGCGCGTGAAGAGCGGGCCGTACTGCGTCGAATAGGCGTCGGCGTTCACCGCGACCGCGCCGCTGGCCGGATCGAACCGCCCCTCGCCCCGCGTCACGCGCAGCTGCGGCGCGCTGAGCCGAAGGTTGCGGAAGGTGACGATGCCTTCGGGACTATAGCCGACGTCGGCGCGCACCACCGCATTGCCGCCAAGGAAGCTGCTGATCCCCGAATTGAAGATCTGCCGCGTCTGCGCCACCACGCGCCCGGTGATGCCGAACCCGCCGCGAGGCCCCGGCACCAGCCGCGCGTCGGTCGTCAGATTGATGATGCCGATGCTGTCGACGCGGAAGTTGTTCACCCGCCCCTTCAGCGCGCCGGTGTAGCGCCCGGTCTCGACGTTCGCGACCACCACCGCCGTCGCATCGATATTGTCCGATCGGATGCGCAGGTTGTCCGACAGGATGTTGGGCATCGACACCGCGAAGTCGCCCGCGATCCGCACGTTGTTGGCCAGCCCGCCGACCGAGGCGTTGAGCCCGGTCACCCGCCGCGCCCGCGCCTTCACCGGCACCAGGATACGGTCGCTGTTCACCCGTGCCAGCCCTTCGGCATACAGGTCCTCGACCACCGTCGTGCCGAAGCCAAGCGCTCGCGCCGATATCTTGTAGTCGACCGTCGGCAGCGCGAAGGCGCCGTCGAGCACCAGCCGCGCGCGTACGTCGCGCCCGTTCAGGTTGGTCGCAATCGCGCCTGGCGTCAGCAGCTGCGCATCGACCGCGAAGTTCCCGAAGCGGCTGTTGGCGAGATCGAGGATACCGCCCGCATCCACCGCCAGCGCCTCGCTCTTCAGCTTGATCCGCGTATCCGCGCGCCGCTCCGCCAGCGTCGCGTCGATCGCGACGTTGAGCATCGGTGCGGTCAGCCGCTCGACCGGCCCTTCCAGATACAGCCCCGGCCGCGCCTGACCGCGCACCTCGATATGGCCGTTCTTCGCGCTCAGCCCCAGGTTCGCCAGCTCGCCGCCGCCCAGCGTCGCGCGGGCACGGCCCTGCCACGACGCCCAGCTGCCGCGCCCGTCGACGCTGGCGGTCAACGGCGCCTTCAGCGACGCCATCGTGCCCACCACGCCGCCGACCGGCGCCTGCAGCTTCAAGTCGAGGTCGAGCTTGTCCGCCTCGGGCACCGCATCGAGCCGCAGCCGCAGCCGGTCGCCGCCCGCCACGCCCGGCCCCCGCAGCGCCGCCGCATCGGCGACCAGCTGCGCCCGGCGGTCGGCGATATGAACCTGCCCGTCGATCCGCATCATGTGCGTCTGCCCGGTCACCGGCTTCTGCAGCACCAGCCGACCGATGTGCAGCGTGTTCACGTCGATATCGAGATCGGGCAGCAGCGGCGCGTTGGGATCGCTCGGCTGCGGGATCAACTCGGGCTTCCGCGCCAGCGTCACCAGCTCGGTCGACAGCGTGCGCACGTCGACGTGGTTGCGCGCGAAGGCGAACGGGCGCCAGGCGACTGTCAGCTTCGGGCTCGTCAGGAACACGCCCTTCGGATCGGACACGCGCACATCGGACAGGACCATCGCGCCGTAGAGCGACCCGTCGATCCGTCCGACCTTGATGTTCAGCCCCGACGCGGTCTTGTAGCCGCCGATGCGGTCGGCGACGAAGCGGCGGCCCGGATCGGTGTTGATCCCGATCACGACCACGCCGATCAGCAGCAGCACGCACAGGATCGCGATGCCGATCCACTTCAGCACGCGCTGCCACAGTGGCGGCTTCACGGTCACGACCTCGGGCGCCTCGTCGGCCATCAGAATGCCTGCCCGATCGAGATGTAGAGCGCGACGCGGCTGTCGCCCGGCCGCTTGTTCAGCGGCGTCGCGACGTCGATGCGGAGCGGCCCGAAGTTGGTGTAGAGCCGCCCGCCGATCCCCGCACCGAACTTCAGGTTCGAGGCGGTCGGGAAGCTGCTCTCATAGCTGTTGCCGGCATCGACGAAGGGCACGATGCCGAAGTTGCCGAAGCGATAGCGCGCCTCGATCGAGAATTCGTTGAGGCTGCGGCCGCCGACCGGGTTGCCGTTGGGATCGAACGGGCCCAGCCGCTGATAGCCATAGCCGCGCACCGATCCGCCGCCGCCGCCGTAATAGCGCCGCGACGGCGCCAGATCGTCGCGATCGATCCCCTGTATCGAACCGCCGCGCGCCCGGCCGGCGATGACGATGCTCTGGGTTACCGGATAATAGCCCGTCACCTCTACCATCGTACGCGCATAGGGCCTGACGCCGCCGCTCACCGCGGTTTCGGGACTGAGGTTCAGCTTCAGGCGATAGCCCTTGGTGGGATTGAGCAGATCGTTCGACGTATCGAACATCGCCTGCAGCGGGATCGCCGCGATCCCGAAGTTGCGCCGCCGATAATCGCCCCGCCCAAAGTCGTAGACCCGCTCATTCGATCCGACCAATTCGCCACCGTAGAAATAGGTGAACTTCTTCTGCCAGATCGGCGTCGAGTCATAGCTCCACCGCGCCGACAGCGTGCCGGTGAAGGCGTCGAACGCATCGTAATTTTGGTGCAGGGCCGACGCGATCGCGGTGAACGTGCGATCCCGCTTGCCCGCATTGGAGCGGCGGAAGGTGCCCGACAGGCCCTGTTGCTGCGTGCCCGCGATCACCGTGCCGATCAGCGCGCCTTCGGGCGGGAACAGATTGCGGTGGGTCCAAGAGCCTTGCGCGGTAAAGCCCTGCCCCGTCGAATAGCCGACCTCGCCCGCCAGGCTGCGCGGCGGCCCCTTGGTCTGCGTCACCAACAGATCGACCTGCTCGGTCCCGTCCGGCCCCGGCCGCCCGGTCCGTTGCGGCTGCACCGCCACGCCCGAAAACAGGCCCGTCGCGACCAGCGCATCGCGCAGGTCGTCGGTCTTCTGGACGTCGTAGAGCTGGCCTTCCTTGAACCGCGGGAAGACGTTGAGATGGTCGAGCCCGAACACCGGATCGCCTGCGCTCACCAGCTTGCCGAACGTCGATCGCGGCCCGGTGTCGACCGGCAGCGTATAGGCGCCGGTCGGCGTCGGCGACTGATCGTCGAGCAGGATGTCGCGTTCGCCAACCTTGACGAAGGGATAGCCGTTGCGCGGCAATTGCAGGCTGACGTTCGCCTCGGCGCCCTGGATCCGCGCCGCCTCGATCGGATCGCCGACCTTCAGCGGCAGGTTTCGGCGCACCAGATCGGCCGGCACCGTCGGCTGTGCGTCGATCGTCACGCTCGACAGCCTGTACAGCCGCCCCGGCGACGCCGTCACCGTCGCGACCAGCCGCCCCGGTTGGCCATCGGCGCCCTTTTCCTGCGCGATCGTCGAGACCGCGGTGGCGTCGTAATAACCGAGCGACTTCATCAGCCGCACCGCGAGCGCCTCGTCCTCGCGACCGCGCGCCGCAACCTGGGTCGCATTCGCCGCCTTGCCCTTGCCTTCGCGCAGCGCCGACAGGCCCTTGAACTCGTCGGCCAGCTTCAGCTCGTCGAGCCCCTTCACCACCGTTTCGTAACGGATCTCGGGAAGGTCGCGATCCTTGGTGGCCGCCGCCGTTTCCAGCGGCTGCGTGTTGAAGGCGGACAGCGGCACGAGCGGCTGGGCCAGCTGGGGATTCTCGGTCGCCGGCGGCGGCAGCGCCTCGCCGAGCACGGGCGTCGCCGTCACCGGTGTGACGGTCGACGGCGTGGCACCCTGCGTTGCGGCATCCTTCGGCATCGGTTCGAGCGGCGCGTTGATGTCGCCCGACAGCGCCGGCATCGCCGCGTCGAACTCGGATTCCGGCACGATCGGCTGGTTGCCCTTGGGATCGACCTCGGCCGCCTGCGCGCTGACGGTGGCACCGAGCGTCGGTGTCGGCTTGGGCGCATCGGGTCCCTGTGCCGGTGCCGTACCCGGCTTGTTCAGCTGAGCGGCGACGGGGGTTGCGGCAACGAGCGCGACGGCAAGCCAGTAATGTCTACCCGAACTTGCTGCCACGCGACCGACGACCCCCTTGTCCTGTGGGTCGCTCGTATTTCGATACGCCCCCGGATAACCCGCAACGCCCGTCGGTGGGAAAGGTTTCCGTCTTTTGACCTCGACAGGCTCTGTCAGGCGCAGCCGACCAGCCCCGCCACCGGCACCAGCGCCACGTCCTGACCGGGCCGCTCGATCGTCAGCAGCCCCTCTGGTACGCGCGCGCCGCGTTGCAGATTGGGCGTGACCTCGACCGTCAGATCGAGCGTCGCGGTGATCGCGTCGCGGCGGAACTGCTGCCGCGACGGCAGGCCCAGCGTCGCATCGCCCTCCTGGCTCGCGCGCGCCAGATCGATCGTCTTGCCGTCGATCGAAAGCCGCAGCTGCGCCGGATCGGCGCCCGCCAATGCCACCAGCTGCCGATCGCCCGTGCTCCAGAGATAGGCGGCGCAACCCTTGGCCGGCAGCGCCTGCCTGCCGATCGGCCCTAGCGGCTGGGTCGCCGCCTGGAGCAACAGGAACGCGAGCGTCATCATCCCACCGCTCCTATCATCACCAGCCACGCCGGGTAAGCCGCCACCGCCATCAGCGCCCCGAACGGCATCGCCGTCTCGCGGCTCACGGTGCGCCCGCTCATCCGCGCCGCCAGCACCAGCCCGACGCCGATCAGGCTCGCCAGCAACAACACCGCCGGCAGCATCCGCCACCCCAGCCACAGCCCGATCGCGCCCAATAGCTTGGGATCGCCGCCGCCCATCCCCGTGCGTCCTCGTATCCGGCGGTAAGCGGCGGCGATCAGCCAAAGCACGCCGAATCCCGCCACGCCGCCGATCAGCCGGTCCTCGATCGGCGGCCACACGCCCAGCGCCCCCGTCGCCAGTCCCGCCACCGCCAGCGTGCCCGTCAGCCGATCTGGCAGCCACAGCACCGCGACGTCGAGCGCGGCCAGCGTCAGCAACAGCCAGCCGAACATCGCGCCCGCCATAGCCTCCGGCCCCGCCACCGCGACGCCGGCGGTCACGCCGATCAGCGCGCACCCTGCCTCGATCAGCCCATGCCTAGGATCGATCGCCGCGCCGCAGCTCCGGCATCGCCACCGCTGGACCGCCGCACTCACCAGCGGCACCAGCTCGATCGCGGTCAGCGTCCGCCCGCAGCCGTCGCACGCCGAGCGCCCGCCAAGCCCGCGCCCCGCCGGCCAGCGCACGACCAGCGTCGCCAGGAAACTCCCGACGATCGCGCCGAGCATCCCAAGCCCGATCGGCCAGCCCAGCGCCTCAAGCGGTCTTGCGAACCAGATAACGATACACCCCGAAACCGTTGACCGCGAACAGCACCGCATTCTGCGTGCCGAGTGCGGGATCCTTGGCCAGCACCGCGCCGGAAATCCAGGCGATGGACGAGGTCAAGAAGATCACGAATCCCCACCCCGTCACCCGGCGACCGATGTCGAGACTGACCATAAAGGCAGCGATAATACCTGACAGCGCGGCATACCACTTGATCGTCATGGTGAGTGTATCCATTCCCCATGACCTACCGGGGCAGCGCCGCCGCCCCTACATCATCGCTCAACTTCATCCCCTTCGCCGGAGATAAATTCGTGGCCACCGATCCCGTCGTCATCCTCTCCTACGCCCGCACCCCGATGGGCTCGTTCCAGGGCAGCCTCGCCGGCGTATCGGCGACTGACCTCGGCGCCACTGCGGTCAAGGCGGCGGTCGAGCGTGCCGGCGTTGCCGGCGACGATGTCGAGCGTATCTACATGGGCTGCGTGCTGCCCGCCGGCCTCGGCCAGGCACCGGCGCGCCAGGCGGCGCTGAAGGCGGGCCTGCCGCGCTCGGTCGAGGCGACCACCGTCAACAAGATGTGCGGATCGGGCATGCAGGCCGCGATCATGGGCGCCGAGGCGCTGGCGGCCGGTTCGGTCGACATGCTGGTCGCGGGCGGCATGGAGAGCATGACCAACGCGCCGTACCTGCTCGCCAAGCATCGCGGCGGCGCGCGGATCGGCCATGACCGGATCATGGACTCGATGTTCCTCGACGGGCTCGAGGACGCGTACGAGCCCGGCAAGGCAATGGGCGTGTTCGCCGAGGATACCGCCCAGGAATACCAGTTCACCCGCGCCGCGCAGGACGACTATGCCGTCGCCTCGCTGACCCGCGCCCAAGCGGCGCAGACCTCGGGCGGGTTCGACCGCGAGATCGTCGCCGTCGAGGTGAAGACCCGCAAGGGCACCGAGACGATCGACAAGGACGAGCAGCCCGCGAAGGGCGATCCCGCCAAGATTCCGACGCTCAAGCCCGCCTTCGCCAAGGACGGCACGATCACCGCCGCCAACGCCTCGTCGATCAGCGACGGCGCCGCCGCGCTGGTGATGACGCGCGAGAGCGTCGCCGCGGACAAGGGACTGACCCCCGTCGCCCGCATCGTCGCCACCGCCGCCCATGCGCATGAGCCCGCCCGCTTCACGACCGCGCCGGTCGATGCGGTGAAGAAGGTGCTCGACAAGGCCGGCTGGTCGGTAGCCGACGTCGACCTGTTCGAGATCAACGAGGCGTTCGCCTGCGTCTCGATGATCGCGATGCGCGACCTCGGCATCGATCACGCCAAGGTCAACGTCAACGGCGGTGCCACTGCGCTCGGCCATCCGATCGGTGCCAGCGGCGCGCGCATCATGGCGACCCTGATCGCCGCTCTCCAGAACCGCGGCCTGAAGAAGGGCGTCGCCAGCCTCTGCATCGGCGGCGGCGAAGCCACCGCGGTGGCGCTGGAGCTGGTGGACTGACGTTCCTTCTCCCCTCCCTGGAAGGGAGGGGTCGGGGGGTGGGTCCGGAGCCTCGCAGAGCCTGTCGCCCTGGGAAACAACTCACCCCAACCCCTCCCTTCAAGGGAGGGGCAATCGCCTCACGGCACCCGCTCCCCCGGCTCCACGCCCCACAATCCCTCGACCGCCACGAAGCCCGCCTGCCCCTTCACGTCGAACCGGCACCAGCCCGCTTCGCACCGGCTGATCCGACCGACGACGCCCGGCGCCGCGCGCCACAGCAGCTTGCCCGAACCGCCCGGCGCATCGCGCATCTCGACCGGCTCGCTGCCGCGCACGATCGCGGTCCGCGTGCTGCTGACCATATTGCCCAGCATCCAACCCTGCGCGCCGTCAGGGTCCTCGATCCGCCGCCATTCCTTGTACACCGCGACCACCTTCACCGGCAGGTCGGCGCGCTGGTACAGCCAGCTGGCGGGGTAGGCGCGCGCCGGCCCGGTCCGGGTCCGTGCCCGGCCCGGCGCGATCGAGGCGTAATAAGGCGGCTCGCGCTTGGCCTCGGCGGCGCCGGCCGCGGTATCGAGCCCGATCGTCGCGACGAGGGCGGAAAGAATGGCGAGGCGGCTCATGGTCATGCCCCGTCTCTATGCCGCCGACCGCCACCGCTTCAACTCCCGTTGACGCGTCATCGCCGGGTCGCCACACCCGCTTCGCCATGACCGACACGCGCCGCTGCCCCCATCCCCGCGTCATCGTGACGCGCGAGCTGACCGACACGGTGATGGAGCGGCTCGAGGCGTTGTTCGACACGCAGAACAACCGCGGCGACGTGAAGATGACGCGCGACCAGCTCGCCGCGGCGATGGCGTCGTGCGACGTCCTCGTCCCCACCGTCACCGACGACATCGATGCCGATCTGATAGGCAATGCCGGCCACCGGCTGAAGCTGATCGCCAACTACGGCGCCGGCGTGAACCACATCGACCTCAAGGCCGCCCGCGCCCGCGGCATCATCGTCACCAATACGCCGGGCGTCCTGACCGAGGATACCGCCGACATGACGATGGCGCTGATCCTGTCGGTCCCGCGTCGGCTGGCGGAGGGCGAGAAGCTCGTCCGTTCGGGAACGTGGAAGGGCTGGAGCCCCGGCGGCATGCTCGGCCACCGTATCGGCGGCAAGGCGCTCGGCATCGTCGGCATGGGCCGCATCGGCCAGGCGGTCGCCCGCCGCGCCCGCGCCTTCGGCCTGTCGATCCATTATCACAACCGCCACCGCCTGCCCAAGGTGCTGGAGGCGGAACTGGGCGCCGAATGGCACCCCCATCTCGACGCGCTTCTCGCCCGCGTCGACATCGTCACCATCCACACCCCGCTCAACGCCGACAGCCGCGACCTGATCGACCGCGACCGTATCGCGCTGATGCGGCCCCATGTCTTCCTCATCAACGCCAGCCGCGGCGGCATCGTCGACGAGGAGGCGCTGGTCGAGGCGCTGGAGGCGGGCCGTCTTGCCGGCGCTGGCCTCGACGTCTGGGAACACGAACCGCGCATCGACCCACGCCTACTCGCCCTTCCCAACGTCGTCATGACCCCGCACATGGGCTCGGCGACCTTCGAAGGCCGCATCGCGACCGGCGAGAAGGTGATCCAGAACATCCGCATGTGGGCCGACGGCCACCGTCCGCCCGATCAGGTCCTCGAAGGCTGGGCATAGCCCCGCGGGAACCGACCCGCCCGTCGGCCTTTCTCACCGCATCCTCGTAACCCTCGGAGAATAGCCGTGAAGAAAGTCGCCCTCCTCGCTCTCGTCGCCGCCTCGCTGCCGATGGCGGCCTGTTCGACGCTGAAGGGCGCCGGCATCGGCGCCGCCGCTGGCGCAGGCACCGCCGCGGTGACCGGCGGCAAGGTCGAAAAGGGCGCGGCCGTGGGCGGCGCCGCCGGTGCCGTCGTCGGCACGGTCGTGGACTGATCGATCATTGCGAGGGGCGCAGCGACGCGGCAATCCAATCCTGCGCTCGCCGCAGTGGATTACGTCGCTACGCTCGCGATGACGCGCCTACCGCTTCAGCCCCGGCCGCTGGATCGGACAGACCTTGCCCCGCAGCGCATGCGCATCGGCATTGGCGCGATCGACCTTCGCCTGCGCCATGATCGCCAGCAGCGCCTGCCGCGACGTCGCATCGTCGCTCTGCCGGCCGCTCACCGCGCGCGATTCCAGGCGGCGACCTTCGCCCGCGTTGCCGCCAGCAGCGCGTCGAGCGCCTTTCGGTCGTACAGCTTGCCACGAAGCACCACCGCGTCAACGCCCCGCGTTGCGCTAATGTCTTTCAACGGATCGGCCTTGAGCAGCACCAGGTCCGCCGCCTTGCCTCGTGCCACGGCGCCATAGCGGTCGAGCTTGCCGAACCACCCCGGCCCCGCCCGCGTCGCCGACGCCAGCGCCTCGGCGGGCGTCAGGCCGTAGCGCACATACAGCGCCAGCTCGTCGTGCAGCGCCTGCCCCGGATAGTCGAAGCTGTTGAGGAACCCCGCATCGGTCCCCGCCATGATCGTCACGCCGGCCCGGCGCAGCCCCGGCAGGATCGCCGCCATCTTCTCGACATGCGCATGGCGCCGGGCGATCTCCGCCGGCGTCGCCTTGGCGGCGCGATCGACGCGCCACTGATAGGTCTGACGCAGGCCGGGCCCGATATAGGCGAGATAAGCGTCGCGCGAATGATCGTCGCGGTCGAGATAGGCGATCGTCCGACTGACGAGCAGCGTCGGCGTCACCGCGACGCCCTTCGCCGCCATTGTCCGCCAGGCCTTCGCCGCGACGGCAGGGTCGAAGCCCTCGTCGATGCGTCGATCCGCCTCCGCCCGCGTGATCCGTCCCGCCGCAAAGTCCGCCGCAATCGCCGCCTCGTCGGGCGCGCCGGGCTTGAACGCATAGTCGAGGTGCTCGATCGAGCTGATCCCCGCATCGAGCGCCTGCTCGATCGTGTCGGCCATCGGGATATGCCCCGATACAGGCAGCCCCGCGCGCCGCGCCGCGCCAACCGCATAGAGGAACAGCTTCGGGTCGAGCGTGCTGTCGGTGATCTTGACGAAGTCGACGTCGAGCGCCTTCAGCTTCGACACCGCCGCATCGACGTCGGCCTCGCTGCCCGTCTCCAGCGTGCCCTTCCAGATCGGCTTCAGCCCCTCGATCTTGGGGCCGGACGTATAGATGGTCGGCCCCGTCAGCGTGCCGCGCCGCACCGCCTCGCGCCACGCTAGAACCTGATTTGGCAGGTCGCCCGCACAATCGCGTACCGTCGTCACGCCATTGGCGATGTAGAGCGGCAGCAGCGCCTCGTTCTCGGCCACCAGCGCCGGCCCGCCACCGAAATGGACGTGCATGTCCCACAGCCCGGGGATCAGGAAGCGCCCGCGTCCCTCGACCCATCGTGCGCCCTGCCAGCGTCCTGCGACATCGCTATCCCGGCCCGACGCGACGATGGTATCGCCGCGCACCGCCACCGCCTGATCGGGCAGCGTGCGGCCATGCTCGACATCGACCACCGCTACATGGCGGATCAACAGGTCCGCGCGTTCTCGCCCAGCAACCGGCGCCGCACCGAGCAGCGCCGACGCCGCGAGCGCGGGAACCAGCCGCCGCATCAATCGCCGGTCAGAATGCGATCGACCAGCTGCTTCACCGTCGGGACGAAGCCGTTGGAATAGAAGGGATCGCGCTTGAAGTTGTACGCGGCATGTCCGGCGAACATCAGGTTCTGCTCGGTATCGCCACCGTGCGCGATCTCCTGCAGCGTCTTCTGGATGCAGAAGCTGCGCGGATCGGCGAGGCGCCCGGTCGAGTTTGTCTCGCTATCCGCCCAGCTCGAGAACAGGCACTGCGACAGGCAGCCCATGCAATCGGCCTGATCCTTGCGAATTTCCTTCGCCTCTTCGGGGCTGACGAACACCAGCGTGTTGTCGGGCGTCTTCAGCGCCATGGTGAAGCCGTGGCCGAACCACTCGCGCGCGCGGAGCAGGTCGCCCTGGGTGACCCAGAAGTTCTTGCCCTTCACGCCGACGTCGAGCTGGAAGACATGGTCGCCCGCTTCCTGCGTCGAAAACGCGATCTGCCGCTCCGACCGCGCCTCCAGCGCACGTAGGAAGGGATTGCGGACCGCCGACGAATAGAAGCCCGTCGGACTGAAGCGATGGAGCAGGACGTCGCCCTCCTCGATATGCATCAGCTTCTGCTTCCACTCCTCGGGGATCGGGCTTTCATGGGTCAGCAGCGGCCGGGTACCGTACTGGAACGCGATCGCGCCCAGCTCGGGATTGTCGATCCAGTCGTTCCAATCGCGCAAGTACCAGACGCCGCCCGCCATCACGATCGGCGTCGAATCGGGGATGCCACCCTCGCGCATCGTGTCGCGCAGCGCCTTGACGCGGGGGAAGGGATCCTCGGGCTTCAGCGGGTCTTCGGCGTTCGACAGGCCGTTGTGCCCGCCCGCGAGCCAGGGGTCCTCATAGACCACCGCCGCCAGCCACTCCGACGCCTTCGAATAGGCGCGCTTCCAAAGCGCGCGGAAGGCGCGGCCCGAGCTGACGATCGGCAGATAGTGGACGTTGTACGACGCCGCGATCTCGCTCAGCTTGTACGGCATGCCCGCGCCGCAGGTGACGCCCGCCACCAGCCCGCGCGTCCGCTCCAGCACGCCATGGAGGATGCGCGGCGCACCGCCCATTTCCCACAACACATTGATGTTGATCGCGCCCTTGCCGCCCGCGATGTCGAACGCTCGCTTCACCTGCTGGACGGCGCCCTCGATGGCATATTCGACCAGTTCCTCGTGCCGCTCGCGCCGCGTCAGCGCGCGATAGATCTGCGGAATGATCTTGCCGTCGGGATCATAGCTGTCGGCGTTGACCGCCGACACCGTGCCGATGCCGCCCGCCGCGGCCCAGGCGCCCGCGGAGGCATGGTTGGTCGCGGCGACGCCCTTGCCACCCTCGACGAGCGGCCAGACCTCTCGGCCATTGTAGACTATCGGACTCAGGCCCTTGAACACGCGCGCGCACCATCGATGAAAGATTGACGGCCCCCGTATAGCGATTGTGGCAGCGGACGCACGCAATTTGACGACATTGTGTCAGCCCAGCGCGCCGGGGCGCCCCAACACCTCTTCGTACAGCGCCCGATAGGCCGCGATCATCGCCGCCTCGTCGAAGTCGTGGACGGCCTTGACGCGGTTGGCCGCGCCGACGCTACGGCGCAGATCGGCGTCGAGGACCAGGGGCTGCAGCGCATCGCGCAAGCGCACCTCGCCCGGGTATTCGGTGATGAACGGCGCATTCTCCGCCGCCACCATCCGGGGCACGTCGCCGACCGGCGCCGCCGCGATCGGCAGCCCCGCCGCCATCGCCTCCATCACCGCGGTCGGTTGCTGTTCGCTCAGCGACGACAGCGCGAAGATGTCGAACGACCCCAGGAAGCGATAGGGTCGATCGACGAACCCCGGCATCACCAGCTTGTCGCCGATCCCCATCGCCCGCGCTTGTTGCTCGATCGCCCCGCGCTCCGGCCCGTCGCCGACGACGACCATCCTGATCCGACCCGACAGCCCGCCGACCGCCCGCACCAGCGCAGGCACGTCCTTGACCCGCGTCAGCCCGCCGACGGTGCCGACGACGACCTCCTTCGGCCCGCGCACCAGCCCCGGTATCGCCTTGGGATCGGCGCGTCCCTCGTACAGCGACGTCGCAATGCCGTTGGCGATCCGGCGCACGCGCGATGCCGGCTGCTTCCATCGGTTGGCGGCGATCCAGGCCAGTACCTCGCTCGGCACCACCAGTGCCGATGCAGCCGGCAGCGCGATCCGGCGATAGATGTTGCGCTGCGCCTTCAGCCCACTCGCCTCGTCCTCGGTAAAGCCGTCCTCGTGATGCACCAGCGGCGGCGCGCCCTTGGCGAAGGCGCGGCGCGCCATCACCCCGTCGATCGCGCCCCAGTCATAGGTCAGCACCAGGTCGAACCGGCGCATGTATCGCGCGATCGCCTCGAACCGCGCGACCGATGCCGCGCCTGCCAGCGGCGGCGGATCCTGGGCGATCTCGTAGCGGACGCCCCTGGGGATCGCGGCCCGCGCGCCCATCCGGTCGGGATCGGCCGACACGATCGTGTGCCGAGCAGCATCGCCGAACGCCTGCATCAGCCGGATCACACGCGCTTCCTTGCCGCCATGATCGAAGCTGCCGTGGAGATGAAGGATATTGACCGGCACGGTCCGCCCTCAGCCGTCGGCCCGCGCCAGCAACCGGTCGACGGACGCCTGCAGCATCGGCTCGACCAGCGTCGGCGTGTGGCCGACGCCGGGCACCGTCACCAGTTCGCCCTGACCCAGCGCTGCCAGCATCCGCTCCGCCGTCTCGGACGACAACACGTCGGACCGGCCGCCGCGCACGACGAGCACCGGCACGTCGCTGAGGCTCGTCAGCGCGGCCCACATGTCCGGCCCCGCCTCGCCGCCCGGCACGCGGAACGGCTCGGCGATCTTCAGGTCGTAATCGAGCACGATCCGCCCCGAGCTCGTCAGCCGGTACAGCCGCTTGGCCATCGCCAGCCATTCCTCGATCCCCCAATCGGGATAGACGTCGGCGTTGGTGTCCTGCACCGCGCGCGCGGCATGCATCCATGTCGGAAAGGCGCTGCCGCGCCCGACGTAGCTCCTGATCCGGGAAAGCCCGCGCGGGTCGATGTCCGGCCCCACGTCGTTGATGATCGCCCCCACGATCGGCGCGCCTGCCGCTTTCAGCAGCATCGTGACGATCCCGCCCAGCGAGGTGCCGACCGCGATCGCCCGCGTCAGTTCGAGTTCGGCGATCAGTCGCTGGACATCCTCGACATAGGTCGCCGGGACATAGGTCATCGGATCGCGCGCATATTCGCTGCCGCCGCGCCCGCGCAGGTTCACCGCCAGGATTTGCCGCGACCCCGCCAGCCGCGCCGCCAGGGCGTCATAGTCGCGGGCGTTGCGCGTCAGTCCGGGCAGGCACAGCAGCGGCGCCTTCATCATGTCGCCGGAATAATAGCGATAATGCAGCTTCAGCCCGTCGGCCGACGTCCAGTACCGATTTTCATAGGCTGGCATGGTTGCGTCCTTGGGTTGGCGGCCTCCATATCCACACATGCCCCCCGCCCCGCAAGCATACCGCCCCGCGACCGCGCTCGCCGATCTCGGCCCCGCCTTCTCGGACGCGGTGTCCGCCGCCAACTTTCCGCAGCAAATCCTGCGCTTCCGCAACGATCGCGCTGCCGCATCGATCGGGCTGGACACGCTCGACGACGTCGAATGGATCGCGCATTTTGGCCGCTTCGCGCCTCTGCCCGGCACGCTGCCCGGCCCGCTCGCGCTCCGCTACCACGGCCACCAGTTCCGCGTGTACAATCCCGACATCGGCGATGGCCGGGGATTCACCTTCGCGCAGATGCACGACGATGCTGGCCGGCTGATGGACCTCGGCACCAAGGGGTCCGGCCAGACGCCCTTTAGCCGCTTCGGCGACGGGCGCCTGACCTTGAAGGGCGGCATGCGCGAGATCCTGGCGACCGAGATGCTCGAGGCGCTGAACGTCCCCACCAGCCGCACCCTGTCGCTGATCGAGACCGGCGAGGAGCTGGATCGCAACGACGAACCTTCGCCGACGCGCTCGGCGGTGCTGGTCCGCCTCAGCCACGGCCATATCCGCATCGGCACCTTCCAGCGCCTCGCCTATGAGCGTGACGCGGAGAATATGCGTCGCCTGGTCGGCTATGTCCTGCGCCACCTCTATGGCGAGAATGGCGACGATCCACTCCGCCTGCTGAACCTGATCGTCGAGCGTACCGCCACGCTTGCCGCGCGCTACATGGCGGCAGGCTTCGTCCATGGCGTGCTCAATTCGGACAATATCAACGTCACCGGCGAAAGCTTCGACTACGGCCCCTGGCGCTTCGCCCCGACCTGGGACCCAGGTTTCACCGCCGCCTATTTCGACCATGCCGGCCTCTACGCCTTCGGTCGCCAGCCCGAGGCGATCCACTGGGACGTGATGCAACTCGCCTCCAGCCTCCGCCTTATCGCCGAGAGCGACCCGCTGATCGCCGCGCTCGAGCGCTTCGCCGGCCTCTATCAGCCCGCCGTGGCGAGCGCGCTCCTCTGGCGCCTCGGCCGCCAGCCGCAGGATCCCGTCACCGACCGCGCGCTCGTCCAGACCGTCGAGCGCGCCCTTCGCGCGACCGAGGCGCCGCTCGACCGCTTCTTCTTCGACGCCTTCGCGCAACCCCTGCCCGATCGATATGGTAGCGACTGGAACGACGCCCGCGCTGCCCTCGACGCCTACGCACCGCGCAAGGCCCGCGACCACTCCTACTGGCAGGGCGAACCCTGCTCGATGCTGATCGACGAGGTCGAAACGCTGTGGAGCGCGATCGACGAGCGCGACGACTGGGCACCGCTGCACGCCAAGATCGACGCGATCCGAACGATGGGAGAGGCGCTTGCCTGAGCCCCTACATCGGAAGCGAGGAGAAGGGTGAGGGTGTGGCAACCTCTCCGCGGTGACGTGACACCGCCACAACTCCCGCTAAAAGCGCGGCTATGGCCGACGATCTTCTTTCCTTCGAACCCGCCACCGGCGACCTCCTGTGGCGTGGCACGTCGGGGGACGCCGAAGCCGAAGTTGCGGCGGCCCGGGCCGCCTGGGCGCCCTGGGCCGCGCAGCCGCTCACCGTCCGCATCGAGACGCTGCGCCGCTTCGCCAACACCGTGCGCCAGCGCTACGAGGCGTTCGCCGACCTGATCGCACGCGAAACCGGCAAGCCCCTGTGGGAAGCGCGTACCGAGGTCGATACCGTCATCGCTAAGGTCGACATCTCGGTCAGCGCTTATGCCGAACGGACCGCCCAGCGCCGGCTCGACGCGCCGATGGGCAGCCGCGTCGCGGTGCGCCACAAGCCGCACGGCGTCCTCGCGGTCCTCGGCCCCTATAACTTCCCCGCTCACCTGCCCAACGGCCACATCGTCCCCGCGCTGCTGGCGGGCAATGCGGTGATCTTCAAGCCGTCGGAAAAGACTCCTGCGGTCGGCGAGTTCCTCGTCCAATGCTATCGCGACGCCGGCGTTCCCGAGGGCTGCATCCGCCTGCTCCTCGGCGGCCCCGACCAGGGCCGCGCGCTCGCCGACCATGCCGGGATCGACGGCCTGCTGTTCACCGGATCGGCACGCACCGGCATCGCACTCAATCGCGCTTTCGCTGCCAAGCCTGAAAAGATCCTGGCGCTGGAGATGGGCGGCAACAACCCGATCATCGTCTGGGACACGCCCGACATCCACAGCGCCGCGGTGCTCGTCGTCCAGTCGGCCTTCACCACCGCCGGCCAGCGCTGCACCGCCGCGCGCCGGCTGATCGTCGACGACAGGCTCGCGGAGCCGCTGGTCGATGCGATCAACAAGCTCGTCGGCCGGCTGATCGTCGGCGCGCCGCACGACGATCCGGCGCCCTTCATGGGGCCGGTGATCGACAACCAGACCGCCGACCAGCTGACCGAAAGCTTTCTGGCGCTGATGATGAAGGGCGGCCGCCCGATCCGCCATCTCGAGCGTCCCGCCGACGATCGCCCGTTCCTGCTGCCGGCGCTGATCGACATGACCGACGCCAGCGAGCGGCCCGACATGGAGCTGTTCGGCCCGATCCTCCAGATCGTCCGCACCGACGACTTCGATACCGCCATCGCCGAGGCGAACGCCACCCGCTACGGCCTGTCGGCCTCGCTCATCAGCCAGACGCCATCGCTCTACGACCGCTTCTGGGCGGGCGCGCGTGCCGGCATCGTCAACTGGAACCGCCCGACCAACGGCGCGTCGTCATCAGCCCCGTTCGGTGGCATCGGCTGGTCGGGCAACCACCGGCCCAGCGCCTATTACGCCGCCGACTATTGCGCCTACCCCGTCGTCTCGAGCGAGGCCGAGTCGGCAAGGGCATCGATCGGCATCGGCCTGAAGGACGACTGATTCCCGTCACCTCGGGGGATGCCCCTACACGTCGTCATCCCCGTGCAGGCGGGGCCCCATCATCACTGGTCGCCGTGAGTCTCACCAAGCGCAGCCAGTCTGGATCCCCGCCTTCGCGGGGATGACGACGGAGAGGACGCACGCCCCCTCCCCAATCGCTTACGCCGTCACCGACCCGTGGCAATGCTTGTACTTCAGCCCCGATCCGCACGGGCACGGGCTGTTGCGGTTGACCCGCCCTTCCCAATGCTCGGGATTGTCGCCGAGATCGGTCGGCTCAGGCCGCGCGATCTGGAGCGGCGGCAGCTGGCTCTGCACCAGCCCCAGCGTGCCGGCGTCGATGTCGTTGCTGTTGTCCTCGCCCGTGAACGGATCGAAGTGCGTCGTGATGAAGTCGGGCAGCTGCGGCAGGTCGACCGACGGCTGCATCTGGAATTGCGCATAGGCCAGCGTCCGCGTCACGTCGGTGCGGATGTTGTCGAGCATCCGCTGGAACAGCATGAACGCTTCCTGCTTATACTCGTTGATCGGCGTCTTCTGGGCGTAGGCGCGCAGATGGACGACCTGGCGCAGTGCGTCGAGCGTCGCCAGATGCTCCTTCCAGTGGTGGTCCAAATTCTGGAGCAGGATCGACTTCTCGACCTGGGTCCAGGTTTCGGGCTCCAAGTCCGCCGCCTTGGTCGCGATCGCGGCATCGGCCGCCTCGCGCACGCGCTCCTCGACGATCTCGGGATCGATCGCCTCTTCCTCCAGCCAGGCGTCGACCGGCATGTCGAGGTTCAGCACCTCGACGAGCTGCGTCTTCATCCCCTCGACGTCCCACTGCTCGGGATAGCTGCCGACCGGGCACGCCTCGCCGACGATCGCGTTGACCGTCTCGGCACGCATGTCGGTGACGACGTCGCCCACCGTTTCGGCATCCATGATATCGGCGCGCTGTTCGTAGATCACCTTACGCTGGTCGTTCATCACGTCGTCATATTCGACGACCTGCTTGCGAATGTCATAGTTGCGCGCCTCGACCTTCTTCTGCGCGGTCTCGATCGCCTTCGACAGCCACTTGGAACCGATTGCCTCGCCGTCCTCGATGTTGTTGCGCATCATTTTCGCGAACAGCGTGTCGGGGCCGAAGATGCGCAGCAGATCGTCGTCGAGGCTAAGATAGAAGCGCGACAAGCCGGGATCGCCCTGGCGACCCGAACGCCCGCGCAGCTGATTGTCGATGCGCCGGCTCTCGTGCCGCTCGGTGCCGAGCACGAACAGCCCGCCCGACGCGAGCACGTCCTTCTTCTCCTGGATGATCTCGGCGCGGATCCGCTCCGCTGCCGCGTCGTATTCGGGGGTGCCGGCCACCAGCTCGGGATGCTCGTCGAGCATGCGGAACTCCAGGTTGCCGCCCAGCTGAATGTCGGTGCCGCGGCCCGCCATGTTGGTCGCGATCGTCACCGCCGACTTGCGGCCGGCCTGCGCGACGATGTGCGCCTCCATCTCGTGATAGCGCGCGTTCAGCACCTTATGCTCGACGCCCTCCTGGTTGAGGAACTCGCTCAGCAGCTCGGACTTCTCGATCGAGACCGTGCCGACCAGCACCGGCTGTCCCTTCGCGGCATGCTCGCCGATCTTCTTGGCGATCGCGCGGAACTTGTCCTGGGTATCCTTATAGAACTCGTCTTCCTCGTCGATGCGCTGCACCGGCACGTTGGTCGGGATGGTGACGACGTTCATCTTGTAGATGTCGTAGAATTCCGCCGCCTCGGTCGCCGCCGTACCGGTCATGCCAGCCAGCTTCGGATACATGCGGAAATAATTCTGGAAGGTGATCGACGCCATCGTCTGGTTCTCGGGCTCGATCTCGACGCCCTCCTTGGCCTCGACCGCCTGGTGCAGGCCGTCGGACCAGCGCCGGCCGTCCATCATGCGGCCGGTGAACTCGTCGATGATGATGACCTTGCCATCCTTGACGATGTAATCGGTGTCGCGCTTGAACATCTTGTTGGCGCGCAGCGACTGGTTCAGGTGGTGGACCACCTGGGTATTCTCGAAGTCGTAGAGGTTCGCGCCCTCCAGGATGCCCGCCGCCTCGAGCAGTCGCTCGGCGCGCTCGGTACCGTCCTCGGTCAGGGTGATCGACTTCTGCTTTTCGTCGAGCTCGTAATCCTTGTCGACCAGCTGCTTCACGATCGCGTCGACGCGCATGTACAGCTCGGACTTGTCGTCGGTCGGGCCGCTGATGATGAGCGGCGTGCGCGCCTCGTCGATCAGCACCGAATCGACCTCGTCGACGATCGCCATCGCGAACGGGCGCTGCACCATCTGCGTGCGCTCGTACTTCATGTTGTCGCGCAGATAGTCGAAGCCGAACTCGTTGTTCGTGCCATAGGTGATGTCGGCGTTATACGCCGCGCGGCGCTGCTCGTCGGTCAGGTTGGGGATGATGACGCCCACGGTCATCCCCAGGAAGCGATAGACCTGGCCCATCCAGTCGGCATCGCGGGCCGCCAGATAATCGTTGACGGTGATGACGTGGACGCCCTCGCCCGGCAGCGCGTTGAGATAGGTCGCCAGTGTCGCGACCAGCGTCTTGCCCTCGCCCGTCCGCATCTCGGCGATCTCGCCGCGGTGGAGGACGATGCCGCCGATCATCTGCACGTCATAATGGCGCTGACCCAGCACCCGGCGCGCCGCCTCGCGCACCGTGGCATAGGCCTCGGGCAGCAGCGCATCGAGCTTTTCGCCTTGGTCCAGACGGGCGCGGAACTTGACGGTCTGGCCCGCCAGCTCCTCGTCGCTCATCGCCTGCAGCGACGGCTCGAAGCCCGCGATCTTGGCGAGCACGGGATTGAGCGACTTCACGTAGCGGTCGTTGGACGAACCGAAGATGGATTTGGCAAGGCCGCCGAACATGGGCAGATTCCTAAGGATAGCGGTGGGCACGCAGCCGGTCGGCGCGCGCGAGGGATCGTGGCTGGCAGATGGGACGGGCGCGTGCCCGTACAACCGCGGCGTTATTCGCGGCGGCGGCCGGTCGTCAGCAGCAGCGCGGGCGTGACGAAGGCGGGAACGATTGCGGTCGCCGTGCCGGCCAGCGTCGCCAACGCGGGCAGCGCCGCGACGGGACGAGCGGCGAGTCGCGCCTGCCGCGTCGCCGCCGGCAGCGCGCGGCGCGCCTCCGCCGCCATCACCTGCGCCGCGGCCGGCGGCGCCCGCACGCCGCCGGCAACGCCGGTCAGCGCGGAAAGCAACGCGGAAAGAAGCAGCAGCAAGTTCATGCGTCGGCCTGCATAGGGCGCGGCGAGGCCGTCGTCCACCGACGCCGTGACACGGCTCGCCCCGCTACGGTGCGCAACCTCAGAGCGGGCTGACCACCGTAGTGGTCGATACCGTCATCTTGCCGGCGACGGGCTTGCCGTTGCGGCGCAGCGGCGAGGCCACCTGACGCCCCTTGACGAAGCCCTTGCACGCCAGTTGGTCGCCCTTCGGCACCCGGCACGCCGTCACCCGCCCTTCGGCGTCAAGCCGCACCTCGACCGCGACGTTGGTGTTCGCGACGGGCCCCTTGCTCAGATCCATGGCCGCGACTTGCAGCAGCATCATCGACAACATGGCGACATTCTCCCGATCCCGCATGGCAAGCACGCGCCCTTCGGGACGGATCATCCATCCGCCCGAAAAAGTTACCGAAAGGTTAATGGAGCGACCAGCCGGCCGCCGTTCGGGTCAACTGCCCGCGGGCGGCGTCGGAGCCGGCGGCACGGTATCTACAGGCGGCGTCGGCAGGACCCAGCGGATCGGCAGCCGATAGGTCGAGGCGACGGGTCGCTTCTTCTCGTCCCGCGCCGGCTGGAATCGCATTCGCTGCGTCGCTATCTGACACGTCTCCGCATCTAGATCCGAGTTGCCGCTCGACCCCTCGATGCTGCAATCCGTGACCCGCCCCTGCGGGCTGATGCCGAGAAGCGCCACTGTGCGTCCCTGGGCATCGGCACGCAGCGCCGCCGGGGGATAATTCGTCGATCCGGGATATTGGCTGATGTCGCCGAGCGGCTGAGAGCCGGACTGGGCCATCGCGCCGGCGCTCCAGAATAGGCCGACCGTGATCGCCAGGACACCTGTTCTCCGCATCGCAGCGACTCCAACTTTTGACCTACCGCAGCATTGCACGTTCGCCGCGACGCTCCAGCGTTGATCCGCAACCATCTGGAGCTATGGACGCCCTCATGGTCGACACCCCCATCTCCCCCCTCGCCACGCCCTTCCCCGCGCTGCCGCCGATCGCCGGGGCCACGCCGCGAGTCGCGCGGGCGCGTTACAAGACATGGAACCGCTGCGACCTGACCTTCGTCGAGCTGGCGCCCGGCACCGCCGTCGCCGGCGTATTGACGAACAGCCGCTGCCCCTCGCCCGAGGTCGAATGGTGCCGCGCCGCCCTGACGCTCGGCCGGGCGCGCGCGCTCGTCGTCAACGCCGGCAACTCGAACGCCTTCACCGGCAATCGCGGCCGCGCTGCGGTCGAGGCAATCGCCGCGCGCACCGCCGGCCATCTCGGATGCCAGCCGTCCGACGTCTTCGTCGCCTCGACCGGCGTCATCGGCGTCCCACTGCCGATCGACAAGGCGGAGGCAGGGCTAGACGCCGCGTTCACCGCCGACATCACCGACTGGAAGTCGGCCGCCGAGACGATCGGCACCACCGATACCTATCCGAAGGGCGCGATGACCACCGCTATCGTCGATGGCCGCACCGTCACGCTGGTCGGGATCATCAAGGGCTCGGGGATGATCGCGCCCGACATGGCGACGATGCTCGGCTTCGTCTTCACCGATGCGGCGGTCGACCCCGCCCTCCTCCAGCGCGCGCTATCCGCGGCCAACGCGCCCAGCTTCTCGTGCATCACCGTCGACGGCGACACCTCGACCAGCGACACCGTCCTCGCCTTCGCCACCGGGGCGGCGGGCAATGCGATGCTCGTCGACGACGACAGTGCCGGCGCCGACGCCTTCCGCGCCGCGCTGAACGACTTGTGCCACCAACTCGCAATCCTCGTGGTCCGCGACGGCGAAGGCGCGACCAAGCTGATCGAGGTCGAGGTGATCGCCGCCGAAAGCGACCGCTCCGCGCACCGGATCGCGATGTCGATCGCCAACTCGCCGCTGGTGAAGACCGCCATTGCCGGCGAGGACGCCAATTGGGGCCGCATCGTCATGGCGGTCGGCAAGGCCGGCGAGCCCGCCGAGCGCGACAAGCTGTCGATCCGCTTCGGCAATACGCTGGTCGCGCGCGATGGCCTGGCGGTGGAAGGCTATGACGAAGCCCCCGTCGCCGCGCACCTGAAGGGCCAGGAGATCGCCGTGGGCGTCGACCTGGGCCTCGGCGACGGCCAGGCCACGGTCTGGACCTGCGACCTGACCCACGGCTACATCTCGATCAACGCCGATTACCGCAGCTGACCGGCTGCAAGATTCCGTCATGCCGAACTCGTTTCAGCATCTCCCGCCACCAGCGAAACCGCTCGCGGCGGGAGACCCTGAAACAAGTTCAGGGTGACGTCAGCAAGTTACGTGAGCGCGCCCTCGAGCCACGCCTTGATCCGCCCCTTGGGCTCGGCGCCGACCTTCTGCGCGGCCGGCGCGCCGCCCTTGAACAGGATCATCGTCGGGATACCCCGCACGCCATAGCGGCCCGGTGCATCGGGATTCTCGTCGATGTTCAGCTTCGCGATCGTCACCTGCTCGCCTAACTCCTCGGAAATCTCTTCCAGGCTCGGCCCGATCATCTTGCACGGCCCGCACCACTCGGCCCAGAAATCCACCAGCACCGGCCCGTCGGCCTTCAGCACGTCGTTGTCCCAGCTCGCGTCGGTGATCGTCTTGGTTGCCATCGGTATTTCTCCTTTGCCCGCCATGTAGGGCGGCCAGCCGCGTTGCTCAACGGACCGAGCCTCAGCTTTGCTCCGCGTCGCTAAAGCCCGGCTTGTGCCGCGCCAATTGGTCGCCCGGCAGCGTGAACAGCACCGGCCCCGCAGTGTACAGCAACGCCGCCTCGATCCGCCTCCCCGGAAAGATCACCGCCAGCGCCGCCGCATAGGCCGCCATCTGCCGCCAGTGATAGTCGGGCACCTCGTCGATGGAGGCGGGCGCTCGCCGCCCCGTCTTGAAATCGACCAGCCGCACGACATCCTCGTCGATCAGCAGCCGATCAACCGTCCCCGCGACGACCAGCCCGCTCGGCAAGGTCGCCGCGATCGGCGCCTCCGCCAGCGCCGTCGGCCCGAACAGATCGGCGAACCTATCATCGGCAAGGATGGCGAGCACCGCCCCTGCAATCTCCGCCCGCGCCGCCGCCTCCGCCACGCCGCCCGCGCCGGCCAGCCAGCGTTCCGCCGCGCCTGCACGCTCCGCCGGCGCCACCGGCGGCAATCGCTCGAACAGCCCATGGATCAGCCGCCCGCGCTCCGCCGCCGCACGAAGCGCCGGGCCCGGCGGCGGATCGCTGACCGCGTCCTCGCCCAGCGCCGAGGGCGCGAGCGGCCGCGGTGGCCGCGCCTCGACCGGTGCCGCGCGCCGCGCCCAGTCGGGCACCGGCGCTATCGGGCGGGTCGGCGTCGCCGCCTTGGCTTCGCGCGTCGGCAGTGTCGGCGGCATGACGCCGTGGAAGGTCCGCGCCCCCTCGCCGCCGAGGCCGAGCGCCGCGAATGCGCGCGCCGATGCCGCGTACCAGCTGGCCTCGGGCGCCTCGCCCTTCCACTTCGCCGACAGCGATCCGGCGATCACCAGATGCTCCTCCGCCCGCGTCGCCGCGACGTAGAACAACCGCCAATGCTCCTGCCGCTCGCGCGCCTCGAACGCGGCGATCGCCGCGTCGAGCGGGCCGCCGCGCTCGTTCTTGCGCGGGCGAAAGATCGGCATCGGCTCTGCCCCGGCCTCGGGCGACCAGCCGATCAGCGATCGCGGCGCCGCATCGGGATCGGCGGTGGCATCGGCCAGGATCACCAGCGGCGCCTGCAATCCCTTGGCGCCATGCGCCGTCATCACCCGCACCGCATCGAGGGGCTGCGACGGATCACGCACGATCTCGACATCGCCGCGATCGAACCAGTCGAGGAAGCGCTGCAGCGACGGCGTCGTCGTCATCTCGAATGCCAGCGCCGCGCCCAGCAGTTCCTCGATCGGATCGCGCGCCTCCGCCCCCAGCCGCCTGAGCAACTTGCGTCGACCGTCGAGCGGCCCCGACAATATCTCCTCGAGGAACTGGTACGGCGTCGCGATATCCGCGCGCGCCAGCATCGCAGTGAGCGGTGCCAGCCGCTCCGCAGGCTGGGTCCGCGTCAGGTGCCGCCACAGGCCGCCCCGCTCGCGCACCGCCGCCGCCAGCAGCTCTTCCTGCGTCCACCCGATCAGCGGCGACACGAGCAGGCTGGCGAGGCTGAGGTCGTCCTCCGGCTGCAACACGAAGCGGATCGCCGCGAGCAGGTCCTGCACCGCCAGCGGCGCGTTGAGCCGCAGCCGGTCGACGCCCGCCACCGGCACGCCTTCGGCGTAGAGCCGCGCGACAATCAGCGCCGCCAGCTCGCCGCGCCGTTTGACCAGGATCATCACGTCCTCGGGCCGCAGCGGTCGCCTTGCGGTGCCGAGCATCATGCCTTCGTCGAGCCACTGCCGCACCTGCTTCGCGATCCGCGCCGCGTTGCCGCGCACCGCATCGTCGATCCAGCCTTCCTCGTCCTCGGCATCGCCGCCCGCCATCACCGGCGGCCACAGCTCGACCGTGCCCGGCCCAGCGACCTCGCTGGCATGTTCCTCGATCTCGGTGCCGAGCCCCAGGGCGCAGGTCTCGGCGACGGCGGCATCGACGAACTCCAGGATCGGCCGGGTCGATCGAAACGAATGGGTCAGCGCCAGTCGCTGGAACGGTAGCCCGCGCTCGTGCGCCGGCCATTCGTCGTCGCCGGCGACCTCACCCGCCTTGCCCTCGAAATAGCGCTCCGCCGCCTGGAAGTTGATCGGATCGGTGCCCTGGAAGCCGAAAATCGCCTGCTTGTGGTCGCCGACCGTGAACAGCGTGCGCGTCGACGGCGCATAGATACCGCGCCCCACGAAGAACTCGTCCGCCAGCGCGCGGACGATCCGCCACTGGTTGGCGTTGGTATCCTGCGCCTCGTCGATCAGCACATGCTCGGTCACCTGGTCGAGCTTGAAGCGCACCCATTCGCCGATCCCCGGCTGGTCGAGCAGCGCCACCGTCAGGCGGATCAGGTCGTCGAAATCGACCGCCCCGCGCCGCCGCTTCGCCTCGGCATAGGCGCGCGCATAATCGCGCCCCACCTCCAGCGCATCGGCGAGCAGGTCGGCATAGCCCGCGCACGTCGCAAGCGACATCAGCTGGGTGCAGGCATCGCCCAGTTCGGCCGCCAGCTCGACGTAATCCGGCTCGAGCGCCAGCAGCTTCGCCGACGCCTTGCGCGGCTCGCCCTTGCCGGTCAGCACCACCGCCGACAGCGCCTCCAGCCCCGCGACCCGATCCGCCGGCGCTGCCGCCAGCCACCGCCCGATCGCGTCGGCATGGCCCATACCGGTTGCCGTCCCCCAGGCGCGATTGGCCTCGGCGATTCGCTCCAGCAGGGAAGTGTCGATCGCGTCGCAGCTTTCCGCCATGGCCTCGTCGATATTGCCCTGCGGCAGGTCAAGCGTCCGCCGCAGCCACGGCCCGATGCCGCTCGGCAACGCCTCCAGCGCGGCCAGCGAGCGGGCACAGGCATAGAGGAAACTCTCCGCCCCGCCCTCGCCCATCCGCAGGCTCAACGCGCCGATCGTCGCCACCGGCCGCTCGCGTCCCTCGGCCTCCGCGCTCGCCAGCATCACCGCCAGTGTCTCGCGCGCCAACACCGCCTCCTCGCGCGCCTCCATCGGTCTGAACCCCGGCGTCAGCCCGGCCTCGACCGGAAATGCGGCGAGCAAGCTCTGGCAAAAGCCGTGGATCGTCTGGATGCGCAGGCCGCCGCCCGGCGCGTCGAGCACCCGCGCGAACAGCGTCCGCGCTACCGCGCGCTGCTCGGGCGTCCCCCGCTCGCCCAACGCCTGGAGGTCCTTGCCCAGAGCGATGTCGGGCATCCGCACCCATGCCGCCAACCTGCTGCTGATCCGGTGCGCCATCTCCGCCGCGCCCGCCTTGGTGAAGGTCAGGCACAGGATCGCCGACGGATCGGTCCCCGCCAGGAGCAGGCGATAGACGCGCGCCGCCAGCACCTGCGTCTTGCCCGTCCCCGCCGAGGCGGCGAGCCAGACATGCGCCTGCGGATCGCTCGCCGCGCGCTGCGCGCCCTTTAGCGGCGGCAGGGGCGACAGGTCATTCACGACCGTACCATTCGTCGCGGCGCATCAATTGGTCATATTCGGTGTAGATCGCATAATCGGGCACCAGCTTGGCGGTGAAGGGCTCGTCGCCGGTCAGCCATAGCTTCGCCGCCGTGCGGAAATTCCTGACGGCGATCGACGTGAATTCGGACGTCACGATCCGCTCGCGCTTGCCCTCCGCATCGACCGGCGTCGCGACATAGCCGAAGCCGTCCTTGCTGCGCCCCATCGACCAATATTCGAACGCGCCTGCCCTGCCGCGAATCCCGTCGAAGCCGCCGGCTTCCGCGATCGCGCCGAGCAATCCCAGCTGCAGGCTATACCCCTGGCGAACCGCCGCGGCGGAGGGCGGCTTGCCGGTCTTGTAGTCGACGATCGCAAGCGACCCGTCGGCATCCACGTCGATCCGGTCGTACCGCCCCGACAAGGTGATCCCGTCGATCACGATCTGGCCCCGCCCCTCGGCGCTGACGACCCGTCTTCCCGCGGCAGCCCGCGCGAAGACCTCCGCCGCGATCCAGTCGATCGCCTCGCGCAGCCGTGGCTGCCATAGCGCCCGCATCATCGGGTGCAGCTGCCCATCGCGCAGCATCGCCTCGGCCCGAGGCCGCAGGGCATCGACCGCGCAGCGATCTTCCTTCCACCACGCCTCGAGAATGTCGTGTACTGCATTGCCACGCCACGCCGCGCTGGGATCGGCATCGACCGGGTCGAGCGGCATCAGCGCCAGGATGCGCCGGGCGTAGAAGGCGTAGGGATCGGCCTTCAACCGGTCGATCTCCGTTACGGAGATCTTCGTCGGCCTCAGCCGCGGTTCGGGCAGCGGCGCGGGTCGCGCGCACGGCTCGTGCATCCCCGGCTCGTCGAGCGCCCGCGACCAGCCCTCTACATCGTGCTCGCGCGCGAACCGGTCGCCGGCCATCGCCTGTAAGCGCAGCCACAACCGCGACGCCAGCGCCGGCGACGAGGCATCCCGCCGGGACCGCGTGATCATCGCCTTCGGATTGCCCAGCGCCTGCGCGAAGTCGTGCGCCGCGATCCCGATCCCGCGTTCCAGCCCCGGCAGTCCCAACGCCGTACGAACCCGCGGCGCCAGCCACGGATCGGGCGCCGGCGTCCCCGGCCAGACGCCCTCGTTCATGCCGCCGCAGATCATCAGGTCCGCGCTCTGCAGTCGCGCCTCGATCTGGCCATAGATGGCAAGCCGGGGATGCCCGCCCTGCGGCGGCCGCACCGCCACCTCGTCGAGCAGCGTGCGCAGCATCGCGGCCAGCCCCTCGGCATCGATCCGCGCTGGCCCGGCATGCGCCTCGCCCTCCAGCTCGGTCAGGAACTCTGCCGCCGCTCGCCCCGCCGGCCCCGCCCACAGGGCATCGCCGCACAAGGTCTCCGCCGTCTCGCGCAGGGTGCGGACCAGCTCGCCGAGCGGCTGCTCACCGCGGGCCGCCACCGCCTCCAGCGGCGCGAGCAGCGGCACGACGCCCGTCCACCATTCGCTTTCGCCGATATGGCCGCCGATGCCGCCCAGCCCAGCCGCCGGCCGCGGTCCGCGCAGCTGGCGATCGAGCCGCCGCACCCCGTCGAGCCACGCGAGCCGATCTTCGCCGCTGCGCACTAGCGGATGCTTGAGCAGCGCGAGCAGCGGCAATGGCGCGAACCCCTGCGCCGCCGCGTCCGCCAGCGCGAGCAGCAGCACACCCGGCGGCAGGATCGACAATGGCCGCCCCGCGGTGTCGTCGACGGCGATCCCCCAGCGCCGGCAATGCGCCGCCACCCGCCGCGCCAGCGCGCGATCCGGCGTCACCAGCGCCGCCGTCCGTTGTTCCGTCTCGAGTACGCCGCGCAAGCTCAGCGCGATGCCCTGCGCCTCCTCGGCCGGGGTCGCGAACTCCGCCGCGACGATGCCGTCGATCTCCCGCTCATCCTCGGCCAGCCGGGTCCATTTGCCGGTGAAGGCCGCCGGCGCCAGCGCATTCGCCACCGCCCGTCCTCGCGCCGCATCGCCCGGCGCCTCGTCCCAGGCATCGACTTCGCCCCGTGCCACGCCCATCCGGTCGAGCAGCAGCTTCAGGTGGAATTGCGGATGCGTCTCGATCGACCGCCGCCGCAGCCCCGTCGCCGGATCGGGATCATTCGGGCCCAGCGCGTCCCACTCCGCGTCCGGCAGCGCGCGATCGAGCCCCGCGAATACCGTCATCCCCTGTGGCAGTTCTGCGACGCAACGCAGCAGCCGCGCCACCGCAGGCGCCGGGTCGGTCACCCCCGCCGCGCACACGAAGCCCACCGGCGGCACCTCGCGCCAGCGCGCCGCAAGCCGATCCAGAAGGATGCGCCGCCGATCCGCCGCGTCGATCAAGCCAGCCGCCGCCAGCTCCCTTGGCCACCGCTCGATCACGACCGAGAACGCCGTCAGGGCGCGGCGCCAATGTTCGGTCAGTTCGGGGCCCAGCTCGATCTCGCACAGTCGCTGCGGCGGCACCTCCTCGACCAGCAGCTGGTCGAGCGTCCGCGCGAGATCGCCCGCCAATCGCACCGCCTCCGCCGCGTCGACCTTCTGCGTTTCCGCCACCAGCCGCGCCAGGATCATCCGCCGTCGCATCGGCGGGACCGCGGGCGGGGGCGGCGCCTCGCCATCGGCTGGATCGAGCGCCGCGCCCACCGCTTCCCCCAGGTCCGGGCTGCCGATCGGCACCAGCCGCGGCAGCAGCAGCCCGCCGCCGCTCGCCCGCACGAACGCCTCGGTCACCGCCCGCGCCGCGCGATTGTTGGGCAGCAGCACCAGCCCCCGCGCCAACGCCATCGCATCGCCCCCCGCCCGCCGCATCAGCCCGGCGACGAGCGCATCGGCGAACGCCTGGTGCGAGGGGATGGTGAAGAGGTTGGGGCTAGCCACCCCTCCCCCTAACGTCATTCCCGCGAAGGCGGGAATCCATACTGGCGACGCCATCGATCGATGCCAAAGCGTTGAGAATATGGATCGCCGCCTTCAAGGGGATGACGATCGCACGGCGTTCTACCGCGTCCACGAATCCGCCAGCATCGCCTCGGTCCGCGTCACCGCCTGCGGCGTCCCGATCTCGAACCACAGCCCCTGATGGACCTGCCCGAACGCCCGCTGCTGCGCGATCGCGCGGTCCCAGAACAGGTTGGTCGAGAACGGCCCCGCCGGCGCATCGCGGATCACCGCCGGATCCATGATCTGCACCCCGATATATGCGAACGGCGCCACCCGCCCCGCACCGCGACGCCCGGTGATCCGTCCGTCCGCCGCGAGCCTGAAATCCCCCTGCCCGCCCAGGTGATGAGCGCGCGCGAACGGCACCATCAGCAACAGCACGTCCATCTCCGCGGGGTTCCAGCGCGATGCCAGCAGCTTCAATGCGTCGACCGGGCCATCGATCCACAGGCTGTCGCCGTTCACGACCAGCACCGGATCATCACCCAGCAGCGGCTTCGCCTTGACCAGCCCGCCGCCCGTCTCGAGCAGCATGTCGCGCTCGTCGGAGATGATCACCTCGATATCGGGATAGCGCCGGTGAAGATGCGCCTCCAGCGCATCGGGCAGATAATGGACGTTGACGATCGCCCGCTCGACGCCGGCGGCACGCAGCCGGTCGAAGACGTGGTCGATCAACGGCTTGCCCGCCACCTCGACCAGCGGCTTGGGACGCGTGATCGTCAGCGGCCGCATCCGCTTGCCCAGCCCGGCCGCCATCACCATCGCGGTCCTGGGCACCCGGCCCTGCGGCACGGGGCGTATCGCGAGCTGCCGGCTCATGCCTGGGGCGCCAGCAGCATCGGATCGCCGCGCATCTCGGGCGGCAGGTTAGCGTCGAACCATGCGGCGACCGGCGCCAGCACCGGCTGCACCAAGTCGCGCTCCAGATACGCCCACACCCGCGGGCAGAGCGCGGGATAGCGCGGCTTGCCGTCACGCTGCCACAGCCGGGTGAAGATCCCGATGATCTTCGCATTCCGTTGCGCGCCAAGAACATGATAGGCGCGCAGGAAATCCCCCCCCGCCCCCGTCGCGGCGCGATAGCGCGCCAGCATCGCCTCCTCGATCGACGGATCGACGTCGCGCCGCGCATCCTGGAGCAGCGAGACCAGGTCGTAGGCCGGATGCCCCGCCAGCGCGTCTTGGAAATCGAGCAGGCCCAGGGACTGCGTCGGCCCGACGAGCATCAGATTCTCGGCGTGGTAATCGCGCAGCACCGTCACCGGGGTATCGGTCAGCGCATGGTCGAACACCGCGTCCCACGCCTTCGTCCAGCCCGCGCGATCGATCTCGACGCCGATCGCGGGGCAATACCAGTCGACCAGCAGGTCGGCCTCGCGATGCAGCACGGCGCGATCATAGGGCGCGAAGTCGCCCGCCGGATACCGCGCCAGATCGACGAGCAGGTCGATCGCCGCCTCGTACAGCGCCATCGTCGCCTCTGGCCGCTCGTCGATCGCCTCGCGCATCCGGGCGTCGCCGAAATCCTCGAGCAGGACGAGCCCCTGGTCGAGATCGACGCCGTGGATCGTCGGCGCGGCAAACCCCTTCACGCTCAGCCACCGCGCCACCGCAATGAAGGGTCGCGGATCCTCGTGCGGCGGCGGCGCATCCATCAGGATCGCGCTGCGTCCCTGCGACAGCACGCGGAAATAGCGGCGGAACGAGGCGTCGCCTGCGAGCGGAACGATGTCGCCGGCCCAGCCATGGGCGGCGACGAAGGCGGCGGCACCTGCCGGCGGGGTCATGTCGGCCATCGCCGCTCCCAAGCCGGGGGCATCGTCACTGTCAAGCGCCGCCCGCCGTCCGGCCCCGGCGACAGGTCGAGCAGCAGCGCATCGGGCCAGCGGTCGCCGCCCCGCTCGGGCCATTCGATCAGCAACAGCGAATCAAGCCGTGCCTCGTCGAGCCCCAGCTCGTCGATCTCGGCAGGCTCGTCGATCCGATACAGGTCGACATGCGCGACCGGCAGTCGCACCTCGGGCGGGTCGTAGGGCTGGACGATCGCGAAGCTCGGGCTCGGTGCCTCGCCTTCCAGCCCCAGCGCCGCCAGCAACCCGCGCGCCAGACTGGTCTTGCCCATGCCAAGGTCGCCTCGCAGCGCGATGACGTCGCCAGCCCGCACCAGCGGCGCCAGCGACGCCCCGAAGGCCTCGGTCGCGGCGAGATCCGGGAGGTCGACCGTCCTCACCCTTCCCACTCGCTGCGCGATCGGGCCCCTTCCCTCTCCCACCGGGAAAGGGAGGGAGGCGCGAAGCGTCGGAAGGGTGAGGGCAGCATCGTTGGGGACATCACCGCCGCGGGAACTCGACCGTCACCAGCGTGCCCTGCCCCGGCTCCGACATTAGCTCGATCGTCCCGCCATGCGCCTCGACGAATTGCTTGGCGAGCGGCAGGCCCAGCCCCAATGCGCGCTCGCCGGTCGGCTGCAATCCCGGCTCGGCGAAGCGGTCGAACGCCGTCGCGACGCTCTCGGCGTCCATCCCCGGCCCGTCGTCCGACACCACGATCCGCGCCGCCGCGGAATTGCCATCGGCATGAAGCAGTACCCGGCCACCTTCGGGCGTTGCGGCGATCGCGTGGCGCAGCAAATGCTCGACAACCTCGCGCAGCCGCTTGCCATCGCCGGTGACGCGCCCGACCGACCGCGAAATTTCGACCGCGAAGTCGATGTGTCGCCGCTTCGCCGCCGTCGCCACATTGTCCGCCGCCGCCCGTGCAGTCGACGCCAGATCGACGTCATCGCGCTCGATCTCGGTTTCGTCCTCGCCCCGCGTCAGGTCGAGCACGTCGTCGACCAGCAGGCTCAGTCGTTCGACCGATTCCAGGATCGCCTCGACATAGGCGTCGGCTTCCTTGGTCAGCTTGCCCGCATAGCCGGCGTGCAGCATCTCGGCGAAACCGCTGATCGAGGTCAGTGGCGTGCGCAGCTCGTAGCTCATGTTGGCGACGAACTGCGTCTTGACCCGGTCCGCTTCCTCCAGCGCATCGGCACGGTCGCGCAGCGCCTGCTCGGCGCGGCGGGCATCGGAGATGTCGAGCATCGTGAAGAGCGCGTTGCCGTCGGGCAGCGGCACCGCGGCGAATTCGAAGTGCCGCCCGTCGGCGAACATCACGCGGCCACCGCGCTGCTGCCGCTCCACGGTCGCGGACCGGACCAGCTCCGGGATCATCCCCGACCGGTTCGGCGACGCCAGCTTCGACGCCGCCGCCGCGGCGAAGGCGTCGACGCGCGGGTGCGATGACAGAAATTCCTCCTGGAACCCCCACACCGCACGCATTCGGTTGTTCCACAGCTGCAGCCGCCCATCGCCCGCGAACACGGCCAGCGCCTCGAACAGATTGTCGAACGTCGCCGTCCGCACCCGCAGCAGCGTGTCGCGCGCACTGGCGAGCTGGACCTGCTCAGTCCGGTCCTCGATGATCAGCAGCAGGCCGCCATCAGGCAGCGGTTGTGCCACGACGCGCAGATGCGTGCCGCCGCGCAGGTGCCAGTTTTCCTCGACCGCATCCTCGGTCAGGTAGAACCAGTCGCGCCGCTCCGCCTTCCACGACGGGAAGTCGCGCACCTCGGGTAGCCGGTCCGCCTCTCGCATTCGTTCGAGCACGCGGTCGAACTCCGGCCGGTCGGCCAGCCATTCGGCGCGCATCGCGAACAGCCGCCGGAACGGCTGGTTGCAGAAGATCAGGCTGCGATCGGCACCGAACTGGACGACGCCGGCCGACAGCTGGTCCAGCATCGCCCGCTGAGCCTCGTTGAAGCGCTTGGCGCGTGCGCGCGACTGTTCCAGGTCCTCGATATCGACCGCAAAACCGGCGACGCCGCCATTGGGCAACGGCACGTCATGGACCTGAAGCGTCCGTCGCTCGCCGCCGATCGTCGCCGGGATCGCCTGGACATAGGGCCTCGCCGTCTGCTGTGCCGTCCGTGCCCCGATCGGAGGGCCGTCGATCAGCTCGACGCCGCGCCGAACGACTTCGCTCGCGCTCTGCCCCTCGACCGCCTCGACATAGGCCGAATTGACCATCGCGAGCGACATGTCGGACGCGCGATACCACATCGGCATCGGCGCCGCCTCGATCAGCCCCGTCATCGCCGAATAGGCAGCGGCCAGATCGCTTACCTCTTCGCCGAGCCGCGCGATCTCGGCCTCCGCCTCGGTCGCGTCGATCGCCCAGACGATGACGGCGCCGGTCGCGCCCAGCTCGCCCGCCGCCCGCGCGCCGCGTAGCGTCACCGCGCGATCGGAGCCGATCGGCCGCACCGCCAGCGTGAAGGGCCGGCCCGATCGCTGCGCCGCCGTCACATGCTCGACCAGCGTTTCCGCATCGGCCAACGACAATCCACGATCGGTGCCGCCCAGGTCCGCCAGGAACCGGGGCGGCGTGACTAGGCCCAGCCAGTCGGCCATCCGCGGCGGCATGTCGATCCGCGCATCGGGGCGAACGATCATCGCCACCACCGGCGCACCGGCGCGTAACGCCTCCGCCTCGCGCTGCTCCGCCTCGACGGCGCGTGCACGGCCCCAGGTGGTCAGCCCGACGTAGAGCGCCACGACCGCGCCAGCGATCAGCAGGAACAGCGCCGCCGCCACGCCGGCCAGGGCGGTCGTGTCCAGCGTCAGCACGCGGCGGCCCCGCCCGGCGACTGGATGAGACGATCGGCAGTCAAGCTAGTCGAACTCCTCACCCCTTCGGCCGCGCGCATCGCCCTGCAGCGCCAGCCGGGTCCCGATCTAAACCGATTGTCGCGCCGCAGGAAAGAAAGCAATCGCCAACGCGAACGGGCCGCGCCTCCGATAGGAAGCGCGGCCCGTCGTCTGCCCGCCCGCCACCGCTCGCGCGGCGACGCGGCGGCAAGCATCAGTAGCGGTAGTGGTCGGGCTTGAACGGGCCCTCGACCGGCACACCGATATACTTGGCCTGCTTGTCACTCAGCTTCGACAGCTGGACGCCCAGCTTTTCGAGGTGAAGCGCCGCGACCTTCTCGTCGAGGTGCTTGGGCAGGACGTAGACGTCGTTCTTGTAGTTCTCGCCCTTCGTCCACAGCTCGATCTGCGCGAGCGTCTGGTTGGTGAACGACGCCGACATCACGAACGACGGGTGGCCGGTCGCGCAGCCCAGGTTCACCAGGCGGCCCTTCGCCAGAATGATGATCTGCTTGCCGTCGGGGAACTCAACCAGGTCGGTGCCCGGCTTCACTTCCGACCACTTGTAGTTCGACAGTGCGGCGATCTGGATTTCGGAGTCGAAGTGGCCGATGTTGCAGACGATCGACATCGGCTTCATCGCCTTCATGTGATCGGCGGTGATGACGTCGGCGTTGCCGGTCGCGGTCACGAAGATGTCCGAGCGCTTGACCGCCTCTTCCATCGTCACGACCTCGAAGCCCTCCATCGCCGCCTGCAGCGCGCAGATCGGATCGACCTCGGTCACCAGCACGCGGGCGCCGCCGTTGCGCAGCGACTGGGCCGAACCCTTGCCGACGTCACCGAAGCCGGCGACGGTTGCGACCTTGCCGGCGAGCATCACGTCGGTGGCGCGACGGATCGCATCGACCAGCGATTCCTTGCAGCCGTACAGGTTGTCGAACTTCGACTTGGTCACCGAATCGTTCACGTTGATCGCCGGGAAGGGCAGCTCGCCCTTCTTCGCGATCTCGTACAGGCGGTGGACGCCGGTCGTGGTCTCTTCCGACACGCCCTTCAGGTTCTTGACCGTCTCGGTCAGATAGCCCGGCTTCTTGGCGATGAACGCCTTCACCGACCGCTGGAACTCGACTTCTTCCTCGTTCTCCGGCTCGGCGAAGGTCGCGCCGGCCTCGAGCTTCGCACCCCACAGCGCGAACATCGTCGCGTCGCCGCCGTCGTCGAGGATGATGTTGGCGGTCTGGCCGTCGACGTCGTGATCCCACGAGAAGATGTCGCCGACATAATCCCAGTACTCGGCCAGCGTCTCGCCCTTCACCGCGAACACGGGAACGCCCGTCGCCGCGATGGCGGCGGCGGCGTGGTCCTGCGTCGAGAAGATGTTGCACGTCGCCCAGCGGACGTCGGCACCGAGCGCGGTCAGCGTCTCGATCAGCACCGCGGTCTGGATCGTCATGTGCAGCGAGCCGGTGATGCGCGCGCCCTTGAGCGGCTGCGACGCGCCGAATTCCTCGCGCAGCGCCATCAGGCCCGGCATTTCGGTTTCGGCGATCTTGATCTCGGCGCGGCCGAAATCGGCGAGGCCGATGTCCTTGATGACATAGTCGTGGGTCTCGGTAGCGAGCGCGGTGGCCACGAGGATTCTCCTGAAACGTGGTGGTTCGGCGGGGCTGATCCCCGTGCCGGATGCGCGCGCCTTTACTGCGGGACGTCCCCGAGATCAAATATAAAGATATCTTTATATGTTGGTCACCATGGCCGGCGCAGCCCTCGCCTGCCTGTGCCTGGGCGTTACGCGGTCCCCAGATCGCTCACCAGCAACCGCGGATCGACGCCGGCCTGGGCATAGCCGACCGACCAGCGTTCTTCCGCGGGCGTATCGTACAGCAACGTCTCGTCACCCGTTACCGCCAGCCAGCCCGGCCGTGTCAGCTCGCCGTCGAGCTGGCCCGCGCCCCAGCCGGCATAGCCCAGTGCCGCGACCCAGCGGCTCGGCCCATTCCCCGCGGCGATCGCGCGCAGGACGTCGATCGTCCCCGACAATGCCCAGCGGCCGCCGACGTCGACCGTGTCCTGGCCGCTCCAGTCGTTCGAATGGACGACGAAGCCGCGCCGCGTCTCAACCGGGCCGCCGAAATGGATCGGCGCATCGGGTGCGACGCCATGGTCGATCTCGAGTTGGTCGAGCAGGTCGTGCAGCGTCAGCCCGTCGATCGTCGCGCCGAGACCGATGCCGATCGCGCCCTCGTCGTCATGCGCGCAGATCGCGATGACCGCGTGATCGAAGCGGGGATCGCTCATCCCCGGCATCGCCAGCAGGAACTGGCCCGACAGATAGGCTGGCTCGGACATCCGGCCTGCCTATACCGTACCCGGATGCGGCGCCATGCTTGAAATCGGCGCGGCGGATGGCCACTGGATGGCCGGCGCAAAAGCCTAACCCAGGAGAATATATCCCATGACGATCAGCGTAGGCGACCGGCTGCCCAAGGCCACGCTCGTGAAGGTGACGCCCGACGGTCCCGACCAGATCAACAGCGAGGCGTTCTTCGCCGGCCGCACCGTCGCGCTGTTCGCCGTGCCCGGCGCCTTCACCCCGACCTGCTCGGCCAAGCACCTGCCCGGTTTCGTCGAGAAGCAGGACGAATTGAAGGCGAAGGGCGTCGACGAGATTGCCTGCGTCTCGGTCAACGACGCCTTCGTCATGGACGCCTGGGCGAAGGCCAGCAACGCCGAGGGCATCACCATGCTCGCCGACGGCAACGGCGACTTCGCCGAGGCGCTCGGCCTCGACATGGACGGATCGAAGTTCGGCATGGGCAAGCGGTCGAAGCGCTACTCGATGCTGGTCAATGACGGGGTCGTCGAACAGCTCAACGTCGAAGCGCCGGGCGCCTTCGAGGTAAGCAGCGCCGAAAAGCTGCTGACGGAGATGTAAGCAGATCCTCCCCGACACGGGGAGGGGGACCATGCCGCAGGCATGGTGGAGGGGCCATCCACCCGCGACGCGCTTGCCGAACGCCCCCTCCACCACCGCTGCGCGGCGGTCCCCCTCCCCACGCTGCGGGGAGGACAATCGCCCCCGTCTTGCCAGCGTCATCCGCCGCGCGTAACCATCCCGGATGACTGCATCCGACATCGTCGCCGAACTCGATCGGCTCTACCGCGCCGCCGTCGAACGCCTTCAGGGCGCGCTGAATGCCTACCTCACCGACGGCACCGTCCCGCCGCACGCCGCGCGCACCGATGGTTCGTTCGCCTATCCGGAAATCCGCCTCAGCTATCGCGGCGGCACCGAGCGGCCGACGCCGCTGCGCTCGTTCGGGCGGCTCGTCACCCCGGGCGACTATGCGATCAGCGTCACCAAGCCCGCATTGTTCGCCGACTATCTCGTCGAGCAGCTGACGCTGTTGATGGAAGACTATGACGTCTACGTCACAGCGGCGCCGGGGCGGCAGGAGATCCCCTTCCCCTACGTCCTCGATCCCGGCCACGCGCTCAGCCTCGACACCGTGTCCGCCGCCGAGCTGGCGCGCTTCTTCCCCGCGACCGAGCTTGCGCATATCGGCGACGAGATCGCCGACGGCTTGTGGAATACCGATGGTGGTGCCCGCCCGCTCGCGCTGTTCGATGCGTTGCGCACCGACTTCAGCCTCGCCCGGCTGCGCCACTATACCGGCACCCCGTCGGAGCATACGCAGCAGTACGTCCTGTTCACCAACTACCATCGCTACGTCGACGAATTCGTCCGCTGGGGCGCGTCGCAGCTTGGCCCCAAGGCGGACGGATCACCCAGCCGCTTCACCGCGCTGTCGGGCGCGGGCGGTGTGCTCATCACCAAGCCCGAAGACGTCGACCAGATCGTCACCGACAGCGCGTGGCGCCGGCACCAGATGCCCGCCTATCACCTGATCGCCGAGGATCGCACCGGCATCACCCTCGTCAACATCGGCGTCGGCCCGTCGAACGCGAAGACGATCTGCGACCATCTCGCCGTCACGCGTCCGGAAAGCTGGCTGATGATCGGCCATTGCGGCGGCCTTCGTCCGTCGCAGCGGATCGGCGACTATGTCCTCGCCCATGCCTATCTGCGCGACGATCACGTCCTCGACGACGTTCTGCCGCCGGAGATCCCCGTGCCCGCCATCGCGGAGGTCCAGGTGGCGATGGCCAAGGCGGCCGAGATCGTCTCGGGCCAGTCCGGCGAGGAGCTCAAGCGCCGCCTGCGCACCGGCACCATCGTCACCACCGACGATCGCAATTGGGAACTGCGCTATTCCCGCTCGGCGCTGCGTTTCTCGCTGTCACGCGCGGTCGGCATCGACATGGAGTCGGCGACGATCGCGGCGCAGGGCTATCGCTTCCGCGTCCCCTACGGCACCCTGCTCTGCGTGTCGGACAAGCCGCTCCACGGCGAGCTGAAGCTGCCCGGCCAGGCCAATCGCTTCTACGAACGCGCGATCAGCGAGCACATGCGCATCGGCATCGAGGCGTGCGAGCAGCTGCGGATCGAAGGACCACGGCTCCACAGCCGCAAGCTGCGCGCGTTCGACGAACCGCCGTTCCGCTGATCGTTGGGGAAACCATCGCGACCTAATGCGTTACGGGTGCGGAACCATTCAGGGAACTTCCGCCATGGCCGACACCCCCGACACGCCGACGCCGCCAGCGACCGACGCGAAGAAGCCCGCACCTCGCCGCCGCGCCGCGCGCTCGTCGAGCAGCACCACCACGCCCGCGACCACGACAAAATCGCGCGCGAGCAAGTCCGCCGCATCGACGACCGGCGCCCGCAAGCGACGCACGGCGACGAGCGCATCGCAGGGCCCTGTCGAGACGATCGAGGCGACCGCGAAGTCCGCCGCCAAGTCCGTGCGGGGCAGCGCCGGCAAGGCGGCCAAGACGACGTCCACGTCGGCCAAGCGCGCCACCCGCGCAACCACGAAGGCCGCGAAGACTGCCGAGAAGAAGGTCGGCGGCCCCTGGGGGATCGCTGCCATCGCCGGTGGCCTCGCCGCAGCCGGCGCGGCCACTGCTGCGCTACTCTCGCTTCGCGGCAGCACGCCCAAGCCGCCCAAGAAGCCAGCGAACGACAAGCCGGAATCCAAGCGGACCAAGGCGCACCAGCCCGACGGCACCGATTCGTCGAAGCAGTTCGAAGCCGGCATCGCCGACGAGAATACGATCCCGGGCTGATCCCCAATCCCCGTCACCCCGGCCTCGAGCCGGGGTGACGCTACTTCCTCATCGTTCGAGGATGAAAGCGGGATCCCGGCTCAAAGCCGGGATGACGAAACCGCTGGCGCCGTTACCACCCCTGCGGCTTGCCCTGGTTCTGCTTGTCGAGCCACGTCTTGAGCGGGGCGAAATAGGCGATCATCGCCTTGCCCGACATCTCGCGGCTGCCGGTGAACGCCTGTAGCGCATCCGGCCACGGCTTCGACTGGCCCATCGTCAGCATCGCGTTCAGTCGCTCGCCGACCGCTTTGTTGCCATAGAAGGAGCAGCGGTGAAGCGGCCCCTTCCACCCGGCCTGCTTGCATGCGGCCTGATAGAATTGGAACTGGAGCACGCGCGCCAGGAAATAGCGCATGTAGGGCGTCGACGCCGGCACGTGATACTTCGCGCCCGGATCGAACCGCGTCTCGTCACGCGGCGCCGGCGGCACCACGCCCTGATATTTCAGCCGCATCGCGTCCCATGCCGCCTGCATGCCCGCCGGCCTGATCTCGCCCGAGAACACGCCCCAGCGCCACTTGTCGATCAATAGGCCGAACGGCAGGAACGCCACCTTGTCCATCGCTTGGCGCAGCAACAGCCCGGTATCCTTGTCGGCAGCCGGCACCTTGGCGGGATCGAGCAGGCCGATCTTCACCAGATAATCGGGCGTGATCGACAGCGCGACGGTGTCGCCGATCGCCTCGTGGAAGCCGTCGTTGGCGCCGCCCTGGAACAGGTTGGGCTGATCCTTGTAGGCGCGCTGGTAGTAATTGTGACCGAGCTCGTGGTGGATCGTGACGAAGTCGTCGCCGTTCACCTTGGTACACATCTTGATGCGGATATCGTCCTTGCTGTCGATGTCCCACGCCGAGGCATGGCAGATCACCTCGCGATCGCGCGGCTTCACGATCTGCGATCGCTGCCAGAACGTCTCGGGCAGCGGCGCAAAGCCGAGCGAGGAGTAGAAGCCCTCGCCCTGCCGCACCATCTTCACCGGATCATAGCCCTTGGCGACCAGCAGCTCGCCGACGTCATAGCCCAGGTCGCCCGACCCCGCCGGCGCGACGACGTCATAGATGTTGCCCCACTCCTGCGCCCACATGTTACCGAGCAGGTCGGCACGGATCGGCCCGGTCTTGGGCTGCACCGCATCGCCGTACTTCTCGTTGAGCTTCCAGCGGACATAGGTGTGCAGCGACTCGTAGAGCGGCTCGACCTCGGCCCAGATCTTGTCGGTCAGTGCCTCGAATTGCTCGGGCGGCATGTCGTATCCCGACCGCCACATCGCGCCGAGATCGGCATAGCCCAGCTCGCGCGCACCGGCGTTGGATATCTCCGCCATCCGCACATAGTCCTTGCGCATCGGCGCGCCGACATTGTCGTGCCAGCTCAGCCACATCTCTTTCAGCTTGACGGGATCACGCTCGGTGCCCATCGCCGCTTCGATATCCGATCCGTTGATCGGCTGGCCGTCGAGCGTGCCCTTGCCCTTGCCATAGGACGACGCCATCCGCGTGCGCAGCGTCGCCAGCTCGTCCGCGGCACCGGGCGGCGTGGTCGGTGCGGGCAGCGTCAGGCCGCCGCGCAGCAGGTCGAGCTTGCGCCTGGTCACCGCCGACAGCCCCGGCGCCTTGGCGTATTTCGCTGCCTCCAGCGCGTATCGGACGCCAAGCTGGGTCATCTCCGCACCCGACTTGGCCGCCAGCGCATCGGTATCGTCGGTGATGTTGGTCGCATTGACCCAGCTGATCCGCGCCGCATCGACGCCCTTCGCCGCCAGCGTCTTCTCGGCCTCCGCGACGAAGGCGTCGGCCTGCGCGGCGGTCGGCGTCGCGCTCTGCGCCACCGCCGGGGTTGCCGCCACCAGCGCCAGCGCGGAAATCATCGAACGATACATTCTTGTTTCTCTCTCAATCTTGCCAACCGCTTAGGCCCACTGATCCTCCCCCGCCAGGGGGAGGTGGCAGCGAAGCTGACGGAGGGGGCGGTAAGCGACATCGTCGAGGTTGCTCGCCCTCCTCCCCCTCCGTCACGCCTTCGGCGCGCCACCTCCCCCTGGCGGGGGAGGATCATGACTCGCCCAGGAAATCCGCGATCGCCCGGCCAATCTCGGGCTTGGTCACTGCGCTCATGTGATTACCCGGCACGGCGACATAGCGCCCGTTCGGCAACAGATCGGCGAGCTCGGCTGCCGGGCCGTTGTCCTCGTCGTCGACCCCCGACACCACCAGCGTCGGTTGCGAGATCGCCGCAATGTCACGCTCGTCGGTATCGACGAACGTGTCGAGCACGCGCAGCAACGCCTCGGCATCGCCGCCCGTCGTCTTCAGGAACGCCTCGGTCAGCCACTCCGGCGTCCCGCGCTCAAAACTGCCGAGGTTGGTCAGCACGCGCCGGAAATACCCGCCGCGCCCGCCGGTATCGACCAATCCCTGCAACCCCATGCCCGCGATCACCACGCGTCGCGGCATGGCACCGTTGGCCAGCATCCGCACCGTCGTCCGCCCGCCCAGCGAATAGCCGCCAAGGTCATAGTCGCTGAGCCCCAGATGTTCGATCAGCGCCAGATTGTCGCGCATCAGGCAGTCGGGCGGATAGGACGCGGCGTCGTGCGGCGTCGCGCTCTCGCCATGGCCGCGCAGGTCGGGCATGATGACGCGAAAGCCGGCATCGGCGATCGCCCGGGCATGGCCGTATTTGATCCAGTTGACCTGCGCGGTCGAGAAATAGCCGTGGATCAGCACCACCGGCCGCCCCTGCCCCATTTCGCGCCACGCGATCCGTGCGCCATCGAAACTTTCGAAAAATTCAGTCGGGTCGCTTGCCACCGGCATCCATCCATCGCTGCACGGCGCCCTCATTCTCTTGACGATGCCCGCATGGCAAGCCGCACCTGTCGTGTGAGGATTGACGGCGAAAGAAATCCTGCCGGCCGCCGCCATGTGCAACCGCCATTGCGCAACGCACACGCGTCAGTCCTTCCATTATATAAGTGTGCTTATTATATGCGCGTCCATGTCTGAAGTTGGTTTTCTGCTGAGCGACACGTCGCGCCTGCTTCGCCGGCTTTTCGATGGGCGTGCGCGTGCGATCGGGGTCACCCGAACGCAGTGGCGCGCGTTGACCGCCATTTCCCGACGCGAAGGGCTGACCCAGGGGCGCCTTGCCGAGGTGCTCGAGGTCGAGCCAATCACCTTGTGCCGCATGGTCGACCGGCTCGAAGAGGCTGGTCATGTCGAACGCCGCCGCGATCCTCACGACCGCCGTGCGTGGAATCTTTATCTCACTGAAAAGTCGCGCCCGCTGATCGACCAGCTCCGCACGATCGGCGACCAGGCGGTCGACGAGGCGCTCGACGGCATCGCCGCCGCCGACCGCGCCGCGCTGGTCGACATGCTCGCGCGCATTCGCACGAACCTCACCGATCAAGACGACAAGGACCGCGCCGCCCATGGCTGAAGCAGACCCCCAGCGCGACGTTCGCACGTCCGGCGCCGCTCCCGTCGCCGCCCCGGCCGATCTGGTCGTCGCCAAGCCCAGGCGTCGCTGGCTGCGGCCGGTGCTGCTGGTCAGCGTACCGCTGCTGATCGCCGCCATCGCCGGCTATGTCTGGCTGACCGGGGGGCGCTACGTGTCGACTGACAACGCCTATGTCCGCCAGGACATGGTGTCGGTGAGCCCCGACGTGTCCGGCCGGATCGTCGAGGTCGACGTGAAGGAGAACCAGCGGGTCAGGGCCGGCGACGTCCTGTTCCGCATCGATCCCCGCCCCTATCAGATCGCGCTCGACCAGGCCGATGCGGATCTCGCATCCGCTCGCGTGTCGGTGTCGACGATGGCGACCGATACCCAGAGCGCCGCCGCCGATATCGCCGACGCGCGCGCGGGCATCACGCTGGCGCAGGCGACCTATGACCGCCAGGCGGCGCTGATGCAGCGCGGCTTCACCACGCGGGCAGCGGTCGATGCCGCCACCCAGTCGGTCGCCGCCGCCCGCGCCAAGCTCGCGACTGCCGAGGCGTCGGCCGCGCGCGCCCGTCAGCAGCTCGGCAGCGGCGGCGGCGGTGCCCAGCCCGCCGCCATCCAGACCGCGCTCGCGAAGCGCGAAAAGGCCGCCTACGATCTCCAGCGCACCGTCGTGCGCGCGCCGCACGACGGCATCGTCAGCCAGACCGGGCGACTTCAGGTCGGCAACGTCACCCCCACCGGCGTGCCGGCCCTCAGCCTCGTCGTCAGCCAGGCCGCCTGGGTCGAGGCGAATTTCAAGGAAACCGACCTCGATCACATGGCGCCCGGCCAGCCGGCCGAGGTGAAGCTCGATGCCTATCCCGACCTCAAGATCCGCGGCCGTGTCCAGTCAATCGGCGCCGGGACCGGCAGCGAGTTTTCGGTCCTCCCCGCACAGAACGCCAACGGCAATTGGGTAAAGGTGACGCAGCGCGTACCCGTGCGCATCGCGATCGATGGCGCACCGCCGCGGACGATGATCGCCGGCCTTTCCGCCGACGTGACGATCGACACCGGCAAGCACTGATGGCGACCGCCGCCGCTTCCGCCGCGCCACGGCCCGCGGCGGCGATGGGCAAGCCGGTGCTCGAAACGCGCAACCGCGGCATCCTGACCGTCGGGGTGATGGGGGCGATGATCATGCAGATCCTCGACACCACCATCGCCAACGTCGCGCTGCCGCACATGGCGACGGCGCTCGGCGCGACGCAGGACACGGTCACCTGGGTGCTGACGAGCTATATCGTCGCCACCGCGATCGCGTTGCCAGCGACCGGCTGGCTGTCGGCTCGGTTCGGCAGCCGCAACCTCTTCCTGATCGCCGTCGCCGGCTTCATCCTCGCCTCGATGGCCTGCGGCACCGCGGTCAGCCTGACCGAAATGGTCGTCTTCCGCGTATTCCAGGGCGTGTTCGCCGCCTTCATCAATCCCCTGTCGCAAACCGCGATGCTCGACATCAACCCGCCCGAACGCGCGGCGAAGGCGATGAGCGTGTGGGGGATGGGCGTCATGGTCGGCCCGATCATGGGCCCGGTGATCGGCGGCTGGCTGACCGAAAGCTATAACTGGCGCTGGGTCTTCTACGTCAACGTGCCCGTCGGCCTGCTGACCTTCGCCATCCTCTGGTTCCTGCTGCCGTCGCGACCCAAGGACGCCAAGTCGTTCGACGTCGGCGGCTTCCTTCTCATCGGCATCGCCGTCGCCGCATTCCAGCTGATGCTCGACCGTGGGCAGGAGCGAGACTGGTTTTCGAGCTGGGAAATCGTGATCGAGGGGCTCGTCGCGCTGGCGGCGACCTGGATGACCGTGATCCACCTCGCCACCGCGAAGAAGCCGCTGTTCGACCGCCAGCTGTTCGCCAACCGCAACCTCGTCACCGGCATGTTCTTCATGGTCGTGATCGGCGTCTCGACGATGGCGCCGATGGCGCTGTTGCCACCGATGCTCCAGTCGCTGTTCGGCTATCCCGTGATCGACACGGGGATGATGATGGCGCCGCGCGGCGTCGGCGTGCTGGTGACGATGTGGTTTGCCGGCGTGATGATGAGCCGTATCGACGCGCGGATCATGATCGCGGTCGGCCTCATCGTCTTCGCCTGGTCGCTAAGGATGATGGCCGGCTACTCGCTGGAGATGGACTTCTGGCCGGTCGTCACCACCGGCTTCGTCCAGGGGCTCGGCATGGGGCTCGTCTTCATGCCGCTCAACAGCCTCGCCTTCGCGACGCTCGACGGCCGTTTCCGGCCCGACGGCGCCAGCCTGCTCAACCTGTTCCGCTCGATCGGCCAGTCGGCCGGCATCTCGATGGTGACGGTGCTGCTCGCCCGCAACATCCAGACCAGCCACGCCGACCTGTCGCAGCACGTCACCGCAACGACGATCCCCGGCCTCAACCTCGGCCAGCTCGACCAGTTCGGCGCGCTGTCCGACAGCGTCATGGCGGTCGCCGACGGCATGGTGAACAAGCAGGCGGCGATGATCGCCTATATCGACGATTTCTATCTGATGGCCTGGATCTCGGTCGCGGTGCTGCCGCTCGTCCTCCTGCTCCGCCGCCCCAAGGGCAAGGTGGAGGCGGTGCACGCGGAGTGATGCCGAGGTTAAGCCAGCACCTGCGCCAACGGCCCGTACCCGCCCTTTCGCGCCGTCTCGACGAGGCGTTTGTCGGCGCTGACCAGCACTGCCTGCTCCCGCTCGGCTAGCGCGAGATAAAGGCAGTCATACACCGGGTGGTTCAACGCGAAAGCCAGTTCGACGGCCCGAGGTAGCAGTTCTGGCGCCGGCACCTTCTCGTCCAGCATCCGTTTCAGCGATGCAACCGCGTCACGCACTACGGTTGATGGAGCCCCGTCGAGCTCCAGCTTGCGGAGACGCACCCACAGCGCATTGGCTACTTCCGACAATATGATATCCGGCGCCACCAATCTCTCAGGGCCGTCTAGGATAGCGAGCGCAAGATCGCTGCCGTCCTCAGGAACGAACCATTTGAAGGCGACGCTAGCGTCGACGATGCGCACCATCAGAACGCGTCCAAGTCACGTCCACCGTTGGTATCGCGATAGCGCCGAATAATGTTGGTGCCGTCGGGACCCGGCATATCGGCCGGCAGCCTATCGCGGATTGCCTGCGCGGCGGCACGTCGACTGGCTGATTGATCAGGCGCCGCCTGTCGCAGCGCCTCACGCAATTCCGCCTCGAGCGACCGCTGGTTGGCAGCGGCCGCCCTACGATAAGCATCGATCACCGAGTCATCTAGATTGCGGATCAGTACCTGGCCCATGGCCAGCATGATAGCGCGCTGCTATCACTTTCTCAACCCGCCTTCTGCAGGTGCCGCCGGCCCAGCAATTCCGCGATCTGCACCGCGTTCAGCGCCGCCCCCTTGCGCAGGTTGTCGCTGACGCACCACAGGGACAGGCCATTCTCCACCGTCGGATCCTCGCGCACCCGGCTGACGAACGTCGCATCCTCGCCGGCGCTCTCGATCGGGGTGACGTAGCCGCCGTCCTCATGCTTGTCGATCAGCAGCACGCCCGGCGCCTCGCGCAAGATGCGCTTGGCGTCCTCGGCGGAAATCTCGTTCTCGAACTCGATGTTGAGCGCTTCGGAATGGCCGACGAATACCGGCACGCGCACGCAGGTCGCGGTCACCTTGATCTTGGGATCGAGGATCTTCTTGGTCTCGACCACCATCTTCCATTCTTCCTTGGTCGATCCGTCGTCCAGGAAGCTATCGATGTGCGGGATCACGTTGAACGCGATCTGCTTGGTGAATTTCTTAGCCTCGGCCGGATCGCCGACGAAGATGTTGCGGCTCTGCTCGAACAGCTCGTCCATGCCGACCTTGCCCGCGCCCGACACCGACTGATAGGTCGCGACGACGACGCGCTTGATCGTCGCCGCATCGTGCAGCGGCTTCAGCGCGACGACCATCTGCGCGGTCGAGCAGTTGGGGTTGGCGATAATGTTCTTCGCCCTGTAGCCGTCGATCGCGTCGGCGTTCACCTCAGGCACGATCAGCGGCACGTCGGGGTCCATGCGATACAGCGACGAATTGTCGATCACGGTGCAGCCGGCGGCGGCGAACTTGGGCGCATAGACCTTCGTCGCCTCGCTGCCGATCGCGAACAGCGCGATGTCCCAGCCTTCGGGATCGAAATGCTCGATATTGCGCACCTTCAGCATCCGCCCGGTGTCGCCATATTCGATCTCGTCGCCCGTCGAGCGCGACGAGGCGAGCACCGCGATCTCGTCCGCCGGAAATTCGCGCTCGGCGAGGATGTTGACCATCTCGCGCCCGACGTTGCCCGTCGCGCCTGCGACCACCACCCGATAACCCATCTTCAACGTTCCAATATGCTGCGTCGCGGCGTCTCTAGCTTGCTTCCACGCAAAGACCAGCGGACATTTCTATAACTTTATTGCGCTGGCGCTCGCGTCACGAAGCGCGCGCCGTTCCATTGCGCGCGGCTCAGCAACCCCGGCGGGCCAAAGACCAGCCCGGCCGGCGTCGCCTTCAGCGTGTAGCCTGCCGGATCGGCGGTCGTCGCCACCACGATCGCCTTGCCGGGCTCCACCCCCCGGTTGATCGTCACTTGCCAGCTATCGCCCAACGCCGCGAATGCCGCCGTGTCGGGTACGCGGTCGCCGTCGAATTCGCCGACCGCCGTAATCACCGGCTCGTTCTCGCCGTTGAGGAACACGTTGTCGACCACGCCGCTGCTGTATCGCGTCGCCCAGTCGGTCAACAACCCGCGCCAGTTGACGACATCGTTGCCGCCCCAGATCGACAGCGTCAGCGCGCGGGCGCAGCCGGGTCGCGTGACGTCGAGCGGGCACGCGCCATGCAGCACTGCGAACGACGCGATCTTGCCCCTCGCGTCGACGATCACCGCCGCCATCTCGCCGCAGCTCGCCTGCCGGCATGCGCCGAACAGCCAGCCATTGGCGATCCGTCGCGGCTTTTCGGGAATGCCGCGCAACACCTCGATCGCCTGGTCAGCAACGAGCGGCAGGCCATCGCGCAGGAAATTGCCTCGGCGCTGCCCCGCGATCGAGCGGATTCCCTCGACCGCTCCCGGCGCCGCGAGCACCTCGCCCGCCGAGGCACAATCCTGCGGCGCCGTCAGCGTACAAGCGGCGGACGGCGTGGCCGCGCCGAGCATCAGTGCCAGGATCATCACTTCGCCTTGTTCTTCACCTTGCGGTCGAGGAAGTCGAGGATTGTCCCCCACAGATGCTCGCTGACGCCCGGCCCGCCGACACGATGGGTATAGCCGGGGTACAGCATCATCTCGAACGGCGTATCCGCCTTCTGCATCTCGGCCACCGCCTTCAACGTGTTGTCGAGGAAGACGTTGTCGTCCGACATGCCGTGGATCACGAGCAGCGGGTCCTTGATCTCGCTCGCCTGCGCCCATGCCGCCGACGAGGTGTAGCTCTTCGGATCCTTGCGCGGATCGCCCAGATAGCGCTCGGTATAATGCGTGTCGTACAGCTGCCAGTCGGTCACTGGCGCACCGGATACCGCCGCCGCATAGACGCCCGGCGTCTTCTCCAACATCTTGAACGACATATAGCCGCCATAGGACCAGCCATAGGTCGCGATCTTCGTCGCATCGACGAACGGCAACGTCTTCAGATAGTTGGCGCCGGCGAGCTGATCCTGGACCTCGACCGTACCCATCGCGTGATAGATGTGGTCCTCGAACGCCTTGCCGCGATTGTACGAACCGCGGTTATCGATCTGGAAGAAGATCCACCCCTGGTCGACCAGATACTGCGGCAACGCCCCCTGCCACCCGCGCGTCACCTGCTGCCCGGTGCCGGGGCCGCCGTAATGCTGGAAGAAGACGGGATATTTCTTGCCCGGCTCCAGCTTGGGCGTGATCATTTCCCAATACAGCGTCGTGCCGTCTTCGGCCTTGATCGTGCCGAACTGCGTCGGCTGGTGGCTGGCGAGATAGGGGTAATAGGGATGCCCCGCCTTCACCGCATTCTCGTTGATCCAATCCAGCCGCTTGCCGGTCGCATCGGCCAGGAACACCTGCGACGGCTGATTGGGATTGCTGCGCGACACGATCAGCCGCGTCGCTGCGGCGTCCATCGTCGCGCCATTGGTCCAGCCGCGCTCGGTCAGTCGCGTGATCTGGTTGGGGCGAGCGATGTCGACCGAATAGAGCTGCTGCTCGAGGACGTCGTCCTTGTTGCCGGTGAACCACAACCGGCCCTTCCCCTCGTCGACGCCGACAAGATTGGTGACCACCCAGGACCCCTTGGTCAGCTGCGTCCACCTACCCTTGTCGAACCGGTAAAGGTGGCCAAAGCCGTCACGCTCCGACCGCCAGATCAGGCTGCCGTCCTTCATCGGCCGATACGCGTCGGACAGGTTCAGCCAGCTCCTGGCGCCCGACTTCTCGGTGAACAGCACCGTCGCCTTGCCCGTCGCCGGATCGACGCGCAACATGTCGAGCGTCTTCTGGTCGCGGCTCTCGCGCTGCACCAGCAGCGCCGACCCGTCAGGCGTCCAGTCGACCCGCGCCAGATAGATGTCGGGGTCGCGGCCCAGATCGACCTTCACCTGCCCGCTGCCGTCGGGACGCATCACGTACAGCTCGACCAGCACGTTGGGTGTGCCCGCGGCCGGATAGCGCTGCTCGAACGTCTTGGTGCCCGACGCGCCGATCGCTGCGCGGGTGAAGACCGGCACCGGCGCCTCGTCGAACCGCTCGACCGCGATGAAGCGATCGTCGGGGCTCCACCAATAGCCCGTGCTGCGATGCATTTCCTCCTGCGCGACGAACTCCGCCTCGCCGAAGTGAACGGTGCCGCCCCCGCCGGTCGTCACCGCCCGCGCATCGCCGCCGGCCAGCGGCTGCGCATACAGATTCTGGTCGCGCACGAAGCTGACATAGCCGCCCGCGGGCGACACCACCGGGTTCAGCTCGCCGCCCGGCGTGTTCGTCAACCGCCGCGTTTTGCCGTCGAGCGTCGCCAGGAACAGGTCGCCGTCGATCGGGACCAGGATCGACTTGCCGTCCGGCGCGAAATTATAGGCGACGATGCCCTTCGAGCCGCCGATCCGCGCCCGCTCGCGCTGCATCTTCTCGGCTTCCGACAGCTCGGCGCCCGATCCGACCTTCTTCGAATCGACCAGCATCCGCTCGGCACCGCTGCGCGTGTCGCGCGCCCACAGGTCAAGCCGCTCCTTCTCGTCGGCGCGCGGGCGCAGGAACGTCAGCAGCGTGCCGTCGGGCGACAGCTTCAGCGCGCGTGGCTGCGCGCCCGACAGGTCGGGATTGCCGAAGACACGGGCCAGGGTCAGGTCACCGGGCTTCGCCACCTCGTCAGCGGCCATCACAGCGCTCCCCACCGAAGCCAGCGCCAATCCCAGCAACCATGCGCGCATCCCGTCACTCCGCGAGTCCCATGGCCGGCGGACGCCGGCCACGGCGCGGGTTATCGCGGGCCGGTCGCCTCGCGTAAAGCCGCAGGGCGTGGTTATTTCGGCATAAACCCTGTCTTTACGCGCTTCGGTTAGAGCAGTGCTTCACAACCGAGTTCGTGCCCGCCGACGCGGCACGAGTTCACGATCCGGGGTAACATGTTGGATAACGCACGGACTGGTTGGCATGCTAACGCGGGCGACACCCTCGTCCGGCTGGTCGGTGCCGATGGCTCGGCGGCGCAGCCGCAGCGGCAACGCCTGCTGGGGCTCGGCGCCAGCCAGCGCGACCTGTGCGACGCGATCCATGCGCTGTGCGCCGTCCACGGCCAGCATCCCGGCATCGCCGCCACCGCGCTCGCCCAGCGCGCCCATCCCGATGCGTGCGACTGGATCGAGCGCATCGCCGACGGCTGCACCATCGAGCGCGGCTATCTCGCCCAGCTCGCCGCCGCTGCCGGCCCCCTGCCCTCGACGCCGGGCCAGGCCGAAACCCATGCGACCCTGGTCGGGCAGCGCCACGCGATGGACATGCTCGCCCGCTCCGATCGCCGTGGCTGCTCGACCGGCGCGGTCGCTGCGCTCGTCCTCGACTGGCATGCCATCCGCGCCCTGCTCGACCATGCCGCCGCCCGCTTCGGCATCGATCCCGTCGCGCTGGCGCTTCCCTCGGTCGAGGAATGCGTGATGGTCGTCGACGATCTCGCCCAGCTGCCCGCCGTGGAGCGGGCCATGAGCTTCGGCGCCGCGCAGGTCCTCGCCCAACACCGCGGCCTCTGGCAACTCCTCGACGCCCGCGCCAGCGCCCGCGAGGCGGCCTGACGCTTGCACCGGGCGCCGCGATCCGCCATCCCGCGGACATGCAGCGCTTCGAAGGTACGCAGAGCTACGTCGCCACCGACGATCTGAAGGTCGCGGTCAACGCGGCCGTCACCCTCCGCCGCCCGCTCCTCGTCAAGGGCGAGCCGGGCACCGGCAAGACCGTGCTCGCCTACGAGATCGCGAAGGCGGTCGGCGCGCCGCTGATCGAATGGAACGTCAAGTCGACGACCAAGGCGCAGCAGGGCCTCTACGAATATGACGCCGTCGCCCGCCTGCGCGACGGCCAGCTCGGCGATCCGCGCGTCCACGACATCGGCAACTACATCCGCCGCGGCAAATTATGGGAGGCATTCACCCAGCCCAAGCCGCCGGTGCTGTTGATCGACGAGATCGACAAGGCCGACATCGAATTTCCCAACGATCTGCTACAGGAGCTCGATCGGATGGAATTCCACGTCTACGAGACGAAGGAGACGGTGCGCGCGGTCGAGCGGCCGATCGTCGTCATCACCTCCAACAACGAAAAAGAGCTGCCCGACGCCTTCCTGCGCCGCTGCTTCTTCCACTATATCAAATTCCCCGATCGCGACACGATGCAGGCGATCGTCGACGTCCACTTCCCCGGCATCCAGAAGATCCTGGTGTCGAAGGCGATGGACATCTTCTACGACGTCCGCGACGTCCCCGGCCTCAAGAAAAAGCCCTCGACCAGCGAGCTGCTCGACTGGTTGAAGCTACTCCTGCACGAGGACATGCCCCTCGAAACGCTGCAGAACCGCGATCCCACCAAGGCGATCCCGCCGCTCCACGGCGCCTTGCTCAAGAACGAGGCCGACGTGATGCTGTTCGAACGCCTCGCCTTCATGGCGAAGCGCCAGCAGAATCGGCCGTGATCGACCAGCCCGCGGCGCCCGTCGTCTCGGCTACCGAGCCCGACTGGACGCGCGAGCGACCGACGACCCGCTGGGATCCCTCGCGACGCTTCCTCGCGGCGCTTCGTGATATGCAGCGAACCACCGGCCGGCGATCGATCGGGCGTAAGCTGATCGTGCTGCGCTATCGCTTCTGGTCGATCGTGACCCAGGCCGACATCCCGCCGGAGGCGACGATCGCGGGCGGCCTCATCATGCCGCATCCGAATGGGATCGTCGTGTTTCCCGCCAGCGTCATCGGCCCCAACTGCCTGCTGATGCAGCAGGTGACGCTGGGTGTCGACGGCCGGCGCGAAGGCGCACCGCGCCTCGGCGGCCATGTCGACGTCAGCGCCGGCGCGAAGATCATCGGTCCCGTCACCATCGGCGACCACGCGCTGATCGGCGCCAACGCGGTCGTCACCAAGGATGTCGAGCCCGGCGCGATCATGGTCGGGGTCCCGGCGCGCTGCATCGGCTATCGCCGCTGACGGGCAACGCACGGCGGACGACTTGCCTGACGAATCGCCGCTCTGCTAACCTGGCGGCAACCATCCCGGCGTCAGACAGGCGAGCGATGCGATACAAGGGGATCATGGCAGCGATCGCGGCGGGTGCCCTGGCTTTGCCTGCCGGTGCGCACGCCGGCCTGCTCGACTATGTCGGCCAGTGCGTCCCCTTCGCCCGCGCGGCGTCGGGCATCCAGATCTTCGGCGATGCCTGGACCTGGTGGTCCCAGGCCGCCGGTCGCTACGTCCGCGCGCACACGCCCCGCGTCGGCTCGGTCATCGTCTTCGCCAGGACCGCGCGTTTGCCGCTCGGCCATGTCGCGGTCATCAGCCGCGTCGTCGAGAAGCGCGTCGTCATGCTCACCCATGCCAACTGGTCGCGCCAGAATGGCGAGCGCGGCCATACCGAGCAGGACGTGACGCTGTTCGACGTCTCGCCCGCCAACGACTGGAGCCAGGTGAAGGTCTGGTATCTCGGCGTAGAGGGTCTCGGTGGCAGCGTCTATCCGGTCGAGGGCTTCATCTATCCCGGCGCCGCCAAGGCCGCGCCCGGCCTGTCGGGCAAGAACCCGGACGATATTGCCGCGCTGATCGACGCCTACGCGCGCTGACCCCGCTTCCCCCGTCCGCGACGACGGCCTAGGCTGGCCGCCATGTTCCTCGCTTTCCTCGACGAGTTGCGCGCCGCCGGCATCCCCGCAAGCCTGAAGGAGCATCTCGTCCTCCTCCGCGCGCTCGACGAGGAGGTGATCGATCGCACGCCCGAGCAATTCTACTATCTCGCCCGCGCGACCTATGTGAAGGACGAGGGCCTACTCGATCGCTTCGACCAGGTCTTCGCCAAGGTATTCCGCGGCATCGCGATCAGCTTCGCCGAAAATCGCGTCGAACTCCCCGCCGACTGGCTGCGCGCCATCGCCGAGAAGCACCTCACACCGGAAGAGATGGCCGCGATCGAGTCGCTCGGTTCCTGGGACGAAATTATGGCTGCGCTCGAACAGCGCCTCGCCGAGCAGGAGGGTCGCCACCAGGGTGGCAACAAGTGGATCGGCACCGGCGGCACCAGCCCGTTTGGCAACGGCGGCTACAACCCCGAAGGCGTCCGCATCGGCGGCGAGTCGCGCCACGGCAAGGCGATCAAGGTCTGGGACCAGCGCGCCTTCAGGAACCTCGATTCGACGCGCGAGCTCGGCACCCGCAACATCAAGGTCGCGCTACGCCGCCTGCGCCGCTTCGCGCGCGAGGGCGCGGCCGACGAACTCGACATCGACGGCACGATCGACGGCACCGCCCGCCAGGGCTGGCTCGACGTCCGCTTCCGCGCCGAGCGCCGCAACGCGGTCAAGCTGTTGCTATTCCTCGACGTCGGCGGGTCGATGGATCCGTGGGTGACGTTGTGCGAGGAGATGTTTTCCGCCGCGACGGCCGAGTTCAAGAACCTCGAATTCTTCTACTTTCACAACTGCCCGTACGAGGGGCTGTGGAAAGACAACCGCCGCCGCTTCACCGAACGGACGCCGACCTGGGATGTCCTCCACAAGTTCGGCCACGACTATAAGTTGGTCATCGTCGGCGACGCGTCGATGAGCCCCTATGAGATCACCCACGCCGGCGGCTCGGTGGAGCATATGAACGAGGAAGCGGGCGCGGTCTGGCTTCAGCGGCTGACGACCACCTACCCCGCCGCCGCCTGGCTCAATCCCATCCCCGAGGCGCAATGGGGCTATTCGCAGTCGATCGCGATCATGCGCCGGTTGATGAACGACCGCATGTACCCGCTGACGCTGACTGGTCTCGACGACGCGATGCGCGAGCTGACGCGCAAGCGCTGAGATGGCCGACGAAGCGGCATTCGCCTCGTCCGATAGCCTCCAGACATGAAAAAGCCGCCGGTGATCGCTCACCGGCGGCTCCTTCATCAGGTCCGAAGATTAGGCAGCGACGACGCGGCCAGCAACCTTCGAGCGACGGCGAGCGGCGAAGCCGACTGCGCCGAAGCCGAGAACCATCATCGCCCAGGTCGCCGGCTCGGGAACCGCTGCGATGTTGTCGACCTCGAACGAGTTCTGGTTACCGTTTTGGAACGTGACGCTGGTGAACTGCTCACCAGCCGTACCGAACACGCGGAACAGACCGTTGGTCTGCGACGAGGTCTGGTTGCCGTTTGCGACGGTGTTGTTGAAGTCGGTCGAGCCCGGGACGAAGGTCTTCGAGCCGCCGACGTAGTTCACGACCAGCGTGTTGTACGTGTCGATCGAACCCCAGTCGAACTGGAAGGCCGAAACCGGGCTCGCGAAGGTGTAGGTCGCGCTGTTGTTGGCGAGAACCGACAGATACGGCGTGCCCGCGGGATTCGAGCTGGCGGGCGGCGCGCCATTCGAGTTCGCCGGCGGCGTCAGGATCGAGAAGGTGCCCGACATGCCGGTGCAGCTCGTGCTGGTGCACGAGTTGAAGGTCTGCAGCAGCGTGCCGTTGCTCGACGTCGACGCACCGGCAGGAGTGTAGGTGCCGAGGACGGTCGCGCTCGCCGGCGCAGCAGCGGCGATGGCGGCGACTGCCACGATCGCGAGAGAAAGCTTCTTCATGATGAGTATGCCCCGTTATTTGGCTGTGAAACAGCCTGAGTTTGGTGTCCGTGAGGTCTCCGCTTGATGCGAATTGCCCCTCTCGTTGCGACCGCCCCTTCATACCACCGTTAACGACTTAGTAACGCTCTTTTTTCGATCATGGTATCGCAGCTTAAGCGTTGCTGAATGGACCGAAATCAGCGGATTGCCGCGAGTTTCGCGTTTTCCGCCTGTTGCACTGCAGCAACACGAATGACCCAAAATGGGTCAGCCTGTGAGAAACGGCAGGTTGAAGACAGGAAAGCTTCCCCCGCCGATCGGCTTAGCACCCGTCAAGCGGCCGGATTGATCTTGCCTGCGGTCATCGGTTTCGGCGCGCCGGTGGTGCCGGGAAAGCTGATCGGCTCACCTCCAAGCGCGCGCACCGCCATATAGGCCCAGCCCTCGGCCTCGGTCGCATCGCCGTTCCAGCCGAGCGACTCGCCCGCTTCCGGCGAAAGCCCGGTGCGATCGCCGATCATCGCCAACATCACCGGATTGAGCCGCCCGCCGCCGACCACGATCAGCCGCCGCGGTCGCTCGGGCAGTTGCCGCAGCGCCAGGGCAGCCGACTCGGCGGTGAATGCGGTCAACGTCGCCGCGCCGTCCGCCGGCGACAGGCCACGCGCGGGCTGGACGGTAAAGTCGCTGCGATCGAGCGACTTGGGCGCCGGCGAGTCGAAATAGGGATGATCGAGCATCGCGGTCAGCACCGCTTCGTCGACCCGCCCGCCGGCCGCCAGCGCGCCGTCGGCGTCGAACCTGGCTCCGGTCGTCGCCTCGACCCACGAATCGACCAGCCCGTTCGCCGGCCCGGTATCGAACGCGATCAGCGCGCCGTCGCTGCCGACGAAGGTGATGTTGCCGACCCCGCCCAGGTTCAGCACCGCCACCGGCTTCTCCAGCCCGGCCGTCAGCGCGCGGTGATATACCGGCAGCAGCGGCGCCCCCTGTCCGCCCGCCGCGACATCGGCGCTCCGCAGGTCGCTGACCGTGGTGATGCCCGTCGCCTGCGCCAGCACCGCGCCGTCACCGATCTGCCAGGTCCAGCCGCGGTCGGGGCGATGCGCCACCGTCTGCCCGTGATAGCCGATCACCCCGACGTCGGCCGCATCCACACCTGCCTCGCGCAGCAGCTTGTGGACCGCGAAGACATGCGCCCGGTCGAGCAACTCGGTCGCCGCGACGATCTCGGGGCTCGGCCGCGGCTTGTCATAGGTGAGCGCCGTCACCGTCGCCGCCGCCAGCTGCGCGCGCGCCGCATCGGAATAGGGCTCGCCGCGAAACGCCAGCGGCTTCACATAGGCGTCGCCATCGGTCTCGATCAGCGCCGCATCGATCCCGTCGAGCGATGTCCCCGACATCAGCCCGATCGCCAGCATCCGTTCTCCAGCCATGCCGCTTCCATCCCAGCAATGCGGGCGGCTGGCAAATCGGGCCGGCTCGCATTATGTGCGGGCCGTCCCATGGCAACCCAACTCCCCTCTCCGCCGCGTGTCGGCATGGTGTCGCTCGGCTGTCCCAAGAACCTGGTCGACAGCGAACGGATCCTCACCCAGCTGCGCGCCGACGGCTATCAGATGTCGCCCGACTATGCCGGCGCCGACGTCGTGCTCGTCAACACCTGCGGTTTCCTCGACAGCGCCAAGGAGGAAAGCCTGGAGGCGATCGGCGAGGCGATTGCAGAGAATGGCCGCGTCATCGTGACCGGCTGCATGGGCAAGGAAGCCGAGGCGATCCGCGCCCGCTTCCCCGATGTGCTCGCGATCACCGGCGCGCACGAATATGAGCAGGTCGTCGAGGCGGTCCACGCCGCCGCGCCCGCGAACCTGTCGCCCTATCTCGATCTCATCCCCGATGCCGGGCTGAAGCTGACGCCGCGCCACTACAGCTATCTGAAGATCTCGGAAGGCTGCAACCACCGTTGCTCCTTCTGCATCATCCCGTCCTTACGTGGCGATCTGGTCAGCCGCCGCCCCGACGCGATCCTGCGCGAGGCGGAGAAGCTGGTCGCCGCCGGCACGCGCGAGCTGCTGGTCATCAGCCAGGACACCTCCGCCTACGGCCTTGATATCCGCAAGGAACTGCGCGCCTGGAAGGGACGAGAGGTCGTGCCCCACATGACCGATCTTGCCCGCGAACTCGGCCAGATCGCGCCTTGGGTACGGCTACATTATGTCTACCCCTATCCCCACGTCGACCAGGTCATCCCGCTGATGGCGGAGGGGCTGGTGCTCCCCTATCTCGACATACCGTTCCAGCATGCCGCGCCGTCGGTGTTGCGCCGCATGAAGCGCCCCGGCAACGACGCCCGCGTGCTCGAGCGTATCCATCAGTGGCGCAGCATCTGCCCCGACATCGCGATCCGATCGACCTTCGTCGTCGGCTTTCCCGGCGAAACCGAGGAGGATTTCCAGTACCTCCTCGACTGGCTCGACGAGGCGCAGCTCGACCGCGTCGGCGCCTTCCGCTTCGAACCCGTCGAGGGCGCCAGCGCCAACGTGCTGCCCGACCATGTCCCCGACGCGCTCAAGGAAGAACGCTACGCGCGGATCATGGAAAAGACGGCGGCGATCTCCGCCGCTAAGCTCCAGGCCAAGGTCGGCCGCACCCTCGACGTCATCGTCGATGCCGTCGACGAGGAAGGCGGCGCCACCGCCCGCTCCAAGGCCGACGCACCCGAAATCGACGGCGAGGTCTTCCTGCGCGATGCCGGCCACCTGGCCGTCGGCGACATCGCCCCGGTGGTGATCGAAGACGCCGACGAGCACGACCTCTACGGCGTGCCCGTCCACTGAATCTTTCAACTCATCCCCCCGTCATGCTGAATTCGTTTCAGCATCTCAGGCCACGAGCGGGCTCCCCCGCCTGAGATCCTGAATCAAGTTCAGGATGACGGCTTCACATGCTGCAGGGCCGTCAGACCCGCCGTCCGCTGAAAAGTTGTACCAGCCCGACGATCAACGCGACGACCAGCAGGATGTGGATCAGGCCCGCGCCGACGTGCAGCGTGAAGCCAAGCGCCCATAGGATCAGCAGGATAACGACGATGGTCCACAGCATGACGGTCCTCCTCGTAACAGAACATTGCTCGGCTGTAACAAACTTGGTCCGCCAGCGTTCGTTCCCCCGGTTGCACTAGGTCAATGCTTCTGCTTGAACCGCCGGCGATGAAGCCAATCCTCTTCGCGGCGGCGCTCCTCGCGCCCGCCTCGCTCGCCGCCCAGTCGCTCACCCCACAGGAAACGGCCCAGATCGACACCGTCGTCGCCGATGCGCTGAAGGCGTCGGGCACGCCTTCCGCCTCGGTCGCGGTGGTGCGCGGCGGCCGGACCGTGTTCGCCAAGGCCTATGGCAAGCAATCCGAGCGCGGCGGCACCGCCGATGCGAAGGCGCCCTATCAGATCGCCTCGATCTCCAAGCAGTTCACCGCTACCGCGCTGCAACTGCTCGAAGACGACGGCAAGCTCAGCCTCGACGATAAGGTCGGCCAATATCTCCCCGGCATTACCGGCGGTGACCGCATCACGCTGCGCCAGCTGCTCGCCCACACCTCGGGCCTGCAGGACTATTGGCCGCAGGACTATAGCTTCAAGGCGATGGCGACCCCCACCACGCCGCAGAACATCGTCGATCGCTGGGCGAAGAAGCCGCTCGATTTCGAGCCCGGCACCCAGTGGCAATATTCCAACACCGGCTATGTCGTCGCCGGCCTGATCGTCGAGAAGGTCGCTGGCATGCCGCTGCTCGCCTTCCTCCAGCAGCGCGTCTTCAAGCCACTCGACATCCGCGCGCTCGACCAGGATCTCGCGGTCGGCCCCGGCTTTCCCCAGGGCTATGGCCGCTACGCGCTCGGCCCCGTCCGCGTCGAGAAGCCCGCGGCGCGCGGCTGGCTCTACGCCGCCGGCGAGCTGTCGATGAGTGCCGAGGATCTCGCCAAATGGGACGTCGCGCGGATCGACCGTGCGCTGCTGCCCACCGACGACTGGCAGGCGCAGGAAACGCCGGTGAAGCTCGTCGACGGCACCACCAACGGCTATGGCCTCGGCGTGCAGACCGGCACGCGCGACGGCCGCCGCTATGTCGAGCATAGCGGCGAGGCGGTCGGCTTCCTCTCCGAAAACATCGTCTTCCCCGACCAGAAAGCCGCCGTTGTCGTCCTGACCAACAGCTGGTTCGGCGACGCCACCGGCCGCATCACCGACGGCATCGTCAAGGCGGTGCTACCCGCCGCCCCCGCCAGCGCCGCCGACACCGCCGCGCTCACCCGCGCCCGCGCCGTCTACGACCAGCTGCGCACCGGCACGCTCGACCGCAGCCGCCTGACCGACAACGCCAATTATTACTTCACGCCGGCGGCACAGGCGGATTACCGTTCCAGCCTGTCGGCGCTTGGCGAGCCCACCGGCTTCACCCAACGCGGCACGATGAGATTGCGCGGCGGCTTCGTCCTGCGCAGCTATCGCATCACCTATCCCGATCGCACCCTGTCGCTCAGCACCTTTAGCGAGCCGGGCGAGAACGGCCGCTTCGAGCAGTTCCTGGTGGCGCCCGTCCAATGACCGACTTCGCCACCCTGCTCCAGCCCGATCGCGGCCAGCCCGCGCATCTCATCCACGTCGTCCATCCAGATCGCTGGGCGGATTGGCTCGCGCACCAGCCCCAGCGTATCCGCACCACCGTCGCCGCGCACCGCCTGACCGGCAAGCCCGGCGACCGTGCCGTCCTGCCAGGCGAATCCCCAGACGACTGGTCGATGCTGCTCGTCTGCAACGAAGCGGTGACATCTCCCTGGCGGATCGCGTCACTCGGCGCTGGGTTGCCCGAGGGTCACTATCGCCTCGCCGAGGGCCCGGTCGGGGCCGCCGGGCTCGGCTGGCTGCTCGCCCAGCACCGCTTCACCCGCTACGCCGCGGGCGGCGACGTCGGCCCGCGCGTGCTGCTGACCGACGATCCTGCCCATATCGACGAGACCGTTCGCCTCGCCAAGGCGACCGCCTGGGTCCGCGACCTCGTCAACACCGGTGCCGGCGACCTCGGCCCCGAACAGCTCGAGGCGGAGGCCGACGCACTCGCCAAGCGCCACGGCGCAACCCTTACCGTCACTCGCGGCGACGCGCTGGCGACGGGCTATCCGATGATCCACGCGGTCGGCCAGGCCGCTGCGCGCGACCGCCAGCCGCGGCTGATCGAGGTGGAATGGGGTAATCCCTCGCACCCGCGCATCGCGTTGGTCGGCAAGGGCGTGTGCTTCGACACCGGCGGCCTCGATATCAAGCCCTCGGCGGGCATGCGGCTGATGAAGAAGGACATGGGCGGCGCTGCGCATGTGCTCGCGCTCGCCGGCCTCGTCATGGAGGCGCGTCTGCCGGTCCGCCTCCACCTCCTCATTCCCGCGGTCGAGAACAGCATCGCGGGCAACGCCTTCCGTCCCGGCGACGTGCTCAGGACCCGCAAGGGCTTGACCGTCGAGAACACCAATACCGACGCCGAAGGCCGCCTGATCCTCGGCGATGCGCTGACCAAGGCGGGCGAGGACCAGCCCGAGCTGATCCTCGACTTCGCGACGCTTACCGGCGCCGCCCGAGTCGCGCTCGGCCCCGACCTGCCGCCGTTGTTCACCGACGACGACGCCCTCGCCGCCGATCTGCTAGGCGCTGGCGAGCAGCTCCACGATCCGATGTGGCGGCTGCCGCTCTGGAATGCGTACGACGAGCTGCTGAAGTCCGACATCGCCGACATGGTCAACGCGCCCGAGGGCGGCTTCGCTGGCGCGATCACCGCCGCGCTCTTCCTCCGCCGCTTCGTGCCGAAGGACACCGCCTGGGCGCACCTCGACGTCTTCGCCTGGCGGCCCACCGCCAAGGCGGGCCGGCCGAAGGGCGGCGACGCCTACGCTCTACGTGCCGCCTTCGCCGTCCTCCAGAAGCGCTACGCCCGACCATAGCGGGCTCTCACGCTGGACGCTGCGGGATCAAATCCGCGAAGAGGGCGCCGGCGCCAGCGGTGTTTTCGATCGCTCGCAGACGAACGCCGCCAGCTCCTGGCGAAGCGGCAACCCCTCGATCGAGCGAAGCGGCCCGTCATAGGCGCGCGTTACCTCGACCTTGGCGCGCGACGATCCGACGCCCAGCACATGGAACAGCCGTCGCTGGCAATCGACCTCGACCCGCGAATAGGCGACCCGCTCGCCCCGTTCCTCGCGCAGCACCGCGATGATCGTGCCGTTCAACGCCTTGCGCTCGCGCAGCAGGTAGTGGCGCGACCTGGTGTCCGACGGCGTCGGCACCAGCGTTCCCTGGATCAGCCGGCGCGGCTGCTCGTCCTTGTCGATCGCGACTGGCGTGTCGGCCAGGTTGCGCAGCGACACGCCATTGCCGTCGGGTCCCATGTGCGTGCTCGGCGCCTCGCCGCACGACACCAGCGTGCCGAGGCCGACCGCCGCCAACATCGCCGCCGCCGTCAATAGCTTCATCTGCATCGATCACTCCTGTCGGACATGCAGGCTCTAGTCGGGATGCAGAGCCGCGCCGCCAAGGGGCGACGGCGCGACAGCCATCATTTGTCACGCAGCGGCCATATCCACCCGCCGGACCGCAGTATTTCAGCGTCCCTTGGCCCCCGCTTCGATGATCGGCACGAACTTGGCGGCGGTCAGGCTCGCGCCGCCGACCAGCGCACCGTCGACATTGTCCAGCGCCAGGATCGACCCCGCATTGTCCCCCGTCACCGACCCGCCGTACAGGATGCGCATGTCGAGCGCGGTGTCGCCGATCATCTGGCGCACCTTGGCGCGCGCGATCGCGTGCATCGCCTCGATCTCCTCATGGCTCGGCGTCCGCCCCGTCCCGATCGCCCAGCGCGGTTCATAGGCGATGCTCAGCCACGATGCGTCGCCATCGTCGGGGACGGATTTCTCGAGCTGCGCCTGCACGACCCGCTCGGCCCGTCCTGCCAGCCGCTCCGCCTCGGTCTCGCCGACGCAGATGATGACCGACAGCCCGTGCCGGTGAGCCGCCGCCGCCTTCATATAGGCGTCGTGGCTCGTCTCGTGCTGGTCCGACCGACGCTCCGAATGGCCGACGATCGTGAACTGCGCGCCGACCTCTTTCACCATCGGTGCCGACACGCAGCCGGTATGCGCGCCGCTGTCCTCCTCGTGGATATCCTCGGCACCGATCTTGAGCGCGGGTACGCGCTGTGCCGCCGCCGCGATCAGCGTGGCGGGCACCGCCACCTCGACATCGATGCCCGGCGCCGCCGCCGCTGCGGCGGCGATCGCCTCGAGCTCGCCGAGCGCCGCCAGCGACCCGTTCATCTTCCAATTGCCCGCAATCAGCGTGCGCCTCGTCATCCCGTTCCCCTGTCTCGACTCTCGTTACGAAGGGCGATGGCGCGGCGGGCGCTTGATGGCAAGCGAGGTGGCCCGTAAAGCGTCGCTCCTCCCTGTCGGCCGCAACGGACGCCCATGCTCAGCTTTTTCCGCCGGATCATCAATTCAAAGGCCGGCATCGTCGTGACCTTCGTCGTCCTCGGCGTCATCGCCCTTGCCTTCGCGGCGGGCGACGTCACCGGGCTTCGGCCGTCCGGCGGCAGCCTGACGGGCAGCAATGTCGCGACGGTGGGCAAGGGCGCGGTGTCGGTCGCCGACTTCAAGACCGCCGTGGGCGCCCGCATCGACGCGATCCGCCAGCAGCAGCCGAGCGTCACCGTCGCCGACTTCGCCGCGCAGGGCGGGCTCGACGCTACGCTCGACCAGGTGATCAACGGCCTCGCGCTCGACCAGTTCGGCCACGCCGCCGGGATGCAGATCAGCAAGCGCCTCGTCGACGGCCAGATCGCCAGTCTGCCGGGTCTCCAGGGTCCCACCGGCCAGTTCGACCAGCGCATCTACGAGCAGCTCCTGGCGCAACGCCGGCTCAGCGACCGCCAGGTCCGTGCCGACATCGCGCGCGACATGATCGGGCAGCAGCTGCTCCGCCCCGCCCTGTCGGCCCGCTACCTGCCCGAAGGCATCGCGCTGCCCTATGCCGCGCTGCTGCTCGAAAAGCGTAGTGGCCAGGCAGCGTTGATCCCCGCCGCCGCGGTCGCGAACGGCGCGGCGCCGACCGACGCCGAGCTTCAGACTTTCTATCGCCGCAACATTGCGCGCTACACCCTGCCGGAACGGCGCGTGCTGAAATACGCGCTCGTCGGCCCCGCCGCGGTCGCCGGCCGCGTCGCGCCGACCGACGCCGAGATCGCCAAGGCCTATAACGACAATCGCGCGCGCTTCGCCGCCAGCGAGAAGCGCACGATCACGCAGGTCACCGTCCTCGACCAGGCCGGTGCCAATGCGCTCGCCGCGAAGGTGAAGGCGGGCACACCGATCGGCGACGCCGCCCGCGCTGCCGGGCTCGAGCCGTCGACCCAGGCGGGCGTCGACAAGGCCGCCTATGCCGGCACCACCTCGGCCCAGGTCGCCGACGCGGTGTTCGCCGCCCAGCGCGGCGCAGTTGTCGGGCCGATACGCGGCGGCATCGGCTGGATCGTCGCCAAGGTCGATTCGATCGAGGCGGTCGCCGGCAAGTCGCTCGACCAGGCGAAGCCCGAGCTCGTCGCCGAGCTGACGAAGCAGAAGACGCTCGACGCGCTCACCGCGGTGCGCAACGCGATCGACGATTCGCTCTCGAACAACGCCACCTTCGACGAAGCGGTCGCCGACCAGAAGCTGACCGCGCAGTCGACCCCCGCGATCACCGCGCAGGGCATCGATCCGCTGAAGCCCGACGCCAAGCCCGATCCCGCGCTCGCCCCCGTGGTCAGCGCCGGCTTCCAGCTTCAAGAGGGCGATTCGCCGCAGATGGTGCAGACCGGCCCCGACGGCAGCTTCGCGCTGGTCGGCATCGGGTCGCTGACTCAGCCGACGCCCCGCGCGCTCGCCGACGTCCGCGCCCAGGTCGACCGCGATTTCCGCCAGGACCGCGCCCGTGCCGAGGCGCGCCGGATCGCCGCCGACGTGGTGGCCAAGGTCAACAAGGGCACGCCGCTCGCGCAGGCGCTGTCGGGCACCGGCCGCTCGCTGCCCGCGCCGCAGCCGCTGGCGGCATCGCGTGCGGAACTGGCCTCCAACCCGCGTGCCGCGGCCGGCCCGCTCGTCCTGATGTTCAGCATGGACCGCGGCCAGGCCAAGCTAATCGAAGCGCCCGACGGCAGCGGCTGGTACGTCGTCCGCCTCGATCGGATCGACGCCGCCAACGCCGCCGCCAACCCCGCCTTCGTCGCCGACGCGCGCCGCTCGCTCGCCGGCGGGATCGGCCGCGAATATGCCGCACAGTTCGTCCGCGCCGTTCGCGACAGCGTTGGCGTCAAGATCGACAAGGGTGCCGTCGCCCGCACCCGCGCCGACCTAACCGGCGCCGGCGGCCCGAACTGATGATGCCGCGCAAGTCCACCCCGGCACGGGGAGGGGGACCATCGGCGCCAGCCGATGGTGGAGGGGGTTCCCCACAGGCGACTCGCCCGCCACTCGCCGGTGTGCGGCTGGTCCCCCTCCCCGTGCCGGGGAGGATTTAATGCCGCCCGACCCCCGCGCCCAGCTCGCCGCCGGCCGCCCTGCGTTCTTGTGGCGCCGGCAGGTTGCCGACACCGACACTCCCGTTGCCGCCGCGCTCAAGCTGATCGAGCCCGGCCGCGGCGACTTCCTGCTCGAATCGGTCGAGGGCGGTGCGACGCGTGGCCGCCACAGCCTGATCGGCCTCGCCCCCGACCTCGTCTTCCGCGCCCACGGCGACGTCGCCGAGATCAACCGCCACTGGTCGACGAACCGCGACGCCTTCGCCCCCGCCGGCGCCCCGACGCTCGCCGCGCTGCGCAGCCTGGTCGAGGAATGCCGCGGCGAGGTGCCGCCCGAACTGCCCCGCGCGCTCGCCTGCCTCGTCGGCTATTTCGGCTATGAAACCGTCGGTCTCGTCGAAACCCTGCCGCAGCCCGATGCCGATCCGCTCGGCTTGCCCGACATGCTGTTCGTGCGCCCGACGGTGGTACTGGTGTTCGATCGCCTCGCCGATGCGCTGTACCTCGTCGCCCCGGTCTGGCCAGTTGAGGGCGAACCCGATGCGCTGATGGCCGCCGCCGAGGAGCGCCTCGACTTGGTCGCCGCAGCGCTCGCCTCGGCCTCGCTGCCGCCGCCGGTCCGTGCCGAGCTGACGCCGCCGGCCTACACTCCGGCGATCCCGCCTGAACGCTACGCCGAGATGGTGGAAACCGCGCGCGAATACATCCGCGCCGGCGACATCTTCCAGGTGGTCCTCGCACAGCGCTTCTCGGCGCCTTTCCCGCTGCCGGCGTTCGAGCTGTACCGCTCGCTGCGCCGGATCAACCCGTCGCCCTATCTCTATCACCTCGACCTGCCCGGCTTCGCACTGATCGGGTCGAGCCCCGAAATCCTCGTCCGCGTCCGCGACGGCGCGGTGACGATCCGCCCAATCGCCGGCACCCGCCCGCGCGGCGCGACCGCAGCGGAGGACGAGGCGAACCGTGCCAGCCTGCTCGCCGACCCCAAAGAGCGGGCCGAGCATCTGATGCTGCTCGACCTCGGCCGCAACGACGTCGGCCGCGCCGCCGAGCCGGGCAGCGTCCGCGTTACCGCCAGCTACGGCGTCGAATTCTACAGCCACGTCATGCATATCGTTTCCAACGTCACCGGGGCGCTCGCCAGCGACCGCGATTCGCTCGACGCGCTGTTCGCCGGCTTTCCCGCCGGCACCGTCTCGGGTGCACCCAAGGTCCGCGCCTGCCAGATCATCGCCGAGCTAGAGCCCGAGCGCCGCGGTGCCTATGCCGGCGGCGTCGGCTATTTCTCGCCGGACGGCTCGATGGATTCGTGCATCGTGCTCAGGACCGCGGTCGTGAAGGACGGCACGATCCACGCCCAGGCCGGCGCTGGCATCGTCGCCGACAGCATTCCCGCCTATGAACAGCGTGAGTGCGAGGCCAAGGCGGGCGCCATTCTGGCCGCGGCGCGCGAGGCTGTGGAGCGGGCTGGCGCCCCCGCATACGGTCAGTAATCCTGACGCCCGATTCAAATCCCCTTCACCCCGGCCTCGAGCCGGGGTCCCGCTTTTATCCAACGAGTAAGGAGAAGACAGCGGGGCCCCGACTCAAGGCCGGGGTGACGAAGATTCCGGTTTAAGGAACCGTCGACTCGGTGCGCTGCTGCGCCTGCCGCTCGGCGATCCACTGCCGCCCGGCAACCAGCGAACAGCCAGTCTGCCCGCCCGTGCCCACCACAGAACAGGTGTTCGGCAGACCGCCGTTGACCCGGCTCACCTGGTCCATCGTTGCCGTCCGATTGACCCAGCTCTGGTTGTTCGCTGCAATCGGGCCATCGTCGCGGAACTGCTTGGGAATGCGATAGGGCTGGTCGAGCGTCGAGCACACCACGACCTCGGTCGAGGTCGACGGCGGGCACTTCTGCCCCGCCGACAGCGTGACGCTGCGCACGCGCTGCGGCGGCTGGCCGCTCTCCGCCTGGGTATCCTGCGCCGCGGCGATCGCCGGCGAGGCGAGCAGGGCGGCAGCGATCACGACGCGTAACATGGGGGCATCTCCTTGGTCCTTCGACATAACGTTCCACGGCGCCGCTGGCTCCGCGCTGAACGCGGTCTCACACCCGTCGTGTCACCACGGCATTGCAGCGCGGCAACAATCGTTGCGAAGTCGCTGCCATCGGCTATGGCGGCGCGATGATCCTGGTGATCGACAATTACGATAGCTTTACCTGGAACCTCGTCCACTACCTCAAGGAGCTGGGCGCGGCGGTCGAGGTCGTGCGCAATGACGCGATGTCCGCGGGGCAGGCGCTGTCGTCCGGTGCCGAAGCGTTCCTGATCTCGCCCGGCCCCTGCACGCCAAGCGAGGCGGGCGTCAGCCTTGATCTGGTCGCTGCCGCCGCCGATGCGGGGCGGCCCTTGCTCGGCGTCTGCCTGGGGCATCAGGCGATCGGCCAGTATTTCGGCGGCCGGGTCGAACGCGGCGGGCTGATGCACGGCAAGACCTCGCCGATCGAGCATGACGGCACCGGGCTGTTCGCCGACCTGCCCTCCCCCTTCACCGCGACGCGTTACCATTCGCTGATCGTCAATGACGTGCCAGAGACGCTCGTCGTCAACGCGCGCAGCGACGATGGCGTGACCATGGGCTTCCGCCATACCACGCTGCCGATCCACGGCGTCCAGTTCCATCCCGAAAGCATCGCGACCGAGCATGGTCATGCGATGCTCGCCAATTTCCTCCGTATTGCCGGCCTTCCCGTGAAGGCACTGGCGTGACCACCGTCGCGTTGTTGCCCGACCCGTCGACGCCGCTGGCGCGCGAATCGGCGCGTCAGGCGTTCGCCGACCTGCTCGATGCCCGCACCTCGGAAGACGCCGTTGCCGACTTCCTGATCGCGCTCGCCGACCGCGGCGAGACCTCGATCGAGATTGCCGAGGCGGCCCGCGCGCTGCGCGAGCGGATGGTGCCGATCGATGCCCCCGCGGGCGCGATCGACGTGTGCGGCACCGGCGGCGACGGCCATCACACGCTCAACGTCTCGACCGCGGTGTCGCTCGTCGTCGCTGCCGCCGGCGTGCCGGTGGCCAAGCACGGCAACCGCGCCGCCTCGTCGAAGGCCGGTGCCGCCGACACGCTTGAGGCGCTGGGCCTCGACATGGAGCGCGCCGGGGCGCTCGCCGAGGCGACGCTGCGCGATCTCGGCATCTGCTTTCTCTTCGCCGCCAACCACCACCCGGTCATGCGCCGCATCACCCCGATCCGCCGCCGCATCGGTCGCCGGACGATCTTCAACCTGATGGGCCCACTCGCCAACCCAGCGCGCGTCACCCGCCAGCTGATCGGCATCGCCCGGCCCGACTATGCCCCGCTCTATGGCAAGGCGCTGGAACAGCTCGGCACCGAAGCGGCGTTCGTCGTGTCGGGCGAAGAGGGGCTCGACGAATTGTCGGGCGCGGGCCCCAGCATCGTCGTCTCGATCGGCAGCGCCGCGCTGCCTCGCCACGTCACACCCGACGACGCCGCCCTCCCCCGCCATCCGCTCGCCGCGATCCGTGGCGGCGATCCGGTGTACAACGCCCGGCGCCTGCGCACGCTGCTCGATGGCGAGCATGACGCCTATCGCGACGCGGTGCTGCTCAACGCCGCCGCCGCGCTGGTGCTGGCGGGCACCGATACCCATCTTGCCGACGCGGCGAGCCGCGCCGCCACTGCCATCGACACCGGTGCCGCCGCGCGCCTGCTCGACGCCTGGATCGCCTACGCATGAACGTCCTGACCCGAATCATCGAAACCAAAAAGGCGGAGGTCGCGGCACGCAAGTGTACGACCAGCCTCGCCGATCTCGACGCCGGGATCGACGCCGCCACCGCCCCGCGCGGCTTTTGCGCCGCGCTCGACGCCCGCGTTGGCCAGCCGGCGCTGATCGCCGAAATCAAGAAGGCCAGCCCTTCGAAAGGGCTGATCCGGGCCGACTTCGATCCCCCCGCCCTCGCCCGCGCCTATGAGGAAGGCGGCGCCGCCTGCCTTTCGGTCCTGACCGACGAGAAGTGGTTCGAGGGCTGCGACGATTATCTGAAGGCCGCCCGCGCCGCCTGTTCGCTGCCCGTCCTGCGCAAGGACTTCATGGTCGATCCGTGGCAGGTACACGAGGCGCGCAGCATCGGCGCCGATGCGATCCTCATCATCGTCGCGGCGCTGGACGATGGCCAGATGGCCGAGATAGAGGCTACGGCGAACGACTGCGGCATGGACGTGCTCGTCGAGGTCCACGACGCGGCGGAGATGGAGCGCGCCGCGCGGCTGAAGTCGCGGCTGATCGGCATCAACAACCGTGACCTGCGCGATTTCTCGGTCGATCTCGCCCGCACCGTAGAACTGATGGGCCGCGCGCCCGAGGGCACGACGCTCGTCACCGAGAGTGGGATCATGACCCACACCGACGTCGCCGACATGATGGCGCGCGGCGTCCACTGCTTCCTCGTCGGCGAGGCGCTGATGCGCCAGGACGACGTCGCCGCCGCCACCCGAACACTGCTCCAGGGATGAGCCTGACCCACCTCGACGCGGCTGGCGCCGCGCATATGGTCGACGTCGGCGGCAAGTCGGTGACCCGGCGCGAGGCGACCGCCCGGGGCCACATCCGCATGAGCGCCGAGGCGCTCGACGCGATCCGCACCGGCGCCGCCGCGAAGGGCGACGTCATCGCCGTCGCCCGCGTCGCCGGCATCATGGCGGCGAAGCGCACCGGCGACCTGATCCCCCTCTGCCATCCGTTGCCGCTTAGCCGCGTCAGCCTCGACCTCGCCTTCACCGACGACGGCATCGAAGCGACGGCGACCGCCGCCACCGAGGGCAAGACCGGGGTCGAGATGGAGGCGATGACCGCCGTCTCGGTCGCGCTGCTGACGATCTACGACATGGCCAAGGCGGTCGACCGGACGATGGTCATCGATGCGGTTCAGCTGCTTGCGAAAAGCGGTGGAAAGTCTGGTGATTGGGTACGCGGCTAGGCCCCGTACTTACGCAGACTGGGGATGGGGATCGCTCAGGATGTTGATTCGTGCTGCGACATCGGCCGATGCTGCCGAGATGAGCCGTGTCCTTCGCGCCATCATCGCGGCGAGCGGCCGCGAACGACCCGGCGACATCGCGTTCGTTCTCGCGCAATATATCGACAATTTCACCGGCATCCGTTGCAGCGTCGCGGTCAGCGACTCCAATAGGCTGCTCGGCTTCCAGTCGCTCGTTCGGGCGACGCCCGGCAATCGCTACCACGTTCCCGACGGGTGGGGCATCATCGGCACCCACATCGGTCCGGACGCCCACCGCCAGGGCGTCGGCAAGGCGCTGTTCGCCGCCAGCCTGGCGGCCGCAACGGCAGCAGGGATCGAGGCGATCGATGCCTATATCGGCGCCGACAATGCGACCGGCCTCGCCTATTACGCAGCGATGGGCTTCACGACCTATCACAAACCTCCTGGCATCGTGCAGAAGGTCTATCGGCTCGGCTGATGCCCGCTCAGCCCCCCATTGCCTGCCTCACCGTCTCCATCGGCGCGGCCAGCGCCTCATAGACTTCGAGCGCGACGAACACCGCCGCACCGCCGCCGCCCAGGACCAGCAGCGACGACTGGAACGCCGCCGCAATGGCGCGGCTCCGCTCCACCCGCCGCGCGACATTGCCTTCGTGCGCGAGGGCGCGTGCGCTCCGCGATACCTCGCTCCCGTCGCGGCTCGCCTTGCGCCGCCCGCGCGGTTCGGCCACGAGCGCCCGGGCGTTGACCTTGTCCTGGACGCGAACGCCGAAGAACCGGTCCTTCTGCCACATGACGCGGCCGATCATGACCAGCGACCCGCGGCGAATGTCGACATAGCTGCCGACCGCCGGCGCGCCTTTCGCCCCGGCGACCAGCAGTCCGCGCGACGAAACATTGTGGATACACGCGTCGCTCCACGCGCCGTTGACGTTCATCCGACAGGGCACGACGACCTTCACGCGCGGCTCGCGTGGTCGCAAGCCCGATTGCAGGGCGGTCATCAACACTGTCACGCCCCCTCTGGTGGTCGACGAAGGAGCCTCCCCTGACACGCCAGGGGAAAACACAACGTTAAGTGCAGGGGCGCTGCCGCGATATTTATCCCATGATATGTATTGATAGTACGATAGCGCACTGTCGTTGCCGACCGACGGCAAGCGGCCTACCGCCCACGCCATGACGTTTCGCTCGATCGCCCGCGCCGTTCTGGCGCTGATCCTCACCGCCGTGTCGACCGGCGCTCCCGCTGCCCGCCCGCGCGAACCCGCGGTCGTGCGCGTCCGGCTGACGACCGGCGTCGGCGCGATCACGCTGGCGCTGGACACCCGGCGGGCGCCAGCGACCACCGCCAACTTTCTCGCCTATGTCGACGACGGTCGCTTCGACGGCGTCTGGTTCTATCGCGCCGCGCGCAGCCGCCTCGCGCCGAAGTTCGGCTTCGTCCAGGGCGGGATCCGCACCGATGCGCAGCGCATCCTCCCCGCCTTCCCGCTCGAAACCACGGCGAAGACCGGCCTGCGCCACCTCGACGGCACCATCTCGATGGCGCGGCGTGCCGAGGCCGGGTCGGCGGGCGGCAACTTCTTCATCACCGTCGGTCCGATGCCGGCGATGGACGCCGGCCCGCAGTCGCCCGGCTATGCCGCGTTCGGCCGCGTCATCGCCGGGATGGACACGGTCAAGCGCATCCTCGCCCTCCCCACCGGCGGCGGCATGGGGGGCCAGCTTTTGCTGCGCCCGATCCGGCTCATCAGCGCCAAGCGGCTGAACGGCACCCCGCACCCCACCGGCCGCGTCAAACCCTGGCTCGAGGTCAAGAAGCCCGTGTCGGCGAAGCCCGCTCGATGAGCCTCGTCCCCGTCGCCGAGGCGCAGGCACGCCTCTTCGCGCTCGTCAGCCCGGTCGCCACCGAGACGCTGCCGATCACCGCCGTCGCCGGCCGCTGGGCCGCCACCGATCTCCATGCCCGCCGCACCCAGCCCGCCGCCGACCTGTCGGCGATGGACGGCTATGCGATCCGCTACGCCGACCTCCCCGGCCCCTGGCAGGTGATCGGCGAAAGCGCGGCGGGCGCCCCCTTTGCCGGTCGGGTCGAGACGGGCGAGGCCACCCGCATCTTCACCGGCGCCGTGATGCCGGCGGGCGCCGACACCGTGCTCGTGCAGGAAGAGGCGGGTCGCGATGGCGCGACGCTCACCCTGATGGGCGAAGGCCCGCCCCGCCTCACCGCCAATGTCCGCCGCCGCGGGCTCGACTTCTCGGCCGGCGACACGCTGGTCGCGGCCGGCCAGCGGCTGACGCCCGCCCGGCTCGCCGTCGCGATCACCGGCGGCGTCGCCGAAGCGACCGTGCGTCGCCGCGTCCGGGTCGCGATCGCCGCGACGGGCAACGAACTGGTCCCCGCCGGCACCCTCGCCGATCCGCTGTCGCTCCCCGAATCCAACTCGCCGATGCTCGCCGCGATGCTGGCCGACCTGCCCGTCGATCTGGTGCCGCTCGGCATCCTGCCCGATGACCTCGACGCGCTCGCCACCGCCTTCGCTGCGGTCGATGCCGACCTGCTCGTCACCACCGGCGGCGCCTCGGTCGGCGACCATGATCTCGTCCGGCCAGCGCTGGAGGCGGCCGGCGGCAGCCTCGACTTCTGGCGGATCGCCCTCCGGCCGGGCAAGCCGATGATGGCCGGCCGCCTCGGCGACGCGGTCGTGCTCGGCCTGCCGGGCAATCCCGTCTCGGCCTTCGTCACCGCGCTGCTGTTCGTCCGCCCGCTCGTCGCCCACCTCGCCGGGGCGGCCGATCCGCTGCCGCTGTCGACCGTCGCCATCCTCGGCGAAGCGCTGCCCGCCAATGGCCCGCGCACCGATTATCTGCGGGCGGAAGTGCGCGATGGCCGGGCCTATGCCTCGACCATCCAGGACAGTTCGATGCTGCTGACGCTCGCACGATCGACATGCCTGATCGTCCGGCCGCCGCACGCTTCGGCGGCCGCGGAAGGCGACTCGGCGGAAATCCTCGTCATCGCTTGACGGGGGCGCAGGCGTTCACTAGAAGTTCCGCGTCTGTTCCCGACGAAAGGGTCGCCATGCTCACGCGCAAGCAGCACGAGCTCGTCTGCTTCATCAACGACCGGCTCGAAGAGACCGGCGTATCGCCGTCGTTTGAGGAAATGAAGGAGGCGCTGGCGCTGAAGTCGAAGTCGGGCGTCCATCGCCTGATTTCCGCGCTCGAGGAACGCCAGTTCATCCGCCGCCTCCCCAACCGCGCCCGCGCGCTGGAGGTGCTGCGCATGCCCGAGCGTGGCGAGAAGAAGCCTGCGGCGCCTGCCACGGCGCCGACCGAACGGGCCGTTACCTTCGAGAACTTCAAGCCTGCGCCGACCCCCGCCAACGACGTGGTCGAGATCCCGCTCCATGGCCGCATCGCCGCCGGCGTGCCGATCGAGGCGTTCGAGGGCAGCTCGATGCTCGCCGTCCCCGCCGCGCTGCTCGGCTCGGGCGAGCATTACGCGCTCGAGGTGTCGGGCGACTCGATGGTCGAAGCGGGTATCCTCGACGGCGACTACGCCCTGATCCGCCGCACCGAGACCGCCCGCGACGGCGAGATCGTGGTCGCGCTGATCGAGGAATGCGAGGCGACGCTGAAATATTTTCGCCGCGAAGGCGCGATGGTCCGCCTCGACCCGGCAAACCGCTCTTACGATCCCCAGCGCTATCCGCCGAGCCACGTCCGCGTACAGGGCAAGCTCGCCGGCTTGCTCCGCCGCTACGACTGAGGCCAGGTTCCGCCCGCCACGTTACCGTCATGCTGAACCCGTTTCAGCATGACGTAGGTGGGCAGCGCCCGCCCTCCGCCGTGCGTAGGCGCGGCGGCATGACGGTCTCCGCCACCATCCAGGGGTGTTGATCGCCCGGCTGCCTGACCGTCACGACCCACCCACCGGCAAACCTCACCGCCACGCCGCCGGTGTGCGCCAGGGTCTGCCGATCGAGCCGCAGCCAGCGCGGCCGGCACCGCCGTGGCAGCCCGCGCTCGCTCACCGCGACGTCCGCCTGCCCGCACGCCGCGATCAGCTGACCCGCGGGCACCAGATAGCCCGACCGCGTCGCCATCACCCGCCATCGCCGCCCCTCGCGCATCAGGTCGACGATGCACAGGTCGCGGCTGCACCGCGCCTCGCGCCGGCCGTCGAGCAGCAGCGGCTCACCGTCGGTCCCGCCATTCTCCGCCAGCGTCGAGCGCGTATAGTCCCCCGTCCGCTCGCGCAGCAGCGCCAGTCCGTCACCGGTTCGCACCGCGACATGCCGTCCGTCCCCCGTCACCAGCAGGTCGGGCGGCGGCGTGACCAGCGCCCAGACCGCGCCCGCCGCCAGCGGCACCACCCCCAGCGCCCGCCACCACGTCCGCCACAGCGCCAGCCACAGCCCGCCGCCGACCATGATCGCGAACGCCCCGACCGGCATCGACGGCAGCGCCACGACCGATCCCGGCGCCGCCGCCACCGTCCGGGCGATCCACAGCAACGCCGTCACCGCCTGCCCCGCCAGCCACCAGAAGGGCGCGCCGGCTCCGACCAAGTCGAACACCAGCGCCAGTGCCTCGATCGGCATGATGACGAACGTCGTCAGCGGGATGGCGACGATATTCGCGAGTGCGCCATAGACACCGGCCTTGTGAAAGTGAAACATCGCGATCGGCATCAGCGCCAGTTCGACGACGACGCCGGTCACCAGCAGCGACGCCAGCGATCGCCCCACGCCCCGTATCCGCCCCTCATCATGCGGCTCGAAGAATGCCCGTATGCGCGGTTGCTCGTGCAACGCCACGATTGCGGTGATCGCGGCGAACGACAGCTGGAAACTTGGCCCGACCAGCGCCTCCGGCCGGAATACCAGCACCACCAGCGCACCCGTCGCCACCAGCCGCAGAGTCATCGCCTCGCGTCCCACCGCCAGCGCCGCCAGCACCAGCAATGCCGCGACGCAGCTGCGGATCGTCGGCACCTGAGCGCCCGTCAGCCAGGTATAGCCGATCGCCGCGACCGCCCCCGCCACTGCCGCGACCAGCGGCAACCGCACGCGCAGCGCCAGCCACGGGCTCAGCGCCAGCAGCCGCAGCACGATCACCATCGTCGCGGCGACCACCGCGGTGATGTGCAGCCCGCTGACCGAGAGCAGATGCGCCAGCCCCGCCCGCCGCATGGCCTCGGCGTCCGCCTCCTCGATCGCGCCCTCGTCGCCCGTCACCAGCGCGGCCGCGATGCCGCCGCGGCTACCCTCGAGCCTATCGTTGATGTGCCGCGTCAGCCGCTCGCGCAGTCCGGCCGACGCTTCTCCCGGCGCGGTCACCGCCACCGGCGCAAACCCCCGCCCGGTCGCCCCCAGCCCACCGAACCACGCCACCCTTGCGAAGTCGTAGGCGCCGGGCACCGCCGGCCCCGGCGGCGGCATCAGCCGCGCGCGCAACGACACGCCGGCGCCGACCGTCAGCGCCGCGGGTGCGTCCGCTTCCGCCAGATTGACCCGCACCCGCTTCGGCAATCCGCCGCCCGTCGTCGCGATCGTCAGGCGCATCACCCCACGCGCCGCCAGCCGGTCGATCGCCTCGACCCGCCCCGTCACCATCGCCACCACCGGCCGCGCCAGAACGGGCGCCGCGACGCGCTCCGCCCGCCACCAGGCGCAACCGACGCCCAGCGCCACCATGAGCAGCCCGATCCCCGACGCCCGCGCCAATCGCCCGGCGCGCCCCACCGCCAGGCACCCGAGCCCGCCCGCCAGCGCCGCCAAGGCCAGCACCTGCCACGCCCATAGATCGCCGAGCACGAACCACGCTGCGACCCCGACGCCGAACGTCACCGGCAGCCACAGCACCAGCTGGTCGCGCTCCGCTTCCAGCCAGCGCTCGACGGCGCCCGTTCCCGGCCAATCGAGGCTTGGGTTACGCCGGAACGGCATGCTAGGGGGCGCGGCGGCTGAAGAGGCCATCCATTCGAGCTTGGGAGCACGCGCGCTTGAGCGCAACGATCGATCACGACACCGCCACGGAAGCGAAGCAGAACGGCACCGTCGTCACCCGCTTCGCACCGTCGCCGACCGGCTACCTCCACCTGGGCGGCGCGCGCACCGCGCTGTTCAACTGGTTGTTCGCGCGCCATCATGGCGGCCGCTTCCTGCTCCGCATCGAGGACACCGACCGCGCCCGCTCTACGCAGCCGGCGATCGACGCGATTCTGGAGGGCATGCGCTGGCTCGGGCTCGACTGGGATGGCGACGCCGTCATGCAGTTCGCCCGCGCGGATCGTCACGCCGCCGTCGCCGCCGAGCTGCTTGAGCGCGGCCACGCCTATCGCTGCTGGATGACGCAGGACGAGATCGCGCAGCAACGCGCCGAGGCGCAGGCCGCCAAGCGCCCCTTGCGGATCCGCAGCCCCTGGCGCGACCGCGATCCCTCGGAAGCACCCGCCGGCCAGCCCTTCGTCGTTCGCCTACGTGCGCCGCAGGAGGGCGCGACGACGATCGACGATCAGGTGCAGGGTCCGGTCACCGTCCAGAATGCCGAGCTCGACGACCTGATCCTGCTGCGTTCCGACGGCACGCCGACGTACATGCTCGCGGTGGTGGTCGACGACCACGACATGGGCGTGACCCATGTCATCCGCGGTGACGACCACCTCAACAACGCCTTCCGCCAGTTGCCGATCATCCGCGCGATGGGTTGGGCCGAGCCGGTCTATGCGCATATCCCGCTGATCCACGGCCCCGACGGCGCCAAGCTGTCGAAGCGCCACGGCGCCGTCGGGATCGAGGCGTATCGCGACACGATGGGCATCCTGCCCGAAGCGTTCGACAATTACCTCCTCCGCCTCGGCTGGGGCCATGGCGACGACGAGATCATTAGCCGAGAGCAGGCGACCGGATGGTTCGACCTCGCCGCCGTCGGCAAGAGCCCCTCGCGCTTCGACCTGAAGAAGCTCGAGAATCTCAACGGCCATTACATCCGCGAGGCCGACGATGCGCGGCTCGCGGCGCTGGTCGTCGAGCGTGGCGGCTGGGGGCACGACGCGCTGCCGCTGGTCGAGCGGGCGATGCCGGTGCTCAAGGTCCGCGCCGCCAACCTCAACGAATTGACCGAAGGCGCCGCTTTCCTGTTCGTCGCCCGGCCGCTGCCGATCGATCCCGCCGCCGCGCCGCTGCTCGAGGGTCATGCACCCGCGATACTGTCTGCGCTGCACAGCGCGCTTGACGCAGTGCACAACTGGGATACGGAAGAACTCGAAGCGGCGGTACGGCAGGTTGCCGAGGCACGTGGCGTGAAGCTCGGCCAGGCAGCGCAACCGCTCCGTGCCGCTCTCACTGGGCGCAAGACGTCGCCCGGGATCTATGACGTCCTCGTGCTGCTCGGGCGCGAGGAGAGCCTTGGTCGCATCGCCGATCATATGGCCGCCTGACAGGAAGGACGCCTTTTCGCATGACCGATTCCGCCAAACTTGCCGTCAACGGTGGTGACTTCGAATATCCGGTCCTGTCGGGCACGATCGGGCCCGACGTGGTCGACATCCGCAAGCTCTATGCCCAGACCGGCGACTTCACCTATGATCCCGGCTTCACCTCGACCGCGAGCTGCCGTTCGGAAATCACCTTCATCGACGGCGACGAGGGCGTGCTGCTCCACCGCGGCTACCCAATCGGCCAGCTGGCCGAGCAGTCAAGCTTCATGGAGGTGTCGTACCTGCTGCTTAACGGCGAGCTGCCGAGCGCCGACGAGCTGGAGAAGTTCAGCCGCACGATCAGCCGCCACACCATGGTCCACGAGCAGCTGGCGACCTTCTTCCGCGGCTTCCGTCGCGACGCGCACCCGATGGCGATCCTGTGCGGCGTCGTCGGCGCGCTCAGCGCCTTCTATCATGACTCGACCGACATCCACGATCCGCAGCAGCGCACCATTGCGTCGCACCGCTTGATCGCCAAGATGCCGACGATCGCGGCAATGGCGTACAAGTACAGCGTCGGCCAGCCGTTCCTGTATCCCGACAATTCGCTCAGCTACACGGGCAACTTCCTGCGCATGACCTTCGGCGTGCCGGCTGAGCCCTATGAGGTGAACCCGGCCGTCGAGCGCGCGATGGACCGCATCTTCATCCTCCACGCCGACCACGAGCAGAACGCATCGACCTCGACCGTTCGTCTCGCCGGTTCGTCGGGCGCCAATCCCTTCGCCTGCATCGCGGCGGGCATCGCGTGCCTGTGGGGTCCGGCGCACGGTGGCGCCAACGAGGCTGCGCTCAACATGTTGCGCGAGATCGGCACGCCCGAGCGCATCCCCGAGTTCATCGCCCGCGCCAAGGACAAGAACGATCCGTTCCGCCTGATGGGCTTCGGCCACCGCGTCTACAAGAACTACGATCCGCGCGCGACCGTCATGCAGAAGACGGTGCGCGAGGTGTTCGACGCGCTGAAGGTCAATGATCCGCTGTTCGAAACCGCGCTGCGGCTCGAAGAGCTGGCGCTCAACGACGATTATTTCGTCGAGAAGAAGCTGTTCCCGAACGTCGACTTCTATTCGGGCGTGATCCTGTCGGCGATCGGCTTCCCGACGTCGATGTTCACCGTGCTCTTCGCGCTCGCCCGTACCGTCGGCTGGGTCGCGCAGTGGAACGAGATGATCACGGATCCCGACCAGAAGATCGGTCGTCCGCGCCAGCTGTACACCGGCCCGACCGAGCGCGACTATATCCCCGTCGGCCAGCGCTAACCGATGCGCCTTCGGCCGATCCTGATCGCGACGGGCGTGATCGTCACGCTCGTCGGTCTGCTCTGGATTGGGCAGGGGCTGGGATACATCATGTGGCCCTCGTCCAGCTTCATGCTGGGCCAGGGCGCCTGGGCCGATCGCGGCGCGGTCGTCGCGGTGTTCGGCCTCGGCCTAATCCTCGTGGCGCGCCGGCTGCGTCGGTAGCGACAGGGTAAACCGCGCGCCCTCGCCCGGCTCGCTCTCAACCGTCAGCTCCCCGCCCATCGCCCGCGCCAGCCGCCGGGCGATGTAGAGGCCCAGCCCGTTGCCCGTCGCCTCCAGCGGGTCGAGGCGCTCGAACTTCGCGAAGACCCGGTCATGATCGGCGGGATCGATCCCACGCCCCTTGTCGGCGACGATCGCATTGGCGAAGCCATCGGGCGTCGCCGTCACGCTTACCGTCACCACCCCGCCCTCGGGCGAATAGCGCACGGCATTGCCGATCAGGTTGACCAGGATCTGAAGCGTCCGGCGGAAATCAGCCATCGCGGTAACGTGTAGCGCCGGCAGCGGCCGCGCTATTGCCACCCCGACCTCGCTCGCCTTCACCGACATCAGCCCGGCGGCGCGGCGCGCGACATCGGCCAGGTCTATCGCGCTCAGCGTCGGGTGGAAATCCTCGCGCTCGATCGCATGGACGTCGATCAGGTCGTCGACCAGCCCCAGCAGGTGCCGGCCGGCGTGCGCGATGTGCGCGGCATAATCGACATATTCCTGCTGGATCGGCCCTTCGGCGGAGGTGCTGATCGTCTCCGCGGTGTCGATGATCCGCGCGAGCGGCGTGCGCAGCGCCTGGTTCAGTCCATCGCCGGCAATCGCCGCCATCGACGGCGGCGGTGCCGGCGTCTCGCTACCCGGCTCGACGATCAGGTTGGCCGCCCCCGAAAAGCCCGCGAAGCCGCCATCGGGATCGCGCCGCACGAACGCCGACAGCATCACCTGCCGCGCATTAGGCGCGCGCAGCAGGGCGCGCTGCTGCTCAAACGGCTTACGCTGTGCGACCGCCTCCAGCAGCGGCATCGATCCGTCGCGATCTTCCTCGAACTGGAACAGCGCGGTGATCGGCTTGCCAAGCAAGGCAATCGCATCGATCCCCAGCTGCCGCGCCCCGTCGAGCGCGATGTAGGTGAAGCGCAGCGCCGCATCCACGTCCCAGCCCAGGTCGGTGCCGATCGCCGCCGCCGCCGCCTCGTCGATCGGTGCCGGTGCGATCCGCCGCCCCTCGCGCCAGCCGCTGATCGCCAACCGGACGAGGTTGCCGATCGGCTCCGCCTTCACCCACAGCTCGACCGGCGCATCGGTGTCGCCGACCACTACCCCGCGCGAGACGAGGATGCCCAGTCGATGCGCCAGCCGCGCGATCGTCGCCAGCGCCGGCACCGCGATCGGCTGGCCGATACCGCCACCGGCATGATCGTTGAGCGTCGAGAAGACCGGATCGGCGGTGACCAGCCGACCCTCGCGATCGATCGTCGCATAGCTGATGACGTCGTCGATCATCGGGATCGCATTCATCGCCGCGCCTCGCGCGCCAGGGCGTCGATCGCGAGGCGCAGGTCGTGGTGGAGCGTCAACGGCGCCAGCGCCGAGCGAGCCGCCTCGGGCGGCACCGCCATGATGGCGTCGAGCTCGTCGGCGAAGGCTTCCAGATCGCGGCGGGGATCGGCCTCCGCCAGCGCCAGCGCCACCGTTGCAATCGTCGTGCGATCGAGGTTCGCGGCTCGCAGCGCCAACCACAGCCGGTCGCCTTCGGGCTCGAGCACGATCGCGCGTACCGCATCGAAATCGATGTCGAGCGCACGTCCCAGCAGCGCCACGAACAGCGTCAGCTGCCGGTCGCCCAGCGCCTCGACCAGTAGAGGCGCAAGCTCGTGGGGCCGCGGATCGAGCGCGAACGCGAGTCGGCCAGCGACCGCCTCGGGCCGCGCGCTCTCGTCATGCGCTGCAAGGTTGCGCTGCGCCGCCTCGACGATCGCCCGGTCGATCTGCGCATCGTCGCCGCTGCGCGCGGTAATCGTCTCGCGGATCGTCGCGGCCACCCACCAGACCAGCTGATGGTGAAGCTCCGCCGGCAGATCGCTGCCCAGTGGCTGTCCCGTCTCGTTGCCGCTGCGCCGCCGCGTCTCCGCCACCAGCAGCGCGCCGGCGGCCGAGGCGACCACGCCATCGGCATCGTCGGCCAATCGCACCAGCAGGCTCGCGCGATCGCCCGTGGTCGCCGTCGCCCCCAACCCCTGCGCCATCAGGTCGCCGCGGGCCCGCGCGATCAGTTCGTCCATCAACCGCCGGTCGCGCAGCAGACCGGCACGCGACAGCCGCGTCTCGACCTCCGCGTGGCCGCCCAGCAGCATATCGGCCCGCTGATGCTCTCCCTTGCCCTGCAGAACGCGAGAGGCGTGGCGGCGAAGCTCGGTCTCGATCGCCCCGACCAGTCCGGCGAGCAGTCGGCTCACCGCGGACCGCAACCGATCGTCGAGTCGCGCGTCGCGGGGAATGAAAAAATCGTCGATCGCACCGGTCAGGCGGGCGTCGGCACGGCCTCGCGCCGCGCGTGCCGCGGCAAGCCGCGCCGTCAGCTGCGCCCGCTCTTCTGAAGTCGACACGTCGGTCATCACCATAGCGATAGCCAAGTCTCGGTTACGACGAGATTAAGCTTGTCGCCGCAGCCGCTCGATTGCGGCCGAGGCGGTTGCGGTAGCATAGCCGCCCGCCAGCACCAGTCCCGCGATGGGCATCGCGGCCGCGGCACCGAGCAGCAACGGCAGCAGATAGGCGGGTGGGCTTCCCCACCAGCGACGCCGCGGCACCTTGCCGATCGCCCGCTCGCCGAGCACCGCGATGACGATCAGCGCCACCGCGGCGAGCAGCGGCCCGCCCTCGCTGCTGACCCGCGCCGCGGCATGGCCATACACCAGCGCCGCCAACCCGGGCAGGATCGCCGCGGCATGGCGGAACGGCCGCGCCGATTCGCCCTCGTCGCGCAGTTCAGCGAACACCGCCGCCAGTGACAGCGCCACCGTCGCGCCCAGCGCCAGGATCAACCCGATGAGAGGATGGTCGAACGCCAACGTCGCCAAGCCGACGACACCGACGACCGCCCCGCCCCCGGCGATCGCGACCGGCGGCACCGCGCGCGGCACCAGCACCGGCACCAGCGCCCGCGCGATCGGGGCGACGACCAGCCGATCGAACCAGCCGCGCCGCGTCGACACCATCGCCGCCAGCACGGTGCGCCCGCGCGCTTCCAGCGCCGCGCCGCTATGCCCAATCGCATGGCCGTGGCGCTCGGCATCGCTCGGCAGCAGCACATGGATCGCGCCCGCCTGCGACGCGAGCATCAGCAGCGTCGCCTGAAGGTCATAGTCGCGCGGCATCTCCGCCGCCTCGCCGAAACGCCGCGCATCGAGTCGTGCCGCGCCGGCCCAAGCCATACCGCCGCCGACGCGCTCGTATCCCGGCCGCATCGCGTCGTCGGGCACGACGAGCAGTGCGTCTCGACCGTCGCGCGCGATGACCTCCATGACGTCGTCGGTGGTGGTCAGCCCATCAGCGAGCATGACGATGCGCGCGAGGGGGTGGAATTTCTGTGCCGCCTCGGGCGCGGTCCGCACGGCATCGACGGCGACGCCGCGACGCCCGATCCGTCCCAGCGCGCCGAGCAGTTCCGGCGTCAGTCGCGACACCAGCACGACGATCTGCGCGACGCCGGCACCGATCAGCAGCCGCGCCTGATACTCGATCAGCGTCGTGCCGCCGAACGGCAGCGTGGCGGTGAGCATGCCCGGCCGATCGTCGGCCTCGTGAACGGCGATGAGGAGCCCGGCGAGCATGGCAGGGCTGTTACGGGACCACGGCGGGGATGCAACCCGCAACCGGCGGCAAAGCGACGCGCGTTTGCCGAAACGACCGCTGCCTTACAGGCGAGCGATGGCGCGCTTGATCTTCGTCAACAGCTCGGCATCCCCCGCGCGATCCGACGCTTCGGTGGCCAGCGCCATCAGGCGAACCGCACCGAAGCTCGCCGCCAGCCCCTTCAGGCGGGCGGCGGCATTCCGCCAGTCCTCGGGCGTCGCGGCACGCTCCAGCGAGAGCGCGGTGCGCTCGGCGCTCTCGACGAACGCCACGCGCAGCTCGGCGATCAGGCCGGGCTCGTCGCCGACGGCGGCCGCAAGCGCCGAATCTATTGCCCCGGGATCATATGCCATGCCACCGGCTCTACCGATCGCATGATTAAGCAATGGTTACCTCGATCCGTCGCGCGGGCGTTCCGCCACGCGTTCCACGCCGCCGGAGAACGTGTTACGCGTAGGGTTGAGTTATGGGGGACAGCATGATCGTCGACATTCGCGGGGAGCCCATCGCCGCTCCCGGCCCCGACGCCGCTGAGATCGGGCCGGTCGACGACATCTTCGAACTGGAGGAGTCGCTGGATCAGGCCGGCGGCCGGCTCTGGATCGCGCCGACGCTCGCCGCGGTCGTCTGCGTCGCCTGGATTGCCGGCATGCTCGCTCTGTCCTGGCGCTGGCTACCAGGCCTGGCGCCGGTCGAGATCGCCCAGTTCGTCGCTGCGCTCGCCGTCGTCCCGGCGCTGGTAGGGATCGTCTGGCTGCTCGCGATGCGTACCAGCCGTGCCGAGGCACGCCGCTTCGGCGCCACCGCCCGCGCCATGCGGGCCGAGGCGGCGGTGCTGGAGCGTACCGTGTCAGCGATGTCGCGCGTGCTCGAGGCCAACCGCCGCTCACTCGCCGAGCAGGCCGCCGAACTCGCCGCGCTCGGCGACACCGCCGGCGAACGGCTCGCCGCCGTCGGCCGCGGCCTCGCGCTGGAGATCGGCCAGGCGGAGGCGCATGCGCGCAGCCTGTCGTCGGTCACCGCCGACACCCAATCGTCGCTCGGCGTCCTGCTGGCGTCGCTGCCCCGCGCGCAGGCCGAGACGATGCATATCGGCAAGCTGCTCGACGAAACCGGCCTCGCCGCCAGCGAGCACGCCGCCGCGCTCGACGCGCGCCTCAATGCGCTGGTCGAGCGGGGCCGCGAGGCCGACACCGTCGCCGGCGGTGCCGCCCAGCGTCTCGCCGCGCATATCCAGCGGATGGAGGCGACTAGCGAGACCGCCGGCGCCCGGCTGGAAGCGGTCACCGGCGAAATGTCGACCGCCGTCGACGCCCTGCTCGGCCGCACCGCCGACGCCGTCGACGAGGCGCGCAAGGGTATCGCCGCTCAGGGCGACGCGATGCTCGCCATGGTCGGCGCCAATCAGGCCGCACTGGATAGCGCCGCGCGCGACAGTGCTGAGGCGCTGGCCGAGCGCATCGCGGCGGTCGAAAGCGTGATCGATCGCCTCTCCGCCCGGCTCGACACGCAGCGGCGCGATGGCGACGATCTGGTCGCCGCCCTCGAATCGGGCATTGCCCGCGTCGAGCAGCGACTGAACGCGCTTCATAGCCAGGGCGTCGAACGCTCGCAGCTGCTTGCCGCCTCGATCAGCGCGCTCGGCGGCTCGGCCGATGCGATGACGGTATCGCTCCAGGCCGGCGACGACATGGCCTCGCGCACCATTGCGACGACCGAGTCGCTGCTGATCGCGCTCGACGCCGCCGCGCGGGAGATCGACGAGACGCTGCCCGAAGCGCTCGGCCGGCTCGACGAGAAGATCGCGGCGAGCAAGGCGGTCGTCGTCCAGGCGCGTCCGGAGCTACTCGCGCTCGTCACCGCCGCGGAAAGCACGCATGACGCGATCGAGGCGATCGCCGGCGTCATATCCGAACAGCGCCGCACGCTCGACCATCTGTCGTCGACGCTGCTCCAGACGCTGACCGACGGCCGCGAAAAGGCCGATGCGCTCGGTTCGATGGTCGATGAGACGATCGGGCGGACGCACCTGTTCGCCGAAGAGGCCGCGCCGCGCCTCGTCGAGGCACTGCTGCGTGTCCGCGAGACCGCCTCGGTCGCCGCCGACAAGGCCCGCGAGACGCTGACCAGTGTCATTCCCGAGGCCGCGGACCAGCTCGGCAATGCCAGTGCCGAGGCGATGCGCCGCGCCACCAGCGACACCGTCGAGCGCCAGATCCGCGCAATCGGCGATGCCGCCGACGCCGCCGCCGACGCCGCAACCCGCGCCACCGAGAAGCTGGCGATCCAGGTCCAGGCGATCGTCGAGCAGTCAGCGCTCGTCGAGAGCCGTATCGAGGACGCCCGCGCCGAGCGCGAGGAAGCGGTGCAGGACAATTTCGCCCGCCGCGCCTCGCTGCTGATCGAGGCGCTCAACTCCGCCTCGATCGACATCGCCAAGAGCTTCTCGCCCGAAGTCTCGGACAGCGCCTGGGCGGCCTATCTGAAGGGCGACCGCGGCGTCTTCACCCGCCGCGCCGTTCGCATCCTCGAGCCGGTCGAGGCTCGCGAGATCGCTCGCCTCTACGACGAGGAAGGGCCGTTCCGCGAGATGGTCAACCGCTACATCCACGACTTCGAAGGCCTGCTGCGCACGATCCTCGCGCAACGCGACGGCTCGCCGCTGGGCGTGACCTTGCTGTCGTCGGATATGGGCAAGCTGTACGTGGCGCTGGCGCAGGCGATCGATCGGCTGCGGTAACGTTCGTGGTCAGCCGGCCTTGCCGCTCGGCGGGCCGGTCAGGTCCAGCACCTCGTAGCCGTCGGCGGCGACATGCCGCTCGATGAGGCTGTTCACAGGCTTAACATATCGCGTGCGCTTGGTGATGCGCTCGATCCGGTAAATGCCCAACCCCTGATCGGCGCCATCGGCGTTCGCCAAGGCCGTGTAGCGACGACCGGCGATCTGTCGCAGCGCAATGCCGGTCCACCACGGTTTGTAGGTCGAGCGCAGCATCGCGATGTCGCCGGTGGTGCCGTCTGGCCGTATCCAGAAGCCGACGTCGATCCAGCTGAGGTTTTCGACCTCCGCAGCGACGGGTTGGAAGATGTCGCGCTCCCGAAAGGCGACCGAGGCGTTGCGGGTAGCGGTTCTGCTCACCCGCTCCTCCCATCGCGGTGCGTAGATCAGCGCCGATGGCTCGCCTTGCGTCCGCTTTACCTGCTGCACCAGCCGGTCGATGTCCTGCTCGCTGGCCTGACGCGTCGCAATGCGCAGCGCCAACACGTCGAGCGCGGTCCGCATGGCCTGCTCCCGGGCGATCGGCCGGCGGTATAGCTGCGCAAGCATCAAGCGGGCGGTCGCGCCATTGCCCATCGCTGCCGCCAGCCAGACGCGCTTCATGCCAGCGATCATCGCCGTGCGTGCCAGCCCCGCTCGCGACGCATCGCGTTCGACCGCGTCGAAGGCAGCGTCGGCCTGGCGGAAGTTCTCGAGATTGATCCACATGTCACCGAGCGCGCTCGACGCCGCGATGACCGACGTATCGTCGCCCGGCAGATGATCACGCAACGTCCGCACACGACCGGCAACACCTATTCGATAGGCCTTGAGGTCACCGTCGTGGAGCGCGACGGTGGCATAGGCCTCGTAGATCGCGGCCACCGGCTTCGGATCGGTCGCAGCATGGCGGCGGTTACGCAAGATCGCCGCCCATAGGATATCCTTGGCCTCGCGATACCCGCCGCTGCGAAAGCGCGCCTCCGCCAGTGCGATGCTCGCCTGGGCATCGCGCAACGGGTCGCAGGCCCCCCTGGCGCAAAGGCTCTGCGCCTCTTCCAGTCGCTTGCCGGTGACGATGACGTCGGGAGAAATCGCCTGCAGCAGCAACAGCAACGCCAGCATCACAGAACTCTCGCGATCACGACACCAGCAACGTTCGGTGTATTCCAACCGATGTCAAGTAACGCTTGATCGGCGAGAGCAATATCCTCGCGAATTGCCGCCCGCCGAACCGTCAAATCACGCCGGCGCCAGCAACCCCTCCCGCGCGATTTTCTCGCGCCAGACCAGCGGCGCCAATTGGTGGACGTTCTGCCCTTCGGCATCGACCGCGACGGTGACCGGGAAGTCCTTCACCTCGAATTCGTAGATCGCTTCCATGCCCAGATCTTCGAAGCCGACGACCTTCGATCCCTTGATCGCCCGCGCAACCAAATAGGCAGCGCCGCCGACCGCCATCAGATAGGCGCTCTTCGCCTCGCGGATCGCCTCGGTTGCCGCCGGGCCGCGCTCGGCCTTGCCGACCATCGCGAGCAGGCCCTGGTCGAGCATCATGCGGGTGAACTTGTCCATCCGCGTCGCCGTCGTCGGACCCGCCGGCCCGACCACTTCCTCGCCGACCGGGTCGACCGGGCCGACGTAGTAGATCACGCGGCCGCGGAAGCTGACCGGCAGTTCCTCGCCCTTGGCCAGCATGTCGGCGATGCGCTTGTGCGCGGCGTCGCGGCCCGTCAGCATCTTGCCGTTCAGCAGCAGCCGGTCGCCATGCTTCCAGCCCTGCACCACCTCGGGCGTCAGCGTGTCGAGATCGACACGCTTCGCCGCGCTGTCGGGCTGCCAATCGACCTTGGGCCACTCGTCGAGCTTGGGCGCCTCCAGATACGCCGGCCCGCTGCCGTCGAGCGTGAAGTGGGCGTGGCGAGTCGCCGCGCAATTGGGGATCATCGCCACCGGCTTGGATGCCGCATGGGTCGGCCAATCGAGGATCTTGACGTCGAGGATTGTCGACAGCCCGCCCAGCCCCTGCGCGCCGATCCCCAGCGCGTTGACCTTGTCGAACAGTTCGATGCGCAGCGCCTCGACGTCGTTCCGGGGCCCGCGCGCCTTCAGCTGGCCCATGTCGATCGCGCCCATCAGGCTTTCCTTGGCGAGCAGCATCGCCTTTTCGGCGGTGCCGCCGATGCCGATGCCGAGCATGCCGGGCGGGCACCAGCCCGCGCCCATCTGCGGCAGCATCTCGAGCACCCAGTCGACGATCGAGTCGCTGGGGTTCATCATCTTGAACTTGGACTTGTTCTCCGACCCGCCGCCCTTGGCCGCGACGTCGACCGACACCGTGCTGCCCGGCACCATCTCGACGTGAAGCACGCTCGGCGTGTTGTCGCGGGTGTTGCGGCGGGTGAAGGCCGGATCGGCCAGGATCGACGCGCGCAGCTTGTTGTCGGGGTGGAGGTAAGCCCGGCGCACGCCCTCGTCGACCACCTCCTGCAGGCTGAGATCGCTCTCCAGCCGGCAGTCCTGGCCCCATTTGACGAAGACCGTGACGATGCCCGTGTCCTGGCAGATCGGCCGATGCCCCTCGGCGCACATCCGGCTGTTGGTCAGGATCTGGGCGATGGCATCCTTCGCCGCCGGGCTCTGCTCGGCTTCATAGGCCTCGCCCAGCGCGCGGATGTAATCCATCGGGTGATAGTAGCTGATGAACTGTAGCGCGTCGGCGACGCTCTCGATCAGGTCGGCTTCACGGATCACGATCGTCATGGTCGACTCAATCCTCCGCGGCGATGCGGACGCGCAGGCCGTCGAGCGCGTCGGTGAAGGGCAGCTGGCACGACAGCCGGCTGGTCGCATCGCGGTCGCTTGCCGAATCGAGCAGGTCGTCCTCGTCGGGGCTCATCTTGGGCAGCGCATTGGCGAAGGCGGGATCGACATGGACGTGGCAGGTCGCACAGCTGCAGCAGCCACCGCACAGCGCCAGCACCTCGTCGATCCCCGCATCGCGGATCACTTCCATCACCGACAGGCCAGCCTCGCCCTCGATCTCGCGTTCTTCCCCCTCGCGGGTCTCGACGATAAGCTTGGGCATGACCAATCCTTCCAATGTTTCAGGCGCCCATGCCGTGCCGCGTCGCGGCGATCAACCATGGGGCTGAGCGAACAACAGCTGAAAGCGTCGCTCGATGCGCTTGCCGCAGCCGAGCCCGCGATTGCCGCCGCGCTCGACCGCATCGGCTATCCCCCGCCCCGCATCCGCGAACGCGGCTATGCGACGCTGCTGCGGACGATCCTGGGCCAGCAGGTCAGCGTCAAGGCGGCCGATGCGGTGTGGCGCAAGCTGGCCGAGGTCGCGGGCGACCCGACCGACCCCGCCACGATCCGCGACGCCAGCGACGAGACGCTGCGATCGGCCGGCTTCTCGCGCCAGAAGGCCGGCTATGCGCGCAGCCTGGTCGACGAGATCGCCAGCGGCCGGCTCGACCTCGACAATTTGCCCGCCGACGACGAGGAAGCGATCGCCGCGCTCACCCGCGTCAAGGGGATCGGTCGCTGGTCGGCCGAGGTCTATCTCCTGTTCGCCGAGGGTCGCGCCGATATCTGGCCGGCGGGCGACCTGGCGGTGCAGATCGAGATGGGCCGGATCCTCGGCCACGCCACGCGGCCGAGCGAGAAGCTGACTCGCGAGCTCGCCGCAGGCTACAGCCCGCATCGCGGCGCGCTCGCGATCTTTACCTGGCACCATTACGGCGCCGGTGCCGACGCCGCGCCGGTGTGATGACGTCGGGTGGCAGAATACCCGAACGTCACAAAAGTCGCACCCTCTCGTGCGTGCGCGAGCTGGCCGGTTCCCGAACGTCGACAGAGTAAGGCTTGGGAAGGCCGGCCGTGCGGGCATCGGCTGGTGATGACAGCAACCAGCGTTGTAGGACAGCCCCTTCTCCATCCCCCGCCCAGGCGGATCTATGCCGCCCGCTCGCCCGGTCGCAGCGTCAGCACCTCGACGCCGGTCGCGGTCACCGCGACGGTGTGTTCGCACTGTGCCGACAGCTTCCCGTCCGCCGTCCTGATCGTCCAGCCGTCGTCGCTCTCGACGATCCTGCGCGTGCCCTGGTTGATCATCGGTTCGATCGTGAAGGTCATGCCCTCGCGTAATTCCGGCCCGGTGCCGGCCCGGCCATAGTGCATTACGTCGGGCGCCTCGTGCATCTCGCGCCCGATGCCATGGCCGCAATATTCGCGGACGACCGAATAGCCGTGCTTCTTGGCGTGGCGCTCGATCGCGAAGCCGATGTCGCCGAGCCGCGCGCCCGGCCGGACCGCGCCGATCCCCTTCCACATCGCCGTCTCGGTCACCTGCACCAGCCGCCGCGCCGCCGGGGCGACCTCGCCGACCAGATAGGTCTTGCTGGAATCGGCGATGAAGCCGTTCTTCTCCAGCGTGATGTCGAGATTGACGATATTGCCGTCGCGGACGATCACCTCGGCGTCGGGCACGCCATGGCAGACAACCTCGTTGATCGACGAGTTGAGCACATAGGCGAAGCCATATTGCCCTTTGCTCGCCGGCCGCGCGGCGCAATCGACGGTGATGAACCGCTCGACCAGATCGTTGATCGCCAGCGTCGACATCCCCGCCATCGCCACGCCGTCGAGCATCGTGAACACCGACGCGAGCAGCCGCCCCGATTCGCGCATCAGCGCCCGCTCGTCGGCCGTCTTCACCATTACCCGGCCTTCCGGCATTGCTGCATCACCTTCGCATCCTCGCGCCGCGCCGACGCCCGGCCACCGCTTTCGCGCGGCAATATCGACATTTCCGCCGGCCGACAGCCCGCAAAGCACCTTGCCGCGTCCGCCCCGCTCCGCCAGAGCATGGGGTGATGCCAGCACTGGAAACCCCGATCGGCCGCTCGCTCGGCGAGAGCCATCGCAGCGTCCAGGTGCCGCAGGGCGCCGGATGGCTGCGCAAGCTGGGCGCGTTCATGGGCCCGGGCTTCCTCGTCGCGGTCGGTTATATGGACCCGGGCAACTGGGCGACCGACATCGCCGGTGGCTCGGCGTTCGGCTATACGCTGCTGTCGGTCATCCTCTTGTCGAACCTGATGGCGATCGTCCTCCAGGCACTCGCCGCCCGGCTCGGCATCGCCGCCGGGCTCGACCTCGCCCAAGCCTGCCGCCAGCATTATCGGCGGCCTGTCGCCATCGTCCTGTGGGCGCTCGCCGAAATCGCGATCATCGCCTGCGACCTTGCCGAGGTGCTGGGCACCGCGATCGCATTGCAGCTCCTGTTCGACCTGCCGCTGGTCTACGGCGTCTGCGTCACTGCGCTCGACGCCTTCCTGATCCTCGCGCTGCAGCGCTTCGGCTTTCGCAAGCTGGAGGCGTTCATCGTCGGGCTGCTGGCGATCATCGCCGGCTGCTTCGCCTATGAGCTGTTCCACGCCGCGCCCGATTTCGGTGCGATCGCGCAGGGGCTCATCCCGACGCCGGGTATCGTCACCGATCCCGGCAAGCTCTACCTTGCGATCGGCATCCTGGGTGCGACGGTGATGCCGCACAATCTCTACCTGCATTCCTCGATCGTCCAGACCCGCGCCTTCGTCGTCGACGATGCCGGCAGGCGAGAGGCGATCGGCCTCGCGACGGTCGACAGCACCATCGCGCTCGCGCTCGCCTTCTTCATCAATGCCGCGATCCTGATCCTCGCCGCCGCAGTCTTCCACACCGCCGGACGTACCGACGTCGCCGAGATCGGCGACGCCCACCAACTGCTCGCGCCGATGATGGGCGTCGGCGCGGCGAGCGTCGTCTTCGCGGTCGCGCTGCTCGCCTCGGGCCAGAACTCGACCGTCACCGGCACGCTCGCCGGCCAGATCGTGATGGAGGGCTTCCTCCACATCCGCCTGCCGCTGTGGCTGCGCCGCCTCGTCACCCGCCTGCTGGCGATCATCCCGGCGGTGTTCGTCGTCGGCGCCAGCGGCGACAGCGGGGCGACCCGCTTGCTCGTCCTGAGCCAGGTGATCCTCAGCCTCCAGCTGCCCTTCGCGGTCGTGCCGCTGGTCGGCTTCACCGGGCGCCGCGACGTGATGGGGGCCTTCGTCACGCCCTTGTGGCTACGCACGACCGCCTGGGCGATCGCCGCGATCATCATCGCGCTCAACGCGACGCTTCTCTACGGCATGCTTTGATCCTACGACGCGCGCCGACGATGGCGCGTGACAGACATCGTTTCGCCAGCGTACCGTCAGTCACCTCCTGGAGTTTCGAACCGCTCGTGAGCCAGCTTCTCGCCGAACCCGCCGCCGACCAAGGCTCCATCCCCCTCGCCGCCCGCATCGTCGACACGCTGGCCCATCGCATCGGCAAGGACGAAAAGGCGGCGCGCCCGCACGACTGGCTCGCCGCGACGATCCTGACGGTTCGCGACGAGATCATCGACCGGTGGATGGCCTCGACCAAAGCCGCGCATCAGGCGGGCGCCAAGCGGGTCTATTACCTCAGCCTCGAATTCCTGATCGGCCGCCTGCTGCGCGATGCGATCAGCAACCTCGGCGCGAACGACGCGGTGCGCGAGGCGCTCGCCAGCCTGGGCGTCGACCTGGCCGAGATCGAGGAGATCGAGCCCGACGCCGCGCTCGGCAACGGTGGCCTCGGCCGCCTCGCCGCCTGCTTCATGGAAAGCCTGGCGAGCCTCGATCTGCCCGCCTACGGCTATGGCATCCGCTACGTGAACGGCATGTTCCGCCAGCGGATCGACGACGGCTTCCAGCTGGAACTGCCCGAAAACTGGCTGGCCCACGGCAACCCCTGGGAATTCGAGCGCCGCGAGAGCGCCTATTTCGTCGGCTTCGGGGGCGAGGTGACGGCGACCGAGGAAGGCACCTCGCATTGGTCGCCGGCCGAGGCGGTGGAGGCCGTCGCGGTCGACACGCCGGTGGTTGGCTGGCGGGGAAAGCGCGTCAACACGCTGCGGCTGTGGACCGCGCGTGCGTTCGATCCGATCCGCCTCGACCGCTTCAACGCGGGCGATTTCCAGGGCGCGCTCGCAGGCCAGCTCCGCGCCGAGACGCTGACCCGCGTGCTCTATCCCAACGATTCCACCCCCGCCGGCCAGGAGCTTCGGCTGCGGCAGGAGTATTTCTTCTCGTCCGCGTCGATCCAGGACATCGTCCGCCGCCACGTCCAGTATTTCGGCGACATCCGCACGCTGCCCGAAAAGGCCGCGATCCAGCTCAACGACACGCATCCCGCGGTATCAGTCGCCGAACTGATGCGCTTGCTGGTCGACCATCACGATCTGACGTTCGACGAGGCGTGGGACGTCACCCGAGCGACCTTCGGCTACACCAACCACACGTTGTTGCCCGAGGCGCTGGAAAGCTGGCCGCTGCCCTTGTTCGAACGCTTGCTGCCGCGGCACATGCAGCTGGTCTATGCGATCAACGCGAAGCTGCTGCGCGGCGCGCGGGCGCAGGGCGTCGACGACCACGCCATCTCCGCGATCAGTTTGATCGACGAGGGCGGCGAGCGGCGCGTGCGGATGGCGAACCTCGCCTTCGCCGGCAGCCATTCTGTGAATGGCGTCGCCGCGCTCCATACCGAACTGATGAAGTCGACCGTCTTCGCCGACCTCCACCGCGTCTTTCCCGACCGGATCAACAACAAGACCAACGGGATCACCCCGCGCCGCTGGCTGCAGCAATGCAATCCGGGGCTGACGTCGCTGCTGCGCGAGACGATCGGCGACGCCTTCCTGGACGATGCCGAGGCGCTGACCGCGCTGGCCCCGCATGCCGAGGATGCCGCCTTCCGCGACCGCTTCGCCGCGGTGAAGCGCGAGAACAAGGTCGCGCTGGCCCAATATCTGAAGGACACGATGCGCCTGCGCCTCGATCCCGACGCGATGTTCGACGTCCAGATCAAGCGCATCCACGAATATAAGCGCCAGCTGCTCAACATCATCGAGACGGTCGCGCTCTACGACCAGATCCGCAGCCATCCCGAACGCGACTGGGTGCCGCGCGTGAAGCTGTTCGCCGGCAAGGCGGCGTCGAGCTATCACAATGCCAAGCTGATCATCAAACTGGCGAACGACGTCGCCAAGCGGGTCAACGCGGACCCGGCGATCGGCGACCTGCTGAAGGTCGTGTTCGTCCCCAACTACAACGTCAGCCTGGCGGAGAAGATCATCCCCGCCGCCAACCTGTCCGAACAGATTTCGACCGCGGGCATGGAGGCGTCGGGCACCGGCAACATGAAGTTCGCGATCAACGGCGCGCTGACGATCGGCACGCTCGACGGCGCCAATATCGAGATCAAGGACCGCGTCGGCGACGACAATATCTTCATCTTCGGCCTGACCGCTGACGAGGTCGAGCAGCACCGCGCCGCCGGATGGGACCGCCGCGCCACGATCGACGGATCGGCGGAACTGTCGCAGGCGGTGAACGCTATTGCATCGGGGGTGTTTTCCCCCGACGATCCGGGGCGTTACAAAGATCTGATGGGCGGGCTGTACGACCATGACTGGTTCCTCGTCGCCGCCGATTTCGACGGCTATGCCGCTTGCCAGCGCCGCGTCGACGACCGCTGGCGCGATCAGCCTGCGTGGCAGGCGGCGGCGATCCGCAACGTCGCGCAGGTCGGCTGGTTCTCGTCCGACCGCACCATTCGTGAATACGCCCGCGATATCTGGGGCGTGATGTGAAGCCGCCGCGTGGCGCCCTTGCCGCTCTCCTAGAGGGGCGCCACGACGATCCCTTCTCGCTGCTCGGCGTCCACGCCGGCCCTGACGGCAGCTTCGCCCGCGTCTGGCTGCCGGGCGCCGACACTGCCGAGGCGCACGACCTCGCCGGCACCAGCCTCGGCACGCTGACCCGGATCGACGACGAGGGGCTGTTCGAAGGTCCGGTCGCCGGTCCGCCGCAACAGGTGAAGTACAAGGCGAACGGCGGCGGCGCCGAATGGTGGCTCACCGACCCCTACAGCTTCGGCCCCGTGCTCGGCCCCACCGACGACTTCCTCATGGCGGAGGGCACCCACCACCGCCTCTACGACAAGATGGGCGCGCACCTGATCGGGCATGAGGGCGCAAGCGGTATGCACTTCGCGGTCTGGGCGCCCAATGCCCGGCGCGTGTCGGTCGTCGGCGACTTCAACGACTGGGACGGCCGCCGCCACGTCATGCGCCGCCGCGCCGACGTTGGGGTGTGGGAAATCTTCCTGCCCGACATCGCCGAGGGCCGCGGCTACAAGTTCGAGATCGTCGGCCCCGACGGCGTCGTATTGCCGCAAAAGGCCGACCCTTATGCCTTCGCCTCCGAACTGCGCCCCGCGACCGCCTCGCGCACGACCGCACCAATGGCGCATGTCTGGGGCGACGACGACCACCGCGCGCACTGGGCCAGCGTCGATCCCCGCCGCGTGCCCATCTCGATCTACGAGGTCCATGCCGGATCGTGGGATCGCGACGCCAACGGCTGGTATCTGTCGTGGGACCAGTTGGCCGACCGGCTGATCCCCTATGTCGTCGACATGGGCTTCACCCATATTGAATTCATGCCGGTCAGCGAATATCCCTATGATCCGTCATGGGGTTACCAGACGACCGGCCTGTATGCCCCGACGTCGCGCTTCGGCGATCACGAAGGTTTCGCCCGCTTCGTCGACGGCGCCCATCGCGCCGGCATCGGCGTGCTGATCGACTGGGTGCCCGCCCACTTCCCGATCGACGCCCACGGCCTCGTCCGCTTCGACGGCACCGCGCTCTACGAGCATGAAGATCCGCGCCTCGGCTATCACCCCGACTGGAACACCGCGATCTATAATTTCGGGCGGCGCGAGGTGTCGTCGTTCCTCGTCAACAACGCGCTGTTCTGGGCCGATCGCTACCATGTCGATGGCCTGCGCGTCGATGCCGTCGCCTCGATGCTTTATCGCGACTATTCGCGCGAAGAGGGCGAATGGATCCCCAACGACCAGGGCGGGCGCGAGAATTGGGAGGCGGTCGAGTTCCTGCGGTCGATGAACAAGGCGGTCTACGGCCACCACCCCGGCATCATGACCATCGCCGAGGAATCGACCAGCTGGCCCGGCGTGTCGCAGCCGGCGCACGAGGGCGGGCTGGGCTTCGGCTTCAAGTGGAACATGGGCTGGATGCACGACACGCTTCAGTACATGGCGCGCGAGCCGGTCTATCGCCGCTATCACCACAACGAGATCACCTTCGGCCTGGTCTACGCCTTCAGCGAGAACTTCGTCCTGCCGATCAGCCATGACGAGGTCGTCCACGGCAAGGGCTCGCTGCTGACCAAGATGGCCGGCGACGACTGGCAGCAGTTCGCCAACCTTCGCGCCTATTACGGCTTCATGTGGGGCTATCCGGGCAAGAAGCTGCTGTTCATGGGCCAGGAATTCGCCCAGCGCCGCGAATGGGACGAGGGCCGCGCCCTCGACTGGGACCTGCGCGGGTCCGCCGCGCACGAGGGCGTCCGCAATCTGGTGCGTGACTTGAACCGCCTCTACGCCGCCAAGCCTGCGCTCCATGCCCGCGATTGCGAGGGCGAGGGCTTCGAATGGCTGATCGCCGACGATGCCGATGCTTCCGTCTTCGCCTGGCTGCGCAAGGCGCCGGGCGCGAAGCCGGTCGCCGTGATCGCCAACATGACCCCGATCGCGCGCGCGCCGTTCCGGATCCCCCTGCCCCACGACGGGCGCTGGGCGGAAATCTTCAACAGCGACGCCGCCGCCTATTGGGGATCGAACCTCGGCAATCTCGGCGGGCTCGTGGCGAAGGACGGCGCTGCGCTCGTCACGCTACCGCCGCTGGCGACGATCATGCTGGAATATGAGGGATGACGGCAGCCCCGCACCCCCGTCATGCTGAACTCGTTTCAGCATCTCCAGTCTCGCTTACAACACTCAAAAGAAAGAGACCCTGAAACACGTTCAGGGTGACGTTTTACCGGGGAGAGGCAATGGATCATCGGAAGGGACAACCACTCGCACGCGATGCCATGGCCTATGTGCTGGCGGGCGGTCGCGGCAGCCGGCTCCACGAACTCACCGATACCCGCGCGAAGCCTGCGGTCTATTTCGGCGGCAAGAGCCGGATCATCGACTTCGCGCTGTCGAACGCGCTCAACTCGGGCATCCGCCGCATCGGCGTAGCGACGCAATACAAGGCGCACTCGCTGATCCGCCACCTCCAGCGCGGCTGGAACTTCCTGCGCCCCGAGCGCAACGAAAGCTTCGACATCCTCCCCGCGTCGCAGCGCGTCTCGGAAACGCAATGGTACGAGGGCACGGCCGACGCCGTGTACCAGAACATCGATATCATCGAGAGTTACGGCGTCGAGTTCATGGTCATCCTGGCCGGCGACCATATCTACAAGATGGACTATGAGATCATGCTCCAGCAGCACTGCGACAGCGGTGCGGACGTGACCGTCGCCTGCATGGAAGTGCCGCGGATGGAGGCGGTCGGCTTCGGCGTGATGCACGTCGACGAGACCGACCGGATCATCGATTTCGTCGAGAAGCCCGCCGATCCGCCTGCCATCCCCGGCAACCCCGACGTCGCGCTGGCGAGCCTCGGCATCTATGTCTTCAACACGAAGTTCCTGATCGAACAGCTGAAGCGCGACGCCGCGACCCCCGGCTCCGATCGCGATTTCGGCAAGGACCTGATCCCCTATCTCGTCGAGCACGGCAAAGCGCAGGCGCACCGCTTCTCGTCGAGCTGCGTCCGTTCGGCGACCGAGGCGGGCTCCTACTGGCGCGACGTCGGCACGATCGACGCCTATTGGGAAGCGAACATCGACCTGACCGACGTCGTTCCCGAGCTGGACCTCTACGACCGCAGCTGGCCGCTGTGGACCTATTCGGAGATCACGCCGCCGGCCAAGTTCGTCCACGACGTCGACGGCCGTCGCGGTTCGGCGGTCGCCAGCCTCGTCGCCGGCGACACGATCGTGTCGGGATCGTCGATCCACCGCAGCCTGTTGTCGACGGGCGTGCGCACCCACAGCTTCGCGATGCTCGACGAGGCGGTGGTCCTGCCCTTCTGCCACATCGGCCGCGGCGCCCGCCTGCGCCGCGTGGTCATCGACCGCGGCGTGGTGATCCCCGATGGCCTGGTCGTCGGCGACGATCCGACGCTCGACGCCACCCGTTTCCGCCGGACGGACAAGGGGGTGTGCCTGATAACCCAGCCGATGATCGATCGGCTGTGAGGGGGATGGGTCTCCCAAACCTCCCCGGCACGGGGAGGGGGACCGCTCGGCGTCAGCCGAGTGGTGGAGGGGCAGTCACGAGGGCCAGCGCTGCTTGGCTGCCCCTCCACCAGCCTGCGGCTGGTCCCCCACCCCGTGCCGGGGAGGAATGAGCTTGCTGCAAGCCCTCTCCGTCGCTTCCGAAGCCTACCCCCTCGTCAAGACCGGCGGGCTCGCCGACGTCGTCGGCGCGCTGCCGGCGGCGCTCGCCCCGCATGGCGTCGCCGTCACCACCCTCATTCCGGCCTATCCCGCGCTCGCCGCCGCGACGAAGGGGGCGCAGATGCTGCACAAGTGGGCCGACCTGCTCGGCACGCCCGCGCGGCTGCTCGGCCTGTCGGTCGGCGGCCATCCCTTTCTCGTCCTCGATGCGCCAGCCCTCTTCGCCCGCCCCGGTGGCCTCTACGGCCATGACGACGACTGGCGCCGCTTCGCCGCGCTCGGCCGTGCCGCCGCCGACATCGCGACCGGCATCCTGCCCAAGCGCCGCTTCGATCTCGTCCATGCCCACGACTGGCAGGCGGCGATGGCGGCGGCCTATGTGCGCTACGCGCCGACCGGCCCCGATCGCCCGCGCAGCGTCGTCACCATCCACAACATCGCCTTCCAGGGCCAATTCCCCGCCACCATCTTCCCCGACCTCGACCTGCCCGACGAGGCCTGGGCGGTGGACGGCGTCGAATATTACGGCGGAGTCGGCTTCCTGAAGGCCGGGCTGGAAGCAGCGGACGCGATCACCACCGTTAGCCCGACCTACGCCGCCGAGATTCGCGAAAGCCGCTTCGGCATGGGGCTGGAAGGACTGATCCAGGCGCGCGCCACGCGCGTCAGCGGCATCGTCAACGGCATCGATCCGGCGGTCTGGAACCCGGCAACCGACGCCGCCCTGCCCGCGCGCTATACAGCGCGCACGCTGGCGAAGCGCCGCACCAACAAGCGTAGCCTCGAACGCGCCTTCGCGCTCGATCGCGACGACGGCCCGCTATTCTGCGTCGTCAGCCGCCTGACCTGGCAAAAGGGCATTGACGTCCTCGCCCAATGCCTCGACGGCCTCGTCGCCGCGGGCGGTCGCCTCGCCCTGCTCGGTTCGGGCGACGCGCATCTCGAGGACGCCTTCCGCGCCGCCGCCGAGCGCCATCCGGGGCGGATCGGCGTCGTCATCGGCTATGACGAGCCCTTGTCACACCTGCTCCAGGGCGGCGCCGACGCGATCCTCATCCCTTCGCGCTTCGAACCTTGCGGCCTCACCCAGCTCTACGGCCTCGCCTATGGCTGCATCCCCGTGGTCGCGCGCACCGGCGGCCTCGCCGATACGGTGATCGACGCCAACCAGGCGGCGCTGGCGGCGGGCGTCGGCACCGGCTTCGTCCACACCGACGTCGGCGTCGAAGCGCTGAATCACGCCATCGCTCGAGCGATTGCCGCTTATGCCAGCCCGTCCGTCTGGACGCAGCTGCAGAAGAACGCCATGCGCGCCGACTTCTCCTGGGGCGACAGCGGCCGCCGCTACGCCCAACTCTATGCCAAGGTGACCAGCGCCCTATGACCGTGACGACGCATCCGACGACGCCGTATGACGGCCAGAAGCCCGGCACCTCGGGCCTGCGCAAGAAGGTGAAGGTCTTCCAGCAACCCAATTATGCGGAAAACTTCATCCAGTCGGTCTTCGACGTCGTCGAGGGCAAGGAGGGCGCGAGCCTCGTCATCGGCGGCGACGGTCGCTTCCTCAATCGCGAGGTGATCCAGCAGGCGATCCGCATGGCCGCCGCCGCCGGCTATGCCCGCGTGATCGTCGGGCGCGGCGGCATCCTGTCGACCCCTGCCGCCAGCAACCTGATCCGCCTGCGCGGCGCGAGCGGCGGCCTTGTCCTGTCGGCGAGCCACAATCCCGGCGGCCCCGACGAGGACTTCGGCATCAAATACAACATCGCCAATGGCGGCCCCGCGCCCGAGGGCGTGACCGAGGCGATCTATCAGCGCACTACCACGATCGGTCGCTGGCAGGCCGTCGACGGTCCCGACATCGACCTCGACCAAGACGGCGAGGTGCGGGTCGGCGGCATGGTCGTCGAGATCGTCGATCCCGTTGCCGATTACGCCGCGCTGATGGAGCAATTGTTCGACTTCGCCGCGATCCGCGCCGCCGGGCTGACCGTCGCCTTCGACGCGATGAGCGCGGTTACCGGCCCCTATGCGACCGAGATCCTCGAACGTCGCCTGGGCTTCGCGCCCGGCACGGTGCGCAACGGCAAGCCGCTGCCCGATTTCGGCGGCCATCACCCCGATCCCAACCTCGTCCATGCGCGCGAGCTGTACGACCACATGATGGGCCCGAACGCGCCCGACTTCGGCGCGGCGTCGGACGGCGACGGCGACCGCAACCTCATCATCGGCCGCGGCCGCTTCGTGACGCCGTCGGACAGCCTCGCCATCCTCGCCGCCAACGCGCATCTGGCGCCCGGCTATGCGGGTGGCCTGAAGGGCATCGCCCGATCGATGCCGACCAGCGCCGCCGCCGACCGCGTCGCCGCGAAGCTCGGCATCCCGGCGTTCGAGACGCCGACCGGCTGGAAATTCTTCGGCAACCTGCTCGATGCCGGCATGGCGACGATCTGCGGCGAGGAAAGCGCCGGCACCGGCTCCGATCACGTCCGCGAGAAGGACGGGCTGTGGGCGGTGCTGCTGTGGCTCAACATACTCGCGGTCTGCGGCCAATCGGTCGACGCGATCGTCCGCGAGCATTACGCCACCTACGGCCGCAACTATTACGCCCGGCACGACTATGAAGGCGTCGAGACGGAGCGCGCCGATGCGCTGATGGCCGAACTGCGCGGCAAGCTCGCCGACCTGCCCGGCCAGCGGTTCGGCGACCTCGTCGTCGAGGGCGCCGACGACTTCGCCTATACCGATCCCACCGATGGCTCGGTCAGCCGCAACCAGGGCGTGCGCGTGCTGTTCGAGGGCGGCAGCCGCGTCGTCTTCCGCCTGTCGGGCACCGGCACCAGCGGAGCAACCTTGCGCGTCTATCTCGAGCGCTACGAACCCAGCGACATCGACGGCGACACGACGGCCATGCTCCAGAGCATCGTCGACGCGGCGGAGGACATCGCCGGCATCAAGCGCCATACCGGTCGCACCCAACCGGACGTCGTGACGTGACGACTCAAATCCTCCCCGGCACGGGGAGGGGGACCGCGCCGCATAGCGGCGTGGTGGAGGGGGGCCAGCCCCAAACACCATCGCCCGCCGAAGCGCCCCTCCACCAGCCTGCGGCTGGTCCCCCTCCCCGTGCCGGGGAGGACTTACTTGGCGCGCATGTCGAGGGCGATGCGACCCACTTCGCGGTCCATTCGACAGCGGACGGCGTCACCCTTTGCCTGTTCGAAGGCAATACCGAACGCCAGATCCCGATGCAGCGCACCGGCACCGTCTGGCATGCCGCCACCACCGCCCCGTCCGGCACCCGCTACGCCTATCGAACGGCGAACGACCCTGCGAAGCTGCTCGTCGATCCCTATGCGATCGAGCTCGACCGCCCCTTCGCCTACGACCCGGTGCTGGGCCAGCCCGGCGCCGACACGTCGGCGCTCCTGCCGCGCGCGATCGTCCAACCGCCCGCCGACGCCACGGAGCCGGCCCCGCCCCTCTTCACCCCCGGCGGCCTGATCTACGAACTCAACGTCCGCGGCTTCACCATGCTTCATCCCGACGTGCCGGAGGCGACGCGCGGCACCATTGCCGCGCTCGCCCACCCCGGCGTCATCGCTCACCTGCAAAAGATCGGTGTCGCGGCGGTCGAGCTGATGCCGATCGTCGCCTGGATCGACGAGCACCACCTGCCCGCGCTCGGGCTCACCAACGCCTGGGGCTACAATCCCGTCGTGCCGATGGCGCTTGACCCTCGGCTGTGCCCCGGCGGCCCCGAGGAGCTGCGCCGGACCATCGCCGCGCTCCGCGAGGCCGGGATCGGCGTCATTCTCGATCTCGTCCTCAACCACACGGGCGAGAGCGACCTCCACGGTCCCACGCTATCGATGCGCGGCCTCGACGACGCCGGCTATTACGCCCGCATCGCCGACGGCACGCTGATCAACGACACGGGCACGGGCAATACGCTGGACTTCGCCAACCCCGTCGTCCGCCGCCTGGCGCTCGACACGCTGCGCCACTTCGCGCGGGCCGGTGTCGACGGTTTCCGCTTCGACCTTGCCACCGTCCTTGCCCGCGGTCCCGGCTTCGATCCCCAGGCCCCGATCTTCGCCGAGATCGCCGCCGACCCTGTGCTGTCGACCCGCGTGATGATCGCCGAGCCCTGGGACATCGGCCCGGGCGGCTATCAACTTGGGCATTTCCCCGCCGACTGGCTCGAATGGAACGACCGCTATCGCGATGACGTCCGTCGCTTCTGGCGCGGCGACGGCAGCGCGGGCAGCCTCGCCACCCGCCTCGCCGGCTCCGCCGACTGGTTCCCCGCCGGCACCCGCAGCGTCAACTTCCTCGCCGCGCACGACGGCTTCACCCTCGCCGACACCGTCGCCTACGAACAGCGCCACAACCACGCCAATGGCGAGGAAAACCGCGACGGCCACGGCGACAACCACGGCTGGAACAACGGCGTCGAGGGGCCGACCGACGATCCCCGCATCCTCGCCGCCCGCGATGCCGATCGTCGCGCCCTTCTGGCAACGCTGTTCGCCTCGCGCGGCACGATTATGCTCACCGCCGGCGACGAATTCGGACGCAGCCAGCAAGGCAACAACAACGCCTATGCGCAGGACAACGCGATCGGCTGGGTCGACTGGCAGCACCGCGACACCGCGCTCGAGGATTTCGTCGTCGCCCTCGCCGCCTTCCGCCGCGACGCCGGCCTGACCGATCCGGCGCTCCCCGCGGATGCCGAATGGCGCACCCTCGACGACCGCGTCATGCACCCCGGCGACTGGAGCCACGCCGAAGGCTTCGCATTGCGCTGGCGCCGCGACGGCGAGACCATCACCCTGCGCATCGACCGACGCGAGCGCCGCGTTACCCTGTCCCGCGCCACGCTGCTGGAGAGCACGCCATGATCCGCCCGATCCTCGCCGCCGCCGCGACTTTGCTCGTCGCCGCCACCCCGCTGTCGCCGGCGCAGCGCTTCGGCCGCTTCTATCACGACGTCGAGATGGCCCGGCTCTATCCCGACTCGAAGACCTTCGCTGACGCCCAGCCCCGCCGCCCCGATGCCGCCATCCTCGCCGCCTACCAGGCCTGCGCCTGCGCCGACGACAAGGCGAAGCTCAAGGCGTTCGTCGAGGCGAATTTCCAGCTCCCGGTCACGCCCGCCGCCCCGCCGCCCGCCCGGCAGCTCCCGCTCGCCCAGCATATCGATGCGCTGTGGCCGCAGCTGACCCGCACCCTGCCAACCGTCCCCGCCGGCTCCTCCGCCCTGACGCTGCCGCGCCGATTCGTCGTTCCCGGCGGCCGGTTCCGCGAGATGTACTATTGGGACAGCTGGTTCTCGATGCTCGGCCTGCCGATCGCCGGGCGGCAGGATCTGGTCGAGGACATGGTGGTCAACTTCGGCAGCCTGATCGATCGCTACGGCCATATCCCCAACGGCACCCGCAGCTATTACCTCAGTCGCTCGCAGCCGCCGTTCTTTTACCTGATCGCCGGCATGTCGAAGGACGAACGCACGCTCGCCGCCCGCACGCGCCAGCTTCGCGCCGAGCATGATTTCTGGATGGCCGGCGCCGATACGCTGAAGCCTGGCCAGCAATATCGCCGCGTCGTCCGCCTCGCCGACGGCGCGCTGCTTAACCGTTACTATGACGACCGCGCCGACCCGCGCGACGAAAGCTATCGCGAGGATGTCGAGTTGGCCGACGCGACGCCCGGCCGCGATCGCGCCCAGCTCTACCGCGACCTGCGCGCCGCGGCGGAAAGCGGCTGGGACTTCTCGTCGCGCTGGCTGGGCGACGGCAAGAGCCTGGCGACGATCCGCACCACGCGGCTGGTCCCGGTCGATCTCAACAGCCTGCTCTACGGCCTTGAGAATTCGATTGCCGAGAACTGCCGCCGCCTTGCCGACAGCGCCTGCACCACCCGATACGCGGCCCTGGCAAGCGCTCGCGCCACCGCGATCATCCGCCACCTGTGGAACCCGGCGGGTTATTGGGCCGATTACGATCTCGACACGGCCCGCGTCTCCGACCAGCGCACCGCCGCCATGGCCTTCCCGCTGTTTGCCGGCATCGCGACCCGCGATCAGGCCCGTGCCACCGCCGCCGCGTTGTCGCCGCTGATCGGCGAGGGCGGCCTGCGCACCACCTTGCTCAAGACCGGCCAGCAGTGGGACAACCCCAACGGCTGGGCGCCGCTCCAATGGATCGCGATCACGGGCCTGCGTCGCTACGGTGAGACGATGGCCGCCGACCGGATCAAGGCCGGCTGGCTCGGTTCGGTCACCCGCGCCTATGCCGAAACCGGCAAACTGCTCGAGAAATACGACGTCGCCGAGCGCCGACCCGGCGGCGGCGGCGAATATCCCAATCAGGACGGCTTCGGCTGGACCAACGGCGTCACGCGCGCGCTGCTGGCGGAGGGGCGGTAGGGACACGCCGACCACTCGCCGTCATGCTGAACTCGTTTCAGCGTCTCGGGAGAGGGAGCCCATCCTCTCCAAGAGATGCTGAAACAAGTTCAGCATGACGGGGGATGGCTGTGCGCGTCGCCCAGCCGATAGCCTGGACCTACTTCCCGCCCTTCAGCGGCGCCACCGCATCGCGGCCGAACTGCATGATCAGCTCGCCGATCTCGCGCGCCTGCGTCATCGATCGCTGGCCCTGGTCGCGCAGATAGTCGCCCTGGATCTTCATCACCTCGGACAGATCCTTCGCCTGCGCGGCCCGGCGCATGGCGGCAAAGGCTTCCTGCGCATTCGTCTCGGCCTGGTCGATCATCTTCACGCCGATCGTCGAGCCGCCCTCGGCCATCTTCTGGCCGGACGCCTTCATCTTCTCGCCGGCGCGCTTGGCGGGGTCGACGACCTTGTCCTGAAACGTCTCGCGCGCCTGCTCGGCACCCGCGCGCATCTTGTCGGCGGTATTCTTCGCAGCCGTCGCGGCACGATCGGTCGCCGCCTTCGCCGCGCCTGCGGCCTTGTCGGCACCAGCCTTGATCTCATCAGCCATATCTTGCTCCTCTGGGGCGCCCCACCTTGATCGATGCTGCACCCGCGTCCGGTGCAGCGCAAGTCACGCGATCACTTGCCGAAACCGAACACGTCCTGGTGGAAGCGGCCGGTCGACATCATGTCCTCGAGCCACGCCGACCCTTGCGCATGCTCGTTGCCGCGCTGCTGCATCTCGATTCGGATCAGCGTGTCGCGAACGGCCGGCGCCATGAAACGGCCGTCGCCGCACAGATAGACGCTGGCCCCCGCTGCGATCGCCGCCCAGACCCGCGTCTGCTCGGCCCACAGCGCGTCCTGGACGAAGCGCCACGGGTGGCTCGGCACCGCGGAAAAGGCGGTGAACAGCTCGACGACGCCGTCCGCCTGCCACCGCTCCATCTTGTCGCGGCAGAACCAATCGTGGTCGGGGTGGCGACAGCCGAAGAACAACAGGCTGCGTCCCACCGCCTCGCCCGCCGCCCGCTGCGCGCTGCGTTCCTGCAGGAAGCCGCGCAGCGGCGCAAAACCGGTGCCGGGGCCGATCAGCACCATCGGCACGCTCGGATCGGCGGGCGGGGCGAAGGGCGGGTTGGGCCGGCGGACATAGCCGAAGACCCGGTCGCCCGCGCCAAGTCCCTGCATGTGGCTCGAAGCGAAGCCACGGTGCTCGCCGAGCCCCGACCACGCCGGCGCCGCCATCGTGCCGACGATCAGGTCGGCAACGTCGGGGCTGACGAGCGGCGACGAGGCGATCGAATAGAAGCGCGGCGCAATCGCCGCCGACAGGTCGAGCAATTGCTCGAGCGTCGGCTCGACCGCCGGATGCGCATCGAGCAGGTCGAGCAGCGTCAGCCGCTTGTCGGCGACGGCGGCGTCATAGTCCGCCTCCAGCGCCTCGAGCCGCCCGCGCGTGTGCGGGCAAGCGGTGGACGTCGCCAGCACCGTTAGCGCCCGCCGCGGCGCTGGGTCGGACAGCTCGACGAAATCGCCCAGCAGCTGCGCGACCGTCATCGTCTGGCCGAGCGGCAGGTGCCGGAATCGCCCGCCCTGTCCGTCGAGCCGCACCTGTGCCGCGCCGTCGATCCCGAGCCGCGCCAGCGCGCGCTCGACCTGTTCGGGCCGGTTGCGCGCATAGACCGCGATATGGTCGCCGGTATGATACTGCTGCCCCGCCGGCAGCCGCACCCGGATCAGCCGCGTCGACGGCCGGGGCGGCTCGACGGTGAAGTCCCACAGTCCGTCGGCGGGCCTGACCAGCTCGTCATTGGCGACGATCTCGAGTGGCTGGGCGTGATCGGGCAGCACCCGCTGCCGCGCCTCGCCCGTATCGATCATCGTCACCGCCAGCGACGACGCCGTCTCGCTCGGCGCCGACTCGCTACCGAGCGCGCGCCAGAGGTCGCGGACGAATCCGGCGACAGCGCCGTCGAAGTCGCCCTGACCATCGGCCTCGGCACGCGGCATCAGCCGCGTCGCGCCGGTCGCCTCGATCGCGGCATCGACGCGGCGCGGAAACGCCTGGAAGTTGGGCCATTGCGAATTGCCGATGCCCAGCACCGCAAACCGCGCGCCGCTCCAGTCGACGCCCTCGAACGCGCCATCGTCGAGCGCCTGCTCCACGGCCACCGCGCTGTCGGGGGCGCGGCCATTGTAGGTCGCGGTGACGATCACGATCACCCGGTCCTCGGGCATGCTGCCGGCACGCAGGCTTTCGTCCATCGATCGTACCGCGACGTCGAACCCGTCGAGCCGCGCTCGCTCGGCGATCTCCTCGGCGATGTCACGCGCCGTGCCGAGCGACGAGCCGTACAGCACCGAGAACCGCTGCCCCGCCCCGGCCACCGGTCCGACCGTTACCGCGTCCTCGACCACCGGCGCCTCGCTCACCAAAAGCCGCTCGTGCGGCTGGCGCAGGCGGACGCGCATGTAGAATTCGTCGGGCTTGATCGACAGCGTCTCCTTGATCCGCAGCCGATAGGCATGGGGATCGCTGATGGCAAAGGCGCGTAGCATCATCGCCAGCGCGATCTTCGCCTCGACCATCGCGAACTGCCGCCCGATGCAGGCGCGCTCGCCGTTGCCGAACGGCTTGTAGGCATGGGGATACCGCGCGGCTTCAGCATCGGGCAGCCAGCGGTCGATGTCGAACTCCTCGGGGTCGTCCCATGCCTTCGAGCTGCGATGAAGACCCGGCGTGAAGACGTTGATCGGCCGGTCCTTCTTCATCAGCCACCGGCCGCCGATCACCTCGTCCTCGAACGGTGCCAGGCTGAACGCGGGCGCGGTCGGCCACAGCCGCAGCGCTTCCTTCAGCACCCGTTCGCACACCTCGAGCCGCGCGACATGCGCGAAGTCGGGGCGGGTGTCGCCGGGCAGGACGCGATCGACCTCGGCGTAAGCTTGCGCCAGCACCGCGGGATTGCGCAGCAGATAAGCGAAGGCGAAGGTCAGCATCCCGCTGGTCGTCTCATGCCCCGCGATCAGGAAGGTCAGCACCTGATAGCGGATGTTGACGTCGTCGAGCCGCTCGCCCGTCTCGGGATCGGCGGCGGTCAGCATCAGGTTGAGCAGGTCGCGCCCGTCGGTCGGGTTCACCCGGCGGTCGGCGATGATGCCGTCGACCAGCGCGTTCATCTCGGCGATGTCCGCCTCATACTGCGCCTTCGCCTTGGTCGCGAAGCGGTTCTGCACGGGCAGCCGGGTGATCGTCGACAGCGCCTCGCCCAGCGCGCGGCCGAGCGCCTGGAGGAAGCTGTCGAGTTCCTCGCGCTCGAAACTGTCGAAGCGGTGGCCGAAACCGGCGATCGCGATCGAATCGAGCGTCAGCCGGGTCATGTCGTCGGCGACCAGCACGTCGGTGCCGCTCTTGCGCGACCATTTGGCGACCAGCTGGTCGCACACCTCGACGATCATCTCGAAATAGCCGCGCATCGCGCGCTGGCTGAACGCGGGCAGCAGGATGCGGTGCGCCTTGCCCCAGTTGGGTTCGTCGCCGAACGCGGTGAACAGCCCGTCGCCGGCGAACTTGCGCACCACCCGCAGCCCCGGCCCCGGCATCTTGCGGAACCGCGTCTCGTCGCACAGCTCGGCGACCAGATCGGGATCGGTCACGAACAGCGACACGCGGCTGCCGAAGCGCAGCTTGAAGATCCCCTCGGGCGACCGCCGCGATACCTCGAGCAGCTGCCCGACCAGCCCGGTGCGCGCGATCTGGTGGAGATGGCCGATCACCGGCAGGGCCCCCGCCGCGAGTGGCACGCTCACCGTCTTCGGCACGCTCGTCATTCCGATCCCTCGCCTCGTTTACACGCAGCGTGCCATGGAAGTGCCTGGCCGCGCTACCTTGTACCATAACGGATCAGAAGGGCGATCCGCCCGATTGCCAAGCCGGGCGGCTTTGCTAAGCGCACCGCCATGGCTCCGCACAGCGACGCCCCCCTGTCGGCCGAGGATATCCGCCGCGAGCTGCTCCATCGCGCCATCGCGCTGGGCGAGGAACTGGTGCGCCTGGCCGACGATCTCGGCGAACCGGTCGCCGGCAATCATATTTGCCAGGGCATTGAGATGATGCGGCTTTCCATCGCAACGCCGCGCTGACTGGTCAGAAGTCGCTCAGGCTCGCCGCGACCAGCGCCGCCGCCGCTTCGGTCAGCGTCGGCCGGCTACCGTCCTCGATCAGGCCGCGGCCGACCAGCACGTCGATCCAGCGCTCCCCCGCCGCCGCCGTCACGCCCGCTTCCGCCACCGCCTCGCTGCGCGTCAGCGTCCGCCCCTCACCCGCCGCGACATAGAGCGCCAGCAGCATATCCCACGCCGGATCGGCGAACAGGTCGGCGTTGGCGCCCGCCGCCGCGCGCCGTGTCGCGCGATGGCGGCGCAGCAGCTGCGCACGCTCGTGATCGCTGACCTTCGCCGGCCCCGCCGGGAGCGTGAACTCGCCCCGCGTCGCCGCGATCGCACGGACCCGGCCGAGGGCGTCGGCCAGCCGCGCGAAGTCGGCTCGGTCGCGATCGGGCCAGCGCAGAAGTTGTATGTCGGCGGTCATGATCGAAAGTCCGGATGCAACGGCGATCCCGTTCGATCGCGTTCGAAGCGACGGTCAGCCATGCCCCCGCACGCCGTAGCCGTCGCCCATGATGTTATCGTGGGATAAGTTATCAATCCGTTCGCCATCCGGCGCCGCCGCGGCGTCGCCAGTCTTGTCGTCCGATGCTCGGGAGCGCCGCCCCGCCACAACGCGCAACCACCGCCCGCCTTCCTCATGGAGCCGAAAACGACGGTCAGCAGCACGCGATACCCCTATGTGGCGAGACGACGCCGCCCTCGCCGCCTTTTCAGGCGACCCGGCGGGGCGGCGCCGTGCCGGCGCCTGCGCCCCTGTTCTGATCCCGCCGCACGCGGCGGTGCGATACCCCGCACCGCGCGTTGAAAACCCGGCTCGACACCCTCGACCGCAACGATCCCTCCCTCGCCGCAATGACGCTGACGGCTGTCCGCCCCGGGCAGGCGGCGTGCAGCGTCAAGCCGCCGCCGCTGCGCCCGGGACACAGGCGCGAAAGCACCTGCCAGCGCCGTCATCCCTGCCGGGGCGACGCCGCCGTCCGCTAGCCGTGCTGAATCACCCCCTATTTTGTCGGGTCAGCGCCAAGTCACTGACGTGGCTCGGGTTTCGCCCTAGAGCTGGTGACAGATGTCATCATCGACCGCGCCGCGACAGTGGCGCCCGGCATGGCGTTGGGCCAGCGCGATCCGGTCCGCTTCGGCGGCATCGGGCAGGGGCATCAGCCGATGGAACAAAGCGGGAGCGCTCGTCGTGCGCGATTGCGGCCGCGATGCCCTTTCCCCTGCGCCTACCTCTTGCTAAGGCCGCTCGCGACCACTCTGCCTGGCGCGCCCGCGCGGCACCTGCCGCCTCCCCGCGTGCGCCGGGCGTCAACAGGCAAGGACCACACGCCTCATGACCGCGATCGGCCAGGACACGCTGAAGACCCGCTCCACGCTTTCGGTGGGCGGCAAGGAATATACCTATTTCAGCCTGGCCAAGGCGGCCGAGCAATTCGGCGACATCAGCCGCCTGCCCTTCTCGATGAAGGTGCTGCTCGAGAACATGCTCCGCTTCGAGGACGGCGTCACCGTCACCCCCGACGATGTGAAGGCGATCGTCGACTGGCAGCAGGAGCGGCGTAGCGAGCGTGAGATCCAGTATCGCCCCGCGCGCGTGCTGATGCAGGACTTCACCGGCGTTCCCTGCGTCGTCGACCTCGCCGCGATGCGCGACGCGATGACCAGCCTCGGCGCCAATCCCGAGAAGATCAATCCGCAGGTTCCCGTCCACCTCGTCATCGACCACTCGGTGATGGTCGACGAATTCGGCACGCCCAAGGCGTTCGAGGAGAACGTCGACCTCGAGTACCAGCGCAACATGGAACGCTACGAGTTCCTGAAGTGGGGGTCGAAGGCGCTCGACAATTTCCAGGTCGTGCCGCCGGGCACCGGCATCTGCCACCAGGTGAACCTGGAATATATCGGCCAGGCCGTCTGGGCCTCGAACGCCAGCGGCGAGCATGGCGACGGCAAGCCGGTCGCCTATCCCGACACGCTCGTCGGCACCGACAGCCACACCACGATGATCAACGGCCTGGGCGTGCTGGGCTGGGGCGTCGGCGGGATCGAGGCCGAGGCGGCGATGCTCGGCCAGCCCGTGTCGATGCTGATTCCCGAGGTCGTCGGCTTCAAGCTGACCGGCGAGCTGCAGGAAGGCATCACCGCCACCGATCTCGTCCTGACGGTCACCCAGATGCTGCGCGCCAAGGGCGTCGTCGGCCGCTTCGTCGAATTCTACGGCCCGGGCCTCGCCGCGATGACGCTCGCCGATCGCGCGACCATCGCCAACATGGCGCCCGAATATGGCGCGACCTGCGGCTTCTTCCCGATCGACGAGCGCACGATGGATTACATGCGCCTCACCGCGCGTTCGGAGGAATCGATCGCGCTGGTCGAGGCCTATGCCAAGGAAAACGGCTTCTGGCGCCACGCCGACAGCCCCGATCCCGTCTTCACCGACACGCTCGAACTCGACATGTCGACCGTCGTCCCCTCGCTCGCTGGCCCCAAGCGCCCGCAGGACAAGGTGTCGCTCGGCAAGGTGGACGAGGTGTTCAACGGCGACCTCGCCAAGCTCTACCACAAGGATCGCGCCCAGCGCGTCGAGGTCGCCGAGCGCGGCCATGACATCGGCGACGGCGACGTCGTGATCGCGGCGATCACCAGCTGCACCAACACCTCCAACCCGTCGGTGCTCGTCGCCGCGGGCCTCGTCGCCCGCAAGGCGCGCGAGAAGGGCCTGAAGCCCAAGCCCTGGGTGAAGACCTCGCTCGCCCCCGGCTCGCAGGTCGTGACCGACTATCTCGACAAGGCCGGCCTGACCGCCGACCTCGACGCGATGGGCTTCAACCTCGTCGGCTACGGCTGCACCACCTGCATCGGCAACTCGGGCCCGCTGCCCGGTCCGATCAGCCAGGCGATCAACGAGAACGACCTCGTCGCCGCCTCGGTCCTGTCGGGCAACCGCAACTTCGAAGGCCGCGTGTCGCCCGACGTGCGCGCCAACTTCCTCGCCTCGCCGCCGCTCGTCGTCGCCTATGCGCTGAAGGGCACGGTGACGACCGACATGAACGAGACGCCGATCGGCCAGGGTTCGGACGGCCAGGACGTCTACCTCAAGGACATCTGGCCCTCGAACGACGAGGTCCGCTCGGTGATGGACGCCAACATCGACGACCACATGTTCCGCACCCGCTACGGCAACGTCTATCAGGGCGACGCCAAATGGTCGGGCATCGACGTCACCGGTTCGGGCACCTACCAGTGGCGCGCCGGCTCGACCTACGTCGCCAACCCGCCGTATTTCGAGGGCCTGTCGATGACGCCGAAGCCGGTCACCGACATCATCGAGGCGAAGCCGCTCGCGATCCTGGGCGACTCGATCACCACCGACCACATCAGCCCCGCGGGCAGCATCAAGGCGGACAGCCCCGCCGGCCGCTACCTGCAGGAGCATCAGGTCAGCCGCGCCGACTTCAACAGCTATGGCGCGCGCCGCGGCAACCACGAGGTCATGATGCGCGGCACCTTCGCCAACATCCGCATCAAGAACGAGATGGTCCCGGGCGTCGAGGGCGGCATGACCCGCTACGAGGGCGAGGTGATGGCGATCTATGACGCCGCGATGCGTCACAAGGCCGACGGCACTCCGCTCGTCGTCGTCGCGGGCAAGGAATATGGCACCGGCTCGTCGCGCGACTGGGCGGCGAAGGGTACCAACCTGCTCGGCGTCCGCGCCGTCATCGCCGAGAGCTTCGAGCGCATCCACCGCTCGAACCTCGTCGGCATGGGCGTGCTGCCGCTCCAGTTCGCCGAGGGAATCGATCGCAAGTCGCTCAACCTGACCGGCGACGAGACCTACACGATCCACAATGTCGCCGGCCTGCGCCCGCGCCAGGAGGTGGAAGTCACGCTGACCCGCGCCGACGGCAGCACCGAGACGTTCAAGACCCGCTGCCGGATCGATACCGTCAACGAGCTGGATTACTTCCTCAACGGCGGCATCCTGCCCTACGTCCTGCGCAAGCTGGCGGCGTAATGCGATCCGTCACGGGGCTCGCCCTGCTGCTCGCGGCGCCCGTCGCGGCGGCGCAGCAGCCGGCGAGCCCCGCGCGCGGTCTGACCGGCGTCTACGACCCGCAAAATCCCTTCGCCCGGATCATCCGCGGCGAAGCGCCGGCGTCGATGGTCTACGAGGACGCGACCGTCCTCGTCCTAATGCCGCTGACGATGGCGAAACCGGGCCATGTCATCGTCATTCCCAGGCGGCTCGGCGCTCGCACCCTGCTCGACCTGACGCCCGCCGAACTCACCGCCTGCATGATCGCCGTGCAGAAGGCGGGGCGCGCCCAGATGGCGGCGCTGGGCGCGACCGGCTTCCAGGTCCGCCAGAATAACGGCAGCGACGCCGCCCAGGCGGTGTTCCACCCGCATTTCCACGTGATCCCCTTCGTCGGACCCGACAAGGTCTTGCGCCCGGACGCAGAGCACAACACACGGGCGGAACTCGATGCGATGGCCGCACGCTTGCGTGCCGCCTGGCCTAAGGATTGATGTAATGCGTACCGCCCTGCTTGCCGCCGCCCTCTTCCTGCCCGCCGTCGCGGCCGACGCCGCCGCCTCCCCGACCCCCGTCAGCGGGCGCTGGATCACCGAAGAGGGCAAGGCGCTGGTCGAGGTCGGCCCCTGCGGCCAACAGATCTGCGGCCGCATCGTCCGCATCCTGAAGGTCGACCCCAGCAAGCCGACCACCGACGTGCTCAATCCCAACGCGGCGCTGCGCACCCGGCCGATCGTCGGCATGGTCTTCCTGACCGGCTTCACCCCCGACGACGATCGCTGGCGCGGCCGCATCTACGACCCGCAAAGTGGCAAGACCTATCGGTCGGAGCTCATCCGCGACGGTGAGACGCTCAAGGTCCGCGGCTGCATCGGCCCGTTCTGCCGCACCCAGGAGTGGGCCGCGGCGCGGTAAAGCGCATCCAAAGCCCCTCCCTTTCAGGGGAGGGGTTGGGGTGGGGCCTTTCAGCCTGCGCTCGTCTCGGGGAGACACACCCCACCCCCAACCCCTCCCCTGAAGGGGAGGGGCTAGAGCACATTTACCCCAGCACTGCCCGCCGCCGGGCATAGGCGAAGTACAGCACCAGTCCCGCTACGTTCCACAGCAGGAAATATTCGTGCGTCACCCGCTGCAGGCTGTTGAACAGATAGCAGCACCCGATGATCGCCAGCGGCGCCACCACATTCGCCAGCGGCACCCGGAACGGGCGCTCCACATGCGGATCACGCCGCCGCGACACCAGGACGCACGCCGCCACCGCGACGAACGCCACCAGCGTGCCCGCGTTGGCTAGGCTCGCGATCACGTCGAGCGGCATGACGCCGGCGATGATCGCGACGAACACCGCGGTCACGCCGGTGATCCGCACCGGCGTGCCCCGTGCCGACACCGCCGCCAGCCGCTGGGGCAGGAAGCCGTCGCGCGCCATGACGAGGAAGATGCGGGTCTGGCCATAGAGCATAGCCAGCAGCACCGTCGGCAGCGCGATCGCCGCCGCCGCCGCGATCACGGTGGCGACGCCGGGACTACCCAGCTCGCGCAGGATCAGCGCCAGCGGCTCGGGGCTGTTGCCGAAGCGGCTGAACGACACCGCCCCCACCGCCGCCGCCGCCACGAGCATGTAGATGATGGTGCACAACACCATCGATCCGACGATTCCGATCGCCAGGTCGCGCTTCGGGTCCTTCGCCTCCTCCGCCGCGGTCGAGATCGCGTCGAAGCCGTAGAAGGCGAAGAAGATGATCGCCGCCGCGCCCATCACGCCGTACTTCACGCCGCCCGGCCCCGGTGTTCCGCCATAGCCGAACGGTGCGAACGGGTGCAGGTTCGCCGAATCGAAATGCGGCAGGGCAATCAAAACGAACAGCGCCAGCGTCACCATCTTCACGATGACCAGCACCAGATTGATCCGCGCACTCTCGCGCGTGCCCAGCATCAGCAGGCCGGCGACGACGGCGATGATTCCGACCGCCGGCAAGTTGACGACCCCGCCCAGCGACGGCCCGTTCGCCAGCGCCGGCGGCACCACGATGCCAAGCCCCTTCAGGAAACCGACCGCATAGCCTGACCAGCCGACCGCCACGGTCGACACCACCAGCGAATATTCCAGGATCAGCGACCAGCCGACGACCCAGGCGATGATCTCGCCCAGCACCGCATAGCTATAGGTATAGGCCGACCCCGACGCCGGGATCAGCGTCGCCATCTCCGCATAGCAGAGCGCCGCGCAGGCACAGATCGCGCCCGCGACGACGAACGACAGCATTACCGCCGGCCCGGCGCGATCGGCGCCGACGCCGATCAGCGTCAGGATGCCGGTGCCGACGATCGCGCCGACGCCCAGCGCGGTCAGATGGACCCACGTCAGCGTTCGCGCCAGCTGCTGCCCCTCGGGCTGTTCGGTAGAAGTCTTGCGTCGAAGAAGATCCATCACCACACCTTCACACGCTTGTCGGGGGCCAGGTAGAGCGCATCGCCCGGCTTCACCCCGAACGCCGCATACCAGCCGTCGAGGTTGCGCACCGTCTGCGCGCGATAGCGGGCCGGCGCATGCGCATCGGTCGCCACCTGCGCCCGCAGCGCCCGGTCACGGACCTTGCTCGCCCAGCTCTGCGCAAAGGCGAGGAACAGCCGCTGGTCGCCCGTCATGCCGTCGATCACCGGCGCCGGCTTGCCGCCGAGCGAGGCGTGATAGGCGTCGAGCGCCGCAGTCAGCCCGGCGACGTCGGCGATATTCTCGCCCAGCGTCTGCTTACCCTTGATGTGGAGGCCGGGCAGCGGCTCATAGGCGTCGTACTGCGCCGCCAGCGCCGCACCCTGCGCTTCGAACCGCGCCAGATCTTCGGGCGTCCACCAGTTGCGCAGCCGGCCTTCGTGATCGAAATCGGCGCCCAGATTGTCGAAACCGTGGCTGATCTCATGCCCGATGATCGCACCGATCGAGCCGTAGTTCGCCGCCGCATCGCGCTTCGGGTCGTAGAATGGCGCTTCCAGGATCGCCGCCGGGAAGTTCAGCGCATTCTGCAGCGGCAGGTTGACCGCATTCACCGTCTGCGGCGTCATCCACCATTCGCGATGATCGACCGGCTTGCCGATCTTCGCCAGCTGCCGCTCGGTCCGCGCGATCTGCGCGCGGCGCAGGTTGCCGACCGGATCGTCCGCCTTGACCACCAGCGTCGCATAGTCCGCCCATTGCTCGGGATAGCCGATGCCGACGATCGTGCCGTCGATCTTGCGGCGTGCCTCGGCCTTGGTCGACGGCTTCATCCAGTCGAGCGCCGCGACGCGTGCGTCGAACGCGGCGAGGATGTTCTTCACCATCGCCTGGATGTCCGCCTTCGACGAGGCGGGGAAATAGCGCTGGACGTAGATCCGCCCGATCGCATCGCCGAGCGCGCCGTTCGTCGCGGCGAGCGCACGCTTGTCGCGCGGCCGCGACTGCGTCGTGCCGGTCAGCGTCTTGCCATAGAAATCGAAACTGGCATCGTCGAACGCCCTGGGCAGTACCGCCGCGACATCAGAAATCCGATGAAAGCGCAGCCAGTCCTGCCAGCTCGCCAGCGGCTCGCTCGCCACCAGCGCCGAGATGCCGGTGATCGCCGTCGGCTGCCAGACGATGAAGTCCTGCTGCCGCGGCAACCGCGCCGCCGGCCAGAACGCCGCCCAGTCGATGCCCGGCGCCTTGACCGCGAAGTCGGCGCGCTTCCACGGGTTGTTCGCCTTGTGCGCGTCCTGGCTCGCCTCGATGTCGAGGTGGACGCGCGCAATCTTCGTCTCCAGCGCCATCACCCGCGCGGCGCGGCCTGCGGGATCGCTCATCCCGGCAAGCGTGAACACCTTGGCGATATAGGCCTGATACGCCTGGCGGATCTCCGCCATCTCGGGCTTGTCGCTGAGATAATAGTCGCGATCGGCAAGCCCCAGCCCGCCCTGCAGCACATAGGGCACCGTTTCAGTCGGCCGGTCGAACGCCTGGCTGACGAACAGGCCGACGATGTTGGGCGTCGAGAAATTGGTGGCGTTGAGTGGGTCCAGGTCGGCGCGAACGTTCGCGCCCAGCATCGCCGACAGCGCGCGCTTGTCCTTCAGCGCATCGATCGCGGCAAGCTCGCCCTTGAGCGGCGCCAGACCACGCTGCTCGATCCCGGCCGTGTCCATGTACGCCGCATAATAATCCGCGATCTTGCGCCCGTCCGGCCCCGCCTGCGCCGCCGACGCCACGATCTCCGCGTTACGCTTCTCGGCGAGCAGACCCAGCGTCAGGAACGCACCGACCGACGATCGATCCGCCGGGATCTCGGTCTTCGCCCGCCAGGCGCCATTGGCATATTGCTCGAAATCGTCACCCGGCTTGGTCGACCGGTCGATCCACTGAGTTTCGACCCCCGCAGGCTTGGTCTGCGCCACCGCCGTGCCTGCCATCAGCAGGCCGAGCAGAATGATTCGCTTCATGGAAACACGTCTCTCCCTGTGTTTCGCCGCAGCGTTACACGGGAGGGGAGTGGGGCGCCAGATGGCCGCCCCGTCGTTCTGTTTCACTGCCGTTCGTCCAGAGGAGAGGCTGAGCGAAAGCGAAGGCTCGTCTCGAAGCCTGTCCTGAGCGCCTGCCTTGCAGGCAGTCGAAGGGGACAGGCCAAGCCACCCGTGCTTCGAGACGGCACTTCGTCTTCGCTCAGTGCCTCCTCAGCACGAACGGTGTGGGGAATTGAGGCGATTCAAACCGTGAAGCTCTCCCCACATCCGCACGCACCCTTGGCGTTGGGATTCTGGAATACGAACCCGGCGGTGAAATCGTCCTCGACCCAGTCCATCGTCGATCCGATCAGGTACAGGATCGATCCACCATCGACGAACAGCGTGCCGCCGGCCGTCTCGATCCTCTCGTCGAAGGGCTTCGCCTCGGTGACGTAATCGACCGAATAGGCGAGCCCCGAGCACCCCCGCCGCGGCGTCGACAGCTTCACGCCCAGCGCGTCGGCCGGCGCGCGCGACATCAAGTCGGCGATCCGCGCCTCGGCGGACGGCGTCAGGTGAAGCGCGGCAGGGCGCTGGCGGGTCTTCACGTCGGTCATCATATTCTCCTCGCCCCTCCCCTTCAGGGGAGGGGATGGGGGTGGGGCAGAGCCTCGCACGGCACATCGCCCGGGTCCCCCACCCCAACCCCTCCCCTGAAGGGGAGGGGCTCACATTTACAGCATCCCAAGTTCCAGCCGCGCCTCGTCCGACATCTTCGCCGGGTCCCAGGGCGGATCCCAGACCAGGTTGACGTCCGCCACCGCGATCCCCGGTACCGCCGACACCCGCAGCTCGACCTCGGCCGGCATCGATTCCGCCACCGGGCAATGCGGCGTCGTCAGCGTCATCGTCACCGCGGCATGGCCGTCGTCGGTCACCTCGACGCCATAGATCAGCCCCAGCTCGTAGATGTTCACCGGGATCTCGGGGTCGTAGATTTCCTTGAGCGCGTCGATCACCGCTTCGTACAGCGCACCGCCTGGCTCGTTCGCCGACTCCTCGCGCGGCTTCTGCGCCAGGAACCCGTCGAGATAGTCGCGCTTGCGGTCAGACGTCTCGCCGGCGCTCTCAACGCGCGCGCGCGGCGGCGTCGCGACGCTCTCGACCTCTTCCACCTTGAACCCGCTCATCCGAATATCCTCGTTACTCGCTCGATGCCCTTCACCAGCGCCTCGACATCCGCCGCGCCGTTATAGACGCCGAAACTCGCCCGCGCCGTGGCCTCGACCCCCAGCGCCGCCATCAGCGGCTGTGCGCAATGATGCCCCGCACGGATCGCCACCTGGCCTTCGTCCAAGATGGTGGCAACGTCGTGCGGATGCACCCCCTCGACCACGAAACTGACGATCCCGGCGGAATCCTCCGGTCCCAGCAGCCGCACGCTGTTGAGCGCGCCCAGCCGTTCGCGCGCATCGCGCACCAGCGCCGCCTCATGCACGTGGATGCGGTCGAGGCCGATCCCCTCGACGTAATCGATCGCCGCGTGCAGCCCTAGCGCCCCAACGATATGCGGCGTTCCCGCCTCAAACCGGCCCGGCGGCGGCGCATAGGTGGTGCGTTCGAACGACACCTTGTCGATCATCGAGCCGCCGCCCTGGTACGGCGGCATCCGGCTGAGCAGGTCGCCCCGCCCCCACAACACGCCGATGCCCGTCGGCCCGTACAGCTTGTGCGCGGAGAACACGTAGAAGTCGCAACCGATCGCGGCGACGTCGACCGCCAGCCGCGGCACCGCCTGGCACCCGTCGATCAGGATCTTGGCCCCGACGCGATGCGCCAGCTCGCTCGCCCGGCTGGCGTCGAGCACCGATCCCAGCACGTTCGACACATGCGCCAGCGCGACCAGCTTGTGCCGCTCGGTCAGCAGGCTTTCGAGCGCGTCGAGATCGATCCGGCCGTCGCTGGTCAGCGGGCAGACGTCGATCGCCGCCCCCGACTTCTCCGCCGCCATCTGCCACGGCACGATGTTGCTGTGATGCTCCAGCATCGACAGCATGATCCGGTCGCCCGGCTTCAGCTGCTGGGCGGCCCAGCATTCCGCGACCAGGTTGATCGCCTCGGTCGCGCCGCGCACGAACACGATCTCGTCGGGCGTCGCCGCACCGATGAACCCCGCGACCCGCCGCCGCGCCGCCTCATAGGCAAGCGTCATGTCCGCCGAGCGCTGGTACACCCCGCGGTGGACGGTGGCATAGGTCTCGCCATAGCCACGCGTGATCGCATCGACCACGGCCTGCGGCTTCTGCGAGGTGGCGGCGGTATCGAGATAGGCCCAGCCGGCGGGAATCGCGGGGAAATCGGCCAGGACGTCGAGGGGGGCCTCTGCGATGACGGTGCTCATGCCGCCGCCCCAACAACCACGTCATCCTGAACTTGTTTCAGGATCTTTTCCCCCAGGCGCACGCTCGCGGTAAGAGATGCTGCAACAAGTTGAGCATGACGGCATGTCGGCTCACTCACAACACCGCCTCCAGCCACGCGTCCGCATCCGCCGCAAACGCTTCGCGCACCGCCTCATTACCGATCCGCTCGATCGAGTCCGCGACGAACGCCCGCGTCAGCATCGCCTGCGCACGCGGCTTCGGAATGCCCCGGCTCTGCATGTAGAACAGCGCCCGCGCATCCAGCTCGCCGACCGTCGCACCGTGGGCGCACTTCACGTCGTCGGCGAAGATCTCCAGCTCGGGCTTCAGATTGACCGTCGCGGTCCGCTGCAACAGCAGGCCACGAAGCGACTGCTCGCCATCGGTCTTCTGCGCATGCCGCGCCACCTCGACCGCCGCCGCCAGGCTCGCGACCGATCGATCCGCCGCCACCGCGCGCCACAGCTGGTGCGACTGGCCATTGGGCTCGGCATGGCGGACACGCACCGCGCATTCCTGCTTCTGCTCGCCCGCGGTCAGCAGCGCGCCGCCGACCTCGGCATAGCCGCCCTCACCCACCACGATCTGCCCGTCGATCCGCGATCCCGCATGCCCTGCGCCGAGGAAGGTCGTCACCAGGCTCGCCCCCTGCCCGACCGCTGCCTCGTCCCGCACCGACACGAAGCCGGCGCCCTGCAGGAAGCGCACCGCGCGCATCAGCCGCGCCGATCGCGCCAGCTCGACCCGCGTCGCGCGGTTCGACCAGCCGGCACCGACATAGGTCTCGACGACCTGCGCCGCCGCATCCTCACCCAGCACGATCTCGGCGGCGAGATGGTTCTCCCGCCCCGTCGCGACATGGACGACCTGCACCGGATCGGTCACCGCCTGCCCATCGAGCCGAAGCAACCAGCCAAGCCCACCCGCGCGGCGCCCGAGCGGATGGTCCCCCGCTGCCAGCTGCGCGAGCGTCACCGAGCCGAGATCGCTCGCGCCCTCGTCGAGCACGCCGTCGACGAACAGCAGCCGCGCGCCCGGCAAATCAAGAAAATAAGGCGCGGCATCCGCCCGCGCGACCGGTTCCAGCGCCGCCGCCGCGGCCAGGCCGCCCAGATCGGCCCAGCGCCACGCCTCGGCGCGGTTCGACGGCAGGTCGAGAACGCTCACGCCGCCACCTGCGTATAGCCCTCACGCTCCAGTTCGTGCGCCAGCTCGGCGCCGCCGGTGCGCGTGATCCGGCCGTCGGCCAGCACATGGACGAAGTCGGGCTTCACGTAGTCGAGCAGCCGCTGATAGTGCGTGATCAGTAGCACCGCCTTGTCAGGCTTGCGCATGATCCGATTGATGCCGTCGCCGACGATCCGCAGCGCGTCGATATCGAGGCCCGAGTCGGTCTCGTCCAGGATCGCGAACTTGGGATCGATGACGCCCATCTGCACCATCTCGTTGCGCTTCTTCTCGCCGCCCGAGAAGCCGACGTTGACGGGACGCTTCAGCATCTCGGCATCCATCTCCAGCGCCGCGGCCTGGGCGCGGGCAAGCTTCAGGAATTCGCCACCCGACAGCGGCTTCTCGTCGCGCGTCGCGCGCTGCGCGTTGAGCGCCTCGCGCAGGAACTGGACGTTCGACACGCCGGGGATTTCGACCGGATACTGGAAGCCCAGGAACAGCCCCGCGGCCGCACGCTCGTTCGCCGCCATCTCGAGCAGATCCTGCCCGTCAAACGTCACCGAACCCGCAGTCACCTCGTAGCCCGGACGCCCGCCGAGCACATAGCCGAGCGTCGACTTGCCCGCGCCGTTCGGCCCCATGATCGCATGGATCTCGCCGGGGTTTACCTCGAGCGAAAGCCCCTTGAGGATCGCCTTGCCGTCGATCTCGGCGTGAAGGTTGTCAATCTTGAGCATCATTCTTCCTCTAAGCCCCTCCTTTTCAGAGGAGGGGTCGGGGGTGGGGCGTGTCTCACCGAGACCATCGCCCGCATCCCCCACCCCAACCCCTCCCCTGAAGGGGAGGGGCTTCGTTCATCAGCCGACCGAGCCTTCAAGGCTGATCCCCAGCAGCTTCTGCGCCTCGACCGCGAACTCCATCGGCAGCTGCTGCAGCACCTCGCGCGCGAAGCCGTTGACGATCAGCGCCACCGCCGCTTCCTGATCGAGCCCGCGCGACATGGCGTAGAACAGCTGGTCCTCGCTGATCTTCGACGTCGTCGCCTCATGCTCGATCTGCGCGCTGGGATTGCGCACCTCGATATACGGCACGGTATGCGCGCCGCACTGGTCGCTCAGCAGCAGCGAGTCGCACTGGGTGAAGTTGCGCACCCCTTCCGCACCCGGCGCGACCTTCACGAGGCCCCGATAGGTGTTGTCCGAGCGCCCGGCGCTGATCCCCTTCGACACGATCGTCGATCGCGATCCCTTGCCGTTGTGGATCATCTTGGTGCCGGTATCCGCCTGCTGGCGGTTGTTGGTCACCGCGACCGAATAGAACTCGCCGACCGAATCCTCACCGTTCAGCACGCACGAAGGATATTTCCACGTCACCGCGCTGCCCGTCTCGACCTGGGTCCACGACACCTTCGACCGCTTGCCCTGGCAAAGCGCCCGCTTGGTCACGAAGTTGTAGATGCCGCCGACGCCATTCTCGTCGCCGGGATACCAGTTCTGGACGGTCGAATATTTGATCTCCGCATCGTCCAGCGCGACCAACTCCACCACCGCGGCGTGAAGCTGGTTCTCGTCGCGCATCGGCGCGGTGCAGCCCTCCAGATAGCTGACATAGGCGCCCTTGTCGGCGACGATCAGCGTCCGCTCGAACTGCCCGGTATTCTCGGCATTGATGCGGAAATAGGTCGACAGCTCCATCGGGCAGCGAACGCCCTCGGGAATGTACACGAACGTCCCGTCGCTGAAGACCGCACAGTTGAGCGTCGCGAAGTAGTTGTCGTGCTGCGGCACCACCTTGCCCAGCCACTTGCGGACCAGATCGGGATATTCGCGGATCGCCTCGCTGATCGAGCGGAAGATCACCCCCGCCGCCTCCAGCTCGGCCCGGAACGTCGTCGCGACCGAGACGCTGTCGAACACCGCATCCACGGCCACCTTGCGCGCGCCCTCGACGCCCGCCAGCACCTTCTGCTCCTCGATCGGGATGCCCAGCTTCTGGTAGGTGCGCAGGATCTCGGGATCGAGTTCGTCGAGGCTCGCGATCGTCGCCTTCGCCTTGGGCTCGGCGTAATAATAGGCGTCCTGATAGTCGATAGACGGAATGTTGAGCTTGGCCCAATCCGGCGCCTCCATCGTCTGCCACAGCCGGAACGCCTTAAGCCGCCAGTCGAGCATCCATTCGGGCTCGTTCTTCTTGGCGCTGATATAGCGAACCGTGTCCTCGCTCAGCCCCTTGGGCGCGAAGTCCTGCTCGATATCGGTGGCGAAGCCCCACTCGTACTTCTTGGCGACGGCCGCATGGGCCTCGGCGTTCTTGGTGGCCATGATCAACTTTCCACCCCGGCGAAGGCCGGGGTCCGGTTACGAGACGAAGAAAGGGTAGCGGATCGAGACGCGGGCTGCGTCGTCAGCGAGGCTAGCGAGATGCCCGCCAACGCCCCCCGCACTGCGGCGTTGACCACGCCCCAATGCGGCTTGACCGAGCATTGATGGTCGATCCCGCAATCCTGCGCGCCATGTTCGACGCACGCCGTCAGCGCGATCGGCCCCTCCACCGCCTCGACGATGTCGGCGAGCGAGATCGATGCCGGTGGACGCGCCAGCCGGAAGCCGCCGCCGGTGCCGCGCGTGCTTTCGATCAGCCCGGCACTCGACAGCCGGCTGACCAGCTTCTGCGCAGTCGGCAGCGGCACGCCCGTCTCTTCGGCGAGCACCGTCGCGTTAAGCCGCGCCACGCCGCCGCAATGGCGGGCAGCCGCGGTCATCATCACGACGGCATAGTCGGCAAGCGAAGACAGGCGCATCTGCGAACGATTCTCAAATCGGATCGTATCGATCCGATTGGCAGATGGGCGTTCGAGGCGCCGACGTCAACCGGTCGGCGCCGGCGATCAGGTCCGACTGACGATCGGGGGGACGGTGCCCTCCAGCGCGCTTCGATGCTGGATCGACAGCTGCGTCAGCCAGCCGCCGCCACCGGTGCGCACCTGACGCGGGGTCATGCCGGTGAACTGCTTGATCTCGCGGATCATGTGGCTCTGGTCGTAAAAGCCCTCGATGACGGGCATCTCGCCGCCGCGCTGCTTCGACAGCGCGACCGCCGCTCGCAGGGCACGATATTTGCGCGCCAACAGCTTGGGAGGCGCACCGTACAACTGGTTGCAGCGCCGCTCGACCTGCCGCCGCGACAGCCCCGTCGCGGCCGCCAGCGCGTCGAGCGACGGCGACGGCGCATCGGCCAGCCAGGCGTCGACCGCCTCGACGAAGCTGCGCGTGCCGTGCTGCGTCGGTCGCAGCAGCGCGTCGAGCACCGGCTCGATGATCGAAGCCATCGCCGCGATATCCTGGTCGAATCGCAGCCGGGCGACGGCGTTCGTCAGCGACTCGCCCAGCACCGCCCCGGCATCCGCGACCCGGTTGAGCAGCAACGAAGCGTCGTCGTCGATCAGCGCCTCCCATCCCGCTGGCATCAGCCCCATGCCGAAGACCAGCAACGGCCCTTCCGCCGATACGGTAAAAGCACCGCTCGTCGGCCCCAATAGATGAAGCGGTGTCGCCTCCTGCCGAGAGCCGTCGGCAAAGACATAATGGGCGCTTCCGGCGGATAGGCGCAGGCGCAACTGCGCGCGGTCGGCGCGTTCGACTTCGTTCAGACCGGTGTCGGTCTGCAGCCGATAGAAGGTCGAAATATAAGGAGCGAGTCGCGACGCCGGTATCTGATAGTCGAGAACGACACCCGCCATGTAATCCCCCCACGGACAGGCTTAGCATCCTGAAACGACACAGAAAAGAGGCCCGGCCGCAAGCAGCCGGGCCTTTCAGTGAGAAGCGTGCCCGAAAGCTCGCTCCTTGGGTCGCAACATCCTCAAAGCATGGGGCAGTCTTGAAGTATTGGACGAATCCGCCATCGCCGTCCCGAAGCGGGAGGTTTTTTTGACCCCGGCGCAACGGCGTGCGAGTGCGCCGCCACCATGACCTTTGCTTTGCGTCCTCTCCTGTTCACCATCGATGCCGAAAGGGCACATGGTCTTACCTTGTCGATGCTCGCCGGCTGGGCGCGCGCCGGGTTGCCGCTCGCGCCGGACCGGGTCGAGTCGCCGCGCCTGCGCACCCGCGTCGCCGGTCTCGACTTCGCCAACCCGCTCGGCCTCGCCGCCGGCGCCGACAAGGACGGCCGAGCGATCGACGGCTTCCATGCGCTCGGCTTCGGGCACGTCGAGATCGGCACGCTGACCCCGCTGCCCCAAGCCGGAAACCCCCGCCCGCGCCTCTTCCGCCTCGTCGCGGATCGCGCGGTGGTTAACCGCATGGGGTTCAACAACGGCGGGCTCGACGCCGCCCTGCCCCGCGTCGCCGCCGCCAGGCGTCGCGGGCTCGTCGGCATCAACGTCGGCGCCAACAAGGACGCGGCCGATCGCATCGCCGACTATACCCATGGCGTCGCCGCCGCCGCCCCGGTCGCCGACTATGTGACGATCAACATCAGCTCGCCCAACACCCCCGGCCTTCGCGACCTGCAACATGGCGCCGCGCTCGACGACCTGCTTGCCGCCACCGCCGCCGCGCGGGGGACGACGCCATTGTTCCTGAAGGTCGCACCCGATCAGGAGCCGGCGCAGATCGACTCGATCGCCCGCGCCGCGCTGACGCATGGCATCGATGCGTTGATCGTCGGCAACACCACCGTCACCCGCCCGGGCCTGCGGTCGCCTCAGGCCGACGAGGGCGGCGGTCTATCGGGCGCCCCGCTCGCTCCGCTGGCGGCACAGCGGCTGCGCGACTTCCGCCAGGCGACCGGCAGCGGCATCGCCCTGATCGCGGGAGGCGGCGTCGGCGATGCGGCAGAGGCCTATGCCCGCCTGCGCGCGGGGGCCAGCCTCGTCCAGCTCTACAGTGCGCTGGTCTATGAGGGCCCTGGCCTCGTCCGTCGCATCCTCGCCGACCTCGACGCCCTGCTCGCCCGCGACGGCATTACCGATCTCGCCGCGGTGATCGGCACCGACGCCTGACGCTACGGCCTTGCCATCGGGGGCAACTCGGGTAGCGTCGGCGGCAATGAAGACGTCGCTCATCCTCGCCCTCACCACGCTCGCCATCACCGCCGCTCCGGCCGAGGCGCGTCGACCCGCGCCGGCCAGGGCCGCCGGCATGGTCAGCGCCGCCGACCCGCGCGCTGCCGCCGCCGGCGTCGAGATCCTGCGCGCGGGCGGCAGCGCCACCGATGCCGCGATCGCCACCATGCTCGCGCTGGGCGTCGTCGAACCGCAAAGCTCGGGCCTCGGCGGCGGCAGCTTCTGGGTCAGCCAGCCTCAGGGCGGCAAGCTGTGGACCGTCGATGCGCGCGAAACCGCGCCGGCCGCCGCCGATCCGCGCTGGTTTTACACCGCCGACGGCCAGCCGCTCAGCCATGCCGATGCCGTCCCCGGCGGGCGAAGCGTCGGCGTCCCCGGCGCGATCCGCGGCATGGCGCTCGCGCATCGCCAGGGCGGCAAGCTGCCCTGGGCACGGTTGTTCCAACCCGCGATCCGCCTGGCGACCGACGGCTGGAAGCTCACCCCACGCTTCGTCGACAGCCTCGCGCGGTTCGGCGGCGACATCACGCCCGCAACCCGCGCCCTCTACGCGGGCCCGAACGGCCAGCCGCTTCCCGTAGGCAGCACGATCCGCAACCCCGCGCAGGCGGCGCTGCTTCAGCGACTCGCCATCCAGGGTCCCGACAGCTTCTACGTCGGCCCCCAGGCACAGAAGCTCGTCTCCACCGTCGATACCGCGGCGCGCAACCCGTCGAAGATGACGACCGGCGATCTCGCCAGCTACGACGCCAAGTCGCGCGACCCGGTCTGCGCCACCTACCGCGCTCATCGCATCTGCTCGATGGGCCCGCCCTCGTCGGGCGGCATCACCGTGCTGATGATCCTGAAGCAGCTCGAGCGCTTCGACATGGCCAGGCTCGGCGCCGCATCGCCGGTGTCGTGGCACCTGTTCGCCGAGAGCACGCGTCTCGCCTTCGCCGATCGCGACCTCTACATCGGCGATCCCGACTTCGTCCGCGTGCCGGTCGCCGGGCTGCTCGATCCCGCGTACCTGGCCCGCCGCTCGGAACTGATCTCGCCCGACAGGTCGCTTGGCACCATCACCGCCGGCACCCCCGCCGGCGCCCCGCCGCGCATCCCCGTCACCGCGCGCGAGACCGCCGGGACGACCGACGTCGCGGTTGCCGACGCGCGCGGCAACGCCGTGTCGGTGACGACCACGGTCGAAGGCGTCTTCGGCTCGGGCCTTTCGATGGACGGCATCATCCTCAACAATCAGCTCACCGACTTCGACATCGTCCCCGACAAGCAGGGCTATCTCGTCGCCAACCGGGTCGAGGGGGGCAAGCGCCCGCGCTCGTCGATGGCGCCGACCATCGTCTACGACCCCGCCGGCCGCGTCCGCCTCGTCGTGGGCGCCGCGGGTGGCCCGACGATCATCGCTCAGGTGGCGAAGGCGATCGTCGGCGTCGTCGACTGGAAGCTGTCGGCGCAGGACGCGATCGGCCTCGGCCTCGTCTTCGCCCCCGGCCCGGTCGCCTATGCCGAGACGGGCACGCAGCTCGATGCGATGCTGCCCGCGCTGCGCGCGCTCGGCGAGCGGGTAGAATCGAAGCAACTCGGTCTCAAGGCCAACGCCGTCGAGCGTGTCGGCGGTCGCTGGGTCGGTGCCGCCGATCCGCGCAGCGAAGGCGTCGCGATGGCCGAAGACGGCAGCGTCGCCGCGATCCGCCGCGTCGGCCTGACCAAGGATCGCCTGCCCGAATAGCGGATGCGCTCCGTCACGAGAGCGCACCATCCAAGGAGAGTTATGCCCCGTACCCTCGAACATTTCCCCAATCTCGTCGCGATGTTCTTCACCCGCGCGCGCGAAAAGGGCGACGCCCCCTTCCTGTGGGCGAAGCGGGACGGCGCCTGGACGTCGACCAGCTGGGCCGAGGCGGCACGCCAGGTGGCGAGCCTCGCCACCGGACTAAGGGCACTGGGGCTGAAGCCGGGCGACCGCGTGATGCTGGTAGCCGAGAACCGCCCCGAATGGTGCATCAGCGATCTGGCGATCATGGCCGCTGGCTGCGTCACGGTGCCGACCTACACCACCAATACCGAACGCGATCACCAGCATATCATCGAGAATTCGGGCGCCTGCGCGATCATCGTGTCGACCGCGAAGCTCGCCAAGACGCTGATGCCAGCGGTCCTGCGATCCAACCAGCCGCAACACGTCATCGGCATCGACGACATGCGCGCGCCGTCGAACGCCATCGCCTTCCACGGCTGGCGCGACCTGATCGCCAGCCACCAGGCCGATCCGCAGGTCGTTGCCGACGCCGCCACCTTCGCGCGCCAGGACCTCGCCTGCATCATCTACACCAGCGGCACCGGTGGCGCGCCGCGCGGGGTGATGCAGCATCATGGCGCGATCCTGCACAACTGCGACGGCTGCTGCACCGTCATCGCCGAGGATTTCGGCTGGGACGACGAAATCTTCCTGTCGTTCCTCCCCCTCAGCCATGCCTATGAACACACCGGGGGCCAGCATTTTCCGATCGCGATGGGCGGCCAGATCTATTACGCCGAGGCGCTCGACAAGCTGGCGAGCAACATCGAGGAGGTGCGCCCGACGATCATGTTCGTCGTGCCCCGCCTGTTCGAGGTGCTGCGCACCCGCATCACCAAGGCGATCGAGAAGCAGGGCGGGCTCGGCCAGAAGCTGCTGACCCGCGCCGTCGCGGTCGGCACGCGCGAGAGCAGCCGAACGCTGCGGCTGATCGACCGCCCGACGAAGCTCGCGGTCGACCTGCTCTTCAAGCCCAAGATCAACCGCAAGTTCGGCGGGCGGCTGAAGGCGATGGTTTCGGGCGGCGCGCCGCTCAATCCCGAGATCGGCATCTTCTTCCAGAGCATCGGCCTCACCTTCCTCCAGGGCTATGGCCAGACCGAGGCGGCGCCGGTCATCTCGTGCAACCGGCCCAAGGTCGGCGTGCGGATGGACAGTGTCGGCCCGCCACTCAAGAACACCGAGGTGCGGATCGCGCCCGACGGCGAGATCCTGGTCCGCGGCGAACTCGTCATGCACGGCTATTGGCGCAACGAGGCTGAAACCGAGCGCGTGCTGAAGGACGGCTGGCTCCACACCGGCGATATCGGCGAGATCGACGCGGCGGGGCGGATCAAGATCACCGATCGCAAGAAGGACCTCATCATCAACGACAAGGGCGACAATGTCGCGCCCCAGAAGATCGAGGGGATGCTGACGCTACAGCCCGAGATCGTCCAGGCGATGATCGCGGGCGACCGCCGCCCCTATATGGTCGCGCTGATCGTTCCCGATCCCGAATGGACGCAGGAATGGTGCGCAAAGCACGGCAATCGCTGCGATTTCAGGAACCTCGCCGAGAATGCCGACTATCGCGCCGCGCTGTCCGCGGCGATCGAGCGGGTGAACAAGGACCTGTCGGTGATCGAGCGCGTCCGTCGCTATGTGATCGCCGACGCGCCCTTCACGATCGAGAACGAGCAGCTGACCCCCAGTCTGAAGATCCGCCGCCATATGCTGAAGCAGGCCTACGGCGACAAGCTCGACGCGCTGTACAAGTCTTGATTCGGACAAAGCCCCTCCCCTTCAGGGGAGGGTTAGGGGGTGGGGCGTGTCTCACGGAGACCATCGCGTGCCTCCCCCACCCCAACCCCTCCCCTGAAGGGGAGGGGCGAGAACTCCCCTCAACTCCCCGTCATGCTGAACTCGTTTCAGCATCTCACCGCGACGCCCCCCGCGGCTTAAGATCCTGAAACAAGTTCAGGATGACGACGGACGAGGCCCCTACTTCGCCTTCGCCGGCACCACCGCCATCGTCCAGTCCATGCCCGGCACCAGATACTTGGCCGCCGTCTGCTGCAGCACCGCCGGCGTCACCGCACCGAAGTCGCGCCCGATCCGCCGCGTCGCTTCCAGCCGTGCCGGATTGAACGCACCGCCCGACAGCTCGCGCAGCCAGAACAGGCTGCTGGTCGAGGCACGCTGATACATCTGCGCCAGCGGCCCCTTCACCCGCGCCAGCTCGTCGTCGCTGACCGGCTTGGCGACGAGGTCTGCCGCGATTTCGCGTGCCATGCGGAAGAACAGGTCGACATTCTCCGGCGCCACCTGGCTGATCGCCATCAGCCGCCCGCCGCCGGGCATTCCCTTGGGCCAGCTGCTCGACACGCCCGGGCTGTAGCTGGCACCCGCCGCCTGGCGCATCTTCTCGAACAGCCGGTCGCTGAAGATCTGCGACAGCACGTCGAGCCGCCGCGCCTCGGCGATGTCGGCGAGGCCGGCCCCCGTCGGCCAGGCGATCACCGCCGACGCCTGGTTCACCTCGCCCTTGTGCGTGCGCATTACCGGCTTGGCGTCATGCGCCGGAAAGCGGACCGGCGGCGGCGTCGGACTGGCGGCGTCGCGCGGCGGCATCGCGCCGAACGTGGCAGCCACCGCGGCGATCGCCTCGTCGGCCTTGACGTCGCCGAACACGTCGACCTCGATCGGCCCCGACGCCAGCCTCGGCGCCCAGAAGTCCTTGAACTTCTTGGGGGTCAACTGATTGATCGTCTTCGCCGTCGGCGTCGCCCAGCGCGGGTCGCCATCGTGGAGCAGCCCTTCCAAGTCACGCGACAGCACCCCGTCGGCAGATGCTTCATAGCCGGGAATGGCGGTCAGCGCCGCCGACTTCGCGCGCAGCACCGGCGCGGCATCCCATCGCGGGAACGCCATCTTCGCCGCGGTCAGGCGCAGCTGGTCGGCATAGTCCTTCGGCCCCGTCAACGCCGCGATCGAGAACGCGTCCTCGTCGATCCCGAAATCGAGCTTCAACTGCCGCCCGGCGGTCAGCTGATCGATGTCGTCCTGGCTCAGGTCGCCGATCCCGCCTTCCATCAGTGCAAGGTCGGCCGCCCAGGCCGGACTCGCCTTGTTGGCCGGCAGGTCGTTGTAGCCGCCGCCGAAGCGCGCGCGGACATAGACGCGGCCGGTATCGTCGGGATTGACGAACAGCATTAGCCGGACGCCGTTGGCGAAGGTGACGATCTCGACCGGCAGGTCGGGCAGCGTCACCCGCGACACCACCTTGCCCGCCGGCCCGAACGCCGGCAGCTTCGATATGTCGACCGACGCCTGCGCGGTGCGCTTCACCGCCAGTCCGCTGACATCGGCCTTCAGCGCCGCCTCCAGCCGCGCCGCCGTGTTCTTCTCGATCGTCCGCGTGTTGACGATCGCGCGCGTCGCCACGCCCTCGAAGATTTTCTTGGTCGAGGCCAGCACCGTCGCCGGCGTGAACATGCCCTTCGCCTTGGCGTCGGTCAGGATCTCATACTGGTTCTGCGGCGCGGTCACCGTCTCGCGGATGTCGAGCGCGCCGGCCATGTCGTCGGCCTGCTTGGCGCTCGCCTCGACGCGCGCGGTGTCGACCGAATTGCGCAGCGCGGCGTCGTAATCGGCATATTCGCGATCCACCTCCGCCTGGCTCGGCGGCGTCGTCTCGGCATCCTGGATCACCGCGCGTACGTCCTTCAGCGCCGCTTCCCACTGGTCGCCGACCGGCAGGATCGTGACCCGCGTCATGTTCGCCGATCGCGATACGTCGTCGATATCGACGCTCGCCGACACGAAGCTACCCCCGGCCCGGGCGCGCCGTTCCAGCCGCCGGCTGATGATCCGGCCGGCCAGCGTGTCGACCATCCGCTTCTGATTGAAGGCGCGGGTGTCGTCATTATACTCCCAGGGCCGGATCACGCCGAGCATGACCAGCGGCGGCAGGCCCGGTTCGACCATCGTCGCCGCGCTCGGCTTGCTCGGATCGGGCTTGCCGAAGTCGGGTTCGGCGGGATCGGCGCCCTTGCCCTGCCAGCCGGCGAAGTTCTTCACCACCAGCTGCGACAGCGTCGCGGGATCGAGATCGCCCGAGATGATGACGACCGCGCGGCTCGGCCGATACCATTTGTCGTGGAACGCGGTCATGCTCGCGCCCGTCGCCGCCTCCAGCGACTTCAGCGTCCCGATCGGCGAGCGTTCCGCCAGCGGCTGGCCGGCGAAGAACAGCTTGTTCAATTCGTCCGACAGCCGCACCTGCGGGCCGGGCTGCTCGCGGCGCTCGGCCAGGACGATCGGCCGCTCGGCCGCGACCGCCGCATCGGTGGTGGTCGGCGCCGCCATCATTCCCGACAGGATCTTCAAGCTTTCGTCGACGCTGCCCGCTGTCGCGCTCGGCAGGTCGAGCTTGTACAACGTCTGCGTCGGCGTGGTCGACGCGTTCGAATCGGATCCGAAGGTCGCGCCCAGCCGCTGCCACACCAGCTTCGCCTGGCCGTCCGGCACATATTCCGAGCTGCGGAACGTCAGATGCTCCATGAAATGGGCATAGCCGCGCTGGTCGTCGGTCTCGACCAGCGAGCCGCTGTCGATGCGCACGCGGATCGATACCTGCCCCGGCGGCACGCCGTTGCGCCGCACCGCATAGCGCAGGCCGTTGGGCAGCGTGCCGAACGACCAGGCCGGATCGGGCGGCAGGTCGCTGCCCTTGTACAGCCAGGGCGTGGTATCGACCTTGATCCCCGGCTGGACCGACGCCGCCACCTGGGGCCGTGCCGGCTTCGCCGCCGTTGCCCGCCGGGGCGCGGTGGACTGGCCGATCAGCGGGGTCGCAAGGGCAAGGACGAATACGGGCGCGAGCGCGCGGGAGAAAAACGCCATGCCGGCCCTGTAGCGCCGCTGCCGCCCAACCGCCAGCGATGCGCGGGAATTTCAGGCCGCGCCGCTGCCGCACATCGCCATTTTTTCGACCCATAGTCTGGCTAGCGCCCGGGGCGACGGGGCGCTTTGTCCGCTGCCGCGTTGTGCGCTGCAGGAGTGCAGCGACCGAACGAAAGACCGACGAGAAGCAAGATGATGGCGCCAGCTACCCAACAGTCCCTTACCGCATTGCGGCAGAATTCGGGCGCTACCGATCCCGATGTCGTCCTTGTGCCCGACCTCAACGTCATTTCCGGCGCGCCACAGCCCGGCGCGGCGATGGAGGCGGAGCGCGGTCGCCCGCTGATCATCACCATCGGCAAGGCGCTTCGCGGTCTGTTCGACAAGCTGATCGGATCGTCGTCGCTGGTATCGAACGACCCGGTCCTCGACGTCCGCGACTTTCCCTGGACCGCGATGCTGCGCGACCATTGGGAAACGATCCGCGACGAGGCGGTCGCCGTGGCGCTGCGCGGCGAGGCGAGCCCAAGCCTCGCCACCATCTCGCCCGACCACCGCTCGATCGCGGAGGTCAACAAGTGGCGCTCGTTCTTCCTGTGGGGCTATGGCTATCGCATCGACGACAACGCCGATCGCTGCCCGCAGACCGCGGCGCTGGTCGAGCGCATTCCCGGCCTCAACAGCGCCTTCTTCTCGATCCTGGCGCCCGGCACCCACATTCCCGATCACCGTGGCGTCACCAAGGGGCTGATCACCTGCCACCTCGGCCTGATCGTGCCGCGCGACGGCGACGTGCGCATGCGCGTCCATGATCGCGTCGTCCGCTGGGCGGAGGGCGAGACGCTGGTGTTCGACGACACCTATCGGCACGAGGTATGGAACGACACGCAGGGCACGCGCGTCGTCCTGCTGATCCAGTTCGAACGCCCGCTGCGCCAGCCGGGCAAATGGTTCGCCGACTTCTTTATGGGCTTCGTCAAGCGCTCCGCCTTCGTCCAGGAGGCGCGCAACAACATCGACAGCTGGAACCAGGCGGTGAAGCAGTTGGACGTGTGACGTGCCCATCCTCCCCCGCCAGGGGGAGGTGGCAGCGAAGCTGACGGAGGGGCGTTAAGCAACTCACTCGCTTAGTGCCTCTCCCTGGCGGGGGAGGATCGGAACGCCTCCCTACCAATCCGGAAACAATCCCTTTCCCCCGACCCGCTTGATCCCCGCCCTACGCCGGGCCACATGCCGGTCATGCTGATCGAGACCGAAACCACCCCGAACCCGGCCACGCTGAAGTTCCTGCCGGGTCGCACCGTCATGGACAACGGCACCCGCGATTTCGCGACGCCCGAGGAAGCCGAAGCGAGCCCGCTGGCCGAAGCGATCTATGCGCTCGGCGACGTCACCGGCGTGTTCTTCGGTCGCGACTTCGTGTCGGTCACCGCGGCGCCGGGCGTCGCCTGGTCCAGCCTGAAGCCCGACGTGCTCGCGATCCTGCTCGATCACTTCAGCGCCGGCATGCCGCTGTTCAAGCCCGCCCGCGCCGGCTTCAGCGTACCCGCCGAGGACGAGGGCGTCACCACCGACGACCCCGCCGATGCCGAGATCGTCGCCCAGATCAAGGAGCTGATCGAAACCCGCGTCCGCCCCGCGGTCGCCAACGACGGCGGCGACATCGTCTATCGCGGTTTCGACAAGGGCAAGGTGTACCTCAAGATGCAGGGCGCCTGCGCCGGCTGCCCGTCGTCGAGCGCGACGCTCAAGAGCGGTATCGAGCAGCTGCTGCGCTACTACGTCCCCGAGGTCACCGAAGTCCGCGCCGTCTGACCGGCGCCCTCTTCCTCCGCACACCGTTCGTCCCGAGCGAAGTCGAGGGACACTGACGCAACTCTTGCGACTGGATGCCCCATGCCTGACGCCCTCCCCGACACCGCCCTCGACCAGCTCTTCCGTACCGCGCGCACCTTCAACGGCTACACCGATGCCCCGGTGACCGAGGCGGACATCCGCGCGATCTACGAACTGGCCAAGATGGGGCCGACCGCGACCAACCAGCATCCGGGCCGCTTCATCTGGTGTACCACGCCCGAGGCGAAGGAGAAGCTCGCCGCGCTGGCCAGCGACTCGAACGCGGCGAAGGTGCGCAAGGCGCCGGCGACCGTCATCATCGCCTATGACAAGAATTTCCACGAGCACCTGCCGACCTTCTTCCCGCACGTCGATGCGCGCCCCTGGTTCGCCGAGCCCGTCGGCCGCGAGCGCTCGGCGCAGCAGAACGCCAATCTCCAGGCCGCCTATCTGATCCTGGCGGCGCGCAGCCTCGGTTTCGACACCGGGCCGATGGCCGGGTTCGACGCCAAGGGCGTCGACGCCGCCTTCTTCGCCGACCAGCCCGATTATCATTCGATCATGATCATGACGGTCGGCCACGGCGATCCGTCGAGCATTCAGCCGCGCCTCCCGCGCCCGCCGTTCGATCAGTTCAACACGATCCTCTGAAACCGGCCCGTCTGAAACCGGCTTGCGCGCGCCGCCCGGTGCGGCATTGAGAGGATCGTGAGCGACCGCACCCTCGTCATCGACACCGCCACCGCCGCCTGCTCGGTCGCGCTCTTCGCGGCCGACGGCACGCTGATCGGCGACGCGCACGATGTCGTCGGCCGCGGCCATGCCGAAAAGCTGGTGCCGATGATCGCCGGCCTGCCCGATGGCGGCCGCGCGACCCGCATCCTCGTCGATGTCGGCCCGGGCAGCTTCACCGGCATCCGCGTCGGCATCGCCGCCGCGCGGGGCCTCGCACTGGGTTGGGGTGCCGGCGTCCGCGGCTATTCCTCGCTCGCGCTCGTCGCGATCGACCGGTTTCTCGATGCCCCCGACGCATCGCCGTTCGCGGTCGTGCTGGAGGGCGGGCATGGCGAGGTCTTCGTGCAGCGCTTCACCAACCAGCCCGACTTCGCCGCGCTCGACGACGTCGTATCGCTGACACCCGACGCCGCCATGGCGCGGCTGGGCACGCTGGGCGTCGTCGGCAACGGCGTGGCGGCGCTTCGCGACCTGCCCGCCGACCGGCAGGGGCCGGCGCTGCTGCCGCGCGCCGCGCGGGCGCCGATGCTCCCCCTGGCCTATCGCGATCTGCCACCGGTCCCGTTCTATGGCCGTGCGCCCGACGCCAAGCTGCCGGGCCAGCGCTGATGGCGACCCGCTCGATCGTCGTGCGCCCGGGCACCCCCCGCGACATCGCCACCGTCGACCAGTTGATGACTGCCGCTTTCGATCCGCGCTATGGCGAGGCATGGACACGCGGCCAATGCCTTGGCGTCCTCTCCATGCCCGGCGTCCGCCTGACCATCGCCGAGGTCGACGACCAGCCCGCCGGCTTTGCCCTCGTCCGCACCGTCCTCGACGAGGCCGAGCTGCTCCTTCTCGCCGTCGCGCCCGGCTATCGCCGCTCGGGGATCGGCACCGCCCTCATGCGCGGCGTCGTCGCCGCGGCGGAGGATGCCGGGGTCGCCGCGATCCATCTCGAGGTCCGCGCCGGCAACGAAGCCATCCGCCTCTACACCGCCCACGGCTTCACTCAGGTCGGCGAGCGTCGCGGCTATTACCGTGGCCGCTCCGGCCAGCTTCACGACGCCCACAGCTATCGGCGCGACCTCAAAGCCCTGTGACGCAACGCATTCGCGCGGATCGCCCCGGCTTTCGTCCTATTGCGAGTCGGTAGCGCTTTTCGCAACAAGCCCCCTGGCCTATATCCCGCCCATGCCTCGCAAGATCGACCTCGAAGCCCTGTGCCAGGAAAAGGGCCTGCGCATCACCGAACAGCGCCGGGTGATCGCCCGCGTGTTGTCAGAGGCCGAGGATCATCCCGACGTCGAAAAGGTCTATGAGCGTGCCTCGGCGATCGACTCGGGTATCTCGATTGCGACCGTCTATCGCACCGTTCGGCTGTTCGAAGAGGCGGGCATCCTCGACCGCCACGATTTCGGCGACGGCCGCGCCCGCTACGAGCCCTCGCCCGAGGCGCACCACGACCACCTGATCGACGTCGAAACCGGCAAGGTCATCGAGTTCGTCGACCCCGAGCTGGAGCAGCTGCAAAAGCAGATCGCCGAAAAGCTTGGCTTCCGCCTCGTCGACCATCGCATGGAATTGTACGGCGTCAGCCTCGCGCGGAAGGATTGATGCGAACGTCGCCAGCTTTGCTGGCGTCGAGACGCATCAAGCCCCGCCGGCGGCGCGAAGCGAGCGACCGACGACGCGGCTTTGCGGTTCCATTATCCGTCATGCTGAACTCGTTTCAGCATCTCGCGCGACGGACTGGCCGCCGATGAACCGCCTCCGCATTATCGGTCGCCTCACCGCCATCATCCTCGGCCTGGCGATTGCCCTCATCATCCATGGGATATGGCGACTCTTCTGCCTGCCCTCCCCCTGGCCTCGGCTGTTCCTGGGCTATGTCGGCCGCGTCGTCGGCGCGCGGACCCGCACGCTCGGTATCCCGCTCCGCCGCGACGTCGTTTTCCTTGCCAACCATCTGAGCTGGATCGACATCCTGCTGCTCGCCGGCCGCACCGGCGCCGTCTTCGTCGCCAAGCAGGAACTGGCAAGCGTCCCCGTCATCGGCTGGCTCTGCACGCTGAACCGCACCCTCTTCGTCGCCCGCGCCGACCGCCTCGGCGTCGCCGACCAGATCGATCGCCTCCGCGCAGCGCTCGCCCAGGGCTGGGCCGTCACCATCTTCCCCGAAGGCACGACGGGAGACGGCCACACCATCCTCCCCTTCAAGCCGACGCTCCTCGCCGCCCTCTCCCCGCCCCCACCCGGCATCAAGGTTCAGCCCGTCCGCATCGACTATGGCGACGCCACCGACGAGATCGCCTGGGTCGGCGACGAGCCCGGCCAAAGCCACGCGTTACGCGTCTTGGCCCGCCGCGGCACCTTCACCGCGACGCTGGACTTCCGCGAACCGTTCGCGCCCGAGGGTGACCGAAAGGCGATCGCGGCGGAGGCGCGGGCGCGGATCGAAGCTCGTCGCGAAGATTAGCCGATCAGCGTAGGCCGTATCGCTGGAGCAGCCGGCTTACCGCTTTTTTGCCTCAGCAACCGCCGGCCTGGATCAAGGCGTCGCAACCGGGCAGACGTCGTTGAGAGCCACGGCGCGGTAATGCCATTCTATCGATCTGGGTTCACCATTGATCGTCCCCTCGATCCGGCCGACGAGGCGATCTTCCCGCCTTGTATAAATGACGCGCTGGGGGAAGTCGTGGCCGGTATTTTCGAAGACGGCATAGCCGGCAGCGATGGATGTGGCGCGAAAGCGCTTCGACGGCTGTCCCTTGGGACTAGCGAAAAGAGCGACGCCCTCCGCGTCCGTGTCGATCCGCATCGATTCCCAGTCGGTACGACCGGCGCGGATGGCCTTGCTGACACCCAACATCACGCCGCCGCGCGCGTCGGTCCAGGTTTCGGATGTCACGCCGCGCGACGAGCATTCCGACCAATGACCGGCCAGCCAGGACAAGTCCCTGACTTGGCCTGGCGATGATGAAGCGATCGCAGCAAACAACAGAAGCATGAACCTCACATCCCTTCATAAAATGGGGCGATGGTGAACGGAATGTATCGTCAGCGTCGAACACCGACACTTCCTTCTTCAGCATCGACGATCGGCACCCCTCAGCCCGCCAGTTCGCCACCCGGTAAGTCAGCTTACTGAGATCTAGAATTGCCCCCGCTTGCCCCCAAGCCCCCGCCCCGCTACCGGGCACCCTCGATGCCAACCGCTTCGGACCACCGCCCCGCCACCCTCATCGCCGGGGGTGCCGTCTTCCCGCACCGCCACCTCACCGGAATTGACGGCCTCCAGCCGCACGAGATCACCTTCCTCCTCGACGAGGCGGAAGGATGGGTGGAGGCGAACCGCGCGCATGCCGCGCCCGACAAGCGACTGGCCGGCCTCACCCAGATCAATGCCTTCTTCGAGAATAGCACCCGCACGCTGCTGTCGTTCGAGATCGCGGGAAAGCGGCTCGGCGCCGATGTCGTCAACATGCACGCCGCCCAATCGTCGGTGAAGAAGGGCGAGACGCTGATCGACACCGCGCAGACGCTCAACGCGATGCGCGCCGACGTCATCGTCATCCGCCATGGCTCGTCGGGCGCGGTGCGGCTGATCGCGGACAAGGTCGGCTGCCCCGTGCTCAACGCCGGCGACGGCTGGCACGAGCATCCGACGCAGGCGCTGCTCGACGCGCTGACGATCCGCCGCCGCCGCGGCACCATCGTCAACCAGCGCGTCGTGATCTGCGGCGACGTGCTCCACAGCCGCGTCGCGCGCTCGAACATCCTGGCGCTCACCGCGCTCGCCGCCGAGGTGCGCGTGTGCGCGCCGCCGACGCTGATGCCCGCCGCGATCGAGCGCACCGGCGTCACCGCTTTCATCGATTTCGACGAAGCGCTCGAAGGCGCCGACGTCGTCATGATGCTGCGCGTCCAGAACGAGCGGATGGCGGGCGGCTACATCCCCTCGACCCGCGAATATCGCACGCTCTACGGGCTGACGCCGGAGCGGCTGAAGCGCGCGCAGCCTGGCGCGCTGGTGATGCATCCCGGGCCGATGAACCGCGGCGTCGAGATCGACTCGTCGGTGGCCGACGGCATTCAGTCCGCCATCACCGAGCAGGTCGAAATGGGCGTCGCCGTCCGCATGGCCTGCCTCGACGTCCTGACCCGCCAAGCGCGCGGCGTGGAGGGCTGGGCATGAACTATCGCTTCGTCAACGCGACGATCGTCTGCCCCGTCGCCGGCACCCGCACCGGCGACCTGCTGGTCGCGGACGGCGTCATCGTCGACGCGGTGTCGGCAGGGGCGGAGACGATCGACTGCCGCGGCCGCCACCTCGCGCCCGCGCTCGTCGACCTCGGCGTGTTCGCGGCCGATGCCCGCGCCTGTCGCGCCGGGGGCATCGTCCGCGTCGGGCTGATGCCCGATCAGGCGCCGGTGCTCGACGATCCCGGTATCGTCCAGCGCGCCGCGCTCGTCGGCCGGCCGGACCTGTGGATCCACCCGATCGCCGCCGCCACTCGCGGTCTCGCCGGCACCGACCTCGCCGAGATGGCGACCTGCCGTGCCGCCGGGGCGCGCGCGGTCGGCACCGGGCGTGGCTGGATCGCCGATTCAGGCGTGATGGCGCGTGTCCTTGCCTATGCCGCCGGGCTCGGCCTGACCGTGATCGCCCATGCCGAGGACGGCGGGCTCACTCGCGGCGCCGTCGCGACCAGCGGCGAGACGGCAACTCGGCTCGGCCTCCCCGCCGCCCCCGCCGCCGCCGAGGCGCTGGCGGTGGCCCGCGACCTGATGCTGGCGGAGGAGACCGGTGCTCGCCTTCACCTGCGCCAGGTCACGACCGCTGCGGCGCTCGATCTCGTCCGCGCCGCCAAGCGTCGCGGCGTCGCGGTCACCTGCGGCATCACCCCGGCGCATCTCCACCTCAGCGACATCGCGATGAGCGACTATCGCACCTTCGCCCACCTCTCGCCGCCGTTACGCAGCGAGGCCGATCGCCAGGCCGCCCGAGCCGCGATCGCCGACGGCACGATCGACGTCATCGCCTCGGGCCACGATCCGCAAGGCCCCGAGGCGAAGCGCCTGCCCTTCGCCGATTCGGCACCCGGCATGGCGGGGGCAGAGACGCTGCTGGCGCTGTCGCTGATTCTGGTGCGCGACGGCCTGCTCCCGATGGAGCGCCTGTTCGCGCTGGTCGCGGCCAATCCCGCGGCAGTACTCGGCATCGACGCCGGCACGCTTCAGGTCGGCAAGCCCGCCGACCTGTTGCTCTTCGATCCCGCCGCACCGTGGCGGATCGACGCCGACGCCTTCGCCAGCGCCGGCAATACGCCCTTTGCCGGCCTGCCCGTCGAAGGCCGCGTCCTTCGCGTGTGGAAGGGCGGCCGCGAAGTCACCGCCTAGCTATCCGCCCGCATCAGGGGGGGGAGGATCGGGTGGCGATCACCCCTTGGACGAATAGCGCGTCCAGACCGCGGCCTGGTCGCCGGTGCCGCGGCGCACGAAGCACGATCCGCCCTTCGTCCGATAGCGCCCGCAGATCGCCGCAGCGTCACGCCGAGTCAGTCCGCCGACCGACAGGCGATAGAAGGATCCGTCGCGGCTGCGCACGCTGGCGCCCATCGGCTGATAGGCCGAGAATGCCGCATAGCGCCGCTTCAAGCGCTCCCACTTCGCCCGCGCGACCGCCGGGCTGTCATAGGCGCCGAGCTGGATATACCAGTCGCCCTTCGCCGCCGGCGCCGATGCCGCAGCGACCCGGCCGACGGCACGCGTCGCGCTGAGCACCGGCAGCGGCTGCACCACCTCACGCCGAGCGCCCCAGCGCACCGAGGCGACGACCGGCACCACCGAGGGGGCCGCGACCAGCGGCGCGGTGGGCGGCGTCACCGCCACCACCATCGGCATGGCGGGCACCGCGAGCAATAGCGGCGGACGGATCGGCTCGGGCTGCACCAGCACCGCCGGCTCAGGCGCCGGCGTCGGCGCCGCCACCGGGGTCGCGATCGGTGCCGCGACGACATGGAGCGGCGCGGTCAGCGCGAGCACCGCCGGCTGCCCCGAGTCGCTGGCCGCGCGGACGCCGAGCAGCGTCGCGACCTGGTCCGACACCGCGGTCGGCTGGGCGAAGGCGGCCCAGTCTTCCATCCGCTGGTCGACGTCGGCCGGCGACATGTCCGCCGATGCCACCAGTCGCGCGCCGTGCCACTGGCCGGCCAGCGCCAGGCTCAGCGCCAAATTCTGCCGCAGCTTCGCGTCCGCGCCCGGCTTCTTCGCCGCCTCGCTCAGCATCGCCACCGCACCCGCGGGATCACCCGCCAGCGCTACCGCCAGTCCCAGGTCGCGCACGGGGATCAGGCCGGCGTTCTGCGCCAGCGTCGCCCGCGCCCCCTCGATATCGCCGGTCGCGATCTGCGCCAGCGCCAGGTTCAGCGCTGCCTTGGCGCTGCCGGGGCGCAGCTGGTTGACGTCGGCGAACGCCTGCCGCGCCGACGCGAAGCGGCCGGCGCGCAGATAGCCCTGCGCCAGCGTCATCCGATAATCCGCCGACTGCGGCGACAATCGCACGGCAGCCTCGGCAAAGGCGATCGCCGCGATCATGTCTCCCCGCACCAGCGCCTTGTCGGCGCGGCTCGCAGCGGCGGCGGCATCCTTGCGCGCCTCCTTGCTGACCGGCTCGACCGCGTTGATCGGGGTCGAGCCGACCGACCCGGCGACGACGAGCGTCGTCAGCCCGAGCGAGAAAATGATCCTGGCCATCGCGTCCGTCCTCACCGTTTTTGCGCCTTGGTACGCGGCAGTTGGGCCACCAGCGCTTCTACCTCGGCGATGGCACCGACCAGCGCGTCGAGCGCCTCGGTCACCAGATCCTGCGACGATCGATTGGTGATCGCGCTGGCGATGCGCAGCTTCAGGTGCCGCTCGGCATCGACACGCAGGGTGAAGGCGGCCTTGCCGGCATGCGCCGTCTCGCGCTTCAGACGCTGCGCCGTCGCCACCGACACGCTCTTCACGGGCGGCGGGATCGTCAGCGATGCGTTGAGCGCCTCGCGCTGGAGCAGCACCGGCGGAATGTCGCCTTCATAGGATTCGTGCGCCGGCTCGGTATCGAAAGACACCACGTCGGCGGGCGGTTCCGGCAGCTGGATCGGCAGCACCGTGGCCGGCGCGCGAACCGGCTCAGCCGTGCCCATGTCGTTCCAGCCGAGATCCTCGAGCGACGTCGAGGAAAAGCCGGCGAATCCCTGGCTACGCATCGCCGGCCTGGCTTGCCCCTTGCGGGCCAGCAGCGACGAACTGAGGGAAGCGAGTCCCTTGTCGGGCATGTCCCTTGCTCCTTAACCGACGACGCGGCGGCCGAAGCCGCCATGGGCCGGACGCGGCGCAAAGCCGGTGCCGGGCCCCGCACCGAGCGTCGGCGTCGGTGCGTGGAACACGGTACGGCGGAAATTCTTTTCCAGCTTGCCCGCGATATAGGTCCACAATTCGCCGACTTCCTGCGCCGACTTGCCGTTGGGCTCGCATTCCATGACGGTGCGGCCGTCGATCATCGATGCGGCGAAATCGGTGCGCTGGTGGATCGTGACCGGTGCCACCGTGCCGTGCTGCGACAGCGCGATCGCCGCATCGGAGGTGATCCGCGCCTTGGGCGTCGCCGCATTGACGACGAAGATAAGCGACTTGCCCGCACGGTCGCACAGGTCGACCGTGGCGCCGACGGCGCGCAGGTCGTGCGGGCTGGGTCGGGTCGGCACGATCACCAGCTCGGCGACGTTGATGACGCTCTGGATCGCCATCGTGATCGCGGGCGGGGTGTCGATCACCGCCAGCTTGAATCCCTGTTGCCGCAGCAGGTCGAGGTCGGACGCGAGCCGCGCCACCGTCGTCTGCGCGAAGGCAGGATATTCGTCGGTCCGTTCGTTCCACCAATCGGCCAGCGACCCCTGAGGATCGATGTCGATCAGCACGACCGGCCCGTGTCCGGCCCGCTGGGCCTGGACGGCAAGGTGTCCGGACAGGGTGGTCTTCCCCGAGCCGCCCTTCTGCGACGCCATCGCAAGAACGCGCATTGCTGTTCAAACCTCCGCTATTCGAAAGCTGAGGTAGGATGCAGGCTTCTAAGGACTGGTTAACACGTTGGCGAAATGGCAATCATCGATGGCGATCAGCCTAGCACCCAGTCCCGCCGCGCGATCCCCTGAGCGTACAGCAGCGTCGTCAGGTCGCCATGATCGACCCGCGCGCCCGCTGCCGCCGCGACGATGGGTTTGGCGTGATAGGCGACGCCCAGCCCCGCCGCGCGGATCATCGGCAGGTCGTTCGCGCCATCGCCCACCGCCATCACCTGGTCGGGCGACAGGTTCAGCGTCGCGGTCATCACCTCCAGCGTCCGCAGCTTCGTATCCGCATCGACGAGCGGTTTCGCCACCGTGCCCGTCAGCTTGCCATCCTCGACCAACAACTCGTTCGCGATTGCCCGGTCGAAGCCGATCCGTGCTGCCACCGGCTCGGCGAAGCGCGTGAAGCCGCCCGACACCAGCACCGCATGACCACCACGCGCGCGCACCGTCTTCACCAGCGCTTCTGCCCCCGGCATGATCCGCACCCGCTCGGCCAGGCAACGTTCGATCACGCCCTCGTCCATGCCCTTCAGCAGCGCGACCCGCGCATCGAGCGCGCCGGCGAAGTCGAGTTCGCCGCGCATCGCCGCCTCGGTCACCGCTGAAACCTCGGCCTTGATTCCCGCATAATCGGCAAGCTCGTCGATGCACTCGACCGTGATCATCGTCGAATCCATGTCGGCGACGATCAGCCGCTTTTCGCGTTCCGCCAGCCGCTGAACCACGACATCGACGCCAAGGAACGCCCCCTCCAGCGTCGCCCGCGCGGCGTTGGGCGCCATCGCGAAGACGATGTCCGCGGCTTTTTCCGCATCGATCCAAGCACTTCTGCTCGGGCTGCAGCCTGCCGCAGCAAGCCGATCGCCGGCATCCGACAAATCGCCCGCACCCAGCCGATCCGATGCTATCAAGGTCGCAATGAACAACCAGCTTCCCCCCGTTGCAAACGCCGAGGCGCGGACGTGACGATGTCCAGGCCTAAGCTCGCGCTCATCGCAGGGCCGACCGCCAGCGGCAAGTCGTCCGCCGCGATCGCGCTGGCGGAGGCAACCGGCGGCACCGTCATCAATGCCGACGCCAGCCAGGTCTACGCCGACCTGCGCGTCCTGACCGCCCGCCCCTCGGAGGCGGAGGAGGAACGCGTTCCCCACCGCCTGTTCGGCCATATCGACGCCGCCGACACCGGCTATTCCGCCGCCCGCTGGTCCGACGAGGCGAAGGCGGCGGTGGCGGAGGCGATCATGGCCGGCCGGCTCCCGATCCTGGTCGGCGGCACCGGCCTGTACCTGCGCACGCTGCTCCACGGCATCGCCCCCGTCCCGCCGATCGTCCCCGACATCCGTGCCGAGGTGCGCGCTATGTCCGTGGGTGAGGCGCACCGGGCGCTATGCGCCGAGGATTCGATCACCGCCGCCCGCCTGTCGCCCAACGACAGCGCTCGCGTCGCCCGCGCGCTCGAGGTCGTCCGCTCGACCGGCGTGCCCATCCACCATTGGCAGAAACAGCGCGAGGGCGGGATCGCCAACGACGTCGATCTCGCCGCCGCCATCCTGCTGCCCGATCGCGAGCTGCTCTACGAACGGATCAACGCCCGCGCCGATGCGATGATCGCCGATGGCGCGATCGACGAGGTCGCCGGACTGATGCTCCGTCGCGACGTAGGCGAGGATGCACCCGCCCGGCGTGCGATCGGCGTGTCGGCCCTGATCGATCACCTGACCGGCCGGATGTCGCTATCGGAAGCGCTGGAGAGCCTGGCGCTCGACACGCGCCGCTATGCCAAGCGGCAATATACCTGGTTCCGCCACCAACCCCCGGAAAACTGGTCGCGATGCGAAACCGCCGATGACGCGTTGCAGCAAATCGTAACTTTATTGCGCCAATAACGCTTGACGCGCACTTTTCTAGCTACTACCCGCCCCACTCCATCGAAAGGAAGCGACACGTGACGACCGAAATGAGCGGAGCCGACATCCTCGTCCAGGCGCTGCGCGACCTCGGCGTGGAGGTCATCTTCGGCTACCCGGGCGGCGCGGTCCTTCCGATTTATGACGCGCTGTTCCGCCAGCCGGAGGGGCCGGGCCGCATCCGCCACATCCTCGTCCGCCACGAACAGGCCGCGACCCATGCCGCGGAAGGCTATGCCCGCTCGACCGGGAAGCCGGGCGTCGTCCTCGTCACCTCGGGTCCGGGCGCGACCAACGCCGTCACCGGCATCACCGACGCGTTGCTCGATTCGATCCCGATGGTCGTCATCACCGGCCAGGTCCCAACGGCGCTGATCGGCACCGACGCGTTCCAGGAAGCGGATACCGTCGGCATCACGCGCCACTGCACCAAGCATAATTATCTGGTGAAGGACCCAGCGAAGCTCGGCGGCGTCATCTACGAGGCATTTCACATCGCCACCGCCGGCCGCCCGGGCCCGGTCGTCGTCGACATCCCGAAGGACGTCCAGGTCGCGACCGCGCGCTACGCCAAGCCCGGCCCGATCCAGCACAAGACCTACCGCCCCCGCGTCAAGGCCGAGCGGTCGGAGATCGAGGCGGTCGTCGACCTGCTCGCTGCGGCCGAGCGCCCGGTCCTCTACACCGGCGGCGGCATCATCAATTCGGGTCCGGCGGCCAGCCAGCTGCTGCGCGAGCTCGCCAGGCTGACCGGCGCGCCGGTCACCTCGACGCTGATGGGCCTCGGCGCCTTTCCCGCATCCTCGCCGCAGTGGCTGGGGATGCTGGGCATGCACGGCACCTACGAAGCCAATATGGCGATGAACCAGGCCGACCTGATCGTCGCGCTCGGCTCGCGCTTCGATGATCGCGTCACGGGTCGCCTCGACGCGTTCAGCCCGAACAGCCGCAAGGTCCACATCGACATCGACCGGTCGAGCATCAACAAGAACGTCCGCGTCGACCTCGCCGTCATCGCCGACGTCGGCCACGCGCTCGAGGACATGGTCCATGTCTGGAAGGCGCGCCAGCACCCCCGGCCCGACCTGTCGGAATGGACGCGCCGCATCGACGGCTGGCGCGCGGTCAAGTGCCTCGACTTTCCGGAGGACGGCAAGGCGATCATGCCACAGCGCGCGATCCGGGCGCTCCACGATGCCACCGCGGCCCGCAACCCGATCATCACCACCGAGGTCGGCCAGCACCAGATGTGGGCCGCGCAGCATTTCGGCTTCGAGGCGCCCAACAAGTGGCTGACGTCGGGCGGGCTCGGCACGATGGGCTATGGGCTGCCCGCCGCGATCGGCGCGCAGCTCGGCCACCCCAATGCGCTCGTCATCGACATCGCGGGCGAGGCGTCGATCCAGATGAACATCCAGGAGCTCGGCACCGCGAGCCAGTATCGCCTGCCGGTCAAGATCTTCATCCTGAACAACGAATATATGGGCATGGTCCGCCAATGGCAGGAACTGACCTATGCCTCGCGCTATGCCGAAAGCTATTCGGACAGCCTGCCCGATTTCGTAAAGCTCGCCGAAGCCTATGGCTGGAAGGGCATCCGCATCGAGACGATGGGCGAGCTCGACGACGGCATCCAGGCGATGCTCGACCATGACGGCCCGGTCGTCGTCGACTGCCGCGTCGCCAAGCTCGCCAACTGCTTCCCGATGATCCCATCGGGCGCCGCGCATACGGAGATGATCCTCCAGGCGAACGAAGTGTCGGGCGAAATGGACGACGAGGCCAAGGCACTGGTCTGACACAAATCTGCTCCCCTCCCTGGAAGGGAGGGGTCGGGGGTGGGTAAGCGTGCTCGCGCTACCTTGATGCTCTGCCAGCCTGCCCCGTATCCCCCGGACACCGACCCACCCCCAACCCCTCCCTTGCAAGGAGGGGAGTGAGGCACTGAAATGCACATCAAGCAGGAAACGGCCGAGCGCCACACGCTCGCCATCGTCGTCGACAACGAACCGGGCATCCTCGCCCGGATCGCCGGCCTGTTCACCGCGCGCGGCTATAATATCGAGAGCCTGACGGTGTCCGAGATCACCGAGGACAAGTCGGTCAGCCGCATCACCATCGTGACCAGCGCCTCCGCGCACGTCATGGAGCAGGTGTTGGCGCAGCTCGACCGGCTCGTCCCCGTCCACACCGTCACCGATCTTACCGCGACCGGCGAGCATGTCGAGCGCGAGCTGGCGCTGGTGAAGGTCGCCGGCGCCGGAGATCACCGCATCGAGGCGCTCCGGCTCGCCGACGTCTACCGCGCCCGCGTCGTCGATGCGACGACGTCGAGCTTCGTGTTCGAGGTCACCGGCGGCCGCGACAAGATCGACAAGTTCGTCGAGCTGATGGCCGAGGTCGGTCTGGTCGAGGTCGCCCGCACCGGCATCGTCGCCATCGGCCGCGGGCGCGAGGCGGCCTGATTTCATTCCCTCTCCCCTTGGGAGAGGGAGGGAGCGGCGAAGCCGCGGAAGGGTGAGGGCAGCGAGTGCCCCTGCCCTCACCAACTCCGGCTAGGCAGCACGCTGCCAAGCCTTCGTATCCTCTCCCGGCGGGAGAGGGAGAGAAGCAAAGGGAACTATCATGCGTGTCTATTACGATCGTGACGCCGATCTTGGCCTGATCGCCGACAAGAAGATCGCCATCGTCGGCTATGGCAGCCAGGGCCATGCTCACGCCCAGAACCTGCGTGACAGCGGCGTGAAGGACGTTGCGATCGCGCTGCGCGAGGGCTCGGCCACGGCGAAGAAGGCGATCGATGCCGGCTTCAAGGTGCTGTCGAACAAGGAAGCGGCGCAGTGGGCCGACATCGTCATGATCCTGGCGCCCGACGAGCACCAGGCGGCGATCTGGGACGCTGATCTCAAGGGCAACATGAAGCCCGGCGCCGCGCTCGCCTTCGCGCACGGCCTCAACGTCCACTTCGGTCTGATCGAGCCGCCCGCCGACATCGACGTCATCATGATCGCGCCCAAGGGCCCCGGCCATACCGTGCGCAGCGAGTATGTCCGTGGCGGCGGCGTCCCCTGCCTGATCGCGGTCCACCAGGACGCCAGCGGCAACGCCCACGACGTCGCGCTGGCCTATGCCAGCGGCGTTGGCGGCGGTCGCTCGGGGATCATCGAGACGAATTTCCGCGAGGAGTGCGAAACCGACCTGTTCGGCGAGCAGGCGGTGCTGTGCGGCGGCGTCACCCACCTGATCCAGGCCGGGTTCGAGACGCTGGTCGAAGCGGGCTACGCGCCCGAGATGGCGTATTTCGAGTGCCTCCACGAAACCAAGCTGATCGTCGACCTGCTGTACGAGGGCGGCATCGCCAACATGCGCTACTCGATCAGCAACACCGCCGAGTACGGCGACATTACGACGGGTCCGCGCATCATCACCGACGAGACAAAGAAGGAAATGAAGCGCGTCCTCGCCGACATCCAGTCGGGCCGCTTCGTCAAGAACTTCGTCCTCGACAACCGCGCCGGCCAGCCCGAGCTCAAGGCCGCGCGCAAGCAGGCTGCCGCGCATCCGATTGAAAAGGTCGGTAGCGAGCTGCGCGCGATGATGCCGTGGATCGGCGCCAACAAGCTGGTGGACAAGGAGAAGAACTGATCGCTGCCCCCAATCCTCCCCCGCCAGGGGGAGGTGGCACGCGCAGCGTGACGGAGGGGGCGGAAGCCTTGCGCCATCGAGAGGCCCCTCCGTCATCCCGGCCTTGAGCCGAGATCCATGGTTCATCGAGCGACTAAGCCAAAGCTGAGGCCCCGTCGCTGGCGGAGAGCTGGATCCCGGCTCAAGGCCGGGATGACGGAGGATGGGAAGGCGCCGACTTCCCGTCACGACATCGGCGTCGACGCGCAAACCTGCTCAACCCGGGAAACACACCCTCTCCAAATCGCATCTCGACACCGCCCCGCACCGCGCCCACCTTCCCGGCCATCAACAGGAAGGAACCTCCATGCGTTCGATCATGACCGCCGCCGCCCTCGCCCTCGCCGCCGCCTCGGCGACCACCGTCGCCCAGACCGCGCCGGGCACGCGCAACGTCGCCGCGGTCGCCGGCGGCACGTACACCGCCGACCCCGCGCACACCCAGGTGACGTGGACCGTCGACCACATGGGCTTCACCCCGCTGTCGGGCATGTTCGGCGACATATCGGGCACGCTGATGCTCGACCCGAAGAACCCCGGCGGCGCCAAGGTCGACCTGACCATCCCGGTGTCGAAGCTGGTCAATCCGGCGGCCGGTCTGACCCAGCATATGTTCCGCGCCGGCAAGGACGGCGGCAAGCCCGACTTCTTCGGCCCCAACCCTGCCGACGCCAAGTTCGTGTCGACAGCGGTGCGCGCATCGGGCGAATCGGCCACGATCACCGGCAACCTGACGCTCAACGGCGTGACCAAGCCGGTGACGCTCCAGGCGAAATTCTACGGCGCGGGCAAGGCGCCGGCGATGATGGGCGGCAAGGAAAACGTCGGCTTCACCGCCACCGGCACGCTGAAGCGCAGCGACTTCGGCCTCGGCCTCGCCGCGCCGATCGTCAGCGACGAGGTGAAGCTGACGATCAACGCCGCCTTCCAGAAGTGAAGTAGCTTCAACGCGTTACCACATCCACGTCATGTCGGCCTCGAGCCGGCATGACGTAGGGTCTGGACACCCCCCCGCCACCCACGCTAACCACCCGGTCGTGATCCCGGCAGCCGCCCTTCCCCTGCTTCGACTTACGCGCCCTTAGGCGCGTCCATCACCCGTCGCGCAGGTTAGCCTGCGCGACCCGCGCCTGAGGGCAAGCCCGACCCACTCCAAGAGCGAGCCGAGCCATATGCTGCGCGATCCGTCGACCAAATATCGTCCCTTCCCCCCCATCCAGCTCCCCGACCGTCAGTGGCCGAGCCGCACGATCACCACCGCCCCGCGCTGGCTGTCGACTGACCTGCGCGACGGCAACCAGGCACTGATCGACCCGATGGATGCGGAGAAGAAGACCCGCTTCTTCGACCTGCTGGTCAAGGTTGGCCTGAAGGAGATCGAGGTCGGCTTCCCGTCGGCCGGCGCGACCGAATTCGACTTTATTTCCGGCCTCATCACCACCGGCCGCATCCCCGACGACGTGACGATCCAGGTGCTCACCCAGTCGCGTCGCGACCTCATCGAAACCAGCTTTGCCAGCCTGAAGGGCGCGAAGACCGCGATCGTCCACCTCTACAACGCCGTCTCGCCCGCCTGGCGCCAGATCGTCTTCGGCATGACCCGCGACGAGGTGAAGGCGATCGCGATCGAAGGCGCCAAGGTGCTGCGCGACGAAGCCGCCAAGCAGCCCGATACCCGCTGGCAGTTCGAATACAGCCCCGAGACCTTCTCCACCGCCGAGCTCGATTTCTCGGTCGAGGTCTGCGCCGCGGTGATGGACGTCCTGCGCCCCACCGCCGACAACCCGATCATCCTCAACCTGCCCGCCACCGTCGAGTGCGCGACGCCCAACGTCTATGCCGACCAGATCGAATGGTTCGGCCGCAACATCCCCAACCGCGAGGCGGTGGCGATTTCGCTCCACACTCATAACGACCGCGGCACCGGCGTGGCGGCGGCGGAGCTGGGGCTGATGGCAGGCGCCGATCGCGTCGAGGGCTGCCTGCTCGGCAATGGCGAGCGGACCGGCAACTGCGACCTCGTGACCGTCGCACTCAATATGTACACGCAAGGGCTCGACCCGCGGCTCGACCTGTCGGACATCGACGCGATCGTAAAGACGGTGGAATATGCCACCCGCATCCCCGTCCATCCGCGTACGCCCTATGCCGGCGACCTCGTCTTCACCGCCTTTTCCGGCAGCCACCAGGACGCGATCAAGAAGGGCTTCGCCGCGCGCGAGACGCAGAACGACGATCTGTGGCAGGTGCCCTATCTGCCGATCGATCCCGCCGATCTCGGTCGCAGCTACGAGGCGGTGATCCGCGTCAATTCGCAATCGGGCAAGGGCGGCGTCGCCTGGGTGATCGAGCAGGACAAGGGCCTGAAGTTGCCCAAGCGCCTCCAGGCCGATTTCAGCCGCCACGTCCAGGCGCTCGCCGACGAGACGAGCCGCGAGCTCGGCGCCGCCGATATCTGGGGCGCGTTCGAGCGCGTCTATCTGCCGGGGCCCGGCGACCGCTTCGCGCTGGTCGACTATGCCGAAAGCGGCCATCCCGGCGACCGAGTCTTCGTCGGCCGCGTCGCGATCGATGGCGAGGAGCGCTCGATCACCGGACGCGGCAACGGCCTGATCTCGTCGGTCATCGCCGCGCTCGCCGCCACGACCGGCCCCGCGCTCGACGTCGTCGACTATGCCGAGCATGCGATCGGTCACGGCGCCGACGCGCAGGCCGCTGCCTATCTGGAGTGCCGCACCGCCGAAGGACGCACCGTCTGGGGCGTCGGCATCGATACCGACATCGCCACCGCCAGCGTCCGCGCGATCCTGTCGGCGGCCAACCGCGCGTGAGCGATACCGGCTATGCGGCGTTCCTGTTCGACATGGACGGGACGCTGATCAACTCGATCCCCTCGGCGATCCGCGCCTGGACCGCCTGGGCGGACAGCCACGGCGTCGACGTCGCCGAGCTGATGCGCGTCATGCACGGCGTCCGCGCGATCGAGACGATCCGTCGCTTCGCCCCCGCCGGCGTCGACCCGCAGGCCGAGTTCGAGGCGCTGCTGGCGGCGGAGATCGACGACGTCGACGACGTGGTGCCGATCGCCGGTGCCGTCAGCTTCACCGCGTCGCTGCCGCACGACCGCTGGGCGATCGTCACCTCGGCGCCGCGCTCGCTCGCCGACGTGCGACTGCGCGCCGCCGGCCTGCCGCCGCCCGCCGTCATGGTGACGGCGGAGGACGTCGCGCAGGGCAAGCCCGCGCCCGACTGTTTCCGCCTCGCCGCAGAGCGCCTCGGCGTCGAGGCGGCCGACTGCCTCGTCTTCGAGGATGCGCCCGCCGGCATCGCCGCGGGCGAGGCGGCGGGCGCCGACGTGATGGTCATCACCGAAACCCACGACCACCCGATCGCGACCGAGCACCCGGCGATCGTCGATTACACCCAGGTGTCGGTCGACGTCGCCGCCGGGCGCCTGCGCGTGATCGCGCAGCTGACCTTGGCATCGGGATAGACGTCGAGCTTCATCGACCGCACCCGCACCGCCGTTACCCGTGGATCGGACAGGCACAGCGCCGCCACCGCCTCGACGAGCGTCTCCTGCAGTGCGAAGCCGGGGCCCGAAGCCAGCTGGCGGACGCCTTCGCGGACGAAATCATAATCGAGCACCTGATCGATCGAGTCCTGCGACACCGGCGCTGGATAGGCGACCGTCATCTCGACCGACAGCCGTACCCGCTGCGGCACCTGCTCATGCGGATGGATGCCCAGCCGCATCGAGACGTCCAGGTCGTCGAGGATCGTCGTATACTCAGCCACGGCGCGCCTCGAACATCACGTCACGCCGGCTGCGGATGAACCGCTGGCCGCAATCGACGAACAGGTTCTGCCCCGTCACGCTGTTGGCCCCGAGCAAATAGACCACCGCGTCGGCGATGGCCTCCGCCCCCACGGGACGTTCGAGCAGATTGGCCCGCGCCACCGCGGCGAATTCCTCATCGCTCTGGTCACCGCTCTTCAGCGTCAGGCCCGGCGATATAGCATTCACCCGCACCCTGGGGGCGAGCGCCTGCGCCAGCATCGTCGTCGCGCCCGCCAGCGCGAACTTGGCGCAGGAATAGCTGAAGTAATCGGGGTTGGGATTGGCCAGCTTCTGGTCGAGCAGGTTGACCACCGCGCCCTCGACGCCCTGCCCCGCCAGCGCCGCCGCCAGCATCGCGGGCGCCGTGCAGTTGATCGCGTAGAGCCGCGCCGCCAACGCGGGATCGATCGCGTCTGCCCGATCTTCCTCGAACGACGAGGCACTGTTCACCAGCCCCTCGATCGCGCCACCCGCTGCCACCACGGCTCGCTCGAACAATGCCGGCAGGCTGGCGGTATCGCCCAGATCGCCCTGCACCGTCACGCCGTTCACCTCGGCGGCCAGTGCCTCCGCGGCGTCGCGCGACCGGCCATAGTGGATGACCGGACGATGCCCCGCCGCCGCCACGGCGCGGACGATCGCCGCGCCGAGGCGCTTGCCGCCGCCGGTTACCAGGACACGCACCTCAGCCAAGCCCGATCAGCGCCAGCACTTCCTTGCGGCTGCGCTCGTCGTCGCGGAACACGCCCATCATCCGGCTGGTCACCATCGACACTCCCGGCGTCCGCACGCCGCGCGCCGTCATGCAGGCGTGGGTCGCCTCGATCACCACCGCCACGCCGACCGGGCGCAGATTTTCCCAGATGCAGTCGGCGACCTCGGCGGTCAGCCGTTCCTGCACCTGCAATCGTCGTGCGAAACCGTGCAGCACGCGCGCCAATTTCGAGATGCCGACGACGTGATCCTTGGGCAGATAGGCGATGTGCGCCTTGCCGATGATCGGCGCCATGTGGTGCTCGCAATGCGACTGGAAGGGAATATCCTTCAGCAGCACGATCTCGTCATAGCCGCCAACCTCCTCGAACACCCGCGACAGGTGGTGTGCGGGATCGTCGCCATAGCCGGCGCAATATTCGCGCCATGCCTTGGCGACGCGGCGCGGGGTGTCGATCAGCCCTTCGCGACTCGGGTCGTCGCCGGCCCAGCGGATCAGCGTGCGCACCGCTTCGGCGACATCCTCCGGCACGTCGCCAGCGGATGGCGGGCTAATCGGACCGCTGTCGTCGAAGCCGTCTCCGACCAGGTCAGCCATGATACCGCCCTCCGTCAGCGACGTTGACCTTACGGCAACCGCGATTGAGCCAAACATCGGTTCGAAAATGCAACTGTCTCTTCCTTACCACAGTAGCGGAAACCCGCGGTTTTCTGCGAACAAATCGTTTGACGGGGGAATTTGCTGATCGCTAGCCTGCATACCCGATACTTGAACAACGCGAAACCGGCATAGACCGGCGCGACCCTGGAGAGGATGTCTGTTCGATGAGAAAGTTCCAGCTGCTCGCCGCCTCCGCCCTCGCCATGCTCCCGGCGCTCCCCGCCGCGGCGCAGACCGCCAGCACGACCACGGCCCAGAATACCGCGCCCACCAACGGACCGGGCCAGGAAGCGACCACTGCCGACGGCAACGCGCAGGCGATGATGCCGGGCGATATCATCGTTACCGCACAGCGCCAGTCGCAGCGGCTCCAGGACGTACCGATCGCGGTCAGCGCCTTCACCGCCGATAACCTGGCGAAACAGCAGATCAACAACCCGACGCAGCTTCAGGCGACCCTGCCCAGCGTCACCTTCACCAAGACCAACTTCACCTCCGCCAGCTTCACCATCCGCGGCATCGGCGACCTGTGCGTCGGCGTCACCTGCGATCAGGCGACCGCCATCCACGTCAACGACATGCCGTTGCAGAACACCCGCCTGTTCGAAACCGAATTCTTCGATTTGGAGCGCGTCGAGGTGCTGCGCGGCCCGCAGGGCACGTTGTTCGGGCGCAACGCCACAGCGGGCGTCGCCAACTTCATCACCGCCAAGCCCGACCTGTCGGGCATCCACGCCGCCGGCGAGTTCGAATACGGCAATTACGATTCGAAGCGCGCCCGCGCGATGTTCAACCTGCCGCTGACCGACACGCTCGGCATCCGCGTCGCGGGTACCTATCTCAATCGCGACGGCTATACGCTCAATCTGTACGACAACAGCCGCATCGACGACCGCGATCTCTATGCGATCCGCGGCACGCTGTCGTGGGAGCCGACGAGCGATACCCGGCTCGACATCATGGGCTATTATTTCCGCGAGAACGACAATCGCAGCCGCATCCAGAAGCAGCTGTGCCATCGCGATCCCACCGGCGTGCTGGGCTGTCTACCCGACACGCTGCGCTACGAGACGGTCAACGCAAACTCGACGCTCGCCGCGGTCCAGTCGTCGAACGAATTCCTGACGCTCGCCTCGGCGGCGTCGGGCGGCATCCTCGGCCGCTTCGGGCTCGGCAGCATCTACGGCACCGACCAGTTCGCCGGCGTCGTCAATCCCGCGAACAATCGCGTCGTCAACACCGACTTCCGCCCGACCTACTTCGCCGACGAAGAGCAATATATGGCGAAGTTCTTCCACGACTTCGGCCCCGTGTCGCTCAACCTGACCGGCGGCTACCAGCGCAGCGCGGTCAACTCGCGCAACGACTATACGATCGCGGTGGAGCGCTCGCTGGCGAACAATCCTGGCCTCGCCGCGCTCAACACGCTGGGCCGCGCCGGCACGCCCTTCGCCTTCCTCAACACCGTTCGCCAGACGCTGATCCCCAACGGCCCCGCGGCGGGCGTCTGCCAGTCGGATACCGATCCCAACAACACCGGCATCTACGGCGGCAAGAGCCTGGGCTGTTATCCGACCAGCATCGACTTCGACGAATCGAGCCAGCGCAGCAACCAATATTCGCTCGAAGGCCATATCGACAGCAAGTTCGACGGCATGGTCAACTTCCTGATTGGCGGGATCTATTACGATTCCACGGTCAGGAACAACAGCTACTACGTCAACGCCTTCGGCCTCGACTATGCATCGGGCATCCTTGGCGCAGCGGCAAGCGGTGGCACGGCCTATTTCGGCTCACCCTTCTATCGCAACAACACCGACTATTATCGCCTGAAGTCCTACGGCATCTTTGGCGAGACCTATTTCGAATTCAGCAATAAGCTGAAGCTAACCCTCGGCCTGCGCTACAACCACGACGACAAATATGTCCGAGCGCGCAACACCTATCTCGTCGATGCCAACGGCACCAACCCTTATGTCCCCTACGGCTCGGCCAGCCTCAACGATGCGCGCAATTACAACGGCAGCTTCGTCAACCCCGTCGGCGGCGCCACCGTGCCGCAGCTGGACTTCGACGCCACGGTCGCCGGTGCCCAGCCCTTCGCCGAGAATCGCGTCAATTTCGGCCGCCTGACTGGTCGAGCGGTGCTCGACTATCGCATCACGCCCGACAATCTCGTCTACGCGTCCTACTCGCGCGGCTACAAGTCGGGCGGCATCAACCCGCCGGTCGCGCCGGTCTTCGCGGTGTCCTCGTCGTTCGCACCGGAGCAGGTCGATGCCTATGAGATCGGCTCGAAGAATACCTTCGGCAACGGCACGCTGCGGCTGAACCTGACCGGCTTCCTCTACAATTACCGCAACCTGCAGCTCAGCCGGATCGTCGCGCGCACGGCGGTGAACGACAACGTCAACGCCCGCATCTACGGCGTCGAGGCGGAAGCGATCGTCAGCCCGGTGCCCGCGCTCGTGGCCAACTTCAACTTCAGCTACCTCAATACCCGCGTATCGCAGGACAAGTTCCTCGCCAATCCGCGCGATCCGTCTGGTGGCCGCTCCGACGCGGTCATCATCAAGGACGTGACCAACGCGTCGAACTGTGCGGTCATCCCCAACACCGCCGGCCAGGTCGCAGCGGTCAACGGCTATGTAGCCGCGGTGAATTCGGGTGCCGGGCTGCGCGCGCCGACCGCGATCCCAGGGACCAACACGACGGGGGCCTTCGGCATCTGCTCGGCGCTCGCCGCCACCGCCGCCAACCCACCCGCCGCACTCCGAGCGCTCTTCGGCGTGCCCAGCGGCGCGCTGCCCTTCACCGTGCTCGGCTCGGGCGTCGCGGTGAACATCGCCGACAACAAGCTGCCCCAGGCACCGACGTTCAAGGCGGCGGCTGGCATCCAGTACACCGTCGACCTTGGCGCCTCGGGCTGGACGATCGTCCCGCGGGCCGACATCGCCTATACTGGCAACAGCTTCGGCACCGTCTTCAACCTCAACGTCGATCGCATCCCGGGCTATGAGGTCGTCAACGCGCAGATCCAGGTCAACGCCCCCGACGACCGCTTCTACCTGCGCGCCTTCGTTCAGAACCTGACGAAGAACGACGCGATCACCGGCCTTTACGTCGGCGACCAGTCGTCGGGCGTGTACACCAACATCTTCACGATCGAGCCGCGGCGCTACGGCGTGGCCGCCGGATTCAAGTTCTGACACGGGCGTCCTCGACTTGCGCGAGCAAGTCGAGGACTCGCCACGTCGGCCAGCGGGGACGGCACCGCCGGCCCCGTCTGACGACGTGGCGTCCTGCCCCCGTCAGCCGGCACGGCTCGCCACGGCGTGTGCTCACACGCTCGCCCCACCCCATCGTCATCCCGGCCTTGAGCCGGGATCCATGGTGCGGCGGGCCACTGAGCTAGATCTCCAGATCAGTCGCTCGTGGCAAGCTGGATCCCGGGTCAAGCCCGGGATGACGAAGGGCGCGCGTCTCCACGTTCCTAGCGACCCAACCGCGCGCCATGCCAAGCAACATGATCGGCCATGAACGTCGACGCGAACGAATAGCCATGGTCGTACCCCGGCTGCATCCGCAGCGTCAGCGGTATCCCCGCCGCCTCGCACGCCGCGCGCAGCAACTCGGGCCGTAGCTGCTCCGCCAGGAACGCGTCGGCCTCGCCCTGGTCGACCAATAGCTCGTCGACCCGCGCGCCATCCTCGATCAGCGCGCAGGCATCGTGTCGCCGCCACGCCGCCCTGTCCTGCCCCAGGTAACCGCCCAGCGCCTTCTCACCCCACGGCACGTGGGCAGGCGCGACGATCGGCGCGAAGGCACTGACGCTGCGGAACCGCCCGGGGTTGCGCAATGCGATCGTCAGCGCGCCATGCCCGCCCATCGAATGGCCAGTGATCCCCTGCCGGGCCATGTCCACCGGAAACGCCTCCGCTACCAGCGCCGGCAGGTCGTCCTCGATATAGGTTCGCATGCGGAAATGCGGCGCCCACGGCGCCTCGGTCGCATCGACGTAGAAGCCGGCGCCCTGGCCGAAGTCCCACGCCGGATCGTCCGCCACGCCCTCGCCCCGCGGCGAGGTGTCGGGCGCGACGAAGACGATCCCCACCTCCGCACAGGCCCGGCGATACTCGCCCTTGTCAGTGACGTTGGCGTGGGTACACGTCAGCCCCGACAGGAACCACAGCACCGGCAGTCGCGCGCCCGGCGCATGATCGGGGACGAAGACCGAAAAGGTCATATCCGTCCCCGTCGCCGCCGAGGCGTGACGGTACACGCCCTGCGTGCCGCCATGCGCCCGCGTGGTCGAAACCGTCTCCATGCTCATGCGCCGCGATAGATGGCGCAAAGCTTGTGGCCGTCGGGATCGCGGACATAGGCGAGGTGCATCGGCCCCATCGCGCCGCTGCGCAAACCCGGCGCATCTTCGATCGAGGTGCCGCCCGCCTCGACCGCGACGTCGTGGAACTGCTTCACCTGCTCGGCCGACGCGCACTTGAAGCCTAGCGTGAAGCCGTTGGCGCAGGTCGCCGCCTCGCCATCGAGCGGCTCGCTCACCGCCAAGGTGCCGCCGCCGTGCGAATAGAACAATCGCGTCTTGCCGCCCTCGGTCACGTTGCGGAACGGCTCGCCGGCGCCGACCACGGCCAGCACCTTGTCATAGAATGCCTTGGCACGATCGATATCGTTGGTGCCCACCATCACATGGTTGATCATCGGCTGTTCCTCTCCGGTTATCAGTAGATCACGACGGAGCGGATGCTCTCGCCGGCGTGCATCAGGTCGAAGCCCTTGTTGATCTCGTCCAGCGTCAGCCGGTGCGTGATCATCGGGTCGATCTCGATCAGCCCGTCCATATACCAGTCGACGATCTTGGGCGTGTCGGTCCGCCCGCGGGCGCCACCGAAGGCGGTGCCCTTCCAGACGCGGCCGGTGACGAGTTGGAACGGCCTGGTCGCGATCTCCTTGCCGGCTTCCGCGACGCCGATGATGATCGACTCGCCCCAGCCACGGTGGCACGCCTCCAGCGCCTGGCGCATCACCGTCGTGTTGCCGGTGCAGTCAAAGGTATAGTCCGCACCGCCGTCGGTCATCGCGATCAGGTGCTGGACGACATCGCCCACGTCCTTCGGGCTGACGAAGGCGGTCATGCCGAAGCGACGCCCCCATTCCTCGCGATCGGGGTTGATGTCGACGCCGATGATGTGATGCGCACCCGCCAGCTTCGCGCCCTGGATCACGTTGAGCCCGATCCCGCCCAGCCCGAAGACGACGACCGTCGCGCCGGGCTCGACCTTGGCGGTGTTCACCACCGCGCCCACCCCCGTCGTCACGCCGCAGCCGACGTAGCAGCTGGTGTCGAAGGGGGCGTCCGGGCGGATCTTCGCCACCGCGATCTCGGGCAGCACGGTGAAGTTCGAGAAGGTCGAACAGCCCATGTAGTGGAAGATCGGCTGCCCCTTATAGCTGAAGCGCGTCGTGCCGTCGGGCATCAGCCCCTTGCCCTGCGTGGCGCGGATCGCGGTGCACAGGTTGGTCTTGCCCGACAGGCACGACTTACACTGGCGGCATTCGGGGGTGTACAGCGGGATGACGTGATCGCCCGGCACCACGCTGGTGACCCCGGCCCCCACCTCGCGCACCACGCCCGCGCCCTCATGGCCCAGCACGCTCGGGAACAAGCCCTCGCTGTCCAGCCCGTCCAGCGTATAGGCATCGGTATGGCAGATGCCCGTCGCCATAATCTCGACCAGCACCTCGCCGGCCTTGGGGCCCTCCAGGTCGAGCTCGACAATCTCCAGCGGCTTCTTCGCCTCGAACGCGACGGCGGCACGGGTCTTCATGGGCTTAGGCACTCCTCGCAACCTTCCCGCTCGTTGGTCGATTGAACGCCCATGATCAAGGAGACGATGCGATGACCAGTTTCAAGAAGGGCGACGAGGTAAGCTGGAAAAGCCGCGGCGGCACGGCCCACGGCACCGTCGAGAAGAAGATCACCAGCACCACCGACGTCAACGGCCACACCGCCAAGGCGACGAAGGACGAACCGCAATACATCGTAGAGAGTGACAACGGCGGCAAGGCAGCGCACAAGGCGGGCGCGCTTCACAAGGCGTGAGTCCCGGCGACGGGACCGAAGGAACAACAGGAAGGATCGATATGGCCACCGCCAAGGAAGAGAAAGGCGCCTCGAAGGCCGCCGCCACGCAGACCAAGGAAGGCACCGGCATCCATGCTCCGGTCCAGCCGTCTAAGGAACTCGCCGAGGTGGTTGGCTCCGACGCGATCCCGCGCAGCCAGGTGATCAGCAAGGTGTGGGACTATATCAAGTCGAAGAACCTGCAGAATCCCGAGAACAAGCGCGAGATTCTCGCCGACGAGAACTTGAAGAAGGTGTTCGACGGTCGTGACAAGGTCACGATGTTCGAGATGAACAAGTACATCTCGAAGCATCTCAAGGCGGCCTGATAGATGATGCGGCGATGGGTTGGCGCGTGCGCGCCGCCCTCGCCGGTCAGCGGCGCGCGAGCCATATGGTGTGACGCGCGCCGCGCCCGCTGCGACCACCGCGGACGGCAACCTCTTCGGTCGTAAAGCCAGCTCTCTTCAGCCGGTTGGCGAATCGCGCATCCGGCTCGGCCGACCAGATCGCCAGCACCCCGCCCGGCCTCAGCGCTGCGCGCATCGCGGCCAGCCCGGCCTCGCCGTACAGCCAATTATTGCCCGCGCGGGTCAGGCCATCGGGTCCGTTGTCGACATCGAGCAGGATCGCATCCCACGCCTGCGCCTCGTCGCGGATCGGCCCGGCGACATCGTCGATCACGATCGATACCCGCGGGTCGTCGAGCGATCCGGCGAACACGGGCGCCAGCGCGCCCCGCGCCCACTCGGCCACCGCCGGCACCAGCTCGGCGACGACGAATGCAGCTCCCGGCCCGAACGCCGCCAGCGCCGCACGCAGCGTGAACCCCATGCCCAGCCCGCCGATCAGCACGCGCGCATCGCCGCGGACCCGCTCGGCGACCAGCGTCGCCAGCGCCTCCTCCGATCCGGGCGACCGGCTTCCCATCAGCTCGGTCGCACCCAGCATGATCGTCCACGCGCCATCCCGCTCATACAGTTTCAGCTCGCCACCGCCGGGCACGGGGGCGACATCGATGAGGATCCGTGGTTTCATGCGCCTCCTTACCAATCCTCCCCCGCCAGGGGGAGGTGGCAGCGCGCCAGCGCTGACGGAGGGGGCGGAAACACTGAAATCAACTGCGGTGCTGCCTCCCCTTCATCGCGCGGGGCGCGCCACCTCCCCCCTCGTGAGGAAAGGTCGAGGACAGCGCTTGCCCATGTCCTGCCCCCCTCATACCCATCCGGCGATGCCCCAGATCGTCCCCATTCTCGACCCGGCCGACCCCCGCATCGCCGACTATCGCGACATTCGCGAACGCGATCTCGTCGGCCGCCGCGGGCTGTTCGTTGCCGAGGGGCGCGTCGTCCTCAACGTCCTCGTTACCTCGCCGCGCTGCACCCCCGTTTCGCTGCTCGTCGCCGAGCATCGCCTGCCGACGCTTGACGACATCCTCGATCGGCTCGGCGATGCCGTTCCGGTCTATGCCGCGGCCCAGCCGGTGCTCGATGCGATCGCCGGCTTCCCCCTCCACCGCGGCCTGCTTGCGCTCGGCCGACGTACCGATACGCCCGAGGCCGACGCCTTGCTCGCCGGCCTGCCGGCCGATGACGACGTGCTGCTCCTTTCCGCCATCGCCAATCACGACAATATGGGTGGCCTCTTTCGCAACGCCGCCGCTTTTGGGGTGGGCGCGGTGCTGCTCGATGCCGATTGCTGCGACCCGCTCTATCGCAAGGCGATCCGCGTCTCCGTGGGCGCCGCACTGCGCGTGCCTTACGCCGTGCTCCCCCGCGATATCGACGCGCTGGCGCTGCTCGAGCGTCACGGGTTCGCGCCTCTCGCCCTCAGCCCCGCAGGCGCACAGGAGCTGGCCGACCTGGCGCCGCCGCCCCGCGCCGCCGTCATCCTCGGCGCGGAAGGCCCCGGCCTCTCCCCCGCCCTCCTCGCGCGTACGACGAGCGTGCGCATCGATATGGAGGCGGGATTCGACAGCCTCAACGTCGCCACCACCGGCGGCATCGTCCTCCACCATCTCGCCGCCGCGCGCCGCGCACGGAACGCGATCGCCCATCCCGCGCTTTGACCCGATCGGCGACGGCGAAAGGATAGGCGATGAAGGTCGGATTCATCGGGCTCGGAAACATGGGTGCGGCGATGGCCGCCAATCTGGTCGAGGCCGGGCACGACGTGACGGTCTGGAACCGCTCGCCGGACAAGGCCGATGCGCTGGTCGAGACTGGCGCCACGCTCGCGCAGTACCCCGCAGACGCCGCCCAGGGCGACGTGGTGATGACGATGCTCGCCGACGATGCCGCGGTCGAGGCGGTGGTATTCGGCGAGCACGGCATTGCCGGCGCACCCGCAATCCACGTTTCGCACAGCACGATCAGCATCGCGCTCGCCGAACGGCTCGCGGCGACGTCCGGCGGCGGCTTCGTGTCCGCGCCCGTGTTCGGCCGTCCGCCCGCCGCCGAGGCCGGCCAGCTCTTCGTCATCGCCGCCGGCGATTCGGCGCTGGTCGACGCCTGCCAGCCGCTGTTCGACGCCATCGGCCAGCGCACCTTCCGCATCGGCGACACCGCTCCCGCCGCGAACCTGGTCAAGCTGAGCGGCAATTTCATGATCATGGCCGCGGTCGAGGCGATGGCCGAAGCGATGACGCTCGCCGAAAAGGGCGGCGTCGACCGCAAGCTTCTGCTCGAGGTGCTGACCGGCACGCTGTTCGGCGCGCCGATCTATCGCACCTATGGCGAGATCATCGTCGAGGACCGCTTCCGCCCCGCCGGATTCGCCGCGCCGCTCGGCCTTAAGGACATGACGCTCGCCGACGCCGCGGCCACTCGCTACGGCGCGGTCATGCCGCTGCTCGGCATCGTCCGCGATCAACTGCGCAGCGCGATCGCGGTCGATGGTGAGGACGTCGACTGGGCGGCGGCGGCGTCAAGTGTCCGTCATGCCTCGGGAATTGCACTAAAAGGGCAGTAGTAGCTACCCGGTAGATGGACGAAAGCGGGACACGCGGTACGTTACCGGGCAAAGCGAATACTTGAACGATGCCGCCAGGGCTTCTTAAATCATTTTTATGAATCAACAGGCCTTCGCCATGATTGGCGATGGGGCTTTGGCGCAGCGGCGTCGGGCGCCCGAGACGAAAAACCTGCTTTTGGAGAGCTTGTCGGCGGATGATTTCGCCCTGCTCGCGCCGTCGCTGGAACGCGTGCCCTTCCGCATCGGCGAGGTGCTGGCCCGGGCGGGGACGCCGATCAGCAACGTCTTCTTCTTCGAAGGCGCGATCGCCGGGGTCCTCGATTCACTCGAGGGCGATCGCCGCTTCGCCGTCGGCCTGATCGGGCGCGAGGGCTTTGCCGGCAAGGCACTGCTGCTGGGCGACGACCGCTGGCCGTACGACATCGTCATGCGCGCCGAGCCCGGTGACCTGCTGCGCTGTCCGGCCGACGCGCTGCTCGCGGCCTTCGAACGCAGCGAGACGCTTCGCCTGGCGTTGCTGCGCTATGTCCACGTCTTCATGCTGCAGATGGGACGCACCATCGTCTCGTCGCTGGCGCATTCGATCGAGCGCCGCATGGCGCGCTGGATCCTGCTCTACCACGATCGCGTGCGCGGCGACGACATCTGCATGACGCATGAGGAATTCCGCCTGATGATGGGGGTTCGTCGCGCCAGCATCACCGACGCGCTCCACCGGCTGGAAGAAGCGCAGGCGGTCTGGGCCCGGCGTGGCCGCATCACCGTGCGCGATCGCGCCAAGCTCATCGCGCTCGCGGGTGACACCTATGGCCCTGCGGAGCGCGACTATCGGCGCCTCATCTCGCCCCATTTCGCGCACGACGAGGGTTGAGCCGTCAGGCGAGCTTCATCGACGCCGCCCAATTGACGAACAGGTCCGGCCAGATCGCCACCGGCTTCCCCGCCGCGCGGCGCAGGCCGAAGCCATGGCCGCCGGTCGTGAACAGGTGCGTCTCCACCGGCACGCCCACTCGCTTGCAGGCGGCGCGCATCTCCAGCGTGTTGTCGACCGGCACCGTCGCGTCGTCCTCGGCATGGGCCATGAAGATCGGCGGCGTCCGTGCGGTGACGTTGGCGGCGTTGCTGTGCGCCCGCTCGACGGCGGCGGAGGCTTCGGCACCGACCAGCAGCGCGCGCGATCCGGGATGCGCCAGCGGCGCGCTCATCGACTGGACCGCATAGATCGGCGCCGCCAGCATCGGCCGCGCCGACAACCGGTCCGCCGCATCGATCGCGCGATAGGTCATCGCATCGAACCGCGTGGCCAGGTCGCCGCACAGGTGTCCGCCCGCGGAAAAGCCCATCATCGCCACCCGCGTCGGATCGAGGCGATAGGCACCCGCCCGCTGCCGGATCAGCCGCATCGCGCGCTGGGCGTCGGATAGCGCGACATCGGGTCCCGCTGCCCATCCGTCCCCCGGCAAGCGATAGAACAGCACGAACACCGTATAGCCGCGCGCCGCCAGCCAGCGCGCAACCTCATAGCCTTCCTTGTCGATCACGATCCGGGCATAGCCGCCGCCCGGCGCCACCAGCACGGCCGCGCCGTTGGGCGTGGCCGGCCTGAACACCACCATCCGCGGCCGCACCACGCCGCGCACCGCTCGATCGGGAAAGGCGGGATCGGTACTGCGCTCGTCCACCGTCTCGACCGGCGGCGTCGCCGGCATCCCCGGTGCAGGCCCTGGCCACAGGTCGATCGTCTCCGTCGGATCGCCGGGATGGCGTATGCCAGGCGGCGCAGTCTGGGCCGAGCCCGCCGCACCCACGGCGGCCAGCCCCAGCAACAGATGGCGCCGCCCCAGTTCCATCACATCTTGAACCGAACACCGGCCAGGATCGTACGGCCGAAGTGGTTGTACTCATAGTTACGGTTGGCATCGAGATCGGTGTAGCGGTCGCGATAGGTGTCGGTCAGGTTCGTGCCCTCCAGCGACACCTCCGCCCACGACGTCACGCGATAGCGGAGCGAGGCGTCGACGTTGATCGTCGAGTTATAGCCTTCGAACACGTTACCGGTGCCCGACGAGCCATCGATATACGGCCCGCGATAGCTGATCGAGCCGCGCGCCGAGAAGCGCGAGTCCTCGTAGTACAGCGTGCCGTTATACGCCCGCTTCGACAGGCCGTAGAGCGTCTCGGTGCGGCTGACGTTGACGAGGCCACCGCCCGGCACCACCGCCGGCCCGCTCTGCGTGTAGGTCGCGTTCGATCCGATGAAGGTCGCGTTCGCCAGCACGCCGAAGTTCTTCAGGAACCCCGGCAGGAAGCGGAACGTCGACTGCAGCGACACCTCCAGCCCCTTCAGGTCGGCCCCGGTGCCGTTGGTGATCGAATTGATCGTCCACAGCTGCCCTTCTGGGTTCGAGGCGGCAGGCGACGACGGCGGGATGATCGACAGCGGCAGCCCGGTCGATGCATAGGTGCCGGTCTGCGTCACCGACACCGGGAAGCTGTCGACCGTCTTCTTGAAGATCGCGACCGAGAAGATCGACTGTGGCGCGAAATAATATTCCGCCGCCAGGTCGTACGACGTCGCGCGGAACGGATCGAGCTGCGGGTTGCCGAAGCTGATGCGATAGTTGAACCCGTCGACTGAGCCGCCCGGCGTCAGGTTGCCGAGCGTCGGCCGCGTGATGACCTTAGATACGGCGCCGCGGACGATCACCTTCTCGGTCGGGAAAAGCGCGACGTTCAGGGCCGGGAGCCAGTCGTCGTACGACCGGTCCACCGTCACCGCGACGCCGTTGTTCAGCCCGGTCGAGGTCTGCGACGTGTGGACGTAACGAACGCCCGCATTCGCCGCATAGCGCAGGCTCAGAATGTCGCCCTTCACGTCGGCCTGGAGATAGCCGCCCGTCACTTCCTCGACGACGTTGCGGATATTGCCCGCATCGACCGCCAGCGGTCGGCTGTACAGGTTGGTGTACTTGGCCGCGGCATCGATGTTGGGGATCAGGAACTGCGTCGTCGTGCCCGACGGCTGGCCGGCATTGCCCAGCGTGAACAGCTCGCCCAGGTTGCCCGCGGGGAAACCGTACACCGCATTGGCACCGAACACCGACGACGGCGTACAGGTGATCGTACCCAGCACCGCATCGGGTCCGGCCGTCGTCCGCGTCGGGCATACCACGGTATCGCGCGTGTAGCCCTTGGTATCGAACTCGAACCGCCGCCACACCGCGCCGGTCTTCAGCTGGAAGGCATCGGGCACCACGTCCCATTCCGTGCGCAACTGCGCGGTACGGAACTTGTTGACCGTCGCCGACGGCCGGTCGCGGATTTCGGCCAGCTGAAAATTGGCGGGATCGGTCACGCTGGTGCCGAACGTCAGCTTGGGATGCCGCGAGTCGGTGTAGTCGTAGCTGTAGTTCTGCGCGTCGCGGTCATCGAACACGAAGGTCGTCTCGACCGGGATCGACGCGTCCGACTGCGACACGCCGCCCATCAGCGTGAAGCGGAAGCGGTCGCCGACATCCTGATCCCAGCTGCCGCCAACCTGATAGAATTCGGTCTTCGACTGGCGCAGATAATGCTCGGTGCGGACCCACGCATCGTTCAGCGTCGCCGAGATCATGTTGTTGTTGCTGTCGTAGACGGGGTTGACCACGTCGATCGACCGCTCGTTGCTGCGCAGCAAAACCTCGCCCCACTTCTCTTCGCGCTTCTCGGTGAAGCGCGAATAGAGCGCGTCGACCGACAGCTTGGTGCTGTCGCTCGGCTCGAACTGGACGCTGCCGGTCAGGCCAAGCCGCTCGCGGCCGTGGAACACCTCGCCGTAGCGCGGGATGCGCGGGTGGAACGACAACGCCGCCTGGTCGCACGCGCTGCTCGACCGATAGGTGCCGCCGGTATTCTGCACCCGCGTCGTGCCCGTCGCCGAATTGAAGAAGCACGGCGTGCCATTGACCGAATCGAACCGCGCCTGCGCCCAGCGGACGGTATTGTTGCCCAGCTCGAGATTGTCGGTCTTCTGATAGGCCGCCGACACCGCCGCGCCGAAGCGTCCGTCGGGCGACTTGTACGAGATCAGCCCGGCGAGCCGCGGCCGCGTGTTCTTCGACAGGTCGTTGTACGTCGCCACCGCCGAACCGACGACCGTCAGCCCGGTCTTGCCGCCCAGCGGATTGCCGGTGTTGAGGTCGACCACCGCACCCAGCGAGCCTTCGTCGAGGCTGGCCTCGGCCGTCTTGTGGACGACGATCGAGTTGAACAGCTCGGATGCGAACACGTTGAAATCGAACGCACGATCGCGGTTGGCGCTGGCGCCGTCGGTCGAGGTCGCGACCGTCTCGAGCCCGTTGACGCGGACGCGGGTGAACTGCGCGCCCAGACCGCGCACGGTGATCGCGCGGCCTTCGCCGGCGTCGCGCTGGATCGAGATGCCGGGAATGCGCTGCAGCGATTCGGCAAGGTTCTGGTCGGGAAATTTGGCGATGTCTTCGGCCACGATCGCATCGACTGCCGATACCGACTGGCGCTTCACCGACAGTGCGGCGTCGAGCGACTTGCGGAACCCCGTGACGACGATGTCCGCGGGATTGTCGGCCACCTGATCTTCCGCGCTCTGCGGGGCCGTCACTGCGGCCGGATCGCCTGCGGTCACGGTGGAATCGGCAGGCACGACCGCGGTCTGTGCCGGAGCGGGATCGGTATGGGTCGGCGAACCGGGCGTCTGCGTCGCGGGCACATGCGCCGCCTGCGCGATCACGGCCGTCGGCATCAGTGCCGCAACCGTCAGCGCGGCGATCGACGCGCCACCCAGCATGGACATGGTCTTCATCAGCCTCACTCCCCTTCGACGACCGCTGTCGCCACATCATGCCGACGTCGGCGCCGATTGTGGGCTGCCGACCGTCAATCGCGACCGGATGGGGAGTGGGTTGGGTTGCCGGCATGCGCTGCCGTCATCGTTCCTCTCCCGACGCGTCGCCTCTTTCGGGCGCTCCGCCACCGGACCTTGTGTCGCCTAGGTAACCGGTGTCAAAGACAATGTGGCGAGCGTCCCTACATGTCAATATGGCAGTTTGGACACGGGAGATGACGATGAACGGGCTCGGTATTCTGGTCTTCGGCGCCCTCCAGGCGATGGCACCCACACACGCACCGCAACAGCCTCGTGCGATGATCGTCGTCGCTGAGAACGACGTGCGTCGCGACGAACCGACGCCGCATGGCAACATTGGGACCAGCACTGCCTATCGCATCAGCGATTCGGTGCCGGGCCGGACGATGGAATTCCGCAAGCGCGTCCTCCACCCCGGCGGCGCGATCGGCCTTCATCCGCTGGCGCATGACGAGGTCTATTACGTCCTGTCGGGCGAGGGCGAGGTCCAGTCGGGCACGGACAAGCGCCGCCTGACGCCGGGTATGGCGGCCTATCTCTACGACGGCGCGACGGTGGGCATCCGCCAGCTGGGCAAGGCCCCGCTGGTGCTGATCGTGTCCTATCCGGTGAAGGCCGCGCCCCGGCCGTAATTCTAACCCTCAATCCGTCATGCTGAGTTTGTTTCAGCATCTCCCCCGATTGCGCACGCCCGTGGCCCCAGATGCTGACACAAGTTGAGCATGACGTGTTGACCGAGACGCCGCGTCACGTCCCCGGCTGGATATACGGCACCCGCGCGAACAGCTCGCGCTGCCACCGCCGCGGATCGTCCTCGACATGGGTGCGCACGTCGAACACCATCGTCGCCCGCCGGTCGAGGTCGTAGCGCGGCCACGCCGCCCCCGGATCACCCGTCCGCGCGAACGACACGAACGCCGCCTGCATCGCCGCACTCGCCGCCCGCGCGTCGGCGCCGGTCCCCGTCAGTGCCCCCTTCGCCGCCAACGTCCCGAACACCAGCGCGATATCGATCGAATGGAACGCCCCGCGCGCCGGCTCGGTCCGCGCCGCGAAGTCGACCTGATACACCCAAGCCGGCGCCCCGGCGCGCGCCCGCGCCTCGGCCTCGATCACCTGCCCGCGCCAGCTGCGCCCGCACGTCGTCGCGTCATAGAAGACGTCGGTCGGCGTCATCTGCGGAAAGCGCAGCCGATACTCCGCCACCACCCATTCGGGCAGCACATCGATGCGCAGCTCGGGCGCGATCCACTCGGCCAGATTGTCCCACGACAATCCCCGCACCTTCGGCCCGTCGGGGGCGATGAACGCCCGCGTCTCGTCGTGCGTGTTGCCGAGCATCATCGGAATGCCGAGCGACTGCGGTGCCGCGTCGGGCCAGAACGGATGTCGCTGCAGCGAACGCATGTCGAGCACCGGCCCGAAATACACGCCGCCGCCCAGCACCGGATCGGTCGCCGCCAGCGCCTCGACCAGCCGCTCGGTCGGCATCGCCAGCAGCGGCGCCAGGTCGTGCTCACCGACGCCCAGCTTCGCCAGATACGCCCGCGTCCGCGCCGTCGCGTTCATCGGGCCGGACGCCGTCACCTGCTGCCCGCTCATCGTCGCGGCGCGGTGGAACAGCCCCGCTGCCGCCGGCGTCGCCATCATCGTCGCGATCTTCGCGCCGCCGCCGGACTGGCCGAACACCATTACCCGCGACGGATCGCCGCCGAAGCTCGCGATGTTATCGCGGACCCACTTGAGCGCGAGAATCAGGTCGAGCTGCCCGGCATTGCCGCTGTCGGCGAAGCGCGGGTCGAGCCGCGCCAGATACAGGTAACCGAACGCATTCAGGCGGTGGTTAACGCTGACCACGACGACATCGCCGGCCTCCGCCAGGCGCACGCCATCCTGCCGCTCCAGATTGGCACTCCCCGACGAATAGGCGCCGCCGTGGATGTACACCATCACCGGCCGCGCCGCCCGCGCGTCGGCCTCGGGCGTCCACACGTTGAGCGTCAGGCAGTCTTCGGCGAAGGACAGCCCCTCACCCCCCGCATCGCCGCTCTGCGGACACGACGGCCCGAACGCCAACGCCCGCACCGGCTCACGCGCCGCAGGTTCCGCGATCGGCGCCATGAACCGCGCGGCACGGCCATAACGGATGCCCCTGAACACCGAGACGCCGCCCTGCCGTTCGCCGAGGAACGTGCCCGCCGGCGCCATGGCCCGCGCCGCGCCACCCTGCCCGCGTGCCGCGCTCGCCACCGTCAGCGCGAGGCCGCCCGCCAGCAGCGACCGCCGCGTCGTCACCGGCGCACGTCCAGTCCGCCTTCGAGAAACGCGTCGATGTCCGCCTGCCGGAACAGCGCCGCATCACCCGGCAGCGAATGCTTGAGCGCCGCCACCGCCAGCCCGATCCGCGCCGCGCCCGCCGCATCCTCGCCGCTGCGCAAGCCGTGCAGCACGCCGGCCGCAAAGGCATCGCCGCCGCCGATCCGGTCGACGATCCCGGCGAGCACGACTTCCTCCGTCTGCGCATGGCCATCGCGCGTATCGATCCGCGCCGACAGCCGGTTCAGGTCGACATGCTCGACATGCCGCGCCGTCGAGGCGATCATCTGCAGCGCCGGAAAGGCATCGAACGCGGCCTCCGCCGCCAACCGGCGCCGATCCTCGCCCTCGCCCGCGAAATCGTCGCGGCCCAGCAGCAGCGCGATGTCGCGATGGTTGCCGAACATCAGGTCCGCATGCCGCACGATCTGCGTCAGGATCGCCCGCGGATCGCCGTCCCATCGCGCCCACAGCTTGCCGCGCCAATTGCCGTCGAACGATACCGCGATGCCCCGCGCCGCTGCTGCCTCGGCCGCCGCGATCGCGCTTTGTGCCGGCACCGGACCCAGCGCCGGGGTGATCCCCGACAGGTGCAACCGGTCGACGCCCGCCAGGATCGCGTCCCAGTCCCACGCATCGGCAGGCGCCTCGGCGAAGCTCGACCAGGCGCGGTCGTAGATCACCTCGGTCGCGCGCATCCCGGCGCCCGACGTGACGAAATACAGCCCCATCCGCTCGCCACCGAGCTGGATCTGGCCGACGTCGACGCCATGTCCGCGCAGCGTCGCGACGGCGGCGCGTCCCAGGTCGTTGTCCGGCACCCGGCTCGCAAAACCGACGTCATGGCCAAGCCGCGCCAGCTGCGTGACGACGTTCGCCTCCGCGCCGGCCACCCACACGTCGAGCGTGGGCGTCTGCATCAGCAGCTCGCGTCCCGGCGGGCTGAGCCGCAGCATGATCTCGCCGAACGCCAGGAACTTGGCCATCGCACCCTCTCAAATCCTCCCCGCTCGCGGGGAAGGCTTAATCCATCACCTCGCCAGCCAGCCGCCGTCGACCGCCAGGATATGCCCCTGGACATAGGCCGCCGCATCGCTCGCCAGGAACACCGCCGCGCCGCCCAGGTCCTTCGGATCGCCCCAGCGTGCCGCCGGAATGCGATCGAGGATCGACTGGTTGCGCGCCGCATCCGCCTGCAACGCGGCGGTATTGTTGGTCGCGATATAGCCCGGCGCGATCGCGTTGACGGTCACGCCATGCTTCGCCCATTCGTTGGCTAGCAGCTTGGTCAGGCCGCCGATCCCGCTCTTCGAAGCGGTATAGCTCGGCACGCGGATGCCGCCCTGGAACGTCAGCATCGACGCGATGTTGATGATCCGACCGCCACCCTGCGCAATCATGTGCCGCCCCGCCGCCTGGCACAGGAAGAACACCGACTTCAGGTTGGTGTCGACCACCGCATCCCAATCTTCCTCGGTGAAGTCGACCGCATCGGCACGGCGGATGATCCCGGCGTTGTTGACCAGGATGTCGAGCCGCCCGAGCTTATCGATCGTCTCGTCGACGACCCGGCTCACCGGCTCGATCGTCGACAGGTCGGCCGACACGATCTCGCCGCGGCGGCCCAGCGAAGCGATCTGCTCCACCGTCTCGGTAGCGGGCGTTCGTCCGACGCAGGCAACGTCGGCGCCAGCCTCCGCCAACGCCACGGCAATCGCCTGGCCGATCCCGGTATTGGCACCGGTGACGACCGCGACGCGGCCGGTAAGGTCGAAGGGGTTCATGTAAATTCCTGCTCCCCTCCCCTTCAGGGGAGGGGCTGGGGGTGGGGTAGCGTCCTGGCGATACGGTGACCGAGGTGAGGCGTTGACCGGTGCACGAGCACGTCCCCACCCCAACCCCTCCCCTAAAGGGGAGGGGCTCAGTCGGTCCTCACGCCAGCTGGCAGATATCCAGCACGTTCATGTCGGTATAATCCTGGTTCTCGCCCGCCATCGCCCAGATGAAGGCATAGGCGCCCGTGCCCGCACCCATGTGGATCGACCACGGCGGCGAGATCACCGATTCCTCGTTGCCGACGACGATGTGGCGCATCGCCTCACCCTCGCCCATGAAATGCATCACGCGGCCCTGGTCGCCCGCCAGGTCGAAGTAGAAATAGATCTCGCTGCGACGCTCGTGAACGTGCGGCGGCATCGTGTTCCACACGCTGCCCGGCTTCAGCACCGTCAGGCCCATGACGAGCTGCGCCGAATCGCACACGCCGGGGATGACCAACTGATAGATTGTCCGCTCGTTCGATTCCGCCAGGCTGCCGCGCTCCAGCGCATTGGCGTCGGCGATCGACAGCTTGCGCGTCTGGAAGCCCTTATGCGCCGGGCACGACGCCAAATAGAAACGCGCGCCCTCGCCCGCGAACTCGACGTCCTGCGCGCCCATCGTGACGTAGACGCAGTCCATCTTGCCGAGCATGAAGGTCTCGCCATCGACGGTGACGGTGCCGTCGACACCGCCGACGTTGACGATCGCCAGCTCGCGCCGCTCGAGGAACGGATGCCCCGCCGCCGACGCCGGCTCGGTCTGCGCGGGCAGCTTCACCGGCGCACCGGCGACCGCAACGCCGCCAATCACGAAGCGATCGGCATGGGTATAGTTCAGCACGCATTCGCCGTCGCGGAACAGACCCTGGATCAGATAGCGGTCGCGCAACTCGTCGTTGGAGACGCACTCCATCATGTCGGGATGCGTGGCATAATAGGTGCGGTCGTACATGAAGGCGTTCCTCAGGCCGCGCGCGCGGCGGGTTCGGGTTGATCGATTCGATAGGCTCGGCGGACGAGCCCGCTGGTCAGCTCTAGCGCCAATTCCGCCGCTTCCCAATCTTCGAGACGGTGTTCCACGACAAGCCGTGCCAGGAAGGCGCAATCGACGCGCCGCGCGACGTCGTGCCGCGCCGGGATCGACAGGAAGGCGCGGGTGTCGTCGTTGAAGCCGACGGTATTGTAAAAGCCCGCCGTTTCGGTCGTCGTCTCGCGGAACCGCATCATCCCCTCGGGGCTGTCGTGGAACCACCAGGCGGGGCCGAGCTTCAGGCACGGATAATGCCCCGCCAGCGGCGCCAGTTCGCGCGCATAGACGCTCTCGTCGAGCGTGAAGAGAATGATCGACAGGTCGCGCTCGGTACCGACCACGTCGAGCATCGGCTTCAGCGCATGGACATAGTCGGTGCGCGTCGGAATATCGGCGCCCTTGTCGCGGCCATGGCTCGCGAACAGCCCGGCGTTGTGGTTGCGGAAGGAACCCGGATGGATCTGCATGACCATCCCGTCCTCGACGCTCATCTTCGCCATTTCGGTGAGCATCTGTGCGCGGAACAGCTCGGCATCGGCCGCCGTCCAGCTGCCGCTGACGATCCGGCCGAACAGCGCTTCGGCCTCGACCGGCGAAAGGTTGGCGGTCGCCGCAGTCGGGTGGCCGTGGTCGGTCGCGGTCGCCCCCGCCGCACGGAAGTCCGCGCGCCGCTTCGCATGCGCCGCCAGATATCCGCGCCAGGAATAAACGTCCTCGCCGGTCAGCTCGGCGAAGCGCTTCATCGCGCCGTCGAACTGCTCATGCTCGACGTCGATCACGCCATCGGGACGATAGGTGGTGACGACGCGCCCGCCCCAGCCGGACCGGTGGATCGCATGGTGCGAATCGAGGCTGTCGTGCGCGCCCTCGGTCGTCGCCAGGAAGTCGATGCGGAAGCGGTCGAACAGCGCGCGCGGGCGGAAGGCGTCGGTCGCCAGCGCCTCGTTGATCCGGTCGAAATACAGGTCGGCGGTCGACGCATCGAGCGCCACGTCAAAGCCGAACACCTCGGCGAAGACATGGTCGACCCACAAGCGCGACGGCGTGCCGCGGAACAGATGATAGTTGCTCGCGAACAGCCGCCACGCGGCGCGCGGGTCGGTCGCCGGCACGCCGCCGCGATGCGGGATGGCGAGATCGTCGAGCGCGATGCCCTGCGAATAGAGCATGCGATAGATATAATGATCCGGCGCCAGCAGCAGCGATGTCGCGTCGGTCCATTTGTCGTCGGTCGCGAACCACTTGGGATCAGTGTGGCCGTGCGGGCTGACGATCGGCAGGCCACCGACCTCCGCGTACAGTGCGCGGGCGACGTCGCGGGTCTTGGGATCCGCGGGAAACAGGCGATCGGGATGAAGCTCCAACGGCCGGGTCACGTCACCTCTCCTTTGCGCGGCATATCTCGCGGCGGTCGTTTTAGGTAACCGGTGTCAGGCTATTTAGTCAATCGCCGGCGACGCTACCGATCCGCGCCGGATCAGCGTCGACAGGAATAGCGACGGCTCTTCGACCTCATCGTCTTCCTCGCCATTCGCGATCAGCTTCAGCGCCGCCGAGCGGGCCATCGACGCGATCGGCCAGCGCACCGTCGTCAGCGGCGGCCAGATATGCGCGGCGATCGGCGTATCGTCGAAACCGATGATCGACAGATCGCGCGGCACGCTCAGCCCACGCATCTGCGCGGCGTGCATCACGCCCGCCGCCATCTCGTCGTTGCACGAGAAGACCGCGGTCGGCCGCGGCACCAGGTCGAGCAGCCGCTCCGCCGCGACCAGCCCCGATTCGAACGTGTAATTGCCATCCGCGATCAGGCTGCGCGGCAGCGAGACGCCGGCCTGGCTCAGCGCCTCCTCGAACCCGGCGCGCCGTTCGCGTGCCGAGCGGAAGCCGTGCGGTCCACCGATCAGCCCGATCCGCTTGTGACCCTGCGCCAGCAGATATTCCGTCGCCCCGCGCACCGCCTCGCGGTCGTTCGACGCCACCATATGCGGCGAGTCGTCGAGCGCGGCCGAGCCCATGCGCACGTAGCGACAGCCGATCGCGCGGCACAGCTTGGCGACCATGTCATTCTCGCTGACCGGCGGCATCAACAGCACGCCGTACAGGCGCTGCCGTTCCAGGAAGCGGCGCAGATCGTCGAGCATCGTCGCCGATCCGCGATCGACCGGCCGCACCACCATCTCGAACTCAGTATCGTGCAGCGCCTCCAGCATGCCCTGCTGAACGTTCATCACCGTCTGCGCATTCGGATTGTCGTGGACGAGGCCGATCAGGAAGTTACGCCTGAGCGCCAGCGCGCGTGCCTGCGGATTGGGAATATAGCCCAGGTCGCCGATCACTTCCTCGACGCGGCGCCGGGTGTCGTCACCCAGCAACGGAGAACGGTTGATGACCCGGCTCACCGTTTTCTTGGAAACGCCCGCGATACGCGCGACGTCGTTGATGGTCGGCTGTCCGGTCCTCTGCATGGCGACACGGTAGCCTACCGCCCGCCTTGCGCAAACCAATCACTTGGGTATGATGACACCGGTTTCCCAAGCAGACGGAAATCGCAAGAGAGGATATGATGGCCGACGCGTTGACGATCGACGCGCGCGACGATGTCGCGACGATGCTCGACGATGCCCCAGCCGGCGCGACTGTCGCCGACCTCACCCTCGCCGAACCGGTGGCGCGCGGCCACAAGCTCGCACGCCGGGCGCTCGCGGCGGGTGATCCGATCCTGAAATTCGGCTACCCGATCGGCCGCGCGACCCGCGCGATCCAGCCGGGCGAGCATGTCCACAGCCACAATTGCGCGACCGCGCTCGGCGGCACCGGCAGCTATCGCTACACCCCCGTCACGCCCGAGCCGGCCCGGGCGCCGCTCGCCGCCACCTTCATGGGCTATCGCCGCGGCGATGGCCGCGTCGGCACTCGCAACGAGATCTGGGTCCTGCCCACCGTCGGCTGCGTCGCGCGCACTGCGGAGCGGATCGCGACGCGCGCCGCGGCGATGCTCGGCGACCGCGTCGACGGCGTCCACGCCTTTACCCATCCGCATGGCTGTTCGCAGCTCGGCCACGACCTCGGCGGCACGCGCGCGATCCTCGCCAGCCTCGCCTGCCATCCCAACGCCGCCGGCGTCCTGATCGTCGGCCTGGGCTGCGAAGAGAACCAGGTTGCCGCGCTTCTCGACACCATTCCCGAATGGCGCCGCCCGGCGATCCGCATCCTTGCAGCGCAGGCGAGCGCCGACGAGGTCGAGGACGGCATCGCCAAGATCATGGAGCTGGCCGCGCTGGCGGACGTCCCCCGCACCCCGGCCTCGCTCGGCGAGCTGGTGCTCGGCGTGAAATGCGGTGGTTCCGACGGCCTGTCCGGCCTCACCGCCAATCCACTGGTCGGCCGCATCAGCGACCGCGTCGCCGAGGCGGGCGGCCGCGTCATCGTCACCGAAATTCCCGAGATCTTCGGCGCCGAGCAGCTGCTGATGGACCGCGCCGCGACACCCCAGGTGTTCGAATCGATCGTCGGCGTCGTCAACGGCTTCAAGCAATATTTCATCGACCATGGCGAACCGGTGTCGGAGAACCCCTCCCCCGGCAACGTTGCGGGCGGTATCACCACGCTCGAGGAAAAGTCGCTCGGCGCGGTGCAAAAGGCCGGCCGCGCGCCCGTCGCCGACGTCATCGCCTATGGCGAACGCTTGCGCACCGATGGGCTGACACTGCTCGAGGCGCCCGGCAACGACGCCGTGTCCTCGACCGCGCTCGCCGCCGCGGGCGCCACCGCCATCCTCTTCACCACCGGCCGCGGCACGCCGCTCGGCTTCCCGGTGCCGACGGTGAAGATCGCGTCGAACCACGACCTGGCGCAGCGCAAGCCGAACTGGATCGATTTCGACGCCGGCGCCGTCCTCGACGATGGTTTCGACGCGGCGGAGGCGGCGCTGATCGACCGCGTCCTCGCCATCGCCTCGGGACAGGAGACCGCCGCCGAACGCAACGGCGAGCGTGAGATCGCGATCTGGAAACGAGGGGTGACACTGTGAGATTGGCGAAGGCGACATTGCCCCAGGTGCCGGACGACATCGCCGCACCGCGCACCCGCGGTCCGCTCGGGGTCGGCATCGTCCATTTCGGCCCGGGCGCGTTCCACCGCGCGCATCAGGCGGCTTACATCGATGCGCTGCTCGATCGCGACTCGCGCTGGGGCATCGCCGCCGTATCGATGCGCAGCCGCGGCACCGTCGACGCGCTCGCCGCGCAGGACGGCCTCTACACGCTCGCGATCCGCGACGCGGAAACCTCGCACCGCATCATCGGCGCGCATCAGCGCTTCCTTGGCCCGGCGGAAGCGGCCGAAACCCGCGCCCTCCTCGCCGATCCCGGCGTCGGCCTCGTCACCACGACGGTGACCGAAAAGGGCTATTGCCTGGCCCCCGACGGCACGCTCGACATCAACCATCCCGACATCGTCGCCGACCTTGCCGGCGCCGACGTTCCCGCCAGCGTCGTCGGCTGGATCGTCACCGGCCTCGCCGCCCGCCGCGCCGCCGGCATCGCGCCCTATGTCGTGATGCCGTGCGACAATCTGGCGAACAACGGCGCCAAGCTAAAGGCGGCGCTGGTCGCCTTCGCCCGCGCTACCGACCATGATCTCGCCGATTGGATCGAACGCGACGTCGCAGTGCCGGCGACGATGGTCGACTCGATCACGCCCGCCGCCGACGAAGCGCTCGCCACCGACGTCGCCGCCGCGCTCGACGGGCTCGTCGACGAGGCGCCCGTCCAGCGCGAGGCATTCGCGCAATGGGTGATCGAGGACATCGGCCGCCCGCTCGGACCCGACCTCGCCAGCGTCGGCGCGACCGTCACTGCCGACGTCGCCGGTTACGAGCGCGCCAAGCTACGAATCCTCAACGGCGCGCACTCGACGCTCGCCTATGCCGGGCTGTTGCGCGGCCATGCCAGCGTGTCCGACGCGATGGGCGACCCTGCGCTCGCCACCTTCGTCGAGGCAATGATAGCGGACGACATCGCGCCGATGCTCGCTCCGGTCGCCGGTCTCGACCTTCGGGCCTATGCCCAGGCCGTCCTCACCCGCTTCCGCAACCCCGTCATCGTCCATCGCCTCGAACAGATTGCGATGGATGGCTCGCAGAAGCTTCCCTACCGCCTCGGCGACACGCTGATCGCGAACCGTGCCGCGGATCGGATGCCGACCCGCGTCGTCGCCGCGCTCGGCTGCTGGATCGCCTTCCTCGTCACGCGCACGAAATCCGGCACGCCGATCGCAGATCCGGCCGCCGACACGCTCGCCCGCATCGCGACGAGCGGCGATCCGCGGCGCATCGCCGCCGAGGTAGCCGAGCGCGGCATCGGCCTGCCCACCGCTATCGCTGGCGACACCGCCGCCCTCGACGCCATCGCCGACGCCGCCTCCCGCGCGCTCGCCGGCGACTGGTCCATCCTCGATCGGCGCTGATGCCGAGCCCTTCTTACCCGCAAGGAACCACGACCTTGGCCGACGCCCAGACGCTGCCCCATCAAATTGCCCAGGCGTTCGTCGCCGCGCGCCGCGCCGGCCATGCCCTGCCCGACTTCCCCGGCGCCATCCCGTCCTCGCTCGAGGCGGCCTATGCGGTCCAGGACGCCGCGCTGGCGCTCACCGGCGGACAGGTCGGCGGCTGGAAGGTCGGCCGGATCAATCCCCCGGTCGATGGCGTCGATCGCCTCTCCGGCCCGATCTTCGTCGACCAGATCGTCGAGGCGACCGACGAGACGCTGGCGATGCCGATCTTCGGCGACGGCTTCGGCGCGGCGGAGGCGGAATTCCTACTGCGCATCGGCACCGCGCCCGATCCCGCCAAGAGCGACTTTACCATCGACGAGGCACGCGCGCTGATCGATGCCGTCCACGTCGGGATCGAGATCGCCAGCAGCCCCTTTCCCGGCATCAACAGCCACGGGCCCACCGCCACCGTCTCCGATTTCGGCAACAATAACGGCCTGGTCGTCGGGGCCGAGGCGCAAGGCTGGCAGGATGCCGACCTGAACGGCTGGCCCGTCACGCTCGCGATCAACGGCGAAGAGATCGGCGCCGCCACTACCGCGACGATGCTCGACGGCCCGTTCGGCGCCGCACGCTACCTGCTCAGTCACATGGCGGCACGCGGCATCGCGCTGAAAGCAGGCCAATGGATATCGACAGGCGCGGTCACCGGGGTCCATCAGGTGAAGCCGGGTGACGTCGTCACCTGCACGTTCGACGGTCGCCTGACCGTCGCTTGCACGATCAAGGCCCGCTGAGAGGCCAAGGGGAGGATATGATGGACGCAACCAACACCGGCACCGAACCCGCGGTCGCCGGCGCGGCGGCGCGCGTCGGCCGCTATCGCTGGGTCGTCTGCGCGCTGCTCTTCGCCGCCACCGCGATCAACTATGTCGATCGCCAGATGATCGGCGTGCTCAAGCCGACGCTGAAGGGCGAGTTCGGCTGGACCGAAAGCGACTTCGCGACCATCATTTTCTGGTTCCAGCTCGCCTATGCGGTCGGTTATATCGGCTTCGGCCGCATCGTCGACCTGGTCGGCGCGCGGATGGGCTATACCATCGCGATCGTCATCTGGACGGTCAGCCACATGGCGCACGGCCTCGCCACCAGCATCACCACCTTCGCGATGGCGCGGGTCGGCCTGGGCATCGGCGAAGCGGGCAACTTCCCCGCCGGCATCAAGGCGGTGACCGAGTGGTTCCCACAGCGCGAGCGCGCCTATGCGATCGGCCTGTTCAACGCCGGCGCCAACATCGGCGCGATCGTCACGCCGCTGCTCGTCCCCTTCCTCGTCCTGACCTTCAACTGGCGGGTCGCCTTCTACGTCACCGGCATCTTCGGCGTGCTGTGGCTCGCCGCTTGGCTGATGATCTATCGCTCGCCCGAGCATCACAAGCGCGTCACCGCCGCCGAGCGCGCCTATATCAGCCAGGACCCCGCCGATCCGGTCGAGCCGCTTTCCTGGGGCCGCGTCGCCACCTATCGCGAAACCTGGGCCTATGCGCTCGGCAAGTTCTGCATCGACCCGATCTGGTGGTTCTTCCTGTTCTGGCTGCCGGGCTATCTGTTCGACCGCTACGACATGGACCTGAAGACATTCGGCCTGCCGCTCGCTGCCATCTATCTGATTTCCGACGTCGGCAGCATCGCCGGCGGCTGGCTGTCGTCGAAGCTGATCGCCAGCGGCCGCACCCCCAATTTCGCGCGCAAGGTGACGATGCTGATCTGCGCCTTCTGCGTCCTGCCGATCTTCTTCGCACAAAGCATCGGCTCCGTCTGGGGCGCGGTCGCGGTCATCGGCCTCGCCACCGCCGCGCACCAGGCGTTCTCGGCGAACCTCTATGCGATTCCGTCGGACATGTTCCCGCGCGGCGCAGTGGGTTCCGTGGTCGGCATCGGCGGCACCGTCGGCGCGGTCGGTGGCATGGGCATGGCGCTGTTCACCGGCTACATCCTCGATGCGACCAACAACAACTACTCGGTGCTCTTCGCGATCGCCGGCAGCGCGTATTTCGTCGCGTTGCTCTGCGTGCATCTGCTCTCGCCGAAATTGGCGCGTGTCGATGCGAAATAGCCCGCCCTCACCCTTCCCACTCGGCTGCGCCGAGCGGGCCCCCTCCCTCTCCCGGCGGGAGAGGGAGGGAGGCGCGAAGCGCCGGAAGGGTGAGGGCAGGTTGTGGCGTTCCCTCCTCCTCAGCACCACCCTCCTCCCCACCCCCACTCTCGCCCAATCCCTGCTCTTCCGCGCATCGGCCGACACCAGCCTCACCGCCGACGTCGCGCAGGGTGATCCCGCCCCCAACTTCCGCAGCAACGTCTCCATCGTCTCCGACGGCGCCCAAAACGGCGCCGCGCGCTGGGCCGACGACGGCTATGTCGCGTGGAAGGCCCCCGGCAACATCCGCGCCGCGCGCGGCACGCTCGCCTTCTTCTGGCGCGCCCGCACTCCCGTCGGCGAAGCGCCCTTCAACATCTTCCGCGTCGGCTTCGCCGATCACTCGAGCTGGGACATGGCGTTCCTGCGCATCGACTGGAACGGCCACGGCTTCGACGCCTTCGTCACCGACGCCAACCTGTCGCGCGTCCGCGTGTCATGGGCGATGCCGCAGCTTCCTGCCGCGACCGAATGGCACCATATCGCCTTCGCCTGGGACGAGACGACGGGCGTCGTCCTCTACGTCGACGGCAAGCAAGTCGCCCGCAAGGATCAGAAGGCGGATCTCGACGCTGGGCTCGACCAGTTCGGCATGGCCGGTCGCGTGCTCTCGCCGCATCAGGTGCAGAGCCGCTACAACTTCATGCGCGGCTCCGACCTCGACGAGATTCGCGTCTATGACCGCCCCCTCGACGCCGCCGCGGTCACAGCGCTCGCCGCGAAGCGGGATCCCGCGAACAGCGCCGCGGACGACACCGGCCGCCGCACCGCCTGGCTCCACCGCTATGGCTGGGACAGGGGCGCTCCCCCGGCGCTCACCGACGCCCAGACGCGCATCCGCAAGGTCGAATTCGCCGATGCCAAGGACCTCAAGGCCTGGACCTTCAAGGGCGTCGACGGCATCGCCGAGACGACCTGGCCCGGCGTCTACAACCGCTCGCGCCTGCCCGGCCGCCACGACTATTTCGAGCTGCCCGACTGGAACGTCTACGTCGAGGGCGGCAAGCGCTACGACCTGACGATCCCGCCGACCGAGCGCGTCAACCAGGTCGAGATCCGCGGCGCCGCCTATGGCACGCTTGCCTGGAACGGCACCACCGTCGCGCGTCGTGCTGCGGGCATTGTGCGCAGCATCGACCGCATTGCGCCGCGCACCGGCGGCACGCTCAGCTTCACCAACGTGATGCAGGAACAGCCGATCCAGGAGATCTGGGCCTATGACATCGAACCCGGCTCCCCGCCCGCCGGCAGCATGTCGCTCGACTACACCATCCGCAGCAACGTCGCCCCGACCCTCGCTGCGCTGAAGCCGCTCAACGCCTTCATCGCGGGCCGCTACGCCCCCGACGAACGCAGCACCGTCGTCGCCATGCCGACCTCGGGCGTCAAGGCCGCCGTCGGCGCCGCCGCCGCGGGAGGAGCCGCCACCGCCCAGCGCGCGGCCAGGGCGCTGCCCATCGTCCACGTCCTCATCCCCGCCAGCTTCGGCGACGCCGATGCCGACCAGCCGGTCGCCCGCGCCTGGGATTATGGGTGGCAGAATCTTCACGACGGCCTCGACGGCATCGCCATCGACCTGCCCGCGCTAACCGCGACGCCCGACGCCCGCGGCCTGATCGCGCTCAACGTCAAGGTAAAGGACCCGATCTGGCCGGGCCGCGACATGATCGACGTGTCCTTCTCGGTGAAGCCGGGCCAGCCCCGCACCGTCTTTCTCGACCTGCGCGATCGCATCCTGCCTAACGACAGCCTCTACCTCGCGATGGCCTCCGCCGCGCCCAACTTCACCGCCGACAGCCTCGACGGCACCCGCATCCGCCTCGTCTTCAAGCCGCGTGGCGAAGCCGCCAAGGAGCACGTCACCGACCGCTTCAACGAGGTGAAGGACAATTGGGGCAATCTGGTCGAGGAGCACACCGCCTCGAAGCGCATGGGCCTTTACGGCCGCGTCTTCGCCGACGTGTCCGACCTGCTTCGCGTCGATCCCGATCACGTTCAGGGCCGCGCCTATTGGGCCGACATCGACTATCGCCCGGAAAACCTGCCCAAGGTGCCGCTCGCGCCCGTCCCCGCCGGTGTCCCTGCCTGGGCGCACCGCCAGCTGCAGGATCTCATCGAAGTCCGCCGCTTCGCCGAATGGTGGATCGACAACCGGCAGGTGCCCTATGGCGACTTCGGCGGCGGCATTTCCGACGACAGCGATCTCGTCCAGCAATGGCCCGGTATCGCGCTGATGGGGTTGATCCCCGACAAAATCACCGCTTCGCTCAACGCCTTGTCGGATGCGGTCTACAAGAACGGCATGATTACCGACGGCCTCGGCACGATCACCACCGACGAGCTCCACGCCTATGAGGAAGGGCTCAACAGCAACGCCGCACGCCTCTACCTCAATTGGGGCGAACCCAAGGCGGTCGAGCGGATCATGGCCAACACGCGCGCGCTCCAGCGCGTCATCCTGCGCAATCCCGCCGGGCATATGCACTTCGCCTCGTCCTGGTATGGCGCGCGTCGCATCTATCGCGACGACGCCTGGGCCTGGCAGAAGCCCTACGCCTTCACCGTCCTCCACGGCCCCACCGTACTCGGCATCTACAACGGCAACCCCGCCGCCCGCGCGCTGGTAACGGGCACGATCGACGGCTGGCTCGCCCACGGCAAACAGGCCAAGGACGGCAGCTGGAGCTTTCCCAACGAGATCGACTGGGCGTCGGACCAGGAACGTGCCGGCGACGGCGGCGGCGCCAGCGTGCCACTCCAGGCCGCCTGGGCCTCGTGGCACTGGACCGGCGACGCCACATATCTTCGCCCGCTCGAGGGCCGTATCGCCAGGTCGGGGCCGGGCGCGCTTGCCGAGATCAACGACAACGTCTTCGACCTGCTGCCTGCCGGTGCCGGCTGGCGCGACACGCTGGCCAAGGCGAGGAACGACGACCCGCTGACGCTCTACGCCCGCTGGAGCGCCACCGGCGACACCGCCCCCCTCGCCGCGCTCCACGAAGCCGCGGCCGAGGACAAGGCCGCGCGCGCCTATATGCAGACCGAGGGCCATTGGTGGACCGATCGAGTCGAGGCGCCGAGCGAATGGCTCCAGCGCGAGCGCCTGGGCGGCATCGCGCTACGTCGAAACCAAAGCTGGCCCGCCAATGCCGTCAGTTGGCGCTTCGCCGATGCCGCCGCGGCCGAGCAGGTCGCGCTGCTGGTGAAGGGAACGACGAAGAAGTTGCGAATAACCGCCTACAATACCAGCTCCAGCGCGCAGCGCGCAGCGCTGTCGACATGGAACATCGACGCCGGCGAATGGCGTATCACCACGCCCACAGGCGCCACGACCGCGATGCTGGAACGTGGCGCCATGACCGCGGTTACCTTCGCGCCTGGCGAGACCGTCCTCTCGCTCGACCTGATCCGCGCCACGACACCGACCGACCAGCGCCCGGACCTCGGCATCGGCCCCGACGACGTCGTCGTGAAGGGCCGCCGCGTCACCCTGACCGTCCACAGCCTCGGCTCGAAACCGACCACCGGTGGCACGGCGTCGCTGATGGCGAACGGCCGCGTCGTCGCCACGGCCCCAATCCCGCCCATGCCGGCCCCGCTCGACCTGCAACCGGTCACGACCAGGGTGACGCTGACGCTGCCGGCGGACACAGGTCAGGCCGAGGCCACGATCGCGCTCACCAACGCCGACCGCGAGGTCACCCAGCGCAACAACCGCGTTCCTCTGCGATGACCCGACCTGCTCCGCGTCACTCCGGCCTTGAGCCGTGGTCCCGCTGTCTTCTTCCATTCGACGAAGAAGCGGGATCCCGGCTCAAGGCCGGGATGACGACGGGATTAAACCGCCGCCACCTTCTCGCCGGCTTCGCCGCTTTTACCGCCTGCCCCGCCGCTGCGCAGACGAGCGTCACCGCCATCCTCGACGCCGCCGCTAAACTTCCGCCCACAGAAGCACTCAAGCTCCTCGCCCCGATCGACGCCGCCCGCCTCCCGCCGACCGAGCGCCTCGACGTCGAGGCCGCCCGCGCCGGCCTCGCCATCGACGTCCGGCTGGGGCAGCGACCGACCGACTATGCGCTCCTCCTGCAACGCCGCCTAGGCGACGCCGCCACGCCTGACCGAGCGATCGAGCGCCTTGATCGCGCGCTGGCCACCCTCAGCGCCAGGGCCCTCCCTCTCTTCAAGAAGATCGGCCACACCGTCGGCACGATCGGTGACCGCTACGCCGCACTCTTCGCCGAAACCGACCAGTACTTCGCCACCGCCGACCAGGCCATTGCCGCGATGCTGCGCACCCTGGCGGACTTGCGCATCGACACGCAGGCCCTGCTCCCCGCCGTCCCGCCCTATTGCCTCGACGTCTCCGTCCGCCAGCTCTCGGCTGAGGAGATCGCCGCAGGCAAACAGGGCTACCGCGAGCCGCCCGCCCCCGGCCATCCCGGCGCCTATATCGTCGACCTGAAGGACCTGACCCGCCGCCCCGCCTGGTCGCTTCCCAGCGTCGTCGCGCACGAGCTACTGCCCGGCCACATGGTCCAGCTCGGCATCGAGAGCGCGGCGCCGCCGCACCCCTTGCGCATCACCTACGCGGCCGCCTTCGTCGAAGGCTGGGCGACCTATGCCGAAACGCTCGTCGCGTCGCGCTTCACCGATCCGCGCGTGGCGCTCGGCCATCTCCACTGGCTCATCTTCCGCGCTGCCCGCGCGCGCATCGACCTCGGCCTCCACCACCAGCACTGGTCGCAGGACGAGGCACGCGCTCGCCAGATCGAATGGCAGGGAGCCCCCGTCTACTTCGCCTCCTTCGATACCGAGCTGACCCGCACCCTGCGCGAACCCGCGAGCCGCGCGGCCGAGGCGCTGGCGTGGCTCGCCCTCGCCGACCGCGCGCCGCGCGACCCGGCCCGGCGTCGCCGCTGGCACGCCGCCGTCCTCGCCAACGGCCGCAAGCGCTTGGAGCAGCTACCATGACCATCACCCGCCGCGACGCCGTCGCCGGCGCGCTCGCCCTCCCCGCCGCCGCCGACGCCGCCAGCCAATGGCGCCGCGGCCACGACGGCCAGCGCATCGCCGACCTCGGCAACGGTACCTTCCTCAATCCCGTCATGCCCGGCGACCGCCCCGATCCCGCGGTGCTGAAGGACGGCAAGGACTATTACCTCACCTTCTCCAGCTTCGATTCCTATCCCGGCTGCGTCATCTGGCACAGCCGCGATCTGGTGAACTGGCGCCCGATCGGCCCCGCGCTTAATCAGAACATCGGCTCGGTCTGGGCGGTCAGCCTGGAGAAGCACGCAGGCCGCTACTTCCTCTACATCCCGGTCAAGGCGAGCCCGCGCAATTCGATCTTCGTCATTTACGCCGACCGTATCGAGGGGCCGTGGAGCGAGCCCGTCGACCTCCACCTGCCCAACCACATCGATCCCTGCCACGCGGTCGGCGAGGACGGCAGCCGCTGGCTGTTTCTCTCGGGCGGCGACCGCGTCCGCCTGAGCGAGGACGGGCTGTCGACGGTCGGCGCGGTCGAGCATGTCTACGACCCCTGGCGCTATCCCGCCGATTGGGTGGTCGAAAGCTTCTCGCCCGAAGGCCCCAAGATCCACCGCCGCGGCGACTGGTTCTATATGCTCACCGCGGTCGGCGGCACCGCCGGCCCGCCGACCGGCCACATGGTCATCGCCGCCCGCGCCCGCTCGATCCATGGCCCGTGGGAGCAATGCCCCCAAAATCCACTGGTTCGCACGATCTCGACCGACGAGCGCTGGTGGTCGCGCGGCCACGCCTCGCTGGTCGAGGGGCCGGCGGGCGACTGGTGGGCGCTCTACCATGGCTACGAGGCGGGCTACTGGACGCTCGGCCGCCAGACGCTGCTCGATCGCGTCGTCTGGACCCGCGACGGCTGGCCGCAAATGACCGGCGGCGATCTGTCGGCCCCCCTCGCCGCCCCGCGCGGCGGCGAACGCGTGCCCAACGGCCTGCCCCTGTCGGACGGTTTCGCGACCCTGGCGCTCGGCACCCGCTGGAGCTTCTTCAAGCCGCGCACCGACGAGGCGCGCCGGGTCCGCGTTGCCGCCAATACGCTCCACCTGAAAGCGACCGGCATGGCGCCGGTCGACAGTTCGCCGCTGCTCCAGGTCGCGACGGATCAGGCCTATCGCATCGAATGCGATATCGAGATCGATCCCGGCACCACCGCCGGGATGCTGCTATTCTACGACGACCGCCTCTACTGCGGCCTCGGCTTCGACGGTGAGCGCTTCGTCACCCACCAATATGGCCAGGAGCGTGGCCGCCCCGCCAATCCGCATGGCCGGTCGATGCGGCTGCGTGTGACGAACGACCGCCACATCGTCACCTTCGATACGTCGGGCGACGGCGGGCGGACGTGGCGACGCTTTGACCGCGGCATGGAGGTGTCGGGCTACCACCATAATGTCCGCGGCGGCTTCCTGATGCTGCGGCCCGGGCTCTACGCCGCCGGCGACGGCGAGGCCCGGTTCCGCAACTTCACCTATCGCGCAGCGCCCTTCCGCGCATAATAGTCGCTCAGCACGCCGAACGCCTCCTTGCGCTGGCCCGTTTCCGAAATCAGCCCCTTGCGGTTCCAACCCTGCTGGAAATCGGGGTTCTGTCGCCGCGGCGAGCGGAAGTCCTTCAGAATCCACGGCGACATGCCGCGCAGCGTCGGCAGCTTGTCCGCCATGCCCAGCGTCGCGCGATAATAGTCCGCCTGGAATTCCTCGCTGAACTTCTGCCCCTTTGCCGGATCATGGAATCCGGCCTTGGCATCGGCGCCGAATTCCGAGAACACCAGCGGCTTGTCCGCCGGCACCCGCCATTCGCTCTTGGCGAGGTCGGACAGCTTATCGGGCGAATACCAGCCATTGTACGTGTTGATCGCGAGCACATCGAGCTGGCTTGCGAGCGGATCGGCCAATGTCATCACCGGCCTCGTCGCCGTGCGGTCTCGCTCGACGAGCAGCGCCGCGCTGACCAACCGGCTGTCGTCCAGCTTGCGCACGTCGCCGACCAGCGTCGTCAGGAAGGTATTGCGCGCATCGGTCACCGGCGTCTCGTTGGCCACCGACCAGATCGCGATCGACGCGCGGTTGCGATCGCGCAGGATGTTCTCCGCCAGCATGTTACGCGCCGTCGCCAGCGTCGCCGGGTTCGACCAGGCGACGCGCCAGTACACCGGCACCTCGCTCCAGACCAACAGTCCCATCTCGTCGGCGGTGCGCGTCATCACCTCGTTGTGCGGGTAATGCGCCAGCCGCACGAAATTGCCGTGTAGCCCGTCCTTGATCTCGCCGAGCAGTGCCCGCGCCGACGCCGGCGTGATCGCGCGCGTCGGATCGGTGCCGATCTCTTCCTCGTGCAGCGAAATGCCACGCAGAAATACGGGCTTGCCGTTGAGCAGGATCTCGCTGCCACGCGTCTCGATGGTGCGGAAGCCGATGCGGTCGCGCCACGTATCGTCGCCCGCAGTGATCGTGACGTCGTACAGCTTGGGCCGTTCGGGCGACCAGCGCGTCATGCCGGTCGGCGCGTTGACGGAGCCGCGCCAATGGCCGCTCGCATCGGTCTTGCCCGCCAGCGACAGCCGCAACTCCGGCACCTGGAGCGTCAATGCCCGGTTCGCCGCACCGGCGCCGTCGAGATGCGCGTCGACCGCGATCCGTCCATCGCGCGTCATCCGCACCCAGGCATCGTCGACATAGGTCGCCGGCGTATGCACCAACCGGATCGGCCGGGTGATGCCGCCGTAATTCTCCCAGTCGGTCACGGGCGGCGGCACCGTTGCTTCGGTCGCCTGGCTGTCGACGCCGACGGTGATCTGGTTGACGCCGTCGCGCAGCAGCTTGGTCACCTCGAACGCGAACGGCGTGAATCCGCCCTCGTGCCGCCCGATCGGCTGGCCGTTCAGATAGACATAGGTCGTGTAGTTCGCTGCACCGAACCGCAGGAAATACCGCCCCGTCCGCTTCGCCGGCCCCGGGAAGGTACGCTGATACCACATCAGCCCCTGATAGTGACGCAGCTCGGGCGCTTCAGTCAGCCAGGACGAGGGCAGCGTGGTCGTCGGCGAATTGGCCATGTCGAATTCGTAGAGGATGCGGCTGTCCGCCGCCATCTCGCCACGCGCATCGATTTCGCGATAGCGCAGCTGACCCTTGTCGGGCTGCTCGCCGTGAAAGCCGTAGAGCCCCGCGCGGAACGGATCGATCGAATAGTGCCACGGTCCCGACAGGTCGGTCCCGTCGCGCATGTCCGCGCTGACCAGCAGCGGACCGGCTTCGGCGGTCGCGAGCGGCGGCGGCGGGGGCACCGGCAGCCGCTCCTGCGCCGCCAGCATCGCCATCGGCGCCAGCGCCAGCGCGGTAAAGCCCATCAGCAGCGTCCGTCGTTTCATCGCGTCTCTCTCCCGTTTCGGGTCAGCCGTTCAACGTCGCGGCGATCCCTCGTTCCAAGCCTCTGAGTTCCGCCAGCCCGCGCATTCGCCCGAGCAGCGAGTATCCCGGATTATTCCGCCGCCCCAGGTCGTCGAGCATCTGGTGGCCATGGTCGGGTCGCATCGGCAGCGATCGGCCCAGCCGCTGCTGCAGCTGCACCACCTGCGCCACCACCGCGGTCATGTTCGCATCGCCCTCGAGATGCGGCGCCTCGTGAAACGCGCCGTTCGTCTCGCGCTGTACCGAACGCAGGTGAAGGAAGCCGATCCGGTCCGCCAGTCTTTCGACCATGCCCGGCAAGTCGTTGTCCGCGCGCACGCCGAACGAACCGGTGCAGAAGCACAGCCCGTTGGCCGCGCTCGGCACCTTGGCGAACAGGTCCGCGACGTCGGCCTCAGTACTGACGACGCGCGGCAGGCCGAAGATCGCGAAGGGCGGATCGTCGGGATGGACGACCAGCTGGACGCCTGCTTCCTCCGCGACCGGGCACACCGCTTCCAGGAAGGCAATGTGATTGGCCCGCAGCTGTGCGGCATCGATCTCGTCGTACGTGCCGATCGCGCTCAGGAAATTGGCGTCGGTGAAGCTTTCCTCGCTGCCCGGCAGTCCGGCGATGATCGTCCGCGACAACAGCCGTCGCGCATCCTCGTCCATCGCGTGGAAGCGCCGCGCCGCCGCTTCGAGCGTCGCAGCGGAATAATCCGCCTCCGCCCCCGGCCGGCCCAGTATATGGACGTCATACGCCGCCACCATTTCCAGCTCGAACCGCAGCGCCAGCGCGCCATCGGGCATCGCCCAGGCAAGATCGGTCCGCGTCCAGTCAAGCAGCGGCATGAAGTTGTAGGTAACCGTCGTCACCCCGCCCGCCGCCAGGTTGCGAAGGCTGGTGCGATAATGGTCGATCAGCCGGTCCCAGTCGGGTCCACGCCGCTTGATGTCCTCATGCACCGGCAGGCTCTCGACCACCGTCCAGCCAAGCCCCGCCGTCTCGATCACCGCGCGACGCGCACGGATTGCGTCGAGCGTCCACACCTCGCCGTTGGGCACCTCGTGCAGCGCGGTCACCACCTCGCTCGCCCCCGCCTGGCGTATGCCCTGCAACGATACGGGATCGTTCGGACCGAACCACCGCATCGTCTGCGTCATCAGCATGTTCGTCGTTGCTCCCGTCATGGTGCCGGCTTGTGTTCGAACGTCATTCCCGACCGCTTGCTCGGCTGAAAACCCTTCCAGATCGTCGAGGCGGGGGCGCCGGGGCTATAGCCGGCAAATCGGCCCGCCGGCGCGCCCGGCCAGCTTCCCGCATCGGAGTCGGTCGTCAGTCCATCGAGATAGCTCGATTTGCCGCGATCGCCCTTGACGTAGCGGTCGAGGAACGCGGTGATGAAATGCGCCTGGACGGCGAGCAGCCGGTCCTTGCGCCACACTCCGTCCTCGAACCAGTCCTTGTCCCAGAAGCTTGCCTGCATCGACGGCGGCGCGCCGATCAGCGCGATGCTGTGCCCCGCCTCGCGGAACGTCAGCAGATAGCGCGAGGCACTGGACTCGTCGTCGAACAACGTCCGCACGCCGGGGTCATAGCCGACGACACGATCCTTGCGGCCGACGACGAACAGCGTCGGCGCCGTGATCCGCGACGCGCCGCCCTCGGCGAACAGCGGCAGGGCGCGCAGCTGGCGCGGCGGCGAGATCGCCACTACCGCCTTCAACCCGGCCACCGCCATCTCACCCGCCCGCGCACCACCCTCGGTATAGGGCGCCAGGATGCCGCGCGTCGCCGTGCCCAGCCCGGAGTTCAACGTGGCCCCCGCCGCCGCCAGCACGCCATAGCCGCCCATCGAATAGCCGATGAGCGCCGTCGTCCCGGCATCCGCCCCGGCCAGCACGCCCTCGCTCGCCCTTGCCCGACGCTGCGCCTCGGCGGCGACGAAGACGATGTCGAGCGGCCGGCGTGACAACGGCCCGGCCTGCGCCGCCGCGGTACGAATCGTGATCGACGGATCGGCGAACGCCGGCGCCACCACGACATAGCCCTTGCTCGCCAGATTCTCGCCCAGCCACGACAGCACCGCCGGGGTGTTGCTATAGCCATGCGCCAGCACCACCAGCGGGAATTTGCCCGCCGCCGCCTTCACACCCGGTGTCGCCAGCCCCGGCACATCGAACGCGACCGGCTTGCCATCCTCACCGGGCAGTGCGGTGCGGTAGGTCGTGCCCGCACCCATCACCCCCGCGGGATACCAGATCGTCACTGCGAGCGTGCGATCGGCCACCGCGGGTGCCGGGCCACCCGATAGCGGGTCGAGCTGACGCGGCTGGACGAACACCGTATCCGCGACGCCGACGCCATAGTGCCCCAGCTTCGCCAATTCGGGGGCATCGACCGGCGGCCGCGCCGGCGTCGCTGGCATCGCCGCGGCACCGATAGCCAGCACCGTTGCCGCAGCAGCCATGATCTTCAGCATCGCCATATCACTTTCGTCCCGTCCTCGGTTCGTCCTGAGCGAAGTCGAAGGACAGGCCACCGGCGAAGGTCCACCATGCTTCGACGTCGCTCAGCGCGAACGGTTTGGGAGTGAGCCCGTCACCTCGACTCAGAAGTTTACGCCGAGCCGCAACCCGCCATAGCGGCGGAAGTCGCGCGGCAGCACCGCCTGCGTCGCGATGTTGTTGCCGAAATTGCCGGCGCTGTTCACGAGCGAGCCGTAATATTGCTTGTCGAACAGGTTGTTGACGAAGGCCACCAGCTCCCAGCGGCGCTCCTCGTCGCGCACGCCCAGACCGATGTTGACGATGTGGTATGCCGGCTGGAACGTCTCGGGATCGCGCGCCTGGAAGAACAGGCTGCTCTGATACTGCCAATTGAGCTGCGCCACGCCGCGCAGGTTGCCACCCAGCGACGGCGAGTAATCCGCACCGACGTTGAACTTCCATTCGGGCGCCTGGACGACGCGCGTTCCCGTCAGGTTCTGGCGCGTCGGCGAGCCGGTGCAGCCCAGCGCCGCCGTCTGCAACGGATAGCACTGCGCCGCCGCGAAGTCGGTATACTTCGCATCGAGATAGGTCACCGCGCCGTTGAGGTTCAGGTCGCTGCCCAGCCGCAGCGACGATTCCACCTCGACGCCCTTGGTATTCAGCCGACCGACATTGGTCAGGCGGAAGTTGGACGTGCCATCGGCCAGCGTCTCGATCGTCTGCGCCTGCAGGTCGCGATAGTTGGTGTCGAACAGCGTGACGTTCATCGTCAGGCGCCGGTCGAAGAACTGGCTGCGGATGCCCAGCTCCTTGTCGCGCGATTTCTCCGGCCGGATCGGGCCGGCAAGCGCGCGGTTGCGGTTGAAGCCGGTGGTCAGATCGTAGGTCTGGCCCTTGTAGCCGGTCGCATAGGTGAAGAAGGCGTTGACCGTCGGCGTGAAGTCGTAGCGCAGGCTGCCGCGATAGGTGAAAGCCGTGTCGCTCGCGCTGCCGCTGAACCGCGTGCCCGCCAGGTTGTCGCGATAGGTGTAGGATACGTGCTCGTTCTGCAAGCGCCCGCCGCCGGTCAGCGTCAGGCTGGGGATGATCGTCCAGTCGGCCTGGACGAACCCGGCCACCTGACGCGACTTGGCCGTCGCATCCCAGCTTGCCAGCGAGAAGGACGGGCCGCGATAGAAGGGGCGCTCGAACTTCACGCCAGCGACATAGCCGCCGATCGTGTAGCGGAACGGACCGTCGCTCGGCGACTGCAGCCGGACCTCGTTCGTAATCTGCTCCGACTTGAACTGACCGATCTGGACGTTGCTGCCCTGCGGCACCGTCGCGGCGGTGTCGTCATGGTCGAGGTAATCGTACAGGTGGAATTTGTCGTAGGAGGTGATCGTGACGAGGTTCATCGAACCCAGCCCGATCTCGCCGCGAATATAGCCGCCGCCGCCCTGATATTTGGTGCGCGAGTCGTAATTGTTGCTGACGTCCTGGTTCTCGGGACCGACGGAGACGCCGGGCAACACCACCGCGGGCGTCTGCGATGCGATGCCGCGCAGCCGGGCGTTCGCGCCGAAGCGGATGAACGGACGGCCGACGTCGCTGTTGCCGTTGATGTAATTGCCAGCGATCGTCAGCGATGCGTTGTCGGTCGGCTCCCACCGCACCTTGCCGCGCAGGTTCAACGACTCGCGGCCGTTGACGTCCTTGCCGTTGAACAGATTTTTGACGTTGCCGTCCCAGTAGTTGTACGCCGCCGACAGGACATAGCCGACGGTGTCGCTGGCCGGGCCAGACACACTCAGGTTCAGCCCGCGCTCCTCGTCGGTGGTGATCAGCGCATTGGCGCGCACGCGCAGCTCGTCGGTGGGATCGCGGGTGATGATGTTGACGAGGCCGGCCGACGCCGACTTGCCGTACAGCGTGCTCTGCGGGCCACGCAGCACCTCGATCCGCTCGACGTCGGGCAGGTCGGTGAAGGCGCGCGCCTGGAACGCCAGCGGCACTTCGTCGACCAGCACTGCGACGCTCGATTCCACGCCGATGCCGAAGGCGAAGGTGCCGACGCCGCGCAGCGAGATGTTCGAATTCTGCGGCTGCTCCGCCGGGCGGACGACGAGCGACGGCGCGATCTTGCCGATGTCGGTGAAATTGCGGACGCCTGCGCTGGCGAGCTGCGCCGGCGAGACGACCGACACCGCGAGAGGCACCTTCTGGATATTCTCGGCGCGCTTGTTGGCGGTGACGATGATGTCGCCGCCGGCGGCCGGATCGGGCGCAACCTCGCTGGTGGGGCCGGCTGGCGCACCCTGGTCAGGCGTGGTCAGCGAACCGGGGGTCGTCTGCGCCGCCGTCTGATCGGCGGTCTGTGCGGCGAGCGGTTGCGTCGCTGCGAGCATCGCAGCGGCCAGCGCCCAGCGACAAACGGTATTCCCAAGAGCCATCCGGTCCTCCCCTAAATTCTGCCTGACGAGCGGCTCTCCGGCCGCATGATAGGCCTATTGCTATCGATTGGTCAGACCACGCGCAAGACTTGTCTGATCGATTTGTACAAGATTGCGACCGATACCTGACCGCGCCCCTTCGCGTGGCAGACGGGTTGGGTGACGCAGGCGGTCAAATCTCCACCCGTGCCCCGCGCCGCCCGTCGACCTCGACTGACACTCCGCCATCGACGACCAACAAACGCCCGTCTCCCGGCGGCAGCAGCAGCGTGATCGCGCGGTCTGCGGGCGTGCCGTCGCAGGATACCGCAACCCGCACCTCACGCTCGTCCGCCTCGCCCGTTACCGTCCATCGCCACGGCGCCGCCGCGCCATCACCCTCGTCGTCGATGGCATCCCAGGCAAAGGTGCCGCGGGCCGGCGGGAAAAGCCACGCGCCACGCTGCATCGGCTCGGGCCGCCAACCACCCAACGCCAGATCGACGAGCATCCCCGATCCCGTCCGCGCCAGCATCACCGGCGGCCCATCGATCGGCGCCGGCAGCGTGACGACGTCGCCACCCGCGACGTGCCGACCGCTCCACACATCGACCCAGTCGGCACCCGCCGGCACCCGCACCGTCCGCTCCGCCGTGCCTTCCTCGACCACCAGCGGCACGAGCAGGTTCGGCCCGAGCAGGTGGTCGTCACTCTCCGCCCACGCCGCCGGATCGCGCGGGAAATCGAGCCACACCGGCCGCACCATCGGCTCGAACGCGGCGTGATAGCGATGCAGCAGGTCATAGAGGAACGGCACCAACGTCTGGCGAAGCGCCAGCAGCCGCCGGATCGCGGGGGCCGCCTCCAGGTACATCCACGGCTCGTTGACGGTGCGGTCGTCGTTCCAGCTATGGATGCTGAAGCGCGGCATCAGCACCCCGGCCTGGACCCAGCGGACCAGCAGCTCGGGGGACGGCGCCGGTCCCGAAAAGCCGCCGATATCGTCGCCGCTGTTCGACACGCCTGACAGCGCCAGCCCGATCGCCTGGCGCGCGTTGTAGCGGATCGTCTTCCACACGGTACGGTTGTCGCCGCTCCACGTCTGGGCATAGCGCTGCAGCCCCGCCATGCCCGATCGTGTCACAACATAGGGCCGCTCGTCCGGCCGTGCCTCGATCTGCGCTCGGCGCGAGGCACGGGTCATCAGCATCGGCATCACCGGGCGCATCGCAGCCGCCGCGACCGGCGTGCCGAACCCCGCCAGCTGCGATCGGCTGTCCCACAGCTCATATTCGTTGTTGTCGTTCCACGTCGCGACCATGCCCTGGTCGAGCAGCGCGCTTTTCACCTGACCGCGCCACCAGGCGGCGGCGGCGGGATTGGTAAAGTCGATGTAGCTGCCGACCTCGTCCCAGAACTGCGCCTCGACCGGCGCGCCGTCCCCATCGTTGACGAACAGCCCCGCCGCCGCGACATCGTCGTACAGCGGATGACTGCGCAGCAGCGCCGGCTTGATGTTGGGCACCAGCCGCACGCCCGCCTCGGCGTAACTGGCGACGAACGCGGCGGGATCGGGAAACTTGTCGCGGTTCCAGTGGAAGACGTAGCGCTTGTCGCCGATCGACGTGTACCCCGACGACAGATGGAACGAGGAGCAGCCCAGGTCGTGCTGCTCGAGCTTGTCGAGAAACCCCGCCATCTGCGCCGCCGCATCGGGCGCGTCGGTATAGGTCATCGTCGAACCCGAATAGCCGAGCGACCAGCGCGGCATCAGCGCCGGCCTGCCCGTCAGCCAGGTGAAGCGCCGCGTCACAGCGAGTGGATCGGGTCCCGCGATCATCCACAGGTCGACGTCGCCCCGGTCGGCGACGACATGCCGGTACAGCCCGTGATAATTGTCGAGCTCGCGCCCCAGATCGACCGCGACATCGGCGGTGCTGTCATAGAAAGCGCCGTGGCAGCGCCCGTCGGCATCGGCGACGAGCAGATAGGGGATCGACTTGTACAGCGGATCGCTCGTCTCCGCGTCGAAGCCCATCGGGTCGACGTTGGTCAGCCGGAACGACCGCCCCGCCCGGTCGCAATCGCCGGTGCGGTCGCCGAGGCCGTAGAAGCGCTGTCCGGGGCTGCGCGCGACATAGTGGTGCGCCCGGCCGTCCCACCAGCCGAAGTCATAGGCCTGCGTCGGCCGATCCTCCGCCATCGGCCGCCAGCCATCGCCGTCGCGCTGCTCCCACCGGCAATGGAGGCCATGCAGCCGGATCGTCACCCGCAGCCGCGTCGTCGCGACGGTGATCGTCCCATCGCCTTCCTCGACTGCAACGTCGGGGCACGCGAAGCCGCTCACGTCCAGCCGATCGCGTCCCGGCTCAGCAATGTCTTCCGCGCCCGGCGCGATCGCCCAGCTCGGCGGGCTCGTCACGGTGCCGTCCGCCAGCAGCAACAGCCGCGCGACGTCCTCCTCCAGCACGAAAAGATGCGCGATCGCGCCGGTATCGGCGGCCAGCGTCAGTCGCCCCGGCGCCCGCCCGGCGAGCGTGAACAGTGGCGGATTGGAGAGCGTGGCGCGTCTCATCGAACTTCCTTGGTGCGAGAGAGGATCGGCAGGCAGGCGATCAGCACCACCGCGCCGACGATGTCGAACAGCGACAGCGCGGCGAACAGCGGCGCATAGCCGGTGACGTCGGCGAGCTGCCCGATCAGCAGCGAGAACAGCAGGCCGCCGGTCCAGCCGGCCTGGCCGATGAAGCCGTTGGCGGTGCCGATCTCCTCCGCGGTGAAAACATCCGCCGACAAGGTGTTGATCAGTACCGAGATCATCTGATGCGCAAAGCCGCCGACGCTGAACAGCGCGATCGCCAGATAGGGACTGCCTGCCAATCCAATGAACCCCGGTGCGATCATCAGCGCCGCGCCGATCGCAACGCCGGTCACCCGCGATCCGATCAGCGACAGCTTCATCCGGTTCATTAGCAGCGGCGACAGATAACCCCCGAACACGCCGCCGAGATCGGCCGCCAGGAATGGCAGCCACGCGAACAGCGCGATCTGCTTCAGGTCCATGCCGCGTTCGGTGGCGAGATACAGCGGGATCCAGAAACTGAATGTCTGCCACGCCGGCTCAGCCAGGAAGCGCGGCACCGCCAGCGCCCAAAACCGCCCGCTGGACAGGATCTCCCGCGCGCTCGACCGCCGCTCGACGACGACAGGTCGATCGGCCTCGATCAGCGTCAGTTCGTCGGGCGTGATCGCCGGATGCAGCGCCGGGCTGCGATAAAAGGCCCACCAGGCCGCCGCCCACAGAAAGCCCACCGCCCCGGTGACGATGAACGCGACCCGCCAGTCGGCCCACAGCGACACGGCGACGACGATCGGCGGCGCGATCAACGCGCCCAGCGAGGTGCCGGCGTTGAACCAGCCGACCGCCACCGACCGCTGCCGCGCCGGAAACCATTCCGCGATCGCCTTGATCCCCGACGGCACCGCCGCCGCCTCGGCGAGGCCCAGCAGGCCGCGGAAGAAGGCCAAGCCAAGCCATCCCGCCGCCAGCGCATGCAGCATGTTCGCCGCCGACCACGCGACACCGAAAAGCGCGAAGCCGGCGCGCAGGCCGATGCGGTCGACGATCGCCCCGGCAATCGGTTGCGCCACGGTATAGGCCAGCTGGAAGGCGCCGACGACATAGCTGTATTGCTGGGTCGTCATCGACAGCGTCGATTTCAGCTCGGGCGCGAGCACGCCCAGCGAATTGCGCGCCAGATAATTGGCGATGGTCCCGAGGCAGATCAGCCCCACGATCCACCACCGCAGATGCGGAATTCGCCTCACGCCCTCTCCTCTTGTTGAGGGTCCTATGCCGCAAACTGGCCAGACCAATCAAGCGATTGATCGTCAATTAATGGTACGGCAGCCGCGGCTATCCTTCCGCCACCGTGTCGCGCTAAGGCACTGCCGTCGCTCCCTGCCCCGGACACCATGACCACCATCTCCGCCGCCACCCTGCCGCCCCACCTCGGCTTCCTGGCCGGCGGTGGAGAGGCGACCCAGCTTATCCTGGCCCGTGACTGGACCGACCACCCCCTCGGCCCGCCTGAGCGATGGCCCGCCCCGTTCAAGACGGCGCTCAGCCTCCTCCTCAACTCGCCCGAATCGATGATCTTGTGTTGGGGTGCGGAGGAACTGTTCTTCTTCTTCAACGAAACCTACTTCCCGCTGCTCGGGCCGCGATTGTCGTGGGCGATGGGCAGCCGGATGGACCAGGTCTGGGCCGACGCCTGGGACCAGGCGAAGCCGATCATCGACGACGCCTTCGCCGGCCGCAGCCAGCGCTTCACTGATTTGCCGTGGAAACTCGCCACCGATCGCGGTGCCGCCGACACCTGGTGGAGCTTTTCCTACTCGCGCGTGCTGGGTGAGACCGGCGACATCGTCGGCCTCTTCATCTTCACCAACGAGACGACCAAGCGCGTCCTGGCCGACCGCGCGCTCGCCGACAGTCAGGAAGAGTTGCGCGCGCTCAACGAAGATCTGGAACGCCAGGTCGCGCAGCGCACCGCCGAGCGCGATCGCATGTGGAGCGTGTCGCCGGACCTCATGGTCCTGGTCTCGCACGACGGCCACTGGTCGGCGGTGAACCCTGCCTGGACGTCGATCCTCGGCTATGAGGCGCATGAACTGATCGGGCTTCACGCCACTGCACTGGTCCACGCCGCCGATATCGCCGCAAGCAGCGGGGCGCTCGCCACCGCACAGGCCGGGACCTTGCCGACCTTCGAGAACCGCATCCGCCACAAGGACGGCAGCTACCGCTGGATGCAATGGGTCGCCGCGCCGACCGAGGACGGCGTCTTCGCGATCGGCCGCCACATCACCGACGCGAAGGAGGCGGAGGAGCAGCTTCGCCTCGCCACCGAGCAACTCAACCAGGCGCAGAAGATGGAGGCGATCGGCCAGCTGACCGGCGGCGTCGCCCACGACTTCAATAATCTGCTCACGATCATCCGTGGCTCGGTCGAGCTGCTGCGCCGCGACACGCTGACCCCCGAAAAGCGCAGCCGCTATATCGAGGCGATCGCCGACACGGCCGAGCGTGCCGCCAAGCTGACCGGCCAGCTGCTCGCCTTCGCCCGGCGCCAGGCGCTGACGCCAGAGCTGCTCGACGTCGGCGTGGCGGTCGGCAGCATCGTCGAAATGGTTCAGACATTGGTCGGCTCTCGCGTGAGCCTGCGGTTCCGGCCGCCTGCCGAATGCTGCCTGGCAGAGGTCGACCGCAGCCAGCTGGAAACCGCCGTCGTCAACCTCGCGATCAACGGTCGCGACGCGATGCAGGGCAAGGGCGAATTGACGATCGCGGTGGCGCCCGCCGACCGCATCCCCAGCCTGCGCGGCCATCACGGCATCAACGGCGACTTCCTCGTCATCTCGGTCTCCGATACCGGCTCGGGCATCGCCGCGGCGGACTTGCCGCATATCTTCGAACCGTTCTTCACCACCAAGGACGTCGGCAAGGGCACCGGGCTCGGCCTCAGCCAGGTGATCGGCTTCGCCAAGCAGTCGGGGGGCGACGTCGACGTCGACAGCGAGTCGGGTCGCGGTGCGACCTTTTCGCTCTATCTGCCCCGCATCCTCGATCGTGACACACCCGGCGACAACGACGACGATGCCGAGGCGCCCGATGGCGGCGGATCGAGCGTGCTGCTCGTCGAGGACAACGAGGACGTCGGCCGGTTCGCCAAGACCGCGCTCGACGAACTGGGCTATCGCAGCGTCCTCGTCGGCAATGCCACCGCCGCGCTGGCGCTGCTCGACGAGGATGCCTCGCGCTTCGACGTGGTCTTTTCGGATGTCGTCATGCCCGGGATGAACGGCGTCGACCTCGCCGCCACCATCCGTGCCCGTCATCCGGCACTGCGCGTGATCCTGACCAGCGGCTACAGCCATGTGCTGGCCGAGAACGCGCAGCACGGCTTCGAATTGCTGCACAAGCCCTATTCGGTCGAGCAGCTTTCCCGGGCGCTGCGCAAGGCGATCGGTTGGCTCCCCGGCCGCCGGCGCCACCCCTGAGCCGCCGCGCTTTGTTGCCGGCTCGTTGCCGATAACTAACGTTACATTCGGGGGCTGTCTTCCGCGCCAAGCCGGCTAAAAGCGGCGGGCGATAAGCGATGGAGAGAAGACGATGATGCCGCCGATCGAGCGACCGACCGACGCCCCGCCGCGGCCCTGGTATCGTCATCTCTACGTCCAAGTGCTGGTGGCGATCGCCGCCGGCGTGCTGCTCGGCCATTTCGCGCCCGATACCGGCAAGGCGTTGAAGCCGCTCGGCGATGGCTTCATCAAGCTGGTGAAGATGATCATCGCGCCGGTGATCTTCCTCACCATCGTCACCGGCATCGCCGGCATGCGCGATCTCGCCGCGGTCGGCCGCGTCGCCGCCAAGGCATTCGCCTATTTCCTCTTCTTCTCGACGCTGGCGCTGATCATCGGCCTCGTCGTCGGCAATGTCGTCCGCCCCGGGGCGGGGCTCAACATCGATCCCGCGACGCTCGATACCGGCAAGATCGCCGAATATGCCGCCAAGGCGCATGAAAGCACGCTCACCGGCTTCCTGCTCGGTGTGATCCCCGACAGCTTCCTGTCGGGCCTGACCGGCGGCAACATCCTCCAGACGCTGTTCGTGGCGGTTCTGTTCGGTATCGGCCTCGCACTGATCGGCGACCGCGGCGAACGCGTGCTCCATGCGCTCGAAGACGTGTCGCTCGCGGTGTTCAAGGTCGTCGCCATCCTGATGAAGGCAGCCCCGATCGGTGCGTTCGGCGCGATGGCCTTCACCATCGGTGCCTATGGCGTCGGCACGCTGGCCAATCTCGCGGCGCTGGTCGCGACCTTCTACATCACCTCGCTGCTGTTCGTCTTCGTCGTGCTCGGTGCGGTGGCGCGGCTGTGCGGCTTCTCGATCTTCAAGCTGGTGTCCTATCTGAAGGCCGAGTTGCTGCTCGTGCTCGGCACCTCGTCGTCGGAAAGCGCGCTGCCCTCGCTGATCGAGAAGATGGAGCGCGCCGGCTGCCCTAAGTCGATCGTCGGTCTGGTCGTGCCGACCGGCTATTCGTTCAACCTCGACGGCACCAACATATACATGACGCTGGCGGCGCTGTTCATCGCCCAGGCGGTGGGCGTCGATCTCAGCCTGGGTCAGCAGCTACTCCTGCTCAGCGTCGCGATGCTCTCCTCGAAGGGTGCGGCGGGCGTGACCGGCGCCGGCTTCATCACGCTCGCCGCGACGCTCTCGATCGTGCCGTCGGTGCCGGTCGCGGGCATGGCGCTGATCCTGGGCGTCGATCGCTTCATGTCGGAATGCCGCAGCCTGACGAACTTCATCGGCAACGCCGTCGCCACCGTCGTCGTGTCGCGGTGGGAGGGTCGACTCGATCACGCGCAGCTCGACGCCGCCCTCGCCGGCCGCGCGCCGCGCGTTGACCAGATGGCGGCGGACGCGGTCGCCGACTGATGCAGCGCCGCCTTCTTGCCGCCGTCCCGCTGCTCCTGCCGGTCGCCGCCCATGCCCAGACCCGGGTACCGGCACCCAGCGAGGCCGGATCGACGCGCAACCCGGCGACGCCGACCGTTACCTCCTATCCGTCCGCCGCGGTCGGCGATGGCGCCAGTCCCGGCGGCTACAATCTGTCGCGCTGGGCCGAGGACTGGCGCAAGCTGTGCGACCCGGCGAAACGAGACGATCCGATCGATGCGCTCAAGTGCATCCCGCTCGATGACGATGCCGACGCCTATGTGACGCTGTCGGGCGAGGCGCGGCTGCGCGTCAATCACACCACCAATCCGGGCCTGCGCGACGTGTGGGCGCAGCGCCAGGACATCCGCCGCCTGTTCGTCGGCGCCGACGTCCACCTCGGCCCCCATTTTCGTGCGTTCGGCGAACTCGCCCACGGCGGCATTTCGGGCGTCGAGCTCGGCCAGCCTGCCGCGACGCTGCGCAACGACGTCGCCGTCCAGCAGGCCTTTGTCGAGGTGAACGCCGATGTCGCCGGTGCCGCGCTGGGCGCACGCTACGGCCGCCAGGAATTCACCGATGGCCCCAACCTCCTCGTGTCGCAGCGCGACAACAACACGATCCGCTACACTCTGAACGGCTGGCGCGCCTGGGCACGGACGCCGACGCTGCGCATCGACCTGTTCGATCTGAAGCCGACCCAATATGGCGATCTGGGCGCCGACGACGACATCATCGACCCCGCGCGCCGTTTCTCTGGCATGACCCTCGGCGTGGTCGTGCCGCGCGATTGGCTGGGCGGATCGAAGCTGTATTTCGATCCATTCCTCTGGCGACGCCGCAACACCGTCGGCGCATGGGGCGGCCGGATCGGTCCGGCGACCCGTTACTACGGCGGCGCGCGACTGTGGGGTGATGCCGGGCGGCTGACGATCGACTGGAGCGTCAATCACCAATGGGGCCGCTACATCAATCAGGGCATCGACGCGTGGCAGGCGTTCTTCGCCCAGACGTGGCGGGTCGGCAAGGCCGACGATGCGCCGCGCGTCGGCATCCACGCCGATTACGCCAGCGGCGGCGGCGGCTATGGCGACGGCAAGCTGCGCGACGCCTACGCGCCGTTCGGCAACAACATCTACTACAGCTATGCGCTGTTCCTGACCCCGTCGAACCTGATCGCGGTCGCCCCCAACCTGACGGTCTCGCCCGTCAAGCGCGTCCGCGTCACCGGCGAGTATCAGTTCGCCTGGCGCGACGACGTCCGCGATGCCGTCTACCGCGCCAACGGCCAGCCCTTCGCCGGGACCCAGCGTGTCCCCGACGCCAAGATCGGCGACGTCGCCCGGCTTCAGCTGATCTGGACGATCACGCCGCGCGTCTCGTTCACCGGCCGCTACGAACATTTCGCCGCTGGTCCGTCGCTGACGAAGGCGGGCTACTATAGTTCGGACTTCCTCGCCGGCTGGCTGTCCTTCCGCTTCTAACGGCGCAGCACCAGCGTCGCGATCGAGCGCGGGGGCACCACCGTCCCCGTCACCGGCGCCGCGTTGTGGCTGGCGTCGGTCAGGATCATCCGCGTGCTCCAGCCTTTCGGCAACACGAGCCGCCGCGCCACCAGCCCGGGATTGACATGCACCATCACCAGCGTCCTGCCGTCCGGCGCCAGCGCACCCACGGTATCGAGATCGTCGACCGGCACCAGTCGATAGCCGGGGCGGACGTAGCGGCTGAATTGCGCCATCGCCCAATATTTGCGCGTGATGACGATCCGATGCGGCGCGCTCGGCGCCGCGGCGAGGTCGGCCTTGACCAACCCCCAATTCGACCCCGGCTTGCCGTCCTTCGCGCTCCAATCCTCCACCGCCTGCCAGAACACCCAGGCCGCGGGCTCGAGCCGCTTGAGATCGAGCACGACATGCTCGGCGAAGGCGAGGGGGCTCGCCATGCCGTCGATCGCTTCGGGATCGCCGTTCAGCGGCGCATCGTTCTCGCTCATCCACAACCGGATGCCGCTGGCACGGGCGACGTCGCGGACGCCGGTCTGGTGGATCGCGCCATAGCTGTGGACGTTGAGCTGCCCGATCCGCGCCCGCGTCGCCGCGGGATAGGCAGCCCAATCGGTCAGGAACAGATGGGCGTTGGTCTCATCCGGTGCCGCCACGACGGTCGCCAGGCCGCGCGCCTTCAACGCCGCGTCGCTGGCATCGATCATCGCCGCCTGCCGCGCCGGGCTCCAGTGCGATCCCTCCTGCTTGTTCGCGGCGAACCAATAGTCGGTATTGGGTTCGTTGACCGGCGACAGCGTGCGGAACGCGATACGATGGCGCTTCTGCAACTCGTCGACCACGCGCGCGAGATAGGCCGCGAACGGCGCCTCCTGCCCTGGTTGCAGATTGTCGTCGGTGCCCTTCTCCGCCCCCGACACCCGGCCCGACACCGTCATGAAATAGGGCGGCGAGTTGGAGAACGCCTCGAAGATCGGCGCCTTCACCCGGTCGCGAATGGCATCGAGCCACCAGCGCTGGCGAGCGTCCTGCGACCAGTCCCACATCGCAGGATCCTCAGGCCGCCACCAGTCACGCCCCGTCGCGCCCTCAGGCCGTCGCCAGAACCCCGGCACGGCACCGCCCGGCCGCAGATAGGCCGGCGTGTCGCCCGCATTGCCGCCGCCGATATTGTACCGCGCGATCGTCCAGCCGAGCCCGTCCTTGCCGTAGAACAGATCGGCCAGCCGCCGCCGTTCGGCATCGGGCCAGCCCCCGCTGACGTCGGCGAACCAGGCGAGCGCCGTCCCCCATCCTTCGAACCTCGTCGACGGCCGCTCGACCGCGGGACGAAGCGTGACCACGACCTCGCGCGTCTCCGTCGCGACCGGCGAGGTCGCGACTGCCAGGGCGAATGCCAGCCGCCCGATCATGCGCGGGCCAGCCGATAGAGGCCGCTGCCGTGCGCCGGCAAATGCCGCACCAGCCGTCCGCTGGCCTTTCCGTCGGCGCGCCCGGCCCACAGGTCACGCACGCCGACGCTTCCCGTCAGCCCGAGCATCGCCAACGGCACCCGGACGTCGCGCGATGCTCCCCCGGTGTTGAACAGTGCGACATAGCGATCGCCATTCGCCGCGGTCGCCGACCAGACCCGCGTCCCATCCTCGATGAAATGCGGCCGACTGTCGCGCGATGCCTGGTTCACCGCGATCACCTCCCGGTTAGTCAGCAGCGCCAACGTCGGCGCGTCGAGATGGCGCAGGTCGCCGCCCATGATTAGCGGCGATCGCGCGATCGACCACAACGTCATCAGCGTGCGCTGCTCGTCGGGCGTGAAGCGGGTGTCGCGCTTGCCCAGCGCCAGGCGGCCGAGCGGCAGCATATCTGCGTCCGGCCAGCCGCCGTCGCCCATATGGGGATTCCAATTCTCTAGTCGGACGAACTGCGCCTCCAGCATTCCCCAATCGTCCCAGAAGTCATCGGAGATGCGCCACATCTGCGCATGGGCGCGCGCGTGGGCGCCGCGGATCACCGGCGTCTCACCCGGCGACATGCTCAGGATCATCGGCCGGCCGCTGCGGCCGATGGCGCGATGGATCGCCTCGATCTCGGCGGCATGGACGTCATAGGGCCGGCTGAGGTCGTCGACCTTGACGAAATCCACTCCCCAGCTCGCGAGCAGCGCGAAGACGCTGTCGTAATAGGCCTGGGCACCGGGGCGAGTCATGTCGACGCCGTACATGTCGGGGTTCCAAGAACAGACGCTCGTCCGGTCGGCGATGTCGGCGGCACGCTGGCCGGTGCCGAGCACCGGCAGGTTGCGCTCGACCGCCAGCCGCGGAATACCGCGCATCAGGTGGACGCCGAACTTCATGCCCATCGCATGGATGTCCGCGGCGAGCGGCGCGAAGCCCCGACCTCCGGCGCTCGACGGGAAACGGTTGGGCGCGGGCAACAGGCGGCCATGACCGTCCATCGTCGGCACCGGCGCGCTGCTATAGGCATAGCTCGACGCGGTCGGCTCATACCATTGGATGTCGACGGTGAAGACGTCGTAGCCGAACGGCAGCAGGCGATCGCGCATGATCGCCGCCGTCTCGCGCGCCTGAGCCTCGGTGATCGTCGTCGCGAAGCTGTTCCAGCTGTTCCAGCCCATTGGCGGCGTCGGCGCCAGCCGCGACGGCGTTGACGTCGCCGCGGTGAGTGCCGGCACGGCGGCGGCGCCGCCGAGCACGCCGCGGCGCGTCGGGCCGGTCACTGGCTCTGCTCCACGGTCACCATCAGCGTCGCCCCCGTCGGCGGCAGCTTCACGCCGAACGCGGTTTCATCACCATTCAGCCATCGGTCGCGAACGAAGGCTCCGCGCTCGACATGCCCCTCCTCGACGCTGATCAGCTGCACCGTTCCCCCGCGTCCCAGCGGCGGTGCGAAACGCAGGTTGGCATTGGCCCCGACCAGCAGATAGCGGTCCGCCGCGACCTGGGCCGCGATCACCCGGCCTGACACATCGGCATTGCCCTGCCCGCGCGGCCCGCCATAGCCGTCGCGCACCTCGCCGAACCGGACGACGAGGTCGATCCCGGGGAAGCTCATCGGCACGTTGGCGATGCCATCTTCCTCGATCGCGACGCGTACCCGGCCAGCATCGCGCAGCGGCAGCAACAACGGCGCGACAGGGCCGATCAGGCGGTAGTCGAGCGCGATCGGCTCTTCCATTGCCACGCCGTCCCTCATGCCGAAACCTTCGCCGATCCCGAACTTGCCGATCCCGACCGCATGGGGCTGCGCCAGCGTCCAGAAGGCGTGGCGGGCATGCGCCATGCTGCCGCCCGTCTCGGGTACGAACAGCGGATTGCCCGGCACGTCATAGGCCCGCGCGATCTCGGTATAGGGCGCGACATTGGTGTCGTAATTGTCGACGCCGACCACGTCGATCGCGGGCGCCAGCGCCCGCCACTGCGGCAACAGCCACGACACCGCGCCGCCCGACGGCGAGCTGTCGCCCGGTCGCAGCAACCCCGGCTGCTCGCGCGGCCACACGTTGACGTAGAGCGGCAACCGATACGCCGCCTTGCCCGCCGCCGCGACCGCGCCGATGTAGCGCGCGGTGTGATAGGCCATGAACGCCTCGTGCGCGCGCTCGGCATAGTTGGCGGTCCAGTCGCCCGGCTTCGCGCCGGGCATGTCGGCCGGCACCGGCGCGCGAAACAAGGCCTCGGCGGCGGGCGAATAGTCGCGATCCGCGCCCAGCGTCCCCGCCTCGTTCTCGACCTGCACCATGATGACGGTGCCGCGCGCGCCATCGACCGCCTTCAGGTGCGCCATCAGCGCGGCGAAGGCGCGCGCGTCGGCATCGCGGTTGGCAGCGGCGATCGGCGACAGCACCTCGATCCGCTGACCCTGCGCCGTCGTCACCCCCGGAAAGCGCACGGGATCGCGCTTCACCCATGCCGGCACATAGCTCATGTTGCCGTTCTTCCAGCTGCCGAACCACAGCAGCACCAGCCGAACCTTCTGGGCGCGCGCCTCTGAGATCAGGCCATCGACGACGCTCCAGTCGAACCGCCCCTCGACCGGCTCGACCCCCTCCCAGCCGACCGGCGCCATCACGGTATTGGCGTGGCTGCGCGCGATCGCCGGTGCCAGGCGGCGCATCTGGGAGGCGAAGCCGCTCGAATTGTTGAGCTGGATCCCGAGCAGCAGGAACGGCGTGCCATCGACCTCCAGGCGCGGCTTCCCGCCACCCGTTCCCGCGATCATCCGGCTTTGCTGCGCCGCTACCGGAGTGCATGTCAGCAATGCGCCGATCGTTGCCGCGCCCACTGCGTAACGTCGGCATGCGCGGCCACCGGCGGTGCGATTGGCCAGTCCGCCCGATCCGTCGCCCGCTCGGCCCATCCCGCTCATCCTCTCGCTTATTTGTGAGACAAATACTCTGTTTGCCCATGCCGTCAAACACAGTGGCCATGCACGGCCCACCGTTCGACATATTTGCCAGACATCACGCCACTTCCGCCTCGCCAAGCTTGGCAATCGCCTGTTCGGTATCGAGCGCCGCCTGTCCGATCAGCCCGACCGTGGCCGCCCGCGCCGCCGCCGCGTCGCTCCGCGCGATCGCGTCGAACAGTCGCTGGTGCTCGGGCAGCGAATCACGTGGTTCGCCCGCACGCCATTTGAACAATGTCGTCCAGCGCACCGCCGCCGAAATACTGGCCGACAGGCTGACCAACAGCTCGTTACTGGTGGCTTTGAGGATAATGGCATGAAACTGCTGGTCCGCGGCTCGTCCCGGCTCACTATCGAGGCCGTACGACGTCATCTCCTCAAGCGCATAGCCGAGCCGCGATAATTGCCGCGGCGTCCGTTGACGTGCCGCGAGCTCGGCCGCAGCAGGTTCGACGATCAGCCGCAACTGGAACAGGCTTCGCACGAAGGTAAGCGGCGGTGCGGCACCTTCGAACATCCAGCCGAGTAATTGGGGATCCAGCAGATTCCATTCATGGCGTTCGCGAATGCGCGTACCGCTCTTGGGCTTGCTGACGACCAGACCCTTACCACTCAGCATCCGCAGCGCCTCGCGGATCACGCTGCGCGCCACGCCGAACGACTCGGCGAGGTCGATCTCGCCGGGCAGAGCGCTGCCCGGGGGACGTTCGCCGGTGACGATCGACACGCCCAATCGTCTGGCCAGCGCGACATGCGCGGGCGCCTCTCGCTTTCGTGCGATCATATCCCCCCATGAGATCAACGCTTTACGGCCGTAACGCCATATCGGAATATAGATCAATTTTCCCTATTGTCGGTCAAATAGCTCTGCGTATTATGTCGGACAAGGCTCCACCGAGAGCTTGACCTTGTGGGGAGGATATAATGCGATTGATGAAGTGCGCCCTCTTGGCGGGCGCCTCGCTCGCGGCGTTTGCCGGCACGATCGCCGACGCCGCAGCGCAAACGGCCGCCGATGGCGGGCAATCCACCGGCGGCTCGGCGACCTTGGATCAGGTCGCCAGCGGCCAGGTCGATCCGCAGGACGTCGTGGTCACCGGCGTTCGTGAATCGATCCGCTCGGCGCAGGCGCTCAAGCGCAACGCCGACCAGATCATCGACTCGGTCAACGCGCAGGACATCGGCAAGCTGCCCGATGCCAATACCACCGAAGCGCTCCAGCGTATCACGGGTGTCCAGATCCAGCGCCGCTACGGCGAAGGCGCCACCGACTTCGATCACCGAACCCAGCCGGCGATCACCGTTCGCGGCCTGACCCAGGTACAGAACTTCCTCGACGGCCGGGCGATCTATTCCGCCTCGGGTGGCCGCGCCTTCGATCTGGAAGGCGTGCCGCCGGAGCTGCTGGCCGGCATCGACGTCTACAAGAACGCCCCCGCAAACATCATTGAGGGCGGCGTCGGCGGCGCGGTCAACCTGCGCACCCGCAAGCCGTTCGACACCCCCGGCCAGGTGATCAGCGTCACCGCCCGCGGCAATTATTACGACCGCGTCGACAAGTTCGGCTTCTCCACATCCGGCCTGTACAGCAACCGCTACGACACCGGCATCGGCGAGATCGGCATCCTGGTGAACGCCGTCTACTCGAAGAGCCAATATCGCCAGGACGGCCTGCTCGCCGGTCCGTTCGGCCCGCTGCCCACGGGTACGAGCATCGCCGGCGCGCCGGCCAATGCGCAGATCCCCTATGGCTTCGAAATCTACGACGACACCGGCGATCGCAAGCGGTTCGGCATCGCCGCCGCGGTGCAGTGGCAGGCCAGCGACAAGCTGCTCGTGACCGCCCAGTATCAGGGGACCAAATACTGGTTCAACCGCACCGGCGCCTATTACTACGACTATAACAATCGCAACGTCACCTCGCCGGCGGCGGGCGCCGCCTTCACCTTCAACAAGGAAGGCTATGCGACCAGCGGCACGCTGTCGCAGCAGACGTTCGAGACGGGCCGCTTCGACCAGGAATTGTGGAGCGCCAGTCAGAACGCGACGCTCAATTTCGCCTATCAGGTCACCGACAAGCTCAAGATGAGCGTCGACGTCCAGTATCTCGACTCATACTACAATGCCGATCGCAACGGCCACGTCCTGTCGCTCTACACCCGCTCCGGTCAGGACGCGACGACGACCCCGCATGCGACCAACGTCGTCTTCGATCTGCGCGGCAAATATCCGCGCTGGGACGTGGCCAATCCGTCGCTGCTCAACACCGCGTCCAACTATACGACGCCCTACATCGCGGACTCGCTGCAGCGTAACGACGCGCGCACCCTCGCGCTCGCCTATGACGCGGAATATGAGGTCGAGGGCGGCTTCCTTCAGAAGCTGCGCGGCGGCCTGCGCTTCGCCGACAACACGATCGATCTGCGCGGCACGTGGAACGGCGTCTGCCTGAGCCAGCTTGGTCCCGACCCGAGCTGTTCGGCCCCGAGCGGCACCGCACTGATCCCGCTGTCGCGTAACCCGCAGCTGTCGATGCCCGGACCTTCGGCCAATTGGTTCGACGGCAACACCGTCAAGAACGGCCTGCTCTATCCGGCCTTCCCGGCCGGCGACGGGGTATGGGCGCAGACCAAGGCACTGTACGCGCTGTTCGGTGCCCGGACGAAGGATAACTTCACCCCCGGCGACCTCAACAGCCAGACGGAGAAGACCTACACCGGCTGGGCCGTCGCCGACTATGCATTCGAACTCGGCAGCGTCCGTTTCGACGGCGGTGTGGGCGTGCGCGTCGTCAAGACCCAGGCGACATCGCGCGGCACCCAGTTCAACGCGAACGGCTCGACCACGCCGATCGCGGTGCAACGACTATACGTCCGCCCTGCCCAGCGTGAATATCCGCGCGCGCCTGACCGACCAGCTGCAGATGCGCTTCGCCTATTCGAAGGGGCTGGCCCGCCCGAACTTCGATCAGCTGTCGACCAACCTGACGCTCAACAACCCCAACCAGATCAACCCGATCACCGGGCGGCCGAGCGCCAGCTCGGGCAACCCGCTGTTGCGGCCGATCAAGTCGGATAATTTCGATCTGACCGCCGAATATTACTTCTCGGCGGCGGGCTCGATCACCGGCGGCCTGTTCTACAAGAAGGTCAACGGCTTCCTCGCTGGCGGCCGCGTCGTCGGCACCTACAACGGCGTCGCCTACGACGTGTCGACCCAGGTCAATTCCGGCGACGGCACGGTCAAGGGTGCCGAGATCGGCTATCAGCAGTTCTTCGACTTCCTGCCGGGGCTGCTGAGCGGGTTCGGCATCCAGGCGAACTACACCTATGTCGACTCGAACGTGTCCAACCCGTTCGCGACGGCAGGCTCGTCGATCCCGACGTCGGTTCCCCTCGAGAAGCTGTCGAAGCACAGCTACAACCTGATCGGCCTGTACGAGAAGGGCCCCGTCACCGCGCGCGTCGCGTGGAACTGGCGCTCGAGCTATCTCGATCAGACGACGGGGTCGGGCGCCAACGGCATTCCGCAATATGCCAAACCCTATGCCTCGCTCGACGCGTCGCTGATGGTGAACCTCAACCAGCATATCGCGGTGTCGGCGGACGTCGTGAACCTCAACAACCGGATGAACGTGCTCTACATCGGCACGCCCTCCGCACCGTTGCAGTATCAGCTGAACGACCGCCGTTTCGGCCTGTCGCTGCGCGCCACCTACTAGTATCCCCTGCCTGCCGGCGTGGTCCTGCATCCACGCCGGCATTTTTTCGCGTCGGCGTGCGTGACGTCGAACGTGGGGATGCGTTGTATCGGATGACCGGATGATCGATCGCGACGATGGCCCGCTACGCAGCACCGCGATCATCGGCGGCGGCACCGCCGGCTGGATGACCGCGGCGGCCCTGTCGCGCGTGCTTGGCCCTCTGCGCCCCCGCATCACGCTGGTCGAGTCCGAAGAGATCGGGACGATCGGCGTCGGCGAGGCGACGATCCCACCGCTTCAGGCCTTCAACGCGATGCTGGGCATCGACGAGGACGATTTCGTCCGCGCGACCCAGGGCACGTTCAAGCTCGGCATCGAATTCGTCGACTGGTGGCGCCCCGGCCACCGCTATTTCCACCCGTTCGGCGTCTACGGCATCGACTTCGGCGCCGTGCCGTTCGAAGCGATCTGGCGACGCCTGCGTCGTGAGGGCCGCGCCGGGCCGCTCGCCGACTATTCGATCTGCACCGCCGCCGCCGCGAACGGCCGCTTCATGCGGCCCCAGCCCGGCAACACGCCGCTGGCGCAGATCGGCTATGCCTTCCACTTCGACGCCGGCCTCTACGCACGCTACTTGCGCGCCCGCGCCGAGGAAGCCGGCGTCACGCGGCGCGAAGGGCGGATCGTCGACGTCGTCCGCGACGGTGCCACCGGCTTCGTCGAGGGGGTCACGCTCGCCGACGGCACGCGGGTGGAGGCCGACTTCTTCGTCGATTGCTCGGGGTTTCGCGGGCTGCTGATCGATGGTGCCCTCGGCGCCGGGTTCGAGGACTGGAGCCATTGGCTACCCAACGACCGCGCCGTCGCCGTGCCGAGCGCCAACGTCGGCCCTCCGACACCCTACACCCGCTCGACCGCGCGTCCCGCCGGATGGCAGTGGCGGATTCCACTGCAACACCGCACCGGCAACGGCTATGTGTTCTCAAGCGCACACCTGTCGGACGACGAGGCGACGGCGACGCTGCTAGGCTCGCTCGATGGCGAGGCGCTGGCCGACCCGCGCATCTTGCGCTTCCGCACCGGACGTCGCGACCGGATGTGGATCGGCAATTGCGTCGCGCTCGGTCTGGCGGGCGGCTTTCTCGAGCCGCTTGAATCGACGTCGATCCATCTCGTCCAGGCTGGGATCGCACGGCTGCTCGAGATGCTGCCGACGCGCGCCTGCGATCCCGCCGACACTCGTCGCTACAATCGGCTGATGGCCGCCGAATTCGACCAGGTCCGCGACTTCGTGATCCTGCATTTCCACGCCAGCGAGCGTCGCGACAGCGCCTATTGGCGGGATCAGGCGGAGCGGCCCATCCCGGAGACGCTGGCCGAGCGGCTGGCGATCTACGCGCGCACCGGCCGCGTGTACCGCGAAGCCGACGAACTGTTCACCAAGACGAGTTGGCTGGCGGTCATGGACGGCCAGGGCCTGTCGGCGGCCGGCCACGATCCCCTCGCCGACGCCATGCCGCTCGACGAGGCGACCGCGCGGTTGCAGCGCATTGCCGCCGTCACGACGGCCGCGGCGATGCACATGCCGACGCAGGCGGACTTCATCGCCCGCCATTGTGCCGCACGCGAGGAAACGCAAGACCGGGCGATTGATCTGGATTGACGAACGCCACCGTTTTGTCGGACAACAAAATCCGAGAGGGAGTCGCGATGCGTAGTCTGTTGTTGGTGAGCGCCGCGGTGGTGGCGGTGTCGGCGGTGACCGCGCAGGATGCGCCGCCTCGCGTCGCTCCGGTACAGGTAGACCCCAGCCGCCCCGATTGGGAAAATCCCGCCGTCTTCGCGCATGGCAAGATGCCGGCGCATGCGACCGCCTTTCCGTTCGAGAGCCGGGCAAAGGCGGTCGCCGGCGATCCCGCGCAATCGGACCGGTTCCTGTCGCTGAACGGCACCTGGCGTTTCCATCTGTCGATGGCCACCGACACGCCCGCGGGGTTCGAGCGCCCCGACTATGACGTATCGGCATGGAAGAACATCAAGGTCCCGGCCGACTGGCAGGCCGAGGGCTTCGACCAGCCGCGCTACAACAACATCACCTATCCCTTCCCCGCCAATCGCCCGCTGATCCCGCACGCGACCAATCCGGTCGGGTCCTATCGCCGCGACGTCGACCTGCCGGCGGGTTGGCGCGGGCAGGATGTCGTCCTCCACATCGGCGCTGCGGGGTCGGCCTACACCGTCTGGGTCAATGGCGAGAAGGTCGGCTATTCGGAGGATTCGAAGCTTCCCAGCGAGTTCGACGTCACCCGCTTCGTGAAACCGGGGCGCAACACGGTAGCGATCCAGGTGATACGCTGGTCGGACGGCAGCTATCTGGAGGACCAGGATTTCTGGCGCGTCTCGGGCATCGAGCGCGAGGTCTATCTGATGGCCGCGCCCAAGACGTGGATCCGCGACTTCTTCGTTCATGCCGGGCTGGACGACGATTATCGCACGGGCACGCTGGCCGTCGACGTGGCGATCACGCCCGGCGCCGCGGCGACGGCGCGCTACACGCTGATGGATGGCGACCGCGTGGTGCTGGAAGGGCGGCAGGCCATCCCGGCCGGCGAGGGCGACCGCACCGTGACGCTGACGGGCCGCCTGCCAGCGGTGAAGCCATGGACCGCCGAGACGCCGAACCTCTACGCGCTGCTGCTCGAGCTGTACGACGCCAAGGGTCGCATCGTTCAGTCGAGCGACACCCGCATCGGCTTTCGCACCGTCGCGATTCTGGACGGACTGGTCAGCGTCAACGGCAAGCCGATCACGATCCGCGGCGTCAACCGCCACGAACATGATCCCGAGACGTTCCACGTCGTCAGCCGCGCCTCGATGGAACGCGACATCCGGCTGATGAAGCGTAACAACATCAACGCCATTCGCACATCGCACTACCCCAACGATCCGTATCTCTACGAACTCGCCGATCGCTACGGCCTCTATGTCATGGACGAGGCGAACATCGAGAGCCACGCGTACATGGATTACGCGAACAAGCATCCCGACGATCGCGCCAAGCTTCAGGTCGGCTTCGATCCCGCGTGGCGCGACGCGCACGTTAGCCGCGTCGCCAACATGGTCGAGCGTGACAAGAACCATCCCTCGATCATATTCTGGTCGCTCGGCAACGAGGCGGGGATCGGGCCCAATTTCGAAGCGGCGGCGGCGGCGGCCAAGCGGCGCGATCCCAGCCGCCTCGTCAGCTATCTCGGCTGGGGCACCTGGGACGGCGTCCACGATCACCGCCCCAACTGGTTCGCCGACATCTATGCGCCGATGTACGATCCGGCGGTCAAGATGGCCGATTACGCGACCAACTGGACGTTCAAGCAGCCGATGATCCAGTGCGAATATGGCCATATGATGGGCCAGTCGGGCGGCGATCTGAAGGAATATTGGGACACCATCTACGCTCACCCGAACAAGCTGCAGGGCGGCTTCGTGTGGGACTGGGTCGACCAGTCGATGTACCGCTATACCAAGGACGGCCGGCGCTATTGGGGTGACGGCAGCGAATATGGCCCCAACCCGGGTGGCGATATCGAGTTCGGCGACGGCCTGCTCCAGTCCGACCGCACCCCCAATCCGCAGCTGTATGAGCTGCGCAAGGTGTACAGCCCCGTCCAGTTCGACGGCTTCGATCCGGCGACCGGCCGGGTGACCGTCCGCAACCGCCACGACTTCCGCGATCTGTCCGGCTTCGCCTTCTCATGGGAAGTGATCGAGAACGGCGTGCCGGTCGCGGCCGGCCCGCTGCCCGATCTGAAGACGCCGGCCCGCGGCGCGGAAACGATTGCGCTGCCGCTGGGCGGCGTGTCGCGCAGGCCCGGCGCGGAATATCTGGTGACGATCAAGGTCGCGTCGAAGGACGGTGCGGTTCCTCTCGTAGCAGGCGGCACGCTGGTCGGCTTCGAGCAGTTCGTGCTGACCGACGCGGCACCCGCCCCGTCGATCGCGGACGGCAGCGCGACGCTGGGCCAGACCCGCGACGCCTTCACGCTCAGTGCCGGCGGCGCGGTGCTCGAGATCGATCGCAAGACCGGCCTGATGCGCCGCTATGCCAAGGACGGTCGCGATCTCGCGACCGGCGGTGCGCCGCATTTCTGGCGCGCGGTGACCGACAACGACCTGGGCATCGGCACCGACAGGCAGCTGGCCGTATGGAAGGCGATGAGCGACGCGCGCAAGGTCGCGTCGATCAAGCCGGCGCGCGACGGCATCACCGTCACCTATGATCTCGGTGACGGCGCCGCCCGGTTCGAGACTCGCTACGCGATGGCCGGCGACGGCTCGGTCGCGGTCGACGGCATGCTGACGCCGATCAAGGCGGATCTGCCGCCACCGTTCCGCGTCGGCCTGGCCTTCGCGATGCCGACCGACGTCACGACCGTCGAATGGTATGGCCGCGGGCCGCACGAAAGCTATGTCGATCGCAAGACCTCGGCACCGATCGGGCTGTGGCGCGGGCTGATCGCGGAGCAGAACCACGACTTCATCCGGCCGCAGGAAACCGGCAACAAGGTCGACGTGCGCTGGATGGAGCTGTCGGGCGCCGGCCGCGGCCTTCGCGTCCAGGGCGACCGGCCGCTGATGATGAACGCGCTCGCCTTCCCCTATGCCGATCTCGACCGGCACACGCCGGGCACCTGGAAGTCGACCGACATTGTCCCCCACGGCCAGGTCACGCTGCTCGTCGACTCCGCGCAATGGGGCGTCGGCGGCGACACCCAGTGGAGCGCGGTCGGCAAGCCCCTGCCCCAGTATCGCACCACGCTGGCGCCGACCCGCGTCACCTTCCGCCTGTCGCCCTTTGCCGGCGACGGCACCACGCCCGACAAGGCGCGCCCGGCGCGCGCGACGGAGACCGAATGATGCGCATGATCCCCTTCCTCGCGACGCTATCGCTCGCCGCCTCGCCGCTCGCCGCGCAGACCGCCGAGGCACCCGCGCAGGTCACCGTCCACGGCGACCAGCCCGCGCCCAAGTTCGACCGCCGCATCTTCGGCCAGTTCGCCGAGCATCTCGGCACCGGCATTTACGGGGGCATCTGGGTCGGCAAGGGCAGCAAGGTGCCCAACGTCAACGGCTATCGCCGCGACGTCATCGACGCGCTGAAGGCGATCCGCGTCCCCGTCATCCGCTGGCCGGGCGGCTGCTTCGCCGACGAATATCACTGGCGTGAAGGCGTCGGCCCGCAGGCGAAGCGCAAGGTGAAGATCAACACCAACTGGGGCGGCGTCACCGAGGACAACCGCTTCGGCACGCATGAATTCATGAACTATTCCGAGGCTGTCGGCGCCGAGGCCTATGTCTCGGGCAACATCGGCTCCGCGCCGCCGTTCGAGATGGCCGAATGGGTCGAGTACATGACCTCGCCGACCGGATCGAGCCTGGCGAAGGAACGCGCCGCCAACGGCCGCAAGGAACCCTGGAAGGTGCCGATGTTCGGTCTCGGCAATGAATTGTGGGGCTGCGGCGGCGAGATGCGCCCGGAATATGCCGCCGACGTGACCCGGCGCTATTCCGCGTTCGTGAAGGTGCCCGAAGGCGTCAAGATCATGAAGATCGCCAGCGGCGCCAATAGCGGCGACTATAATTGGACCGAGGTGATGATGCGCGAGGCCGGGCGCCAGTTCGACGGCATCGGTGTCCACTATTACACCATCCCCTACACCTGGGGCCACAAGGGCGCGGCGACCGGCTTCGACGAGGACCAGTGGGCGCGCACCCTCGCCAAGACCCTGAAGATGGACGAATATATCACCGGCCACGCCAAGGTGATGGACAAATACGATCCCAAGAAGCGGGTCGCGTTGCTCGTCGACGAATGGGGCACCTGGTACGATGTCGAGCCGGGCACCAATCCCGGTTTCCTCTATCAGCAGAACTCCCTGCGCGACGCGCTCGTCACCAGCCTGAACTTCGACATCTTCGCGCGCCACACCGATCGCCTGCGCGGCGCGAACATCGCGCAGATGGTCAACGTCCTCCAGTCGATGCTGCTGACCGACGGTAGCCGGATGGTGAAGACGCCGACCTATTGGGTGTTCGACCTGTACAAGGACTATCAGGACGGCACCGTCCTGCCCGTCGACGTCGAATCGCGCTGGTACAACAAGAACGAATGGACGATGCGCACGGTCAGTGCGAGCGCGGTGCGCGGTGTCGATGGCGCGATCCACATGGGTCTCACCAACGTCGACCCGAACCGGCCCGAGACGGTCACCGTCAAGCTCGACGGCGTCAGTGGCGGGGCCGTCAGCGGCCGGATCGTCACCGCCGATGCGATCGATGCGCACAACACGTTCGACAAGCCCGACGTGGTAAAGCCCGCCGCCTTCACCGGTGCCACCCTGTCGGGGAACAGGCTGACGGTGACGCTGCCGCCGAAATCGGTGGTGATGCTGGATATCCGCTGATGCGCTGGCTCCTGGCGGCGGCTTTGGTAGCGGGCACTGCGCCCGCGGCAGACCCGCCGCCACGCTGGAACGCGCCGGGCGACACCAATCCGGTGCTACCCGGCTATTTCGCCGATCCCTCGATCGTCCGCGACGCGGGCCGCTGGTACGTCTTCGCGACGATCGACCCCTGGGGCGGCGAACGGCTGGGGCTGTGGACGTCGGACAACGGCCGCGACTGGCGTTTCTCGACGCCGGACTGGCCCACCAAGGCCGCCGCGAAGAGCGCTACGGCCGGCGACGCCAACGTCTGGGCGCCTTCGGTCGTCAAGGCAGCGAACGGCCGCTGGTACATGTACGTGTCGATCGGCAGCGAGATCTGGGTCGGCACCGCCCCCTCGCCCGCCGGGCCGTGGCGCGACGCCCATGGCGGCAAGCCGCTGATCGCGCGCGACTTCGCACCCGCCTATCACATGATCGATGCCGAGGCGTTCGTCGACGACGACGGCCGCGCCTATCTCTATTGGGGATCGGGGCTCAACTGGACCAACGGCCACTGCTTCGTCGTCGCGCTGAAGCCGGACATGGTCACGTTCGACGGAAGCCCACGCGACGTGACGCCCTCGGGCTATTTCGAGGCGCCGTTAATGGTCAAGGCGGGCAAGCGCTACGTCCTGACCTACAGCGACGGCAACACGACCAAGGATACGTACAAGGTCCGCTACGCCGTCGGCGATACCCCCTTCGGCCCCTTTACCGAGGGTGCGACCAGCCCGATCCTCGAAACCCACCGCGACCGCAACGTCGTCAGTCCCGGGCATCACGCGGTGTTCCGCTCGGGCAGCGACAGCTACATCCTCTACCACCGCCAGGCGTTGCCATGGCCGCGCCGGGACGACGCGGTGCTTCGTCAGGTCGCGGTCGACCGCCTCGCCATCGGCATCGACGGTGTGGTCGCCAAAGTGGTGCCGACGCACGGCATACCCGTCGCCGGCTGGGCCAGCCATCGCGACACCGGCCTGCGCTGGCGCCCGATCGGCGATGGTGCCGCCGCCGCGGACGACAATTACGCGACGCTCTGGCGCGGCGGCACCCTCGTCGCCGACCTCGGCAAGGCGACACGTATCGGTGGATCCGAAATCAGGCCCGAATTCGCGACCAGCGACTATCACCTGACCATCGACGCCTCCGCCGACGGCAAAGCCTGGCGCACGATCGCCGATCGCACCGCCAGCGGTTCGCCCATCGTCCTGCCCCATGCCGTCACCGCGCGCTACCTGCGCCTACGCACCGCGCCTGGAACCGGGATTTGGGAGTGGGTGGTGCGGCCCTGATCGGGCGTCAGCCGTACCCCCCCCCGGCTGCCGGTACTCGCGGCACTTTATTCCGCGTTCTGCGTCTTGATGTTCGTCGATACGCGGCCCAACCCGCGGGGACGAGCGAAGGGGGTTGCATGAGCGACGGCAAGACGCGTGACCAGGCGGGGGATGACGATCAGCGAAACGACGACGACGGCCAGCAGCAGGACGACGATACGTCGCAGTCCGACGACGCCGGAGCCGATGAGGACGATGCGAAGCGCAAACCGTCGATCTTCAAGAAGCCGCTGTTCTGGATCATCCTGATCGCGGTGGTCGCCGCGCTGGTGATCGGCGGCACGCTCTATTACCTTCATGCTCGCCAATATGAGTCGACCGACGACGCCTTCGTCGATACCCATATCGTGCGCATCTCGGCGCAATCGCCGGGACGGCTGGTCGAGGTCGCCAATCTCGACAATCGCCATGTCCAGCCCGGCCGGCTATTGGCGGTGATCGAGCCGTCGGGCCCGGCCGCGCAACTCGCCGAAGCGCAGGCCAACGTGGTCCAGTCGGAAGCGCAGGTTCAGCAGGCGCTGGCGCAGGTGTCCGCCGCGATCGCCAACCGTGACCAGGCCGCCGCCGCCGCGCGGGTGCCGCTGGCCCAGGCGGAGAAGGCGCGCGCCGATCTCGCTCGCTACGAAGCGCTGCTGCGGATCGATCCGGCCGCGGTCGCTGGCCAGCAGCTCGATCAGGCCCGGGCGCAGGCCCGCGCCACCGCCGCCGACGCCGCCGCCGCACGCCGCCAGGTCGATGCCGCCGACGCGCAGGTGACGGTGGCGACGCGCCAGGTGAAATCGGCGGAAGCCGTCGTCGGCGCCCGCAAGGCGCAGGTCAGCCAGGCGAACACCACCGTCGGCGATCTGCGCATCAAGGCCCCCGTCGCCGGCCAGGTCGTCAACCGCCAGGTCAATCTCGGCTCCTATGTCCAGGCAGGGACCCAACTGCTCGCGATCGTGCCCGACACGATGTGGGTCACCGCCAACTTCAAGGAAACGCAGCTGACGCTGATGCGTCGCGGACAGCCCGTGGCGATCAAGGTCGATGCCTATCCCGACATCGAGTTCGTCGGCCACGTCGATTCGATCCAACGCGGCGCGGGCCAGGCCTTCGCGCTGCTGCCGCCGCAGAACGCGACCGGCAATTACGTGAAGGTCGTCCAGCGCGTACCCGTGCGCATCCTGTTCGACGTCGGCGGCGATCGGCCCGATCCGCGCCGCTATCCGATCGGACCCGGCATGTCGGTCGTCCCCACCGTCAAGGTCCGCTGAGGTGGCCGCCAAGGCTGCGGCCAGGCAGAAGCGTGGCAGTGGCAGCGGCGGCGGCGGCGAATGGAGCCCCAGCCGCTCGGCCGCGGGTCGCTATTCGCCCTGGCTGATCGTTGCCATCATCTCGATCCCGACCTTCATGGAGGTGCTCGACACCTCGATCGCCAATGTCGCACTCGATCACATCGCCGGCGGCCTGTCGGTATCGAGCGACCAGGCGACCTGGGTGCTGACGAGCTACCTCGTCGCCAACGCGATCGTCATTCCGATCTCCGGCTGGCTGTCCGATGCGATCGGGCGGAAGCGCTATTTCCTGATGTCGATCGCGCTGTTCACGCTGTCGTCGCTGTTGTGCGGGCTCGCCCCCAACCTGTCGACGCTGGTGCTCGCCCGCGTGCTGCAGGGCATCGGCGGCGGCGGACTCGCGCCGGTCGAGCAGTCGATCCTCGCCGATACCTTCCCGCCCGAAAAGCGCGGCATGGCCTTCGCCGCCTTTGCCATCGTCGTCGTCGTCGGTCCGGTGCTGGGGCCGACGCTGGGCGGCTACATCGTCGAATATTCGTCGTGGCACTGGGTGTTCCTCATCAACGTTCCCGTCGGCATCGCCGCCTGGTTCCTGGTCGAGATCTTCGTCGACGAGCCCGAGCAGGTGCAGAAGGACCGCGAAGAGAAGTTCAAGGGCGGTCTGCGCATCGATTACGTCGGCGTAGCGCTGGTGGCGCTGGGGCTCGGCTTCCTCGAAATCACCTTCGACCGTGGCGAGCGAGAGGACTGGTTCTCCAGCCCGCTGATCGTCGGATCGGCGATCATCGCCGTCACGTCGTTGATATCGCTCGTGGTGTGGGAACTGAACCACAAGGATCCCGTCGTCGACCTGCGCCTGCTGAAGAACCGCAACTTCGCGCTGACGATCGGGGTGATGGCGATCACCGGCATGATCCTGTTCGGCACGACCCAGCTGATCCCGCAGATGCTGCAGCAGGTACTGGGCTATTCGTCGCTCGATGCCGGGCTGGCGCTGACGGCGGGCGGTGTCGCGACGCTGGTCGCGGTGCCCTTTGCCGGGCGACTGGCGGGGGTAGTCGACGTCCGCTTCCTGTTGTTTCCCGCGCTGCTCGTCCAAGCGGCGGCGCTGTGGAACATGTCGCACCTGACCGCCGACATCACCTTCTGGGATGCCGCGACCGCGCGACTGTACCAGGCGGTGGCGCTGCCGTTTCTGTTCGTGCCGATCAACGCCATCGCCTATGTCGGCCTTCGCCAGAACCAGACGGCGCAGGCATCGAGCCTGCTCAACGTCGCCCGCAACCTCGGCGGCACCGTTGGCATCAGCATGTCGCAGACGTTGCTGACCAACGGGTTGCAACGGCACCAGAGCGAACTCGTCCAGCCGCTCAATCCGCTCGATCCCAACTATAACGAATGGCTGGCGACGGCGGGCAAGGCCTTCGCCGGCACCGGCGATCCCACCACCACGCCGCTGGCGGTGCTCTACAGCCAGGTCCAGCGCCAGGCGTCGATGCTGGCGTTTCTCGACGTGTTCCGCACGCTGATGATCGTCGTGCTGGTCGTGGCGCCCGTCGTCCTGTTCATGCGCGCCAGCAAGACGAGCGGCAACCAGGGGGGAATGCATTGATGCGACGGCTGCTGATCGCGATGGCGGCTTCCACGGCGATGCTGGCCGGCTGCACCGTCGGACCCGACTACCATCCCGCCGATCCGGTCGCGGTCCCCGCCAGCTTCGCCGGGCCCCAGGCCGCGGGGCCGGGCGTCGACGTCACCACCTGGTGGACGGCGTTCGGCGATCCCCAGCTCGATGCCCTGATCGAGCGGGCGCTGCGCGACAGCCCCGACATCGGCATCGCCGCCGCACGCGTCCGCCAGGCCAGGCTGCAGGAAATCGTCGCCCGCTCGGCCGGCGGGCCGCAGGTCAATGCCAGCGCCAACGCCACGCATATCGAGTTCAGCAAGAACGCCGGCTTCGCGTCGCTCGCGCGGCTGTTCGGGGGCGGTGGCGGCGCCGGCGGGGCGGCGGGCGGCAGCGGCTCGAGCGGCGGGATTGCGCTGCCCGGCAGCGGCATCACCACCTATGCCGCCGGCTTCGATGCCAGCTGGGAGCTCGACGTGTTCGGCGGCGTCCGGCGTGGGGTGCAGGCGGCGACCGCCCGCACCGAAGCGGCGGAGTGGAACCGACGCGATGCCGCGGTGATGATCGCGGGCGAGGTCGCCCAGGCCTATCTGGCGCTGCGCACCGATCAGGCGCAGGTCGCGGTGATCGAGGCGGAACTAGTCCGCCAGCGCGGCGCGCTCGCCATCGCCGGCGACGTCGCGAAGGTCGGGCTGGTCCCGCCGATCGACGTCACCCGCCAGCGTGGCCAGATCACCAATACCGAGGCGCGGCTGGCACCGATCCGCGCCGACATCGACATCCGCCGCCACGCGCTCGCGATCCTGCTGGCGCAACCGCCCGCGGCGCTCGACGCCGAACTGGCCGCGCCGGGCGTCGTCCTGCCGCCCGCCCCCGCCATTCCCGCCGGGTTGCCGTCTGACCTGCTGAAGCGGCGTCCTGACGTTCGCGCCGCCGAACGCAACGTCGCCGCCGCCAGCGCCGACATCGGCGTCGCTACCGCCGACCTCTACCCCCATTTCAGCCTGACCGGCATGGCGCAGCTGATCTCGACGGCGCTGTCGAACCTGATCAGCCGCGACAGCCTGCAACTGACGGGCACCGGCGGCGTCCAGCTGCCGCTGCTCGATGGCGGACGGCGACGGGCGACGGTGAAGCTGCGCGAGGCACAGCGTGACGAGGCGGTGCTGCAATATCGCGGCGTCGTTCTCCAGGCGCTGCGCGACGTCGAGGACACGCTGTCGCAAATCGCCGCCGAACGCCTCCGCCACGAAGCCCTGTCGCGCGCCGTCGCCGATGCGGCGGCCAGCGAGCGTGCGATCGGCGCCCAGTACCGCACCGGCTTCGTCGCCCAGGACGCGCTGCTCAACGCGGAGGCCCAGTCGCTGTCGGCGCGCGAGCAGCTGGCGCTGAGCGACGCGGCGCTGCGCCAGCAGACGGTGGCGCTGTTCAAGGCGCTCGGCGGCGGCTGGTCGCCGGGCGATGGGGTACGCTAGCCCGGGCCGCCGCCCAGGCTAGCGCCCTACCGTCACCAGATCCGCACGCGATCGGCGGGCGCCAGATACTGCTTCTGGCTGGGATCGATGTTCCACGCCGCATACCAGGCATCGACGTTGCGCAGCGGGTTGACCGCGCGTATCTGCCCCGGCGAGTGCGGATCGCTGACGAGCTGCTGGCGTAGCGCCTCGTTGCGGAACAGCGTCCGCCACACCTGGCCCCAGCCCAGGAAGAAGCGCTGGTCGCCGGTGAAGCCGTCGATCACCGGTGCAGGCTTGCCGCCGAGCGAATTGTGATAGGCGTCGAGCGCGATCAGCACGCCCCCCAGGTCGCCGATATTCTCCCCCATCGACGCGCGACCATTGATGTGGATACCGGGCAGCCCTTCGAAGCTGTACGCTTCATACTGGCCGCCGAGACGCGAGGCCTGCGCCTCGAACTTGGTGGCGTCCTCTGCCGTCCACCAGTCGCGCAGCACGCCGCGCCCGTCGGACTTGCGGCCCTGATCGTCGAAGCCGTGGCTGATCTCGTGACCGATCACCCCGCCGATGCCGCCATAGTTCACCGCATCGTCGGCCTTGGGATCGAAGAACGGCGGCTGCAGGATGGCGGCCGGGAAGACGATCTCGTTCTTCACCGAGTTGTAATAGGCGTTGACCGTCTGCGGCGTCATTCCCCACTCGGCCTTGTCGACCGGGTTGCCGATGCGGCGACGCCGATAGTCCCATTCGAACCGCTGCGCCGCTTCGGCATTGCCGACCAGGTCGTGGGGCTTGATCGACAGCGCGCTATAATCGCGCCACTTGTCGGGATAGCCGATCTTGACGTTGAAACCCTGAAGCTTCTCGAGCGCCTGCGTTTTGGTCGCCGCGCCCATCCAGGTCAGGTTGCGGATGCGGCCGGCGAGCGCGACGCGCAGGTTGCCGACCAGCGTGTCCATCTTCGCCTTGGATTCGGGCGGGAAATAGAGCGCGACGTAATCGCGGCCGATACCCTCGCCGATGCCGTTCTCGGTAAAAGCGACGGCGCGCTTCCACCGCTCGCGCTGCTGGGGCTGGCCGTTCAGGAATTTGGAGCGGAAATCGAACTGCGCATCGACGAAGCGCTTCGACAACAACGGCGCCATGTCGTCGGTGATGCGGAACGCCTCCCACGCCTTCAGCGTCGGCAGGTCGGTGTCGGTGAACACCTTGGCGATGCCGGGAAAGGCGGTGTTCTGGGCGACGATGACGCGATCGGCGGCGTCGATGCCCGCCGCCTTGAAGAAGGTCGGCCAGGCAAAACCTGGCGCCTGCGTCGCGAGCTGCGCCAAGGTCGTCGGATTATACGTCTTGTCGCGGTCGCGGCTCTGCGCCCGCGTCCAGTGCGCGGACGCCAGCTTCGTCTCCATCGCCACGACCGCATTCGCCGCCGCTTCCGGGTTCGGCCAGCCCGCGAACGTCAGCATCTGCGCGACATATTGGCGGTAGCGCGCGACTTGCGGCGCGAACTTGGGATCGAGATACAGCTCGCGGTCGCCGAGCCCCAGGCCCGACTGGCGCAGGTAGAGGGAATAGATGTCGGGCTGCTTGGCGTCGTCGTTGATGCCCGGCGCGAAGAAGCTGGCGCCGAAGCCGCCCAGCGACCGGCCCATCAGCCGCGCGATATCGTCCTTCGACGCCGCCGCCTTCACCGGCGCCAGGCGCTGGATCAGCGGTGCCGCATCGAGGCGATCCGCCGTCGCGCTGTCCATGAAGTCGGCATAGAGGATCGCGGCCTTCATCCGATCCGGGTGCGCCGTGTCGGTTACGCTGTAGCTGCCGATCAGGTTGCGCAACCGCTGCTCGGAAATGTCGCGCAGGACGGCAAAGGCACCGTAGGACGATCGATCGGCCGGGATCTGCGTGCGCGACACCCACGCGCCGTTGACGAAGCGGAACCAGTCGTCGCCCGCCTTCACGCTGCGGTCCATGCCGCTGACGTCGAAGCCCCAGCTGCCGTAGCGGTCGGGCTGCGTGCTGTTTTGACCTGCGGCGCCGGTCGTCGGCGCGACCTGCCCCGTGGCGGCCATGCCGAACGACGAGGCACCCAGAAGGGCAGCGAACGTCAGGCGCTTCAACATCGAGTCTGATCTCCGTGTAAGGTCAGGTGACCTTACCCGATCGATCGCGCCCTGCCACTAGCAAGATGACGGCGGCCGGGCGGTCCCGCCCCTGCCGCCGCCGCACATCACCCGTGGTCGAGCGCCAGCGTCTGCTGATGCTGGACGACGCGCCACACCTCATGCTCCAGCCGCCGGATCGTCGACGTACACCATGCCGCATAGCCGGGGCCGCCATCACGCTCCGCACGGACGTGATAGCCGATGACGATCAGCCCTTCGTGCGGCCGCGACACCGTGCGCTCGGTCAGTTCGGCACGCTCCCACACCGGCGTCGACGTCACCGCCTCGATCGCCGCGCTGCCGTGAAAGGCGAAGGGCGGTCGCGGCAGGATCATCACCACCTCGGGGTCGACCTTCTCGCGGTAATTGTCGGCGCCCTCGGTCCACAGGCTCTGCTCGAAGTTCCACAGCCGTTCGTCATCCACGCGCATTCTCCTTCGCGGGATCAAGCGGATGACGCGGGGCGGGGTTCCGGCCCGCGGGGTGATCTCCGCCGTCGCTAGATCACCATCAGCGCCAACGGCACGATCGTCCCGGCGACGAGCATGATGACGGACGCGCGACGCGTCGTCTTGCTATTGATCGCGATGATGGCGCCGAGCAGCGCCGACACGATCAGCCCGATCGACAGCAAGGCGACGAAAATCTGCATGGGCAGCCGCGACGAGGCCGGCTTGGCGGGTCGCGCCGCCGCGCCCTGTCGGGGCGATTCCGCCATTGGGCGCTTCTTGGGTCGTTCTGCACCCCGGTCGCGCGGCAGCGACGAATCCTTGTGGACGCTCGCCATCCAAACGATCCACGCCGGCGTCGTCCCGCCATAGCCCTTCTCTTCCTGCAACCGAAACGTCTGCAGCGCGCCGCTCAGCGAGAAGAGCAGGATCGCCGGCGTGAAGAACATGCCGATGTACAGGTGGACCCGACGCACCTGCTTCATCGTCTGCGCGTTGAACATCCTCCCTCGCTCCGCCCCTGCCAATCCGTCGATCTCGCCGCGGTCATAGGCGCAATCCCCACCGATGCGACAGCGTTCGTTTCGAGGGCGTCGGTCACAAGATGACCTCGACCGTGACGATCATCGGCTTGCCGTTGATCGTGCCGACGAGCGTGATGTCGCCGCCGACGCCGTGCGGATCGCGCATGGCTATCATGCTGGTCACCGCCATCGATGCGTCGAACAGCGGCTCGTCGGCGGGGCGCCCCGCTATCGTCAGGACCGTTCGCTCGTGCGTGTCATCGGCCCACGCCTGGAAACCCCAAGCCGATGATACCAGGCGCATTCCCTCACGGCGGACAGTGATAGGAGCGCCGTCGACAGGCGGGTTGAAGGCACATGTCGGCGACAGGCGCCTGTTCTTCAGCGTGTGGATGTAATCCGCCTCGAACGTCCGGCAGACGCCGTCGCTGAACGTCATGGCGACGGGACGAAAGCCGGGCGACCATGCCCGGACGAGTGCGAGGTTCGCCGGCAGCACCAGTTCATATGCCCCCACCACCGACAGCCTCGCGGTCAACCGCCGGCTGTAGCGAGGGCTGATCGCAAATCGACCGGCGATCTGTTGCTCGTCGACATGTCGAACGGTCGGCGCCGACGCGTCGCGCCGCGCCGCGTCAGCGCTCGATGAGCCGCCATGACCCGCCGTGACGGCCAGCGTCGTCAGGGTCGCAGCGATGGCGAGATAGTTCATGGCTTGGTTCAGCCTCGACGCGAGATATGCACACGCCGTTATCGTAACGCCAGGCCCAGCGCCCCGGCCCGGCATCACCTCGCCGACATTGCGCCCGGATGCGATCGACGAGAACGCCGGGCTTATTTCGGCAATGATCTGCTCCCCGTCACGCGGATCGTTGCGGCCGTGCCCGGGGCACCGGTGCCGTCCTGACCACCGCCGCCCCACAGCCGGTAGCTGCCAGGCGTCCACCGCATCGCGCCCTTGGCGTCGGCGAATGCCAGATCGCGCGGGTCGAGCGTGAAGGTCACGTGACGTGCCTCGCCGGGCGCGAGGCGGACACGTTCGAACCCCTTCAGCGAGCGGCGCGGCAGATCGGCGTGGCCGACCGGCTCGACATAGAGCTGGGACACCTCGCCCCCCGCGACCGCGCCGACGTTGCGGACGGTGACCGTAATGCTGGCCGGATGCCCCGCGCAACGTCGGACGAACGCTAAGCGGGTGTAGCTGAGGCCAGTCGATTCAAGCGGTTCGACGAACCCCGGCGACAGGTCGAGCGCGACGACGTTGTTCGTCCACGCCGCCTGGCGGCGACCGGTGCGATAGCGGATGTGTCGAGGATCGCCCGAGCGTTCGCCGGCGATGCTGCCGACGAGCCTCGCCGCCACCTCGTCCTCGTCCTCGTCCTCGTCTATGAAGGCGGAGGCGATGACGATGCCGTTGCCGACGCGATGCTGAAGCGGGGTCCGCCATTGCCAGCACGCGGTATGCGCGATCGATCGGGGATAGGGACGCGCCGGCTCAACTACCCGGCTCTGCGCTGCGAGGTCCGGTCGGTCGTCAGGCATTGCGTATGGCGGCCGCGACGGTTGCCACCGCCTATCGACGCGGGCTGCACGTGCCGGAGGACGTCACCATCTGCGGTTTCGACGACAGCTGCATCGCAACGACGATCTATCCGGAGTTGACGACAATTCGCCAGCCGATCACGGAAATGTCTATCGAGACGATCACGCAGCTGGTCGATTTGATCCACCAGTTCCGGTCAGGCAAGCCAAATTACCGGTCTACGTTGATGCCGCATCAGCTGATCGAGCGGCAGTCGTCGGCGACACTGCTGTAATAGGAACCGCCAGGCTTGCGTCGTCTATCGATCGACCGATCGTTCAGCAGCTCACACCTCGACACGGAACGGCTAAAAGCCGCCCAGTCACGATACCGCCTATCAACGAAGGGATCCAATTTTGCCGCAGCCGCTTCGCTTATGGACCGATGCCCTTCCCGCCGACTGGCGTGCCGGCACCTTCGTCGGCCGCCACCAGACCGCCGACGGCCCCTCGCCATTCATGCTCCGCAGGGGCCAGGCCTATGACATGGCGCGCGTCGCCCCGACCGTGTCGCTGCTCATCGCCGACCGAGCGTTCGATGGCGGCGAGCCGATCGACCTCGCCGCGATCACCGACATCCTCACCCCGATCGACCTGCAATGCGTGAAGGCCGCCGGCGTCACCTTCGCCGTCTCGGCCCTCGAGCGCGTCATCGAAGAGCGCGCCCGCGGCGACCATGGCCAGGCCGCCGCGATCCGGGGCCGGCTCGAAACCGCGCTCGGTGCCGGCATCCGCAGCGTCGTGCCCGGTTCGCCCGAAGCGGCGGCGCTCAAGGCGGCGCTGATCGCCGACGGCATGTGGTCGCAATATCTGGAGGTCGCGATCGGTCCCGATGCGGAGATCTTCACCAAGTCGCCCGTCCTCTCGACGGTCGGCCATGGCGCGCCTGTCGGCATCCGCTCCGATTCCATCTGGAACAACCCCGAGCCTGAGGTGGTGCTCGTCGCCGACCCAAACGGCGAGATCGTCGGTGCGACGCTGGGCAACGACGTGAACCTGCGCGATTTCGAGGGCCGCTCGGCATTGCTGCTCGGCAAGGCGAAGGACAACAACGCCTCCTGCTCGCTCGGCCCCGTCATCCGCCTGTTCGACGACGGCTACACGCTCGATGACGTCCGCACCGCCGACGTCGCGATGACGATCGCGGGCGAGGACGGCTATGTCCTCGACGGTGCCAGCACGATGCGCGAGATCAGCCGCGACCCCGCCGACCTGATGGCGCAGGCGATGAGCGAGCACCATTATCCCGACGGCCTCGTCCTCTTCTGCGGCACGCTGTTCGCGCCGACCAAGGATCGCGACGAGCCGGGGCGGGGCTTCACCCACAGGCAAGGCGATACGGTGACGATCAGCAGCGCGCGGCTCGGTACGCTCGCCAATCCGGTCACGACCTCGCGCGACGCACCGCCATGGGCGTTCGGCATCGCCGATCTGTTCCGTAACCTCGCCGCCCGGGGCCTGCTCGCATGACCGCCGTCTATCCCAGCCTCCAGGATCGCCGGGTCATCGTCACCGGCGGCGCCACCGGCATCGGCGCCGGCCTAGTCGAGGCGTTCGTCACTCAGGGCGCTCGTGTCGCGTTCGTCGACATCCAGGACGACGCGGGCGAATCACTCGCCGCCCGCCTGGCAACCGATGCGCGTCATGCGCCGATCTACCGCCACTGCGACCTCACCGACCTCGCCGACCTCGACCATGCCATGACCGCGCTCATCGCGGCGCTCGGCGGTGTCGACGTCCTCCTCAACAATGCCGCCAGCGACGACCGGCACAGCGTCCCCGACGTCACACCCCACTATTGGGACGAGCGGATGAACGTGAACCTGCGCCACAAGTTCTTCGCGGCGCAGGCGGCGGCGAAGGCGATGCGCGCGGGCGGACGCGGCGGCGTGATCCTCAACTTCGGCTCGATCAGCTGGCACCTCGGCCTGCCCGATCTCGTCCTCTACCAGACCGCCAAGGCTGCGATCGAAGGCATGACCCGGGGGCTCGCCCGCGAGCTCGGCCGCGACGGCATCCGCGTCAACACCATCGTCCCCGGCAATGTCCAGACCCCGCGGCAGGAGCGCTGGTACACGCCCGAGGGCGAGGCCGAGATCGTCGCCGCCCAATGCCTCGATGGCCGGATCCAGCCCGCCGACGTCGCCGCCGTCGCGCTGTTTCTCGCCGCCGACGACGCACGCATGTGTACGGGCCACGACTATTGGGTCGACGCAGGCTGGCGCTGACGTCAGGCCTCATCGATGCGGGCGTGACGGTTACCCGCCGAACTGCTTCCTGATCGCTGGCCGGGGTCAGCGACTGCACCGGCGCAGTAGTGGTGTTGGCTGACCTGCCAAACACCAGGTCGCTGCTCGGCGATCGTGTCTACGACGGCCGCCGATTCAGGGACGCTCTATGAGCGGGAGCCATCCAGTCACGCGTTCCAGGCCGGCAATCCCGCAATGCGCCAGGCGGTGATCGCCGGCCCATAAATCGAGCGCCGCCTCCAGCCGAGCCGCCGGCTTCGCCCTGTCGGACGGCGCGTCGGACGGCGCGTCTGCAGCTATGGTGGAAGACCTCTCAATTCGCGTCTGCCGCGGCAACGGAAGGCGATGAACCAACCTACAAGCGTGCATCGTCACGCGGGCTCGTTGCAATGGCCTCGCAAAAGCGCGCCAAGCGCAAGACCGACGCCCATGGCTGCCGATCACGCCGGCATGAAATCGGAGGTATCAGGATCTTAAAATGGTGGAGCCGAGGGGGATCGAACCCCTGACCTTCGCAATGCCATTGCGACGCTCTCCCAGCTGAGCTACGGCCCCACACCCCGGGAAGGCGGCCCCACTAGCGGGGCCGTTCGGGCTTGGCAAGCGGTCAATGCCGCTTGCCCACCCTTTTATCGATTAATGCTCGTCCTCGTCGTTCGGCGCCTCGACGCCCAGGTCGTCGTCGCCGCCCAGATCGACCTCGTCATCGGCCGAAGGCTCTTCGTCCTCGCCGGTGATCGCCTCGATATCCTCGTCCTCGCCCTCGAGATCGGCATCCGCCTTCTGCTCGGGCTTCACCACCTCGAAGGGCAGCGGCTGCTTGGACTTCAGGATCGGCTCGGGCTCCCACGCATAGCCGCAGCTGATGCAGGTGACCGGGTCGTTCTTCTCGAGGTCGTAGAAACGCGTCGCGCATTTCGGGCACGTACGCTTCGTGCCCCATTCCGGCTGGATCATGCCAGGTCGTGCCTTTTTGCCGCTGGTGGGATAATCACAAGGGCGGGAAACACGCCCCCTCCCTGCGAAGTGGGGCGCGCCTTGCCATAGCGCAAGGCGGCTGTCAAAGCCCCGGCCCGATCATGTCCAATGCTTCTCCCCGCCCCCTGTCGATCGCCGCGGCCAGTCCGCTGCGCGGTACCGTGACCGTTCCCGGCGACAAGTCGATCAGCCACCGCTCGCTGATGTTCGCCGGTCTCGCCGTGGGCGAAAGCCGTATCCGCGGGCTGCTGGAGGGGGAGGATGTCCTCGCCACCGCGGCCGCGATGCGCGCGATGGGGGCCGACATCGTGCGCGAGGACGACGGCAGCTGGACCGTCCACGGCGTCGGCGTCGGCGGGCTGCTCCAGCCGCAGACCGCGCTCGATATGGGCAATTCGGGCACCTCGACCCGTCTGCTCATGGGCCTGGTCGCGAGCCACCCGATCACCGCGACCTTCGTCGGCGACGCCAGCCTGTCGAAACGGCCGATGGCACGCGTGACCGAGCCGCTGGCGATGATGGGCGCGGATTTCACGACCAGCCCGGGCGGGCGCCTGCCGCTGACGATGCGCGGCCTGTGCCCCGCGGTGCCGATCGCCTACACCCTGCCCATCGCCTCGGCGCAGGTGAAGTCGGCGATCCTGCTCGCCGGGCTGAACACGCCGGGGATCACCCGCGTCATCGAGCCGGTGCCGACCCGCGACCATAGCGAGCGGATGCTACGCGGCTTCGGCGCTGACCTGATCGTCGAGGAAACGCCGGAAGGCCGCGTGATCTCGATTACCGGCGAAGCGACGCTGAAGCCGCAGTCGATCGACGTGCCCGGCGATCCGTCGTCCGCCGGCTTCTGGATGGTCGCCGCGTCGATCGTCCCCGGCTCCAACATCACGATCCGCAACGTGCTGATGAACCCGACGCGCACCGGTCTCGTCGCCGCGCTACGGCTGATGGGGGCGTCGATCGAGGCGGTCGACACGCGCGACGTCGGCGGCGAGAGCGTCGCCGACCTTCGCGTCCGCCACGCGAGCCTGTCGGGAATCGAGGTGCCCGCCGATCTCGCGCCGAGCATGATCGACGAATATCCCATCCTCTTCGTCGCCGCCGCCTTCGCACGCGGCATCACCGTCGCCCGCGGCGCGCACGAGCTGCGCGTCAAGGAATCGGACCGGATCGCGACGATGGCCGCCGCGCTGACCCTCGCCGGCGTGTCGGTGACCGAGCATGAGGACGGCCTGACGATCGAGGGCCGCGACGGCGAGCCGCTCGCCGGCACCGGCGGCGACCGCGTCGCCTCGCTGCTCGACCACCGGATCGCGATGAGCATGGCGGTCGCCGGGATGCACAGCCGCGAGGCGGTGCTGATCGACGACGCCGCGCCGATCGCCACCAGCTATCCCGCCTTCATCGACACCGCGACGTCGCTCGGCGCCGCGCCGCAGTGGGTCGCGGCATGATCATCGCTGTCGACGGCCCCGCGGCGAGCGGCAAGGGCACCATCGCCAAGGCCTTGGCGCGCCACTATAACCTGCCGCACCTCGACACCGGGCTGCTCTATCGCGCGGTGGCGGCCACCGTGCGGCGGCTGGAACTGGATCCGTCCAAGGAGGCCGATGCCGTCGCCGCCTGCGGCTTCGACGAGCTGACGCTGGCCGATCCCGTGCTGCGCAGCGACGAAATCGGCCAGCTCGCCTCGGTCGTCTCCGCGCACCCGCTGGTCCGCGCCGCGCTGCTCCAGCGCCAGAAAAGGTTTGCGCACCAAGAGGGCGGCGCGATCCTCGACGGGCGCGACATTGGCACCGTCATCGCCCCCGATGCCGACGCCAAGCTGTTCGTGAAAGCGACCCCGCAGGTCCGCGCCCGCCGTCGCCACAACGAGCTGCAGGCGCGTGGCAGCAGCCTCAGCTTCGATCGCGTCCTCGCCGACATCCGCGCCCGCGACCAGCGCGACAGCGCGCGCAGCACCGCACCGCTGATCCAGGCCGCCGACGCTGCGACACTCGACACCAGCTTCCTGTCGATCGACGCCTCGGTCAACAAGGCGATCGAGATCGTCGAGGCGCGCGTGGCCCTCAAGCGGCGCGGTTAGGCCAAGTCATCGTCAGGCTAATTCGCCCGCGGCGCCTGCGAATTGACCCGCAGGGGATCGAGATCGATCAGGTGCAGGTTGCGCTGGCGAATCTCCTCCGCCGCCTCGTCGTACAGGAACGGCAGTAGCGCGAAGCGGCGCCCCTTCGTCACCGGCATCGCCTGGTGCATCAGCGAGCACGAGAATACCACGGCCCCGCCCGTCGGCGCGCGATAGGTGCGGGGACCGAACTCGGGGAAGCGCAGGTCGCCGCCCTCGTAATCGTCGGCGTTGAGGTTGATCGTCACCGCGAAACGCCGATGCGCCGTCCCCGCCACCGTATCGTCGCGATGCGGGCGGAAATGCCCGCCGTCCGCCTCGTCGTAGCAGCCGATCAGCAACCGCTCGACCCGCGTTGCGTCGAATTGGAACGACCGCTTGACCATCGGCATCAGCCGTCGCCGCAGCCGCGCCATCAGTTGCTCGACGACCGGCGCGCTGGCGATGTGATAGTCGCGCCGCACCTTGAACGCGGGATCGAGCACCAGCTTCGTATTGCCGCCGATGTCGCGCATCACGCCCGACTCGGTGCCGCCGTCGGCCTCGTACAGCCCGATCAGCATCTGGCAGAATTCGGGTTCCAGGATGTTCGACACCATCACTACCGGTGCCCAATCGGGCGCAGGCCCCGCCTCGATCAGCCTCCGCAGCGCGGCCAGCGCGCCCTCGTAGTCCGAGAGGTTGAACTGCCCGACGACGCGCAGCGACCGGTCGAGCAGCAGCCAGAACGCGTGATACGCGCCGTCGTCGGCCACCGCCCCGAACTGGCGCGACACGGCGCCGTCGAAGTCGAGGAAATAGCGGATGCCCGGCAAATCCATCGCGATGCGCTGCTCGGACACGTCGCCGCGATCGATCGTCACGCCGTAGAAGGCGGCGTTGACGTCGTCGAACAAGGCGCGGTTGGCCTTCATCGCAGCGATCGCCGGCGCCGCCATCGGGTGGCCGGCGCTGCCGAAGAAGGCCAGCAGCACCGGCCGGCCCGCGGCGATGTCGAAGGAATAATCCTTTGGCCCGTTCAGTGATTGGGCCTTGAACCAGGGCACGGCGTCGCCGATACCGAAACGCGTGGCAGCAGTCATCGCGCGGGCATATCAAACCCTGCGCCGCGTCGCCAGCAGCTTGCTTCTTCGGCCACTTTAGCCTAAGGCGCGCGCGTCCGGCGGGCTCGTTCCCGCGGCAAGGCAGGCGCGGAGGCTATCCTCTCGCGCCCTTTTCGCATCAGCGTTCCGCCTTTCCGCGTCGCATCGATCAGTCCGCCCGGATGCCGCGTCCGGCATGAGGCCGCCGCGGCGGATCGGCTAGAAGACCGCCGGAGACAACCGGCCGGCCGGAAACAAGACGTTTTGAGGAATTGCTGAAACCTATGGCTACTCAGGCCCTACCCTCCCGCGACGATTTCGCCGCGATGCTCGATGACATGTTCGGCGGCGCCGACAGCTTCGAGGGACGCGTCGTTCACGGCACCGTGACCGCGATCGAAAACGACATGGCGATCATCGACGTCGGCCTGAAGAGCGAGGGCCGCGTTCCCCTGCGCGAGTTCGCGCCCGCCCCCGGCCAGAAGGCCGAGCTGAAGGTCGGCGACGAGGTCGAGGTGTACGTCGACCGCGTCGAGAACATGCATGGCGAAGCGATGCTGTCGCGCGACCGCGCCCGCCGCGAAGCCGCCTGGGACAAGCTGGAGCTCGAATTCTCGAAGTCGGCCCGCGTCGAGGGCGTGATCTTCGGCCGCGTCAAGGGCGGCTTCACCGTCGACCTGTCGGGCGCCGTGGCGTTTCTGCCGGGCAGCCAGGTCGATATCCGTCCGGTGCGTGACGTCACGCCGCTGATGGACATCCCGCAGCCGTTCCAGATCCTGAAGATGGACCGCAAGCGCGGCAACATCGTCGTGTCGCGCCGCGCCGTGCTGGAAGAGACCCGCGCCGAGCAGCGTTCGGGCCTGATCCAGTCGCTGCACGAGGGCCAGATCATCGACGGCGTCGTCAAGAACATCACCGACTACGGTGCGTTCGTCGACCTCGGCGGTATCGACGGCCTGCTCCACGTCACCGACCTCAGCTACAAGCGCGTCAATCACCCGTCCGAGATGATCAACATCGGCGACACGGTGAAGGTACAGATCATCCGCATCAACAAGGACACGCAGCGCATCAGCCTCGGCATGAAGCAGCTCGAGAGCGATCCGTGGGATGGCGCGTCGAGCAAGTATCCGGTCGGCGCCAAGCTGTCGGGCCGCGTCACGAACATCACCGAATATGGTGCGTTCGTCGAGCTGGAGCCGGGCATTGAGGGCCTCGTCCACGTGTCGGAAATGTCCTGGACCAAGAAGAACGTCCATCCGGGCAAGATCGTGTCGACCTCGCAGGAAGTCGATGTCGTCGTGCTCGAGGTCGATCAGGACAAGCGCCGCATCAGCCTCGGCCTGAAGCAGGCCCAGAACAACCCGTGGGAGGCGTTCGCCGCCGCTCATCCGGTTGGCTCGACCGTCGAGGGCGAAGTCAAGAACGCGACCGAATTCGGCCTGTTCATCGGCCTGGACAACGACGTCGACGGCATGGTCCACATGTCGGACATCGCCTGGGGCGTGTCGGGTGAGGACGCGCTGGCGCTTCACCGCAAGGGCGAGACCGTCCAGGCGGTCGTGCTCGACATCGATCCCGAGAAGGAGCGCATCAGCCTCGGCATGAAGCAGCTCGAGCGTGGTGGTCCGGTTGCGGCCAACGCTGGTGATCGCCTCAACAAGAATGCGGTCGTCACCGTCACCGTTCTCGAAGTCCGCGACGCGGGCCTCGAGGTGCAGGCTGGCGACGACGGCGCGACCGGCTTCATCAAGCGCACCGATCTTGGCCGCGACCGCGACGAGCAGCGTCCGGAGCGTTTCCAGGTCGGCCAGAAGTTCGACGCGATGGTCACCGGCTTCGATCGTTCGAAGAAGCCGACCTTCTCGGTCAAGGCGATGCAGATCGCCGAAGAGAAGCAGGCGGTTGCCCAGTACGGCTCGTCCGATTCGGGCGCTACGCTCGGCAACATCCTCGGCGAAGCGCTCAAGGCGCGCGACACCGACCGCAAGTAATCCCATTATGGGCCGCCCGGGGATCCCGGGCGGCCTTTTTTTCGTCTTCGATAGATTTCGTATACTATGCAAACGGTTTGCGTGGACGTAAGTGAAACCGGTTTCGAAGATCCAATGGGGGGGGCCCAATATGATCCGTTCTGAACTCATCCAGAAACTGGCAATGACGAATCCCGGCCTGTCGCAGCAGGATATCGAGGCGATCATCTCGACCTTCTTCGACGAGATCACCAATCGCCTCGCGGCGAACGGCCGTGTCGAATTGCGTGGTTTCGGCGCTTTCTCCACCCGCGCGCGCGATGCCCGCACCGGCCGCAACCCGCGGACCGGCGAGCTGGTCGACGTCGATGCGAAGCGTGTTCCCTATTTCAAGCCGGGCAAGGAAATGCGCGCCCGCCTGAACGTCTGACGGCTTGACGCCGCCGCGCTGTCCGGCTTGACCGGACAGCGTGCGGGCGTGGCGAAACCGGTAGACGCAGCCGACTTAAAATCGGCTTCCCCAGGAGTGCGGGTTCGAGTCCCGCCGTCCGCACCATCGATACTCGCCGGGGCATATCGTCGATGGCCGACACCGCCACCAGCCGCATCGCCGCCGCACTGATCGACGACGCCGACGGCAGCCTGCTGCTGGTTCGCAAGGCGGGGACCCGCTGGTTCATGCAAGCTGGCGGCAAGATCGAACATGGCGAAAGCCCCGCCACGGCACTGTGCCGGGAACTGGCGGAGGAGATCGGCGCCACCGTCGGTCCGACGCAGCTACGCCATCTCGCGCGCGTCACCTGTGCCGCCGCGAACGAGGCAGGCCATCAGGTCGACGCCGACATCTTCCACATCCGTTTGGACAGCGCCCCTGTCATCGCGGCAGAAATCGCGGAGGCGCACTGGATCACGATCGACGCGGCGGCAACGATGCCGCTCGCGCCCCTCACCCGCGACCACATCCTTCCGCTCGCCGCGCTGATCGGCTGACGCGGGGCGAAGGCCGCTGTCATCGCGATGTCAGCGCGCCGTAATCTGCGCCGTCGCTACCATGGGCTCATGTCGTCGCGATCACTTACCGCTTCGGGTGCTGCCGCAGCACTGACCGCCCTCGCGCTGCTCGCGCCACTACCCGCCCTCGCCGACTGCAAAGTCGCCAAGATCGCGGAGCTGCCCGTCACGCTGATCGGTCGACGCGCGATCATCGAGGCGAAGTTCGGTGACCATCCCGCCCGCTTCATCGTCGACAGCGGTGCCTTTTACAGCACCCTCTCCCGCGCTTCCGCGACCGAGTACGGTCTGACGATGGCGCCGATGCCTGACTGGTTCCGCCTGCGCGGCATCAACGGTGACAGCTCCGCATCGTACGCCAACGCCCGTAATTTCTCGCTTGCCGGCGTGGCATTGCCCAAGGCCGACTTCATCGTCGGCGGTAGCGACACGGGAACGACGGGATTGCTGGGCCAGAATATCCTCGGCATCGGCGACACCGAATATGACCTGCCGCACGGCACCGTCCGGCTGATGCACGTCGACGGATGCAGCCGGATTGGCCTTGCCTATTGGAGTGCGGGCAAGCCCTTCTCCACTGTCGCGCTGGAGCGCGGCGACGGCGGCCCCTGGAAGCCGCACACGATCGGCACAATCCTGATCAACGGCGTCAAGATGCGCGCGGTATTTGATTCGGGCGCCCAGAGCACGATCATGACCCTCGCTGCGGCTAAGCGGGCCGGTGTGACGCCGGATGGGCCGGGCGTAGTGCGGGAGGGATATTACACCGGCCTCGGCGCTCGCCAATTGCCGACCTGGGTCGCCACCTTCGATAAGGTCGACCTCGGCGGCGAGATCCTCAACCATCCCAGGTTCCGCTTCGCCGACATGCAGATCGACGGCGACATCCTGGTCGGCTTCGATTTCTTCCTGACGCATCGCCTGTTCGTGTCCAACGCTAACCACCAGATGTTCCTGACCTATGAGGGCGGGCCGGTCTTTGGCCTGACGCCTACCGGCGCGCGCACCACCACGGGCGAGCGCCTCGCGATCGGCGACACGGCACCCGAACCGACCGATGCCGGTGGCTACGCCCGCCGCGCCGCGGTGCTGATGTCGCAACGCCGCTTTGCCGATGGCTTGGCCGATCTCGACAGGGCGGTGGCGCTTTCGCCCGACGACGGTCGCCTGCTCTATCTGCGCGCGCAGGGCCGGCTCGCCAACGGCCAGCCGCTGCTTGCCGCCGCGGACCTCGACAGGGCGGTGACCTTGCTCCCCACCGACAGCGACATCCGCCTTTCGCGCGCGCGGCTGCGTCTCGAAGCCCGCGATCCCGATGGCGCGACGACGGACGTCAAGGCTGCCGATGTGGCGCTGCCGCCGGGCTCGGGCCAGCGGCTTCAGCTCGCCGGGCTCTATGAGCGGCTCGACCAGCCCGAGGCGGCGCTCGCCAATTACGATGCGTGGATGAAGATGCATCGCGACGACGCCGACCGCGCAGAGGCGCTGAATGGTCGCTGCTGGGCACGGGCGCTGCTGGACCGCGATCTCGACCGCGCGCTGTCGGACTGCAATGCCGCGCTGAAGATGCGTCCGGGCTATGCCTCCTATCTCGACAGCCGTGCGCTGGTCGCACTGCGTCAGGGCCGATTCGCCGACGCACTCGTCGACTATGACGCCGCCATCGCCGCCGCCCCGCGCAACGCCTGGTCGCGCTACGGGCGCGGCGTGGCGGAGGCCCGCCTCGGCAAGATGGAGGCATCCGCGTCCGATCTCGCAGTCGCCCGCTCCATCAACGCCCGCGCCGTCGACCGGGCCCGCCACTACGGCATCACGCCGTAGCAACTTCGCCACATTAACGCTGATCGCACACGCTCGCTTAACCCTGCACGTCTACCCCACAGCGCATGGACGCGCTGGTCACCCTCTACCCGGTCATCATCCAGGGCATCTGCGACCTGTTCGGCGCAAGCCACGCGACGATGCATGTCCATGCCGGGCTCAGCATCTACATGGCCGTCCAGCTGCTCACGCGCGAACGACGCGGATCAATGGTCGCGCTCAACATCGTGTTCGCCGCCGAGGTCGCCAACGAGGTCATGGACCGGTTCGTTCACGGCGCCTGGAACTGGAGCGACACGCTCAACGACGCGTTCCTGACGATGCTGTGGCCCGTCGTCATCACCCTCGTCAGCCAGTATCGCCGCCGCCGCTTCATGCGCGAGGAGGAAGCGCGCCGCGCGCTCCAGGCGCTCGCCCTCGCGCCGGTATCGCTGCCGATCGGCGTGCCCGTGCCGGCGAAGGCACCCCACCGCTTGTAACCACGGCCCTGCGGTTGCACGGTTCCCGCACGATTCCCGGGAGCCGCCCCTTGTTGCCCATCTCCGCCCGACGCTGGCTCGCCGTGCTGGTGGCCGGCGCGTCACTGTCGGCCTGCAGTCAGCGCCCCGATTCGGGCGCCGTCGTCGTGTCCGCGATCGGGGATCGGCCACACCTCGCCGATGCCGCGCGCACCGCGCTCGATACGCCGTCGCGGCTGCTGGTCGATTCGACCGCACAGGGCCTCGTCCGCTTCGACGCCGCCGGTCAGATCGAACCGGGCCTTGCCGAGCGCTGGATCGTGATCGACGGCGGTATGAGCTACATCTTCCGCCTGCGCGAGGCGGAATGGGCCAATGGCACGCCGGTCGCCGCGGCCGACGTCGTCGCCGTCCTCCGCCGCCAGCTTGCGCCGGGATCGCGCAACCCGCTCGCTCCCTTCCTCACCGCCGTGGGCGAGATCGTCGAGATGACGCCGCAGGTGATCGAGGTACGACTGCGGCGGCCGCGCCCCGATCTGCTCAAACTGTTCGCCCAGCCCGAACTCGCCATCCTGCGGCTGCGCCCACCCGGCGGTAGCGGCCCGTTCCGCGTCGTCGGCGGCACGCGCGCCTCGCTGCTGCGTCCCGCCTTCGACCCCGGAATTGCCGATCCCGACGACAGCCGCGAAACCAAGCCGGAGGATGACGTCCGCCTGATCGGCGAGCGTGCCTCGCTCGCCATCCTGCGGTTCGCCCAGCATCGGTCCGACTTCGTGGCCGGCGGCACCTTCGCCGACTGGCCGCTGGTCGCGCTAGGCGGCATTGCGCCGGCCAACATCCGCACCGATCCGGCCGCCGGCCTATTCGGCTTCGCGCTCGGCCGCACCGGTTTCCTCGCCGACCTGCCCAATCGCGCCGCGATCGCCGCGGTGATCGACCGCACCGCCGCTGCCGCCGCCGCCCTGCCCGATCGCGAGACGACCGACCGGATTCTGCCCGATCAGCTCGACTCCGCCGCACCCCCTGCGATCCCGCCCTGGTCGCTGCTGACGCAGGAACAGCGGCTCGCCGACGCCCGGACGCGGGTGGCGGCGTGGGACCAGCCCGTGCGACTGCGCATCGCCCTGCCGCGCGGTCCCGGCGCGACCCTGCTCTATGCCCAGGTTGCCGCCTCGCTGGTCCAGGCAGGCATCGAGCCGGTACGCGTCGATGCCACCGCCGATGCCGATCTTCGCCTGATCGACGCGGTCGCCCCTTACGACAGCGCGCGCTGGTATCTCGCCACCGCCTGTGCGCCGTGTGGCGAGGTGCCGCAGCAGCTGCTCGCCGCCGCCCGCGACGCCCCCAGCCTGGCCGAACGATCGCGCCAGATCGCCGCCGCCGATGTCGCCCTGGCAGAGGACGCCGCCTTTGTCCCCATCGCCCGGCCGCTGCGCTGGTCGCTGGTCGCGATGCGGCTCAGCCAGTGGCGGCCGAACAGCCGCGCCTGGCATCCGTTGAACCGGCTGCGCGGCGATCCCAAATAGCGTCCATGACCACGATCGATCCCGCCGTCTTCGACCGCCTGCCGCTCGGCCGCGATCCTGCCGCGGTGCGCCGCCGGATCGAGGCGATGGAGGCGCTGCTCGAGGGCATGTTCACCGTGCCTGGCCTTAATCGCCGGGTCGGCCTGGATTTCATCCTGGGGCTGGTGCCCGTCGTCGGCGATGTCGCCGCGGCGGCGCTGGGCAGCTGGCTGGTGTGGGAAGCGCGCAACCTCGGCATGAGCCGCTGGCAGTTGACCCGCATGATGGGCCGGGTCGGCTTCGACGCCGCGATCGGCCTGATCCCGTTCGTCGGTGACGCAGCGGACTTTTTCTACCGCTCGAACACTCGCAATCTGAAGACGATCAAGCGCCACCTCGATCGCCATCATCCCGGGACGGTGACGATCGACTCCTGACGGCCTTACCGCCGACCGCGCCACACCTTCAGCGTCGCGTTGTCGGCCAGCCCGCCCTGATGCGCCGGGCAACGCTGGTAACGGAACGCCTTGTCCAGGCAGATCCATACCTCATCGAGCCAGCCCTGCTGGTCGGCCGTGACGCGCATCATGCCCGCGTCGAGCCCCGGATTGGCCGCCGCCATCGCCGCGGCGAACTTCCCCGCCGTCAGCGGCCCGCGCGACAGTGCCTCCATGTCGGGATAGCGCAGCTTGCCGTACAGCCGGGTCGAGGTCGCGAAATAGCGATCGGGGCGATAGCCCGCCATGCACGTCCCGTGCTTCGCCCACTCATGCTGCATCAGCTGCGCCGAGGGCGTCGCGCACAGATGGCGGCGGATCACCGGCTGCGGCACCAGCCCGGTGGCCTTGCAATATTGCGGCCAGTCCTTGCCAGCGCCATCGGGCCACAACCCGTGCAGCGTGAAGCCGAAGCGATTGCCCGAGCCGCACTGGAAAGCGGCCGACGGCCGATCGCCCTCGTCGCGGCAGAAGCGCGGCGCCCAGGTGATCGCGAGCGTGTAGCCGCCGATCGGCAGCAGCCGGCGCGGCTGGCTGTCGCTTGGCAGGTCGGGGCGCGGTCGCTGGATGCTGCCCGGCAGCGCACAGCTATAGGCCTGCGCCTGCGCAACCGCGGGCACCGTCAGCGCGGCGATGGCCGCAAGCAGGCGCCACGTCACGACAGCGGCTCCTGGCCCGGCTCCTGGATCTCGCCGAACCAGATCAGTGCATCCGGGCGGAACAGCATATAGACCGCGATCGCCTGCAGCACGAAGCCGGCGATGCTCAGCACGCCGCCGATCCCCGGCGCGATCCGCCCCAGCAGCAGCGCGAAAAGGATCAGGATCAGCGCCAGCGCGAAGAAGATCGTGATGATCCACTTCGCCACCACGCTGCGCCGCCGCGCCGCGAAATACAGCAGCGCCAGCGGCACGATCACCGTCAGCGCCGACAGCGCCATGATGTACCAGCTGCCGATGCCTTCCGCCGCGCGCTGCACCTGCGGCATCGATTGCATGCGCTGCCAGTTGAGCACGCTGTTGACGACGCCGATGATGATCGTCGCCAGGTAGCAGCGTTCGAACGTGACGATGGATGGCGGCCTGGCCATGGCGAGTGTCTGTTCTCCGAGTTGTCGTGCCCATGCTAGCCGCTTCTCGCGGGCTGCGCAAAGTCAGGTCAGCGCGAGATCGAGGCCGATGTCCGCCGCCGGCGCCGACTGGGTCAGCCGCCCGACCGAGACATAGGTCACGCCGGTTTCGGCGATGGCGCGGATCGTCTCCAGCGTCACCCCGCCCGATGCCTCGGTCGGCACGCGCCCACCGACCAGCGTCACCGCGCCGCGCAGCACCGGCGGGGGCATGTTGTCGAGCAGCAGCCGCGTCGCCCCCGCCGCGAGCGCCGGTTCGATCTGATCGACGCGGTCGACCTCGACGATCACCTCGTCGATCCCCGCCGCCAGCGCGCGGCGCACCGCCTCGTCGACCCCGCCGGCGACCGCGACGTGATTGTCCTTGATCATCGCCGCATCCCACAAACCCATGCGATGGTTTTCGGCGCCGCCCATCCGCGTCGCATATTTTTCCAGCCGTCGCAGCCCCGGCAGCGTCTTGCGGGTATCGAGCAGCGTCGCGCCGGTGCCCAGGATCCCGTCGGCATAGGCGCGCGTCAGCGTCGCGACCCCCGACAGATGCTGCACCGTGTTCAACGCCGAGCGTTCCGCCGTCAGCAATGCCCGCGCCGATCCCGCGATGCGCATCAGCACGCTTCCCGCCGCGACGCGTTCGCCCTCGCCCGCCAGCACGTCGATGGTGGCATAGGGGTCGAGCGCGCGGAAGAACGCCGCCGCGATCGGCAGTCCTGCGATGGTGATCGCCCCCCGGCTCGCCATCACTCCGTCGAAGCGCGCCTCTTCGGGGATCACCGCGGCGGAGGTAATGTCCCCGCGCACCCCCAGATCCTCCGCCAGCGTCGCCGCAACGAAGCTGTCGAGGTCGAAGCCTTCCACCATGAACGCCACCGCGGTCAGTCTCCCGTGACCTTCACCGGCCCTAGGTCGCCCTGCCCCACCGTCGCCGAGGCCATCGACAGCATCGCGTCGAGGCTCTTCTTCGCCTTCAGCCGCAGCTCTTCCTCGATCTCGATCCGCGGCTCCAGGTCGCGCAGCGCGACGTACAGCTTCTCCATCGTGTTGAGCGCCATATACGGGCAGATGTTGCAGTTGCAGTTCCCGTCGGCCCCGGGCGCGCCGATGAAGTGCTTGTCGGGCAGCGCCTTTTCCATCTGGTGGATGATGTGCGGCTCGGTCGCGACGATCAGCGTGTCGCCAGGCATCGCCATCGCATAGTCCAGGATGCCGCGCGTCGACCCGACGTAATCGGCGTGGTCCAGGATCACCGCCGGGCATTCGGGATGCGCCGCGACCGGCGCGCCGGGATACTCGGCCTTCAGCTTCATCAGCTCGGTTTCGCTGAACGCCTCGTGGACGATGCAGACGCCCGGCCACAACAGCAGGTCGCGCCCCGTCTTGCGCGCCAGATAGCCGCCCAGGTTGCGGTCGGGGCCGAAGATGATCTTCTGCTCGGGCGGGATTTGCGACAGGATCTTTTCCGCCGACGACGACGTCACGATCACGTCGGACAGCGCCTTCACTGCCGCCGAGCAGTTGATGTACGTCAGCGCGATGTGATCGGGATGCTGCGCCCGGAATGCCGCGAACTGCTCGGGCGGGCAGCTGTCTTCCAGACTGCAACCGGCGTCCATGTCGGGCAGGATCACCGTCTTCTGCGGCGACAGGATCTTCGCCGTCTCCGCCATGAAGCGCACCCCGCAAAAGGCGATGACGTCGGCGTCGGTTTCCGCCGCGCGGCGGCTGAGGTCGAGGCTGTCGCCCACGAAGTCGGCGATGTCCTGGATTTCTGGCTTCTGGTAATAATGCGCCAGGATCACGGCGTTGCGCTCGCGGCGCAGGCGATCGATCTCGGCACGGATATCGACGCCGGCGAGATTGGTGGGCTGGTGGCTCATTGGCGGTTCCCTAGCACTTCCTCGAGCGAACGCGAGACATCCCATCGCTGGTTGTTGGCGGTGGGCTCGTCGGCGAACGTCACCTTGACCGTCGCGTCGATCCCGGCGGCGCGTAGCGGCATCGCGAAGCTGCGCTCGACCGCGCGGCGGGTCGCGTCATGCGCCAGCCGCATCATCGCCGGCTCGCGCGCCTGGCGCATCAGCTCCAGCTGTCCCGCCTTGCGATTGGCGCCGTCGAGCCGCGCCTCGGCATCGGTGAAGGTCGTCAGCAGCCCGCCGGTGCCATATTCGCGGATCGCGTTGAGATCGACCTGCGGCCCGTCGACCTCGACGCCCGGCAGCCGCACCGCCAGCGTCTTCGTCGCCTCGTCCCACGCGACGTCGCGCTGCGTCAGCTTGGCCAGATCGACCTCGTACCGCACCATCCCGGGCATGATCAGCGTCTTCTCGGTCGACAGCCCCAGCTGCGACTGCTTCGACGTCACCACCGCCACGAAGCGCGCGGCGAAGGTCGACAGCCGGTTCTGCTCGCGCAGCCCGTCCAGGCTGGCGCTCGCAATCGTCGTCGGATCGGGGGTCAGCCGGTCGCGGACATAGCGCTGTACGCCCCACACCGCGATCAGCCCGGCCAGCAGCAGCAGGATCAGCGCGCCGGCCAGCTTGCCCAGGAACGGCATCGCCCCCGACGCTGCGGGTGTCGGTGTCGGCGTCAGCTCCGGATCCGCCATGTCTCGCCCTCCTCGCTCACCAGCGCGCGGTCGCGCAAATCATACAGGTGCGCCAGCACCGATCGCTCGGCCGCCGGCACCAGTCGTCGGTCGAGCCCGACATACATCCGCGATACCATCGCCGGCACATCGGCGTCGGCACTGCGAAGCAGGCGCAGGATCTGGCCTTCGCGCTGCTTGCGATGGCCCAGCATCCCGCGCACCAGCCGACGCGGGTTCTCCACCGCCTCGCCGTGGCCGGGATAATAGACCCGGTCGTCGCGTGTCATCAGCTTGTCCAGGCTCGCCATATAGGCCGCCATGTCGCCATCGGGGGGCGAGACGATCGTCGTCGACCAGCCCATGACGTGATCGCCCGAAAACAACGCCTTGGTTTCGGGCAGCGCGAAGGCGAGATGGTTCGACGTATGACCCGGCGTCGCCACCGCCTCCAGCGTCCAGCCGGCACCGCTCATTCGGTCGCCCTCCGCCATCACCCGGTCGGGCGCATAGTCGGCGTCGAAGGCGGCATCGGCGCGCGGCCCCCCGTCGCTGACCGTCACCGAGGCCGCACCGACGATCGGCGCGCCGGTCAGCCGTTGCAGCGGCCGGGTCGCCGGGCTGTGATCGCGATGATGATGGGTGACGACGATCGCTGTCACGGGCCGCCCTGCCACCGCCGCCATCAACGCGTCGATGTGGGCAGGGTCGTCGGGACCGGGATCGATGATCGCCAGATCACCGACACCGACCAGATGGGTCTGCGTGCCGGTGTAGGTATAGGGTGACGCATTGGGGGCGAGTACCCGGGTGACCAGCGGTTCTAGCTCAATCGCAATGCCGGTCGGAAACTCGCCCATCATCGGACCAGATGGCTGCGCGGGACGCCCCGCGCAACCCCGTCAATCCTTGCTGTTCATCTCGCTGCGCAGCTCCGCGATCGATTCGTCGAGCGAGGCGAGCACCTCGTTGCGCGCCTCCTCGCCCATGTCGCGGTTCGATGCCATCTGCGCGCGCGTCGCTTTCAGGCTGGCGAGCGCCGCGGACATCGCGCTGCGGCGGATCTCGCCGGCGTTGACCTGCATCTCGGCGGCGCGCGCCGCCATCGCCTCGCCGCGCTTCGCCTGCGCCTCGATCCGGTTCGTGCAGATCACGATCTTCTGCTGGTGCCCGTCACGGGTGTTGATGACGGTGGGGTTCAGATTGTCGCCGGGGCAATTGGTCGAGCTGACCTGCGGCACATCGCTGCGGCGGAACATGACGCGGTAGTGCTCGGGACGCATCGGCGGATTGGCGCGAGCGGCGTCCATGCTCGCCACCGGCGGCATCGGCGGCATCGGCGGCATCTTCGTCATGGCCGGCATCGGCGGCATCGTGTCGGGATGGGCGGCGAGATAGGCGTCGGCATCTGCGCCTTCGTAGACCTTGCTTTCGCCGTTCTTCACCACGACGACACGCTTCTTGTCCTTGCCGTCGCGTTTGGCCGGCGTCATCGCGGCGAGCGTGGGGGCGGCAGGCTGCGCGGCGGTCGCCGGGACGGCGGGCACCGTCGCCGGCGCCGGGATGGCCGCCTCGATCTGGTCGAGGTCGATGCCCGTCGCGGTCTTGATCCGCTCGGCGGCCTGGGTGCCCGACGCGGTCAAGCCGAGCCCGGCGCAGACGATAGCGGCGACCGAAGCGGTCCCGGCGGCGATCCGACGCCGCGACCGGCGCGAGGTGTTGAGCATCTTCAAACGTCCTTTCAGATTGTCGACGGCGTGGAGGTGACAGGCGGCGGAGAAGTTGCCGCCATGCGCGGTCTTGACGATCGCACAGGCATAGGCGTGGCGATCGAACGCCGACCGGCCGGCCAGCACGCGGGCGTCGTTGGCCAGCTCCTGGTCGGCGCGGAATGCGCGGAATGCGCGCCAGGCGATGGGGTTGAACCAATGGAGCGCGAGCACGATCAGCGCGGTCCAGTTCGCGACTAGGTCGCCGCGAGCATGGTGACCCAGCTCGTGCGCCAGCGCCAGGTCGCGCTCGTCGGTATCGTAGCGTTCGGCGAAATCGCGCGGAAAGGCGACGTAGCGGCGGAAGATACCGAAGGCGAGCGGCCCCGGCACCGCCGGGCTCTCGATCACCTCGATCGCGCCATGCCTACCAACCCGCGTCGCCCCGCGCAGCAGGCGGCGGCAGAAGCTCGCATGGCGAAGGCTGTGCCAGATCAGAAAAACCGCCGCGCCCGCCGACCATAACAGTGCAAGCACTAGGCCCAGCGAGGGAAAGCTTGAAACGGGCGCGGCGACCATGCCGGCGGGTTCGATCACCAGGACGGTGATCGTCTCGCCGGCCTGGCTGATCGGGCTCACCGCGGCCTCATGCCATTCGGCGGGCAGCGGCGGCATCAACAGGCGAAGCAGGGGAAGCGCCCAGAGCGCGTAGGCGACGCCGGGACCGAAGGCGCGGCGGACCGGCCCCCGCACCAGCAGCACCAGCGCCATGAGGGCGGCGGAGGCGATCAGCGCCTCGATGGCCCAGGCGATCATGCCTTGAGATCCTTCAGCAGGGCCTCGATCTCGGCGATGTCATCGGCGGTCAACTGGTCGCGCTCGGCAAGATGCGCGACCAGCGGGGTCAGCCGCCCACCGAACAGCCGGTCGATCAGCCGCCGCGATTCGCCCGACACGTAATCCTCGCGCTTGACGAGTGGCCGGTAGAGATAGCGCCGGCCGTCCTCCTCGTGCGTGATCGCCGCCTTGGCGAGCAGCCGCCCCAGCAGCGTCTTGACGGTATTCGCGCTCCAGCCACGCGCCGGATCGACGCGCTCGGCGACGTCCTGCGCCGTCAGTGGCGCCTGGTCCCACAAGACCTCCATCACCGCATGCTCGGCATCGCTGATACGCTCGGCCACGACTCGCTTCTCCTTGCTGACTACGTCTGTAGTCTCACCGATTACGCCCGTAGTCAAGCGCTCCAAAACCCCATCCTCCCCCGCCAGGGGGAGGTGGCAGCGCGGCAGCGCTGACGGAGGGGGCGGTAAGCGTCTGACTATCGAGAGCGCACTGCTTACCTCCCCCTCCGACGCGCATGCGCGCCCCACCTCCCCCTGGCGGGGGAGGATCGAAACGGCTGTCGACTTTTCTTACGGTAATGGAAGATGCGTGGACGCCGTTAACCGTCGTACCCCGCCGACACCCTGGCCGCGCTGCAACTGGCACGCCCCCTGCACCACGCCAGGCAGCCGAGCGTCTCCTGCGCTTCAGCGAGGGTGGACTGGTCCCTTCACCGGTCCACCCTCAACCCGGCTCTCCATCCGCCCCGCGGCACGCGCCAGCGCCTTGGGATAGATCGTGCCGAAGAGCCGCCCGAACGTCGCCTGCCAGCTGAAATTCGCCTCGACGTGTGCGCACGCCGCGCGGCCCATCGCCTGATGGTCGCCGCGCCACAGCGCCAGCACATTGTCCGCCATCGCCCGCGCATCGCCGACCGGCCCCAGCCGCCCCAGCGTCGGCGGCACGCGCGCGGGCATCGCACCGCTCGCCACGCCGACCACCGGCAGCCCCGCCGCCTGCGCCTCGATCACCGAGATGCCGAACGTCTCGTCGGCCATCGCCGACACGTACAGATCCGCCGACGCCAGCGCGCGCGCCAGCCCGGCGCGATCGGTCTCGAACCCCGGAAAGGCGATGGGCAAGTCCTTCGCCGCCGCCATCAGCGGCTGACGCAGCTTACCGTCGCCGATCAACACCATCGCCGCGTCGAGGTCGGCGGGCAGCAGCCGGAACATCTCGACCAGCGTCGCCGCCCGCTTCTCGTTGTCGATCCGCCCCGCATAGGCAAGCAGCGGCCCGCTGCCGCCCAGCCCCAGCTCGCCGCGATAGTCGGGATCGCGCGCGCCGGGATGGAACAGCGTGGTGTCGACGCCCAGCGGCAACACCTCGGTACGCTCGATCCCCCGGCTCGCCAGCGTGGCCCGCGCCTCCTCACCCAGCGTATAGACCCAGTCGAACTCGCGATACGTCATCTCGGTGTAGCCGAGGCTTAACCAATAGAAGACGCGGCCCAGCGGCCCGAACAGCGCGCGTGCGACGCGATCGACATGCGCGTTGGGAAAGTCGGTGCGATAGCCCGCGACCAGCGCAGTGCCCGGATAGGCCCTTCGATGCTGAATCGCGACCCAGGGCAGCACCCAGGGGCACAGCGACTCGATCACGTCGGGGCGATATCGCGCCAGCAACTCGCGCACGGCACGCACACGCAGGATGAAGCGGTAATTGGGACTGCCGCTGACCGGATCGGCGGCGACTTCGGCGAAGATGTGCCGTCCGTTCACCGTCACCCGATCCGCCGGCCCGGGCACGATCTGAAGCAGGTGATGCGGCGTCTGCTGCAACACGTAATCGCGCTTTTCGCGCAGATAGGTGCTGATCCCGCCGCCGCCAGCCGGCGAATAGCTCTGCGTCAGGTCGCAAACCAGCAGCGGGCGCGCATCGGTGCCTGCCCGCAACCGAGCATTGTCGAACAGCATGGAACCGGCGCCGCGATCAGCTTGCGGCGGACTGGCCCTTGACCAGCTCGGCCAGCTCGCCGCTCTCGTACATCTCCATCATGATGTCCGATCCGCCGACGAACTCACCCCCGACGTACAGCTGCGGGATGGTGGGCCAGTCCGAGTATTCCTTGATCCCCTGGCGGACCTCGGGATCCTGGAGCACGTCGACGCTGTCGAACTCGGCACCCAGGTGGTTGAGGATCGCGACCGCACGGCTGGAAAAGCCGCACTGCGGGAACAGCGGCGATCCCTTCATGAACAGCACGATCGGGCTGCCCTTGACGATGCCGTTGATGCGGGCGTTGGTGGTATCGGTCATTCGCAACTCGTCCTTCAGGAAGCCGCCGTGGTCAGCTGCAACGCGTGGAGCACTCCGCCCATCCGGCCGCCGAGCGCCGCATAGACCTTCTGGTGCTGCTTCACGCGGGGCAGCCCTTCGAAGCTCGCACTAACGACCCGCGCGGCATAATGGTCCCCGTCGCCCGCCAGGTCGGTGATCTCGACCTGCGCGTCGGGGATGCCGGCGCGGATCAGACTTTCGATCTCGTCGGCCGTCATCGCCACCTTATTCGGTCCCCATCAGCTGGCGACGCGCCTCGACGTTCTGCTCCTCGATCGCGCGGCGGACCGCGGCGTCGTCGATATCGATCCCCGCCGCGACCAGATCGCCCAGCAGCTTGCGCACGACGTCCTCGTCGCCCGCTTCCTCGAAATCGGCCTGGACGACCGACTTGGCATAGGCGTCGGTTTCCTCGGGCGTCAGCTTCATCAGCCCGGCGGCCCACTGGCCGAGCAGGCGGTTGCGACGTGCGGTGACGCGGAACGCCATCTCCTCATCACGGGCGAACTTGGTCTCGAAAGCGCGCTCGCGGTCGTCGAAGGTGGTCATTGCAACATCGTCCCCGATTGATTGGCTGTGTCGTTGACCGGACACATAGGTGGCGTGGGCGAGCCGCGCAACGCAGCGTGATGCGGGCGGAACAATCGGGTCATCCGGACGCTGATAACATCAGCGGCGCGTACAAGACGTCCGCGACCTTGAGGAGAGTTACCATGGGCGACGCCGCCCCCAGAGGCCGCTTCGCATCGAACGCCATCGTCGGGATGGTGATCGGATCGGCAATCTCGATCGCGCTATGGGCGTTGATCGTCGGCGCGATCCTTCGGTTGACCTGACCGGACAGCCGCGGCATCTCATTGATGTCCGACGAGGACTTGCTGGCCGCCTAGTCCAATTCGACGACCAATTTTCCGATCGCCCCGCGTGCTGCCATCTTCGCGATCGCATCGCCGCCGCGCGCCAGCGGGAAAGTGTCGGTCACCTTCGGCGCGATTTTGCCCTCGCTCCACAACCGGAACAGCGTGTCGACATGCGCCTGGTTGGCCTGCGGATCGCGCGCCGCGAACGCGCCCCAGAACACGCCGCATACGTCGCAGCTCTTCAGCAGCGTCAGGTTGAGCGGGAGTTTCGGGATACCCGCCGGAAAGCCGACGACCAGATAGCGCCCTTCCCACCCGATCGATCGCAACGCGGGCTCGGCATAATCGCCGCCTACCGGGTCGTAGATCACGTCGAAGCCCTGCTTGCCGCCCGCCGCCTTGAACTGGTCGGCAAGCGCCTTCGACGCCTCCTTGTCGAAGGGTGCCCGGCCATAGATGATCGTCTCGTCCGCGCCCGCCGCCTTGGCAGCCGCCGCCTTCTCCTCCGACGACACCGCCGCGACGACGCGCGCGCGATAGGCCTTGCCCAGCTCGATCGCCGCCAGCCCGACGCCGCCCGCCGCGCCCAGCACCAGCAGCGACTGACCGGCCTTCAGACGCCCCCGATCGAGCAGCGCATGGATCGTCGTCGCATAGGTCAGGATCAGCGAGGCGCCTTCCGCGAAGCTGCGCCCTTCGGGCAGGCGATACAGCTTGGCCGGATCGGCGATCACCTTTTCCGACAGGCCGCCATGGCCGAGCATCGCGATGACCCGGTCGCCCGCCTGCCAGCCGCTCACGCCCTCGCCGACGCTGTCGATCTCGCCCGCGATCTCGCCGCCCGGCGCAAACGGGCGCTCGGGGCGGAACTGATACTTGTCCTCGATGATGAGCACGTCGGGATAGTTGATCGCGCAGGCCTTCACCCGCACCACCACCTGACCCGAACCCGCAGTGGGATCGGGCAACTCGGTCAGCTCTAGAGTATCAGGTCCGCCGACCGCCTTCGACAGCAACGCCCGCATACCGGCTTCTCCCCTCGATCCACGGCCGATGCCGAGCCATCGCGCCTTCGAATTTCGAAATCGCGGTATCCCTTGCCAGCGTCAGCCCCACCTCGTCCAGCCCTTCCATCAGGCACTGGCGGCGAAACGCGTCGAGGTGGAACGGGAAACGGTCCTGATAGGCGGTGGTGGCGGTCATCGTCTCCAGGTCGACGGTGACCTCGCCGTCCTGCGCAGCGACCAGCAGCCGGTCGATTGCCGCCTGCGGCAACACGACCGGGACGATGCCGTTCTTGAACGCGTTGCCCGAAAAGATGTCGGAAAAGCTCGGCGCGATCACCGCCCTGATCCCCATGTCGGCGAGCGCCCAGGCAGCATGCTCGCGGCTCGAGCCGCAGCCGAAATTGTCGCCCGCGATCAGGATCGGTGCGCCGACATAGCGGGGGTCGTCGAAGATGTTGCCCGGCTGCTTGCGCACCGTCTCGAACGCGCCGCGGCCCAGCCCGGACCGGGTGATCGTCTTCAGCCAGTGCGCGGGGATGATGACGTCGGTGTCGATATTCTTCGCCCCCCACGGATAGGCGCGCCCCTCGACCCGGGTGACTGGCTGCATTTCACACTTCCTTCCGTCACCCCGGCCTTGAGCCGGGGTCCCGCTTCTTCTTTCGCCGTCCCGCCAAGGCAGCGGGACCCCGGCTCAAGGCTGGGGTGACGAGAACCTTACTTGACCGCCTTCACCACCGGCACGCGCGCCGCCGCGACGTACGCCGCGACCCCGCTCATCATCGCCGCGGCCACCAGCATCACCAGAACCTTCTTCATCGGGTCCCTCCTCCCATCAGATCACGTACGTCGCTAAGGCGCCCCGTCACCGCCGCCGCCGCCGCCATCGCAGGGCTGACCAGGTGGGTACGCGCGCCCGGCCCTTGCCGGCCGACGAAATTGCGGTTCGACGTCGACGCGCAGCGTTCGCCCGGCGGCACCTTGTCAGGGTTCATCGCCAGGCACATCGAGCAGCCCGGCTCGCGCCATTCGAAGCCGGCGGCGGTGAACACGCGGTCGAGCCCCTCGGCCTCCGCCTGCCGCTTCACCAGCCCCGAACCCGGCACCACCATCGCCCGCACGCCATCGGCGACGCGGCGCCCGTCGGCGACGGCCGCGGCGGCGCGCAGGTCCTCGATCCGGCTGTTGGTGCAGCTGCCGATGAAGACGTGCTGGATGGCGACGTCCTGCATCCGCGTTCCCGGCGCCAGGCCCATATAATCGAGCGACTTCTGCGCCGCCTCGCGCTTCGCCGGATCGGCGAAGCTGTCGGGCGCGGGCACCGCGCCGGTGATCGGCACGACGTCCTCGGGGCTCGTCCCCCAGGTCAGCGCCGGCGCGATGTCGCTCGCATGCAGCGTCACCACCTGGTCATAGGTCGCGCCCGGATCGGTCGCCAGCGTCCGCCACCACGCTACCGCGCGCTCCCAGTCCTCGCCCTGCGGCGCCATCGGCCGCCCCTTCAGGTACGCGAAGGTCGTCTCGTCGGGCGCGATCAGCCCGGCACGCGCGCCGCCCTCGATCGACATGTTGGCGATCGTCAGTCGCCCCTCGACCGACAGCGCGCGGATCACCTCGCCGGTATATTCGATGACGTGACCGGTGCCGCCCGCCGCGCCGATCTTGCCGATGATCGCCAGGATCACGTCCTTCGCACTGACACCGAAGCCCAGCGTCCCGTCGACGCGAACTTCCATCGTCTTCGACGGCGACAAGAGCAAAGTCTGCGTGGCGAGCACATGCTCGACCTCGCTCGTCCCGATGCCGAAGGCCAGCGCCCCCAGCGCGCCATGCGCCGAGGTATGGCTGTCGCCGCACACCAGCGTCGTCCCCGGCAAAGTGAAGCCCAGCTCCGGCCCGACGACATGGACGATACCCTGCTCCGCCGCGGTCGCATCGATGTAATCGATGCCGAACTCGGCAGTGTTCCGCCGCAGCGCGTCGAGTTGCTGCGCGCTTTCCGGGTCGGCGATCGGCAGCAGCTGGCCCGCCGCATCGACCCGCGGCGTCGTCGGCAGATTGTGGTCGGGCACCGCCAGCGTCAGCTCGGGCCGCCGCACCGGCCGACCGCTCGCACGAAGCCCTTCGAACGCCTGCGGGCTCGTCACCTCATGGACGAGGTGGCGGTCGATATAGACGAGACAGGTGCCGTCGTCGCGGCGTTCCACGACATGGGCATCCCAAATCTTTTCGTACAATGTCTGTGCGCGAGTGGCCATGATGCCGGCGGCGTTAACCGAAAGCTGCGCCGAGGCCAAGGCAAGTCGGCCTTTCATTGCGCAAAGCTCGTCATCGTCGCGGAGCCAATCGCCGCCATCGACGTTGCGCCAGGTTAGGAAACCCAGCCGTCGCCGATGCGCGCGCCAACCGAGGAACACGCATCATGGCGACCGCAGCCGCCCCCATGGCCGCCGACCGACGCCCCGCCCCGGTCGACGCGGTCAAGCGCCCGCTCGACGCGCTCAACTTCTTTCTGGCCGATGTCCGTGACGGCCTCGGCCCCTATCTCGCCATTTATCTCGTCGCGGTGCGCGGGCCGACGCATGGCTGGAACGAGGCGACCGCCGGCCTCGTCATGACGATCGCCGGGCTTGCCGGGCTGGTCGCCACCACCCCCGCCGGTGCGCTGGTCGACAAGATCCGGGCGAAGCGAGCGCTGCTCGTCGTCGCCGCGCTGATCGTCACGCTGGCGTCGGTGTCGCTGCCCTTCGTCCATGGCTTCGCGCTCGTCACGACGACCCAGGCGCTCGCCGCCGCCGCCGGCGCGGTCTTCGCCCCCGCGATCACCGCGGTGACGCTCGGCATCGTCGGGCCCAAGGCGTTCACCCGCCGCGTCGGGCGGAACGAGGCGTTCAACCATGCCGGCAACGCCGTCGCCGCCGCGCTCGCCGGCGTGCTCGCGTGGAAATTCGGACCGCAGGTGGTGTTCTGGCTGATGGGGGGCCTTGCCCTGCTCTCGATCGGCGCGACGTTGACCATTCCTGCCGACCGCATCGACCACGATGTCGCCCGCGGCCTGTGCGACGACGACGATTGCGCGCCGACCCCGCCGCCGTCCGCCTGGAAAGTGCTGACCGGCACCCGCGCGCTACTCGTCTTCGCGCTCGGCGCCTTCGCCTTCCACCTCGCCAATGCCGCGATGCTCCCCTCGGTCGGCCAGCTCCTCGCGCGCGAGGTCGGCAGCGGCCAGGCGACCTCGCTGATCGCCGCCTGCATCGTCGGCGCGCAGCTGGTGATGGTGCCGGTCGCGATCCTCGTCGGCCGCTTCGCCGACCGGATCGGGCACAAGCCGATCCTGATCGCCGGCTTCGCGGTGCTGGCGTTGCGCGGCGCGCTCTACACGCTGTCGAACGATCCCTGGTGGCTGCTCGGCGTCCAGCTGCTCGACGGCGTCGGCGCCGGCATCTTCGGCGCGCTGCTGCCCGTCGTCGTCGCCGCGGTCACGCGCGGCAGCGGCCGCTTCAACGTCGCCCAGGGTGCGGTGGCCACCGTCCAAGGCCTCGGTGCCGCGCTCAGCACCACCATCGCCGGCGCACTGATCGTCTGGGGCGGCTATGCCACCGCCTTTCTGGCGCTCGCCGCGATCGCCGGGGCCGCGCTGGTCCTGTTCTGGTTCGCGATGCCCGAGACTGCCGAACGAGGCGTCGAGACTATCTGATCTTTAACCCATGTAAGCGATCGTTGCGATACAAGCCTGCCGATCTATCGTATACGATATCGACCCGGATCGGCCGGGCGCTTTTTGGGGGATCACGTCGTGACGTTGCGCGTCCTGCTCGCTTTCGGCATCTCGGCGGTCGCCGCCTTGGGCGCCGTCGCCGCCATCGCTCAACAACAGGGCGGGGAAGCGACGCCGCCCGATGTCGTCGTGACCGGCAGGGCAGACGGCAAGCTGAGCGCCGGCCTGTGGGAAATCCACCTGTCGCGCAGCTACGCCTATGGCCAGACGAGCAATACGAACGAACGGTTCGCCGCGGGTCACGAACAGACCTATCGCTTCTGCCTGCCCGACACGCAGGTCGAGGTGGTTGCGCGCGCGCTGACCGGCGAGGGCCGGTCTTCCACTATGGGGGCGACGCAATGTTCCGCGCTGGCGATCGAAACCGGCAGGGGCAAGCTGATCGCCCGGCAAAGCTGTTCGGGTCTGACGATCCCGAAGCCGACGGCGCCGACCTCGCTGATCGAATCCGAATCCGCCACCGCGATCGACACCTGCGGATGGCGCAGGTCGACGGCGCAATCGGTCCCCGCGACCAGCAAATTGAGCGTCCAGGGCCGCTATTCCGCCGATCGTCTACAGCTCGATTTCCTGGACGAGCGGCAACCGGTGTGCCTCGACCCATCCTATCAATCGCGTCCCTATGGCCGCCAATGGACGATCAGCGGCAGCCGCATCGGCGATTGCACCACCGCCAAGGCCGAGGCGCAGCCCAAACCCTGATCGCCGGCGCCTTCGCGCGTCCGACGAACGCTTCCGCGACACCGGCGTCAGGCCCTCAGGTCTTGCGTCACATCGCCGACCGCGTTGACCTCCACCTCATGCGATGGCTCGCGAAACGTCTCGGCCAGCGCCTGGCGCTCCCACTCGCGCATCGCCGGATGGTCGAGGACCGCCGCCACCCAGCGTCCGCCCGCCTCGCCGACGTCGATGCCATAGGTCCGCACCCGGAACGCGACCGGCGCATAAAAGGCATCGACCACGGTGAACGCCGGGCCCGCCAGCCATGGCCCGCCGAACCGCGTCAGTCCCTCGTCCCACAACTCGGCGAGGCGCGCGACATCGCGTGCCAGCGCCGCCGAACCGCCGCGCGGCGCCACGCGCTGGCCGACCGTCATCGTCCGCTCGTTACGCAGCGCCGAAAAGCCGCCGTGCATCTCCGCCACCGCACACATCGCCCAGGCCTGCGCCGCCTCGTCCGCCGGCCAGACGCCCTCGTGCCGCTCGGCGAGGTACAGCGCGATGCCCAGCGAGTCCCACACCGTCCGCTCGCCATCGACCAACACCGGCACCTGCCCGGTCGGCGAAAAGGCACGGAAGGCGTCATAGTTGTTCATCGCCGCAAACGGCTCGATCCGGTCGTCGAAGGGGATGCCGAGCGCGGTCATCAACACCCAGGGCCGCAGTGACCAACTCGAATAGTTACGATTGGCGGTGATCAGTTGATAGCTCATCCGCGTGTTTCCTTGCCCGGCAGCGTCGCGACCCATGCCTCCAGCGCCGCCGCATCGGTCATGTCGCCGGTGTAGCGATGTGCCGGCACCTGCGGCACGTTCGATCCGCGCTCACGCCCGCGATATACCTTCATCGGCACCGCGATCGTCGCCAGCCGGCTCGGCAGCTGGTCCTGGCGGATGTCCATGTACAGCGTGTCGGCGCTCGTCTCCTGCCCGATCTGTACCGCGCCCAGCGCCTTCCACAGATCGACCGCATCGAGGCACGCCGAGCCGCAGCCCCAGTCCGTCAGCACATAGATCGGTCCCTTGACCGGCGGTGGCGCCGGCACCGTCGCCGCGGCCTTGGCGGCCGGCTCGGGTTCGTCGACCTCGCGCCACAGCGGCCGGCCCGCCTTCACCGCGGTGCCGATCCCCGTCGCGACCTTCTCCGCCCAGCGCCGCGCGTCGGGCGAGGCATCAGGCGCGGCGAACTGACGGCGATATCCTTCGAGCGTCGCCAGATTGGCCGGGCTGGCCCGCCAGTCGACGCCCTCCGAACGGTCGGGCAACGCCTCGACCGCCGCCTTGCCCCACAGCACGTCGGCGATCTGGTGCGCCCAGTCCGACGATCCGCCGCCATTGCCGCGCAGGTCGAGCACCACGGCCGGCGCCGTGGCGATACCGGCCCGATCGCTCGTCATCCCGGCGATCAGCGGCCGCAATGCCTTGGCCGTATCGCTCGCCGGATCGCCGTCGAAGCTCGACATCGCGAACCAGCGCGTTCCGTCGGCGAGCACCCGCGCACCGATCAGCGGCCGCACCCGCGGTGCCGTCGCATTGAGCCGAGTGTCGAATTCGGCATCGGGCAACGGCCGCCATGCCAGCGTCACGCTGCGCACCATGCCACCGACGTCGAAGCGGCAACGCGCCGGCCGCTTCACGAACGGATTGCCAGCATCGACGAACAGCCGCCCGCCCGTCAGCATGCGCTGGCTCGACAGTGACCAGCGCCCGCGAAACCCGCCCACCACCTCCTCGGCCAGCCTTGCCGCGGGTCGCCCGTCGCAATCGACCAGCCTCGCACCCAGCGGCACGGGCGCATCGTCGGCCCGCGTGCGCACCAGCTGGCGCCCGGCGCCGTCGAAGCCGGTCAGGAATCCCGGCCATCGCAACGGCAAGGCCAGTTTGTCGGCGAAACCGATCTGGACGTGACCGTCATCGAACGACGCCGCATAGCCACGCAGCGTCGCCAGATAGCCGGGGAAATCGCGCACCTGCGCCGCCCGCTGCTCGGCCAGCGCCAATGCCGCCGCCTCGCGCGCGTTGAAGCCGGGATCGAGCCGGTTGACCGACCCCGCATGGTTCGCCGCGATCGACGCGTGGAAGGCGCGAAGATCGCCCAGCGTCGCCGCCTGCCACGCCGCCGGCATCGAGGGCACCGCCGGCTCGGCGTCGGCCGCCGCCGCCAGCGCGAGCATCATCATCCACGTCATCGCCAATCCCCCCGGTCGGCCGTCCGATACCTAGAGCGCGACCTCGTAAGCCGCCGTCGTCTTCGCCGCGACCTCGTCCGCGGTCACGCCGGGCGCCAGCTCGATCAGCCGGAACGGCGACTCGTGATCGGGCCGCTGGAACACCGCCAGGTCGGTGACGACCATGTCGACGACGTTCTTGCCCGTCAGCGGCAGCGAGCAGCTCTTCAGGAACTTCGGGTCGCCGTTCTTGCTGGTGTGCTCCATCACCACGATGATCTTCTTGACGCCGGCGACCAGGTCCATCGCGCCGCCCATCCCCTTGATCATCTTGCCGGGGATCATCCAGTTGGCGATGTCGCCATTCTCCGCGACCTCCATCGCGCCCAGCACGGTCAGGTCGATGTGGCCACCGCGGATCATCGCGAAGCTCTGCTCGCTGCCGAAATACACCGACTGCGGCAACTCGCTGATCGTCTGCTTGCCGGCGTTGATCAGGTCGGGATCGACCTCGTCGTCATAGGGGAACGGCCCGATGCCGAGCATGCCGTTCTCGCTCTGCAGCGTCACCGTCATGCCGGCGGGGATGTTGTTCGCCACCAGCGTCGGGATGCCGATGCCGAGGTTCACATAATATCCGTCGCGCAGTTCCTTGGCGGCGCGCGCGGCCATCTGGTTGCGATCCCAGGCCATTAGTTGGTCGATCCTTGCATCGGAGTGATGGAATTGAATTGCTCGCGCAGCTCCTCGCCCAGCCCGTCGACGATCCGCTGCAGCGCCGCGTCCTCGGCCATGTCGTTGGTGCCGGCATAGGCCTTGGCCGCGTGACGGACGGTATCGGCGATCAGATGCCCGAACATATGCGGATCGGCGAGCAGCCCGGCATCGATGAACACCGTCGACCCTGCCTGGTGCGTCACCCACACCCGCATCACTTCCGCCGATTGCTTCGTCAGCGGCGCATTCGCAGGGATACGGATCGCGCCGGGACGCGGCTTCTTGATGCCGTTCACGGATTGGGGCTCCAGCGGACCGCCGGCGGGAACACCTCGTCGACGCTGCCCTTCAGCGCAGTGCCGTAGACCGGGTTGGGCAGCATGAACCACCCCGCGCCCCATTCATCCGCGATCGGATCGGCCAGCGCCGCCGACCGCCGCGCCGCCGGCGACGCCGCGAGCGCGCCGGTATTGAACAGGTCGCTGAAATCGCCCAGCTGGTCGCCGACCAGCGCGACCACGCAATAGCGCTCCGCGATCCGCCAGCGCCGCGCGTCCTTGCCGCTGCCCTGGCCGTCGGTGCGCAGCCACAGCGTCTCGCCCGGCACTGCCTCGCCCAGCCCCGCGCGCTTCAGCGCATCGGCGGTCGCCGCCGCGCTCGCCTCCGACCGGTTCGAGTTGAACACCACCGCGATCCCCGCCGCCCGCGCCGCGTCGATCGCCTGCTTCGCGCCCGGCACGGCACGCACCTGCCCAGCCCCGGTCAGCTCCCAGCGCCGCCAGCGCGCCTCGTCATAGCCGCCCCCGCGCCCCGCCTCATCGGCTTCGTAGCCAAGGTTGAGCAGCACGGTTTCGTCGATGTCGAGCACCATCGCCAGCTTCTTCGTACCGCACGGCACGAAGCGCGGCGCGGCCAGCGTCGCGCCCTCCGCGAGAACCACCGAATTGGGTTCGATCTTCAGGTCACGCAGCCGCGCCTCGGCCGACAGGTGATTGCGCAGCGCACGATAGCCCTGGACGTCGAGCGCCGCCGCCTCGCCCGAGCCATAGAGATATTGCATCCCCGCAGGCGCCGCCGACCCCGGCACTGCCTGAACCACAACCGGCGCACCCGGCGCCGGCAGGGTCGAGCCCTGCGGCAAAATCGTGAAGCTGCCCTGCGGCACCGGCGTGTTGCGCGCCTGCGCCTCCAGCCGCTTGCGCTCGGCCTTGCGCTCGCGCCGCGTCAGCGTGCGACCGTCGTCGCCACTCCGCCCCGCAACCTGCTTCCCCCCGATCGCCGCCCCCGCCACGACCGGCACCGCCAGCGCCACGCAGCTCGACAGCAGCCCGCCCGCCGCCGCCAGCATCGCGATCCGAGCGACGCGCATCAGTGCTGTCCCGTGGTCACGACGCCGCACGTCAACGACCCGTCTGCCTGCGCCTGCCGCAGCTCGGCCATGCGGGTGGCCCCATCGATCGTGGCCATGTCGATCCCGGCGGCGGCCGTCGTCATCGCTGCCGTCACCCGCTCGGCCGCGGCGCGCAACAGGGGCTCGCTCGCCGATTGCATGCTCGTGCCGATCGCCCCGAGATAGGGCGCCAGCGTCGTCTGCCGCTGCTCGGCGGTCTGGCCGATCGCGCTTCGCAACACCGGCGCCGGTACGGCGGAGCGATAGGCCGCTACGATATTGGCCCGCCATTGCGGCAGCGTCTGACTGACCGCGGACTCGAACGCGGGCCTCAGCGCGGCACAACCCTTCTGCATGCCGAGCGCATAGAAGGACTGGGGCACGCTCTGCGTGGTGAACAGCGTCCGCGCCAGGAAGGCGCGAAGCTGCGCCTCGGGCATCGCGACGGCGGCGATGCTGGCGTCGGAGATGTCGCTCGCGGCCGGCGGTTGCTGAAGCGGAACCGCCATCGGCGCGGCGAACGCCAACGCCGCTGCGAACATCATCACGCGCTCACCCGCTCGCGCGTCGTGCGGAACTCGATCTTCTTGGCGTACGGCGCGCCGACGATCATCCGCTTCACATAGATGCCCGGCAGATGGATGCAGTCGGGATCGAGGCTCCCGACCGGCACCACTTCCTCGACCTCGGCGACGCAGACCCGCCCCGCGGTCGCCATCGGTTGGTTGAAGTTGCGCGCGGTCTTGCGGAAGATCAGGTTGCCGCTCTCGTCGGCCTTCCAGCCCTTGATGATCGACAGGTCGGCGCGGATACCGCGCTCGAGGATATATTCCTCGCCGTCGAACACCTTCACTTCCTTGCCCTCGGCAACCTGCGTGCCGACGCCGGTCTTGGTGTAGAAGCCCGGAATTCCTGCCCCGCCCGCGCGGCACCGCTCGGCGAGCGTGCCCTGCGGGCAGAACTCGACCTCCAGCTCGCCCGACAGATACTGGCGCTCGAACTCCTTGTTTTCGCCGACGTAGGACGAGATCATCTTCTTCACCTGGCGCGAGCGCAGCAGCTTGCCGAGCCCTTCGTTGTCGATCCCCGCATTGTTGCTGGCGATCGTCAGATCCTTCGTCCCCGCCGCCTGGATCGCGTCGATCAGCCGCTCGGGGATCCCACACAGGCCGAAGCCGCCGGCGCAGATCGTCATGCCATCACGCAGCAGGCCATCGAGCGCCGCCGCCGCATCGGGATAGAGCTTGTTCATGGCGGGGGTGGATAGCGGGGGTGAGCGACGCCGCCAAGTCCTCCCCCAGCTTGCTGGGGGAGGGGGACCGCCGCCGAAGGCGGTGGTGGAGGGGCAGAGGCAGGCCGCGTCGCTTGTGTCTGCCCCTCCACCATGCCGGTGGCATGGTCCCCCTCCCCGAGCGAGCTCGGGGAGGAATTACGACAGTGAACCACTCTCCATCCCCAACACCTGCTCCAACTCACCCAGCGCCTGGCGCTCGCCCGTTACCTTGATCGCGGCCATCCCCAGCCCCGCCGCACCCTTGCAGTTGACCCCGAGGTCATCGAGGAACACGCACGTCTCCGGTGCCACCCCCAACCGCTCGCACGCGATCGCATAGATCAGGGGATCGGGCTTGCGGACGCCCTCGACGCTGCTCTCCACCACCACCTCGAACCGCGCCAGCACGTCGGCGAGGAGCGCCGCCTTCGCGGGGTCGCGTGCCATCCCCGGCCCGTCGCCGCTCGGCACGTTGTTGGTGATGCAGCCGATCCGAAACCTCAGCGCCACCAGCCGGTCGAGCGCGCGCACCATTCCCGGCCGGATGTCGCCGACCAGCACCGCCAGCACGTCCTCGCCGCGTAACGCATGGCCCAGCGCGCGCGCCTCCTCGGCAAAGCGAGTGTCGAACGCCGCCGCATCGATCTCGGCGCGCTCGAACAGGGCCCAGGCGTTGCCGTCGGGGTCGGTAGCGTTAATCCGCCGGATCAGCCCCGCCGGCAGCCCCCGCTCCGCCTCCAGCCGCGCGAACGCCTCGAACGGCGAGGTCGTGATGACCCCGCCGAAGTCGAACAAGACCGCCGTTCGCTCGTTCAAGACACCAGCTCCAGCCCCGGTCGCGACCAGCGCGTACTCACCAGCCGCCCCGTGCCCGAGCAGGTCACATAGGCGGTACGCCGATCCGCGCCGCCCCAGCAGATGTTGGTCGTGAAGGGATCGTCGGTCGCGACGAATTCGACCAGCTCGCCCGCCGGCGACACGACGCTGATCCCGCTCTCGCCGATGGTGGCGACGCAGATGTTGCCGCCCTCCTCGACGCCGAGTGAATCGAAGAATTTGTATCCCGCCGGCCGGTACAGCGGGATGCCGGCGCCACCCAGCCCCGCGGTCTGGTCGACCTCGCCCGGCCCGGTCACGCGAAACGCCATCAGCCGGCAGGTATAGGTTTCCGCCGCGTAGAGCGTCGCGCCGTCGGGCGACAGGCCGATGCCGTTGGGGTTCTCGCTCGGGAAGACGACTTCCTTCAACAGGCCGCCGTCCGCATGCGCGTAGAAGATACCGGTCACGTCGCGCTCGCGCGGCCGCGTCTTGCCATGGTCGGTGAACCAGAAGCCGCCATGCCGATCGAAGACGATGTCGTTGGGGCCCTTCAGCGAACATCCGAAATCGCCGTCGCGATACAGCACCTCGACCGCGCCGGTGCGCGGATCGATCCGCTCGATCTGCCCGCCGCTGTAATCGTCCGCCTGCCCGTGCGGCACCAGCAGTCCGCTCGCATCGCGCCAGTTGAACCCGCCGTTGTTGCAGCAATAGAGCATCCCGTCCGGCCCCATCGCCAGCCCGTTCGGGCCGCCGCCCGGCTCGGCGACGGTTTCGGTCGAGCCATCTGGCAAGATCCGCGTGATCCTGCCCGCCGCGATCTCGACCAGCACGACGCTGCCGTCGGCCATCGCCACTGGGCCCTCGGGAAAGCGCAGCCCGCTCGCGACCGTCGTCCACTCCACCATCGACCTCTCCTTTATCTGGTTCTCGCCCGCCAGTGGGGAGGATTTATCCCGAGGAGTCTGTCCTACAGCCGACCGATCGGCAATGGTTCGGCGCACCCGAATCACATGGAACGGAACGAACGAGACCGTCCATATACGGGTACTTACCTTCGTTACCTTTGGGAGAGACGAGACGTGACCGAGACCCGCACCGGCGGCCGAATCCTCGTGGACAATCTGATCGCCCAGGGCTGCGATCGGATCTTCACCGTGCCGGGCGAAAGCTTCCTCGCGGTGCTGGACGCGCTTCACGACACGCCGCAGATCGATCTCGTCGTCTGCCGGCAGGAGGGCGGCGCCGCCTTCATGGCCTGTGCCGACGGCACGCTGACGCATCGCCCCGGCGTCGCCTTCGTCACCCGCGGCCCGGGCGCGACCAACGCCTCGATCGGGGTCCATGTGGCGATGCAGGATTCGCAGCCGATGATCCTGTTCGTCGGCGACATCGATCGCGGCACGCGCGACCGCGAGGCGTTCCAGGAAATCGATTTCCAGGCGATGTTCGCGCCGATCGCCAAATGGGCCGCGCGCATCGACGACGCTCGTCGCATCCCCGAATATGTCGCCCGTGCCTACGCCACCGCCGTCTCCGGCCGCCCCGGCCCGGTCGTGCTGGCGCTCCCCGAAGACATGCTGCTCGATACCGTCGAGGCGATCGACCGGCCGCGGATCGATCGCCCGGCGCAGGGCGTCGACCCCGACGTCATGCAGCGTCTCGGCGACCTCCTCGCCACCGCGGAGCGCCCGGTGGCGATCGTCGGCGGCGCCGGCTGGGACCTGGTCGCCTCGCAGGATATCGCCGCCTGGGCCGATCGCACCCGCGTGCCGCTCGCCGCCGCCTTCCGACGGCAGGATGCGGTGCCCAACGACTGCCCCGCCTACGCCGGCAATCTCGGCTATGGTCCGAACCCCAAGCTGGTCGAGCGGATCAAGGCGGCGGACCTGCTGCTCGTGATCGGCCCCCGCCTGGGTGAAGCGACGACCGATGGCTATACGCTGGTGACGCCCGACCATCCCGACCAGCGGCTCATCCACGTCCACCCCGACCCGAACGAACTCAACCGCAGCTATCGCGCCGACCTGTCGATCTGCGCCGGCATGGCCGAATTCGCGGAAGCCTTGATGTCGCTCGACGGCCCCGCGCACCCCCATGGTGCCGAGGCGCACGCCGAATGGCAGGCCTGGTCGACGCCCGCGCCGCGCGGCGACGTCGCGATGGACCTGGGGCCGTGCGTCGCGGCGATGCGCGACGCGCTGCCTGCCGACACGATCATCTGCAATGGCGCTGGCAATTATTCGGGCTGGTGGCACCGTTACTGGCATTATTGCGGCCCCGGCACCCAGCTGGCACCGACCGCCGGGGCGATGGGCTACGGCCTCCCCGCCGCCATCGCCGCCGCGCTGCGCAAGCCCGAGAAGACCGTGGCCGCGCTCGCGGGCGACGGCTGCTTCCTGATGAACGGGCAGGAATTGGCGACGGCCGTCGCGACGGGTGCGAACCTGCTGGTGCTCGTGATCGACAACGGCTGGTACGGCACGATCCGCATGCACCAGGAGCGCGAATTCCCAGGCCGCGTCGCCGGCACGCAACTGGCCAACCCAGACTTCGCGAAGTTGGCGAGCGCCTATGGCTGCTGGGCGGAAACGGTCGAAAAAACGGAACACTTCGCCCCCGCCCTCGCCCGCGCACGGGCACGACGCGGCATCCGCCTCCTCCACCTGAAGACCGATATCGAGGCGATCACCAACGGCACCACCCTCACCGCCATTCAGAACCGTCCGCGCTGACCATACGCCTCCCCTCCCTGAAAGGGAGGGGTCGGGGGTGGGTCAGGAGCCTCGCCGAGCACAGCGCTTGCGTCGAAGACCCGCCCCCAGCCCCTCCCTTCCAGGGAGGGGAGCGAGTTGGTTTCGAACCCCGCCGCACGCCACAAACAAAAAAAAGGGCCGCCCGGTCGCCCGGACGGCCCTATCTCTCTATCGGTGGGAAACGATCAAATGTCGTCGCCAAGCGCGCCCTTGACCGAGCCCTTCATCTGCTCGCCCTTGCCCTTGGCCTGCTGCGCTTCGCCTTCGGCCGCGAGCTTCTCGTTGCCCTGATGCTCGCCGATTGACTCCTTCACCTTGCCGATCGCCTCGTTGACGTTGCCTTTGATCTTGTCGGTCAGCTCGCCCATGATACATCTCCACTCGCGAGACTGCGGCGCCGCTTTCCGGGCCGCTTGAATCTGCCATGGACCAACGACGAAAGCGGAACGATGTTCCGCCTCAGATCAGCCCCGCCAGCGGCGAGGATGGATCGGCATAGCGCCGCTTGCCCATCCGCCCGGCACGGTACGCCAGCCGCCCGCTCTCGATCGCGGCACGCATCGCGGCGGCCATCATCACCGGGTCCTTGGCCTCGGCGATCGCGGTGTTCATCAGCACCCCGTCGCAACCCAGCTCCATCGCCAGCGCGGCGTCCGATGCCGTGCCGACGCCGGCATCGACCAGCACCGGCACGCTCGCCCCTTCGACGATCAGCCGGATGGTGACCCTGTTCTGGATGCCGAGCCCGGAACCGATCGGCGCGCCCAGCGGCATGATCGCCACCGCGCCGGCATCCTCCAGCCGCTTCGCCGCGATCGGATCGTCGACGCAATAGACCATCGGCAGGAAGCCCTCCTTGGCCAAAATCTCCGTTGCCCGCAGCGTCTCGACCATGTCGGGATACAGCGTCTTCGCCTCGCCCAGCACCTCCAGCTTGACGAGGTCCCAGCCCCCCGCCTCGCGCGCCAGCCGCAGCGTGCGGATCGCCTCGTCGCCGGTGAAGCAACCCGCGGTATTGGGCAGATAGGTGAAGCGCTTGGGATCGATGAAGTCGGTCAGCATCGGCGCCTTGGGATCGCTGACGTTGACGCGCCGCACCGCAACCGTGACGATCTCCGCCCCCGACGCCTCGACCGCCGCGGCGTTCTGCGCGAAGTCCTTGTACTTGCCGGTCCCGACGATCAGCCGCGACTGGAACGTCCGGCCCGCGACGGTCCAGCTGTCCTCGTCCGCCACCGCCGCGACATGGTCGCCGCCGCCGACGAAGTGGACGATCTCCAGCTCGTCGCCGTCCTCGACCATCACCTCGCCCAGCGTCGAGCGCGGCACCACCTCCAGGTTGCGCTCGACCGCCACCTTCTCGGGCACCAGGCCCATCTGCTCGGCAAGATCGCGCAAGGACAGGCCGGCGGGCACGCGCTTGTGCTCGCCGTTGACGGTGATGGTGACGGTATCGTCGCTGTGCGGCATGTCTGCTGTTCCCACCCGGATCGCCCGCCGGTTCACGCGTCTCGACTTCGCGAGACACCAGCGGGTAAGGATGCCCGCGATCTAGGCGTGCCCAACCGCCCCCGCAACCGAAAGCCGTGCGATGCCCGACACCGTCTTCGTCCTCAACGGCCCCAACCTGAACCTGCTGGGGCTGCGCGAACCGCACATCTACGGCCATGACACGCTCGACGACATCGCCGGTCAGCTTGAGGATCGCGCGCGCAAGCTGGGGCTGGAGATCGACATGCGCCAGTCGAACCACGAGGGTCATCTCGTCGACTGGCTGCACGAGGCGCAGGCACGGTCGGCGAAGGCGGTACTGCTGAATGCCGGCGGCTTCACCCACACCTCGGTTGCGGTTCACGATGCGATCAAGGCGGTGACCACGCCGGTGATCGAGGTTCACCTCTCCAACCCCCACGCCCGCGAATCCTTTCGCCATGTCAGCCTCATCGGCCAGGCGGCGAAGGGCACGATCGCGGGCTTTGGTGCGCTTTCGTATCTGCTGGCGCTTGAAGCCGCGGCACGCATCTGACAGGAGCCGAGCATGACAGATATGCCTAAGACGGGTGCGATGCAGGTCGATGTCGATCTCGTCCGCCAGCTCGCCGAACTGCTCGACGCCACCAACCTGACCGAGGTCGAGGTGGAAGAGGGCGACCGGAAGATCCGCGTCGCGCGCAAGGCCGCGCCGGCCGCCGCGCCGGCGCCGGTCTATCACGCCGCGCCGCCGGTATCGGCGCCGGCAGCGACGGCCCCCGCCGCCGAAGCGCCGGTCGTCAGCGACGCCGCGTCTTCCGCCAGCGCGGTGCGCTCGCCGATGGTCGGCACCGCCTATCTCTCCGCCGAGCCGGGCGCCAAGCCCTTCATCGCGGTCGGCCAGCGCGTCGCCGCAGGCGACACGCTGCTGATCGTCGAGGCGATGAAGGTGATGAACCCGATCACGGCGCCGTCGGCCGGCACCGTCACCGCGATCATGATCGAGAACGGCCAGCCGGTCGAATTCGACCAGCCGCTCGTCGTGGTCGACTGACCATCGCCATGCGTCCGATCAAGAAACTGCTGATCGCCAACCGCGGCGAAATCGCGCTGCGCATCCACCGTGCCTGCCACGAGATGGGCATCAAGACGGTGGCGGTCCATTCGACCGCCGATGCCGACGCGATGCACGTCCGCCTCGCCGACGAGGCGATCTGCATCGGGCCGCCGGCTGCGGCCGAAAGCTATCTCAACATCCCCAACATCATCTCGGCGGCCGAAATCTCGGGCGCCGACGCCATCCATCCGGGCTATGGTTTCCTGAGCGAGAACGCGCGCTTCGCCGAGATCGTCGAGCTCCATAACCTGATCTTCGTCGGGCCGAAGCCCGAGCATATCCGCACGATGGGCGACAAGGTGGAGGCCAAGCGCACCGCCGGCGCGCTCGGTCTGCCGCTCGTCCCCGGCTCCGACGGCGCAATCCACGACGTCGCCGAGGCGAAGACGCTCGCCGCCGAGATCGGCTATCCGGTCATCATCAAGGCGGCGTCGGGCGGCGGCGGTCGCGGCATGAAGGTATGCCAGTCCGAGGACCAGCTCGAAACGCTGATGCAGCAGGCGGGCACCGAGGCGAAGGCCGCGTTCGGCGATGCCACGGTCTATCTCGAAAAATACCTCGGCAATCCGCGCCACATCGAATTCCAGGTGTTCGGCGACGGCGAGGGCAACGCCATCCATCTGGGCGAACGCGACTGCTCGCTCCAGCGCCGCCACCAGAAAGTGCTCGAGGAAGCGCCTTCGCCGATCATCACGGCCGGGGAACGCGCGCGGATGGGCGGTGTCGTCGCCAAGGCGATGGCCGACATGGGCTATCGCGGCGCCGGTACGATCGAGTTCCTGTGGGAGGCCGGCGAGTTCTACTTCATCGAGATGAACACCCGGCTCCAGGTCGAGCATCCGGTGACCGAGATGATCACCGGCCTCGATCTCGTCCGCGAGCAGATCCGGGTGGCGGAGGGGCATTCCCTCACCTTCACCCAGGACCAGATCCAATTCCGCGGCCACGCCATCGAATGCCGCATCAACGCTGAGGATCCGCGCACCTTCGCGCCCTCGCCGGGGCTGGTGAAGCAATATCACGCGCCGGGCGGCATGCATGTCCGCGTCGATTCGGGGCTGTATGCCGGGTACAAGGTGCCACCCTATTACGACTCGATGATCGCCAAGCTGATCGTCTACGGCACCACCCGCCAGGGTGCGCTGCGCCGCCTGCGCCGGGCGCTCGAGGAGTTCGTGATCGAGGGGATGAAGACCACCATTCCACTCCATCAGGCGCTGCTCGACGATCCCGAGTTCCAGCAGGGCGATTACACGATCAAGTGGCTGGAAGAATGGCTCGCCCGCCAGGGCGCGTGACGGCAACGATGGAGCGGCGGTGGTGAAGGCGACGATCTGGCATAATCCCCGCTGCGGCACGTCGCGCAACACGCTCGCGCTGCTGCAGGCGCGCGGCGTCGACGTCACGGTCGTCGAGTATCTGAAGACGCCGCCGACGGCGGACGAACTGTCGCGTCTCTACGCCGTCGCCGGCATTGCTCCCCGCGACGGCCTGCGCCTGACCGAGCCGGACGCGCAGGCTCTGCGCGACGCCGACGACGAGACGATTCTCCACGCGATGGAGGTCAACCCGATCATCATTCAACGCCCGCTGATCGAAACCGATCGCGGCGTCCGCCTGTGCCGCCCGCCGGAACGGGTGCTGGAGATCCTGTGACGATGCCGCTCGATGAGGCATCGACGCTCCGAGTGCCCGTTTTAACGGCACGTTTACCGGCCGCATCGGCCATTGCCTCTCGGAGCGGCAGGTGGCACGTTTGGTGCAAGGCGCCCGTGGGGCGAGGGTCATCGATGAGCGGGGAATACAGCCGGTGAAGAAGGTCGAAGCCATCATCAAGCCGTTCAAGCTGGATGAGGTGAAAGAGGCGCTGCACGAGATCGGCGTCAGCGGAATCACCGTGACCGAGGCCAAGGGCTTCGGGCGACAGAAGGGCCATACCGAGCTGTATCGGGGTGCCGAATATGTCGTCGACTTCCTGCCCAAGGTGAAGCTCGAAGTCGTCGTCGAGGACTCGCTGGCCGAACGCGTGGTGGAGGCGATCGCCGCCGCCGCGCAGACCGGCCGGATCGGCGACGGCAAGATCTTCGTCATCCCCGTCGAATCGGCGCTGCGCATCCGCACCGGCGAACGCGACGACGCGGCGATCTGACGCTCCACTCCGCACGATCCGGCCGCAGGGTCGGGATATCATAACGACGAAAGGTCCGGGCACACCCGCGGCCGCCACAAGGAACGAGACATGGCAACTTCGGCTCACGACATCCTGAAGCGCATCAAGGAAGAGGAGATCGAGTGGGTCGACCTCCGCTTCACCGATCCCAAGGGCAAGTGGCAGCACCTCACCATGGTCGCCTCGCTACTCGGCGAGGACGAGTTCACCGATGGCCTGATGTTCGACGGCAGCTCGATCGAGGGCTGGAAGGCGATCAACGAGTCGGACATGACGCTGAAGCCCGACCTCGATGCGGTCTATGTCGATCCCTTCTCGGCGACGCCGATGCTGATCGTGTTCTGCGACATCGTCGAGCCGTCGACCGGCGAGCTGTATGCCCGCGATCCGCGCTCGACCGCGAAGCGCGCCGAGGCGTATCTGAAGACCACGGGTGTCGGCGACACCGTCTATGTCGGTCCCGAGGCCGAGTTCTTCATGTTCGACGACGTCCGTTTCGAGAACAGCTACTCGACGAGCTACTACAAGATCGACGACGTCGAGCTGCCGGGTAATTCGGGCCGCGAATATGAGGGCGGCAACATGGCGCACCGTCCGCGCGCGAAGGGCGGCTACTTCCCCGTCGCGCCGGTCGACTCGGCGGTCGACATCCGCGGCGAGATGGTCTCGACGATGATCGAGATGGGCCTGCCCTGCGACAAGCACCACCACGAGGTGGCGGCCGCGCAGCACGAGCTGGGCCTGACCTTCGGCACGCTGACCACCACCGCCGATCGCATGCAGATCTACAAGTATGTCGTCCATCAGGTCGCGCACGCCTATGGCAAGACGGCGACGTTCATGCCCAAGCCGATCAAGGAAGATAACGGCTCGGGCATGCACACCCACTTCTCGATCTGGAACGGCAAGACGCCGCTGTTCGCGGGCGAGGGCTATGCCGGCCTGTCGGACATGTGTCTCTATTTCATAGGCGGCATCATCAAGCATGCCAAGGCCGTGAACGCCTTCACCAACCCGTCGACCAACAGCTACAAGCGGCTGGTGCCGGGTTACGAGGCGCCGGTGCTGCTCGCCTATTCGGCGCGCAACCGTTCGGCATCGTGCCGCATTCCCTATGGCACCGGCCCCAAGTCGAAGCGCGTCGAAGTGCGCTTCCCCGACGCGCTCGCCAATCCGTATCTCGCCTATGCGGCGCTGATGATGGCGGGCATGGACGGCATCCAGAACAAGATCCATCCGGGCGAGGCGATGGACAAGAATTTGTACGACCTGCCGCCGGCAGAGCTCGCCCAGGTGCCGACCGTCGCCGGCTCGCTGCGCGAGGCGCTCGATTGCCTCGAGGCGGATCACGACTTCCTGCTGAAGGGCGACGTGTTCTCGAAGGACCAGATCGAGGCGTTCGTCGAGATCAAGCGCGCCGAGGTCGCCCGTTGGGAGATGACTCCGAGCCCCGTCGAGTACGACATGTACTACAGCGGCTGAGGTCCGCGACGCGGACCGTTGCCGCCGCGTAGTCGACGGCACAGCCGCTGTCGGCCGGCCTCGCCGCCAGGCGAGGTTCGACGTCACGGGACGGCTTCGCCGGCCCGGCCGATTAAGGAAGAGGGCGCCCGGAGCAATCCAGGCGCCCTTCTTCTTTGCTGGGCGACCAATGGTACCGCAGCGAGAACCCGGCCCCCCTCCCCCCGGGCGGGAAGCATCCTAAAGCCCAAGCGGACGACAACCGGACGCATCGTATCCTAAAACGAAAACGCCGCCCGAGCGGCGAGCCGGTCACCCGAATCCCGCCGATTGGCGAAGGGCGACACCGACACGGCGTCACCGATATCGGTCCCGGTGTATTCCACCGTTAAAGTGATTGGCCCGGTCACCCGCTCCACCCCAAGCGACCAATTCGCATAGCGTCCATCGGGCCGCAGCCGCGCCGCGCGGATCGGGTCGTCGACCGAGCCTGACGACCGACCGATGCTGGCGGTCACCGTAAAGGGAGTCGCCGGCACGCCGACGCGCGTCCGCGCCCCGAGATACAGATTGTCCCCGCCGATCGCTGCCTGGTCGGGCGCATAGCGCGCCTCGCCGATCAGCTCCGCCGGGCCGAGCAGGAAACCGACATCGACGCCGCCCTCGCCATAGCTGAGTCCGCCGGCCCCACCCGCAAAGATGTGGCCTTGGGCAAAAGCGTCGACGCGAAAACCGCCGCCCAGCTCGCGGCGATAGCCGAGGGTCGGATCGATCACCACGTCAGAGTCACCATGCCGCGGGTCGCCACGCGTGCCGCTGACCCGGGCACCGATGTCGAAGCCGGCCGGCAGCCCAAGTGTCAGCCCGGCCGCCGCTGTCGGCTTGCCGTCGCTCCAGCTGATGCCGCGCCGCCGGTCGTCGGTTGTCACCTCGACCCGGCCATCGACCGACATCTGCGCGACCGCCGGCGCCGCGGCCCCGACGAAGGACAGGGCCACCATCACCGGCGCGGCACGGCGCATCAGCCGCCTGCCGCGCTATGCGCCGCGTCGAGGTCGGCCACCAGCGTCGCCCGGTCGCGCTCGGCCAGTTCGGCGAGATGCGCGCGCGCGGCGGGGCCGGCGCGCTCGGCCACTTCGGCAGCGATCGCCTCGCGATGGCCGTCGCACCAGCCGGCGCGACTGCCGGTCAGCGCCGCATCGTGCACCATGGTCCGGCTGACGACATGGCCCGCGCCGCTCACCGCCTGGCGCGTCGCCACGGTCTTCGCGGTCCAGTGGCAGCGCAGCCCACCGGCAACCGCCCGACCCGCCGGCGAAACGCTGCCGACCTGGCGATGATCGATGTCGTGCGACGCTCGATAAGTCACCGCAACCCGGTGACCGCGATGATCGAGCTCGGTCAGGTGTTCGTGGACGATCGGCGTGCCGAGCATCAGCGCGGCGATGATGAGGGAACTCATGTGCTTCTCCAACGGTTCGGCGTCTCTGTCGCGCCGTGTCGGATCAACGGCCGAGCACCCTCCCCGTTCACGCGAGGCCACCCTGCGCAAGAATTTGTAACAAACGACACTAACTCTCGGCGCGCTCGACGCTGACGAGCAATGTCCCCTCGGTCACCTGCCCGCCCGCCTCGGCGCGCAGCTCTGCGACGGTGCCGTCGAACGGCGCGACCAGGCTGTGCTCCATCTTCATCGCCTCGAGCGTGACCAGCTTCTGCCCCTTGGCGACCTGCTGCCCCGCAGCCACGTCGACCGCGATGATCCGCCCGGGCATCGGCGACAGGACCGCGCCATCCGCCGCACCACCCTGCGCGACGCCGGTCGCACGCCAGGGCGTGAGCAGCCACGTCTGGCCGCCCTCGCTGATGAGGACCGACTCCAGCGTCACCTCGGGCGCCGCGATGTCGGCCAGCGCCTCGGCGAAATCGATCTCGATCGTCTCGCCATCGAGCAGGAAGCGTCCCGCCACCCGCGGCGCCGCGTTGAGACGGAAGCCGGCGAAGGCCCCCTCGCCCACCAGCACCGCCGCCGCCTCCGCCAGCGCGTCGTCGCTGGGATGCGCGGCCGGCATCAGCCCCTCGCCCTCGCGCGCGATCAGCCCGGTATCGACGTCGCCCGCCACGAACGCCGGATGGTCGAGCGCCTCGACCAGGAAGCCGGCGTTGGTGCGCACCGGCCACACCACGCTATCGTCGAGCGCATCGGCCAGCGCCTCGCGTGCCGCCTCGCGCGTCGGCCCGTGTGCGATCAGCTTGGCGATCATCGGGTCGTAATAGGGCGAGATCACCGAACCCTGCTCGACACCGGTGTCGACGCGGACACCCTCGCCCAGCTCGAACGCCTCGAGCGTCCCGATCGACGGCAGGAAGCCCTTGGCGGGATCCTCGGCATAGAGCCGCGCCTCGATCGCATGGCCATCGATCGCCAGCTGGTCCTGGGTCAGCGGCAGGGGCTCGCCGCTGGCGACGCGCAGCTGCCATTCGACCAGGTCCTGGCCCGTGATCGCCTCGGTCACCGGATGCTCGACCTGGAGCCGGGTATTCATTTCCATGAACCAGATGCGGTCGGCGCGAAGCCCTTCGCTGGCATCGGCGATGAACTCGATCGTCCCCGCGCCGACGTAATCGACCGCCTTCGCGGCGCGCACCGCCGCCTCGCACACCGAGGCGCGGGTGGCCGCGTCCATGCCCGGCGCCGGCGCTTCCTCGATCACCTTCTGATGGCGGCGCTGGAGCGAGCAATCGCGTTCGAAAAGGTGGACGACGTTGCCATGGGCATCGCCGAACACCTGCACCTCAATATGCCGCGGCGAGGCGATGTACTTCTCGATCAGCACGCGATCGTCGCCGAACGACGACGCCGCCTCGCGCCGGCAGGATTGCAGCGCGTCGAGGAATTGGTCGCCTGCCTCGACCTGGCGCATCCCCTTGCCGCCGCCACCGGCGACCGCCTTGATGAGGACGGGATAGCCGATCGCATCGGCCTCCGCCTTCAACCGTTCCGGCGTCTGGTCCTCGCCAAGATAGCCCGGCGTCACCGGCACGCCCGCATCGATCATGCGCGCCTTGGCGGCATCTTTCAGCCCCATCGCGCGGATGCTGTCGGGCTTCGGGCCGACCCAGACCAGCCCGGCATCGGCGACGTCCTGCGCGAAGTCGGCATTCTCGCTGAGGAAGCCATAGCCCGGATGGATCGCCTCCGCCCCGCTGGCCTTCGCCGCGGCGATGATTCGCTCGCCGACCAGATAGCTCTCGCGTGCAGCCGCCGGGCCGATGTTCACTGCATCGTCCGCCTCGCGCACGTGGAGCGACTGCGCATCGGCATCGGAATAGACCGCGACGGTGTGGATACCCATCGATCGCGCGGTACGGATGATCCGACAGGCGATCTCGCCGCGATTGGCGATCAGGAGAGAGGCGATCATGGGGCGTTTCGATCCGCGAATGGTGGAAATGTTGAGACGAAGGTTGGGGTTGGCTGGATGTGGAGCGCGACGATCAGCGCGCCTCGCAACCCGTTGACCGCTGGGTCCAGGTGACGTTGAGGACGCGCCAGCGGGCGTTTTCGCGGACGAGGTCGAAATGGTCGGTGCCGCAATGGTGGACCTTGCCATCGACGGTAAAGTCATAGGGCGCCCAGACCATCGCGATATCGCCGTCGATCTCGACCGCGGGGCCAATCAACCGTTCGACATAACGCTCCGGCCCCGGCTTCACCCCGGCGGCAAAGTCGGCCCAGGACTGGCGGCGGATGGCGCGGCTGCCGTCGGCGCGCTGGATCGCGACGGTGGCGCTGCCGTCGGGGCGGACCTGCGCCAGGATCGCGGCGGGATCGCGCGCGGTGAGGCCGGCGAACATCGCCTCGATCGGCGCGAGCACCTGCGCCTCGTCGGCGGCGGGCGGCGGCAGGCCTGTGCCCTTCTCGATCGGGGCGACGGGGGTGATTTGCAGGAGGAGGGAGAGGAGGATCATGGGTGGCTCCGACAAATCCTCCCCGAGCTTGTCTCGGGGAGGGGGACCATGCGAAGCATGGTGGAGGGGCGAGGGCGATGCGCAAGGCGGTAGGGCCAAAGCCGAGCGGCAAGGCGGTGCAGACGGCGCGGGGACAGCGCCGGACGATGTCGCTGCCAGAGGTGCTGCTGTGGTCGGCGTTGCGCAAGCGACCCGGTGATCTCAAGTTCAGGCGACAACATCCGCTCGGCGCGGAGCTCGCGATCGACTTCTATTGCAACGATGCGCGGCTCGCGATTGAGGTGGATGGTGAGGCGCATGACCGCGGCGATCGACCCGATCGTGATGCTCGGCGCGACGCGATATTGCGTCAGCATGGCATCGAGACATTGCGAATCCCGGCTCGCGAGATTTTGCACGACCTGGATGCGGTTCTTACCGGCATCCTTGCGATCGCGAGCATGGGCCTGCCCCTTCACCATGCTGCGCATGGTCCCCCTCCCCGAGACAAGCTCGGGGAGGATTGAGGGCCGCGTCTCCCCCATCACATCCGGAACACGCCGAAGCGGGGTTGCTCCGGGATCGGGGCGTTGAGGCAAGCGGCGAAGGCGAGGCCAAGGACGTCGCGGGTCTGCGCGGGATCGATGATGCCGTCGTCCCACAGGCGCGCGGTCGCGTGCCAGGGGTTGCCTTCGTCCTCATACTTCGCACGGATCGGTGACTTGAAGGCCTCGGCCTCGTCGGGCGTCCAGCTGTCGGCATCGCGGTGCACCGTCGCGAGCACGCTCGCCGCCTGTTCGCCGCCCATCACGCTGATCCGGCTATTGGGCCAGGTGAAGAGGAAGCGGGGGCTATAGGCGCGGCCGGCCATGCCGTAGTTGCCGGCGCCGAAGCTGCCGCCGATCAGCACCGTGACCTTGGGCACGCTGGCGGTGGCGACCGCGGTGACGAGCTTCGCGCCATGCTTGGCGATGCCTTCCGCCTCGTAGCGGCCACCGACCATGAAGCCGCTGATGTTCTGCAGGAACAACAATGGGATACGCCGCTGGCAGGCGAGTTCGATGAAGTGCGCGCCCTTTTGCGCGCTCTCGCTGAACAACACGCCGTTGTTGGCCAGGATCGCGACCGGCATGCCATGGATGTGCGCGAAGCCGCACACCAGCGACGCGCCATAGAGCGACTTGAATTCGTGGAATTCGGACCCGTCGACGATGCGCGCGATCACCTCATGCACGTCATAGGGCGCGCGGACATCCTCGGGAATCAGGCCGTACAGCTCGGCGGGATCATATTTCGGCGCGCGGACGGGCGCGAGGTTGACGTCGGGCGCGGTCTGCGGCGGCAGGGTCGAGACGATGTCGCGAACGATCGTCAGCGCATGATCGTCGTCCTCCGCGACATGATCGACCACGCCCGAGCGACGGCCGTGAGTCTCGGCGCCGCCCAGTTCCTCAGCGCTGATGACCTCGCCCGTCGCCGCCTTCACCAGCGGCGGGCCGGCGAGGAAGATCGTCCCCTGCCCGCGCACGATCACCGTCTCGTCGGACATGGCGGGGACATAGGCGCCGCCTGCGGTGCAGCTGCCCATCACGCAGGCGATCTGCGGGATGCCGAGCGAGGACATCTGCGCCTGGTTGAAGAAGATGCGGCCGAAGTGATCGCGGTCGGGGAATACCTCCGCCTGGTGCGGCAGGTTGGCGCCGCCGCTGTCGACGAGGTAGATGCACGGCAGCCGGTTCTCCTGCGCGATCTCCTGCGCGCGCAGATGCTTCTTGACGGTCAGCGGGTAGTAGGTCCCACCCTTCACCGTCGCGTCGTTGCAAACGATCATCACCTGCCGCCCGGCGACGCGGCCGATGCCGGCGATCATGCCGGCGCCGGGGACCTCGTCGTCGTAGAGGCCGCCCGCGGCAAGCTGGCCGATCTCCAGGAACGGGCTGCCGGGGTCGAGCAGCTGTTCGACCCGGTCGCGGGGGAGCAGCTTGCCGCGGCTGGTGTGCCGCTCGCGCGACCTGGCGTTGCCGCCGAGGGCTACCTTGGCGACGTCGGCGCGGAGGCGCTCCGCCAGCGCGCGGTTGTGTGCGGCGGTGGTGCGGAAGGCGTCGCCATCGGTGGCGATGCGGGAGTCGATGATGGGGGCGGTCATATCTGCTCCCCTCCCTGCAAGGGAAGGGTTGGGGGTGGGTTTGTCATGGCGATACGCAAGGCGGCGGGGCTGCGGTTGCCGTAGCACCCGGCCGCCACCCACCCCCGGCCCCTCCCTTGCAGGGAGGGGAGGCATTCGGGGCTCACTGCGCCACCTTCTGCGGTGCACCGATCAGCTCGCGGCCGATCAGCATGCGGCGGATCTCGTTGGTGCCGGCGCCGATATCGAGCAGCTTGGCGTCGCGCATGAAGCGTTCGACCGGCCAGTCCTTGGTATAGCCCGCACCGCCCAGCGCCTGCACCGCCTCGAGCGCGACCTTCACCGCATTCTCGCTCGCGAGCAGGATCGCGCCCGCCGCGTCGAACCGCGTCGTCTTGCCCGCGTCGCAGCTTTTGGCGACGGCATAGACATAGGCGCGCGCCGAATTGAGCGCGACGTACATGTCGGCGATCTTCGCCTGCATCAGCTGGAAATGGCCGATCGCCGTGCCGAATTGCTGGCGCTCGCGGACATAGGGGACGACGACGTCAAGGCACGCCTGCATGATGCCGAGCTGGATGCCGGCCAGCACCGCGCGTTCGTAATCGAGGCCGCTCATCAGCACGCCGACGCCGCCGCCGATCGGCCCCATGACGTTCTCGGCCGGCACCTCGCAGCCGTCGAACACGAGTTCGGCGGTCGGCGAGCCGCGCATCCCCATCTTGTCGATCTTCTGCCCGATCGAGAAGCCGGGCATGTCTTTCTCGATCAGGAACGCGGTGATGCCGCGGCTGCCCTCGCCGGTCTTGGCATAGACGACCAGCGTGTCGGCATAGGCGGCGTTGGTGATCCAGAACTTCGTGCCGTCGAGGACATAGCCGGAGTCGGTCTCGCGCGCCTTGAGCTTCATCGAGACGACGTCGGACCCAGCGCTCGCCTCCGACATCGCCAGGCTGCCGACATGCTCGCCCGACACGAGCTTGGGCAGATACTTCGCCTTCTGCTCGTCACTGCCCCAGCGGCGGATCTGGTTGACGCAGAGGTTCGAATGCGCCCCATAGCTGAGGCCGATCGACGCCGAGGCGCGGCTGACCTCCTCGCACGCGATGACATGCTCGAGATAGCCGAGGCCCAGGCCGCCCCACTCCTCTTCGACGGTGATGCCGTGGAGGCCCAGCTCGCCCATCGCCGGCCACAGTTCGTCGCGGGGGAACCAGTCCTCGGCGTCGATGCGCTTCGCCAGGGGTTCGATCCTGTCGGCGGCGAAGCGCCGCGTCGTGTCGCGGATCATCTCCGCGGTCTCGCCGAGACCGAAGTCGAAATCGGGTGTCACAGGCCTCTCCGTATTTGCCCCCGCTCTAGCATGCGGGACGGAAAGGCCAAGACTGGTGGCGGATGTTACTATGTGCCGGAGGGGTCCGGCTTATATGCCCTTCCGTCATCCCCGCGCAGGCGGGGATCCATCATCACGACGCGCCGTGCTTTTGCCGAACCGTCAGCCAGTCTGGATCCCCGCCTTCGCGGGGATGACGGAGGCGAAGCTTACTTCTGGCAGGCGACGATGGCGCTGATGACGTTGATCGTCTCTTCGGGATCGCGGACCTTGACCGTGTCCAGCCCCAGCTCCTTCGCGGGATAGTCGTTGCCGCCGGGGAAGATCGCGTCGCCGATGAACATCATCGCATCGAGCGGGATGCCGCTCTCGTCGCGCAGCTTCTTCAGGCCGTATGCCTTGTCGACGCCCTTGCGGGTGATGTCGATCGAGGTCGCACCGCCCATGTTGATCGAAAGGTCGGGCAGCCGCTGCTTGAGGTCGGCCTGGATCACCTTGCGCTTCTCGAACTTGGGATCCCAATGCTCCTTCGCTTCGAGCGGCGCTTCCTGGCCGAGCGCGGAGAAGGTGATCTGGCTGCCGCGATCCTCGATCCGCTCGCCCCAGGTCTGCTCGGGCTTGAAGCCGGTCGCTTCCAGCGAGGCGTTGAAGGCGTCGATGATCGCCTTCTTCTCGTCGTCGCTGAAAAGCTCGGCATAGACCGTCTGCCACTTGCCGTCGCGATAGGTGTAGAGCTTCGTCCCGGTCGTCGGCATCAGCCACAGCTTCGACCGATCGGCGCGCTCGGGCAGGCGGCTGGCGACCTGCTTGTCGAACTGCGGCCAGTCGCCGCCCGAGATGACCGCGACATGCGCGACGCCGAGCAGGTCGGCCAGCGCCTCGCCCATCGGCTCCTTGAGCGGCTGCTTGCTCTCGGCCAGGGTTCCGTCGAGGTCGAAGGCGACGAGTTGCTTCACTGCGGTGCTCCAATGCGGGGTAGAATGATGGTGTCGATTGCCTGCGCGACGCCGTCGGCGTCGTTGCCCGCGGTCACATGGGTCGCGACGTGCTTCACGCCGTCGGGCGCATTGCCCATCGCGATCGACAGGCCGGCCAGCTGAAGCATGGCGACGTCGTTGAACTGGTCGCCCAACGCCGCGACGGCGCCGAGCGGGACATCGGCGGCGGCGGCGAGCGCGGTGATGCCGGCGCCCTTGTTGCCGGCGGTCGCGGTCACGTCGAGATAATAGGTCTGCGACTGGACGATCGTCGCGCGCTCGCCGAACTGCGCCGCGGCCTTCGCGTGGAGGTCGGCGAGCAGCGGCGCGTCGTCGCTGACGAAGGTGACCTTGTCCGCATGATCGATCAGCGCGGCGAAGTCGGTCGTGACGATCGGCGCCTGGTTCGATGCCAGCCGCTCATGCTCCACATGTACGCCCTGGTCGGTCGAGGCATACCATTTGTCGTCCGCGAACACCCAGGTGTCGACCGCCAGCCCTTCTGCCAGGGCGAAGACGCCGCGCGTCACCTCCTCGTCGACGGTGTGATGTTCGTCGACGGTGCCGTCGCGGTGGAAGATGATGCCGCCGTTGAACGCGCCCATTGGCCCGTCGATCGCCAGCAGGTCGGCGATCGGCATCATCCCCGAACGCGGTCGCGCCGAGATGATCGTGAAGCCGACACCTGCCGCCTCTAGCCGCCGGACGGCGTCGGCGGTGGCGGGCGTGACCTGCTTCTGCTTGTCGACGAGGGTGCCGTCGACGTCGGAGACGACCAGGCGGATGGGGGTCATGCGAGTCTCTCAATCCTCCCCCGCCAGGGGGAGGTGGCACGCGGAGCGTGACGGAGGGGGAGGTAAGCGAGCACCGAGGTCGGGAATCCTCCCCCTCCGTCGCCTTCGGCGCCACCTCCCCCTGGCGGGGGAGGATTGACGCTGAACGTCACTGCGGGATCTCGACGTGGCCGCCGAAGCCGTAGCGCATCGCGCTCAGCATCTTGTCGCCGAAGGTCGTGTCGACGCGGCTGCGGTAGCGGGCGAACAGCGACGCTGCGAGCACGTTGATCGGCACCGCCTCTTCCATCGCCGCGTCGATCGTCCAGCGGCCTTCGCCCGAATCGGCGACATGGCCCGAGAACTGGCTGAGATGACCGTCCTTCGCCAGCGCGCTCGCCGACAGGTCGAGCAGCCACGACGAGATGACGCTGCCACGCCGCCACACCTCAGCGATGTCGGTCAGGTTCAGCTCGAAGCGCTGGTCCTCGGGCAGCTTGTCCGACGCCTTGCCCTTCAGCACGTCGAAGCCTTCTGCATAGGCCTGCATCAGGCCGTATTCGATGCCGTTGTGAACCATCTTCACGAAGTGACCGGCACCTGGCGGCCCGGCGAAGATATAGCCCTTCTCCGCGCGCTTGTCGGCGACGCCGTCGGCGCGGTTCGGGGTGCGGGGAATGTCGCCGGTGCCCGGCGCAAGCGTGTCGAAGATCGGGTCGAGCAGCTCGAGCGTCGCGTCGTCGCCGCCGATCATCATGCAATAGCCGCGCTCCAGCCCCCAGACACCGCCGGAAGTGCCGACATCGACATAGTGCAGCCCCTGCTCCGCCAGCTTCTTCGCGCGGCGGATGTCGTCCTTGTAGAAGCTGTTGCCGCCGTCGATGATGATGTCGCCGTCGTTCGCCTTCCCTGCGATGGCGTCGATCGTCTGCTCGGTGATGTCGCCAGCGGGCAGCATGACCCACCAGATCGCAGGGCTATCGAGCTTGCCGCGCGCCTCGTCGAGCGAGACCGCGCCCTCGGCACCGTCGGCGACCAGCTTCGCCACCGCATCGGCGTCGCGATCATAGGCCACGATCTGGTGCCCGCCGCGCATCAGCCGCCGCGCCATGTTGCCGCCCATCCGGCCGAGCCCGATCATCCCGATCTTCATGTGATGTCCTTGATTGTCCCGGAGCCGGGTTAACACTCGTCAGGGCGAAGTGGTTTCAGATCGCCGCCCTCACCCCTGACACCGTCATGCTGAACTTGTTTCAGCATCTCCTCGTGGCGGGCGGTGCGTGCGCCCCGAGGAGACCCTGAAGCAAGTTCAGGGTGACGGATGGGGGATGACGGGTGACGGATGGCATGGGGCGAGGTGTGTCCCCGCCCCTCACCTATCACGCCGCCGCCGGCTGCTTCTGCTGGATCGCGCCGAGCAGGTCGTCGAACGACTTGGCGAAGGACGCGACGCCTTCTTCGACCAGCGTGTCGGTGATCGCCTTCAGGTCGATCCCCAGCCGCTCGGCCTCCGCCAGCACGCGGCGGGCGTCGTCGATGTCCGTCTCCAGCGTGTCGGCGACGGTGCCGTGGTCGCGGAACGCGTCCATCGTCTTGGGCGGCATGGTGTTCACCGTGTCGCGGCCGATCAGCGTGTCGACGTAGAGCGTGTCCGGGTAGGACGGATCCTTCGTCCCCGTCGACGCCCATAGCAGTCGCTGCGGCTGCGCGCCCTTGGCGGCCAGCGCCTGCCAGCGGTCGGACTTCTCGAAGTCGAGGAACCACTGGTACGCCATCTTGGCGTTGGCGATCGCGACCTTGCCGCGGATCGCGTTCAGCGCCTCGGCGTCGCCGTCGCCGGCCTTCAGCTTCTCGTCGATCAGCTTGTCGACCGCCGAATCGATACGGCTGATGAAGAAGCTGGCGACGCTGGCGATCCGGTCGATCGGCTGCCCCTGACGAACGCGCTCCTCGAGGCCCGTCGCATAGGCCTCGGCGACGCGCTGATAGGCCTCGACCGCGAACAGCAGCGTGACGTTGACATTGATCCCCGCCGCGATCGTCGCGGAAATGGCGGGACCGCCGGCAAGCGTGCCGGGGATCTTGATCATCAGGTTGGGACGATCGACCATCTTCCACAGCTTCTGCGCCTCGTGGATCGTCGCATCGGTGTCGTCGGCGATGTACGGCGACACTTCCAGGCTGACGTAACCGTCCTTGGCCTCCATCCGGTCGTACACCGGGCGCAGCGTCTCCGCCGCGGCCTTGATGTCCTGCACCGCCAGCGCCTCGTAGCGGTCGATCGTGGCCGCGTCGGGATTCGCCTTGTCGAATTCGGCGAGGGTGCCGTCATAGGCGGTGCCGTGGCCCATCGCCTTTTCGAAGATCGTCGGGTTCGACGTGACGCCGGTCAGCCCGTCCTCCTCGATCAGCTTCTTCAGCCCGCCCTCTTCGAGGAACTTGCGATCGACGAAGTCCAGCCACGGCGCGGTGCCCCTGGCTTCCAATTCCTTGAGCTTGCTCACCGTCACGTCTCCAATCGATCGCAGTTCGTCGTCCGGGGTCCGAGTTAGGAACCCATCGCTTCCTTCGCCACCTTCACGACATTGTCGACGGTGAAGCCGTACTTGTCCTGAAGCTTGGCGATCGGTGCCGAGGCTCCATAGGTCGACATGGTGATGGTACGGCCATCGAAGCCGGTGAACCGCTCCCAGCCGAACTCGCCCGCCATTTCGATGGCGACGCGGGCGCGCACCGACGGCGGCAGCACCTGGTCGCGATACGCCTGGTCCTGCGCCTCGAACCGGTACCAGCTCGGCAGCGACACGACGCGGCTGGCGATGCCCTCGGCGACCAGCTTCTCGTGCGCCTCGACCGCCAGCGACAGCTCGGACCCGGTGGCGATCAGGATCACTTGCGGGTTCTCGCTGTCGGCCAGGATGTAGCCGCCCTTCATCACGCCCTCGGCGCTGGCGTATTTCGTGCGATCGAGCGTCGGCAGCGCCTGGCGCGAGAAGACGAGCGTGGTCGGACGACCGCTGTTGTCCATCGCCGCGCGCCATGCCCAGGCGACCTCGTTGGCGTCGCCCGGCCGGATGGTGTCGAGCCCCGGCGTCGCGCGCAGCATCGCCAGCTGCTCGATCGGCTGGTGGGTCGGGCCATCCTCGCCGACGCCGATCGAGTCGTGGGTGTACACCCAGACATCGCCCAGCTCCATGATCGCCGACAGGCGGACCGCCGGGCGCATATAGTCGAGGAAGACGAGGAAGGTGCTGCCGTAGGACTTCAGGTGCGACAGCGCCATGCCGTTGACGATCGCGCCCATCGCATGCTCGCGCACGCCGAAGTGGAAGTTGCGACCGGCGTAGTTCGACGCCTCGAAACTGTCGGCGCCCTTGATGTCGGTCTTGGTCGAAGGCGCAAGGTCGGCCGAACCGCCGATCAGCCACGGCACGCGGCCGACGATCGCGTTGAGCACCTTGCCGCCCGAATCGCGGCTGGCGAGCCCCTTCGCATCCGCCGGAAACTCGGGGATGTCGGCATCCCAGCCCTCGGGCAGCGTGTCCTTGAGCATCAGGTCGAGCTCGGCGGCCAGATCGGCATGCTCGCCGCGATAGCGGTCGACCATCGCCACCCATTCGTCACGCAGCGTGTGCCCGCGATCGGCGATCGCGCCCTTGAAATGCTCGGCCACGCCCTCGGGGACGTAGAAGCTCTTGTCCTCGGGCCAGCCATAGGCGCGCTTGGTGGCGGCGACGTTGTCCGCGCCCAGCGGCTCGCCGTGCGCCTTCTCGCTGCCCGCCTTGGGGCTGCCCCAGCCGATCACCGAATGCACGACGATGAAGGTCGGTCGGTCGTCGGTAGCCTTGAACGTGTCGATCGCCTTGCTGAAAGCAGCGGTATCGTTGGCGTCGTCGACATGGATGACGTTCCAGCCATAGGCCTGGAACCGCTTGCCCACGTCCTCGTCGAACGCGAGGTCGGTGCCGCCCTCGATCGAGATGTGATTGCTGTCGTAGATCCAACAGAGGTTCGACAGCTTCAGGTGGCCAGCGACGCTCGCCGCCTCTGATGCGACGCCCTCCATCATGTCGCCGTCGCCGCACAGCGTGTAGACGTCGTGGTCAAAGATCGGGAAGCCCGGCTTGTTGTAGCGCGCGGCGAGCCAGCGCTCGGCGATGGCCATGCCAACCGAATTGCCGCAACCCGCGCCGAGCGGACCGGTGGTCGTCTCGACGCCCGTCGTGTGGCGATATTCGGGGTGGCCCGGCGTCTTCGACGACAGCTGGCGGAACTGCTCGATGTCCTCGATGCTGACCGCGGGCTTGCCGGTCTTGTTACCCTCGGCATCGATCTCCTCGATCCCGGCGAGGTGGATCAGCGAATAGAGCAGCATCGACGCATGGCCGACCGACAGCACGAAGCGGTCGCGGTTGGGCCAGTCGGCGTGGGCCGGATCGTAGCGCAGATACTTCGCCCACAGCGTGTAGCCGATCGGCGCGAGCGCCATCGGCGTGCCGGGGTGGCCCGAATTGGCCTTTTGCACCGCGTCCATCGACAGCGTGCGGATCGTATCGATCGCCAGCCGTTCCGGGCTGCCGTCCTCGTGAACGTTGGAGGACGACGCAGTGGATGCGTCGACGGTCTTGGTATCGGTCATGGGAATCCTGCCTCGCGCTTGACGTCGATCGAACGCGCAGGGCGCCGATCGGGTTGCCACGACCCGCCCTTAGGAGGAACCGGCCGAGCGTTCCAGTCGCGAAACGACGCCGCGGTCGGCGATATAGGCGGCGTCGACCTGGTGCAGGAACAGCCCGTGGCCGCAAATTCCTGAAATCGCCTGGATTGCCGCCTCGATCTGCGGCCACAGGGGCTGTCGCGGGCTGCGACAATCGAGGATGTGGTTGCCGTTATCGGTGACATAAGGTCGTTCGTCGGCAGCGCGGAGCGTCACCGAGGCGAACAGCGGCTCCAGCGCCTGCGCGACGAAGGCGGCGGCGAACGGCACGATCTCGACCGGCACCGCCCTGCCCCCGATGGCGGCGACACGCTTGCTGCCATCCGCGATCACCACCATCCGCGCCGAGGCGGCGGCGACGACCTTCTCGCGCAGCATCGCCCCGCCAGCGCCCTTGATCGCGCGCAAGTCATCGTCGATCTCGTCGGCGCCGTCGATCGTCAGGTCGACGCTCGCCACCGTTGCAAAGTCGCGGATCGGGATGCCCAGGTCGTGCGCCTGCCGCTCGCTGGCGAGGCTCGTCGCGACCGCCTCGATCCTCAGCCCTTCTCGGACTCGCCGCCCCAGCGCCTGGATGGCGAAGGCCGCGGTCGTGCCCGTGCCGAGGCCGACCAACATGCCCGGCTGCACCTCGCTGACGGCCGCTTCGGCGGCGATCCTTTTGTCATCGTCGGTCATGGCGCGAACAACGCCATAGAGGCGCCACGGATACAAGTTGCGACAATTTTGCTGACACGAAAACTTGCCACCGCCCCGCGCTCGGGGGCAGAGCATCGGCGACGGCAACTAAATTGATACGCCGGCGTTCCGACTGCTGGTCGGGTGTCCATCCGATATCGAGGAATCTGGGTATATCGTGAAGCGACTTATCGACCGGGCTGCGGCCCTTGCCCGTCCGACGATCCTGCTCGGTGCGGCCGTGGCGCTCGCGTCGTGTGGCGGCGGGGATAACAAGGGTAAGGAGAAGGGCGGCCGTGGCGGTCCGGGCCAGGGAACGCCGCAGGTCGGCTTCGTCACCGTCCAGCCGACCACCGCCGCCTTCGTCACCGAAATGCCCGGACGTACCTCGGCATTCGAAAGCTCCGACGTCCGCCCCCAGGTGACTGGCCTCATCCGGCGCCGCTTCTTCACCGAGGGCAGCTTCGTGCGGAAGGGCCAGCCACTCTACGAGATCGATCCCCGCCTCTATCGCGCCGCCGCCAACCAGGCCGCCGCCAACGTGCAGAGCGCGCGCGCCAATGCCGAGGCCACCCGCATCCAGGCCGAACGCTACAAGCCACTCGCCCAGATCGAGGCGATCTCGCGCCAGGACTATACCAACGCCGTCGCCTCGGCCCAGCAGGCGCGCGCTTCGGTCGCGCAGACGCGCGCGGCGCTGGAAACCGCGCGGATCAATCTCAACTTCACGACCGTGCCAGCGCCCATCTCGGGCAAGATCGGCCGTTCGCTGTTCACCGTCGGTGCGCTCGTCTCGGCGACGCAGACCGATCCACTCGCGCAGATCCAGCGGCTCGACCCGATGTTCGTCGACATCCAGCAATCCGCCGCCGACCTGCTCGCGCTGCGCCGCAGCCTGGCGACCGAGGGCGTCATCCCCGCCACCGCGCAGGTCCGCCTGACGCTGGAGGACGGCAGCGACTATGGCCAGGTCGGTTCGATCGAGTTCGGCGAGGCGGTCGTCAACCAGGAGACCGGCACCGTCACGCTGCGCGCCCGCTTCCCCAATCCGCAGGGGCTGCTGTTGCCCGGCATGTTCGTCCGCGCCAAGTTCGCCCAGGCGATCACCCAGCGCGCCTATCTGGTGCCGCAGCAGGCGGTGAGCCGCGATCCGAAGGGCAATGCGACGCTGATGATCGTCGGCCCGAACAACAAGGCGATGGAACGCAAGGTCACTGCCGATCGCACGCAGGGCGCCTATTGGGTCGTGACCAAGGGTCTCCAGACCGGCGACAAGATCATCACCCAGGGCCTCGGCCTGCTTCGTCCCGGCCAGACGGTGAAGCCGGTTCCCGCCAACACCCCCCAACCGGTGAAAGCCCCGCCCCAGGGGCAGGAGCAGCAACAGGGCGGCCAGGGCAAGCAGGGCCGCTGAGCCAGTGATCAGTCGTATCTTCATCGACAGGCCGATCTTCGCCTGGGTGCTCGCGATCATCGTGATGCTGGCGGGTATCGGCGGAATCCTGGGCCTGCCGATCGCGCAATATCCCGACGTCGCGCCGCCGCAGGTCACGATCCGCGCCAACTATCCGGGCGCCAACGCGCAGACGATCCAGAACTCGGTCACCCAGGTGATCGAGCAGCAGCTGACCGGCATCGATGGACTGCTGTATTTCCAGTCGTCGTCGTCGAGCCGCGGCCAGGTGACGATCACCGCGACCTTCAACAAGGGCGTCGACCCCGACATCGCCCAGGTCCAGGTGCAGAACCAGGTCCAGCAGTCGCTCGCCCGCTTGCCGCAGCAGGTGCAACAACAGGGCCTCGTCGTCCGCAAGTCGAATCCCGACTTCCTGCTGATCGCGGGCGTCTATGACGAAACCGACCGGATGACGAACCAGGACGTCTCTGACCTCCTCGTCTCGAACCTTCAGGATCCGCTCGGCCGCGTGAAGGGCGTCGGCGACACCAACGTGTTCGGCTCGCAATATGCGATGCGTATCTGGCTCGATCCCGCCAAGCTGGCGGGTGTCCAGCTGATGCCGTCGGACGTCACCAGCGCGATCCAGGCGCAGAATGCCGAGGTCGCGGCGGGCGAGGTCGGTGGCCTGCCGTCGCCGCCGGGCCAGATGCTCAACGCGATCGTGACCGCGCAGACGCGCCTCCAGACGCCCGAGCAGTTCCGCAACATCGTGCTCAAGACGCAATCGTCGGGCGCCACCGTTCGCCTGTCGGACGTCGCGCGGATCGAGCTGGGCGCGGAAAGCTATGCCGCGTCGAGCCGCGTCAACCGCCACCCCGGCGCCGGTATCGCCGTGCTGCTTGCACCGGGGGCCGACGCGCTCGAGACCGCCGAACTGGTGAAGGCCGAGATCGCCAGCGTCGCCAAGGGCTTCCCGCCCGGCATCAAGGTTGCCTACGCCAACGATTCGACCGACTTCATCAAGCTGTCGATCGAAGAGGTGGTGAAGACGCTGATCGAGGCGATCATCCTCGTCGTCATCGTCATGTTCGTCTTCCTGCAAAGCTGGCGCGCGACGCTGATCCCGGCGATCGCGGTGCCCGTCGTGCTGCTCGGCACCTTCGCAGTCTTCTACGTCGCCGGTTTCTCGATCAACACGCTGACGCTGTTCGGGCTCGTGCTCGCGATCGGCCTGCTCGTCGACGATGCGATCGTCGTCGTCGAGAACGTCGAGCGCCTGCTCGAAGAAAATCCCGACATGACGCCGCGCGAGGCGACGATCGAGTCGATGAACGAGATTTCGGTCGCGCTCGTCGCGATCGCGCTCGTCCTGTCGGCGGTGTTCCTGCCAATGGCGTTCTTCGGCGGATCGACCGGCGTCATCTATCGTCAGTTCTCGCTGACGATCGTGTCGGCGATGGTGCTGTCGGTGCTGGTCGCGCTGATCCTGTCGCCCGCCCTCACCGCGGCGCTGCTCAAGCAGAAGAAGCGCGACGAGGATGGCAACCGCGAAGGCGGCTGGCTCGACCGCCGCTTCCCCAAGGTCGCGCACGGCTATCAGGTCGCGAAGGACAAGTTCAACAGCACCTTCGATCGCGGCGTCGAGAAATATGTCGGCTCGGTTCGCTACGTGGTCGACCATAAGTGGCTGTTCGTGCTGATCTACGCTGGCGTCGTCGCCCTGCTGGCGGTGCTGTTCCTGCGCCTGCCGACCGGCTTCCTGCCGACCGAGGACCAGGGCAGCGCGATCGTCCAGTTCCGCCTGCCCGCAGGCGCGACGCAGCAGCGCACGATCGAGGTGCAGCGCACCGTCGAGGATTATTTCGCGCAGCAGGAAGGCGCCAACCTCAAGACGGTCTTCTCGGTCGCGGGCGGCGGCGGTGGCGGCACGTCGGGGCAGAATACCGGCCAGGCGTTCCTCGCGCTCAACGACTGGGCCGATCGTGAGGGCAAGGAGAATACCGCCGATGCGATCGTCCAGCGCGCCTCGGGCGCGTTCCGCGGGCTTCGCGATGCGCAGGTCTTCGCCCTGATCCCGCCGGCGGTTCGCGGCCTCGGCCAGTCGGACGGCTTCACGATGGAGCTTCAGAACACCGGCGGCCTGAGCCAGGTGCAATTCGACGCCGCGCGCGACAAGCTTCTGGCGGCGGCCAATGCCGACCCGAACCTTGCCGGCGTTCGCCTGACCGAGCTGCCCGACGTCGCGACGCTCAAGATCGACGTCGATCCGCAGAAGCTCGCCGCGCTCGGCCTGACCCAGACCCAGGTCAATTCGACGCTGTCGACCGCCTGGGGCGGCCAGTACGTCAACGACTTCATCGACCGCGGCCGCGTCAAGCGCGTCTTCGTCCAGGGCGACGCGCCTTACCGTTCGCAGCCCGACGACCTGAAGCAGTGGTTCGTGCGCGGATCGAACAACCAGATGGCGCCCTTCTCGTCCTTCTCGCAGATCGGGTGGAGCCAGGCGCCGACGACGCTGTCGCGCTTCAACGGCATTTCGTCGTTCGAATTCCAGGGCTCCGCGGTGCCCGGCCAAAGCTCGGGCCAGGCGATGGAGCGCATCGCGCAGCTTGCCGCGAACATCCCCGGCACCAGCGTGTCGTGGGCGGGCCTCTCCTATCAGGAGCGGCTGTCGTCGGGACAGGCGCCGATCCTCTACGGCCTGTCGATCCTGGTCGTCTTCCTGTGCCTGGCAGCGCTGTACGAGAGCTGGTCGATCCCGTTCGCGGTGCTGCTCATCATCCCGCTCGGACTGATCGGCGCGATCGCCTTCGTGACGCTGCGTGGGCTCACCAACGACGTCTATCTGCAGATCGGCCTGCTGACGACGATGGGCCTGGCCGCGAAGAACGCGATTCTGATGATCGAGTTCGCCGAACAGGCCGAGCGCAAGGGCGCGCGCGTCATCGACGCCGCGCTGGAGGCCGCCAAGATCCGTCTGCGACCGATCCTGATGACGTCGTTCGCCTTCATTTTCGGCGTGCTGCCGCTCGCGATCTCGACCGGTGCCGGCGCCAACAGCCGCATCGCGATCGGCACCGCGGTGATCGGCGGGATGCTGTCGGCGACCTTCCTCGCGATCTTCTACATCCCGCTGTTCTTCGTCCTCGTCCGCCGCACCGTGCGCGACGGCATCGCCAGGCTGCGCGGTCGCCCGACCGGGCATCAGGGCAAGCATGGCGACGATCAGCCCCCGGCCCCGCCGATGCCCCCCACCACCGAACCGAAGCCCGCCTGATGCGTCGCCTGAGCCCCCTGTTCCTCGTCCTGCTCGCCGGCTGCTCGCTGGCCCCCAAGTACGAACGCCCGGCGATGCCCGTGCCGCCGTCCTGGCCGGTCGGCGACGCGTATCTGCGCGCCAGCGAGGCATCGCTGCCGACGGTCACCTATCGCGACATCTTCCGCGACGCGCGGCTTCAGGCGCTGATCGACAAGGCACTGGCGAACAACCGCGACCTGCGCATCGCCGTCGCCAATATCGAGTCCGCCCGCGCGCAATATCGTATCCAGCGCGCCAGCCTGTTGCCGACGGTCAACGGATCGGCGCGCTACAGCTACTCGGGCGGCGGCAATGGCGCGCGCAGCACGGCAGGCAGCGGCAGTACCGGCAACAGCGGCACGGGCGGCGTCGGCACCGGCACCGGTACGGGTGTCGACACCGGCACGGGCACCGGTGGCACCGGGACCGGCGGCACGGGAACGGGTAGCACCGGCACCGTCATCACCACCGGCAACGGCAACAGTGCCTTCTCCGTCGACCTCGGCATCACCGCGTTCGAGCTCGACCTGTTCGGCCGCGTCCGATCGCTGACCGGCGCCGCGCTCAGCCGCTATTTCGCGACCGAGGCGGCGGCGCGCGCGACGCGGCTGACGCTGGTCGGCGACGTCGCCGACGCCTGGCTCACCTACGCTGCCGACGAGAGCCTGCTCAAGATCGCCGAGGATACCGCCAAGAGCGCGGAAGTGTCCGTCCGCCTGACCGAGGCGCGGCGCGCCGGCGGCGTGTCGCCCCGCACCGACCTGCGCCAGGCGCAACAGATCCTGTTCACCGCCCAGTCCGACGTCGCCCAGCAACGCACCCAGCTGGCGCAGGACGTCAACGCGCTTCAGCTGCTCGTCGGCGCGTCGATCGACCCCGCAATGCTGCCGCAGTCGATCGAGGAGGCGCAGGGCACCGTCGCGGCGCTGCCCGCCGGGCTCGACAGCGGCGTGCTGCTCCGCCGCCCCGATGTCGTCCAGGCGGAATATCAGCTGCGCGCCGCCAACGCCCAGATCGGCGCCGCGCGCGCCGCGCTGTTCCCGCGCATCTCGCTGACCGGGCTCGTCGGCTTCGCTTCGAACGCGCTGTCCTCGCTCTTTTCGGGTGGGGCGTTCAACTATTCGGTGGCGCCATCGGTCAGCTATCCGATCTTCCAGGCAGGCGCCGGCATCGCCAACGTCCGCTATTCTGAGGCGCAGCGCGACGTGCTGCTCGCCACCTACGAGCGCGCGATCCAGATCGCGTTCCAGGAAACCGCCGACGCGCTCGCGCGGCAGGGGACGATCACTGACCAGCTCCAGGCCAACGTCAACAACCAGGCGGCGGCGCTCGACACCTACAATCTGACGCAGGCACGGTATCGTGGCGGCATCGACACCTATCTCAGTTCGCTCGATGCGCAGCGATCGCTCTACTCGGCGCAGCGCACGCTGATCGCCACGCAGCTGACCGGCGCCAGCAACCGCGTGACGCTGTACCGCGTGCTCGGCGGCGACTCGCTGCTCGATGCGACGGCCAACGGCCCCCAGCCGGTAACCGCGATCGGCGCACCGCGGCAGGATCCGTAGATCGCAAGCCTCGTCGCCCTCACTCCTCCGTTCGCCCTGAGGAGAGGCTGAGCGAAGTCGAAGCCTCGTCTCGAAGGGCAAGCCAAGCCACCTGCCCTTCGCAGGGCGAACGGAAGACGGATTGACACCCCGCCCCTGCCGCGCCGATGCTGCGCAGCATGGCAGCCGACGATCCCGCCGCGTTCCTTCGCTCGATGCTCGGCGAATGGGAAAAGATGGCGAACAGCGTCGGCGGCGCGATGCTCCGGTCGGACGAATGGTCGCGGGGCATGAACACCGCCAGCGGCGCGACGATGAACGCGCAGGCCGCATCGAAGGACATGATGGAACGCGCGCTCGCCGCCGCCCAGATGCCGAGCCGCGCCGAGTTCGAGGACCTGTCCGCCCGCCTTGCCCGGATCGAGGCGGCGCTGGAGCGGATCGAGCTGCGCGTGGCCGGCGGCACGCCGGTCGCGGCGACGAAGCCCAGGCCCAGCCGAAGCCGCAAGCCCCCCGAGGCCAAGGGGTGACAGCGTCCTCTCCTCTCCACCCCCGTCATCCTGACGAAAGTCAGGATCTCCCGCGGCAAGGGCGGGACGCTCCACTGCGAAGTCCTGACTATCGCAAGGATGACGGGCTGGGCGGGACCGGTATGAGGCCCGCCTGATCCATGCCGACCGACCCCTTCACCACCGCCGCAGCCGAATTCGAGCGCGCGATGCTGCGCAACATCAAGGGGCTCGATTACTTCACCACCGCCGGCCCGACGCTCGGCGCGACGCCCAAGGACGTGTTGGTCGAACGCGGCACGATGCGGCTCTATCACTACCGCCCGCGCGTCGACGACGTGTACCGCGTGCCGATCCTGCTGGTGATGGCGACCACCAACCGCGGGTATATCTTCGATATGGTGCCGGGGCAGAGCCTAGTCGAATATCTGCTCGACGCCGGCTTTGACGTCTTCATGCTCGACTGGGAAGCGCCCCGCCCCGACGAGCGGCGGCTGCGTCTCCAGGACTATGTCCTCGACTTCATTCCCAGCGCGGTCGCCCGGGTGCAGGCGGAAACCGGCGAGTCCGACGTCAGCGTCGTCGGCTATTGCTTCGGCGGCGTCCTGTCCTTGCTGTGGGCAGCGCTGGAGGGGGACGGCGTGCTCGCCAACCTCGTCACCTTCACGACCCCCGTCGACTTCAGCAAGATGGAGATGTTCCAGGCCTGGGCGGACCGCCGCTTCTTCGACGTCGACCGGCTGGTCGACACCTTCGGCAACTGCCCCGGCGACTATCTCTACACCGCCTTCGACATGCTGCGCCCCGGCACGCGGGTCGCGGGCAACATCCGCCTGGTCGATCAGCTCCACGACGACGCCTTCGTGAAGTCGTTCCGCATGTTCGATCGCTGGGCCGCCGACATCCTGCCGCTGGCGGGCGAGTATTTCCGCGAGACCACCCATGCGCTGATGTGGGAGAACCGCCTCAACGAGGGCACGATGACCGTCGCTGGCCGCCAAATCGACCTCTCGCGCATCATCTCCCCCTTCCTCCACGTCGCCGCCGAACATGACCATATCGTCCCCACCCCCGCCTCCGCGCCGCTGCTGGGCATGGTCGGCAGCCGCGACAAGGAGGAGGTGATGCTGAAGGGTGGCCACGTCAGCCTCGTCGCCGGCGGCAATGCGATCCGCCGTCTGTGGCCCAAACTCGTCACCTGGCTGGGGAGCCGATCCACATGAGCCACGTCATCCGCCGCTTCGTCCCCGCGGATACCGATGCGATGCTTGCCTTCGCCAACGGCCTGCCCGAGCATGACCTGCTGTTCCTCGGCCGCGACCTTCGCCATCCGCGCGTGATCGAGGCGTGGCAGGCAGCGATCGCGGAAGGGTGGATCGACAGCCTGGTCGCCGAAAGCGACGGCCGTGTCGTCGGCAGCGCCGCCCTGGTCCGCGATCCGCTCGGCTGGAGCGGCCACGTCGGCGAAGTCCGCCTGCTGGTATCGAGCGAGCGCCGCGGCGCCGGCCTCGGCCGCGACCTGCTCGAGGCGATCTTCGCCATCGCCGCCGCGCACGGGCTCGACAAGCTGACCGCAGCGATGACGACCGACCAGCAGGCGTCGATCGCGCTGTTCGAAAGCCTGGGCTTCCGGGCCGAGGCGATGCTGAAGGATCAGGTCCGCGGTCGCGACGGCACCCCCCACGACCTGGCAATCCTCAGCCTCGACGTCTCCCGTCACCACGCCGCCACCACGGCGTTCGGCGTCGAATTGAACGATCGCCGCCCCGGCGCATTGACGGGGTGACTTCAGGAGAACAATTCATGGCCACCGCGGCCACCCATCGCTCCACCACCGTCCAGCGCACGAGCCAGCCGCCTTCCGCGCTGCTCGCGATGACCGAGCTGCCGCGCGCGCTCGTCGAACTGGGCGCCTTGCCCCTCGCCGCACCGCTGCTCGCCAGCGCGCCGCGCGGCGACGGGCATCCGGTGCTCGTCCTGCCCGGCTTCGTCACCAGCGACGCCTCGACCGCGGTGATGCGCGCGTATCTCAATCGGCTTGGCTATGACGCCCACGCCTGGGAACTGGGCCGCAACCTTGGCCCGCGCGCGATCGGGCGCGAGGGCGAAAAGCTGATCGCCCGGCTGAAGGCGATCCACGAGGCGACCGGCCAGCGCGTCAGCCTGATCGGCTGGAGCCTGGGCGGGATCATGGCGCGCCTGCTCGCCAGCCGCCTGCCCGATGCGGTGCGCCAGGTCGTGACGCTCGGCTCGCCCTTCGCGGGCGATCCCCGCGCGACGAACGTGTGGAAGCTGTACGAGTATCTCAGCGGCCAGCGCGTCGACGGCGACCATGCCAAGCGTCAGATGGCGGAGGTGTCGAGCGCGGCGCCCGTCCCCTCGACCGCGATCTACAGCCGCGGCGACGGTGTCGTCGCCTGGCAGAACTGCGTCGAGGAGAGCTGCGACCACGCCGAAAGCATCGAGGTCCACGGCAGCCACTGCGGCCTCGCCGTCAACGCCTCGGTCCTCTTCGCCGTCGCCGACCGTCTCGCCCAGCCTGATGGCGACTGGCACCCGTTCCAGCGTACCGGCCTGCGCTGGCTGCTCTATCCCGCGGCCGGGCGGGCGTGACGCTCAGCGAACCCGCTTGACTCGCGGCGAGCGCCGGCCCGGCGCGGTCGCGATATAGCTGCCGAGCGATCCCGCCTTCACCGTCACGGTGTCGCCCTTGCGCGGCATCAGCGGCAGCCCCTCGGTCGTGTCCCACACGCTGCCGTCGTCGAGCTGGAAGCGCATCAGTCCGCCCGGCAGCTGGGTCGATTCGGTCATCACCCCGACCAGCTGCTTGACCGGCTCGTCGTCCGACGCGCCGAACAGCTTGATCGACGGCAGCGAGAAGCCGAACAGCGAGCGCTTCGTCTTGCGCACCTCCTCGCGATCGACGACGACGAAATCCTTGGCCTTCTGCGCCTCGATCAGCGGGCGGGCGGCGCGGTCGTAACAGGCCAGCCGCTCGGCGTCGGTGGCGATCGCGACGCACTGCGCCAACGCATCGAGCGCCGCTGACGCCTTTGTATCGCGCCGCTGGGCCGCGAGCCCGGTCGATGCCGGCACGATCATCGCCACCATCGCGAGAAAACCCGAAAGCTGAGACGCTTGAACCCTCATCACTACCCCCTCGTCACTGTATTAGGTCGGCAATCCACGTCAGCAATACTACACTTCTGTGACCTAACAGACACAGCGGTTGACCAAAGCGGAAGCCTCGTCCGTCAGTGCATTGCAGCAGAAAGCGGCATCATTCTATGGGCATGCGCTAGAAAGCCAGCCGAACGATCAGAATCCGGCAGGCCGACTAGAAAGCTTAACAGACCTTAAAGGGGTTAATATGCAGATGACCGCTCGTTCGCGCCTGTTGGCGTCGACGCTTCTCATCGGTGCCGCTTCCATCGCCTCGCCGGCCTTCGCGCAGACCGCGCCGCTGACGCCGCAGACGCAGACCGAAGCCACCGACGCGAACAACCCGCCCCCGGCTGAAGCCGGCCAGGACATCGTCGTCACCGGTACGCTGATCTCGAACCCGAACCTCGTCTCGTCGAGCCCGGTCAACGTGATCGCCGAGAACGAGCTGACGCTGCGCAACACCAACACGGTCGAGCAGATCATCCGCGAGCTGCCGGGTGCGGTTCCGGGCATCGGTTCGTCGGTCAACAACGGTCAGGGCGGTTTCGCGACGATCAACCTGCGCAACCTCGGCTCGCAGCGTAACCTCGTGCTCCTCGACGGCGACCGCCTGGTCCCCGCCGCAGCCGGCGGCACCGTCGATCTCAACAACATCCCCGTCGCCCTCATCCAGCGCGTCGACGTGCTGACCGGTGGTGCGTCGACGACCTACGGCGCGGACGCCGTGTCGGGCGTCGCCAACTTCATCACCAAGCGCGACTTCGCCGGTTTCGAAGCGAACGTCAGCCAGCAGATCTCCGAGCGTGGCGATGCGAACTACTTCCGCAGCGACCTGACGATCGGCGCGAACTTCGACGACGGCCGCGGCAACGCGGTGCTCAGCGTCGGCTATCAGGAAGCCGATCCCCTCTACCAGGGCAAGCGCGACATCTCGGTCTTCACGATCGGATCGGCCAATGGCGTCGCCGCCGGCGCCTCGCCGACGTCGGTTCCCACCGGCGTCGACTTCGGTAACGGCCAGGGTCAGCTGCAGGTCAATCCGGCCGGCACGGCGCTGGTGACGGCCTATTCGCCGTTCAACTTCAGCCCGTACAACATCTTCCAGACGCCGTTTAAGCGCTACAACATCTTCGGTCAGGCGCATTACGAGATCTCGGACAACCTCGAGGTGTACAGCCGCGCGCTGTTCTCGAAGAACACCGTCCAGCAGATCATCGCGCCGTCGGGCATCTTCGGCGAAGCGCTGACCATTCCGGCGAACAATCCGTACCTCAACGCCAGCCTGCGCGCGCAGCTTTGCTCGCTGAACAACGTCTCGGCAGCGAACTGCACCGGCACGACTTCGCTCAACCTGCCGGCCGTCTACCGCCGCAGCACCGAGCTGGGCCCGCGCGTGTCGACCTGGACGACGCAGGTGTTCGACTACAAGGCGGGCCTCCGCCTGAAGCTGAGCGATCACCACAAGATCGACATCTCGGGCGCCTATGGTGAGAACCAGCTCGATCAGGTCCAGTCGGGCTACGTGCTGCGCAGCCGTGTCCAGCAGGCGCTCAACGCCAACAACACCTCGACCTGCACCGTCACGACCAACGGCTGCGTCCCGCTCAACCTGTTCGGCCAGGACGGCAGCATTACCTCCGCGCAGGCCGCGTTCCTGAACGGCCAGAGCTCGATCGTCATCAAGACCGCGCTGTCTCAGGCGAAGGCCGTCCTGAACGGCGACTTCGGCGCGACCCTGCCGTGGGCGGCGGAGCCGATCGGCTACGCCCTCGGCGGCGAGTATCGCAAGTACAGCTACAACCGCGCGCCGGACGCCTATGCGCTGTCGCCGGGCGAGCTGGGCGGTGCCGGTGGCGCTATCCTGCCCTTCAACGGCAGCTACGACGTGAAGGAAGCGTTCGGCGAATTGATCGCGCCGCTCGTCGCCGACAAGCCGTTCTTCCGCGCCCTGACCCTCGAGGGCGGCTTCCGCTACTCGAAGTATCAGATCTTCGCGGCGAACCGCCCGAACTTCGATGCGTGGACCTACAAGGGCGGCATCAGCTGGGAGCCGTTCGCGGCGATCAAGTTCCGCGGCAACTACCAGCGCGCCGTCCGTGCACCGAACATCGGTGAGCTGTTCTCGCCGGTCGTGACCAGCCTCGACAACCTGGCCGTCGACCCCTGCGCGGGCACCGCGCCGGTCAACAACGCCAACCTGACGCTCGCCTGCCGCAACCAGGGTGCGCCGGCGGCGTCGATCGGCAGCATTCTGAACCCGGCGTCGGGTCAGGTGAACGTGACCGGTGGTGGCAACCCGTCGATCCTGCCGGAGAAGGCCGATACCTTCACCGCAGGCGTCGTCATCCAGCCGAAGGACCTGATCCCGGGCTTCAGCCTCGCGATCGACTACTTCGACATCAAGGTGAACGATGCGATCACGGCGGCGACGCCGGGCGATCTGATCAGCGCCTGCTTCGGTAACAATCCGGCGTCGATCACCGCGGCTCAGGCAGCGTCGGCGGCATGCACCAGCATCCGCCGCAGCCCGCTCAACGGCCGTCTGTCGGGTTCGAGCGTGACCGTGCCGGGTCTGACCCAGCCGCTGACCAACCTCGGCCGCCTGGCAACCAACGGTGTCGACCTCAACGCGAACTACAAGCATGAGTTCGGCAACGTTGGGCTGAACCTGAGCTTCCAGGGCACCTGGACCGACAAGAACACGTTCCGCGCGTCGCCGACCGGCTACAACCGCGATTGCGTCGGCTACTACTCGGTCAACTGCGGCTCGATCCAGCCGGAGTGGCAGTGGAACCAGCGCACCTCGCTGTCGCTGGGCGAGGCGACCGTCTCGCTGCTGTGGCGCCACATCAGCGGCGTTCAGTACGAGGGTCAGGCTGCCGACTTCGCGGCGCGTGGCTTTACGACGGCGAACCGCAACCTGTTCAACGGCACCGTGACCGGCCCGAGCCCGCTTGCCGGCCGCTCGTTCAACTTCAACAAGATCCCGGCCTACGATTACTTCGATCTGTCGGTTCAGTTCGAAGCGACCGAGCACATGACCTTCACCTTCGGCGTGCGTAACCTGCTCGACAAGCAGCCGCCGCTGGTGGGTTCGTCGGCCGGTGCGACCGCCTTCAACAGCGGCAACACCTATCCGTCGACCTACGACGCGATCGGTCGCCTCTACAACGTGTCGGCACGCGTCCGTTTCTAAGCGGACACGTCCTTTGACGTCTCTTGAAGGGGCGGCCATCGCGGCCGCCCCTTTTTTTGTGCCTGGTTTCCGGGCTACCAGATCGATCATGTCCGCCCCCGACCCCCGCCTCGCCCCGTTGATCGCCGATGCCGCCGCCGCCCGTCAGCGCGGCGACGTCGCGACCGAACGCCGCCTGCTCGACCAGGCGATGGGAATCGCGCCGGACAACCCGCAGGTCCTCAATGCCCGCGGCATGCGCGCGATCGCCGATGGCGATGGCGCAATGGCGGCCAGGGTGTTCGCAGCGGCGGCCGAACGCGATCCGGGCCAGCCGATCCTGCTGATCAATCTCGCCACCGCAGAGCGGCTGCGCGGCGACGCCGATGCCGAGGCCGCCGCCCTCTCGCGCGCGCTCGACATCGATCGGCTCAACTTCGTCGCGCAGCTTCGCCTCGCCGAACTCAACCAGCGCCGGGGCGACGATACCGCCGCGGCGGTCGGCTGGTCGGGCGTCGTCCAGATGGCGGCGGCGATGCCCGACCGACCGCCGATGATCGAGGATGCGCTCCAGCGCGGCCGCACCTTCCTCGCCGCGCATACCGCGGCGCTCGACGCCCGCATCAACGACGCGATCGGGGGCGCCCTTGCGGCGATGGGCCCGGATGGTCGCCGCATCGACGCCTGCATCGGCCATCTGCTCGGCCGCCGCGCGATCTACGCCAACCAGCCGTCGGGTGTTCACGTCCCCTTCCTGCCCGCCGACGAGTTCTTCGACCGCCGCCTCTTCCCCTGGTTCGCCGCGCTCGAGGCGCAGACCGACGCGATCCGCGCCGAGGCGCTGGCGCTCGTCGCCGAGGGCATTCCCGCGATCCGTCCCTATGTCCGCCAGGAACCCGGCACGCCCGAGAACAAATGGACCGCGCTCGACAACAACACCGACTGGAGCGCCTGTTTCCTGTGGGAATATGGGTTACGCAACGACGAGGTCTGCGAACGCTGCCCCGCCACCGCCGCAGCGCTCGCGGCCATTCCCCAGAACGACATACCGGGAAAGGCGCCGACCGCCTTCTTCTCGATCCTGCGCCCCGGCGCTCATATCCCGCCGCACACCGGCGTCACCAACACCCGCGCCATCGTCCACCTGCCGCTGGTCGTGCCCGACGGCTGCACCTTCCGCGTCGGTGGAGAGACCCGGCCGTGGCGCGAGGGTGAGGCTTTCGCCTTCGACGACACCATCGAGCACGAGGCATGGAACCCCACCGCTCAGCCGCGCATCGTCCTGATCCTCGACGTCTGGAATCCGCATCTCGGCACCGACGAGCAACGTTTGCTGAAGGAGCTGTTCCGCGTGACCGGTCAGGGCGCCGTCAAGCCGTAGCGATCCCCGCTGCAGCGAAGGCGTCGCGCACCGGCGCCAGCTCGGCGGCATAGTTCTTCCAGCGATCGACTGAGCGCTGGTGAAGCGGCTGGCGCACCTGCCACACGCTGGCGGTGCGCACCACGCCGCCCCGGTCGCGCTCCGACAGGACGCCCTCCTCCCACGGCAGGCCCAGGCTCGCCAGCAGTCCGCCGATGCTCTCGCGTGGTGCGGCAACGACCTGCTCATAGGCGATGTCGCGGATATCGTCGCCGAACCGCTCGCGCCAATGCGCCATCAGCCGGCGATACTGGGCATACCAATGGACGATGTCGCCCAGGTCGTGGCCATAGGTGATGCTGTCGTCGAAATGGAGGAACCAGATCGACACCAGGTTGTCCATCGGCGCGCGTACCGTGTGGATGATCGGCGCCGCGGGAAACAGCCGCTTCACCAGCGCGAGGTGGAGGAAATTGTCGGGCCGCTTGTCGGTCACCAGCACCTCGCCCGGATGTGCCCGCGCTACCTCGGCGAGATAGGCGTCGCGCCAGCCGGCGAGCGTCGCCGCATCCGCCGCCGCCACCTCGGCCGGATAGCGTGGCATCGCGTGTGCCAGTGCGGGGAGCGCCTCGATCTCGCCGCCGCCGGTGATCCGGCTGTGGCGCGACAGGATGCGCTCGACCAGCGTCGATCCCGACCGGAACATGCCACACACGAAGACCGGCTGCGGCCCTTCACCCGGCGCCTCGTCGCGGGGCAGCGGCGGCAGCGCGATCAGCCGGTCGACCAGCGCCGCCTGCGCGTTGCGGTCGTAGCGATACTGCGGCGGCATCGCGGCGCGAGCCATCTGGTGCGCTGCGGCGATCGCCTGGAACGCCTCGCGATAGGCACCCAGCGCGTCGAGCGCATTGCCGAGCGCGAACGCCACCTCGGCACGCGTCTGCACCGGCATCCGCGGATCGCTCGCTACCCGCCGCAGCCGATCGACCGACGCCGCCGCCTGCCCCTCGAACACGTCGATGGCCGCGATCCGCGCCAGCGCCCGCCCGCTCGCCGGATCGATCGCGAGCGCCCGTTCGTACGCGCCCCGCGCGCCATGCGCGTCGCCCCGATCCTCACGCACATTGCCGAGGTTGAGCCACGCCAGGGCAAATCCCGGCGCGATCGCCAGCGCGGTCGTCAGTTCCGCCTCGGCATCCTCGGCACGCTCCAGGAATTCGGACAGGATCACCGCGCGGTTGAGATGCACTTCCTCCACCCGATCGATCCCGGCTTCGATCGCCCGGCCATAGGCGTGGAGCGCCGCCTCGAACTGGCGATCGGCGCGCAGCAGATAGCCAAGGTTGTACCACGCCGCCGCCGCACGCGGATCGAGCGCCGTCACCCGGGCGTAGGCGTCGATCGCCTCCGCCACTCGCCCCGCCCGCAGCAACGCGTCGGCGCGGCGCTCCAGCTCGCGCGCGTCCTCGCTCAGCGCTGCATCCGGATCATATCGCCCATCGACATCATATTATGATCGAGATGCGCCATGATCCAGAGCGTTCCGACCATCACCAGCGCGACGATCAGCACGCCGAACGCCAGCGCCAAGACATTGTTGGTATTGTCGGGGCCGCTGGTGACGTGGAGGAAGAAGACCAGGTGGACGCCCATCTGCGCCACCGCCAGCGCGATCAGCGCGACCGGGATCGCCGGGCCATAGATCAGCCCGCTCGCCAGCGCCCAGAACGACGCCAGCGTCAGCACCGCCGCGAGGCCCAGCCCGATTCCATAGCCGCGGACTTGTTCGGCGATCGATTGCGGCTCGTCCTCGCCCGGCGCGCGATCGGCACCCGCGCCGTCCTCCTGATGCAGCGTGTCGTCCGTTTCGCTCATGCGGCCGATCCCAACAGATAGACGACGGTGAATAGGGCTACCCAGATGATGTCGAGCGCGTGCCAGAAGAGTGCGAAACAGGCGATTCGGCGGACGATATCGTCGCGAAAGCCCTTGGCCCACACCTGCGCCATCATCGTCGTCAGCCAGAGCATGCCCAGCGTGACGTGGAGGCCGTGGCATCCCACCAGCGCGAAGAAGGCCGATAGGAAGGCGCTGCGCGACGGACCGTTGCCCTCGCCGATCAGATGGACGAATTCGTACAGCTCGCACGCCAGGAAGGCGGCACCGAACAGCGCGGTGACCGCCATCGAAACCTGGAACCAGCGTACCGACTTCGCCGTGGTCGCGATGGCGGCCATGCCGCACGCGAAGCTGGAGAGCAGCAGGAACGCCGTCTCCCACGCGACCAGCGGCAAGTCGAAGATGTCGCGCCCGGCCGGCCCGCCCGCCGTCTCCTTCGCAAGCACCGCATAGGCGGCGAAGAAGCCGGAAAACAGGATGAAGTCCGATAGCAGGAAGATCCAGAAGCCATAGGCGACGACGATCCGCTTGGGCGCCGGCCCGCGCTCGCTGATCGGCACGTCGCCATGGCCCAGATTGTGCGGATCGCCGCCGGGGCGCGAATGGGCGGGGGCGGCGCTCATGCGATCTGGTCCTGCGGCAGGCCGACCATCGCCGCCTTGGCACGGCGACGCTCGTCGTCGAGCCGCCGTGCCTCCTCGGCGCTCACCTCATATTCCGTCTCGTCCCGCCACGCGAAGACGACGAACGTCGCCCAGGCACCGAAGAAACCGACGATCGCCAGCCACCAGATATGCCAGATGAGCGCAAAGCCGATCGCGGTCGAGAAGAAGGCAGTGACGATGCCGGTCGGCGAATTGCGCGGCATCTCGAAGGCTTCGTACTTCGGTCGCTTCGACAGCTCGCCCTTCTCCTTGGCTTCGGCCTTCACCGACCAATAGGCCTCCTCGCCCTGGACGTTGGGCAGTACTGCGAAGTTGAAGGCGGGCGGCGGCGACGTCGTGACCCACTCCAGGCTGCGGCCGTCCCACGGATCGCCGGTCGTGTCCTTCAGCGCCTCGCGGTTCCGGATCGACACGAACAGCTGGATGATCTGGCAGGCGATGCCGGCGGCGATGAACAGCGCGCCGATGCCCGCGACCCACAGATACATCTGCCATTCCGGCACGTCGTAATGCTGCAGCCGCCGCGTCATGCCCTGAAGCCCCAGGATGTAGAGCGGCATGAAGGCGAGGTAAAATCCGGTGATCCAGCACCAGAAGCCGCGCTTTCCCCACTTCTCGTCGAGGGTGAAGCCGAACGCCTTGGGGAACCAGTATTGATAGCCCGCGAAGGCGCCGAACAGCACCGCGGGGATGACGATGTTGTGGAAATGCGCGACCAGGAACAGCGAGTTGTGCAGGACGAAGTCGGCCGGCGGCACCGCCAGCAGGACGCCGGTCATGCCGCCGATCACGAACGAGCACATGAAGCCGACCGAATAGAGCATCGGCGTCGTGAAGCGGATCCGGCCCCCGTACATGGTGAAGATCCAGTTGAAGACCTTCACCCCCGTCGGCACCGCGATGATCATCGTCGCGACGCCGAAAAAGCCGTTGACGTCGGCACCGGCGCCCATCGTGAAGAAATGGTGCAGCCACACCATGAAGCTGAGCAGGCAGATCACCATCGTCGCGACGATCATCGACCGATAACCGAACAGCGGCTTGCCCGAGAAGGTCGACACCACCTCGCTGAACACGCCGAACGCCGGCAGCACCAGGATATAGACCTCGGGGTGGCCCCAAGCCCAGATCAGGTTCACGAACATCATCGCGTTGCCGCCGAGCTCGTTCGTGAAGAAGTGGAAGCCGAGATACCGGTCGAGCGTCAGCATCGCCAGCGTCGCCGTCAGGATCGGGAATGCCGCGACGATCAGCAGGTTGGTCGCCAGCGTCGTCCAACAGAACATCGGCATCCGGGTGTAGCCCATGCCCGGCGCGCGCATTTTCAGGATGGTGGTGACGAGGTTGACGCCCGACAGCAGCGTGCCAACCCCCGATATCTGCAACGCCCACAGATAATAGTCGACGCCGACGCCTGGCGAGAAGCGGATCTCCGACAGCGGCGGATAGACGACCCAGCCGGTCTTCGCGAACTCGCCGACGACGAGGCTGATGTTGATGAGCAGCGCGCCCGAGGCGGTCAGCCAGAACGAGACGTTGTTGAGCGTCGGAAAGGCGACGTCGCGGACGCCCAATTGCAACGGCACCGCGAAGTTCATCAGCCCGATCATGAACGGCATCGCCACGAAGAAGATCATGATGACGCCGTGCGCGGTGAACACTTGGTCGTAATGGTCGGGGGGCAGATACCCCTCGTTGCCCATCGCCATCGCCTGCTGCGAGCGCATCAGCAGCGCGTCGGAGAAACCGCGCAGCAGCATCACCATCGCGAAGATGCAGTACATGATGCCGATGCGCTTGTGATCGACCGACGTGATCCACTCGCGCCACAGATAGGGGACGTAGCCACGCCGCCAGACCCACGCGAGCACGCCCGCGCCGATGAGCAGGACCACCGACGCCGCGACCAGCGGGATCGGCTCTTCCCAGGGAATGCTTTGCCAGCTGAGCTTGCCGAACATCAGAGTCTTTCCCTGCCGTGATGCTCGACCTTGTGGACCGGCACCCCCGCCTGGGCGACCGCCGCGTCGAAGAGGTTCGGCGATACGCTGCCCCAATAGCCGGGGCGCGAGGTTTCTTCCTTCCGCGCGAGCGCCAGATAGGCGCGATCGTCGAGCAGGCCGCCGCGGCCGCGCAGCGACTGCGCCCATGACTGGAAGGCGGCGGGCGAAACGGCTTCGGCGCGGAACACCATGTCGGCGAAACCTTCGCCGCTATAATGCGCCGACAGGCCGCGATAGCTGCCCGGCCGGTCCGCCTGCAGCGACAGCTTCGCGCGCATGCCCGGCATCGCATAGATCTGGCTGCCGAGCTGGGGGATGAAGAAGCTGTTCATCACCGTCCCCGACGTGATCTCGAAATTGACCGGCGTACCGATGGGCATCACCAGCCGGTTGACCGTCGCCACGCCCTGGTCGGGATAGATGAACACCCATTTCCAGTTGAGCGACACGACCTGGACGCGGATCGGCCGCTTGGTCGACTGGATCGGGCGGAACGGGTCGAGTTGGTGGCTGCCGATCCAGGTCATGCCGGCCAGAAAGATCACGACGAGCAGCGGCACCGACCAGACGAGCAGTTCGAGCTTGCCCGAGTAGGACCAGTCGGGCCGATAGGTCGCCTTCTCGTTGCCCGCCCGGAACCACCAGGCGAAGCCAGCCGCGGCGATGATCGTCGGCACGACGATACCGAGCATGATGACGAGCGAGTTGAGCAGGATCGTCCGCTCGCCGGCGCCGATCGGCCCGGCGGGATCGAGCACGCCGGGCACGCAGCCGCCCAGCAGGATCAGCGCAGTCGCGGCGACAGCGATCCTGCTGGAGGCAACGAATCTCACGCGTGACTGCCTGCGGACACGCATCGGTCCGGAAATATTAGGTTTGTGCCCCGCATCTCATTCGGCAAACCAGCGGAATGAAAGCTCGTTCCCGCCGCAGCGCTTTATTCATGCCCGCCTCGAACCCGCGTGCCGTCGCCAAGGCGCGGGACCTGGCATGCGACGTCGTCATCCTCGACCTCGAAGACGCCGTGGCGCCCGAGGCGAAGCCCGATGCGCGCGCCGCCGCGGTCGCGGCGATGGCGTCAGGATTCGGGGATCGCGAGCGCGTGATCCGCATCAATGCGCTGGCCACCGAATGGGGCGCCGCCGACCTCGACGCAATGCGCGGCGCCGCGGTCGATGCCGTGTTGCTGCCCAAGGTCGACGGCCCCGACGATCTGGTCGCGGCGCGCGAGCGGCTCGGGCCCGAGGGGCCGGCGCTGTGGGCGATGGTCGAGACCTGTGCCGGCCTCGTCGCGCTGCCCGCCATCGCCGTCGCGATGCGCGCGACGCGCACGACGCTGCTCGTCGCCGGCACCAACGACCTGGCGCTCGACCTTCGCGCACGCCCCGGCGCCGATCGCTGGCCGCTGGTCCCGGCGCTGTCGCAAATCGTCGCCGCCGCACGCGCCGGCGGCGGCGAGGCGCTCGACGGTGTGCTCAATGCGATCGACGACCCCGATCGGCTCGCGGCCGAATGCGCGCAGGGCCGCGCGCTCGGCTTCGACGGCAAGACGCTGATCCACCCTGCGCAGATCGCCGCCGCCAATACCGCCTTTTCGCTGCAGGCCGACGAGATCGCCGAGGCGCACGCCATCGTCGCCGCCTTCGCCGACCCCGCCGCCGCGAACCACGGCGCGATCAAGGTCGCCGGCCGGATGGTCGAACGGCTGCACCTTGCCGCCGCAGAGCGCGTGCTCGCCCTCGCGCCACGCTGAACATGAAGAGGCCGCCGCGGTTGCCCGCGACGGCCTCTCCCCCCGTTGAAGAAGGAAGGCGCTGACTTACGCGGCGGCGATCGCGGTCTTGCGGCTGCGGTAGCGCGAAGCGGCACCGACCATGGCGAAGCCGACGAGCATCATCGCCCAGGTGGCGGGCTCGGGGACGGCGGCGG
>NZ_JACIEV010000002.1 GCF_014197105.1 Sphingomonas jinjuensis | reverse complement strand
CTGACCATCATCGACGAGGCCAGTCGCGAGTGTCTGGCGCTGGTCGTGTCACGCCAGCTCCGCCACGAAGACGTGCTGGCCGCGTTGGCCGACCTATTCATCGACCGAGGTCCGCCAGCGCACATCAGGTCGGACAATGGCAGCGAGTTCATCGCCACCGCCGTCCAGACCTGGCTCGGACAGATCGGCGTGAAGACGCTTTACATCGCCCCGGGATCGCCATGGGAAAACGGCTATAACGAGAGCTTCAACGGGTCGCTTCGCGACGAGCTGCTCAATGGCGAGATCTTCTACAGCCTCGTGGAGGCCAAGGTGCTGATCGAGGCATGGCGCCGTCACTACAACACCGTCCGGCCGCACAGCAGCCTGGGCTACCGCCCGCCGGCCCCGGAAGCGGCGACACCGCCATTGCCGGCCTCCGGTTCCGCTTCGCTCCACCTACGACCGGCAATGGCAGCGGAGACGACAATGCACTAACTAACAACCCGGACCACCCCGTGGGGGCTGCTCATGTCGTCACACGGCTTAGCCGACCTAGCGCTCTGCAGCCGTTGCTCGTCGCAAACCGTTTGGAAGCGATCGCTGAGAAGTGAGCCGCCGGCCTCGTTGGACCGGCGGCTTTCCATGTCCGCCTATGGGAGCTAGGCGAGGTGGATCTAGCAATGCAGCCACTGCGCCGCGACTGAACGTCGGCCGATCGATCGGAAAACACGCCGAACGTGCTTTCAAGCCTCATCAGATGCGCCTCAGGTTGAAAATTTCACTCGCCGTGGCCGCAGACACAACAAAGGCCGCCCGGATGATCCGGACGGCCTCACGCACGCCTAAGACTGGGATTGAATTAGGCGAATGTGACCTTCGTGGCCGTAATGCGACGGCGCGCCACGATGCCGACCATGCTGAAACCGACCAGCATCATCGCCCACGTAGCGGGCTCAGGGATCGCCGGAGCTGCACGAGCTATAACGGTCGCCGAGTAGCTGACGATGTTGTTTCCCTGTGCCGTGAAGAAGAATTGGCCTGGCGTTTGATCAAAGCCTGCCAGGTTGATGGTGCCGTCAGCCGTGAAGGAGAGTGATCCGCCAGAAGCGTCTTGGGATCGCGAAACCATGCTCAGACCGGAGAGGTCGAAAGAGAATGCTGGCGTGCCCGTCAGCGTCAAAAAACTAGAGATAGCGGCCGGCGTCGAAAGGCTGGCTATGTCCTTGATCGTACCGCACCCAGAGCTTTGCGAACTGCATGCCCCGAGGGCTGAGAATGAGCCGCTGCCCGCGCCGAAGCTCGAGATCGACCCAGAGGTGCCGGTGACCGACAATCCGGAAGCGTTGGCAAACGAGATCCCCGTTGCCCCTCCCATACCGGCGCTGCCGACCGACTGTGCATAGCCGCCCAAAGAGATCTGGCCCACGACCGGTGCGGCAACGGCAGAAGTGCCGCTCAACGCACTGGCGACGACCGCAGCAACGATCAAACGCATGCAATACCCCTCATCAATTCCCCGGATAACGTCGGGTATCAGAGGTTTACCAGCCAGCCTAGATGCCGTCGCTAGCGCGCTTCCTTCGATACGGCAGCGGACCAAACGAGAGTGGCCATCAGGTCGTGACGGATGCAGTATCCCGTGGCCGAATCGGCGCGGTGCCGATCGCAAGCGGAGACACCCATGAAGCTCCTCCTTACCGGCTTTGCCGCAGCAGCACTGATGACGGCCCCGGCGTTCGCCGCGCCCTGCAAAGACCCGAAGACTGGCAAGTTCGTGAAGTGCCCGACCGCCGCTGCGAAAGTGGTTCGCTGCAAGGACGCCAAGGGCAAATTCGCGAAGTGTGGTACGGCCGGCGCTAAGCCGATGTAGGGGCTTTACCCGGCCCGCATGAGAAGAGCCGCCAGCCTTTCGACTGACGGCTCTCGCGCTGCGCCACCGGGGAGGTTAGGCGAGCGACACCTTTAAGCTGCGGCGGCGATAGCGGGCGGCACCAGCCATCAAACCAAAACCTACCACCAGCATAGCCCAAGTGGCGGGTTCTGGAACGGCAGGCACCTCGACGGCAGCGACCAACCCGCTGGCCAGTGCGTCGCGCGTCTGCTGTGACAAGCTTGGATCGAGGACCGTTGTGAACGTGTGCGTGGCGTCGACAAACCCGCCGCGGTTCGTGGGCAGACGGAGACCGCTCACAGCAAGGACTTCTTGGCCTGGCTGTACGATGAGCGATCCTTCCGAACACTCCGTGGTGGCGACAGACGATGAGAATTCACCGCCGCGTAGCGTGATGTTTTGCCGGCCGACACCCAGCACTCCAGCTTGCCCACATGCGGCGAAAAGCAAGTTGTCGATAAGGTCCTGAGCGGTCGTGAAACCAGCGAGAATCGATGGATCCCAAACTGCCACGTATGACTCAGCTCTTGCGCCGCCGACCCTGGCCCAATCGCCGGCACGCTGCTCAATGATCTGATCTTGTCTGCCGCTATCGACGATATGCAGATTGCCAGCGAGCGAGAACAGCGATGCTGTTTGTCCGGTCCATGTGTAGGATTGAAAGCCAAACGCATTGATGTTCATACGATCATCAGAGCCGGCAAGCGTTGCGCCGCTAATCTGCGGCAGCAGCAGGGTGCCTTGGCTGACTGTGCTGCGCGCGTAGGCGTCATTGACCGTGCCAGCGCGGTCGATCTCAAGGTTCGCAGATCCGAACTGCCCCAAGCCCCCACCATAGACCTGCTGCAGAATGGCTGAGGCATTGCCGGATCCATCAGCGTTCGCAATGCAAAGTTCGTTGGCGGTTGCCCCTTGGCAACTCCGATACGTCGAATTTTGGGCTGATCCAAAGCGGCCAACCTGTGCGACCGCAGGGGCAGCGCTCATTGCGACACATGCACCAGCAATTAAGTAAGCGCGTCGCGATCCCAACATCATGCGTCTTCCCCCGGCAGATGCTTCGCGCCCCCGCGGCCAAGCAATCTACCCGCCAATTAGCACCGTCGATCGAGGGTCGCCTCCCCTAGATGAGGTAGGGCACTGCCAAGTCCCAAAACGGGAATGCGGCTGTAGTGCCTCGATCAGCGGCACTCACCCATTCTATAACGGCGCCAATACCGATCCCACCGCACAGCCGCCCCGCTGGCGATGGCCGCACAGCTCAGCGACCGGCCATCCGGCATGGTGCAGCGAGCCACCACACGCGAATAGCTACGAGCAACAGGCTGACAGACCAGGCGGCGGCGCAGTGTCAGCCCCACCATGATCCGCGGCTTCGCTTGGCAGCGCGATCGTCGCAGGTATAGCCCCGGCGATGCTGGCGACAGGGTTCAGCGCTAGTGAAGTCGGGCGCCTGAATGCCGGCGATGCGGATGCGCTGCCAAGATCGGCACCACAGCGGGCCGTCACCGTCGTGGACGTGCACGACCTCGCAGACGAAGGGCGGGATGGCGTCGATCGGCATGCCCGCATCATAACCCAGCCGCCCGGTAAACGCCGGTATTTTTCCGGGCGGGACCGCCTCTATAAATATATATCTCGCGCGCGCGTGTACCTTCCGAAAACTCGGCAGCTGGTTTCCCGCGGTTATTCAAACGGCACCGGCGATGTCAGGTTTTACCAGGCTCGCGCGCGCGCGATGCGTGCGGAATGCCCTCGCGGCACTGCTAGATATATCTCCTTACGCGCCCGCGCGCGTACTGGTCACATTTTGGCCAAGGCCGCTGTACGTAGCTTATTCTCGCGCGTGCGCGCGTATCTGTCCGGCGCGGGGGGCAGGGGGCTATAATTAGGCCGTAGACTCATAAGCACGGAGCCACAGCCGCATTGAGGCGAGCTGGACCATGGCGAGGAAGTTGGCGGCGAGCTTGTCGTAGCGGGTGGCGACGCGGCGGAAGTGCTTCAGCTTGGAGAAGAACCGTTCGATGAGGTTGCGCTCGCGGTAGAGGCGTTTGCTGAAGCAGGGCTTCCACTTACGGTTGCTCTTGGGCGGGATGTTGGGCGTGGCACCTTGATCCTGGATCAGCTCGCGGATGCGGTCAGCATCGTAGGCCTTGTCCGCCAACACGATGGTGCGCGGGGCAAGATGGTCGAGCAACGTATCGGCGATCTGACCATCGTGCATCTGTCCGGCGGTCAGGCAGAGCCGGATCGGGAGCCCCTGCGCGTCGACGACGACGTGGATCTTGGTCGTGAGCCCGCCGCGTGATCGACCCAGACAGTGATCCGCACCCCCTTTTTTGCCGTCGCGGCCTGCTGGTGGGCGCGAACGGAAGTGCTGTCGATCATCTGGATGTCGCCGTCGTGGGCGGCGGTGATGGCATCCATAAGCCGGTCCCATACGCCTGCCTTCCGCCATCGCACGAAGCGGTTGTAGCAGGTGGTACGCGGGCCGTAGCGCTCGGGCAGGTCGCGCCATGGCGCGCCGGATCGCAGCACCCAGAAGATGCCGTTCAGCACGCGCCGGTCATCGACGCGCGGCACACCTCGCGGCTTGTTGGGCAGCAGCGGCTCGATCACGCGCCACTCGAAGTCGGTTAAGTCGTATCGGCTCATGCCGACGCTGAATCAGAAGTCGGACCCAAGCGGAAGAGCCACCTGCATTGCACGCGCCTTTCAGCACAAGTAGCCTCACAGGATGAAGGAAACCGTCGAGCAGATCATCGCCATTCTAAGACAACCGCTATCGGATGACGAGCGGCAGGCAGGATGGCGGAAAAGCGTGAAGGACGGCTATGTGCCGGTTTTCACCAAGCTGCTCGCACAGATTGAGCAGGGTGAGGACCGCCCCTACTTCGGGATCGTCCGCAGCTTGGACGCTTACGGGATCGGTGATGGCCACCTCTATGACATGATGCTCCGCGTCGCAAACGAGACGAATGCTCAGCTTCGCTGATTTATAGGTTCACGACCTAGTTATCTCTCGCGCGCGGGCGTACTGCTCCCGTAATTCGCCCAAGTGGGACACAGGCCCTGTAACCGCCCTGCATTTAGCTGATCGGATCGGCCTCACACGCGCGCGCGATGGCGAGCGAAACTCCAATCTCAGGTTTTCTAAGGTCCCCGCCAGCCGACCTATTGTCGCTATTGTCGCTATTGTCCGGGCCATCCTGCCCCCTCACCCTCCTGCAGGAGAGAGAGATAGGACTTTCTCTTTTTCTTTCCTGCGCACGCGCGCGCGTACTGCTGTCGAAACCCAGATCGCGAGGGCCGCTGATCGAGACGCCGCGACCCCAGACAATAGGGACAATAGGGACAATAGCTCTACCGGCTACGCTTCCCACGCCCCCAATCCCAAAGGAAGACCGGCGGGAATTTAGGGGTTTTCGGGCGCCCATATTCATCGCGGTAGAACATGGCGCCACAGGTCGTGCGCGCCTTCCATTCCCCCATCGCCGCGACCTTGCGCCCGCTCAGCCAGACAGCCAAGCTCTCGAATTGATCGCTGCTCTCCGGCCCAACGCCGAATAGGTCGTGAGGCGGCCAACCCAGCGCCAGGGCCTTCGCCGCCCAGCCCGACTGAGCCAGATAATCCGCATCGCCTATGACCACACCCCAGGCGGATGGCTTCTCGATGCGTGGCGGGCGCCGATCGGCCAAGCGTACTAGCCCCAACGCCAATTCTTCGGGAAGGTCGGGACGCCGCCGCGGCCGATCGTCTAGCGGTGCGGATGGCGAGGCCAGCGCCGCCGCTGCCATCTCCCGCCAGTCAGCCACGATGCACCAAGGGATTGACCTTGAAGTCTCTTTTGGTGCGGCCGGCGCTGCCCCCCTGTCGGGAGGGCGCCTCTTGCAGCCAGTCGGCTTCAACAAGCACCTTTACCGCGTCGTTCGCCGCCTCAGGCGTCTTAAGCGTTGGCAGGCCATAGCTCTTGTAGACGTCGCGCCCATTCACCTCCTGCTTGCCTTGCTTGACGATGTAGCGCGCCAGCACCGCCGCATTGCGGTCAGCCAGGGGCAACGCAGCGTCTCCGAACACGCGCAGCGCCGTGGGGCTGGCATAATCCTCCAGGAACGTCAGTGCCGCTGCCAGCGATTTGACCGTCACGTCGCTAGGCTCGGGGCCATTCCCGTCCGCCCAGGCGAGATATTCGACGACAAGAGCCATCCGAAGTGCCGTGCCGCGGAGCTTGCCAAGGAAGCCCTTGTAGAGCCCCGAGGCATCGCGCGTGCGCTGCTGATTCTCGCCTATCCAGTTTTCGAAGATGTCGGCTGCTTGCGGGGCAAGCGGCAGAACCACCGCAATATCCCGCCCTCCAAAGTCCCTTGCAGTCTGGATGGACGCAAGACGACGATAGACCCGCTCCAATCGGCTGCGATCGGCAACAGCGCGCGGCCGGCGATACGGCACGGGATCAGGCCACGCCCATAGGAAACGAGCCACAAGGCCGTCATCCGCGGTTTGCAGCAGACAGTCGGCCATCTTTTCCGGCTGGATGCCACCAAGGACGGACACGCCATTGAACGGAATGGTCAGCGATTTGCCGCCCATGTTTTTGCGATCGATGACGTGAGGACGTCCGCCGTACGCCTCTAGCCAAAATTCCCGCCCACCCGGCGAGTATCGCTCGAAGCTCATCAGCCATGCCGCCAACTCGTCGCGAAGATGCAGCGTGCCGTTAGGGTTGCCAGCGAGGATGTCGCCCATCGCTTCAGGCGTGGCATCCTGCACCAGCAGACGCGTACGCTGTGGCGGCTCCGGCAACTCAGCCGCCTCAGGCCGTTGAGGTGACGCCCCGCCTTCCTTCGCCGCCGTCTTTATCAGCCCCTTCCATTCGTCACGCTCGGCCTTCGCGCGCTCCAAGCGCGTTTCGTAATCGACCATCTGCCGCTTGTGATCCTCGGCATGGTCAAGCTCCATGCTCCGCAGCGGGCTTGTCGCGGCGTCGATCGCCGGTGACTTGTTGGCTGACGGATCACCTACCGGCGCCACCCACAAGATGCAGGGTTCGGACCAGTCGGAGTTGAATGGCTGGATGCGACGCTTGGCGCCGATCAGCGATGCGGCAACCGCCAGCACGCCAATACCAACGTAATCGACCGGGGAGCCGGCACCAACAGCCAAATCCTCGATCAGCGGCCACAGATTGCCGAATACGTCGCCCGGCATCGCCACCGGCGGCGCCCTGCCAGCGTTCAGGATGCCCATGTCGGGCATCGGCCAACCCGCCGCTTCGTCCGCCTGCGCGAAGCTCGCGCGGATAGCTTGTGCGTTCATGCCGCCACCCCGCGAAGCTGATCGTTCCAGTCCTTAAAGGGCGCATCCGGCCGCGCGATTGTCACCGACAGCCCGCGCCCCCGGTATGCCTCAGCCGCCGCCTGTGCCGCCCGTTCTCCCGGCTCGTCACGATCGGCGCCAATGATGACACTGCGCGTGACCTCCGGGAATTGCATGTGCGGCAGCATCTTCGTACCCGCTGCCACCCACACGCTCTCGCCAAGCGACTGCGCAAGGGAAAGCCCATCCTCCAGGCCCTCGGTCACGACGATCGTTTCGGCCGGCGGGCCAAGCTGGATCGCGCCGCCGATCAGGTTACCCAGGCTGTACTTAACCTTGCCGTCTGTCGTCGCGGCCTTACGCCCGTCCTCGGTTAGGTAGGTGCGTTGAATACCGACGAGCTGGCCCGCCGGATCGGTCACCACCGCCACCAGGCACGGCAGCGGAGTCGAACCATTCGCGGCCAACAGCCCGTTGTCCTCCGGCTGTTTGGGGGGCGCCAGGCGCGCGAACCGCAGGGTATGCGGCAGCGGCATAGTGATACCCCGGCTGCGCAGATACGCAGCCGCAGGCGTCCCCTCGATCGGCACCGCCTCGCGGACGATGCGATCAGCGACCGGCCGGAGATCTTGCTTGGGACGCGGCGGCGGGAGCTGTTGCCGCAGCTCCGCCAGTGCCCCGCTGTCGAGCATGTCGATGGCCTCGAACAGCTTCACGCCATAAGCCTGCTGCACGAAGTCCAAGACGTCGCCAGACGCTCGACAACCAAAGCAACAGAATTTGCGGCCCTCGTCGTAGACGGTGAAAGAGGGAGTGCGCTCATTGTGGAAGGGGCACAGCCCGACCCATTCGCGACCACGCGCCTTAAGTCGAACACCCGCCTTCTCCGCCACGGCGGGGATGGCGAAATTGCGCCGCACCTCGTCAACGACCCTCACCAGCTCAGACGGTGCGTTGCGATACCGCGCTGCGCGTTCATTGCCGTAGGTGGCAAACCGACCCACCAGCATCAGAACATCTCCGCTTCGGCTTCGGCGCAAAGCGCAAGGTCGCACTCATTGCCGTAGGTTTCGCGGTTGAGCGTGCGGGCCGCGGCAATGGCTTCCCACACATGCTCGAACGGCTCGGAGAAATTGCCCCAGCTATTCCCTGAGGCGCTTTCATGGGCGATTTGCCAGTCACCATCTTCGGTCTGGCCGATGTGGATGGTGCCCCGAGAGACACCACCCCGCCGGGGGAAGGGGATAACCTGAGCCGTCATGCCTCACCTCCCGCCGGCTCAGGCCGGTAGCAAGGCAGTACCCACACTACCGCGCGCTTCCAGCTCGACGGGTTAGATCGCCGCATGCCGCTGTCCACGATCACGCCTTTGGCCTTCAGCTCGGAAAAGCGAGGCTGTAGCGACACGCGAGTTTCCCCCGACATGTCGCAAGCCTCTTCGGGCGTCAGTCCTTGGGCGCCACGCTCAGTGACCATCTGATGGACCATGCGCTGTAGACGGCCCATGCGCGGCGCAATGGCCGCAGCAGCTTCGCGCCCCGTCTCAGCCTCGCCCTTGTAGCCAGGCAGATCGGGATAGGTCTTGTACTGTTCACTCATGCGGGCCTCCATCGGCCAGCGCGGGAAGGTCGTGCTTCTTCAGCAGGTCGACCAGCCAGCGGAGTTGCTTTTCGGTCAGCGGCTCGTCGTCACGGTCGTAGGCGAGCCCGCCCACGAACTGACCAGAGCGCCGCGTGAGGTTCGGGGCGGGATGCGCCAAGATCGCGCGGGCCGCGTCGCGAGACGAGGTGAAGGGATCAGTCATTGCCGCCCTCCGCCGTCTCGTCACGGACGGCCCAGCCGTGGTGACGGCTAAGCGATCGGACGTATCCGCGAACGAACAACTCCCGCTCGTCTTCAAGATCGAAGTCGAAGCCAGGGAGGGGCGGAGTGACGGTGACGGCATAGCCGATGCCCGCCCGCCGGAGGGTTATGGTGCGTTCCATGGGGGGCATCACAGCGCTCCCCCAAGCTGGCGGTTACCGCCGTCAGACCAGATCATATCCGCCAGCAGCGCGGCCCGGAGCGGGGCAAAGCCCAGCGTCGAGAGGCGTTGCAGTCGGAGGAGAGAGGATGTATCTACCGTGGTGCTGTTGTTGAAGTAATTCGTGGAGGCTCGCACTGCGCTAACAGTGCGGGCCTTTCGCGTATTACCGGCCGCCGCCGTTGCTGCTGATGCCATGGCGGATCACGCGTCCACCATCTGCGAGGTCGAGCTGACGCGACGATCAGCTTTCCATGCCTCGATATCAGCGGGATCATAGGCGATCCGGCGACCGGCCTTAATGAAACGGGGGCCACGGCCAAGGACGCGCCAATTCGCTAACGTCTTCGGTGAAACGCCACAGCGCGGGGCGGCGTCCTGTTCGGTCAGAAGGTCTTGCATGTTACCTCCGTCGTCGCTCGGGATTGAGCGTGGTGACGGGGGTTGTGTGGGGCAGAGGCAGGACGTTGAGCAGATGGACAAAAATGCCAATTCTATTCTGTCATTTTTGTCCTAGTATCTCGCGCAATACGGCTGCGGCCGACGCCTCGGTTACCTTGCCATCCTTCCATACAAGGCGCTTGTAGTGGTGGCTGATTGCCCTTTTGATGGTGCGATCAGACGGCGGGTTTGCCGAGGACCATGCCTTCTCTATCTGGCGCCGCTCGCTCATCCAGTGCTGTTTTGTTTGGCCGGCAATTAGTCGGTCGCGGAAAATCCACAGAACGTGAGGTTGTGTAGCCGGCCTGCCGCGTGGCCTCCACCTACGGCCTTTGGCGGCAGCGAGCCCCTCGATGGACTCCATGATGCCATCAAGCATCCTCTGGTAGTCATAGACATCATAAGCCACCTCGACAGCGCCTCCCAGCGCCTCCGCCAGCATTGGAAGGGGTGGCAGGCTGGGCGGATAACCAGCCGTTCGGGAGCTACCCTAGCCACCCCAGCATCACGCCCGCCGAGCGGCGAGCGGGATCACGTTAGTTTCGTCGGTGCCAGCGAAGACCGCTGAGAGGTGAGAAGCCCATGCATCGAGCGCCAAGCGCTTCTCATCGCTCCAGTGGTGACGCTGGTACACCCCGGCAACCCCGGCGCGAGAGCCGGAGAGATGGTTCAAGATCGCCTCCGTGACCTCGAACCTTACGCCCAAGCGCTGCATCCCCGTAGCCAGGCTGCGCCTCAAATCATGTAGTCGCCATTCGGCAGCTGGAGCGCCAGCGGCTGCGACCAGTTTGTCGAGCTTGGCCTTACCCCTGCTATGAGCGGTAAATGCGCCGCCTGATGAGGTTATGAAGACAGACCCGCGCTTTGGCCATTGCTCGCCTTTTGCGACCCGATCCAATTCCGCAACGGCTAGCGCGTTCAAAGGCACAAAGTGCGGCTCTCCGTTTTTCGTCCGCTCGCCAGGGAGCTTCCAAGCTCGCTCATCGCGGTTCAACTCCGCCCAATTCAGACCGGTCACTTCTTCCCTGCGCTGCCCTGTGACCATGAGCAGACGGACGATCGACCCAAATGCGCGGTGACATCCGGGCGCAGCCTCCCATATCCGCCACAGCTCTGCGTCCGACAATACGCGGTCACGCGCTTTCACTGGAGGGGGCGTTTCCATACCCTCCATAGGGGACCGTTCGATGTCGCCACGACTGATTGCCCACCGGAAAAGGCGGCGAAGGATAGCAAAAACGTTGCGCCGGCCCGCCCGTTGCTGAGCTGGCATGGCGTCGAATACCGCAACGACGTCGCTCCGTGTGATTGCCGGTAGCGGCTTCTTGGCAATCACTGGCCATACGTGGAGCCGCAACGATCGCTCAACCAGCTTGCGCCAGCCCTCGCCCTCGCACGCCTTTTGGAAGCGCTCGGAGTACGCTTTGAAAGCAAGGTCCACAGTGTCGCGACGACGCTTGGCGTCCTCGTCGGCTGGGTTAATACCTTGAGCCACCAAGACAGCCAGGCGCTTCGCTTCCAAACGGGCGTTCGCAGGCGTCAGCTTTCCATGCGTCCCGATGGTGTATCGCTGTGTCTTCGCTTCGCGCCCGCCCATGCGGAATTGATAAAGGTAGGTGAGGGCGCCGCTCGGCGTGATCTTCACACCGAACCCCTTGACGTCGTCATCCCACAGTATCGCGACAGCGCTTCCCGGCCTGAGCGCCTCAACCGACCGCTTGCTGATATTCCCGACCGCCATCGCAGCCCCCGAGTAATCACCTGACAATCACCTTAGCGGGATGCAGGAGGAACATCAAGGCAACGGCGGGAACATCGTTGCCGAGAGCGGGAGCGGAACGGATCGTGAAAGGCGCAGGCTAGCGTCGAACGTACCTGAAATACCAGACCTCATGGCCCTGCCGGCGCGCCTTGCGCTCGTAGCGCGTCTCCGGCCAATCGTCGGGGCGGGTCAGGAAATCGGCCGGCGTCGCCGCGGTCCATGCAAAGTCGCGGCGGTGGTTCATCACCATCATCGCATGCGCGCAATAGGTCGGATCGTCGGTGCCCAGGCGAAATTCCGCGCCGGGCTTCAGCTTGGCGGCGATCAGGTCGAGCGGCCCGTCGTTGACCATCCGGCGCTTGGCATGGCGCGCCTTTGGCCAGGGATCGGGGTGGAGCAGGTAGACGCGGTCGAGGCTGGCGTCGGGCAATCGCTCGACGACGTCGAGCGCGTCGCCCATGTGCAGGCGGACATTGTCGAGGCCTTGGTCGCGGACATGGCCCAGCGCGCCGACGACGCCGTTCAGGAACGGCTCGCAGCCGATGAAGCCGGTGTCGGGATTCGCCGCGGCCTGGCCTGCCAGATGCTCGCCCGCGCCGAAGCCGATCTCCAGCTGTAACGGGCGATCGCTGTCGAACAGCCGCTCGGCGGTGAGCGGTCCGTCCTCCGGCACGCTGATCCGTGGCAGCAGCTCCTCGACGAGCGCGGCCTGGCCGGCGCGCAGCTTATGTCCCTGGCGGCGGCCATAGAGGCGACGGATCGAGAGCGGATCGTTCATCCGCCGCCGCATAGCCCGGCCGTCCCAAGGAGCAAAGCCGCAGACGGATCGTTACCGATCCGACATGACCGAGCCCGACAGCCGCGACGAAGACGACGACCTGAAAGCGGCGCGACCCGTCGATCTGCATCGCACCGTGCGCGAAGAGGGCGAGGAAGAGCTCGAGCGCCCGTTCAAGGCGCTGTTCTGGTCGGGGCTTGCGGCGGGGCTGGCGATCACCAGCTCGCTGGTCGCGGAGGCGGTCATCCATTCGCATCTGCCCGACACGCAGTGGCGCCCACTGCTGGTGGCACTCGGTTATCCCTTCGGATTTCTGGTCGTCATCCTCGGGCGGATGCAGCTTTTCACGGAGAGCACGATCACCGCGATGTTGCCGCTCGCAACGCGGCCATCGTTTCCGGCCTTCGTCAGGACGCTGCGGCTATGGGGCATCGTGCTGGGCGCCAACCTGGTCGGGACGGCCATCACCGGCGCTGCGCTTGCCTATGGCTGGGTCGGTGACGCGGCGATCGGCGCCGCGGCGCACGAGATCTCGCTCAAGATCACCGAACTGGGCCCGCTCGACACCTTCGTCAATGCGATCCCGGCGGGCTTCATGATCGCGATCATCGCCTGGTCGTTGCCCAACGCGCGCGAGCAGAGCTTCTGGGTCATCGGCGTGGTGACCTATCTCGTCGCCGCCGCCGGCTTCAGCCATTCGGTGGTGGGGTCGAACGAGGCATGGCTGCTGCTCTTCGCGGGCGACGTCGGGCTGTGGTCGATGATCACGTCGCTGCTGCTGCCGGCGGTGTTCGGCAATCTCGTCGGCGGCGCCGGCATTTTCGCGCTGCTGGCGCATGCCCAGGTCAGGAGCGACGTTGAAGACTGAGGCAAAGACGCTGGCGAAGCGCGCCGCCCGGGCCGATCGGCGGCACGCTCACCGCGCCACGGAGCATGAGGATGGCCTTGCCCTGCGCCTTGCAGGGAAGGCGAGCGATCTGGCGGACCAGCCGCCGCTGATCGCCTTGTCGATCGCGACATTCGGAGGCGGACTGGTCTTGCGGCACGGCGCGCTGGCGCGGGCAGGGGCAAGGATGCTGGCGAGCCACCTGCTCGCTACCGCTGCCAAGACGGTGTTGAAGAACGCGATCGACCGGACGCGGCCGGCGCGCGCGGTGATGGAAGGCTATCGGCTGGAGAAGGGCGACGGCGCCGACGACCCGTCGCTGAACTCGTTCCCGTCGGGTCATACCGCGGGCGCGGTCGCGGTGGCGGAGGCAATCGCGGCCGAGCTTCCGGGCGCGGCGTTGCCGGCGCGGCTGGTCGCGGCGGGGGTCGGGCTGGTCCAGCCGCATCGGGGCAAGCACTATCTCAGCGATGTGGCGGCGGGGGCGGTGATCGGTTGGGTATCGGCGTGGGCGGTCGATACCGTGTGGCGAGCGGCTGCGGACAAGATCAAGCGCTGAGCTACTCCCCTCCCTGCGAGGGAGGGGTCGGGGGTGGGTCCTGAGCCTCGCAGAGGAAAACCGCTCGCGTCGGCCACCCACCCCCAGCCCCTCCCTGCAAGGGAGGGAAGCAGATACGAAAAGGGCCTCCCCGCGTCGGCAGGGAAGCCCCATTCGGTTCGGCGATCGCCCGCGCTTACGCGGCGACGGCGGCTTTCAGCGGCTCGACCAGGTCGGTGCGCTCCCAGGTGAAGTGATCGCCCTCGGCGTCGCGGCCGAAGTGACCATAGGCGGCGGTCTTCGAATAGATTGGCGCGTTGAGCTTCAGATGCTCGCGGATGCCCTTCGGCGTCAGGCGGACGAGCTTGGGCAGCGCCGCTTCCAGCTTCGCTTCCTCGACGGTGCCGGTGCCGTGCAGGTCGACATAGACGCTCAACGGCTCGGCGATGCCGATCGCATAGGACAGCTGGATCGTGCAGCGCTTCGCGAGGCCGGCCGCGACGACGTTCTTGGCGAGATAGCGCGCGACATAGGCGGCCGAACGATCGACCTTGGTCGGATCCTTGCCGCTGAACGCGCCGCCGCCGTGGGGGGCTGCGCCCCCGTAGGTGTCGACGATGATCTTGCGGCCGGTGACGCCGGCGTCGCCGTCGGGGCCACCGATCTCGAACAACCCGGTCGGGTTGACGTAGATCTTGTCCTCGGCCGGCAGCCAGCCAACGGGCAGGATGTCGGCGAACACGCCCTTGACGTAATCGCGCAGCTTCTGCTGGCCCGCCTCGTTCGACAGCTCGGCCGAATGCTGGGTCGACACGACCAGCGCGGTCGCCTTCACCGGCACGCCATTGTCGTACTGCAGCGTGACCTGGCTCTTGGCGTCGGGCTCCAGGAACGGCGCCGCGCCCGAGTGGCGGTCGGCCGCCATCTTCTCGAGGATCTTGTGGCTGTAATAGAGCGTCGCGGGCATGAAGCCGGGCGTCTCGTCGGTCGCATAGCCGAACATGATGCCCTGGTCGCCGGCGCCTTCGTCCTTGTTGCCGCTCTCGTCGACGCCCATCGCGATATGCGCCGACTGCGGGTGCAGGTTGTTCTCGAAGCGGAAGCTTTCCCAATGGAAGCCCGATTGCTCGTAGCCGATGCGCTTCACCGTCTCGCGGACGGTCTTCTCGATCTCGTCCTTCACGCCCTCGGCCCAGTTGCCGTCGGCATCCATGATCCCCTTGCCGCGGATCTCACCGGCGAGGACGACGAGCTGCGTGGTCGTCAGCGTTTCGCAGGCGACGCGCGCTTCGGGGTCCTTGGACAGGAACAGGTCGACGATCGAGTCGCTGATCTGGTCGGCGACCTTGTCGGGGTGGCCTTCGGACACGGATTCGGAGGTGAAGATGAAGCTGGAACGCATGGGTATCCCTTTGAGACAAGATGAGGAAAGCGCAGCCGTTGCCATGCCGCCATCGCCCCGGAGGGAGATATAAAGCTTTCCTTATATGTGGGCCCTAGCGATCCCGGCGGCGGAGCGCAATGGCTGCCCCCGCAAGGAGCAAGCCGACCAGCAGCGCCATCCAGTTGCCGACCCGTGCGAACAGCGTCGGCGCGGCGGCGGGGGGCAGGGGCACCTCGACCGCACCGGCTGTGTCGTGCGGGATGGTCGCGATCACCGCGCCGTCGGCGGCGATGACGGCGCTGACCCCCGTCGGGGTGGCGCGGACGACGGGCAGCCCTTCCTCGATCGCGCGCATCCGCGCCTGCGCCAGGAACTGAGGCGATCCCCATTTGCCGAACCAGGCGTCGTTCGAGGGGTTGAAGATCATCCGCGGCCGGCGGCCAGGCTCGGTCACCTGCCCCGAAAAGATGATCTCGTAGCAGACCTGGACGCCGATCGCGCCGAAGCCGGGAATGCCCAGCGTGCGCGGGCCGGGGCCGGGGGTGAAGTCCATGTCGCCGGGCACGAGCTTGGCGAGGCCAAGCATTCGAAGCAGCCCCGGCATCGGCAGATATTCGCCATAGGGGACGAGATGCGCCTTGTCGTAGCGCCCGACGATCCGCTTGTCGGGATCGATCGCGAGCACCGAATTGGCGGCGCTCGTGACGTCGCCGTTGGCATCGAAGGTCAGCGTGTCGCCGCTCGTCATCAGCATGTCGCGCGGGGCCAACGCCGCGGCGATCCGCGCCCGTGTCCACGACGACGGCCGATCGCGATAGATCCAGTCGGGATAGCCGTCCTCGAGGAAATCGCGCAGCAGCCCCTCCGGCCACAACACCAGCCGCGGCGCCCCGGCGGGGTGGCGGCTGGCGCGGATCAGCGTCGCGAGTGCGCGCTCGCCGGCGTCCTCGTTGCGCAGGTCGTTGCCGATGTTGGGTTGGACGACGCGCAGCAGCGGCGTGCCCGGTGAACGCGAGGGCGCGGTCGTGCGATAGCTGAGCGCCTGCGCCCCGAGCAGCGCCACGATCGCCAGCAGGCCAAGGGCACGGCGGCGGCGCGGGATCAGCAGCAGAGCGCCTGCCGTCAGGATCGTCAGGCCCGACAACGCATAGGTGCCGATCAGCTTCGTCAGCATCGCGACCGGCTGCACCGGCACCCAGACGACGCCCAAAGGGTCCCAGGCATAGCCGGTGAACATCACCGCACGGAGCCATTCGGTGGCGATCCAGGCAGCGGCGAAGGCGAGCAGGAAGGGCGCGTCGACCGCCCTGCCGCGCGCCACCCGCCACGCGAGGCCGGCGGCCATTGCCGGGTAGACCGCGAGGTACAGCGCCAGCGCCAGCGGGGCGATGTAGCCCAGCACCGGCGGCATCTTGTCCTGAAAATCAAAGGCGTGCTGGAACCAGTTGTCGTTGATCGTGAAATGCCCGACCCCAAACGCCCAGCCCCGCCACAGCGCCTGTCGCAGCGTGCCCGCATCATGGACTAGCCAGATCCACGCCGCGAGGCAGACCAGCGTCAGCGGCCACAGCTGCCACGGCGCGAAACCGCAGGCGGCAGCGGCGCCAAGAAGGAGCGAGGCGAGGGCAGGATAGCGGCGCATGACGACGCCCTAGCCAATCCTCCCCCGCAGGGGGAGGGGTAGTGATGCCGACACCTTTCTCCCCTCCCTGAAAGGGAGGGGCAGGGGGGGGCATGACGCTTCGCAGAGCGCGACGCTCGTGGCGAAAACCCACCCCCAACCCCTCCCTTGCAGGGAGGGGAGCGAAGAAGTGGCTAAGGGAACCGTAAACCTTGCGGGCAGGGCAGCGGCGCACGATACTCGTCCTATGACCCTTCGCCCCTTCCACCTCGCCTTCCCCGTCCACGATCTCGCCGCGGCGCGCGCCTTCTATGGCGGTGTCCTTGGTTGTACGGAGGGGCGGTCGAGCGACGAGTGGATCGACTTCGACATGTTCGGTCACCAGATCGTCGCGCATCTCGATCCCGCGGCGAAGCCGGTCGCGGTCGCCAACGAGGTCGACGGCCACCAAGTCCCAGTTCCCCATTTCGGCGTCGTCCTGACCCCGGCGGACTGGCGCGCGCTGGCGGATCGCGTCGAGGCGGCGGGGATCGGCTTCGGCATCGCCCCGCACACGCGCTTTGCCGGCCAGGCGGGCGAGCAATCGACGATGTTCTTCCGCGATCCGTCAGGCAACGCCCTGGAATTCAAGGCTTTCGCCGACGACGCGATGCTGTTTGCGACGGAGAAGGCGGCATGAGCACCCCGATCGAACTCGATATCCCGCACAAGCTCGGCAAGGAGACGGTGCGCCAGCGGCTTGACGGCGGCGTCGGCAAGATCGGCCGGCTGATCCCCGGCGGCGCCAACGTCACCCACCGCTGGGAGGGCGACACGATGGTCTTCACGGTGACGGCGATGGGCCAGGAAGTCGCCAGCCGCGCAACGGTGTTCGAGGACAAGGTCCATGCGGTGGTCGACCTGCCCGGCATGCTCGCGCTGTTCGCGGGGCCGATCAAGGCGGCGATCCAGCAGCAGGCGCCGAAATTGCTGGAGTGAGGCTGCTTCCGGCATCCCGGCCCTGAGCCGGGATCCAAGGCTTCTCGAGCAACTGACTTGATGATCGAGCGGGCGGCTCGCCGCGAGATGGATCCCGGCTCAAGGCCGGGATGACGGGGGTAGGTGGCGGCGGGAACTAGGTCCACCCCGGCCTTCGCCGGGGAGGAGCTAAGCGACGATGCTGCGCCACGCCTCCGCATGCGCCAGCGCTGGCGCGTCGTCGACGTCGATCCAGTCGAGGTCGCTGCAATCCACCACGCGCGCGCGACCATCGGCGGCCAGCAGCCGGACACCCTCGGTCAGCGAGGGCGCCTCCAGCGTCGCGAGCGCGGCGAAGAAGGACGAGCCGACCGCGAACACGCCGGTGTCGTAGCAATCGTGCGGCGCCATCTCCTTGCCGATCGCGACGATGCTGTCACCCTCGGTCGCGACGCAGGTGACGTCGCTGGGGTCGACCCAGCGATGGCCAAGCCGCCGGTCGATGCCGAGCGTCAGCCCGCCCTGCGCGCCGACCCGCGCCAGCCGCGTGTAATGATCGGGCGTGACCAGATGGTCGCACATCGCCAGCACGGCCTCGTCGCCCGCCAGCAGCGGCGCCGCGGCAAGCGCGGAGACGCCATTGGGGCGGCGATGGTCGACGATCGCATGCTCGACGACGACCGGCCAGGATCGTGACGACAGGTACGCCAGTACGCGATCGGCGGCATAACCGAGCGTCACCACCACGCGCTCGATGCCCGCCGCCGCGAGGCCGGTGAGCGCATGGTCGATCAGCGGCCGCCCCGCGACCGGGCAGAGCGGCTTGGACGGCGCGCTGCCGCGCAGCCGGCTGCCCTCGCCGGCGGCGAGCAGGACGGCGGAGCGGATCATCAGGCGGCCTTAATGAATTCCTCGACCTGCGCATGGGCGATGTCGTCGGTCACTTGGTGGCGCGGGTGCTTGCAGAAATAGGCGCTGGCGGGATCGATCACGCCGGCCAGGCCGCGATCGCGCGCGATCTTGGCGCAGCGGATCATGTCGATCGCGACACCCGCCGAATTGGGCGAATCCTCGACCGACAGGCGAAGCTCCAGGTTCATCGGCACGCCGCCGAACAGCTGGCCTTCCATGCGCAGGAAGCAGACCTTGTTGTCGTTCTGCCACGGCACATAGTCCGACGGGCCGATGTGGACGTTCTCGTCCTCCATCCGCTCGGCCGCGACCGACTGCACCGCCTCGGTCTTCGAAATCTTCTTCGATTCCAGGCGGCGGTGGTTCGACATGTTGAGGAAGTCGGTGTTGCCGCCGGTGTTCAGCTGGTACGTACGGTCGAGCTTCACGCCGCGCTTCGCGAACAGGTCGGTCAGCACGCGGTGGACGATCGTCGCGCCGAGCTGCGCCTTGATGTCGTCGCCGATGATCGGCACGCCCGCCGCCTCGAACTTCGCCGCCCATTCGGGGTTCGACGCGATGAACACCGGGATGTTGTTGACGAAGGCCACGCCCGCTTCGAGCGCGCATTCGGCGTAGAATTCGGTCGCCTCCTGGCTGCCCACCGGCAGATAGTTCATCAGCACGTCGGCGCCGCTCTCGCGCAGCTCGCGCACCACGTCGTCCTTGCTGGGCTCGGCGGCGTCGGCGACGATGAAGGTACGGTCGTCCTTATAGTCGCTCATGTGATCGGCGACGCCGTCGAACACCGCGCCCATCCGCACGACCGTGCCGGTCGGCTGGACGTTGGGGGCGAACACCGCCGTGCAGTTGGGCTTGGCGAAGATCGCCTCGGCGACGTCGCTGCCGACCTTGCGCTTGTCGACGTCCCACGCCGCGACGATCTTGATGTCGGAGGGGCGATAGCCGCCCACTTCCCAATGCATCAGACCGACGAGGTCGTTGGCGCCTTCACGATAATGCTCGAGGCCCTGGACGAGCGAGCTGGCGCAGTTGCCGATGCCGACGATGGCAACGTTGATGCTCTTCATGGATGACCCTGTTCGCTGGATAGAAGGATGGAGGATGAGGTGCCCTGGGCGACGAAGCTGCGCTCCACGGCACGATGACGGATGAGCCCGATCGCGGCGACCAGGCTGAGGGGGATGATTTCGTACCACCAGGCGAGGCGCGGATTGCCGACGAGGCAGGCGAGGAAGATCGCGGCCACGCGCATATTGGCGGTGAGCAGATACTGGAACCGCATGACCGGCGCGGCGAGTTCGCCGTAAAGGCGGCCGGTGGCGACCGGATCGGGGCTGGCGCCGAGGCGACGCTCGAACGGCATCGCGAGGCGATCGACGCTGCCCGCGACGCTATCATACAGGCGGACCAGCGCATTGCCGGTCGGGCGGGGCACGGCGGCCAGCGCCTCGCCCTTAACCCGGCGGTGGAAGCGGGCGCGCTCGCCCTCGTAGAGGCTCGACTGGACGGCATGGGCGGCCGCAGCGATCAGCGCGAGCGCCCAGGCGCCCGGCGTGCCGATCGACGCGGCGAGGCCAAGGTAGAGCAGTGCGAAGACGCCGTGGTCGCACAATCCGTCCATGAACCGGCCGAACGCACTCGACGTCCCCGTCGCACGCGCGACCATGCCGTCGAGGCCATCCATCACCAGCCAGGCGATCGAGAAGACGAGGCCGAGCAGCGCGAAGCGCGGGTCGTTCCAGTTTACGTAACAAAGTGCGGCTACGGCACCACAGGCGAGGCCGGCCATCGAGACGAAATTCGCACTGACGCCAAGCCGCAGCGCGCCGGGCAGCAATGCCCGGGCGGTGGGATGGATCAGGTAGAGATTGGATGGGTCCTCGATCCGGCGATCGCGCGAGCCACCCCCGGCGGGCTCTGTCATCAGGCCGTCACACATGCGCTCGCGTCAACGCGAACGCAAGCGGTTACGGCATGTTCCGCCTCAGTTCGTCGAGCCAAACCGTCGCGGTGCCGTCCGACGGCGCCCGCCAGTCGCCGCGTGGCGACAGCGCACCGCCGGCCGAAACCTTGGGGCCGTTGGGCAGCGCGGATCGCTTGAACTGGCTGGTGCGGAAGAAGCGGACCAGGAACTTCTCGAGCCAGTGGCGGATGGTGGCAAGGTCATATGCGACCCGCGCCGACGCGGGGTGATCGGCCGGCCACGCCCCCGATTCGGCATCGCGCCAGGCGTGCCACGCCAGGAAGGCGATCTGCGACGGTGCCATGCCGTGGCGGATGACGTAATGGGCGAAGAAGTCGTTCAGCGCATAGGGGCCGATCATCGCCTCGGTGCTTTGCATGGCGCCGGTCGCATCGGCGGGGACCAGCTCGGGCGAGATTTCGGTCGCCAGTATCGCCTCGAGGACTCGGTCGGTTTCGCCGTCATACTGGCTGGTGCGGATCGCCCAGCGGATCAGGAACTGGATCAGCGTCTTGGGCACGCCGGCATTGACCGCGTAATGGCTCATCTGGTCGCCGACGCCATAGGTACACCAGCCCAGCGCCAGCTCGCTGAGGTCGCCGGTGCCGAGCACGATGCCGCCGCGCTGGTTGGCGAGGCGGAACAGATAGTCGGTGCGCAGGCCAGCCTGCACATTCTCGAACGTCACGTCATAGACCGGCTCACCGCCCGCGAAGGGATGGACCATGTCCTCCAGCATCCGCCGTGCGGCGGGGCGGATGTCGATCTCTTCGGCGGTGATGCCGAGCGCGCGCATCAAGGCCCAGGCGCTCGCCTTGGTCGCCTCGCCGGTGGCGAAGCCGGGCATGGTGAAGCCCAGGATGTCGGCGCGCGGCCGGCCTAGCCGGTCCATCGCCTTGGCGGCGACGATCAGCGCATGCGTCGAATCGAGCCCGCCCGACACGCCGACGACGATCCGCTGCGTGCCCGTCGCGACCAGCCGTTTCGCCAGCGCCCCGACCTGGATGTTATAGGCTTCGTAGCAATCCTCGTCGCGCCGATGGGGATCGTTGGGCACGAACGGAAAGCGGCGGATCGCCCGATGCAGCCCGACGTCGCGCGGCTCGGCGCCCAGCGTGAAGCCGATCCGGCGGAAGCGGTTTTCGGGATGACCGGTGGCGACCGCGCTGTCGTTGAAGGTGCCGTCGCGCAACCGCTCCTGCACCAGCCGCCGTGTGTCGATATCGGCGGCGACAAATCCCGGCTCGGGCGCGAACCGGTCCGATTCGGCCAGCCGCTCGCCGAGCTCGTGGATCAACCCCTGGCCGTCCCAGGCGACGTCCGTCGTGCTCTCGCCCGGTCCCGCCGCCGAATAGACATAGGCGCACACCGCCCGCGCCGATTGCGAGGCGGCCAGCAGGTCGCGCTCGCGGGCCTTGCCGACGACGATGTTGGATGCCGACAGGTTGCAGCAGATCAGCGCACCCGCCAGCGCGCCGGCGGTCGAGGGCGGGGTGGGCGCCCAGTAATCCTCGCAGATCTCGGCGTGGAAGATCAGCCCCGGCAGGTCGTCGGCGGCGAAGACCTGGTCGGGGCCGAACGGCACCTCCGCCTCGCCCAGCCGGACCGTCTGGCCGGTCAGACCCATGCCGCTCGCGAACCAGCGTTTTTCGTAATATTCCCGATAGTTGGGCAGGAACGTCTTGGGCACGACGCCCAGCACGTGTCCTCGCGCGATCGCTACCGCGCAATTGTACAGCCGCCCGTTACGCACGATCGCGGCCCCGACCAGCAATGCGATGGCAAGGCCGGCGGTCTCTGCCCGTACCGTCTCGATCGCCGCCAGCGTCGCCTGCTGCTGCGCATCCTGCAGGTGGAGATCATCGATCGCGTAGGACGTCAGGTTCAGTTCGGGAAAGACGATCAGGTCGACCCCGGCGTCCGCCGCCTGCCGGGCAAGCGCCACCGTCGCGGCGGCATTGGCGGCGACGTCGCCGACGCTCGCGATCGGCGTGGCGGCGGCGATGCGGACGAGGCCGTGGCTGTGGATCGCGTAAAAGGGATGCGTCATGTCCGCCGTCCTAGCGCGGGGTGCGGGCGGGCGCCAACCGGCGGGCCGTCGGCCGCTGGTGTGTGAAGAGTCTCAACATTCGCGCCGACCCTGCCTATCGCGCCATCGCGACGACGACGACGGAGATTTCATGACCACCATCTACGGCATCAAGAACTGCGACACGATGAAGAAGGCGCGCCAGTGGCTTGCCGACCACGGCGTCGAGGCGCGCTTCCACGACTATCGCGCCCACGGGGTCGATGCCGGACGTCTGGCGGGATGGGTGGATCGGCTCGGCTGGGAAGCGCTGCTCAACCGGAATGGCACGACCTTCCGCGCCCTGCCCGATGCCGACAAGCAGGCGATCGACCGCGACAAGGCGCTCGCGCTGATGACGGCCAGTCCCGCAATGATCCGCCGCCCGGTATTGGAACATGGCGACACGCTGGAGGTCGGCTTTAAGCCCGATCGCTACGCCGCGCTGTTCGGTTGAGGGTTGCGGCGCGGCGGCCTCGCGCGCAGACTTTGTGCCAGAGGGGAGAGTAGTGATGATCGACGGGCGCAAGTCTGTTCCGATGTGGTTCCGCATCGTCGCGGCCATCCTGCTGGTCTGGGGCGTCGCGGGATGCTGGGCGTGCCTGCAGCAGTTTCGGCTCGGCGCCGAGGCGATGGGGCCGGCGAGCGACTATGACCGCGCACTCTATGCGACGCTGCCGATCTGGTACAACGCGGTCTATGCCGTGGCGGTCGGCACCGGCTTCCTCGGCGCGCTGGCGTTGCTCGCCCGCTCGGTGCTGGCGCGGCCGCTGTTCCTGATCTCGTTGGTCGCCGTGATCGTCCAGTTCGGCTGGCTGTTCGTCAGGAGCGACATCGTCGCGCACAAGGGGGCGCTCGTCGTGCTGCCGTTCCCGATCATCATCGTCGCGGCCGCGGCGTTTGGCGCGTGGCTGGCGGGTCATGCCCGGACGCGCGGCTGGATCGATTGACCGCGGCAGGATAGGGCGCGTCGATGTCCACGACCTATCAGCTCGACACCGCGACCAGCCGCGCCAACCCGACCCCGGCGCCGCTCAAGCGATTGACCGTGCCCGCGATTCAGGCGCGTAAAGGTGGGGAGCCGATCGTGATGCTCACCGCCTATACCGCACGGATGGCGCAGCTGCTCGACCCGCACTGCGACATGCTGCTGGTCGGCGACAGCCTGGGTCAGGTGATCTACGGCTTTCCCTCGACCTTGCAGGTGACGCTCGAGATGATGTGCCGCCACGGCGCGGCGGTGGTGCGGGGCAGCTATCATTCGGTGGTCGTCATCGACATGCCGTTCGGCAGCTACGAGGCGGGGCCGGAGGCGGCGTTCGCCAGCGCGGCGCGGATCATGGCTGAAACCGGCGCCGCCGCCGTCAAGCTGGAGGGCGGCGAGGCAATGGCGCCAACGGTGGCGTTCATCAGCCAGCGCGGCATCCCCGTCGTCGGCCATGTCGGGCTGACCCCGCAGGCGGTCAACGCCCTTGGCGGCTATGGCGCACGGGGCCGCAGCACGGCGGAGGAAGGGAAGATCCTCGGCGACGCGCGGGCGGTGGCCGATGCCGGCGCCTTCGCGCTGGTGGTGGAGGGGGTGGTCGAGCCGCTGGCGCGCGCCATTACCGAGGCGGTGGCATGCCCGGTGATCGGCATCGGCGCGTCGGCGGCCTGCGATGGCCAGGTGCTGGTTATCGACGACATGCTGGGCATGTTCGAGCGGACCGCGCGCTTCGTGAAGCGCTACGACGATCTCGCCGGCCGGATCGGCGAGGCGGCGGCACGCTATGCCGACGAGGTTCGCAGCCGCAGCTTCCCCGGCGACGACCACGTCTACAAACCACGCCCCTGATCCGGCTTTCGTTTCGTCCGCGTCAGCGCTAAGGGCTGGCGCTTCCTTCCAGACACCCATCGGAGCCAAGCTTGGCGCTCACCCCGCAATCCAACGAAGCATTCCTGCGCGAGGTCGACGACGAACTGCGGCGCGACCAGATGCTGTCGTTCTGGCAGCGCTATGGCAAGCTGCTGATCGTGGCGATCGTCGGCGGCCTCGCGGCGTTCGGCGGCTTTCTCTATTGGCAGCATCGCAATGTCGTCGCCGCCGGTGAGCAGGGCGAAAAGCTTCAGGCCGCCTACGACCAGCTGGCGGCGGGCAGCGACGCGCAGGCCGCGCCGACACTCGATGCCCTGTCGCGGTCGAAGGCGGACGGCTATCGTGCGCTGGCGCTCTTCGCGCAGGGCGACCAGATGCTGGCGAAGGGCGACACCCGCGGCGCCGCGGCCAAGTTCGCCGCGATCGCCGGCGACCAGAGCCTCGCCAAGCCGTTCCGCGACCTGGCGCTGATCCGCCAGACCTCGGTCGAATTCGACTCGCTCAAGCCCGATGTCGTCATCGAGCGGATGCGTCCGCTGACGATCCCCGGTAACGCCTGGTACGGCAGCGCCGGCGAGATGACCGCGATCGCCAGGATGAAGCAGGGCCAGAATGCGCTGGCCAAGCAGATGTTCAGCCAGCTGGGCAAGGATGCCAGCGTGCCCGAGCCGATCCGTCAACGCGCGGTTCAGATGGCAGGGCTAGTGGGCACGGGGTCGACCCCGCAGAACGAAGGTTCCCCGACGAAATGACCACCAAGCTTCGTTCCGGCGTCGCCATCGCGGCACTCGTCGCGCTGTCGGCCTGCGGCATCTTCAAGGGCGCGCCGAAGAAGACGCCGACCGTCGGCCAGCGCGTGCCGATCCTGGTATCCGAAACCGCGGTCGAGGCCGACCCGGCGATCGCGGCGCTACAGGTGACCGTGCCTGCCGCCGCCGTCAACGACGAATGGGCGCAGCCGGGCGGCAACGCCGCCAAGACCATGGGCCAGCTAGCGCTCGGCGCGTCGCCGGCCCAGGCCTGGACCGCGGCGATCAAGGGCGGCAACGACCGCGAGCGGCTGGCCGCCGCGCCGGTGGTCGGCGGCGACAAGCTGTTCGCGATGGACGTCGATGCGACCGTCCACGCCTTCAACGCGGCGACGGGGGCACCGGTATGGAGCACCGAGATCGCGCAGGGCGACAAGAACCGACCGTCGCGCTTCGGCGGCGGCGTCAGCTATGACGACGGCAAAGTCTACGCCGCCGACGGCGTCGGCGACGTCGTCGCGCTCGATGCCGCGACCGGCAAGGAACTGTGGCGCGCGAAGCCCGGCGGACCGCTGCGCGGCGCGCCGACGGTCGCCTATGGCTCGGTCCTGATCCTGTCGCAGGACAATCAGATGTTCTCGGTCGCCCAGGCCGACGGCAAGGTCCAGTGGGCCGCCGCCGGCACGCTGGAGCAACAGGGCGTGTTCGGCGTCGCGGCGCCGGCGGCAAGCCAGGGAACGGTCGTCGCCGGCTTCTCGTCGGGCGAGCTGTCGGCCTATCGCTACGAGAATGGCCGCGTGCTGTGGCAGGACGCGCTGTCGCGCACCTCGATCAACACCTCGGTCTCGACGCTGTCCGACATCGACGCCGAGCCGGTGATCGACAACGGCCGCGTCTATGCCATCGGGCAGGGCGGGCGCATCGTCGCGCTCGAGCTGGCGACCGGCCAGCGGCTGTGGGAGCAGAATTTCGCCGGCATCTCGACGCCGTGGGTGGCGGGCGAATGGCTGTTCGTCGTCACCGACGACGCGCGGCTGGTGTGCCTGGCGCGGTCGAACGGCAAGGCGCGCTGGATCTCGCAGCTGCCACGCTATCGCAAGGAAAAGAAGAAGTCGGGGCCGATCACCTGGTACGGGCCGGTGCTGGCGGGCAACCGCCTGATCCTGACCAATTCGCGCGGGCAGATCGTGTCGGCGGCGATCGAGGACGGCCATGTGCTGAACACGATCGACACCAAGGACGACTTCACGCTGCCGCCGATCGTCGCGAAGTCGAAGCTGTACACGCTGAGCCAGGACGGGCGCATCGCGGCCTATCGGTAAGCTTCGTCATCCTCGCGAAGGCGGGGTTGGCGGAGGTGCGAAAACGGGATGCGTGACGCCCGCGCGCTAACCCGCTAGGGCGCAGGCTTATGCCTTTGCTCCCTACCGTCGCGATCGTCGGCCGTCCCAATGTCGGCAAGTCGACGCTGTTCAACCGCCTCGTCGGCAAGAAGCTGGCGCTGGTCGACGACCAGCCCGGCGTCACGCGCGATCGCCGCATGGGTGAGGCGAGCCTCGTCGGACTAGACTTCCGCGTCATCGACACCGCCGGTTACGAGGACGAGGATCCCGATACGCTGCCCGGCCGGATGCGCCGCCAGACGCAGGCGGCGGTCGACGAAGCCGATGTCGCGCTGTTCATGGTCGACGCCCGCGCCGGCGTCGTGCCGCTCGACGAAGAGATCGCACGCTGGCTGCGCGGGTCCGACACGCCGATCATCCTCGTCGCCAACAAGGCCGAAGGCCGGTCGGGCGAGCAGGGCGTGCTCGAGGCGCTGGCGCTCGGCTTCGGCGACCCGGTACAGCTGTCGGCCGAACATGGCGAGGGCGTCGCCGACCTGTTCGAGGCGCTGCTGCCGATCATCGGCGAATGGGAAGCGCCCGATCTGGGCGATGACGATTCGAGCCCCGATGCGCCGCTGAAGCTGGCGATCGTCGGGCGCCCCAATGCGGGCAAGTCGACGCTCATCAACCGCTTCATCGGCGAGGATCGCCTGATAACCGGCCCCGAGGCTGGGATCACGCGCGATTCGATCGCGATCGACTGGATCTGGACCGACCGCAAGCAAGTGCCGCGGCGGGTGCGGCTGATCGATACTGCTGGCATGCGCAAGCGCGCCAAGGTGCAGGAAAAGCTCGAGAAACTATCGGTCGCCGACGCCTTGCGCGCGGTCGATTTCGCCGAAGTGGTGGTGCTGCTGCTCGATGCGACGCTCGGGCTCGAATCGCAGGACCTGCGCATCGCCGACAAGGTGCTGCAGGAGGGGCGTGCGCTCGTCATCGCGCTGAACAAATGGGACGTGGCGCAGGACGCCTCGTCGCTGTTCAACGGCGTGAAGAAGGCGCTGGAGGACGGGCTGAGCCAGGTGAAGGGTGTGCCGCTGCTGACGGTGTCGGCCGAGACGGGCAGGGGGCTGGACCAGCTGCTGGAGACGGCGTTCGAAACGCGCGAGGCGTGGTCGAAGCGCGTGCCGACGGGCGAACTCAACCGCTGGTTCGAGCGCGCGATCGCGGCGACGCCGCCGCCCGCCCCCGGCGGCAAGCGGATCAAGATGCGCTACGTCACTCAGGTCAACACGCGGCCGCCGAGCTTCGTGATCTTCGGTACGCGCGTCGATCAATTGCCGGCCAGCTATGAGCGCTATCTGATCAACTCCATGCGACGCGAGCTTGGCTTTGGCGCAGTACCCGTGCGGCTGATGCTGCGTGCGCCCAGCAATCCGTTCGACCGAGACAAGAATTGAACGGCGGGACAACAAAGCCTTTACCCTTTGCCCGTATCACTGCCCCCTGACACGTCGCGAACCGATCGGATCGCGACAACGAGGAGGCAGGCGTTGTCGTTCGAAGGCAGCACGTTGGTGGATTGGGCAGCGTTCGCGCACGCCCGAAGCGAGCTGGGCGCGGGCTTCGTCCGGATCCTCGGCTATTTCCGTGAAGACGGCGTCAAGTCGGTCGCCGCGATCGAGCAGGCGATGCGCGATTCGAGCGCGGCGGCGATGGTCATTCCGGCGCACACGCTGAAGGGCGAGGCCCGTCAGTTCGGCGCCGAGCCGCTCGCGCGCCTGGCCGAGACGATCGAGAATGTCGCGCGCGATTGCGTCGAGATCCACGACACGCCCGAACAGGCGCTGGAGCATATCGTCCAGCTGCGCGGCCTGTTCGAGCAGACGCTGACGCTGTTGGAGCGCGAGGCGAGCCCGCTGGTCAACCGCCGCCAGCCGGGGATGAGCGCGGGCTTCGGACGCCGGGTAGCTTAAGCTATCTCGTCATGGCGAGCGCAGCGAAGCAATCCAGCGACGGATCAGGACGCACTGGATCGCTTCGCTGCGCCGGCAACGACGGGGTCTGACTACTTGCCCTTCAGATACGGTGCGGCGCCGGCCTCTGGTGTGTCGTGCTCGCTCATCGCGTTGAGCTGGACATAGTTCTGCAGCCCCATGCGGGCGATCATCTCGAACTGGCGTTCCAGCGTGTCGACATGCTCTTCCTCGCCGGCGAGAATGTAGGCGAACAGATCGCGGCTGACGTAGTCGCGGATTTCCTCGCAATAGGCGATCGCGCCCTTGAGCTGCTCGACTGCCTCGATCTCCAGCGCCAGATCGCCCTTCAGCGCTTCCTCAACCGTCTCGCCGATCCGCAGCCGGCCAAGCAGCTGGAAATTGGGCAGCCCGTCGAGGAACAGGATGCGCTCCGACAGCATGTCGGCATGCTTCATCTCGTCGATCGATTCGTGACGCTCGAACTGCGCCAGCTTGTACACGCCCCAATGTTCGAACAGCCTGTAATGCAGCCAATATTGATTGACCGCGGTCAGCTCGTTCTTGAGCGCCTCGTTCAGATAATCGATGACCTTCTGGTCGCCCTTCATCGCATGCGCTCCCAATTGATAGGTGACCGTCTAGCGAGGCGATTGCTGTCTGGGCAACCCTGGTTAAGCGGCCGCGCGCTCTTCGTCGAGAATGGCGCGCGCGACGACCGCGCATTGCCCGCATTTTGCCTGGCGGCCCAGCGCTCGAAATGCCTGGCATGGCGTCCGGCATCCGTCGCGAGCGCAGGCGCGAACCTGATTTTCCCGGATGGCATTGCACACACACACGACCATGCGATTCTCCGATCGAGGTCGGAGCGATAGGGCTAATGAGAGTAACTCGCAAGGCTTGTTGCGTCGCACTCGCAACCTGTACGTGTCAATTCGGCGCGACGGCAGCACCCTTGATCGGCTGAAGGCGCCCCCGCGACAGCGTGCGCCACACCCATTCGAGCGGACCAAAGCGATAACGTGTCAGCCATGGCCGCGACCAGGCCAGCATCATCAGCCAGACGAGCGGCGCGAGCAGGTAGAGCTGTGCCCGCGACAGCTTGCCGAACAGCCCCAGTCCCCAGCCGTCGAAGACGAACGACATCAGCAACGACGTGCCGAGATAATTGGTAAAGGCGACGCGGCCGGCCGCTGCGACCCGATCCGTCAGCCATCCGCCCGGTCGGATCGCCAGTATGAGCAGTGCGACATAGGCGGTGAAGAGGACCGGGCGGAGCGGCGTCGCGGCGAGCAACGAGGCGACGACGATCCAGCGCTGGTCATAGCCATGGGCCATGCTGTTGATCGCCAGCAGGACATATACCGGCCCCGCGACGCCGATGCCGATCGCCGCCCAGCGCCGATAGGCGACACGCGACCAGTCGCCGGTGACGAAGCCGCTGCGCAGCGCCGCCATGCCGAAGAGCATGTAGCCGAGCGTCTCGGCGCCGCCGATCGGCAGCATGGTGAAGGGGCTTATCGCATGCTGCCATCGCCACCCGACCGACCGCGTCCATGAGCCCGAATAGGCGGCGACCTCACGCAGCAGATCGGCGCGCGGCGGCACGCCGAACGCGGTGGCGAAATAATTCCACGTCTCGATTTGTTCGGGCGTGGTGCGCGGCCCTGCCGCGAACACCTGCGCGGTCAGCATCGCGCTGCTGAGCGTCTGAAGCAGGATCATTGCGGCGCCGACGCCGAGAAGCCACTTGGTGGGCAGACGGACGAACATCCACGCGAGGCATCCGACCAGCGCATAATGGGCGAGAATGTCGCCCCACCAAATCAGGTAGAGGTGGCAACAGCCGATGACGAACAACACCGCCATGCGCCGGAAGTGGACCGCCGCACCATTGTCGCCGCCGGCCTCGGCACGCTCAATCACCAGCAGCATCGATGCGCCGAACAGGAACGAGAACATGCCGCGCATCTTGCCTTCGACGAGGACGAAGGTGGCGAACCAGGCGACGATGTCGGGCGTCGACGTGCCGCCCCAGGCCAGTGGGGAGAAATAGGCCGCCTCGGGCATGCCGAACGCCGGGAGGTTGGCGAGCAGGATGCCCATCACCGCGATGCCGCGAATGAAGTCTAGCGCGAGGTAGCGTTGACCGGGCGTTGCTGGTGTATCGGTCATTTCATCGCCCGTGCCGTCATGCCGAACTCGTTTCGGGATCTCGTCGAAGGTGTCCGCTACACCTCAAGAAGATGCTGAAACAAGTTCAGCATGACGGAGCGGGGCAGGTGGATGTCAGGCCAGCGCCGCGTCGGCGCCCATTAGCTTCGGGAAGAATCCCTCGTGCGCGGTCCGCAGTGCGTCGAGCGTCACCACATCGTCGCGGTCCGGTCGCTCGAAGATCAGCCGCTTGCCGCCGGTGCGACCGAGCGGCTCCGCCTCGACACCCGCGGCATGGGCGGCGCCGAGGAAGTCGAGCAGCGCATGGTCATGGACGGTGACGATGTAGACACCCTGGTCCTCGGCGAAGAAGCTGTGCGCGCAGTCGAACGGCTGCTTGCGATCGATCATCGCGCCGATGTCGCCTGCCAGCGCCATTTCGGCAAGCGTCACCGCGATGCCGCCGTCCGAGACGTCGTGGACCGCCGACAGCTGGCCGGCAAGGATGGCCCCCCGGATCAGGTCGCCGGTCGCGCGCTCCTGCGCCAGCTCGACACGCGGCGGCGGCCCTTCCTCGCGCCCGTGAACCTCGCGCAGCCACAGCGACTGGCCAAGATCGCCGCGGCGCGTGCCGACGGCGAGGATGACGTCGCCCGAGCCCTTGAACGCGATCGTCGCGCTCTTCGACCAATCCTTGAGCAGGCCGACACCGCCGATCGCCGGGGTCGGCAGGATCGCCGAGCTGCCGCCGGTCGCCTTGCTCTCGTTGTAGAGGCTGACGTTGCCCGACACGATCGGATAGTCGAGCGCGCGGCAGGCCTGGCTCATCCCTTCCAGGCACCCGACGATCTGGCCCATGATCTCGGGCCGCTGCGGGTTGGCGAAATTGAGGCAATTGGTGATCGCGAGCGGCGTCGCGCCGACTGCGGTCAGGTTGCGCCACGTCTCCGCCACCGCCTGTTTGCCGCCCTCGACCGGGTCGGCGAAGCAATAGCGGGGCGTGCAGTCGGTGGTCATCGCCAGCGCCTTGTCGGTGCCGTGGACGCGAACCACCGCGGCGTCGCCGCCCGGCCGCTGGACGGTGTCGCCGCCGACCATCGAATCATATTGCTCCCAGATCCACCGGCGGGAGGCGATGTCGGGCGATGCCATCAGCACCAGCAGATCGGCGGCGATGTCGCGGCTCTCGGGCACGTCGACCAGCGCCTTGGCGGGCGGGGTGGGGGTGTGCGGTCGATCGTAGAGCGGCGCTTCGTCGGCGAGTGGTGCCAGCGGAATGTCGCACACCGTCTCGCCCTGCCACTTCAGCACCATGTGCCCGGTGTCGGTGACGTGGCCGATGACCGCAAAGTCGAGCTCCCACTTGCGGAAGATGGCCTCGGCGAAATCCTCGCGGCCGGGCTTGAGCACCATGAGCATCCGCTCCTGGCTTTCCGACAGCATCATCTCATACGGCGTCATGCCGGTTTCGCGCTGGGGAACATCGTCCATCACCAGCTCGATGCCGACGCCGCCCTTCGACGCCATCTCGACCGACGACGACGTCAGGCCGGCGGCGCCCATGTCCTGGATCGCGACGATCGCGTCGGAGGCCATGAGTTCGAGGCACGCTTCGATCAGCAGCTTTTCGGTGAAGGGATCGCCGACCTGGACGGTGGGGCGCTTCTCCTCGGCATCCTCGCCGAAATCGGCCGATGCCATGGTCGCGCCATGGATGCCGTCGCGCCCGGTCTTGGAGCCGACGTAGACGATCGGATTGCCGACGCCCGATGCGGCGGAATAGAAGATCTTGTCCTGATCGGCGACGCCGACGGTCATCGCGTTGACCAGGATATTGCCGTCATAGGCCGGGTGGAAATTCACCTCGCCACCGACGGTCGGCACGCCGACGCAATTGCCGTAGCCGCCGATACCGTGGACGACGCCAGCGATCAGGTGGCGCATCTTAGGATGGTCGGGCCGGCCGAACCGAAGCGCGTTGAGATTCGCCATCGGCCGCGCGCCCATGGTGAAGACGTCGCGGAGGATCCCGCCGACGCCGGTCGCCGCACCCTGATAGGGCTCGATGTACGACGGGTGATTGTGCGACTCCATCTTGAAGATCGCGGCCTGGCCGTCACCGATGTCGATCACGCCGGCATTCTCGCCTGGACCGCAGATCACCTGGGGGCCTTCGGTCGGCAGCTTCTTCAGGTGGAGGCGGCTCGACTTGTAGCTGCAATGCTCCGACCACATGACCGAAAAGATGCCAAGTTCCACCAAGTTGGGCTCGCGGCCCAGCGCGTGGCGGACGCGGTCATATTCCTCGGGGGACAGGCCGTGTTCGGCGACGATCTCGGGCGTGATGGCGGTCATGCGCGCGCCCATAGCGGGCGCGCCGTCGCGCGTCACCCTTTCCGGTCGCCGATCCCCGACAACAGCCGTTCGAAATAGCGGGCGACATCGGCGTCGACTCGATCGAGAATGCGCTTCAGCCGGACGGCGGCGTCCGCCGGGGCGTCGCCGGGCAGCCCCGCCATCGACCAGTCGCCGAACTGTCGGTCAACCCCGTCGCGATCGTCGAGCACCACGACATCGGCGTGGCGCGGGTCCCGGGCGATGCGATCGAAGGCGGAGGCGACGCTTTCCGTCGGCCCTTCAAGTATTTGCAGATAACGATCGGCATCGATCCACAAGACGCCGGACACCCCATCGATACCGTTGTTGCGGCGTGACACGGCGAGAATGTCATGATGATCGTGGCGAAAGTCCTGCCCGACCGCACGGCTGGCATAGACGAGACGCCGAACAGGTTCGGATTGGCTCACGCAGCCCATTTAGCGGTGCGGTCGCGGCGAGAAAAGAGCGTCGGTGACTCGCATCGTGCGCATGGCAAGGCCAAGGGGCGCATCTTGATGCAGGACAGGACTGGCGCGTCGGCTGGGTGTCGCGCATAGTTGTCCTGAATCGAGGGAGGATCGCCGATGTTGATTGCCATGCTGCTCGCCGCCACGGGGCCCAATGCGGTACTTGCCGGCGACTTCGACCGCGATGGACGTCCCGACCGAATCAGGGTGATGAAGGACGGGGCCAAGCACAAGCTTGTGCTCTATCGCTCGCTCGGCGACAGTGTTCCGATCGAGACCAATGTCGAGGTGGGCGACACCTTCACCTTGACGAAGGTGCCGCGCGACGGTCGCGCTACCGCCTGCGCCTTTGCCTCGATTTCGCGCTTCAATTGCGAGGCCGGCGACGTCGTCCGTTACGGCAACGGCCCCGACGATGCGATGGCGATCTGGAACAACAGCCGCTTCATCGTGTACCGGCCGTCGAGCAATCGAGAGGCACGCTGACGGTGTAGCCGACGGATCAAATTCAAGATCACCGGCAATCTTCGATCGGGGCGTATGAAGGTTGCCGGTACATTGCAGGGCTGATCGATTTCCGATCAGCCCGCGCGATCGATATGGGGGCATCATTGGCGAAGTGGATGTTGGGGGCTGCGGCATCTGTCGCGGCATTGTTTATTGCGACCTTGGCGGCAGCTGACAAATATGATTTCGTAAAATGCGATGGCTATGGCGCGCCGAATAGCCATGGCGATGGAATGACCAAGCCCGCCATGGGTCTACTGGGTATCTTTGTGCCCGAGCCGGGACGCGGCAATCGCTCCCGCACCGACGTGTCCTTTTCGGCGGACGGCACCGCTGCGTGCGATCGAGCGCTCGTGGACCCCGACCTGATGCCTGGCTATCATTTGCGGCGGGTCAATCTTATCCAGGCGAGGGCAATGCACCGGCTGGGCGCCAAGGATCCTACCGGAGCGCTCAGCGACCTCGACCTGTCGGCGCGTCAAGGAAAAGCAAGCGGCGAGCCGCTGTACGAGCGCAGCCTGGGCCTGAGCAACCAGTTGCTGCGTGCTTATGCGCTCGGCAGCCTTGGCAGACCTGCCGACGCGGTCGCGGCGGCCCGCAGGGTGCGGACGCTGCGCCCGTATGCCGCGCGTGCGTGCTACGCCGCCGCTCGTCTGGCGGCGTCGATCGATCACGATGCGTCGGCCTATATCGCCGAACTGCGCGAGATCGTCCGCTTCGCGCCTGAGATGCTGACCGAACTGCTTCTTGCGGAATACAGCAGCGGTCATTGGGACGCGGTCATTGCGCTTCGCCCGCAAGTCGTCCTGACTCCGCCGAGCGACAACACCGGTTTCCAGGTCGAGCGCGATGGCGTGGCCGAGGCCGAGATCTTCGCCCAAGCCGCCATGCTGGATTGCGCGACCGCCTTTTCGCACGCGGCGAAGGGCCGGCCAGAAGTGGCGACGGCAATGCTCGCGGCCGTGAAGACGAGGCTAGACGAGGCGGCGGCCGATCTGCCGCTCAGGCCGAACGGCAAGCAGCCGTCGCGCGGCGATCGGTTACGCCACGCCAATCTGACGGCCAGGTTGGCTCCTGTGCGGGAGGCATATGACGAAGCGCTGCGTCACGTCGGCCTGCTGGCCATCGCGCGACGCGGCGATCCCCCCGCCCTGATGTCGGCGATCGCAGGCAAGCCACTGCTCGGCGACGAGACGGGCCAGGAAGTACTTATGGCGCTGTACCGCGCTAATCCGCCGGCGAAGGAGGAATTGGCGAAGATCATTGCCGACCGGCGTCTCAAGCTCGACGCCGAGCGTTTCACGCCCGTGAAACTGGAAGACCTGTACGTCGCGTTGCCCGAAGCAGAAACGCCGGCGCGCCTTCCCCACTATAGTCTGGGCCGCAACTGGCTGGGCGAGAAGACGGGAGATGGCTTCTTGATCCGTAAGGGCGGAACGCCCGATCGCTTCACGCTGGATTTTGGTGGAAGCGCGGGATCGGCGGCTATCGTGCAGGAACTAGCGCTACTCCGCGTGGCCGACCTCGCTCGTCAGCAGGGCAAGACGTCAGTCATCGTGGTGTCGCGCAATCTGTATGTGCGCGAGAGCCGACTGCTCGGCCTGTACGGCGGCGGTCGTGTCGACAATGCCGGCTATTCGTCGGAGATTACGGTCGCGCTCGTCAAACCAAGCCAAATCCCCGTAGACCTGGCAGCGTCGCGGGACCGTCTGTTGGATGCCGAGCGAGTCTACCTCGAGCTTGCCCCGGTCTACATCGGGTCGGTTGCGCCTGTCGCCGCCGGAAGTTGATCCGACCGTCAGCCGCCCTCAACCATAGGGCGGCTGGTGGTAGCCCTTCGGGCTGCACGTGAAGATCTCGCAGCCGTCGTCGGTGATGCCGATCGAATGCTCGAATTGCGCCGATAGCGAGCGGTCGCGCGTCACTGCGGTCCAGCCGTCGTCGAGAAGCTTCACGTCAGGCCGGCCGATGTTGATCATCGGTTCGATCGTGAAGATCATGCCCGGCTTCAGTTCGGGGCCGGTGCCCGGGCGGCCGACATGGACGACCTCGGGCGCGTCATGGAACAGGCGGCCGAGGCCATGGCCGCAGAAATCGCGGACGACGCCATAGCGGTGCTTTTCGGCGTGACGCTGAATCGCGTTGGCGACGTCGCCCATGTGATTGCCGGGCTTCGCCTGCTCAATGCCGAGCATCAGGCATTCGTAGGTCACCTCGACCAGGCGCCTGGCCTTCAGCGGGACGTCGCCGATCAGGTACATCCGGCTGGTGTCGCCATGCCAGCCATCGACGATCGGCGTGACGTCGACGTTGACGATATCGCCGTCCTTCAGCGTTTTGTCGCTGGGGATGCCGTGGCAGACGACGTGGTTGATCGAGATGCACGTCGAGTGGGTATAGCCGCGATAGCCCAGCGTCGCGGGCACGCCGCCCCCGGCCAGGACGAAGTCGTAGATGAGGCGGTCGATCTCTGCCGTGCTGACGCCGGGCACCATGTGCGGCACCAGCATGTCGAGCGTTTCGGCGGCGAGGCGTCCCGCCCGGTGCATGCCAGCGAAAGCGGCGGGGCCGTGCAGCTTGATCGCGCCGGTGCGCCCCTCGGGCGTTTCGGAGGTGACGGTAACGTATTCGACCATCGCCGTCATATAGCGTGGCGGCGATCGATTTGCGAGGCTATGCGGGGCGCATGAACGACAAGCGCATCTGGACCGCGGCGCTGGTGGTGATCGGGGACGAGATCCTTTCCGGGCGCACCCAGGACAAGAACGTGGCGCAGATCGCCGCCTGGCTGAACGTGCAGGGCATCCGCCTGGCCGAGGTACGCGTGGTCGCCGATCGTGAGGAAGCGATCGTCGAGGCAGTGAACCAGCTGCGGGCGCGCAACGACTATCTATTCACGACCGGCGGCATCGGCCCGACCCACGACGACATCACGGTCGATGCGATCGCGGCGGCACTGGGCGTCGGCGTCGTCCATCATCCCGAGGCGATGGCGATTTTGGAGCGCTATTACGCGACCCGCGGCGGCGTGACCGAGGCGCGGGCGCGGATGGCCCGCGTGCCGGAGGGGGCCGAGCTGATCGCCAACAAGGTGTCGGGAGCGCCAGGCATCCGGTTCGGCAACATCTTCGTCATGGCCGGGGTGCCGCACATCACCGCTGGCATGCTCGATGCGCTGACGGGCACGCTGGAGGGCGGCGAGCCGGTCGTGTCGCGAACGATCGGCGGCTGGGTCGCCGAGAGTGAGGTCGCTGATATTCTTCGCGATGCCGAGCGAGCGCATGACGGTGTCGCGATCGGCAGCTATCCCTTCTTCCGCGAAGGCCGGGTCGGCGCCAATTTCGTCGTGAGGAGCCCCGACCAGGCGAAGGTCGACGCGTGCATCGCCGATCTGGTCAAGGCACTGGGCGACGCAGGGTTCGGGATGACCGACGGCGGTATCTGATCGAGGGCTACGTCGCTCGGCAAGTCCGCCACCAGCCGCTCAATCGGGCTGGTCGTTGCCCTCGCTGCCGGTGAGAGGATAACCATCGCCATTGGCGCGATCGTTGTCGAGGTCCTCGCCGTCCTGACCGCCACCGGCGCCCACACCGCTGCCGTGAACCGATCCGTCGCGATCGATGGACGCGCGCTTGCCGTTGTCGGCGGGGATGTCCGGGCGGGGGGAGGGGTCGTTGGCCATGCCGGGTCAACGGCGGACGCGGGCAGCCGTTCCCGCCCGGTGCAACCGCTCGCCCCCCAAATCGTTGAGCTTGCGTGGTTCGCGAGCCGGAAACCAGATTGTCCGCCTTGTCGGACGTCCCGACGTGCGTGTCGGCTGGCGTTCATCCGCCGTGTGCCATCACGGTCGCATAGAGGCTTGCATGGCAACGACATTTCACTCGTCCGATCACGTCGACCATTTCGATTCCACGGTTCTCGCTCGCCACGTCGCCGACGACCTGAGTTCGATCTTCGGCGAGGACCGGCGCCTCCGCGAGACGATCGACGACCTCGCGCCTGTGAAGGCGGCGGTCGCGCCGTCGGCATCGCGCAAGCCCCTGATGGCGCTGATCGGCGTCGGCGCCCTGGCGGTGATGGTCACGGGCGGACTCATCGCCGGCAACGAGGCGACGGGTGGCACCCCGGCGCCGGCATATCGGACCCAGATTGCAACGCCCGCTCCGACGCCGGTCCAGCCGGTGGTGGCACTCGCTGCCGCCACGCCGCCGGCGCCTGCGGAAACGATGGCGGCCGAGCCGTTCGCCGGCGCCGAGCGCGAAGCGCCTGCCGCGCCGTCGAGACTGGTCCGCGCGCGCGATGTGGGCGGGGACGTGCGCCGGCCGGAGGTCGCGCTACCGGCGCCCGCTCGGCCGTTCGATGCAACCGACGAGGCATTGGTGCCGACGGTCGTCGTGCCCGCGCGGCGGCTGACATGCGATGATCGCGGCGATTGCCCCGATACGCCGCTGCTCGCGGCGGATCGCCAAGTGGCGGACGCCTACAACGACGCGATTGGTGCCGGCGTCCGCAACCGCGACCTGCGCGACTATCGCGCTGAGTGGATCAGGGCGCGGACGAGAGCGGCCGGCGATCCACAGGGCGCATTGCGCATCTATGGTATGGTCGCGGCCGACCTGACGACGCTGGCGCAGGAAGCGGCGGCACGCCCCACCATGGCGTGGAGATGATCACGCTGCGTCGCGAAACCCATGCCCCACCGGGCGGCGCGACGGTCGGGCGGCCGGTCTATGCGATCGGCGACATCCACGGCTGCTACGATCTGCTCCACGCGCTGCTTGCCGAGATCGGGCGCGACGCGGCGGCGCGCGACCCGGACCGGCCAGCGCTTTTGATCTTCTGTGGCGATTATATCGACCGCGGTCCCGAGTCGGCGAAGGTTCTCGCGGCCCTGGCGTGGCTGGTGCGCTCGAATTCGGTCGATGTGCGCTTGCTCGAGGGCAATCACGAGGCGATGCTTCGGCTGTTCCTGAAGCAGCCGATCCAGCACCGCCAGTGGCTGATGCGCGACGGGCGGTTCACGCTCGAATCCTATGGCATCGCGGTGCCCAGCGAGCCGCCGTCGCCGGCCGAGATGATCGAGCTTCGCGACGCCCTGCTTGATCATATGCCGGCATCGCATCATCAGCTGCTTCGCCAGCTGGAACTGGTGGTCGAATATGGCGATTATGCCTTCGTCCATGCGGGCATCGTCCCCGGCGTTCCGATCGCGAAGCAGGAGCGCGACGATATTCTCTGGATTCGCCGCGAGTTTCTCGACTACGCCAAGCCGTTCGAGAAGATCATCGTCCATGGTCACAGCTGGTTGGACGACCGGCCGATGATGCGCGATAATCGGCTGGGCATCGACACCGGCGCGTACGAGACGGGCGTGCTCACCGCGGCGCGGATCAGCGACGACGCGGTCGAGGTGATCCAGGCGCGTCGCGAGGCCACGCTGACGCAGGAAGCCGCCTGACGCCTGCCCGCCGACGAGTGAGCGCAACCGCCAGAGATTGCCGCCGATCCGCCCGAATAGTGGTATCGAACGGCGTCCCCTCCAACCGACTTGCCGCCAAGCGGCTCGGGCGATAGAGACGCTCAGCGCCAAGCGCGCGGGTGTAGCTCAATGGTAGAGCAGAAGCCTTCCAAGCTTACGACGAGGGTTCGATTCCCTTCACCCGCTCCAACGTTGCGGTAACTGGCGAACCCTTGCTGATGCGATGGCGCTTCGCCCTGCCGGGCTCGGGGTTCAAATCCCTTCACCGGCTCCTCCCAGCACCTTTCGCGGTGCGGGCGAGGCCGGTGTTGAAATATTGATAGGCGAGCGTGTCGGTGACCGTGTTGCCGACCTTGGTCTCGCGGGCCGTGATGCGGCCGCCCTTGTCGTAAGCGGTGGTGGTGACCGCGCCGCCCATGTTGGTGGTCGAGACGACATGGCCAAAGCCGTCGGTCGTCTCGAACGCGGTGCGGGTGTTGGCGTAGGTGGTCTTCCTGACGATGCCGCCGGTCGACGCGGCGACGAGCCCGGTGGCGGCGACGCTGTCGCTCCAGCTGTAGTCGGTGGTGGTGACGTCGCCGCCGAAGGCGCGGGTCTCGAGGACGCGACCCTGGATGTCGTAGCGCGTGGTCTCGGCGTCGGTCGTGCCCAGCAGCGAGTTGCTGTGGCGGATGCGCTGGCCGAGCTGGTCGTAGACGTAATAGTCGGTCAGGCCGCGGGCGTTGGTGGTCTGCGTCAGCCGGCCAGCCTTGTCGACCGGCTACATGAACGAATGTTGAGACTCTTCACACGAGAAACGGGCAGCGCCGGTATCAGGCTACCCGAAAGTCACAAAGGTCGCACCTCTACGCGCGGGCGCGCGTCAGTGCGCTCGCGGACAGGGCGCCGGCGCGACCAGCGCCGTCATCTGAATGCGACGGTGCGGCGGGGTAGGGCGGACGAGGTCAAAGAGCGGCCGATAGATGGCATGATAGCGCGATGTAGGAAAGCGTTCCTCGCCGACATGGGCGATGTCCGCTCCAGTTGCGATCGCAACCAAGTCGGTTCCGACCGTCTGTCGAAGTCGCGGTGCGGGGTGTCACACCAGCGCGTTGCGGCGGATCAGTTCGCGATACCATTGCGCGCTCAACTTCGGCGTCCGCGCCTGCGTGGCGAAGTCGACCCAGTGGAGGCCGAATCGCTTGCCATAGCCGTCCTCCCACTCGAAATTGTCCATCAGGCTCCACAGGAAATAGCCGGCGATCGGCAGGCCTTCGGCGGCGGCGCGCTGCAGGTGGCCGATATAGTTGCGCAGGTACATGACGCGATCGGCATCATCGACGCGGCCATCGATCATGGCGTCGTCCGACGAACAGCCGTTTTCGGTGATATAGATCGCCTTGGGCTTCCATTGGTCGGTCGTGTGGCGCACCGCCCAATAGGCGGTCTCCGGCCCGACATAGAGCCAGGGCGATGCCATGTGCGGCGACGCCTGGTTGTGGGGGATGATCGCATAGCCATGCTCGTCGTCGGCCGCTCGCGCCCAGCCCGGGGCATAGACGTTGAGGCCGACGAAATCGACCGGGCTGCCGATCGCCGCCATGTCGCCCGCCTCGACCTTCGGCGCGGCGGCGCCGGCCTTTTTCAAATAGCTGTCGAGATAGCGGCCCTCGAGCACCGCGGTGAGGAAGGGGGCGTTCTCGACGCGGGTCGCCTTGCGCGCCGCGGCGATATGCTCGGGCGTCTCGATGACCGGGCAATAGATCGACGGATTGTCGGCGAGCCCGACCTGTACCGGACGCTTGGCCCGTGCGCGGATCGCCTGGACACCCAGGCCGTGGGCGAGGATGCCGTGGTGACGGATCTGGTTCACCGCGGCATCGGGCAGCTTCAGCCCGGGCGCCTTGCTGCCGACCTTGTAGCCGAGATCGGTGAAGCAGAAGAATTCGTTCGTCGTCATGAAATGGTCGACGCGGTCGGACAACTGGCTTGCCATGAAACCCGCATAGTCGGCGAACGCCTTGGCGGTGTCGCGCGACTGCCAGCCGCCGGGCAGGGCGGCGGGAAGATCCCAGTGGAACAGCGTGACGTGCGGTGTGATGCCGGCGGCGAGCAGCCCGTCGACGACGCGGTTGTAATAGTCGAGGCCCTTGCGGTTGAGCGTGCCGCGGCCTTCAGGAAAGATCCGCGACCACGAGGTCGAGAAGCGGTAATGGCCGACCCCCAGCGCCTTCAGCAGCGCGATATCCTCGGCATAGCGATGATAGCTGTCGCAGGCGACGTCGCCGGTGTCGCCGTTCGCGACCTTGCCGGGCGTGCGGGAGAAGACGTCCCAGATGCTGGCGCCGCGGCCGTCCTCGCGCGCCCCACCCTCGATCTGATAGGCTGCGGTCGCGCAGCCCCAGCGAAAGCCGGTCGGAAAGGCTCGCGGCCCGACGGGGGAGGGGGCGCGCGGCGCGGTGACCGACTGCTGCGCCGACGCGGCGCCGCTGCCGAGCGCCAGCCCGCTGCCGAGCACGGCGCCCGTCCTGATGAAGTCACGCCGATCCATCGCCTCACTCTCCCTGATAACGTTAACATCACCATAGCGTGGTCCGCGGCGAAATCCATGCGCTTGACCGCGCCGCATCGTCCGCCTAGGCGAAATCCCGCTGGCCCCTTCGTCTAGCGGTTAGGACGCGGCCCTTTCACGGCTGAAGCACGGGTTCGATTCCCGTAGGGGTCACCAGCACTGCGATGGCTCGGCCCCGAGCGAACCGGGCCGTCTCATTGGTCCCCTGCATCCTAGAAGGCCGTCTAGGCCGCTAGCAGATATCCGCAGGGGTTGCCGGAAAGGCGAACGATCGACGTCTCGAGCAGCCCGCTTGCCGATAGCTGAAACGACGGAACGTCATCAGTTACGGGGCATCGATAGCGCGGGGTCGAGCAACGCCGCGGCGACGTCTTGAGGGTCGATAACGGCACGCAGGAGTGTTGCCTTTTGCCCGGCCGCCGGCCCCTCGCGAGCGCGGCAACCGACGACTTCATCATCGACCTTCAAAAACTTCGATTGGCGCCGCCGTCAGCGAGCTAGCCATACCATTGAAATCGCCGGACATCTCGGGTCATCCCTTGTCCAGCTTAACCCACATGAGCAAAAATGCGGGTAAGCTTAATTCATGTTTCACTTTTTCGACGTAGCTGTTGCTGATCGCAGGTGGGAGGAGAGCAGCTGACGTTCTCCAAACGCCGCAAGTTCGGCTTCGGACAGTTACGGTCCGGGCCGGGGTAACGCGTCTGAATTGTCCGCCGGTTGGCGGGCGCATGGAACGTCGATGTCGCAGTGACTGCCGCGGCCATCGGATCACAGCGAGGAAAATGCAGGATGTCGATCACCACGGTGACCGCAAAAGAGGACGTGTGCCTGCCGAGCATCGGCGCGCTGGCGGCGGATCTACGCGATGCGCTGGCGGATGGTGGGGCGGTGCAGCTCGACCTGTCGCAGGCGACTTCGCCCGATCTCAGCGTCGTTCAGCTCGTCCAGTCGGCGCGCGTCACAGCGGCGCGAAACGGCGCGGATTTCACGCTTGCCCATCCCGCCGACGAGACGCTGCGCGCGCTGCTCGACCGTGCCGGCTTCCTCACCGACCCCATCGGACAAGACTTTGAATTCTGGTTCCACGGAGAGACTGCGCAATGACTGCTTCCATCCTCACCGTCGATGACAGCGCAAGCCTGCGCATGGCGATCCGTATCGCCCTGAGCGGCGCTGGCTATGCCGTCACTGAGGCGGAGGACGGCGTCGAGGGGCTGTCGAAAGCCACCGCGACGCGGTTCGACCTGATCGTCACCGACCTCAATATGCCCAACATGGACGGCCTGACGATGATCAAGAAGCTGCGCGAGCAGCCGTCGCAGGCGGGCATCCCGATCATCTTCCTGACCACCGAGTCCGATGACGCGATGAAGGCCCAGGCGAAGGCCGCCGGCGCGACCGGCTGGCTGGTGAAGCCGTTCCAGCCCGAACAGCTCATCCGCGTCGCGCAGAAGGTGCTGGCGCGATGAGCGAGGATCCGACAGCCGCGTTCCGCATCGAGGCGGGCGAACTGCTCGAGCAGGTCGAACAGGGTCTGCTCGACCTGCGCGACAACCTGGGCGACATGGGTCTGGTGAACGCGGTGTTCCGCGGGCTCCACACGCTGAAGGGCTCGGGCGCGATGTTCGGGTTCGATGCGCTGGCCGCCTTCACCCACCATTGCGAAAGCGCGTTCGATCGCGTCCGCAAGGGTGACGTGCGCGCGACCAAGGACCTGGTCACCGTCATCCTGTCGGCGGGCGACCATATGCGCGCGCTGGTCGACGGCGACGCGCCCAAGGCAACGGGTGACGCGATCCTGGCCAAGCTCGCCGCGGCGGTCGACGCCGCTGCCGGCGGGGGATCGGCTCCGGTCGCGGCAGCGCCGGTCAAGCAGGGCTGGACGCTGTCGTTCCGCCTGCCGCCCGATGCGATGGCCAACGGCACCAACCCGCTGGCGCTGCTGGACGAGCTGCGCGAGCTGGGCGAGGCGACGATTGCCGTGCGCACCGATGCGGTGCCGCCGCTCGACAAGCTGGTGCCCAACCATTGCTTGCTCGGCTGGGATTGCACGCTGATCGGTGACATTTCGCGCGAGGCGATCGAGGACGTGTTCCTGTTCGTCATGGACGACATGGAGATCGCCATCGAGCCGCTCGCGGTCGAAGGCGAGGCGGTCGAGGCGACGCCGACGGCAGAGTCGGAAGCACAGGGCACGGCCGTGGTCGCCGCCAATGACGGCGCCGGCCGGGCGGTCGCCATGCGGGCGCAGGGCGAGCATGTCCGCGTACCGGCCGAGCGGCTCGACGAATTGATGGACCGCGTCGGCGAACTCGTCATCGCGCAAAGCCGGCTGTCGCAGCTCGCCCACAGCGGCCACGACCTGGCGCTGCGCTCGGTGTCGGAAGAGATTGAGCGACTCGCCGGCGAGATGCGCGACACGATGATGGTGCTGCGCATGGTGCCGGTGTCGACGCTGTTCGGCCGCTTCCGCCGCCTGATCCACGACCTCGCCATCGAGACCGGCAAGGCGATCGAGCTGGTCACCGAAGGCGAGACGACCGAGGTCGACAAGACGGTGATCGAGCGGCTGTTCGATCCGCTGGTCCATATCATCCGCAACTCGTGCGACCACGGGCTGGAGCAAGCCGCGGATCGCGTCGCCGCCGGCAAGCCGGAAAGCGGCCTGATTCGTCTCAGCGCGCATCAGGCGGGCGGCGAGGTGCTGATCACTATCACCGACGACGGCCGCGGCATCGACCGCGAACGCGTCCGCGCCAAGGCGGAGGCGAACGGCCTGATCCAGCCGGGGCAGGCGGTCAGTGAGGACGAGCTGCTGGGCATGATCTTCCATCCCGGCTTCTCGACCGCCGCGCAGGTGACGAACCTGTCGGGGCGCGGCGTCGGCATGGACGTCGTCAAGCGGACGATCGAAAGCCTGCGCGGATCGATCGACGTGAAGAGCCAGCCTGGCGAGGGCTCGACGATCACGCTGCGCATCCCGCTGACGCTGGCGATCATCGAGGGCCTGCTCGTGCGGGTCGGCGAGGGTCGCTACGTCATCCCGCTGTCTGCGGTCGAGGAATGCCTGGAGCTGTCGCTCGAGGAGGACCTGCGGTCGCGCGGACGCAGCATCATCACTCTGCGCGAGCGGCTGATCCCGTTCCTGCGGCTGCGCGACCTGTTCGCCACCGACACCCGGCCCGACACCTATCAGAAGATCGTCGTCGTCGGGATCGGTGCGGAACGCGTCGGCCTAGTCGTCGACCAGATCATCGGCAACCACCAGACCGTCATCAAGGCGATGTCGCCGCTGCATCGCAACGTCGCGTCCTTCGCCGGCGCGACCATCCTCGGCGACGGCTCGGTCGCCCTGATCCTCGACATCGCCCAGCTCGTCGCGCTCGGCCAGCCCAAGGAGGAGCGGCGTCTCGCCGCTGGATAAGCCCATGCCATATCACAAAATCCCCCATTGGACGCCTGATCAGGGCCTGGAGGTCCTGACCTTCGGCCTGGGCGTCGAGACCTTCGCCCTGGAAGCGGGCATCGTTCGGGAGATCCTGGACGTGATGCCGCTGACCCAGGTGCCGGGCGCCGATCCGATGGCGGCGGCGGTCATCAACTTCCGCGGGCGGATCGTCCCCTATGCCGATCTGCGCATGTCGTTCGGCATGGATGCGACCGCCCATACCGCGGAGAGCCGCATCATCGTCATCGAATTGGAGCTCGACGGCGATCCGACCCTGATCGGACTCGCCGCCGACCGCGTCAACGAGGTCACCGTGCTGAAGGCGCAAGACGCCGAGGACACGCCCGTGATTGGCATGCGCTGGCCGCGCGAGAACGTCCGCTGCCTGGTGAGACGCGACGGCGATGTCGTCGTCCTGCCCGACCTGCCTCAGCTGTTCGCCCGTCTGACAACGAACGTCGCCGACGCGCCCACCGTCCACTGATTTCCCCCGCTGCTTCTCCCCGAGGACCCGTTCGATGCGTTTTCACGTTTCACTGAAGGAGTCGGCGCATGTCGACGCCGCGACCGCCGAAGTCCGTCGTCTCCAGCGCCTATTCGCCAGCGGAGATATCACGCAGCGCGCTGACCTGTCGGGCGCGAGCGGACTGGTGCGCGAGCTGTTGGCTTCGGTGAACGAGATGCTCGACGCCGCTGCCGCGCCCACGGTCGCCTTCACCAAGAGCCTGGCGCGCATGTCGGCGGAGCATGAACGCGGCGACATCGACGTCGTCGTGCCGGTGGAAGATTTCCACGGCGATCTCGCCACCGCCGCGCGGACAGTGAATGCGCTGGTCGGCGCTCACATCGCGGTGAAGAAGATGGCGATGAGCTGCGTCAAGCAGTTCGGCGAGGGCAACTTCGACGCACCGATGGATCAGCTGCCCGGCAAGAAGGCGTTCATCAACGACATCATCGAGCAGCTTCGCGGCAACCTGAAGGGTCTGATCACCGAGATGAACCACATGTCGGTCGAGCACGACCGCGGTGACATCGACGTGTTCGTGCCCGTCGACAAATTCAACGGCAGCTTCGCGGAGATGGCCAGGGGCATCAACACGATGGTGACCAACCACATCGCCGCGAAGAAGAAGGCGATGGCCTGCATCAAGCAGTTCGGTGAAGGCAATTTCAACGCGCCGATGGAGCAGCTGCCGGGCAAGAAGGCCTTCATCAACGATACGATCGAGCTGCTGCGTGCCAATTTCCAGGCGATCATCGGCGAGATCCAGCGGCTGATCACGGCCTCGACCGCCGGCCAGCTGAGCGAGCGCGGCGATGCGACGCGCTTCGCTGGTGACTTCGGCCGGCTGATCGGCGGGATCAACGGCATGCTCGACGCGATCCTGCTGCCGATTGGCGAGGGCAATCGCGTGCTCAACCTCGTCAGCACGGGGTCGCTGATCGAGCGGGTGGAGATCGACTGCGAGGGCGATCATCGCCGGATGAAGGACGCGATCAACAACCTGGTCGACAACCTCACCAGCTTCGCGACGAACGTGTCGGGCGCGGCCGAGCAGGTCGCCGCCGGCAGCCAGCAGCTGTCGAGCGCATCGGAGCAGGTGTCGGAAGGCGCGACCGAGCAGGCCGCGGCGGCCGAGGAAGCGTCTGCATCGATGGAGCAGATGGCGGCGAACATCAAACAGAACGCCGACAACGCGACCCAGACCGAGAAGATCGCCCGCCAGTCGTCGCGTGATGCGGAGACGAGCGGCGTGGCGGTGCAGAAGGCCGTCGTCGCGATGCGCACGATCGCCGAGAAGATCGGCATCGTCCAGGAGATCGCCCGCCAGACCGACCTGCTGGCGCTGAACGCGGCCGTCGAGGCGGCGCGCGCCGGCGAGCATGGCCGCGGCTTCGCGGTGGTCGCGGCCGAGGTCCGCAAGCTGGCCGAGCGCAGCCAGACCGCGGCGGCCGAGATCAGCGGCATGTCGTCGGACACCGTCACCGCGGCGACCGAGGCGGGCGAGATGCTGACCCGCCTGGTCCCCGACATCCGTCGTACCGCCGAACTCGTCGCCGAAATCAGCGCCGCCTGCCGCGAGCAGGACATCGGTGCCTCGCAGATCAACGAGGCGATCCAGCAGCTCGACAAGGTGACGCAGCAGAACGCGTCGGCATCGGACCAGATTTCCAGCACCTCGACCCAGCTCGCCGGCCGCGCCGAGGATCTGCAAGGCAGCATCGCCTTCTTCCGCGTCGCCGACAGCGCGCGGCCGATGGTCGCCGCCGCCAAGCCCGCCGTGCGCAAGCCGGTCGCCAAGGCCAATGGCGTCCGTCCCCTGGCCAGGAAGCCGGCGCCCAAGCCCAATTCGGTGATCGATCAGCAGGCGCGCGCCCGCGGCTTCGCGCTCGACATGTCGACGGGTGGCCCCGACAGCGAAGACCTCGATTTCGGACACGCCGCATGACCGGCGTCGGCCGCATCATGATGCAGGGCGCCGCGGGGCTGATGATGGCTCCCGTCGCCACCCTGGCATCCTCTGCTGCGGCCGAGGATGCCAAGGACGAGCGGCCCTATTGCGCCGCCCGGCCGGGGATGGGGACGACGCCCTGCACGATCGCGCCGCATCGCGTGTCGCTGGAGGTCGCAGTGGCGGACTGGGAGCGCGATGCGCATCCGGGCGTGCATTCCGAGACCATGCTGCTGGGTGGCGTCGCCGCCCGGATCGGCCTGGCACAGAACAGCGAGCTGTCGATCGAATGGACGCCGTTCGGCGAAACCTGGGTCGCGGGCAGCGGACTGCCGACGACGCGCGGCCTCGGCACCGGCGACCTGACGGTGTCGACCAAGGTCAATCTTCGCCATCCCGACGGCAGCGGTTTCTCGGTCGCGGTGCAGCCCTTCCTGGGCCTGCCGATCGGCGGGACGGCGCTGGGTTCAGGGCAATGGGCGACGGGCGTCGCGATCCCCGCCAGCTATGCCTTGGGTGGCCCGTTCAGCCTGCAGGCCACGCCGCAGATCACGCTGGAATCGGGGGTTGGCGAAGAACAGTCTCAGTTGTCCGCACGCGTGATCGGCGGGCTGGGTGTGGCGTTGAGCGACGGTGTCTCGCTGACGCCAGAGTTGAGTATCGGGCGGCAGCGCGACGACGGTCGCACCATCGTCCAGTCGTTTGCGGCCATGTCGGTCGCCTATACTACCAGGAATTACTTTCAATTCGACGTTGGTGCCGTCTTCGGCCTCAACGAGCATTCACCGGACGCGCGGCTGTACGCCGGCGTGTCGCATCAATTCTAACTTTTGAGGGGGTTTTCATGCGTGCAACGATCAAGATGAAATTAGGGGTGACGTTCGGCGTGCTCGTCGTTCTGATGCTCACCGTCGTAACCATCGGCGTGCTGCGGTTGGGTACGCTCAACTCTGCGATCACCGACGTCATCAACGGGCCGGCAAAGCGGTTGTCGATCGCCCAGGACGTCGACACGATGCAGAGCCAGTCGCTGGCCGACCAGCAGTCGCTGATCCTCAACACAGACGCCGCCCTGATGCGCACCTATAACGACCGCGTCGTCCGCGAAGAGGCGGAGATGGAAAAGCTGATGGCCAGCGGCCTCTCGATCGCCACCGATCGCGACCGCAACGCCTGGGAGGCCGTCCGGCGTACGTGGACCGAGATCAAGCCGACGTTCGATCAGATCCGCGATCTGGGTGCGGCCAATCGCAACGACGAGGCGACCCGGCTGACCAACGCGTCGCAGAACAAGATGATGGAGCGGTTCCAGAACGACATCAACACGCTGAAGAATCTTCAGGTGAAGATCATGGCCGACACCGACGATGAGACGAACGCGGTTTATTCGTCGAGCCGTTCGGTGTTGATCGGTGCGGGCGTCGTGGCGCTGCTGATGGCAGTGGGCGGCGCGCTATGGATTTCGCTGCTGGTGTCGCGCGGGCTCAAGCGGATCGGCGTCGCGGTCGAGGCGGTCGCCATCGGCGATCTCGACCAGGAAGTGGTGGTCACCAGCAACGACGAGATCAAGGATCTGGTCACGACGGTGAACCGCATGACCGAGAATCTGCGTCAGAGCGCCCAGCTGGCCGATACCATCGCCAGCGGCGACCTGACCGTCGAGCACACGCCGCTGTCGGCCAAGGACAAGCTGGGCCATGCGCTCGTGTCGATGGTCGAGCGCCTGCGCGGTGTCGTCGGCGACTCCACCATCGCGGCGCAGAACGTCGCGGCCGGTAGCCAGCAGCTGTCGTCGTCGTCCGAGCAGGTCTCGCAGGGCGCGACCGAGCAGGCCGCGGCGGCCGAGGAAGCGTCTGCGTCGATGGAGCAGATGGCGGCGAACATCAAACAGAACGCCGACAACGCGACGCAGACCGAGAAGATCGCCCGCCAGTCGTCGCGTGATGCCGAGACGAGCGGCGTGGCGGTGCAGAAGGCCGTCGTCGCGATGCGCACGATCGCCGAGAAGATCGGCATCGTCCAGGAGATCGCCCGCCAGACCGACCTGCTGGCGCTGAACGCGGCCGTCGAGGCGGCGCGCGCCGGCGAGCATGGCCGCGGCTTCGCGGTGGTCGCGGCCGAGGTCCGCAAGCTGGCCGAGCGCAGCCAGACCGCGGCGGCCGAGATCAGCGGCATGTCGTCGGACACCGTCGCTGCGGCGACCGAGGCTGGCGAGATGCTGACCCGCCTGGTCCCCGACATCCGTCGTACCGCCGAACTCGTCTCCGAGATCAGCGCCGCCTGCCGCGAGCAGGACATCGGTGCGGTCCAGATCAACGAGGCGATCCAGCAGCTCGACAAGGTGACGCAGCAGAACGCGTCGGCATCCGAGCAGATCTCCGCCACGTCGGAGGAACTGTCCAGCCAGGCCGAGGAACTGCAGGAAGGCATCGCCTTCTTCCGCGTCGACAACGGCAACCAGCGTGGCGCCGCCCGACCCGCCGCCCGCAAGCCGGCGCCGCGTCCTGCAACGGCAAGCAAGCCGGTCGCGAAGAAGCCGACGGCGAAGGCCAATTCGGTGGCCGATCAGCAGGCGCGGGTCCGCGGCTTCGCGCTCGACCTGACGACGGGCGGGCCGGACGGCGAGGATGCCGAATTCGGACGCGCAGCATGACCGCCGCCGGCCAGGACATCCAGGTCGTGGTCTTCGGCCTCGGGGAGGAGGAATTCGGCCTCCCCGTGACCTCGGTCCGCGAGATCCTGGATCACCGTCCCGCCTATCGGGTGCCCGACGCACCCTCCTGGTTCCTGGGACTGACCGACGTGCGTGGCCTGTCGGTGCCGATGGTCGACCTGCGTGCCCGGATGGGCATGATGCAGTCCGAGCCGACGGTCGCGACGCGTATCCTGGTCGTCGACCTGCCGGGTCGGGGGTCGGAGCCGCTGTCGCTTGGCCTGGTCGTCGACCGGGTGCTCGACGTCAGCACCTTCGCGGCCGACTCGGTCGAGGCATCGCCGGGCATCGGCGGCCGGTGGCAGTCGTCGCAGATCGAGGCGATCCTTCGCCGAGGCGCCGACTTCGTGGCGTTGCTGAACGTCGCCCGCCTCTTCGGGGCGGGCGACGACGGGGACGACATCATCGCCTCGTTCGCGATGGCCGCCTGATCCTCTCCCCCTACCGGCCGCCTCCGTGGGGGCGGCGGCCGGTCCTTTCCGATCCGTCGACGCGGATGAACGTGGAGCTTTCCCTTTGACCAATCTGGCCCATGCGGTGGTCTCCGACGATGCGCTCAGCCGCCGCGACTTCGATCGTCTTGCCGCCTATATCTACGACGAGTCGGGCATCCGCCTGCCGCCGGCCAAGCTCACGATGATCGAAGGCCGCCTGCGCCGCCGGGTCCGCGCTCACGGCCTTGCCAGCCTGCGCGATTATTGCGGCTGGTTGTTCGAGGGCGACAATATGGAGGCCGAGCGCGAGCACCTGCTGAACGCGGTCACCACGAACAAGACCGATTTCTTTCGCGAGCCGACGCACTTCGACTATCTGACGAAGGAAGCGCTGCCGGCAATGCGCCGGGAGGGGATCACGAAGCTGCGCGTGTGGAGCGCGGCCTGCTCGACCGGGGCGGAGCCGTATACGCTGGCGATGCTGCTCGACGCCTATGCACGCGATCACGGCGGCCCCGATTACGGCATCCTGGCGACCGACCTCGACAGCGAGGTGCTGCGCACCGCGCGGCGCGGCATCTATCCGGCGGACATGTTCGATCCGGTGCCGATCCATCTGCGCAACCGCTATGCGATGAAGGCCGCCGACCCCCAGCGCCGCGAGATGCGGATCGTCCCGCAGCTGCGCGCCGCGGTCGGCTTCGGCCAGCTCAACCTGATGGACGAGCGCTATCAGGTCGGCGATCCGATGGACGTCATCTTCTGTCGCAACGTGCTGATCTATTTTGACAAACCGACGCAGGAGCGGGTGGTGCGGCGGCTCGCCGAATGCCTGCGGCCCGGCGGGCTGATGTTCCTGGGTCATTCGGAGTCGATCACCGGCTTCGACCTTCCCCTCACCACGGTGGCGAACACCGTCTTCGCGCGGACCTGACCGATGGCAAAGAGTATCCGAGTGCTGGTGATCGACGACAGCGCCAGCGTCCGCCAGGCGATGACGTCGATCCTGTCCGCCGATCCGGAGATCGAGGTGATCGCCGCCGCGGCCGATCCGTTCGCCGCCGCCCGCTACATCCAGGAAGAGATTCCCGACGTCATCACGCTCGACGTCGAGATGCCGCGGATGGACGGCATCACCTTTCTGCGCAAGCTGATGTCGCAGCGCCCGATCCCGGTCGTCATGTGCTCGTCGCTGGTCGAGGAAGGCTCGGAAACGCTGCTCCAGGCGCTCGAGGCCGGGGCGGTTGACGTGATCCTGAAGCCGCGGGTCGGTGTCGCCGATCACCTGGCCGAGGCGCATCTGATGATCCGCGAGACGGTGAAGGGTGCCGCCAGCGCCCGGCTCGGCGCGCGGCGCGCGATTCGTCCGAATGCCCCGGCAACGAAGCTGACGGCGGACGCGGTGCTGCCGCCGCCGAGCGGCAAGGCGATGAGCCGCACCACCGAGATGGTCGTCTGCATCGGCGCCTCGACCGGCGGGACCGAGGCGCTGCGCGAAGTGCTGGAAGCGCTGCCGGCCAATTCGCCCGGCATCGTCATCGTCCAGCACATGCCCGAAAGCTTCACCCGCGCCTTCGCCAAGCGGCTCGACGGACTGTGCCAGGTCGACGTCAAGGAGGCCGAGGACGGCGATACCGTGATGCGCGGCCGTGTGCTGATCGCACCGGGTGGGCTTCGCCACACGATGCTCGAACGCCAGGGCGCGCGCTATGTCGTATCGGTGCGCGAAGGGCCGCTGGTGTCGCGGCACCGGCCGTCGGTCGATGTGCTGTTCCGCTCGGCCGCGCGCAACGCAGGCGCCAACGCGGTCGGCATCATCCTGACCGGAATGGGCGACGACGGCGCACGCGGACTGCTCGAAATGAAACAGGCCGGCGCACGCACCTTCGCGCAGGACGAGGCGACATCGGTCGTGTTCGGGATGCCCAAGGAGGCGATCGCCCGGGGCGCTGCCGACAAGGTGATCCCCCTGACCGCGGTAGCCCGCGAACTTCTTCACGCTTCCGCTCGCTGATCGGGGACCGACCATGGACATGAAACACGCATCGACCCTGACCGCGGCGACGCCGCTGCCGGCATCGACCGACACCGCCAACCTGCTCGAGACGAGCATCACCGGGCTGGAGGCCTGCTTCCGCGAAGTCGGCGAGGCGCTCGCCGCGACGATCGGCACGATCGACCAGATGGCGACCGGGCTGGCCGACGTCCGCGTGGCACTCGCGCCCGAGACGGCCGGCGCAGCGGTCGGCCGGCTGCGCGACGTCGCTCATCGCCTGACGACGCTGCCGACGCTGCAGCGTCGCCGCGCCGTCGAGGTCGAGACGCTCACCGGCCGCACGCGCGAATTGCGCGCGATGCTGGCAGAGATCGGCACGATCCTCGATTTGCTCGGCATCTATGGCATCAATATCAAGATCGTGTCGTCGGGCGAGCCCGCGTTCCTCAGCTTCGTCAGCGGCATGGACCGCAAGCTGGAGAGCGGGCGGCGCGAGGTGGTGCACATCACCGGCGAGATGGATCAGTTCGGCAAGGTGATCGCCGACGTCCGCAAGGCGGATCGCCTGCTGTCCGACGAAACCGCGCGCGCCGGCAACAGCGTGCCCACCGAGCTGACCGCCAATGCCAATGCGCTGCAATTGCACGTCGAGGGCGTGGTGCGGACGACCGACCAGGTCAGCGGCATCGTGCGCACCGTGCAGGGCGAAGTCGCCCGCGTCCTGGGCGCGATCCAGATCGGCGACAGCGTTCGCCAGCGCGCCGAGCATTGCATCACGATGCTGCGCCGCCTTCACGCGCCCGACGCGCTGCTGCCGGCCGGCGCGGTGGCGCACATGGAGCGGCTCGTTGAGGCGCACCTGCGCGCGATGGCCGACGAGTTCCAGCAGGAGATCGCCGCGATCGTCGAATCGCTCGATCGCGTCAGTCCGCTCGCCGAGGAGCTGCGCGGGCTGATCGCCTCGCAGGTCGGTGGCAAGGACGGCCAGATCCTGCTCCAGCTGGAGCAGGGCATCGCCAAGCTTACCGCGGTGATGAGTCAGCTCGGCGAGGCGGACGGCCAGCTGGCGTCGCTGACCGGCTTCGTCGGCAGGACGCTGGCCGATCTCACCAAAGGGCTGACCCGGATCCAGAACATCGCTGTCGACGTGCAGGATATATCGACCAACACCCGGCTGCTGTCCCGCCGCCACGGCGACAACGGCCGCGCGGTGGCGGTGATCGCGAAGGAAGTGGCGCCGTGCGCGTCGCGACTGACGCAGCTTGGCACCGCGATCGGGCGGCAGATCGATGCGCTGACCGCGATCGACCTGGTCCAGGACGGGTCGACGATCAACAGCGGCACCGTGCTCAGCGATGCGCTGGCCATCGTGCGCAACGGCTGTGCGAGCTCGGCGACCGCGATGTCGCGCGGCGGCGAGGAAGCGCAGCACATCATCGCGTCGCTGCGATCGAGTGCGGCCAACCTCAACGATCAGCGCGTGTTCGTGCAGACGCTGGGCGCGGCCGCCGACAGCCTGTTGCTGAGCGCGCAGACCCGCTCGCCCGACAGCGAGGTGCGGACACCCGCCGACGAGGAAGCGCTGGAGGAACTGCTGCCCTGGGCGGCCAAGCTCTACACGATGGCAAGCGAACGGCTGATCCATACCGGTTTCCTGTTGCCGGGCATGGTGCCGCCGGTGACGGCCGCGGTGGCGATGTCCGACTTCGACGACGACGACGGCCTGTTCTGACCCGCGGCTATGGTGCGTCGGTAGGGGCGGGGAGGGTCCGGTCGGTGCGGCGGAAGGTGCGACCACGCCACGCCTGTCGCTTCGCCCGCGCCCAGCCGCGCGGCGAACCCGCAACGGCATAGAGGACAAGAACGAGCGCGAACAGGAACGGCGCGCTGACGATCAGCGACACGAGCCAGCGAAGGCGGGCCCAGGAGCGGGCGAGGAGGCGCGTCGTGGCGTTGGGCACGGCGCGACCGCTATAGCCGATCGCCGGCGGCGGGGCGACCGCCGCCATCAGCTGGCGGCGAAGGGCCGGTCGATCGCCGGCGAGGGCTGGGTGAACCAGGCCGCGCCGTCGTCGGTGACGTGGAAGTGATCTTCCAGCCGGATGCCGAAGCGACCGGGGAAGACGATCATCGGCTCGTTGGAGAAGCACATGCCGGGCGCCAGCGGGGTCCGATCGCCGCGGACCAGATAGGCCGCCTCATGGATCGACAGGCCGATGCCGTGCCCGGTGCGGTGGGGCAGGCCGGGCAGGCGATAGTCGGGGCCGAGCCCGGCACGTTCGAGCACGACACGCGCAGCGGCGTCGATATCCTCGCAGGGACGGCCGGGTTCGACCGCGGCGAAGGCGGCGGCCTGCGCCTCGTGCTCCAGGTCCCAGGCGGCGCGCTGGTCGGCGTCGACGCGGCCGAAGGCATAGGTGCGGGTGATGTCCGAATGATAACCGTCGACGCGGCAGCCAGTGTCGATCAGGACGAGATCGTCCTCGGCCAGCACATCGTCCTGCGGCAGGCCATGCGGCACGGAGGTAGAGCGCCCGAACTGTACCGCGCAGAAATAAGAACCGGCGGGTGCGCCGATCGCGCGATGGGCCTGGTCGATGAAGCGGATCACCTGCGACGCGCGGATGCCGGGCGCGAGCACCTGCGCGGCGCGACGCTGCACCTCGAGCGTCATCTGCTTCGCCTGGGCGAGCAGCGCCAGCTCGGCCGGCGACTTGATCATGCGGCAGCCGTCGACGATCGGCGCGGCGTGGACCAGCGACAGCGAGGGCGCGGCGGCGCGGATCCGCTCCGCGAAGACGAAGGGCATGGCGGGGTCGACCGCCAGCGTATCCCCGCCCGCCTGGCGAAGCGCATCGGCGACGAGCACGGCAGGGCTTTGGTCTTCTTCCCACAGCCTGACATCGGCATCGATCTTGAGGTCGGCGGCGAGGGTATCGCGCTCGAACGCCGGAGCGACGACGACGGGGCGGCCATCGACCGGCAACAGCAGGGCGACGAGCCGCTCGCTCGCCCCCCAGGCGATTCCGGTGAAATAGCGAAGGCTGTCGCCCGCGCCGATCAGCAGGGCGGCGGCCCCGGCATCGCGGGTCAGGCGCCGGGCCTTCTCCAGCCGGTCGGCGCGCTCGCTGGCATCGATCGGGGCAGCGATCGCCGCCCATGGCGTGATCGCCGCGAGTTGCTTCTCGATTGTCGATCCGCCGATCCCAACGCTCATCTATCACCCTCTTCGAAAGCTCGACCGACTAGTAGATAAGATATACGGATAAGCAAAGTCGCCCTCATCGCTGGCACGACCGGTGTCTATATATCAGATTTTTCGTGCCCAGCCGGCGCTCGGCGTCCCGATCCGGGCGTGTTGCCCTAGAAGGTCGACCGCGTCGCGTGCCGCCCCGCTTCGAGCAGCAGGTTGAGCGCACCCTGGATCAGGTCGTGCATCAGACGCGAGGCGTCGGCCGGCTGGCCTTCGACAATGGCGTTGGCGACGTTGCGATGGTCGATGGCGCTGGCGCGGCTGACGCCTGCATAGGCGTTGGTGCGGCGGATGCTGAAGCGAAGCGTCGCCTCGGAGAGCTCGGTGAATTGCTGCATGAAGCGGTTGTTGCTCGCCTCGATCACCGCGCGGTGAAAGACGATGTCGGCTTCGAGCGGGTCGTCCTCGCCGCGTTCGGCGGCGAACATGCGTTCGATCGCCGTAACGATCGCGGCGCGCTGGCGCCCCGTCGCACTCTCCGCCGCCAGCCCCGCCGCGCGCGGCTCGATCGCCATGCGCATCTCGGTAAATTCGATCAGCAGGTCGATCGAGAACTCGCGCTCCAGCAGCCATTTGAGCACGTCGGGGTCGAGCAGGCTCCACTTGCTCTGCGGCTGGACGATGGTGCCGGCGCGTTGGCGCGCCCGCAACAGGCCCTTGGCGGTCAGCATCTTCACCGCCTCGCGCACCACCGACCGGCTGGCGCCATATTGCTCGCAGAGCTGCGCTTCGAAGGGGAAGCCCGTCGCCTCGGTGAACTGTTCGGTGACGATGGCCTGGCCAAGATCCTGAACGATGCGCTTCGTCAGGTTCATCGTGCGGCCACCGTCGACCGCCGGTCTGGACTCCACGTCTGCGATGCTCATCGACATGATATACACCGTAACGGCTCGTGCTGTCGAAGAATATACGATGACGGCTGTCCTAGAAAAAATATGATATTTATTGACGAGGGCCGGACTGGTTTATAGACGTCATTCTATTGCCGCCGATGGTCGATGGCCGCTGGTTGGTGAACAGGGAGGGGGCCAGTGTCGTCAGCCGCGGACCGGATCGGTCGCATCGAATGCTTCCCCGTCCTGCCGCGATGGCTGTTCGTTCGCATCGAAACCGAACAGGGCGCCGTCGGCTGGGGCGAGGCGACGCTGGAAGGTCATGGCGAAGCGGTGGCGGGCGCGATCGACGCGGCGCGCGACCGGCTGATCGGCCACGACCCCGACCGGATCGAAGACGCTTGGCAACTGCTTCATCGATTGGGCTTTTATCGCGGCGGCCCGGTCCTCATGTCGGCGATCGCGGGGATCGATCAGGCACTGTGGGACCTGCGCGGCCGCAAGTTGGGCGTGCCGGTCTATCAGCTGTTGGGCGGACGGGTGCGTAATCGCATCTCCGTCTACGCCTGGATCGGCGGCGACCGTCCCGCCGATATCGCCGACGCGGCGAAGCAGCGCGCGGCGCAGGGTTTCACCGCGGTGAAGATGAACGGCACCGAGGATATCGGCTGGCTGGAGGGCATGCGCCAGATCGACGCGCTGGTCGAGCGGGTCGGGCAGGTCCGCGAGGCGGGGATCGACGTCGGCATCGATTTCCATGGCCGCGTCCATCGACCGCTGGCGCGGGCCGCGTTGAAGGCGATCGAGCCGCTGCGCCCGCTGTTCGCCGAGGAAGTCGTCCTGAGCGACAACGTCGACGTCGTCGCGCAGCTCGCGGGGTGCAGCGCAGTGCCGATCGCGCTTGGCGAACGGCTGTATTCGCGCTGGGATTACCGGCCCTTCCTCGAAAAGGGCGTGGTCGACATCATCCAGCCCGATCTGGCGCACGCCGGCGGCATTTCGGAGGCGCGGCGGATCGCGGCGATGGCGGAAGTCTATGACGTCGCCTTCGCCCCGCATTGTCCGATCGGTCCGTTGGCACTGGCGGCGTGCCTGCACGTCGGCGCGGCGACGCCCAATTTCGTCATCCAGGAGGTGTCGCTCGGCATCCACTATAATCGCCCGGCGGAGGATCTGACGACCCTGGTTCGCAATCCCGCCATGTTCGGGATCGAGAGCGGCGCGATGGCGATCCCGGAGGGTCCGGGGCTGGGGGTCGAGGTCGACGAGGCGGCGGTGCGCGAGATGGCGAAGTCGCCGCACCGCTGGCGTAACCCGGCATGGCGGGGACGCGACGGGGAGCTGCGCGAATGGTGAGGAGCGTGATCGTGACCGGCGGGCTCGGCGGTATCGGTCTGGCCTGCGCCCGGGTGTTCGCGCGCGAGGGCGCCTCGTTGTTGCTGGTCGATGCCAGGGCGGACGAGGGCGGTGCGGCCGAAACCCTGATTGCCGACGGGGCCGCTGCGGTCCGGTCGATCGTCGCAGACGTCGGCGATGGCGACCAGATCGTTGCGGCGGTCGATACGGCGGTGGCGGCGTTCGGGCGCATCGACGTGATCGTCAACGTCGCCGGCATGATGATCTACAAGCCGATCGCCGACCTCGACGTCGGTGACTGGCGGCGGCTGCTGGACGTCAACCTGATCGGCGCGGCGCTGTTCACGGGGCAGGCGCTGAAGCGGATGGGTGAGGGCGGCTGCGTGGTCAATGTCGCCTCCGTCCATGCCCGGCGCACCTCGCCGCTCGTCGCGCCCTATGCGGCCGCGAAGGCGGGGCTCGTCAGCCTGACGCGGTCGGCGGCGATCGAGGGCAAGCCGCTCGGCATCCGCGTCAATGCGGTGCTTCCCGGTGCGATCGATACGCCGATGCTCCATGCCAGCCCCAATATCGCCTCGGGCGCGGAGGTTGTCGATCCGGCCGACCTCGGCCAGCCGGAGGATATCGCGGCGCTGGTCGGGTTCCTCGCGTCGGATGCGGCGCGGTTCATCACCGGTGAGGACGTCGTCGCCGACGGCGGCCGAATGGGAAGGCTCTGACACGATGCACATGGTCGATGCCGGCAATCCGGCGATCAGCGGCGGGGAAGCGCCGGCGGGCGCTTCGGGGGCGGTGTGGTTGGCGGCGGCGGTGTCGGCGCTGGGCGGGCTGCTGTTCGGCTATGACTGGGTGGTGATCGGCGGCGCCAAGCCCTTCTACGAGGCGGCGTTCGGGCTGACCGCGCCGACCGACCAGGCCTGGGCGGTCAGCTGCGCGCTGGTCGGGTGCCTCGCCGGTGCGATGGCGTCGGGGGCGCTGGCGGATCGGCTGGGACGGCGGCCTGCGCTGTTGCTGGCGGCGATCATCTTCGCCGTGTCGTCGATCGGCACGGCGCTGACCGGCGGCTTTTCGGGTTTCGTCGCCTGGCGGATGATCGGCGGCGTCGCGATCGGCATGGCGAGCGGCTTGTCGCCGCTCTACATCGCCGAGATTGCGCCGCCGCACAGTCGTGGGCGGCTGGTGGTGCTCAACCAGATCGCGATCGTCATCGGCCTGCTCGCGGCGCAGATCGTCAACTGGCTGATCGCGGCACCGGTGCCGCCGGGCGCCTCGCTGGCGGTTATCGCGGAAAGCTGGAACGGCACGACCGGCTGGCGCTGGATGTTCGCGGCGGCGGCGCTGCCGGCGGTGGCGTTCGTCGTCGGATGCCTGCTCATCCCCGAAAGCCCGCGGTGGCTGGCGCTGAAGGGCCGCTGGGATGCCGCACGCCGCGTGATCGCCCGCTTCGGCGGCGAGGCGCAGGCGGATGCGGCGCTGGCCGATATCCGCCGGGCATTGGATGCGGCGCCGGGGCGCAGCCTGGGCGCCGTGCTGCGCGAGCCGCGCTTCCGCAAGGTGCTGATGATCGGCGTCGCGCTGGCGGTGTTGCAGCAATGGTGCGGCATCAACGTGATCTTCAATTACGCGCAGGAGATTTTCGCAGGTGCGGGCTATGCGGTGTCCGACACGCTGTTCAACATCGTCATCACCGGCGTCGTAAACTGCGTCTTTACGCTGGTCGCGCTCGGCACCGTCGAAAAGCTGGGACGGCGGCGTCTGTTGCTGATCGGGTGTGCGGGGCTGGCGGTGATCTATGCGGCGGTCGGCGCCGCCTATGTCATGGGGGTGCAGGGATGGCCGCTGCTGCTGCTCGTCATCGCGGCGATCGCGGTGTACGCGATGACGCTGGCGCCGGTGACCTGGGTCGCACTGGCGGAGATCTTCCCCGGCGAGGCGCGCGGGGCCAGCATGGCGGTGGCGACGACGGCATTGTGGGCGGCGTGCTTCCTGCTGACCTACAGTTTTCCCCTGCTCAATGCCGCGGCGGGGACGGGACTGACCTTCTGGCTCTACGGCATCGTCTGCGCGGCAGGATTTGTCTTCATCCACCGTACCTTGCCCGAAACCAAGGGCAAGACGCTCGAGCAGATTGAGCAAGATTGGTGAAATAGGGCGCAACCGTACCGTGACGAGGGCGTTGGCGGCGCCATGACTGATACTCCCCCCGCCAATCCGCTATCGCCGGGCGACTTCCTGCATCCGGCCATGCTGCTGTACGGTCCTGTCGACGAGACCATGTACGCGAACTTCCGCCAGCAGCTGGCGAAGGCGCCGACGGATGGGCTGTGCGTCGTCGAGCTGTCGACGCTGGGCGGCGATCCCGAAGTCGCGCGGATGATGGGCGAGGACATCCGCTTTCACAGCGATACCGAGCCGCAGCGACGTTTCGTGTTCCTGGGCAAGGCGGCGATCTATTCAGCCGGCACGACCTTCATGAGCTTCTTCGCGCGCGAGAACCGCTTCCTCACCCGGGGCACGCGGCTGATGATCCACGAGCGGAACATGGATTCGACGCTGACGATCAGCGGGCCGCTGACGACGTGCGTCGCCGGGGTCGAGGCGAAGCTGAACGAGCTGCGCGCGTCGATCGCGATCCAGAACGAGGGCTTCGAGAACCTGGTGCGCGGGTCGAAGGTGACGATGGACGAGGTGCTGCAACGCGCACCGAGCAACTGGTATCTGGAGGCGCACGAGGCGCTGGAGCTGGGGCTGGTCGAAGCGGTGATGTGACGCGGCGATCCTCCCCGCGAGCGGGGAAGGTTACTGGTCCCGCACCATGAACGGCGGGGGTGGAATGGTGGCGCGGACCTCGTCGAGCAGGAACGACCAGCGCGTCGACAGGTCGTTGAAATAGGCATCATCCTTCTCGATCCGCCTAAACATCGCGGGCAGCGCGTGATCGGTGGGGATCGCGATCAGGTCGAGCGGGCGACCGACCGACAGGTTGGATCGCATCGTCGAATCGAAGCTGATGAGCCCCACCTTCACCGCCTCGTCGAACGCCAGGTCGTGGCGCAGCGAGCGATCGAGGATCGGCTTGCCATATTTGATATCGCCGATCTGCAGGAACGGCTGATCGCGCTGGCATTCGATGAAGTTGCCCTCGGCGTAGAACAGGTACAGCCGCAGCCGGTCGACGCCGATCCGCCCGCCGAGCAGCAGCGAAACGCCTGACGCGATCCCCTCCGCGGCGAGACCGGCGGCCAGGTTGTTGCGGGCATAGGCGACCGCCTCGCCCACCAGCTGCGCGGCGCGGAACATCGTCGGCACGTCGGACAGGCGGCGCGGGGGATCGCCCTCGTTCAGCCCCGGCAGCCCCTCGACCAGCGTCGAGAGGATCATCTGCGTGACCGACAGGTTGCCGGCGGTCGCGATCACCAGCGTGCGATCGAGCGTGTCGGCGACGACATGGAGCTTGCGGTACATCGACACATTGTCGACGCCCGCGTTCGTCCGGGTGTCGGCGATCATCACCAACCCGTCGCCGATCAGCATCCCCAACCCGTACGTCACCCCCGGCCCGTCCCTCAGTTCTGTCGCTGCTGCCCCGCCTGCACCACCGATACCGACACGTCCAGCGTCTCACTACCCCCGCCGGTGCGCGCGCCGGCGACCGGCGCCGCTTCGCGATAGTCCAGTCCGGCGGCGACGCGGACATAGGCGTCGTCGGGGCAGATGGCGTTGGCACTGTCGAAGCCGACCCAGCCGAGGTCGGGGACATACGCCTCCGCCCAGGCATGAGCGGCGGGCTGGTCGCCCGCACCGTCGCGGCGGAACAGGTGGCCCGAGACGTAGCGCGCGGGGATGTCGATCGCCCGGGCGGCGGCGCAGAAGATATGGGCGAAATCCTGGCAGACGCCGTGCCCCAGCTCCATCGCCTCGGTGGCGGTGCGGCGAACGTCGGTGCCGGCCGTGTCGAAGCGCATCGTCGCGTAGATCGACTGGTTGAGCGCGTGCAGCCGCTCCAGCGGCGTCGAGCCGCGCGCCGCGGCCTGATCGGCGAGCGCGCGGATCGCGTCATTGGCCTCAGTCAGCGGCGAGGGGCGCAGGAACACCTCGGGCGGCAGGGGCTCGGCGATGCCGCGGACCACGCCGGCACGATTCTCGGTCAGCACCTCGCCGGTCACCTCGATCGTCAGCGCGGCGAGCGGGCCATCGACGTAGATCATCGACACGTCGTTGCCATAACCATCGTGCGTGGCGTTGATCCGCGCGTCGCAATCGACGTTGATGAACCACTGCGTCACGGTCTGGCCGGCGAAGCTTTGCGGGGTCAGCCGGGCGAGCTGGACAAGCCGCTGTTGCGGCACGTCGAAGACGTAGCTCGTGCGGTAGCGGATCTGGAGGCGCATCAGTTGAACCGGAACTGCTGAGAGATGGCCCGATCGAGATCAGCGATCTCGCCTAGGAAGCGGCCGAGAAATTCGTGAAGGCCGCCCTGGATCAACGTCTCGGCGGTGATCTGACGCAGCTGCTGGCGCTTGCGCCGTGCGAGGCGGTCGGCCTCTCCCTGCTGACCGGTCCGGTGGCCGATCCGGGTAAGGAGGTTCACGATCTGCTCGGTCGAAGCGACGAGCGAACGCGGCAATTCTTCACGCAGGACGAGGAATTCGGCGACCAGCCAGGGCTTCAGCCCTTCGCGGTAGAGCCAGCGATAGGCGGTCACCGCCGACACGGTGCGCAGGATGCCGGTCCATTGATCGCGGTCGATCGCGCCGCCCACCGACTCGCCGGCGGGCAGCAGCAGGTGGTATTTCACGTCGAGCAGCCGGGCGGTGCCGTTGGCTCGTTCGATCGCCTGGCCAAGCGAAATGAGAAAGCGCGACTCGTTGCGGAGCATGCGGTTCAGCGCACCTTCGAAACCGCGGGCATCGGCCTTCAGCTCTTCGATCAGCGCGAGGATCGACTGGGCGTCGTCGAGGCGCTGGCGACCGCGCAGGCTGATCCAGCTGCGGTTGATCGAAATCCATGCCTCTCGGCTGAGCGCGGTGCGGACGGCGCGGGCGTTGTGGCGCGCGGCGTCGATGCACGATCGGATCGAGCTGGGGTTGTTCTGGGCCAGCAGGAGATATTGGGTGACGGCGGTATCGCTGAGTTCGGCGCCCGTCGCGGCAAATCCTTGGGTTTGCGAGGCGACGGCAAGCGCCGAGGCCCAGGCGTCGTTGCCGGCGGGACGGGCGGCGAGCTGGTCGAGCCGCAAAGTCGCCTCGACGAGTTGCGCGGTGAATTCGGCGCGCTCGACGTAGCGGCCGAGCCAGTACAGCTGGGCTGCAGTGCGGGAGAGGAGCATCAGGCAAGCCCTCCGCGGATCGACTGGCTTTGCGTCATCCCGCCCATCGACTGCTGCTGGCGCATGCCGGGGGCGCCGAGCACGAAGCTGTCCTTGGTGCCGCCGCCCTGACTGGAGTTCACGACCAGCGATCCGTCGCGCAGCGCGACGCGGGTCAGCCCGCCGGGAATGATGGTGATGCCGTTGGCGCCGGTGAGGACGAACGGGCGGAAGTCGATGTGTCGCGGCGCCAGGCCCTGGTCGGCGAGCGTCGGCGAGGTCGAGAGCGCGAGCGTCGGCTGGGCGATGTAGCGATGCGGCTCGGCCTTCAGCACAGCGCGGAACCGGTCGATCTCGTCGCGGCTGGCGGTTGGGCCGACGAGCATGCCGTAGCCGCCCGATCCGTCGACCAGCTTCACGACCAGTTCGTCGAGATGGTCGAGCGTATATTGCAGCGCCTGTGGCTCGCGGCAGCGATAGGTTTCGACGTTGGGCAGCATCGCCTCGCCGCCCGAATAATAGCGGACGATATCGGGCATGTAACTGTAGATCGCCTTGTCGTCGGCGATCCCGGTGCCGGGCGCGTTGACCAGCGCGACGTTGCCCGCGCGATAGGCGGCGATCAGGCCGGGGACGCCGAGCATCGAATCGGGGCGGAAGACGAGCGGGTCGAGGAAGTCGTCGTCGATCCGGCGATAGATGACGTCGACGCGCACCGGGCCGGAGATGGTGCGCATGTAGACGGTGTCGTCACGCACCTCGAGATCCGCCGCCTCGACCAGCTCGATGCCGAGGTTGTCGGCGAGGAAGCTGTGTTCGTAGAAGGCGGAATTGAACGGGCCGGGGGTCAGGAGGACGCATACCGGCTGGCGGCTTGCCTGCCGCGGGGCGACCGACTGCATCGTCGCCAGCAGCGCATCGGGATAGCCGTCGACCGGCAGCACGGGGAAGATCGAGAACAGCTCGGGGCAGAGGCGCAGCATCGCCTCGCGATTTTCGATCATGTACGACACGCCCGACGGGGTGCGGGCATTGTCCTCCAGCACGAAGAAGTCGTCGGGGCCGGTGCGGACGATGTCGATGCCGCAGATGTGCGCGAAGATGCCGGCGGGCGGACGGATGTCGGCGATGCCCGCGGCGAACTGCGGATTGCGCAGGACGAGGTCGGCGGGGATGATGCCGTCCTTCAGGATCTGGCGCTTGCCGTAGATGTCGCGAAGGAAGGCGTTGATCGACTCGACGCGCTGTTCCAGGCCCTTGGTCAGCCTGGCCCATTCCGCCTGACTGAACACGCGGGGCAGAATGTCGAACGGGATGATCCGCTCCGCCGCCTCATCCTCGCCGTACACCGAGAAGGTGATGCCGATCTGGCGGAAGGCGAGCTCTGCCTGACCCTGGCGAGCGCGCAGCTCCTCGACCGACGTCGCATTGATCCAATCATGGAGAGCGGCGAATTCCGGGCGTGGCGCCGTGCCGGCGCCATATAGTTCGTCGAATGCGCCGCGTGATGCCATGGACCCCCCGTAATGCTGGCAGACTGCATAAGTTTGTTGCAACGCACAAGCGGGCGTGCGCAGGATTGTTCCGTGGTGTCGTTCTAGGCCGGGGCGCTTATGGCTGGCGAGGGCGACGGAGTGAGTGGATGGACGCGAGCACGAGGCTGATATTCGAGCGGCTTGGCGCCGATGGCTGCGTCGAGGAGGTCGAACGGTCGATCGCGCTGGAGACGCCGGTCGCGATCGAGGTGAACGGCATCGGCTATGCGGTGCTGATGGCGTCGCCCGTCGATCTGGAGGATCTGGCCTGGGGTTTCGCGTTGTCGGAGCGTTTGGTTACGACGGCGGACGAGATCGTCGAGTGCCTGATCCACCCGCACGACGAGGGCGTATTGGTGCGGCTGACGCTGGTCGAGGGGGCGGCGGCGCGGGCGGTCGAGCGGGTGCGCCATCGCGTGTCCGAATCGTCGTGCGGCTTGTGCGGGATCGAAAATCTGGAGCAGGCGATCCGCCCGCTGCCCCGGGCGAAGGCCGGATATTCGGGCGAGATGTCCGCGGTGTTCGCGGCGCTGGACGCGTTGCGCGAGCATCAACCGCTCCATCGCGCGACGGGCGCGGTGCATGCCGCTGCCGCCTACGGCGCCGATGGTACGATCCGGCTGGTGCGCGAGGATGTCGGTCGGCACAACGCCTTCGACAAGCTGATCGGGGCGATGCTGCGCGCCGGCGACGGATGGGAGGGCGGCTTCGCGTTGCTGACGTCGCGCTGTTCCTATGAGCTGGTCGAGAAGGCGGCGCTGGCGGGCTGCCCGCTTCTCGCGACGATCTCGGCACCGACCGCGCTCGCGGTGCGGCGGGCGGAGGAGGCGGGGGTGCGGCTGGCGGTGCTGGCGCGATCCGATGCGGTGTTGCTGCGATGAGCTTGCTCGGCGCGATACTGGCGGGCGGCGAGGCGCGGCGGTTCGGCAGCGACAAGGCACTTGCCGAGTGGCGGGGGCGGGCATTGATCGATCATGTCGCTGTGGGCCTGGCGCCGCAGGTCGACACGGTGATCGTCTGTGGCCGCCAGCATCCAGGCTTGGTCGGGGTGTCCGATCGGCCAGAGGCGGGGCTGGGACCGCTCGGCGGCATCGCGGCGGCATTGCATCATGCCGCGGCGCATGGCTTCGCGGCCGTGCTGACGCTGCCGTGCGATGGGCCGGTGGTGCCGGACGATCTGGCGGCGCGACTGGCCGGCGGGGGGTATCTGGCGGGATCGCCGGTGGTGGGGCTGTGGCCGGCGCGACTGGCGAATGGGCTCGACGCGCACCTGGCGGCGGGCGGGCATCGGTCGATCCGCCGCTGGGCGCAGGCGGCTGGCGTACCGGCGGTCGAGGGGGAACTGGTAAACGTCAATCGCCCGGAGGATCTGGCAACGCTCGATCCTCCCCCGGAGGGGGAGGAGGGCCGCGACAACGCCATGGTGGAGGGGTAGGGCGCCACGGGCGTACCGCTGGTGAAAAGTACCCCGGTCAGTCGGCCCAGGCGGCGTCGTCGATGTGGAGTTCGGCGGCCGGTCGTGAACCCCAGTCGTCGAGCTTGGCCCGCCCGGCAAGCCACAGCTTGCGGTGCGGCGCCGCTCCCAGCAGTGCCTGGCCCAATGGCGTTTCCGCGGCGCGGAAGGCCATCGCCTTCAGGCTGCGGCCATCGTCCCCGGCGACGATGCAGCGGACGTGGCCGTTGCCGACGACATCGGCGCGAATGATCCGCACCGGACCGGCGGCGACGCGCGGCGCGGGCCAGCCGGTGCCATAGGGACCGCCCACTTCGAGCGACTCGACCAGCGCGGGATTAACTCCGCCGGTCGCGAGGACGGCGTCGACCAACAACGCGCGATCGTCGCGGGCGCGGTCGACGGTGACGGCGAGCTTGTCTTCGAGAAAGTCGGCGAAGGCGGCGATGTCGCCAGCGCCGATCGTCAGCCCGGCGGCCATCGCATGGCCACCGCCGGCGGCGAGCAGTCCGGCCTCCTTGGCGGCGATCACCGCGTTGCCCAGGTCGACGCCGGTGATCGAACGGCCCGATCCCTTGCCGACACCCTTTTCGTCCACGGCGATGACGATGACGGGGCGGCCGAGCTTTTCCTTCAGCCGCCCGGCGACGATGCCGATCACGCCGGGGTGCCAGCCGTCGCCGCTGACGACGACGACGCGGCGGCCGGTGTCGGCCATCGCCTCGGCGGCTTCCTGCACCCCGGCCTCGATCTGGCGGCGCTCGTCGTTAAGCCGGTCGAGCTCGACCGCGATGGTGCGCGCCTCCTCGGGATCGCGCGTCGTCAGCAGGCGAACGCCGAGATTAGCGCGGCCGACGCGGCCACCGGCATTGATCCGCGGACCCAGCGCGAAGCCGAGGTCGCTGCACGTCGGCGCGCGGGTGAGGCGCGATGCCTCGATCAGCGCGGCAAGGCCGATGTTGCGACGCTGCGCCATCACCTTCAGCCCCTGAGTCACGAAGGCGCGGTTGAGGCCGCGCAGCTGGGCGACATCGGCGACGGTGCCGAGCGCGACGAGATCGAGATGATCGATCAGCTTCGGCTCCGGCCGGTCGGCGAAAAAACCACGTGCGCGCAGGGTGCGGACGAGCGCGGCGGCGAGCAGGAAGCAGACGCCGACCGCGGCGAGGTGGCCGTGGGCGGCGGCGTCCTCCGCCTCGTCGAGGCGGTTAGGATTGACCAGCGCGTGGGCGACGGGAAGCGCGCTCGCGCATTTATGATGGTCGACGACGACGACGTCGACCGGCGCGGCATGCGCGGCCTCGAGCGCTTCGAACGCCTGGGCACCGCAATCGACGGTGACAATCAGCGACGCCCCCTCGCGCGCTAGCCGGACCAGTGCATCGCCCGAGGGGCCATAGCCTTCGAGCAAGCGGTCGGGAATATAGGCGATCGCCTCGACCCCCAACGCGCGCAGGACGAGGATCATCAGCGCGGCGGAGGTGGCGCCGTCAACGTCGTAATCGCCGAACACGGCGATCTTCTCACGCGCCTCGACCGCGTCGGCGAGGCGCTGCGCGGCGCGATCCATGTCGCGGAACACCGACGGATCGGGCATGAACCCGCGGATCGACGGCGTGCGATGCAGGTCGAGCGCCTCGCGCGGTGCGCCTCTGGCTAACAACAATTGGGTGACGAGATCGTCGTCGCCCCAACCCTGTCGCCCATCGGCGGCCAGCGCGCGCCAGCGCCACGGCTGGCCGAGGATCGAAGAGGTTACGCCGAGGACTGGGGTCACGCGGGGAGCCATGAATCGGCGGGGGTGGGATTGCAAGCGTCCTGCCGCGTCGTCCAGCTTTGGCCGGGGGTGACGCGTCGCCTGCGGCTGGCTACGGTGCCCATCCAAACCAACACGAGGAGAGCGCATGAAACTGGCCAGCCTGAAGCATGGGCGTGACGGCAAGCTCGTCGTCGTGTCCGACGACCTCGCCTGGTATGCCGACGCGGGGCATATCGCGCCGACCCTGCAGGCGGCGCTCGACGAGTGGGACCGGGTGCTGCCCGACCTGATCGTCCTGGCGACCGATGTGCGCAACCAGGCGATCCCGCTGGAGCGTTTCCACGAGCATGACGCCGCGGCGCCCTTGCCGCGCGCCTATCAATGGGCGGACGGATCGGCCTATGTGAACCATGTCGCACTGGTGCGGCAGGCGCGCGGGGCGGAGATGCCCGAGAGCTTCTGGCACGATCCGCTGATGTACCAGGGCGGCAGCGACGGCTTCCTTGGCCCTCGCGATCCGATCCCGCTGGCGGACGAAAGCTGGGGCTGCGACCTGGAGGCGGAGGTCGTCGTGGTGACCGGCGACGTGCCGCAGGGCGCGAGCCGGGACGAGGCGCTGGCGGCGGTGCGGTTGATCGGCCTGACCAACGACGTCAGCTTGCGCAACCTGATCCCCGGCGAGCTGGCCAAGGGCTTCGGCTTTTTCCAGTCGAAGCCGGCGTCGTCCTTCTCGCCCGTGTTCGTGACGCCCGATGCGTTGGGCGACTGGTGGCGGGACGGCAAGCTGCATCGCAAGCTGATGGTCGACCTGAACGGCCAGCCGTTCGGCCGGGCCGAGGCGGGCGAGGACATGACCTTCGACTTCGGCACGCTGGTCGCGCATGCGGCGAAGACGCGCAAGCTGGGCGCCGGCACGATCGTCGGGTCGGGCACGGTGTCGAACCGCGATGGCGACGGCGGCCCCGGCAAGCCGATCGCCGACGGCGGCGTCGGCTATTCGTGCCTGGCCGAGGTGCGCACCGTCGAGACGATCAACGGCGGCGAGGCCAAGACGCCGTTCCTGAAGAAGGGCGACACGGTGCGGATCTGGGCGGAGGACGACCGGCATCATTCGATCTTCGGCGCGATCGAGCAGGTGGTGGAATAGGGACCACGATCCTCCCCGTGTCGGGGAGGATCGCCGCCTCGGCACAGCGGAATAGTCGATCAGTCACTTGAAATTTTATTACAACGAGGCAAGAGGCGGTTCGAAGCGTTGGCCTGATCCGAGGCACGCGAAATTGAGAGGACCATCGTGGCCAGCGAGCATCCGCGCGCCAATTTGCCCCCCTTGTCGCTGCACGTGCCGGAGCCGCGATTCCGGCCCGGCGACCCGGTCGATTTCGCCGCCGTCGACGTGCCCGCGGCAGGGTCGGCACGGCGCCCCGATACCGCGACACCGGCGGGCGAATTCCACGAACTGGCCTATACGCTGGTCCGCGTGCTTGACGACGACGGGCAGGCGGTGGGGCCGTGGGATCCCAAGCTCAGTCCCGATATGCTGCGCCGTATGCTGCGCAGCATGGTGCAGTTGCGGGCGTTCGACGAACGGATGTTCCGGGCGCAGCGCCAGGGCAAGACCAGCTTCTATATGAAGGCGTTGGGCGAGGAGGCGGTGGCGATCGCCGCGGCCTATGCGCTCGACCGCGACGACATGTGCTTCCCGTCGTACCGTCAGCAGGGGCTGCTGATCGCGCGCGGCTATCCGCTGGTCGAGATGATGAACCAGATCTACTCGAACAGCGGCGACAAGCTGGGCGGCAAGCAGTTGCCGATCATGTATTCGGCGAAGGATTTCGGCTTCTTCTCGATCTCGGGCAACCTGACGACTCAATATCCCCAGGCAGTCGGCTGGGCGATGGCCTCGGCCGCGCAGGGCGACACGCGCATCGCCGCGACGTGGTGCGGGGAGGGGTCGACCGCGGAAGGCGACTTCCACTCCGCCTGCACCTTCGCCGCGGTCTATCGCGCACCGGTGGTGCTGAACGTCGTCAACAATCAGTGGGCGATCTCCAGCTTCTCCGGCTTCGCGGGGGCAGAGGCGACGACGTTCGCGGCCCGCGCGGTCGGCTACGGCATCGCTGGCCTGCGCGTCGACGGCAACGACGCGCTGGCGGTCTATGCAGCGACGCAATGGGCGGCCGAGCGGGCACGGACCAACCAAGGGCCGACGCTGATCGAGCATTTCACCTATCGCGCCGAAGGTCACTCGACCTCCGACGATCCGACGCAGTATCGCAGCGCTGGCGAGCCGAACGCCTGGCCGCTCGGCGATCCCGTCCGCCGCCTGAAGGACCATCTGATCGCGGTCGGCGAGTGGGACGAGGAACGTCATGCGGCGCAGGACAAGGAAGTCGCCGAGGAGGTGAAGGCGGCGCAGAAGGAAGCCGAGAAGAACGGCATCCTCGGCCATGGCCTTCACCAGCCGCTCGACAGCCTGTTCGACGGCGTCTTCGAGGAGATGCCGTGGCATCTGAAAGAACAGCGCCAGCAGATGCTCGACGAGGAAACCGCAAGCGGCCGGCCATGGGCGCGCAAGTGACTGAGGTGAGCGACGTGGACACCATCGAAACCGCCGCCGTTGAGACCGACACCGTTCGCATGAACATGATCCAGGCGATCAATTCTGCGCTCGACGTGATGATGGCGCGCGATGCCACCGTGACGGTGATGGGCGAGGACGTCGGCTATTTCGGCGGCGTGTTCCGCGCGACCGCGGGGTTGCAGGGAAAATACGGCAAGACCCGCGTGTTCGACACGCCGATCACCGAGATCGGCATCATCGGCGTCGCGATCGGCATGGGCGCCTATGGTCTGCGCCCGGTACCGGAGATCCAGTTCGCCGATTACATCTATCCGGCGCTCGACCAGCTGGTCAGCGAGGCGGCGCGGCTTCGCTATCGCTCGGCAGGCGAGTTCACCGCGCCGATCACGGTGCGCAGCCCCTATGGCGGCGGCATCTTCGGCGGGCAGACCCACTCGCAGTCGCCCGAGGGCATCTTTACCCACGTTTCCGGCATCAAGACGGTGATCCCGTCGACGCCCTATGACGCCAAGGGGCTGTTGATCGCGGCGATCGAGGACAACGACCCGGTGCTCTTCCTGGAGCCCAAGCGCATCTATAACGGCCCGTTCAACGGCTACTGGGATCGACCGGCGGAAAACTGGTCGAAGCATCCCGGCGGCGCGGTGCCGAGCGGCTATTATCGGGTCGAGCTGGGCAAGGCCCAGGTCGTGCGCCCAGGCGAAGCGCTGACGATCCTGGCCTATGGCACGATGGTGCACGTGTGCCGTGCGGTCGTCGAGGAAGCTGGCGTCGATGCGGAGATCGTCGACCTGCGCACGCTGGTGCCGCTCGACATCGAGACGATCGAGGCGTCGGTGAAGAAGACCGGACGCTGCATGATCGTCCATGAGGCGACGCGCACCGGCGGCTTCGGCGCGGAGCTGTCGGCACTGGTGCAGGAGCGGTGCTTCTATCATCTGGAGGCGCCGATCGAGCGGGTGACCGGCTTCGACACGCCATATCCGCACAGCCTGGAATGGGCGTATTTCCCGGGGCCGGTCCGCATCGGCCAGGCGCTCGAGAAGATCATGAAGGACGTCTGATGGCTCGCTATACCTTCAAGCTTCCCGACATCGGCGAGGGGATCGCCGAGGCCGAGATCGTCGCCTGGCACGTCAAGATCGGCGACCGCGTCGAGGAAGACCAGAACATCGCCGACATGATGACCGACAAGGCGACGGTCGAGATGGAGTCGCCGGTGTCGGGCACCGTCGTCGAGCTGGCCGGCGAGGTCGGCGACCAGGTCGCGATCGGCGCGGCGCTGGTGGTGATTGAGACCGACGTCGATGCGGGGACCGACGAGGTCGTCGCGGCGCCGGAGACGGCTGCGCAGGCCGAGACGGCGGAGCAGTACGAGGCTGAGAATCCCGGCGTGGAGGAGGTGGTTGCGCCCGCTTCCCTCCCTGCAGGGGAGGGGCCGGGGGTGGGTGCCGATGCACAAGCATCGGCTCCTCCGCCTGCCGCGAGCGAGGACGCCGGCGCTGGCGCGCCGGCACCCACCCCCGACCCCTCCCTTGCAGGGAGGGGAGAGCACAAGCCAGTCCTCGCATCCCCCGCCGTCCGCGCGCGGGCGAAGGAACTTGGCGTCGATCTTTCCCAGGTGAAGGCGGAGAGCGACCGCATCCGCCATGCCGATCTCGACGCCTTCCTGCGCTATGGCTCGGGCGAGGGCTATGCCGCGCCGGGGCGCAGCCGGGCGCGCGACGACGAGCAGGTCCGTGTCATCGGCATGCGGCGCCGCATCGCTGAGAACATGGCGGCGGCGAAGCGCAACATCCCGCACTTCACCTATGTCGACGAGATCGACGTGACCGAACTGGAACGCTTCCGCGCCGACCTGAACGACAACCGCGGCGAGCGGCCCAAGCTGACGATGCTGCCGCTGATGATCGTCGCGATCTGTCGCACCTTGCCCGACTTTCCAATGCTCAACGCACGCTACGACGACGAAGCGGGCGTGGTGACGCGATCGGGCCGTGTGCATCTGGGCATGGCAGCACAGACCGACGCGGGGCTGACCGTGCCGGTGATCCGCGATGCGCAGGACAAGAACGTCTGGCAGCTGGCGCGCGAGATTTCGCGGCTGGCCGAGGCGGCGCGTGCCAATAAGCTGAAGCCCGACGAGCTGGGCAACGGCACGATCACCGTCACCTCGCTGGGGCCGCTCGGCGGCATCGCGACGACGCCGGTCATCAACCGGCCCGAGGTCGCGATCATCGGCCCGAACAAGATCGTCGAGCGGCCGGTGTTCACTGGGCGCGGCGACGAGATCCGGCGCGCGAAGCTGATGAACCTGTCGATCAGCTGCGATCATCGCGTCGTCGATGGCTGGGACGCAGCCAGCTATGTCCAGGCTTTAAAGAAGATGCTCGAGACGCCAGTCCTGCTGTTCGCGGATTGAACGGCGACGAGGGTTTGGGGCGTCCCAAGCTGAAGTTGGTTGCCCGATGCGCGGTAAGCCGCGACACGCGGCGGCGATGACGTCGTCCGTTTCGCCGAACGTCCGCGCCGGGCTGATGCTCGGCGTGGGCGCGTATACCCTGTGGGGTGTGCTGCCGCTGTACCTGCGCCTCTTGCGCGGCGTGCCGGCGCTTCAGGTGCTGGCGCATCGGGTGGTGTGGTCGCTGCTGCTGCTCGCCGCGATCATTCTGGTGAGGCGGCAGCTTGGGACCATCCTACGCGCCGCACGGGGGCGGACCTTGCTGTTGCTGTGCGGATCGGCGGTGCTGATCGCGATCAACTGGCTGGTCTATATCTGGGCGGTGCAGCACGGCCATGTGCTCGAGGCGAGCCTCGGCTATTTCATCAATCCGCTGGTCAATGTTGCGCTCGGCATCGCGGTGCTGCGCGAGCGGATCGACCGGGTGCAAATGGTCGCGGTGGCCATCGCGGCGGTAGGCGTGCTGGTCATGGCGGTCGCGGGCGGCGGGGAACTGTGGATTTCGCTGACGCTGGCGGCGAGCTTCGGCGGCTACGGTCTGATCCGCAAGGTGGCGGCGATCGATGCGCTGGGCGGGCTGGCGGTGGAGACGGCGCTGCTCGCCGGGCCGTCGCTGGCGGTGATCGGCTGGGCCGGGGCGCAGGGGCAGGGTGCGTTCGGCCACGATACTCGGCTCGACGTGTTGCTGGTGGTGGCGGGCGCGGTCACCGCGGCGCCGCTGCTGATGTTCGCGGCGGCGGCGCGAACGCTGCGCTACACGACGATGGGGCTGCTCCAATATATCGCGCCGACCTTGCAGTTCCTGGAGGCGGTGCTGTTGTTCGGTGAGCCGCTGCGGCCAGTCCATGGCGTGGTGTTCGGGCTGATCTGGCTTGGCTGCGCGGTGTATGCGTGGGCGAGCGTGCGGGAGGCGCGCTCGCCCCGAGCGTAGTCGAAGGTCACGGCGGGTGCCGGTGCCACGACTTCGCTCGGCCCGAACGGAGGGGGATCAGACCAGCTCGAACAAGCCCGCCGCACCCATGCCGCCTGCCGTACACATCGACACGACCACCCACTGCACGCCACGCTTGCGACCCTCGATCATGGCATGGCCGACGAGGCGGCTGCCGGTCATGCCGAAGGGATGGCCGACCGCGATCGCGCCGCCGTTGACGTTGTACTTTTCGGGATCGATGCCGAGGTGGTCGCGGCAATAGAGGCACTGGCTGGCGAACGCCTCGTTCAGTTCCCACAGGCCGATGTCGGCGACCGACAGGCCGGCGCGGTCGAGCAGCTTGGGGATGGCGAAGACCGGCCCGATGCCCATCTCGTCGGGGGCGCAGCCCGCTGCCTGAAAGCCGCGATAGATGCCCAGTATTTCCTTGCCCTCGGCGAGCGCGGTGGCGCGGTCCATGACGATCTGCGCGGCGGCGCCGTCGGACAGCTGACTGGCGTTGCCGGCGGTGACGTTCTCGCCGGGGCCGGTGAACTGGCCGCCGGGCCAGACGGTCTTGAGGCCGGCCAGCCCCTCGACGGTGGTGCCGGGGCGGATGCCCTCGTCCTGGGTGACGGTGACCGTCTCGGTGCCGGTGCGATTGCCTTCCTTGTCGAACAGCGCCTTCTCGACGGTGATCGGCGCGATCTCTTCGGCGAAGGCACCGGTGTCGAGGCCGCGGGCGGCGCGCCGTTGGCTCGTCGCGGCATAGTCGTCCTGCGCGGCGCGGCTGATGCCGTAGCGGCTGGCAACGATCTCCGCTGTCTCAATCATCGGGATATAGGCGGCAGGCTCGTTGGCGATGACGCTCTGGTTGACGTAGCGCGGCGCATCCTTGGTCACCGTGTGGCTGATCGATTCCATGCCGCCGGCGAGTGCGACATCGATGTCGCCGGCGATGATCGAGCGCGCCGCCAGCGCGAGCGCGGTAAGGCCCGAGCCGCATTTGCGATCGAGCGTGAAGGCCGGGACCGATTGCGGCAGCGCGCCGGCGAAGATCGCCATACGGCCGGCATTGCCGCCCTGCTCACCCCACTGGTTGCCGATACCCCAGAACACGTCGTCGATGCGCGCCGGATCGATGCCGGCGCGCTCGACCGCGGCGTTCATGACATGGCCGGCGAGCACAGGCGCCTCGGTCGCGTTGAAATAGCCGCGATAGGCCCGGCCGATGCCGGTTCGGGCGGTAGAGACGATGGCGGCTTCGCGCATGACTGGCCTTTCGAGGATCGGGTATGGGATGTATGCGCCAGACGACGGCATTAGGAAAGCGGGACGCGATGACGGGTATGGGAATGGCAGACGGAGCGGCGGTGGACCGTGACGGGGCGGTGATGATCGTGACGATCGATCGGCCGCCCTCCAACTTCGCCGACCTGGCGCTGATCGAGGCGATCGGGCGCGCCTTTGCCCAGGCGGATGCGGACCCGGCGGTCCGCACGATCCTGTTGCGCGCCGAAGGACGGGTGTTCTGCGCCGGCGCTGATCTCGTCAGCGACAATCCGGTGCGCGACGGGGTGGTCGAGGGGGCGCGTAATCCCTTCTACGTCGCGGCGGCGAACCTGTTCGGCGTCCGCAAGCCGGTGATCGCTGCGGTGCAGGGGGCGGCGGTCGGCGCTGGGCTGGGGCTGGCGCTGGTGGCCGACTTTCGCGTGGCCTCGACCAGCGCGAAGTTCGCGGCGAACTTCGTCCAGCTCGGCTTCCACCCTGGCTTCGGCATCTCGGCGGTGCTGGAGCGGGTGGTCGGCAAGCAGCGGGCGCTGCTGATGAACCTGACGGGGCGGCGGATTCGAGCGGAGGAGGCCGCGGCCTGGGGGCTCGCCGACAAGGTGGTAGCGCCCGAGGCGTTGGACGCGGAAGCGATGGCACTGGCGCAGGAAATCGCCGCGGCGGCGCCGTTGGCGGTCCAGGCGACGCGCGCGACGACGCGCGGCGACCTGATGGCGCTGGTCGAGGCGGCCACCGACCGTGAGCTGTCGGAGCAGGCAGTGCTGCAGCAGACCGAGGATTTCGCCGAAGGCGTGAGGGCGGTGAACGAGCGGCGGCCGGGGCGATTCGTGGGGCGGTGAGACCATTTGTCCTCCCGTGCCGGGGAGGATCAGTTACTTCAGCAGGACCAGTTCCTCGGCCATCGTCGGGTGGAGCGCGACGGTCTGGTCGAATTGGGCCTTGGTGAGGCCGGCCTTCACCGCCACCGCAGCGCCCTGGATGATCTCGGGCGAGTCGGGGCCGATCAGGTGGATGCCGACGACGCGATCGGTTTCGCCGTCGCACACCATCTTGTAGAGCGCGCGCTCGTCGCGGTTGGCGAGGACGTTCTTCATCGGGCGGAAGTCCGAGGAATAGACCTTCACCGACCCCAGCTTCTGCCGCGCCTCCGCCTCGGTCATGCCGACGCCGGCCATCGGCGGGTGGCTGAAGACGGCGCTGGGGATGCAGCCATAGTCGACGCGGGTCGGCTTGTTGCCGAAGAAGGTGTCGGAAAAGGCCTGGCCCTCGCGGATCGCGACGGGGGTCAGCTGGATGCGGTTGGTGACGTCGCCGACCGCGAAGATCGAGGGGCAGGTCGATCGATTGTCCTCGTCGACGATGACCCCGCCCTTGTCGTCCAGCTCGACCCCGGCGCTCTCCAGGCCCAGGTCCTTGGTATTGGGGACGCGCCCGGTCGCGAACAGGACCAGGTCGACGGTGACCGGCTCGTGCCCCGACATATGGACGGTGAGGCACCCGTCGTCGCCCTTCGTGATCTTCTCGAAATTGGCGTCGAACTTGAACTCGAGCCCCTTCATCATCGAGATCTGCAGCAGCCGGTCGCGGATCGCGAGCTCATAGCCGCGCAGGATGTCCTTCGTCCGGTTCATCAGGATGACGTGGGCGCCAAGCTGGTGGAAGATGCCCGCGAATTCGTTGGCGATATAGCCCGCGCCGGCGATCAGGATGCGCTTGGGTATTGCCTCCAGATCGAACACCTCGTTCGAGGTGATGCCGAATTCGCGGCCCTCGCAGATCGGAATGGCGGGGTGGGCGCCGACCGCGACGAGGATCTTGCCGGCCGTCTTCTCGGTCCCGTCGTCGAGCCGGACGCTGTTGGGGCCGGTGACGACCGCGCGGCTGTGATAGATGTCGACGTGATTGCTCTCGAGCGTGTCGGTATAGGCGCCCTCGATCCGCGCGACTTCCGCCTTCACATTGTCGCGCAGCACGGGCCAGCTGAACGCGCAATCGCCCGGCACGTCCCAGCCGAAGCGACGAGCATCCTTTAGATCCTCGGCGAAATGCGCGCCGTAGACGAGCAGTTTCTTGGGCACGCAGCCGCGGATGACGCAGGTGCCGCCGACGCGATATTCCTCCGCCACCGCGACCCGCGCACCATGCGCGGCGGCGACGCGGCTGGCACGGGTGCCGCCGCTGCCTGCACCGATCACGAAGAGGTCATAGTCGAAATCGGTCATGCTGATGGTCCCGTGAAGCGGTGTGGCGTCCATCTGGACGTTGCATCCCCTAGCGGCAAGTGGCGCGATCGCCACCGTACGTTCGCCGTCATGTGCCGACAGAACCATTGTTGTTCGGATAGTTGTGGCGGCTTACTGCGACGCGCTTACAACAGAAAGGCGGTTGGGGGATCGCTGCGGGAGCCAAAGACATTGGGTATTTCGGTCTATGAACCTGCCGAGCCGCTCGCTGACGAGGCGCGGCGCCATGCAGCAGTGAATGCGTCGGGCGCGCTTCAGGCCACCGGGGACGATGCACTGCGCGGGATCGTCCGTATGACTCGGCGGCATCTGGGCGCGTCAATGGCGGCGATATCGATCGTTCACGAGGATTGGCAGTATCTGATCGCCGCCGATGGCCTGAGCGAGGGCGCATACAGCCGCCGGACGTCGTTCTGCGGGCATGTGGTCCGTATGCCGGGCGTGGTGCTTGACGTTCCGGATGCGTCGCGCGACGACCGCTTCGCGGGCAATCCCGTCGTGACCGAGGATGGCGGCATCCGCTCCTACGCCGGCGCGGCGCTGCTCGACGACGAGGGTGTGGCGTTGGGGACGCTATGCGTGTTCGACTGGCGCGTGCGCCCGCCGCTGAGTGCCGCGGCGACGGAGGAGTTGCTGGCGAATGCCGCGGAAGTGATCGAGCGACTGCGTGTCCTGAAGGGTCAGGCGCACTAATCGCGCCACGAGCCGTCCGCCGGCCAGGGGTGCTGACGGTTCGTCGTTAACGCCGGCCATGCCCGATTGATGGGATCGCAACGATCCCCATATAAGGCGGGAAGGGGCGGCCGTATGACGCCCCGCCGGAGTATCCATGACCAACTACCCCGTTCTACCGCTGCGCGACATCGTCGTGTTTCCGCATATGATCGTGCCGCTGTTCGTCGGCCGCGACAAATCGGTTGCGGCGCTGGAAGCGGCGATGGCGGCGGACAAGGAAATTTTCCTCGTCGCGCAGCTTGATCCCGCCAACGACGATCCGGCGCGCGACGACCTGTATGAAGTCGGCGTCACCGCCACCGTTCTCCAGCTGCTGAAGCTGCCCGACGGCACCGTTCGCGTGCTCGTCGAGGGCAAGGCACGCGGTCGGCTGGGCGAGCTGAACGAGGGCGGCGAGCATCTGACCGCGACGATCGAGCCGGTCGAGGATTTGGTCGCCGAGGGCACCGAGACCGAGGCGCTGATGCGATCGGTGATCGAGCAGTTCGAGAATTACGCCAAGCACAACCGCAAGCTGCCCGCCGAGACCGCGGTGCAGCTGGGCGAGATCGCCGAGCCGGGCCGGCTGTCGGACGCGGTCGCCGCGAACATCTCGATCAAGGTTGCCGACAAGCAGGCGCTGCTGGTCGAGCTCGACCCGGCCAAGCGGCTGGAGATGGCCTATGCGCTGATGGAGGGCGAGCTTGGCGTCCTGCAGGTCGAGAAAAAGATCAAGAGCCGCGTCAAGCGCCAGATGGAGAAGTCGCAGCGCGAATATTACCTCAACGAGCAGCTGAAGGCGATTCAGCGCGAGCTGGGTAACGAGGGCGAGGACGGCGAGGGTGACGAGGTCGCCGAACTGACCCAGAAGATCGCGACGCTCAAGCTGTCGAAGGAGGCGCGCACCAAGGCGACCGCCGAGCTGAAGAAGCTGAAGACGATGGCGCCGATGAGCGCCGAGGCGACCGTCGTGCGCAACTACCTCGACGTGCTGCTCGGCCTGCCGTGGGGCAAGAAATCGAAGATCAAGAAGGACATCCCCGCCGCCGAGGCGATCCTGAACGAGGATCACTATGCGCTGGAGAAGGTGAAGGACCGGATCGTCGAATATCTGGCGGTCCAGGCGCGCACCAACAAGCTGAAGGGCCCGATCCTGTGCCTGGTCGGCCCGCCGGGCGTCGGCAAGACGTCGCTGGGCAAGAGCATCGCCAAGGCGACGGGGCGCGAGTTCATCCGCCAGTCGCTGGGCGGCGTGCGCGACGAGGCCGAGATCCGCGGCCATCGCCGGACGTATATCGGCTCGCTGCCGGGCAAGATCGTGACCAACCTGAAGAAGGCCGGCACGTCGAACCCGCTGTTCCTGCTCGACGAGATCGACAAGCTGGGACAGGATTTCCGCGGCGATCCGGCGTCGGCGCTGCTCGAAGTGCTCGACCCCGAACAGAACGGCAAGTTCAACGACCACTATCTCGAGATCGACATTGATCTGTCCGACGTGATGTTCGTGTGCACCGCGAACACGCTGAACCTGCCGCAGCCGCTGCTCGACCGGATGGAGATCATCCGGCTGGAGGGTTATACCGAGGACGAGAAGGTCCATATCGCCGAGCAGCATCTGCTGCCCAAGGTGGTGAGCGACCATGGCCTGAAGGATGGCGAGTTCACGCTGACCCATGAGGGCCTGCGTGCGCTGATCCAGCGCTACACGCGAGAGGCGGGCGTGCGCACGCTGGAGCGCGAGATCGCCAAGCTGGCGCGCAAGGCACTGCGCCGGATCCTAGAGGGCAAGGATACGAGCGTCACGATCACGCCCGACAACCTCCACGAGTTCGCAGGCACGCTGAAGTATCGCCACGGGCTGTCGGAAACCGAGCATCAGATCGGGGCGGTGACCGGGCTCGCCTGGACCGAGGTCGGCGGCGAGCTGCTGACGATCGAGAGCGTGACGGTGCCGGGCAAGGGCGCGGTGAAGACCACCGGCAAGCTGGGCGACGTGATGAAGGAATCGGTCCAGGCGGCCTACAGCTTCGTCCAGGCACGCAGTCCCAGCTATGGCATCAAGCCGTCGCTATTCCATCGCAAGGACGTCCACATCCACCTGCCCGAGGGCGCGGTGCCCAAGGATGGGCCGTCCGCGGGCATCGGCATCGTGACGTCGATCGTCTCGACCCTGACCGGCGTGCCGGTGCGTCGCGAGATCGCGATGACCGGCGAGGTGACGCTGCGCGGCCGCGTGCTGCCGATCGGCGGCCTGAAGGAAAAGCTGCTCGCGGCGCTGCGCGGCGGTATCGAGACGGTGTTGATCCCGCACGAGAACGAGAAGGACCTCGCCGACGTGCCGTCGAGCATCAAGGACGGGCTGAACATCGTGCCCGTCAAGCATGTTGACGAGGTTCTGGCGTTGGCGCTGACCGAGCCGCTGGAAGCGATCGACTGGACCGATGCGGACGAACTTGCCGCCTTGCCGCCGGCGCCGATCGCACCTGCGGGAGGCGAACTACACCATTGATCGCAAAAGAAACCGCTGCTCGGTACGGCGGCGGCGGTTTCGTTTGACTCAGGGCCGAAGCGGGGCCTTACTGATTGACATCTATGCGCGCGAGTCTGAGGCGCGATTCGACAGGGGGAATTGATGAACAAGCAGGAACTGATCGCTACGGTTGCGGACACGTCGGGACTGGCCAAGGGCGATGCGTCCAAGGCCGTCGAAGCAGTGTTCGACGCCATCTCCGCCAGCCTGAAGAAGGGCGACGAGGTTCGGCTGGTCGGTTTCGGCACCTTCTCGGTTTCCAAGCGCAAGGCCTCGACCGGCCGCAACCCGCGCACCGGCGAGCCGATGACGATCAAGGCCTCGACCCAGCCGAAGTTCAAGGCGGGCAAGGGGTTGAAGGATTCGGTGAACTGATAACCCCGCGATGCGCCGGTCCAATGGGCCGGCGTTTTTCGTTTTAGGTAGCGAACACCCGTCCGCACCTCCCCTCGTCATGCTGGAACTTGGTTCGGCATCTCTCTCGAGAGGGCAGGGCGAGCCGGACGGAGATACTGAAACGAGTTCAGGATGACGGTTGTGGGGTGAGGGCGGACCTCACCTGCGATCCCGTCGCAAAGCTCCGACGCGGCGGGGCCGGTTCACCGCCGCAAACCCTCTGGACAGCCGTCGCGGGCCCGGCTAGTGGCCCGCTTCCGGTTTTACCGGGCGCGTAGCTCAGCGGTAGAGCACACCCTTCACACGGGTGGGGTCACAGGTTCAATCCCTGTCGCGCCCACCATCCCTTCGATGGTTCAGACCCGTCGGCGCGCGCAGTGCCGGCGGGTTTTTTCGCGTGGCCGGCCAGCCACCCTTGCCATGGCGTGGCGGAGGCGTAAGCCACCCGGTATCGTTTGATACTGGAAGGTGTTCGTTGATGAAGCTCGGCCTGGTTACTGCCCTGTCGCTGACCGTGTCCACGCCCGCGCTGGCGGCGGCCGGTCGATTGCCGACCGACGTCCGTCCGCTGGTCTACGACATTCAGGTGGTGCCCAATGCCGAGACCATGACCTTTTCGGGCGCCGAGACGGTGACGGTCGAGGTCGCCAAGCCGGTGCGCACGATCACGTTGAACGCGGCCAACCTGACGATCGTCAGCGCCAAGGTCGACGGCAAGGCGGTGCGCTACAAGCTCGATGCCGAGGCGCAGACGCTGACTTTGTCGCTGCCCACCGCGGTGAAGGCCGGCCGGCACGACGTCGCGCTGCAATGGACGGGGACGATCAACACCTCGGCCGCGGGGCTGTTCGCGATCGACTACACCAACAACGACGGGTCGAAGGCGCGGATGCTCGCGACCCAGTTCGAGGCGCCCGACGCGCGCCGCTTCGCGCCGATGTGGGACGAGCCGTCGTTCAAGGCCAAATTCAAGCTGAAGGCCGTGGCGCCCAAGGGCCAGCTCGCCTTCTCGAACATGCCCGCCGCCGGCGTGGTGACTCAAGGCGACGGCAAGCAGTTGTACAGCTTCGCCGAGACGCCGGTGATGTCGAGCTATCTGCTGTTCCTCGGCATGGGGGACATGGAGCGCAAGACGGTAAAGGCGGGCAACGTCGAGATCGGCGTGATCTCGCGCAAGGGCGTCGTTGATCAGGGCGATTATGCGCTTGCCGAGGCGAAGCGGCTGCTGACCTATTACAACGATTATTTCGGCCAGCCCTATCCGCTGCCCAAGATGGACATGATCGCGGGGCCGGGCTCCAGCCAGTTCTTCGGCGCGATGGAGAATTGGGGCGCGATCTTCTATTTCGAGAACGAGCTGCTGTTCGATCCGAAGCGCGCGACCGAGAGCAACCGCCAGCGCATCTATACCGTCGTCGCGCACGAGATGGCGCACCAGTGGTTCGGCGACCTCGTCACCATGGCGTGGTGGGACGATCTTTGGCTGAACGAGGGCTTCGCCTCGTGGATGGAGAACAAGTCGGCGACCGACCTCAACCCGACGTGGCAGGCGGATGCGACCGCGGTGGCGTTCGACCGCGAAGGGGCGATGGGCATCGATTCGACCGCGGCGACTCACCCGATCATCCGCCCGGTGACCAGCGTCGCGCAGATCAGCGAGGCGTTCGACGGCATCACCTATTCCAAGGGGCAGCAGGTGATCGGGATGATGGAGGCGACGCTGAGCGCCGACACGTTCCGAAACGGCATCCGCCGCTACATGGCGAAGTACAAGTACGGCAACACCGTGACCGACCAGCTGTGGGCTGAGCTGTCGGCGGCGGCGGGGCGCGACGTGACGACCATCGCGCACGACTTCACCTTGCAGGGTGGCGTGCCGCTGGTGACGCTGAAGAGCGCGACGTGCAGCGGCGGCAGCACCACGGCGACGCTGGAGCAGGGCCGCTTCGGGTTGGACGAGGCATCGAAGAAGTCGCAGACCTGGCACGTGCCGCTGGTCGCAGCGGCGCTGGGTGGCGGCGAGGCGCGCGGCGTCGTGACAGGTCCGTCGACGCAGATGACGGTGCGCGGGTGCGGGACGCTGATCCTCAATCGCGGCAAGGCGAGCTACACCCGCGTCATGTACGACGACGCCGGCCATGCGGCGATCGTTCGCGATTATGCCAGGCTGCCGCTGACCGACCGGCTGGGTACGCTGGGCGATGACTTCGCGCTGGCGGCGGGCGGCTATCAGGATCTGTCGCGCTATTTCCAGCTGGTCGACAAGATCGGGGCGGGCGCCGACCCGCTGGAATGGGCGCTGCTGGCGGGCGACCTGGCATCGCTGCGCGGCAGCTTTTCGCAGACGCCGCTGGAAAAGCCGCTGCGCCAGCGGACGATCGCGATCCTTGGGCCGCAGCTGAAGCGGATCGGCTATGCCCCGCAGCCGGGCGAGGCGCCTGCGGTGTCGAACCTGCGCGAGGCGCTGGTCGGGCGGTTGGGCGCCGACGGCGACCCCGACGTGATCGCCCGCGCGCGCCAGTATGTCGCCAAGCTGGCAACCGATCCGACCGCGATTCCCCCGGCGATTCGCCAGCCGATCCTCTCGACCTATGCGGTCAATGCGACGCCGGCGGAGTGGGACCAGCTGCTGACGCTGACCAAGGCGGAGAAGAGCCCGGTGGCGAAGAATCGCTTCGTGTCGCTGCTGGGCGCGGTGCGCGACGATGCCTCGGCGGCGCGGGCGCTGGAGCTGCTGAAGACCGACACGATCACGGCCCCGCAGAAGGCGACACTGCTGCGCTCGGTCGCCAACGGCCATCCCGATATGGCGTTCGACTGGGCGGTGGCGAACCGCGATCTCGTCAACAGCTTCGTCGAGGCGAGCTCGCAGTCGGGCTATATCGTTGGGCTGGGTGCGGGATCGAGCGATCCGGCGATGCCGGGCAAGATCAGCGCCTATGCCCAAAAGTATCTCGACGCGGGATCGCGTGGCGGTGCGGATCGGACGCTGCGGCTGATGGCGGTGCGCAAGGCGACCGCCGCGCGGTTGCGGCCGGCGACCGAGGCATGGCTGGCGGCGAAGTGAGGATTGGCGGTTTCTGATCCTCCCCCGCCAGGGGGAGGTGGCTTGCGCAGCAAGACGGAGGGGGCGGTAGGCGACCGCTCGGCGTGGAAGTCCTCCCCTCCGTCAGCTTCGCTGCCACCTCCCCCTGGCGGGTGAGGATTTTGCGTTCAGTCCACGCGCTTAAGGCCTGTCGCGCAGGCGCGGGCCTTGTCGACGTAATGCGCCGCCGAGGCGCGCAGGAAGGCGCGGGTCTGATCGTCGAGCGCGCGAACCGCGCGGGCCGGTGAGCCGACGATCAGCTGGCCCGGTTCGAACACCTTGCCCTCGGTGACGAGCGCACCGGCGCCGACGATGCATTCGGCGCCGATCACCGCGCGGTTGAGCACGATCGCGCCCATCCCGATCAGCGTTGCATCGCCGACGGTGCAGCCGTGGAGGATGGCGTGATGGCCGATCGTGCAATCCTCACCGATCGTCAGCGGCACGCCGGCGTCGGAATGGAGCATCGCGCCTTCCTGGATATTCGATCGCGCGCCGACGGCAATGGTAGTGTTGTCGGCCCGAATGACGGCGCCAAACCACACATTGGCGTCGGCGCCGAGCACGACGTCGGCGATCAGGTCCGCACTCGGCGCAACCCAGGCGTCGGGGTGGACGGTCGGGCGCTGGCCGGCGAGTTCGTAGAGCGGCATCGGTGTTCCTTGCTGGTCGCCAGCGATCTTGCGGCGACAGCAACGGCGGCGCAACCGCTGCTCAGCGTCGGGAGCGGCGCTGCGGGCGGGCGCGCGGCGACGAGAAGCCGCTTTCCAACAGGTTCGCCACCAGCAGATCGCGTGCCGCCCCCGTCCGCGCGCCCAGCACGACGACGATCACCCGCTTGCCCCCGCGCATTGCCGAAGCGGCGAGGTTGAAGCCGGCGGGCACAGTATAGCCGGTCTTGACGCCATCGACGCCGCGAACATGGCCGAGCAGCCGGTTGTGGTTCGGCCGGGTTACGCCCTTCCAGCGCAGCGAGCGGCGGGAAAAGAGCCTGTAGCGATCGGGATGGCGGCGGATGATGTAGCGTGCCAGCGTCGCCATGTCGCGCGCGCTGGTCGTGCCGCCGGCCGGCGCCAGGCCGCTGGCGTTGTTGAAGCGGGTCGCCGTCATGCCGAGCTGCGCGGCGCGGCGGTTCATCCGGGCCACGAATGACGATTCGCTGCCCGCCAGCTTCTCGGCGAGCGCGACCGCGATGTCGTTGGCGGAGATGATCGCGACCGCGCGGATCGCGGCGCGGACGGTGATCGAGCGCCCGGGTGCCACGCCAAGCTTCGACGGCGCCTGGCGTGCGGCACGGCGGCTGACGGGGATGGAGCGATCGAGCCTGAGCTTGCCGGCATCGAGCGCCTCGAAGGCGAGCAGCAGCGTCATCATCTTGGCCAGCGACGCCGGCGGCCGCCGCCGGTCGGCCTGCGCGGCGTAGAAGACGCGGCCGGTGCCGGCATCGACGACGATCTCCGACACCGGCTTCGTCGCCGCCATCGCCGGCACGGTCGGGGTGATTGCCGCCAGCAGGGCCAGCAGGAGCGTGGTCGGTCGACGCCAGATACTCATCGCGGGCGCGTATAGGGTGGGGATCGGATGACAGCCAGCCGTGGATCGACCATCACGCCGCCGCTCGCGTGCAGGGCGTAAGGGAACCTGCGATGGGAGAGGGTGGTGGACGCACTTGGGCTCGAACCAAGGACCCGCTGATTAAGAGTCAGCTGCTCTACCAACTGAGCTATGCGTCCATTCCGGCGGTTGGCGGCGAAGCCGCTCCCGATCGGGAGCCGGGCTGTTAGCATCCCGATCGCACGATGCAACCGCTTTTTTCACCAACGTGCCGATCGCCGGTTCTGGCGATCGATCGACATGAGGATGCCCAGGCACAGCAGCACCGTCATCTGCGCCGAGCTGCCGAAGCTGACGAGCGGCAGGGGGATGCCGACGACGGGGGCGAGGCCCATCACCATCATCAGGTTGATCGCGACGTAGAAGAAGATCGTCGTGGCGAGCCCGGCGGCGGTCAGGCGCTCGAACCGGGTAGAGGCGGCCTGGCCGACGTTGATGCCCCAGCGGATGACGAGCAGGAAGGCGAGGATCAGCAGGCAGCCGCCGATCAGGCCCCATTCCTCGGCCATGGTCGCGAAGACGAAGTCGGTCTGGCCCTCGGGCAGATAGTCGAGGTGGCTTTGCGTGCCTTGAAGGAAGCCCTTGCCGGTAATGCCGCCCGATCCGATCGCGATCTTCGACTGGCTGATGTGATAGCCGGTGCCGAGCGGATCGCTTTCGGGATCGAGGAAGATGAGGATGCGGTTCTTCTGATAATCGTGAAGCGCGTAGTTGATCGCCAGCGGTATCGCGACCGCGGCGGCGAGCGCCCCGCCGACGAACAGCCGCAGGGGAATACCGGCCAGGAACATGACGGTCGCGCCGCCTGCGCAGATCATCAGGGCGGTGCCGAGATCGGGCTGCTTCATCACGATCGCGCCGGGAATGCCGATCAGCAGCGCCGCTGGCCAGATCGCGGAAAAGCGCCGCGTCTCACCGGGCGGCAGCATGTCGTAGAAGCGCGCGCAGGCGAGGACGATGCACGGCTTCATGAATTCGGACGGCTGAAGGCGGATGAAGCCGAGATCGAGCCAGCGCTGCGACCCACCGCGAACGGCGCCGATCAATTCCACCGCGACCAGCGCCAGCGTGATGACCGCATAGGCAGGCAACGCCATGTCCCGCCACCAGCGCGTCGGCACATAGGACAGCACGATCGCGCCGACGAAGAAGACGTAGAAGCGCAAGCCCTGCGAGAATGCCCAGGGCTTCAGACTGCCACCAGCTGCGGAGTAGAGCACGACCTGCCCGAAGGTGGCGATCGCGACGACGAGGAACAGCACCTTCCACGGCAGCCGCGCGATGGGTTCGGGGACAGGCAAGCGGCGGCTCATGGATTGCGCTCCGTCGTACCTTCCTCGGCGATCGTGGTGCCGTTGGCCTCGCTGCCCTGCACCGCCGCCTGGGTGGCGTTGGCCAGGTCGGTGGCGCGCTCGACCGAGGCCGAATCGCTGGGGACGACGGCGTCGGTCTTGGTCGCCACCGCCTGGGGCGGGGCGGCGCGGGCGGCTTGATAAGCGGCGGCTTCGGCGGCCATGCGGGTGCGGATGTCGCCGCCCCAGGTCGGCTCCACCTCGGCCAGCGACGTCATCGCGCGGTCGCGGTCGAACAGATAGGTCATGATGTCGCGGCCGATCATCGGCGTGTCGAGGTTGCGGACGGTGTGGCCGTTATGCTCGAGCACGATAGCGGCGGCATAGCGCGGATTGTCGGCCGGCGCGAAGCAGACGAACAGCGCGTGATCGCGCAGTTTGAAGGGCAGCTGGCCGTTGCTGAGCACGCCGCCGCGCCGCTCCGCCATGGTGATGCGGCGGACCTGCGCGGTGCCGGTCTTGGCGGCGAGCGCGACGTTGGGGACGTACATGCGCGCAGCGCCGCCGGTGCCGCCGGCGTTGACGACGCCGAACATCGCCTCGCGCACGATCTGGAGATGCTCGGACTGGAAGGGCAGGGCGGGGCTGTCGAGGTGGACGCGGTCGGCCAGCAGGCTCGGCTGAAGGTCGCGGCCCGAGGCGATGCGCGCGGCCATCACCGCCAGCTGGAGCGGATTGGCGAGGACATAGCCCTGGCCGATCGACGCGTTGAGCGAATCGGCGACGGTCCATTTCGTCTTGTACTTGCGCAGCTTCCACGCGCTGTCGGGAACGGTGCCGTAGCGTTGCGACCCGAACGGCAGCTCGAACTTCTGCCCCAGCCCGAGCAGCTTCGCGGTCGGGGCGATTGCGTCATAGCCGAGCCGGCGCGCCATCTCGTAGAAATAGATGTCGCAGCTCTGCATCACCGCGTTCTTCATATCGAGCGGGCCATGGCCGCGCCGCGCGTGACAGTGGAAGATGCCGTTGCCGACGCGCAGCGCGCCTGAGCAGAAGATGCGTTCCGACGGGCTGACCCCGGCGTGGAGCAGCGCCAGTGCGTTCATCGGCTTCACGGTGGAGCCGGGCGGGTAGAGGCCCTGCGTCACCTTGTTCATCAGCGGCACGTGGTCGTTGTCCGACAGCATCTGCCATTCCCAATGGCTGATCCCGTCGGAGAAGCTGTTGGGGTCGTAGGCGGGCATCGACACCATCGCCAGCATCTCGCCGGTGCGAACGTCGAACACCACCGCCGAGCCCGAATTGGTGCCGAGCCGCCGGGCGGCATATTCCTGCAGGCCGGTGTCGATCGTCAGCCGCTGGTTGCGCCCCGGCACGTCTGGGCGGGTGGCGAGTTCGGCGACGAGTTTGCCGCGCGCGGTCACCTCGACCCGCTTGGCGCCGGGTTGGCCACGCAGTACGGGCTCGAGCGACTTTTCGAGGCCGTCCTTGCCGATCTTGAAGCCGGGGGTGACGAGCAGCGGGTCGCGTGTCGCCTTATACTGTTCGGCGGTGGGGGCGCCGACATAGCCGGTCAGGTGAGCGACCGCGGCGCCGGCGGGATAGTTGCGCGCGAAACCGCGGGTGGGGGCGACGCCAGGCAGTTCGGGCTGGCGCAGGCTGACCGCGGCGAAGCGGTCCCAATCGATGTTCTCGGCGACCTGGACGGGCTGGAACCCGGGTGCGTCCTTCAGGTCGAGGCGGATACGCTCCATTTCCTCGGGCGGCAGCGACAGGAGGCGCTGGAGCAGGGCGAGGACGCGTTCCTCATCCTCCAGCCGGTCGGGGATGATGTCGATGCGAAAGTCGGTGCGGTTGTCCGCCAGCGGCGCGCCGTGGCGATCGACGATCCATCCGCGGCGCGGCGGGATCGGCGTGGTGTTGACCCGGTTCGATTCGGACAGCGTGTTGTATTTCTCGTTCTGCGCGATCGACAGCCACGCCATCCGCCCCGCCAGCAGCGCGCCGACGCCGAGCTGCGCCGAGCCGAGTAGCCAGGCCCGGCGCGAGAAGCTGTACGCCTGCATCGCCTCGGTAACGACCTTGGGCGGCCGCCTCATGCCGGGGTGCCCCGCTTGCGATCGATCCAGGCGACGAGCCGCGCCGAGGTGGGGAAGAGCAGGATCGAAATGCCGACCTGCGCCAGGATCGCCCAGTCGACGTGCGCGCCGATCGGCACCGCGATCAGGCGACCGACGACGAGGCAGAAGGCGAGCGCGCCGGCGGCGATCAGCCAGTCCTGCCAGAAGTCGCGGAACACCAGCCGCTGCTCGATCAGGTCGATGACGAGAAAGCACGCCGACCAGAGCAGCATCGCGCTGCCGAGCGGCTGGCCGCTGACGAGATCGTCGACCAGCCCGAGCGGCGCCGCCGCCCAGGGGCGCAGCGCGAAGCGGGCGAGGAGACGCCAGGTGAGCAGCATCAGCAGCCCGAACGGCGGCAGCAGCGGCAGGCTGGCGACGACGGGCACGGCAGTGACCATCGATCCGGCGATCACCGTCGCCCACGGCAGCGCGCGGGCGCGGCCGGGGGGCAGCGCCTTGGCGAAGGGGCGATAGCTGACGGTTTCGACCATCACGGACGCGCGGTCGCTGCGGCGGGCGGGCGGGCGGGGACCGGCATGAACGGCTTCTCGACCAGCGCGAAGTCGAGCGAATCGGGCGCGGCGAAGGGGATGGCGGTAGCGCTCTCGATGCCGTTGGCGCTGACCCGCGCGACGGGAACGCCCGGCGGATAGAGGCCGCCGGTGCCCGAGGTCACGAACATGTCGCCGATCGCGAAGCGGACGTTGGTGGCATTGACCGAGCGGATGTCGACACTGCCGTCGCCGCGCCCGGCTGCGATGGCGGGCAGGCCGTCGCGCGTGCGGCGGACCGGGATCAGGCTTTCGGGATCGGTGACGAGCAGGACGCGGGCGGCAATGGGCCCGGTTTCCAGCACCCGTCCAACGATGCCGGTGGGGCCGATCACCGGCATGCCGGGCAACACCCCCTGGAAACGGCCGGCGTTGAGGATCGCGAAACGGCGTCCGCTCGACGCGGTGGAGCTGACCAGTCGCGCGGTCACGACCGGCTCGGCGCCGCGATCGCGGAGTTGGAGCAGGCCGCGCAGCCGCCAATTGTCATAGGCGATGATCCGGGCGCGGGTCAGCAGCGCCTGCTGGCGTTTCAGCTGGGCGCGCAGCTCGGCATTCTCGCCATGGACGCGAAACCAGGTGCCGATCGCCTCGGGAACCGATGCAACGCCCCGGACCCCCGCATCGAGTACCGACGACACCGGCGCGGTGATCGATGCCGCCGCCATCCGCATCGCGGCGAACAACGGCGGGTCGAATGTCGACACGACGAGCAACACGGCGCCGACCAACGTGCCAGCGACCATCAGGACGTAGCCCAGGAAAGCTCCATATTGACGCCGCCGCGAGAACCCGGTGCGGCGGTCGCGGGCAGGCGCCATGCGCCGCTCCCTTAAGCTAGATCAACCGTTTTGCAGTACGCCGCGGAAGAGGGGGTCTTCAAGAGCGCGGCCGGTGCCAAGCGCAACGCAGGTCAGTGGATCCTCGGCGACGGTAACGGGCAGGCCGGTCTCGTCGCGCAGCACTTCGTCCAGCCCCTGGAGCAGCGCGCCGCCGCCGGTCAGGACGATGCCCTGGTCGACGATGTCGGCGGCGAGCTCGGGCGCGGTATTCTCCAGCGCGACGCGGACGCCCTCGACGATCGTCGCGACCGGCTCCGACAGCGCTTCGGCGATCTGGCCTTGATTGATCTGGATTTCCTTGGGCACGCCGTTGACGAGGTCGCGGCCCTTGATGTGGATGACCGTACCGATGCCGTCGGCGGGCGGCTTGGCGATGCCGACCTCCTGCTTGATCCGCTCCGCCGTCGCTTCGCCGATCAGCAGGTTGTGATTGCGGCGGACGTAGCTGACGATCGCCTCGTCCATCTTGTCGCCGCCGACGCGGACCGAGGTGGTGTAGGCAAGGCCGCGCAGCGACAGCACCGCGACCTCGGTCGTGCCGCCGCCGATGTCGACGACCATTGATCCGATCGGCTCGGTCACGGGCATGTCGGCACCGATCGCGGCGGCCATCGGCTCTTCGATCAGGAAGACCTGGCTGGCGCCGGCGTTAGACGCGGCGTCGCGGATCGCGCGACGTTCGACCTTGGTCGAGCCCGAGGGCACGCAGATCACGATTTCCGGCCAGCGCGCGAACTTGCGGGTGCCGTGGACCTTGCGGATGAAGTGCTTGATCATCTCCTCCGCGACGTCGATGTCGGCGATGACACCGTCGCGAAGGGGGCGGATCGCCTCGATCGAGCCGGGGGTCTTGCCCATCATCAGCTTGGCGTCGTCGCCGACCGCCTTCACCCGCTTGACGCCGTTGATCGTCTCCACGGCGACGACCGACGGCTCGTTGAGGACGATGCCGCGACCCCGGACATAGACCAGCGTATTGGCCGTGCCGAGATCGATCGCCATGTCGTGCGACATCAACTTGAAGAAGCGGGAGAACATCGAGAACGGTTTCCGGTGCTGACGTGTGTCACCCAGCCACCCGTCCGTCCGGTGCCGGATGCGGTCCGTCGCCGTCTTGCAGGGGTCGCGGGAGGCCGTCGCTTGGTCTAGGGCTGCGCCGGTGTCAATACGTCGCCTGCCCGAGCATCTGGTCAATCGCATCGCCGCCGGTGAAGTGGTGGAAAGGCCCGCCAGCGCGTTAAAGGAGCTGGTGGAGAACGCGCTCGACGCCGGGGCGACTCGGATCGGCATCGCCCTGTCGGACGGCGGCCTCGCCCGGATCGAGGTGAGCGACGACGGTTGCGGCATGGCGGCGGACGAGATCGCGCTGGCGCTGGAACGGCATGCGACGTCGAAGCTGCCGGATGAGGCGATCGAGAACGTCGTGACGATGGGCTTTCGCGGCGAGGCGCTGCCGTCGATCGCCAGCGTCGCACGGGTCGCGATCGAGAGCCGGGTGAGGGGCGCCGAGGGCTGGGCGCGGACGGTCGACAATGGCCGGCTGGAGCGTGAGGGGCCCGCCGCGCTGCCGCCCGGTACGCGTGTCGTGGTCGAGCAATTGTTTGCGCGGGTGCCGGCGCGGCGCAAGTTCCTGCGTAGCCCACGCGCTGAATATGCCGCCTGCCTGGATGCGGTGCGGCGGCTGGCGATGGCGCGGCCCGACGTCGCTTTCACGCTGGAACATGACGGGCGGCGCGCGCTCGTCGTGACCAGCGCCGAAGGACGCCCGGCGCGGGTCGCGGCGCTGACCGACCGCGCGCTCGCCGACAATGCGGTGACGATCGACCTGGAACGCGAGGGGTTGGTGCTGGGCGGGGTCGCCGGGCTGCCGACGTTCAACCGCGGCGTGGCGGATCACCAGTATCTGTTCGTCAATGGCCGGCCGGTAAAGGACCGGCTGCTGATCGGCGCGATCCGCGGCGCCTATGCCGAGATGATGCCGCGCGACCGCCATGCGGTGGTGGCGCTGTTCCTCGACGTGCCGCCGAGCGAGGTCGACGTGAACGTCCATCCGGCCAAGACCGAGGTTCGATTCCGCGATCCGGCGCTGGTGCGCGGGATGGTGGTGTCGGGGCTGAGGCGGGCGCTCGACGAGGCGGGGTTCAGGAGCGTGCAGCGGCCGGCGGCCGACGCGATGGCGATGTGGCGGCCGGAACCGAGCTTAAGCCCCTCCCCTTCAGGAGCGTCGGGTGAACTGCCCCCCGGGCAGTTCAGGTCAGGCTGGGAGCCTGACCGACCCGATGCTGGGTTGGGGTGGGGCCTTTCTGCGGGCGCTGCTCTCGGTGAGACCTCCCCCACCCCCAACCCGTCCCCTGAAGGGGAGGGGCTTTACGGACGCGCGGTGCACGATCGCCGCACCACCTTCTTCACGCCGCCGCCGGCCGCGCGCGCGGAGCCGGCGTGGGCGCCGCCGCCCGACACCGCGGAGCATCCGCTCGGCGTGGCGCGGGGGCAGGTGGCGAAGACCTATATCGTCGCCGAGGCGGCGGATGGGCTGGTGCTGGTCGACCAGCATGCGGCGCACGAGCGGCTGGTGCTCGAGCGGATGCGGCGGGCGCTGGCGGGCGGCCGGGTCGCCGCGCAGGCGCTGCTGATCCCCGAGGTGGTCGAGCTGGACGAGCCTGCCTGCGACCGGCTCGAGGCGCGGGCCGGTGAGCTGGCGGAGTTCGGGCTGGACCTGGAACGCTTCGGGCCGCGGGCGATGCTGGTGCGCACGACGCCCGCGCTGCTGGGGACGGCGGACCCCAAGGGGTTGGTGACCGATCTCGCCGACGAGATCGCCGCCTTCGACGAGGCGCTGAGCTTGCGCGAACGGCTCGACGCGGTGGCGGGGACGATGGCGTGCCACGGCTCGGTGCGCGCCGGCCGCATCCTGTCGGTCGTCGAGATGAACGCGCTGCTCCGCGAGATGGAGGCGACGCCGCACTCGGGCCAGTGTAACCATGGGCGTCCGACCTGGGTGAAGCTGGCACATGGCGACATCGAGCGTCTGTTCGGGCGGCGTTAAGGAGAGAGACGATGCGATTTGCGATATTGATGGCTGCGGTGCTGGCGGCGCCAGCGGTGGCTGAGGGCCGCGATGTCAGGCCGTCGATTTCGGTGACCGGGGTCGGCTCGGTGAAGACGCCGCCCGACGTGGCGACGATCGGCTATGATCTTGTCGGCGAGGGGCGAACCAGCGACGAGGCCAGCCAGCAGCTGGCGACCAAGAATAGGGCGCTGGTCGATCAGCTGGTCGCGCTGCTCGGCCGCGATGCACAGGCGACCAGCGGGCAGGTGTCGATGACGCAAACCCGGTCGCGTGAATGCCAGGGCAACGGCAATTATTACGGCCAATCACAGCTGAGCGAGGGCGCCTGTGCCGTCACCGGCTATATCGTCAGCCTGAATGGCCAGGTGCGAACCCGCGCGGTCGAGAAGGCTGGAACTGCCGTGGGGCTGGCCGGGCGGTTGGGCGCGCGCAATGCCCGGATCGACGGCTTCGCGCTCGTCGATCGACCGGCAGCGCAGCAGCGGGCCACCGCGGCGGCGCTTGCCGATGCCAAGCAGCGCGCGCAGGCCGCCGCCGATGGCGCTGGCGTGCGGCTGGGGTCGATCCTGTCGATCGGCGACCAGAGCGGCGACGACGGCCGCGTGTTCATCCCGATAACGGTTTCGGCCTCCGCACCGCCACCGCCGCCTCCACCCCCGCCGCCGGTGGCGATAGACATCAAGCCGCAGCCGATCGAGACGCAGGCGCGGGTGTATGTGCGGTATGCGATCGGGGGGTAGGCTTCGGCAGGTCCCTCGACGTCGCTCGGGGCGAACGGACGGGGGGCTTACACTTCCCGTTCGTGCCGAGCGAAGTCGAGGCACCACATCGTTAGCCCTCGAGCGCGAAAATCTCTTCCAGCGGGCGTTCGAAATGGCGGGCGATCGTCAGCGCCAGGCTGAGGCTGGGTTCGAAGCGGCCGGTTTCGATCGAGTTGATCGTCTGGCGCGACACCCCCACCGCGCGCGCCAGATCGGCTTGGGTCAGCTTGCCCGCCGCCCGCAGCGCGGGCAGCGTCGTCGTCACGCCCATCGTTTGACCGCGACGAACCAGAAGGCGAAGAGCAGCACGTAGAACAATGCGGCGATTGCGATGGTGCTCGGCATCGCCACAGCGCCCGCCGATGCGAGCGCGATCCAGACGAAGCAGGCCGCCATCGTCCAGCCGCCGCCCATGCCGAGCGCCCAGTTCTGGACGCGGTTGAACATCTCGTCCTGCCGGCGGCTGAAGCGCCACCAGAGCACCGCCGAGACGATCCCGAAGATCAGGGTGATCCACGCCATCCACGGTTCGGCCCCGGCAAGCATCGCGCTGGCGGGCGCCCGCTCGACGGGCGCGCCTGCCGCCGCCGCGCCGAGGCGATAGCCGACCGCATGGCCGATGTTGCTGACGTAGATGCCCAGCGGAACCGCGGCGATCGTGGCCGCGGCGAAGCTGCCCGCCGCCAGCCGCTTCGACGCGGCGTCCAGCAGCGACCATTTGAACCAGGCGCCGCCCATCGTGAATTCATACATGCCGTCACTCCTCCCTGCTGAGACGAAGTCAAACATACGCGACTTTTCAGGTCAAGTATATTTGTCTTGGGCTGGAGTGTGTCTCGCGGCGAAACACCTGTCATGTGCGGTCGTTCAGCAGAGGGAAACCTTCGCCACGCTCGCGCATTTTAAGTCTCGAACCGCCACTGAAATCACGCAAGGTGCTGGCATGAAACATGTTCTTCCCGTCGTCTTCGCGCTGATCCCGCTTGCGGCGGTCATCGGGGCCTGCGTCAGCTGTCCGTGATCGATCGCTGAGCCGATCGGTGCGAGACACGAAAAAGGCCGCCCGGATCGCTCCGGGCGGCCTTTTTCGTTGGCCGGCGAACGGCGCTGGGGGTTAACCCTGCGCCTGCTCGTCGTCCTGGGCCTCGGCGGTCGCGCCAGGCTCGGCGTTGGGATCGTAATCCTCGGTGAAGCCACCCTGGTCGCGGCCTTCTTCGAAGACCTGCGCCATGATGTCGACGCCCTGCGCCTGCATCTCAGCCTCTTCCGGCGAGCGGGCGACGTTAACCTTGACGGTCACCGACACCTCGGGGTGAAGCGCAACCTTCACCTCGTACAGGCCGATCGACTTGATCGGGCGATCGAGCACGACCTGGCTCTTGGTGACCTTGTGGCCGTCGGCGACGAGCGCCTCGACCAGGTCGCGCACGGCGACCGAACCATAGAGCTGGCCGGTGTTCGAGGCCTGGCGGATCAGCGTGATCTGCGCGTCCTTGAACGTGCCGGCTTCCTTCTCCGCGTCCGAACGACGCGAGGCGTTGTCCGACTCGATGCGGGCGCGGTTCGCCTCGAATACCTTGCGGTTCGCTTCGTTGGCGCGCAGCGCCTTCTTGTTCGGCAGCAGGTAGTTGCGGGCGAAGCCATCCTTCACCTTCACCACGTCGCCGATGGCGCCGAGCTTCTCGACGCGCTCAAGCAGAATGACGTCCATCTGCCTATCTCCTCACTTCACCACGTAGGGCAGCAGGCCGAGATGGCGGGCGCGCTTGATCGCCTGGGCCAGCTCGCGCTGCTTCTTGGCGCTCACCGAGGTGATGCGCGACGGCACGATCTTGCCACGCTCGGACACGAAGCCCTGGAGCAGGCGGACGTCCTTGTAGTCGATCCGGGGCGCATCCTTGGCGCTGAACGGGCACGACTTGCGGCGGCGGAAGAAGGGACGAGCCATTATGCGTTCTCCTCTTCACGGCGACGACCGCGCTCGCGATCGCGCTCCTGCTTGCGCATCATCACCGACGGGCCGGCCTCGGCCTCGTCGACCTTGATGGTCATGTAGCGGATGATGTCTTCGTTGATGCCGGCCTGACGCTCCAGCTCGGCGACGGTATCGCCGGGTGCGTCGATCTCGAGCATCACATAGTGAGCCTTGCGGTTCTTCGAGATGCGATACGCAAGGCTGCGCAGGCCCCAGGTCTCGGTCTTCGTGACCTTGCCCTGATGATCCTCGACGATCTTGGTGGCGGCTTCCGCCAGCGCGTCCACTTGCGCCTGTGCCAGGTCCTGGCGCGCAAGGAACACGTGCTCGTAATGAGCCATGTCCTGTCCTTCGTTGGCCGATCGCTGACATGGCCCCATGCCATGCCCCTCCGGCTGTCGTTCCAATAAGAGCGGGGCGGCAGGAACATGCCCTACCGCCCCGGTGGACGCGCTCTTACCCGAACGCGTCGATTTTGCAAGGTCGCTTAGAACGCGCCGCGGCGGACCTGAGCGATCGTGCCGTTCGGACGGACCAGCACCGCGTCGCGGCCCGAACGCGCCCAGTACCAGCCACGCTGCGGGGCGGCGAGGCGATAGGTGCGATATTCGGTGATGCGGCGATAGTTTTGCGCGCGCTTGCGATCGAAGCGCTCGCCGGTACGCCAGGCATAGCCGTTGCCGCGGGTGACGGTGCGCTGGGTCACGACCTCACGCCCGCCGGGGCCGCGCTTGACCGTCGTCGTGGTGGTCTGGCGCGCCTGCGCATCGGCAGCGGTGGCGATCGGGGCGGCGGCGACCAGCGCGGCCAGCGTTCCGAGAATGAGCGTCTTCATCACATTTCTCCCTTAATCTTCAGGCGCCTGAGAAAGCGGCGTCCTGATAGGAAGATGGAAACCACATGTCGCAGACCCGTTGCATGACGGCGGCGAAATGGTCGCATATTGTCGCACGGCGGGCGGCTTCGTTCAGGTTGCGTTGACGGTGCGGCGCACCTAGGCCCTCGCGCCATTCAACAGGAGAGATCCATGCGCGCATTCATTTTTCCGGGCCAGGGCAGCCAAGCGGTCGGCATGGGCAAGGCGCTGGCCGATGCCTCGCCGGCGGCCCGCGCGGTGTTCGAGGAAGTCGACGAAGCGCTCGGCCAGTCGCTGTCGCGGATCATGTGGGAAGGGCCGGCGGATGCGCTGACGCTGACCGAGAATGCGCAGCCGGCGATCATGGCGAATTCGATCGCGGTGCTGCGCGTGCTGTCGGGCGAGGGCGGTATCCGGCTGGCGGACAAGGCGGATTACGTCGCCGGGCACAGTCTGGGCGAGTATAGCGCGCTGTGCGCGGCGGAGGCACTGGACCTGGCGACGACGGCGCGGCTGCTGAAGCTGCGCGGGCAGGCGATGCAGGCGGCGGTGCCGGTGGGTGAGGGCGCGATGGCGGCGCTGCTGGGCGCCGACCTGGCGCTGGCGCAGACGATCGCGGGTGCCGCGGTCGATTCGATCCTGGCGGAGGGCGGGCAGCCGTTGGTGTGCACCGTCGCCAACGACAATGATCCGTCGCAGGTGGTGATCTCCGGCCATCGCCTGGCGATCGAACGGGCGGTGGCGCTGGCGAAGGAGCTGGGGGCGAAGCGCGCGGTGCTGCTGCCGGTGTCGGCGCCGTTCCACTGCCCGCTGATGCAGGACGCCGCCGATGCGATGGACAACGCGCTGGTCGACACCGATCTGCGTGCGCCGTTGGTACCCGTCTACGCCAACGTCGATGCCGCACCGCTAAGCGATCCCGGCGCGATCCGCACCTCGCTGGTGGCGCAGGTGACGGGGATGGTCCGTTGGCGCGAATCGGTCGCGGCGATGGCGGCCGAGGGGGTGAGCGAGTTCGTCGAATTCGGCGGCAAGGTGCTCGGCCCGATGGTCAAGCGCATCGCGCCCGACGCAACGGTGACCAGCGTGGTGTCGATGGACGATATCGAGGCTTTGGCGAAGACGCTTTGATTTTTCGCGCAGAGGCGCAGAGAGCGCAGAGATGCGGGATCTCGATGCGATCAGTGGAGACGTCATCGATGTGGCGCTTCGCCTTCATCGCGAGCTCGGCCCTGGATTGCTCGAAAGCGTTTATGAGCAGCTGCTTGCGGCGCGATTGGAGAAGATGGGATACCGGATCGCGCGCCAGCGCGCGGTCACGCTGCGCTTCGACGGCATCGAGATCGATAACGCATTTCGGATCGATCTGCTGGTGGATGAGCGCCTCCTCGTGGAAATCAAATCCGTTGAGAGGATCATGCCGATTCATGCCAAGCAGCTGCTCACCTATCTGCGCCTGACCAAGCAACCCTTAGGGTTGCTTATCAACTTTGGCGGTGAAACGCTCAGAGAGGGCGTTCGTCGGCTCGTCAACAACTATAAGCCCTCTGCGTCCTTCGCGCCTCTGCGCGAATTATAAATCTTTGGAGCTAGAATGATGTTCGACCTTACAGGCATGACCGCCCTCGTCACCGGGGCCTCGGGGGGGATCGGATCGGCGATCGCGAAGGCGTTGGCGGGGCAGGGGGCTCGGCTGGCGGTGTCGGGGTCGAATGCCGAGAAGCTGGAGGCGTTTCGCCACGAGCTGGGCGGGGATCACGTCGCGGTCGTCGCGAACCTGTCGGACGGCGCCTCGGTCGACGGGCTGGTGCCTGCGGCCGTCGAGGCGCTGGGCGGGCGGCTCGACATCCTCGTCAACAACGCCGGGGTGACGCGCGACAATCTGGCGATGCGGATGAAGGACGACGAGTGGGATCAGGTGATCCGCGTCAATCTGGAGGCGGCGTTCCGGCTGGTCCGCGCGGCAGCGAAGCCGATGATGAAGCAGCGCTTTGGCCGTGTCGTCTCGGTCACCTCGGTCGTCGGCCAGACGGGCAACCCGGGGCAGGCGAATTACGCCGCGTCGAAGGCGGGACTGGTCGGCATGTCGAAGGCGCTGGCGCAGGAACTGGCCAGCCGCAACATCACGGTAAATTGCGTCGCGCCGGGCTTCATCCGCTCGGCGATGACCGACGTGCTGCCCGATGCACAGAAGGCCGCGCTGCTTGGGCGGATCCCTGCCGGCGACCTGGGCACGGGCGAGGATATCGGCGCCGCGGTCGTGTATCTCGCGTCGAAGGAGGCAGGTTACGTCACCGGCCAGACGATTCATGTCAACGGCGGCATGGCGATGATCTGATCCGTCGCCATCGGAACGAGGGCGCGGCGCTAAATGGTGCCGCACCCCGTCTTGATCGCCTCATTCCATCGCGGTGCTGGGACGCCGCAGCACCTTTTCACGCACGGTGCGGCCCCAGCGCATCAGTCGGCGGTTACGGATGTAGCGCAGCTTGCCGCGCAGCTCGTTCTCGACCTGGCGGCGCTCGAACCCTTCGCCCAGCCGGCTGAACGCAGCCCGCGCCGCATCCTGCCGCGTCGCGTCGGTCAGCAGCGAGCGCACCGTGTCAGGCAGGTTGGCGCCGACGCCGAGCACGCCCAGCCCATGCTCGTGATGGAATTCTAGGTGGGGATAGCTCGCCGCCACCTCTGCCCAGAACCGATGCACGCCGAAGTCGGCATGGGTTTCGTAGGTGTCGTGGAACAGCACCACCGCCCGGTCCGACAGCTTGGGAAACCAGCTTTCGAAATCGTGCTTCACCGCGTCATAGGTGTGGAGCCCGTCGATATGAAGCAGGTCGACCGACCCGTCCTCGACCTGGTTCAGCGCCTCGTCGAAGGTGCAGCGCAGCAGGCGCGAGAAAGCGGAGTATTTGGGATCGTGCGCGGCCCGCAGCGACGTGTAGGCCTCCGGGTCGAGCGAGCCGGCCTGGTGATCGCCCTGCCAGGTGTCGACCGCGACCGTCCAGGTGTCGAGCCCCAGAGTCTTCACCGCCTGGCAAAAGGCGAGATAGCTCATTCCGTGCCACGTCCCCAGTTCGACGATCGAGCGCGGGCGCAGCGCGTCGACGATCCAGAAGGCGAAGGGGATGTGGCCGAGCCAGCTGGACGGGCGAAAATCCTCTGGCGTCCAGAACATGGAGGGCGGCAGCGCATCGAGCGAAACGGGGTTGCTGGAAGTCATGGCCTGCCCATAATCGGCGGCGAAACGTTCGTCACCCCCGCTTGCGCCGAGGCAAAGGGCGTTCTACGGGCGTTCATCAATCAGCAATACCCAAGCAGAGGGACGTTTACACATGAGCGAGACCGCCGACCGCGTGAAGAAGATCGTCGTCGAGCATCTCGGCGTCGAGGCCGACAAGGTGACCGAGGACGCCAGCTTCATCGACGATCTGGGTGCTGACAGCCTCGACATCGTCGAGCTGGTGATGGCGTTCGAGGAGGAATTCGGCGTCGAGATCCCCGACGATGCAGCCGAGAAGATCACGACCGTCAAGGACGCGATCACCTACATCGACGAGAACAAGGGCTGATTCCCTCGGGATCACCCAGCCCGTTCGCGGGCAGTATTTGAACGGCTCCCCGTCCGGGCTAAAAGGGCGGGGAGCCGTTTCGTTATAAGGACATCGGAGAGAAGCATGCGGCGCGTTGTCGTCACCGGCCTCGGCCTGGTCACCCCCCTTGGTGCGAATGTCGAAACCGCCTGGGCCAATATCATCGCCGGCAAGTCCGGCGCGGGGACGATCACCCGCTTCGACACCACGGGCCAGAAGTGTACCATCGCGTGCGAGGTGAAGCCCAAGGATCACGAATACGGCTTCGATCCCGACAAGCGCGTCGATCACAAGATCCAGCGCCAGGTCGATCCCTTCATCATCTATGGCATCGATGCCGCCGGCCAGGCGCTCGAGGATGCCGGGCTGACCGAGATGGACGAGGCGACGAAGCTGCGTGCCGGCGTGTCGATCGGATCGGGCATCGGCGGCCTGCCTGGGATCGAGATCGAATCGATCAACCTGCACGAGCGCGGTCCCGGCCGGGTCAGCCCGCATTTCGTCCACGGTCGGCTGATCAACCTTATCAGCGGCCAGGTGTCGATCAAATACGGCCTGATGGGCCCCAACCATGCGGTGGTCACCGCCTGCTCGACGGGCGCGCATTCGATCGGCGACGCGGCACGGATGATCAAGGACGATGACGCCGACATCATGCTGGCGGGCGGTGCGGAGAGCACCGTCAACCCGCTCGGCGTCGCCGGCTTTGCCCAGGCACGCGCGCTCAACATGAGCATGAACGATCGGCCGACCGAGGCGAGCCGGCCGTACGACAAGGATCGCGACGGCTTCGTGATGGGCGAGGGCGCGGGCGTCGTCGTGCTCGAGGAATATGAGCACGCCAAGGCGCGCGGCGCGAAGATCTATGCCGAGGTCGTCGGTTACGGCCTGTCGGGCGACGCCTATCACGTCACCGCGCCGCATCCCGAGGGCAAGGGCGCCGAGAACGCGATGCGCATGGCGCTGCGCAAGGCGGGGATGGAGCCGTCGGACATCGACTATATCAACGCCCACGGCACCTCGACGATGGCCGACACGATCGAGCTGGCGGCGGCGAAGCGTGTGTTCGGCGACGACCTGTCGGGTGCCTCGATGTCGAGCACCAAGTCGGCGATCGGGCATCTGCTTGGCGGTGCCGGCGCGGTCGAGAGCATCTTCTGCATCCTGGCACTGCGCGACCAGATCGTCCCGCCGACGCTGAATTTGCACAACCCCGACGAGGGGACGGAGGGTGTCGACCTGGTCCCGCTCAAGGCCAAGAAGCGTGAGGTGAAGGCGGTGCTGAACAATTCGTTCGGCTTCGGCGGCACCAATGCGTCGCTGGTGATGAAGGCGATCTGATCTGATCGATCCCGGCATTGTGCCGGGATGGCCGGGGTGAATTGATGCGTAAGTTCGGATGCCTCGTCCTGCTCGTCGCCCTGCTGGTCATCGGCGCGCTGGTGGCGACCAACATGTGGGCAGGGAACGGCCCCGTGCCGCGCGACACGACGGTGGTGGTGCCGGCGGGCGCCAGTTTCGCACGGGCGGCGAACGAGCTGGAGAAGGCGGGGGCAATTCGCTCGGCCAGCAGGTTCCGACTGTTCAGCCGCGTGTTCGGCACGGGCGCGCCGGTTAAGGCTGGCGAGTATCTGATCCCGGCCCACGCCAGTCAGGCCGATATCCTGAAGCTGCTGGAAGAGGGCAAGGTCCGCCAGCGGCTGGTCGCGGTGCCCGAAGGCTATCCGTCGGTGCTGGTAGAGGACGCGCTTCGCCGCGCCGATGGGCTGACCGGCCCGGTGCCGGTGCTGGCCGAGGGATCGGTGCTGCCCGACAGCTATGCCTATGAACGCGGCGCGACGCGGGCATCGGTGGCGCAGCGCATGCAGAAGGCGATGAGCGACTATCTCGCCGCCGCCTGGAGGAAGCGCAAGCCGAACATCGTCGTGAAGACGCCGCGCGAGGCGATCATCCTCGCCTCGATCGTCGAGAAGGAAACAGGCAAGCCCGCCGAGCGGCCGACCGTCGCCGCCGTCTATGCCAACCGCTTGCGGCTGGGGATGCCGCTACAGGCCGATCCGACGGTGATCTATCCGATCACCAAGGGCCGCCCGCTCGGCCGGCGCATCCGCCAGTCGGAGCTGCGCGCGAAGAACGGATACAACACCTACGCCAGCGCCGGCCTGCCGGTGGGGCCGATCGCCAATCCGGGGCGTGCAAGCATCGACGCGGTGCTGGCCCCGGCGCAGAGCCAGGCGCTGTATTTCGTCGCCGATGGGACCGGCGGCCATGTGTTCGCCGACACGCTCGCCCAGCATAATGCCAATGTGCAGAAGTGGTATGCGATCCGGCGGTCGCGCGGGGAGATGTGAGGTTCGTCCTCCCATCGTCATGTCAGTGAGCGGCTATCGCCTGCGGCTGATGGGCGGCGATAAGCTGACACCCGACGCTTTTTGCGGTCTTCAGTCAGCATCGCCGGCTACATGCTGGGGGCTGCGAAGCCACGCCAGCGCTGCCTCCGGCTCGGTAAACAGAGCGAAATTCTCGTTGCTGGCGAGGCGCTTGATCTAGAGCTTCGAGAGCATCGTCGCGATCACCATCGCGGTGCGGTCCCGTGGGCCCTTGATCGCGAGCGCATGATCGCGAACGTGGAGCGCAACCAGCGGCGACTGGATCGACGCGACGGTGACGAGGGTGAGCACACGCCCATGCGCCGCCCGGGCGGTGGCGTGATAGGGCACGAGCGCGGCAAAGAAGGCGTCGACCTCAGCGCGCGTCCAGACACCGTCGATCCGTATATGGAGGATACCATCCGGATCGAGCAGGATGTCGAAATCGGTCGTCCGTCCCATCGGCCGCCCCTGATGCCTTAGCGGGGAAGCGCCGCCGCGACACGTGCCTTCGCTTCGACTTCTGCCATGGTGCCACCGGTCACCCAGCTGCCGCCGACGCAGAGCACCGGGCCGAAGCCCAGCCACTCGGGTGCGCTCGCCTCGGTGATGCCGCCGGTGGGGCAGAAGCGGCACTGGTGGAAGGGCGCGGCGAGCGCCTTGAGCGCCTTGAGGCCGCCCGACGTTTCCGCCGGGAAGAATTTGAAGTGGGTCAGGCCAAGGTCAAGCCCGCGCATGATGTCCCCCGCGGTGGCGACGCCGGGCAGGAACGGAACGCGGCTGCCGACGATCGCTTGGCCCAGCCGGTCGGACAGGCCGGGGGAAACGATGAATTCGGCATCCTCGGCCATCACCTGTTCGAACTGGTCGGTGTTGACGACGGTGCCGGCGCCGACGATCGCGCCCGGCACCTTCTTCATCTCGCGGATAGCGTCGAGCGCGGCGGGGGTGCGCATCGTCACCTCGAGGACGCGCAGACCGCCCGCGACGAGCGCCTCGGCGAGCGGCTTGGCGGTGGCGGCGTCGTCGATCACCAGCACCGGAATGACGGGGCTGGTCTGCATGATGGTGGCGATGTCGGTCACGTGTGCCTCTGCGCGAAGGCAGCCGCGGCGCCAAAGAGGCCCGGCTGCGGATGGGTGATGAGCTTGACCGGCAGCGCGGCCATCATCGACTGGAACCGGCCCTTGGCGACGAAGCGCTGGTCGAAGCCGGAGCGGATCAGCTTGTCCTTGATGCGCAGGCCCAGGCCGCCGGCGATCACGACGCCCTTCGCGCCGTGAGTCAGCGCGAGGTCGCCCGCGACCGCGCCGAGCGCGAGGCAGAAGCGATCGAGCGCGGCGAGCGCGATCGAATCGGTGCCCTCCAGCGCCTCGGTCCAGATCGTCTTGTCGTCGCGACTGGGGACGGCCCGGCCTTCGAGCTCTGCCAGCGTCTCGTAGATGGCGACGATGCCGGGCCCCGAGCAGATCCGCTCGGTCGAGACGCGGGTGAAGGTGCGGCGCAGGCGCTTGACGAAGGCGTCCTCGATGCCGTCGAGCGGGGCGAAATCGACGTGGCCGCCCTCGGTCTCCAGCACGAAATAGCCGGCGTCGGTGCGCAGCACCTGCGCGACGCCCAGCCCGGTGCCCGGACCGCAAACGGTGGTGACGCCGAGCGGCGGCAGGGGCACGTCGGGTCCGCACAGATGAATGAAATTGTCGTCGGGCACCTGGGCGACGGCATGGCCCACGGCGCCGAAGTCGTTGATCAACACCCACTCGTCGACGTTCAGCCGCTCGGTGATCAGCGACGGGCGGATGATCCAGGGGTTGTTGGTCAGGCGGATGACGTCGCCGGTGATCGGCGAGGCGACGGCGATGCCCGCCGCACGCGGCAGCGGCCGGCCGACGCTCTGTTCGAACGCCTGCCACGCGGTCTGGAGGCTGGCGTGCTCGGCGGTCTTCTGGGTGACGGGCTCGCCGAGATGGACGACGCGGCCGTTCTCGACCTCGGCGAGGGCGAAGCGGGCGTGTGTGCCACCGATGTCGACTGAGACGATCTGCATGTCGATAGCCTCCCTACATACCGCCGCCGGCGAGGATCGCAGACGCGCCCTTTTCCGCTTCGTCCGAATGGCCGCGGAACAGGCCGAAGAGTTCGCGGCCCATGCCGCTCGCCGGGGCGGGGGCGGGAGCTTGTTCGCGCGCCGCCCATTCGGCGGGGTCGACGAGCGCGTCGAGCGTGCCGGCGTTGGCGTCGATGCGGATCAGGTCGCCGTCGCGGATCAGGCCGATCGCGCCGCCGCCGAGCGCCTCGGGCGAGACGTGGATCGCGGCGGGCACCTTGCCGCTGGCGCCCGACATGCGGCCATCGGTGACGAGCGCCACCTGGAAGCCGCGGTTCTGGAGGACGCTGAGCGGGGGGGTCAGCTTGTGCAGCTCGGGCATGCCGTTGGCGCGCGGACCCTGGAAGCGGACGACGACGACGACGTCCTGCTCCAGATCGCCCGCCTTGAACGCGGCGAGGACGTCGGACTGGTCCTCGAACACGCGGGCGGGCGCCTCGACGACCCAGCGCTCGCGCTCGACCGCCGACACCTTGATGCAGGCGCGGCCGATATTGCCCTGGAGGATGCGCATGCCGCCATCGGGGGCGAAGGGGCTGGCGGCGGGGCGAAGGATGGTATCGTCGCCGGTGGCACCCGGATCACGCCAGACGAGCGTATCGCCATCGAGGTAGGGCTTTTCGCCATAGGCGGCCAGGCCGTCGCCAGCGACGGTCAGGATGTCACCGTGCAGCAGGCCTTCGCCCAGCAGTTCGCGGATGACGAACGCCATGCCGCCCGCCGCCTCGAACCCGTTCACGTCGGCCGAGCCGTTGGGATAGACGCGCGCCATCAGCGGAACGGCGCCCGAGAGGCGATCGAAATCCTCCCAGTCGATGACGATTCCCGCGGCGCGCGCCATCGCCGGCAGGTGGAGCAGGTGGTTGGTCGAGCCACCCGTCGCGAGCAGGCCGACCGCGGCGTTGACCACCGCACGCTCGTCGATGCAGCGGCCGAGCGGGCGATAGTCGTCGCCGCGCGCGCCGATCGCCGCCAGCCGGTGGACCGCGGCGCGGGTCAGCGCCTGGCGCAGCTTTGTGCCGGGATTGACGAAGGCGGCGCCAGGCATGTGCAGGCCCATCACCTCCATCATCATCTGGTTGGTGTTGGCGGTGCCGTAGAAGGTGCAGGTGCCCTTGCCGTGATAGGCCTGGATCTCGGCGCCGAGCAGTTCCTCGCGGCCCGCCTTCCCTTCCGCATAGCGTTCGCGGACGGCGGCCTTCGCCTTGTTGGGCAGGCCCGAGGGCATCGGGCCGCCGGGGATCAGAATCATCGGCAGATGGCCGAAGCGCAGCGCGCCCATGATGAGGCCGGGAACGATCTTGTCGCAGATGCCGAGCAGCGCCGCGCCCTCGAACGTCCCGTGGCTGAGCGCGACCGCGGTCGACAGCGCGATGGTGTCGCGGCTGAACAGCGACAGCTCCATGCCGGCATAGCCCTGGGTCACGCCGTCGCACATCGCGGGAACGCCGCCGGCGACCTGCGCGGTCGCCCCGGCCTCGCGCGCCCACACCTTCATCTGCTCGGGATAACGATAATAGACCGCATGCGCCGACAGCATGTCGTTGTAGGCGGTGACGATGCCGATGTTCATTCCCGTCGCGGCGCATTGCGCGTCGCGGTCCTCCTCGGTCCCCGCATAGGCGTGGGCGAGGTTGGCGCAGCCGAGTTGCGGCCGGCGGATACCGCGCTCCGCCTCGTCGTCCATCAGTGCGAGATAGGCCGAACGGGTCGGGCGCGAGCGCTCGACGATGCGGTCGGTGACGGCGGCGATGGTGGTATGGAGGGTCGGCATCGCCGGGCTCTTACTCCGGTTGGGGCGCGATTGTCGAAGGCGGCGTGCGGGCGAATACGTATTCGTCTCCTATCCGTTCGTGTCGAGCGCAGTCGAGACACGCTGCCGGTCGCGTGCGTCATGTCCCTCGACTGCGCTCGGGACGAACGGGGAGGCTTTACGGTGCCCAGTGAATGTCGACGGGCAGCTCGACGTCGGCGAGGATGCGGCCGATCGGATAGGCGGACGAGACGCCCTGGTCGATCGCCTTTTCCAGCACGTCGCGCTTGTCCTGGCCGGTGATCATGATCATCAGCGCCTTGGAGGCCGCGATCGCGGCGCGCGATAGGGTGACACGCGGAAAGGGCGCCTCGGGCGGCAGCGGATCGGGCATCACGCCGAGCGCGCGGCGCTCGCGCGGGCCGTTCAGCGCCTCGTCGAAGTCGGGGCCGGGGAAGATCGACGCGGTGTGGCCGTCGCCGCCGACGCCGAGCAGGCACAGGTCGAGCGGCCAGTGCAGATCCTGCATCAGCGCATCGGCCGATCGGCCCGCCGCCTTGTAGTCGTCGGTCGCCGCGGGGACGATCGGCATGACGCGCGCGCCCTTCGGCAGGAAGATCTTGGCGAGTCCGGTGACGTTCGACTTGGGGTCGCCGAGCGGAACGATGCGCTCGTCGCTGGGAACGATCGTCACCTTCTTCCAGTCGAGCTTGGCCTGGGCCAGCTTCTCATAGGCGGGGAAGGGCGTCCTGCCCCCCGCCAGTGCGATCACCGCCGAGCCGCGCGCGTCGAGCGCGCTTTCGATGACGAACTGGATGTCGCCGGCGACGGCAGCTGCCAGTTCGGCGGCGTCGTCATATTCCCACCATTCGATTTCGGTCATGTCATTCTACTCAATTTTCCGTTCGTCCCGAGCGAAGTCGAGGGACATGGCGCGCCAAGGTGTCTCGACTTCGCTCGACACGAACGGGGGGAGGGGAGATCAATCGTCCTGCCAGGTCACCCCGTCGCGCTCGGTCAGGGCGATCGCGGCGGAGGGGCCCCAGCTGCCGGCGGGATAATGCTTGGGCTTGGTGCCGTTCGCCGTCCAGCCCTCGCGGATCGCGTCGATCCACTGCCACTGCGCTTCCACCTCGTCGCGGCGGACGAAGAGCGTCTGGTCGCCGTCGATCAGGTCGAGCATCAACCGCTCGTACGCGATGCGGCGGCGGCTGCCGGCGAAGGCGGCGTCGATGTTGAGCGTCAGCGGTACCTCGCGCAGCTTCACGCCCTCGCGGTCGAGGCCGGGCTCCTTCGCCATCACCAGCATCTGGATATATTCCTCCGGCTGGAGGCGGATGATGAGCATGTTGGGCTGGAGGATGCCGCCGCGCCCCGAGAACATCGAATGGGGCACCGGCTTGAACTGAATCGCGATCTCGCTGCGGCGCTTCGCCATGCGCTTGCCCGTGCGAAGGTAGAAGGGCACGCCCTGCCAGCGCCAGTTGTCGACATGCGCCTTGATCGCAACGAACGTCTCGGTGTCGCTGTCCTTGCCGAGCTCTTCGTCATAGCCCTTGACGACCTTGCCGCCTACCGCACCCTCTTCATACTGGCCGGTGACGGTGTCCTGCGCCACCTTGTCGGGCGTGATCTTGCGCAGCGAGCGGAAAACCTTGGCCTTTTCGTCGCGGATCGCGGTGCCGTCATAGCGGGCGGGCGGCTCCATCGCGATCAGCGCGACCAGCTGGAGCATGTGGTTCGCGACCATGTCGCGCAGCGCGCCGGCGCCCTCGTAATAGCCGGCGCGGTCCTCGAGCCCGACGGTCTCGCCGATCGTGATCTGGACGTTGTCGATGCCGCTGCTGTTCCACACCGGCTCGAAGAAGCTGTTGCCGAAGCGCAGCGCGAGGATGTTCTGCACCGTCTCCTTGCCGAGATAATGGTCGATGCGGAAGATGCGATCCTCAGGGAAGACGCGCGCCACGGTGTCGTTGATCTCGATCGACGAGGCGAGGTCGTAGCCGAGAGGCTTTTCGAGCGCGATGCGCACGGTGCCCGCGGTCAGCCCGACCTTCTCCAGCCCCTCCACCGCCGATTCGAACAGCGACGGCGCGGTCGACAGGTAGATGGCGAGCCCGCCCGAAATATCGCCGATCTTGTCAGCGAGCGGCTGGAAGCTGTTTGAATCGGACAGGTCGCACGGCTGGAACTGGAGCCGTTCGAGGAAGCTGCCGACCGCGCTTTCGTCCTTGCGGTCGTCGGGCAGGAACTTGTCGAGAGCCTGCTTGGCGAAATCGCGAAAGCCCGCATCGTCATAGTCGGACCGTGCCGAGCCGGTGATCGTCAGGCCGTCGGGCAGCAGCTTGTCGGCATGCAGCGCGTAGAGCGACGGCAGCAGCATGCGCTGCGACAGGTCGCCCGTCGCGCCGAACAGGAGGAGCTTGCTGACGGGATTGCGCTGCATGGTCGCTCCTTGGTGGGGCATCAGAGGATCAGTCCGGCGAGCGGATCGAGACCCGCCATGAGGTTCAGGTTCTGGACGGCGGCGCCGCCGGCACCCTTGCCGAGATTGTCGAGCCGCGCGACGAGGCGGGCCTGGGCATCGGCCTTGTCGGCGAAGACGTAGAGGTCGAGCCGGTCGGTTCGTTCACCGGCGGTCGTCATCAGCAGTTCGTCGGGCTGGTCGGCGATCACGTGGACCAGCGGCTGGCCGTCGAAGGCCTGATGCAGCGTGTCCAGGATCGCGGCGCGCGTCGGCTTGGCCGGCAACGCGGCGAGCGACAGCGGCACTTCAACGATCATGCCGCGGAACGAGCGGGCGACCATCGGCGCGAAGACGGGCGGATACAAAAGCCCGGCATGGCGCTGCATTTCCGGCAGATGCTTGTGCGCGAGGCTGAAGCCATAATCGCGGAAGGCGAGGCTGTCGTCACCCTCGAAGCGTTCGATCAGCGCCTTGCCGCCGCCCGAATAGCCCGAGATCGCATTGACGGTCAGAGGCCAGTCGGCAGGGACCAGCCCGGCACGGACCAGCGGCGCGACGGACGCGAGGAAGCCGGTGGGGTAACAGCCGGGGTTCGAGACGCGGGCGGCGCCGGCGACGTCGAAGCCCAGTTCGGGGAAGCCATAGGTCCAGCCATCGGCGACACGATGTGCGGAGGAGGCGTCGATCACCCGGGTGCGGGGGTTCGCGATCAGCGCCACCGCCTCGCGCGCCGCCTCGTCGGGCAGGCAGAGGATGACGAAATCGGCGTCGTTGAGCGCCTGGCGCCGGGCCTCGGCATCCTTGCGCTTGTCGTCGGGCAGGGTGACGACGCTGAGGTCCGCACGCTCGGCCAGCCGCTCGCGAATCTCCAGACCGGTCGTGCCGGCGGCGCCATCGATGAAGACGGTAGCGGTCATGCCTCCAGCTCCAATACGGTACGATCGAGATAGCCGACGAGGCCGGGGCCGACGGCGATCCCCCAGGCGTTGCCGCCTGCCAGCTCCAACACCTCGAACCGGTCGCCGGGGACGATCTGGCCGACGATCTCGACACCGTTGCGCTCGGCATGAAGCGATGCGGCGCGGGATGCGATGCACATCATCGGCGAGGCGTAGTGTGGGGCGAATACGTATTCGGCGAGACGAACATCGGCGAGATCGCCGCGCACGGCATGCGTCCGAGGATCGAGATCGGCGGAGCGACCGGTCAGCGCGAACGCCTTACGCGAGGGCCCTGCTTCGCTGGGGATGCTCGCCAACCCCGAGGAATTGCCCGAATTCTTCAAGAAACTCTGCCCCTTCGGATGTGCGAGCGACGAAGATGTTACGCTTGTCGCTGTCGTCGCGTTGGCGGCGCAGATAGCCGAGCGCGCCCAGCCTATTCAAGGCGCGCGTCACGACGGGCTTCGAGACGTTCAGCGCGCGGGCCAGGCCGCGGACGGTGTGGGGGCCGGGTTTGAGGTAGACGAGCAGAAGAAGCGCCATCTGGCGGTTGGTCAGATCGGGCTCACCAGAGCGGACATAGTCGACCAGGGTCGACATCCACACCGCGAGCGTTTGCGCCTCTGCTGCTGCCACGTTTGCTGTTCCATCTTCGCCTCTGACGGGCGTCGTTTCGGTGACATAACGCCGTGAATCGCCACGGGTTGCGGGCGACCGGTGACAAAGCTTGGCCGGCGTTGACTTGCGTTCGGGGGCGTACCCAGCTAATGACCTCGCTGTTCTGTCGCAGAACGTGATCGATGAGCGCCCACGGGTGCACGCTGGCCGGCGAGGTTTCGCCCGCCGGCGCTTTTGTGTTTGGCGGCTCGTGTGTCGAGGTAAAAGCGAATGTTCGAAAGCCTGAGCGACCGGTTGGGAGGCGTGTTCGACCGCCTGCGCGGTCGTGGTGCGCTGACCGAGTCGGACGTGCGCGCCGCGATGCGCGAGGTGCGCGTCGCGCTGCTCGAGGCGGACGTGGCGCTGCCCGTCGCCCGCCAGTTCGTCGACAGGGCGACCGAGGCGGCGATCGGCCAGAACGTGCTGCGCTCGGTCACGCCGGGGCAGCAGGTCGTCAAGATCGTCAACGATGCGCTGGTCGAGATGCTCGGCGCGGACGAGAGCGAGCTGGAGATCGGCGTCACCCCGCCCGCGGTGGTGATGATGGTCGGCCTGCAGGGCTCGGGCAAGACGACGACGACGGCGAAGATCGCCAAGCGGCTGACGTCGCGCGACCGCAAGAAGGTGCTGATGGCGTCGCTCGACGTCAATCGCCCGGCGGCGCAGGAGCAGCTGGCGACGCTGGGCACGCAGATCGAGGTGGCGACGCTGCCGATCGTGGCGGGACAGCAGCCGGTCGACATCGCCCGGCGCGCGATGCAGGCGGCGAAGCTGCAGGGCTTCGACGTGCTGATGCTCGACACGGCGGGTCGCCTGCACGTCGACCAGGCGCTGATGGACGAGATGAAGGCGGTCGCCGACATCGCGACCCCCAACGAGATCCTGCTCGTCGTCGATTCGCTGACCGGCCAGGACGCGGTCAACGTCGCGCAGAACTTCTCCGACCAGGTGCCGCTGACCGGCGTCGTGCTGACCCGGATGGACGGCGACGCCCGCGGCGGCGCGGCGCTGTCGATGCGCGCGGTCACCGGCAAGCCGATCAAGTTCGCGGGTACCGGCGAGAAGCTGGATGCGCTCGAGGCGTTCCATCCGAGCCGCGTCGCGGGTCGCATCCTGGGCATGGGCGACGTCGTCAGCCTGGTCGAGCGTGCCGCGGAGTCGATCCAGCAGGAAGACGCCGAGCGGATGGCGAACCGGCTTGCCAAGGGCCAGTTCGACATGAACGACCTGCGCGCGCAGCTGCAGCAGATGCGCCGTATGGGTGGCCTGGGTGCGCTCGCCGGCATGATGCCGGGGATGAAGAAGGCGCAGGCCGCGGTCAGCCAGGTGGGCGGCGACAAGGTGCTGATCCACATGGACGCGATGATCGGGTCGATGACGCCCAAGGAGCGCGCCAAGCCCGAGTTGGTCAACGCCAAGCGCAAGATCCGCATCGCCAAGGGTTCGGGCACGACGGTGCAGGAGGTGAACAAGCTCCTGAAGATGCACCAGGAAATGTCGACCGCGATGAAGAAGATCAAGAAGATGGGCGGCCTGAAGGGCATGATGTCGATGCTCGGCAAGGGCGGGCTCGGCGGGCTCGGCAACGCCATCGGCGGCCAGGACCTGGGCGACATGATGCAGAAGGCGGGCGGCGGGCTTCCGGGCCTCGGCGGCGGCGCCGATGGCATGCCCAAGCTGCCGCCGGGCTTCGAGAATTTCATCAAGAAAAAGTAACAACTGACCAGAAAACGAAGGAATAATTACAATGGCACTCAGCATTCGCCTGTCGCGTGGCGGCTCCAAGAAGCGGCCCTATTACCGCATCGTCGTCGCCGATGCGCGCAGCCCGCGCGACGGCAAGTTCATCGAGCGGATCGGCAGCTATAACCCGCTGCTGAAGAAGGACGACGAGAAGCGCATCGTGCTCGACGCCGAGCGCGCGAAGCACTGGCTGTCGAACGGCGCGCAGCCGACCGACCGCGTCGCCCGCTTCCTCGACGCCGCCGGCGTCCGTGAGCGCGCCGCGCGCAACAACCCGAACAAGGCGAAGCCGGGCGAGAAGGCCACCGAGCGCGCCGAGGAGCGTGCCGAGAAGCAGCGCGAGGCCGAAGAGGCCGCGAAGGCTGCCGAGGCCGAGAAGAACGCACCCGCCGAGGCTGCTGCCGACGAGACGCCGGCCGCCGAGAGCGACGCCCCCGCCGAAGCGACGACCGAGCAGTAAGCAGCCAAACCGGATCATGGCGCGTTGCCGATCGGTAACGAGAGGAGGACCGCCATGATCCACGACCCCGATCCCAGGACCCCTGCCGATGACGACCAGCCCGCCGACGGCCGGGGACTCTCCAGCCAGGACCCCGCCGAAGGCAGCGACGACACGCCGCCCGCCGACGACGGATCGCCCCAGGGCTGAACGGCCGGTCGTACTCGCCGCCGTCATCGGCGCGCACGGCGTCGGCGGCGAGGTGCGGCTGAAGGTCTTCGCCGAGGACCTGTCGGCGCATCGATCGTTCAACGACGGCGCGCTCACGCTGTCGTCGCTGCGCGGCGGCAACAATGGTTCGATCGCCCGCTTCGCCGAGGTGAAGGATCGATCCGCTGCGGAGGCGATGCGCGGGACCGAACTGACGGTGCCGCGCAGCGCGCTGCCGCCGCTGGCCGAGGGCGAATATTACCACGCCGACCTGCTCGGGCTGCCGGCGGAAGACAGCGCCGGCGTGGCATTGGGCGTCGTCGTCGCGATCGATAATTTCGGCGCGGGCGACGTCATCGAGGTCGAACGGCCGGGCGGCAAGCGCTTCATGGTGCCGATGCGCCCCGAAGCGGTGCCGATCTGGGACGACGACCGGCTGGTGATCGATCCGGCCTTCGTCGAGCCGTGACGCCGGCGATCACGTTCGAGCCCGACAGCGTCGCGCTGGCGGGCAACCAGATGATGGGCCGGCGAGCGGCGGGCAGCGCCTTTTTGCGGGCGGCAGTCGCGGGTGCCGAGGACGGGTCGCTCGCCTGCTACACCCCGAGCCGCAGTTCGGCGGAGGTATTCGCCCAGATCGTCAGGACGATCAATGCGGCGGTGACGCCGCGCTGGGTGGCGGCGCCGGGTTTCGCCGCGCTTCGCTCGATCGGTGGTCTGCATCTCGCCGACCCGCGGCTGGGACGTGCGGCGCGGCTGAGGCTGCGGGCGCGGCCCGACGCCTATTTCCTCACGGGCGTCACGCACACCCTGTCGAGCAGCAACGCCATCGCGATGATCGCCGACTGCGTCGCCGGGCCGGTGATGCCGTGGGACGCGCTGATCTGCACGTCGAAGGCGGCGCGGGCGGTCGTCGAGACGGTGACGCGCGACGAGGCGCATTATCTCGCCTGGCGGCTCGGCACGCGGATTCAGGTGACCGGGCCGATGCTGCCGATCATCCCGCTCGGCGTCGATACCGCTCGGTTCGCCATCGACGACGACCGGCGTGCGGCGGCGCGATCGCGGCTGGCGATCGGCGATGACGAGACGGTGTTCCTGTTCGCGGGGCGCCTGTCGTTCCACGGCAAGGCGCACCCGTTCGAGATGCTGCGCGGGCTCGACATGGCGGCGCAGCTGACCGGGCAGCCGGTGACGCTGCTATTGGCGGGGCAGTTCTTCAACGACGCCATTGCCGATGCTTACCGGTCGGCGCTGGCGCAGTTCGCGCCGCACGTCCGCCCGATCATCGTCGATGGTGCCGACGACACGGCCTATGGCGACGGCTGGGCGGCGGCGGATGCCTTCGTGTCGCTCTCCGACAACATCCAGGAAACCTTCGGCATCACGCCGATCGAGGCGATGGCCGCGGGATTGCCGGTCGTCGTGAGCGATTGGGACGGTTATCGCGACACGGTGCGCGACGGCGTCGACGGGTTCCGGGTGCCCACCTGGGCACCGCAACCGGGCAGCGGCTTCGATGTCGCCGCCCGCTACGAGGCCGAAGCGTCGACGTTCGACCAGCAGGCATCGCAGACGAGCACGGCGGTGTCGGTCGACATGGCGGTCCTGGTCGATCGGCTGGCCGCGCTGATCCGCGATCCCGACCTGCGCCGGCGACTCGGCACCTCGGGACGTGAGCGTGCGCGGGCCGATTATGATTGGGCCGTAGTCTATGCCCAGTATCGCGCGCTGTGGGCCGAACAGGCGGCGGTGCGCGATCGGCTGTCGCGTGATGCGGCGACGGCGGACCGATTGTCGCAAGCGCCACGCGAAACGGCCCCGTTTCGCGATCCGACAGCAAGCTTCGCCAGCTATCCCACCCATCACGTCAAGCCGGCAACCCGCGTCACCCTGGTGGACGGCGCTTCGGTCGAGCTGTTCGAGGCGCTGACGGCGCATGTCTCGCTCAACCGCTGGAACCCGCCAGCCGACGTTACCGGCGCCTGGATCGGCGCGTTGCGGGGCGGCCCGCGGACGGTGGCGGACCTGGCGCTGGCGACGCGGCAGGAGCCGGCGATGACGGTCGACGGCATCGCCAGGTTGGCCAAGCTGGGCATCGTCCGGCTCGGCTGAGCGGACGTTAAACGTGCCATGACGGGGAGCCAAATGCTCCCCAATTCATTTCCCCAGCGTATCGATCGAAGGGGACGATGATGGCGGCGGTGGCGAGCAACGGCCTCTTGGGCAGATTCGGGCAACCCGTGTGGGCCGTGCTGTTCCCGGCGCTGGGCCTGATCGCGATCGCGATCGGGCTGGCCAAGATGGGCCTGATCGGTACCGTCGCGGCGGCACTGGTCCTGATCGGCACGGTGATCGCGGCGGTCCATCACGCCGAGGTCGTCGCGCATCGCGTCGGCGAGCCGTTCGGCACGCTGGTGCTGGCGGTGGCGGTGACGGTGATCGAGGTGTCGCTGATCGTCTCGCTGATGCTGTCCGATTCGGGCGATGCGGCATCGCTGGCGCGCGACACCGTGTTCGCGGCGATCATGATCATCCTCAACGGCATCGTCGGGCTGTGCCTGTTGGCAGGCGCGCTGACCCATCACGAGCAGCGCTTCTCGCTGCGCGGGGCGAGTGCGGCGCTGTGTACGCTGGCGGCGATGGCGGTGCTGACGCTGGTGCTGCCCAACTACACGTCGAGCGGGGCGGGGCCAACCTATTCCACTTCGCAGCTGGTCTTCGTCGCGATCATGTCGCTCGTCCTCTACGGGACCTTCGTGCTGGTGCAGACGGTGCGGCATCGCGGCTATTTCCTGCCGGACGAATCCGATAAGACGGTTGACGAGCCTGCGCCACCGAGCAACGCCGTGGCGTGGACGTCGTTCGGCATCCTGCTTGCGGCGCTGGTCGCGGTCGTACTGCTGGCCAAGGGGCTGGCGGCGACGGTGGAGCAGGCGCTGATCGAGGCGGGACTGCCGCTTGCGATCGTCGGCGTGGTGATCGCGGCGCTGGTGCTCGCGCCGGAGAGCCTGGCTGCCTATCGCGCGGCGCGGCGCGACCGGTTGCAGACCAGCCTGAACCTGGCGCTAGGATCGGCATTGGCGACGATTGGACTGACGATCCCGTCGGTTGCGATCGTCAGCCTCGTCCTCGGCCTGCCGCTGGCGCTGGGGATCGGGGCGAAGGGGATCACGCTGCTGGCGCTGTCGCTGTTCGTGGCGACGATCTCGCTGGGGACAGGGCGGACGACCATCCTGCAGGGGGTCGTGCATCTGGTGATCTTCGCGGCGTATCTGTTCACGACGGTGGTGCCGTAGGGTTCATTATCCCCCGTCCGTCCTGAGCGAAGTCGAAGGACAGGCCGCGAGCCCGTCGCTTGAGGTATGTGCTTCGACTTCGCTCAGCACGAACGGGGGGCGGGATGGTCCGTAGGTACGAACGGAAATCAGGGCCGTTGCCGTGCCGCCAGCGCCAGTCCGGCGGCGATCTGGAGCAGGGCATAGGCGCGGCGGCGACCGGGGCGGTCGACGAAGGGCGCCACCGTCTTCTCGGCGCCCAGCGCATCGTCCTTCCACAGGTCGACGTGGCGCCTGGGCTGCACCAGCGCGACGAGACCGTCGCCAACCATGAAGATCGCCGCCATCTCGGCGATGCGGGCCGGAAGGCGGCTCATTTGCGACGCGCCTTGGTCTGTTCGGCACGCCAGGCCTGCATCGCCTCGATCGCCTCGCTGCGGCGGAGGATGCGGGCGTCGGGATCGATGACGACATGCGCGTTCGGCGGAACCGAGAGGGTGGCGCTGCCACCCGTCATCGGCAGGCGCTGGGTTTTGCCGTCGATCGACACCTCGACCGGCATCGGGAAGGGGCCGCCGCCGGGCGCCTTCCACGCGAGCGACAGCGTGTCGCCATTGCGGGTTTCGACGAGGTCGGGAAGGGCGGCCTGGCGTAGATAGACGTCGAAGAACCAGTCGTAGTCGCGGCCCGTCACGTCGCGGACGATGCGTTGATATTCCTCGCTCGAGCCGAAACGGGGGACGAAGTTGCCCGGCTTCGGATCGGGCCGGCCATAGACGGCGCGGCGGGTGACGTCCCAGAACGCCTGGTCGCCAACCAGCCAGCGCAGCGTGTGGAGCATCCACGATCCCTTGACGTAGATGTCCTGCCCGGGGCCACCCTTCGTGGGCTCGTAGACCTCTTCCTCGGTGATGACGCGGCCGCGGACGATCGGCACCTTGTTGGCGATCGTCGCCCGTTGCGCCTGCATCATCGTAGCGTAGCGGGCGCGACCTTCGCGCCATTCGCCGTATGCCGGCTGCATGTAGCTGCCATAGCCTTCGTGCAGCCAGTAATCGTCCCAGTTGGCGGCAGTCAGCTGGTTGGCGAACCATTCGTGCGCGAACTCGTGCTGGAACAGCCAGTCGAAGCCCTCGATCGCCTTGGCATAGCCATTGCCGTAGGCGACGATCGTCTGGTGCTCCATCCCCTTGTAGGGCGTCTCGACGACGCCGACCTTCTCGTCGCCGAAGGGGTAGGGGCCGATGTTCGCCTCGAAGAAGTCGATCGTGGGCGCGAATTCGGCGAAGAGCCTTTGGGCCTGCTCCTTCTCGCCCGGCAGATACCAGTACATCATCGGAATGCTGTTACCGTAGCGGCTCTTGTAGGTGCCGGTGATCTCCTCGTACGGGCCGATGTTGAGCGCGATGGCGTAGGTATTGGGATGCTTCGTCCGCCAGTTCCAGCGGCTGCGGCCGTCGGGGAGCTGGTCGACGCCGAGGAGGACGCCGTTGGACGGCGCCTTCAATCCCGCAGGAACGGTGATGTGGAGCGTCACGACCGCAGGCTCGCCCTGCGGGAAGTCGAGGCACGGCCAGAAGAGGTCGCAGCCATAGCCCTCGGCGGTCGTCGCGACCCAGGGGCGGCCGTCGGGCGTCTTCGACCAGACCATGCCGTCGTCCCATGGCGCGTTGACCGCGACATGCGGCGTGCCGCCATAGGTGATGCGGGCGCTGACGCTGTCTCCGGCGGCGAGCGGGCGCGGCAGGCTGACGACGAGCTGACCGTCGGGGTTGGACCATCGCCCGGCGGCGAGCCGACGGCCGTCGATCTCGATCGCGCTGACGGGCAGGTTGCGGTCGAGGTCGATGACGAGCCGATCGACCGGCTTGACGGCGGTGAAGGCGAGGGTGGCGACACCGTTCAGCCGCTGCTGATCGGGCAGTACCTCGAACGACAGGTCGGCACTGTCGAAGCGGACCGCGGTCTGTTCGGCGGGACGGACGCCGCCCGATCGCATCGTCTGCTCGGTCAGCGCGGGCTGACCCTTGTCGGGCGCGGCGGCGGTGAGGGGGAGGAGGGCGGCGAGGGCGAGGAGGCGAGTCACCACCTCAGTGTGCGCAACGCTGCCGCCCACGGCAAGCGGATCAGTCGATCGCCAGCACCTCGATCGCGTCTTCGCGGCCGTTGAAGGGCAGCGTCTCGCCCGCCTCGGCACCGATGATCGCGCGGGCGAGGGGGGCGGAGAAGGCGATACGGTCGGCAGCGGGATCGGCCTCGTCGTCGCCGACGATGGCGATGCGCCGCTGCTTACCGGCGAGGCGGATGGTCACGACCGACCCGAATCCCGCGGTATCGTCGGTCGGCGGCGCGGTCTCGATCGCGGTGGCGCGGCGGGTCTTCCAATAGCGCAGGTCACGCTTGATCGGGACGGCAGCAGTGTCGTCGGCGGCGGCGAGCTGCGCCTCGAGCGCCGCGATCCGCTCCTCGATCAGGGCACGGCCGGCAGCAGTGACGAGGTTGGGGCCGGGCGGAATCGGCAGCTCGAACTTGGGTTCCAGATGCTCGTCGTCGTTCTCGCGGCGGAAGGCCACGCTCACCGTAATTCTCCTAATTGTGTGCCGAACATGGACAAGGGGCCGTTAACCATCTTTCCAGTGGTCCAAATCGTAAATAGCGCGTTAACACTTCGCCATGACACGCCGTCTCGTCCTTTCCAACGAAGCAGCCCGCCATCCTTTCCGTCGCGCCCTGCCGCCCCCGCCCAAGGCAGCGGCGTCACGCAACGACGACAGCGATTGGAAGCTGTTCCTGCTGAGCTTCGCCGCCTTCTTCACCTGCTTCTACACGCTGTTTTTGTAACCTTCCCGCCGGCCCGACGGCCGCGGGAAGGACCAGCCGTCAGTCGCAGGCGCGATGCAGCTGCTGTGCGAGCCAGGCCGAGAACAGGCACATGGCGGCCACGAGGAACAGCATGTCCTCGGGCGTCACGCCGAGCGCGGTGATGCCGAGGACGGCGGCGGAGCCGATCGTCATCGCCCCCGAATTGACGACGTTGTTCGCCGCGACCGTGCGCGCGGTCTGGTCCTTTTCCACCGTGGTGGTGAGGAAGGCGTAGAGCGGCACCACGAACATCCCGCCGGTGACCGCGATGGCAAGCAGCGTCGCCATGATCGCGATCGCGCCCGGCTGCGCCAGGAATTCGCGCCAGCCATAGAGCTGGCCCGATCCCGCGCCGACGAAGCTGCGGCATTCGAACGAGAACAGCACGACGAACGCCCCCATCGCGATGACCGACGCGGGCGAGTAGCGCGCCGAGATCCGCCCCTTGAGCAGCGTGTTGATGACGATCGAACCGATCGCGACGCCGACCGAGAAGACCGCGATGGCGAGGCTGGAGACGAGCTCGTCGGCGGTGAGGACGTTCTTCACCAGCGGCGGGAAGACGATGATGAGCACCGCCCCGATCGTCCAGAAGAAGCTGATCGAGCAGATCGCCAGGAACAGCCGCGGAATGTGCAGCGTCGCGGCAATGAGGCGCCAGGACGAGGTGAGGATGTTGTAGTTGAGCGCCAGCGGTGGCCCTTCGCGGGGAGCGGGTGGCACCTGGCGCCCGGCGAAGAAACCCGCGAACGCGACGATCATGAAGGCGGCGACCGACCACCAATAGGAATAGCGCGCAAGCACGCCGGCGGTGATCGTGCCCATCAGGATCGCGATATAGGTGCCCGCCTCGACCAGTCCGGTGCCGCCGAGGACGTCGCACTCCTTCAGATGCTGCGGCAGGATCGCGTATTTGATCGGGCCGAAGAAGGTCGAGTGGACGCCCAGCATCAGCACCGCCGACAGCATCAGCACGATGCCGAGCGTGGTGAAGCCCATCCGTGCGGTGACGAGGCCGGCGGCGCCGACCAGCATGATCCCGATCTCCGCCGTTTTCACTAGGCGGATGATCTTCGCCTTGTCTTGGCTGTCGGCGAGCTGCCCGGCGAGCGCCGACAGCAGGAAGAACGGCAGAATGCCGATACCCGTGGCGAGCGCATTGAAATTCGCCTCCATCCGCGCATCGTTGAAGATGGCGTAGGTGGCGAACAGCACCATCGACGTCTTGAACAGATTGTCGTTGAACGCGCCGAGGAACTGGGTCGTGAACAGCGGCAGGAAACGGCGCTGCTTCAGCAACCCCAAGGCATTGATCATGACCGGGAGCGGGCCTCGAACATGGCAGGAATACGGCACATAGCCGAGCGTGAGCGACCACGCCAACGCTAAACCCGGTTCCGCAACGCCGCGCGCCGCGATAGGAGGGGGAATGTTGACCCTGCCCAATCTGTTGACGCTGTCGCGGATCGTCGCGGTGCCGCTGCTGGTCGGGCTGCTGTGGTGGCCCCGCTGGGAGTTCGGCTTCGGCGTCGCCTTCGCGCTCTACTGCCTCGTCGGCGTGACCGATTACTTCGATGGCTATCTGGCGCGGGCGCAGGGGACGGTGTCGAAACTGGGCATCTTCCTCGATCCGATCGCGGACAAGATCATGGTCGCGGCGGTCATTCTGATGCTGGTCGGGACGCGGCACGACGATACCGCGCTGATCACGGGCGTCCACCTGATCGCTGCCCTCACCATCCTGCTGCGGGAGATCGCGGTATCGGGGTTGCGAGAATTTCTGGCGGGGCTGCAGGTGTCGCTGCCGGTATCGCAACTGGCCAAGTGGAAGACGACGTTGCAGTTCGTGTCGCTCGGCGCGTTGATCCTGGCCGGCGCGCTGCCGACGCTGGCGTGGATCAAGCTGGTCGGGCTCGTCTGCCTGTGGGGCGCCGCGGCGCTGACGGCGATCACGGGTTGGGACTATCTGCGCGTCGGCCTGAGGCACATGGACTGATGGCGCTGACCGTCCTGTATTTCGCCTGGGTGCGCGAGGCGATCGGCACCGGCGAGGAAGTGGTGACGCCGCCGGCCGAGGTGACGACGGTCGCCGCGCTGATCGGGTGGCTGGCGAATCGTAGCGATGCCCACGCGCAGGCGTTCGCCGATCGCGCGAAGCTGAGAGCGGCGGTCGACCAGGGCTTCGTATCGCTCGACGCCTCGATCGTCGGCGCGCGCGAGGTCGCGATCTTCCCGCCGGTGACCGGCGGGTGATCCGCGTCGCGGTACAGCGCGAGCCGATCGACCTCGCGGCCGAGATCGCCGCCGCGGAAGGCGAGGGCGCGGGGGCGGTGGCGACATTCACCGGGCTGGTCCGCGCCGACGACGGCGTCGGCATGCTCGAGCTGGAGCATTATCCCGGCGGCACCGAGGCGGCGCTGACGCGGGTGGCGGAAGCGGCGGCAGCGCGCTGGTCGCTGCTGGGCGCGACGATCGTCCACCGCGTGGGGCCGATGACGCCGGGCGAGCGGATCGTCTTCGTCGCCGCCGCAGCGCCGCATCGCGGCGATGCGCTGGCGGCGTGCGCTTATCTGATCGACCGGTTGAAGACCGATGCGCCCTTCTGGAAGCGCGAGACGCGGGGCGGCGAGGCCCAATGGGTGGACGCGAAAGACAGCGACGATGCCGCTGCGGCCAAATGGGACTGATCTAGCGCCCGATCGGCCTGCCGTCGTCGGCGAAGGCTGCCGTCACGGCGGCGGCGCTGGCCAAGACGCCGTCGACGTGGCGCGTACCCAGCAGGTCGCTGAGAAGGAGGCGCGCCGCTTCCGGCATGGTTTCGACTCGGCCGAGCACGGCGATCAACGCCGCCTCCGCCGCGGTCATGCGGTTGCAGCAGCATGGCGCGATCGCGATCTGTCCCGCCGCGACCCCGGCCAGATCGGCCATCAGATTGCGCATCAATATGAGAGGACGGCGGAATTCCTGGCCGAACGCGGTGAGCAGCGCATGGGCGGCGCGGGCATCGGCGAGTCCATGCGCACCCATCCGGCGGATCGCGAACAACGCGATGCGGGCATTGGCGCAGTCGGGCAGGGCATGGGGCAGGGGACTAACGATCGTGGTGGCGGCGGTCATGAACACGCGACTCCGTGGCTGTCCACTCAGCCTCGCGTGTCCGTTAATGATAGTCAATATCAATAGAAGGCGTCAGGCGGGCGGTTCGTCGTTGAGCGCGAGCGCTTCGCCCGCGAGATAGAGCGAGCCTGCGATCAGCACGACGGGCGACGTGCCGGCAAGTGCCATAGCGGCGGGAAGATCGACGGCGCTCGCTGCGGTCATGCCATGCTCGCGAGCGATCGCCTCGATCGCTTCGGGCGGATGGAAGGCGTGGCCGGGCACGGGCACCGCGACGACTTGGGCGACCACCGACGACAGCGCAGCGATGACGCCCGCCGCATCCTTGTTGGCCAGGAAGCCGGCGACGAGCGTGACCGGGCGCCCCTTCGCAATGGTGCGCAGCGCCCGTGCGACCGGGATGGCTGCGGAGGGGTTGTGCGCGCCGTCGAGCCACAGCTCGGTCCCGTCGGCCAGGCGAGCGGCCAGCGGGCCGTCGCCCAGGCGCTGCATCCGCGCTGGCCATGTCGCCCAATCGGCGGCGGCCCGCATCGCCGCCTCGGGGACGCTTACAGCGCCCTGGTGGCGGAGCATGGCGATCGCGAGCGCGAGGTTGCGGCTCTGGTGCGGCCCGACGAGCCGCGGACGGCGGGTGACGACCTCGAACCCCTCGTCGGCATAGCGCATCGTCGAACGTGCCGTCTCGCTGGTCCAGGCGTCGCCGCGGGCGATCACGCGCGCACCTACCGACGCCGCCGCCTCGGCGATGCGAGCCTTGAGCGGGCGGGCATAGTCCATCGTGACGAGCGGAACGCTGGGCTTGGCGATACCGGCCTTCTCTGCGGCGATATCGACGAGGCGATCGCCGAGAAACGCCTGATGATCGAGGCCGAGTGCGGCGATCCCGGTCACCGCGGGCTCGGCGATGACGTTGGTCGCGTCGAGCCGCCCGCCGAGCCCGACCTCGACGATGGTCGCCGCGGCGGGGGTGCGGGCGAAAGCGAGGAAGGCGACGGCGGTGGTGACTTCGAAGAAGCTGGCCCCGATCCCCTCGGCATGGCGCAACACCTCGTCGAGCAACGCGGCGAGATCGTCGTCGTCGATCAGGCGGTCGGCGACTCGGATCCGCTCGTTGAAGCGGACGAGGTGCGGCGAGGAATAGACGTGGACGCTGTGCCCCGATGCCTCGATCGCGGCGCGCAGGAAGGCGCAGGTCGAACCCTTGCCGTTGGTGCCGGCAACGTGGAACACCGGCGGCAGCGAGCGATGCGGATCGCCGAGCCGGGCGAGCAGCGTCGTGATCCGCTCCAGCCCGAGGATGTCGGCACCGGGGGACAGCGCGGTCAGCCGGTCGAGCTGCGCCTGCACCGCAGAGTTGGTGTGGGTGGCATGGTCGGGCATGATGTCTCCCTCTCCCCTTCAGGGGAGAGGGCCGGGGAGAGGGGGACGCATCGTTTGGCGTCCCGCACTGCCCCTCTCCCAACCCTCTCCCCTGAAGGGGAGAGGGCAACGCCGAACGCTATGCCGCCTTACGCTGACCGCACAGATAGCCGATCGTCTGCGCCAGCCGCTCGCGCAGGTCGCGGCGGTGGACGACCATGTCGAGCATGCCATGCTCCAGCAGATATTCGGCGCGCTGGAAGCCTTCGGGCAGCTTCTCGCGGATCGTGCTCTCGATCACGCGCGCGCCGGCGAAGCCGATGAGCGCGTTGGGCTCGGCGATCTGGACGTCGCCGAGCATCGCATAGCTCGCGGTGACGCCGCCGGTCGTCGGATCGGTGAGGACGACGATATAGGGCAGGCCGGCGTCGTGAAGCATCTGGATCGCGACGGTCGCGCGCGGCATCTGCATCAGGCTGAGGATGCCTTCCTGCATCCGCGCACCACCGGCTGCGGTGAAGATGACATAGGGGCAGCGGTCGGCGATCGCGGCCTCGACGCCCTGGATGAAGGCTTCGCCGACGGCGAGGCCCATCGAACCGCCCATGAAGGCGAAGTCCTGAACGCCGACGACGACGCGGTGGTTGTCGATCGTGCCGCGCGCGTTGAGCAGCGCGTCGTTTTCCGCCGTGGCGGTACGGGCGGCCTTGATGCGGTCGGCATAGCGCTTCGAGTCGCGGAACTTCAGCGGGTCCTCGGGCACCTTGACCGGGGGCAGCGCCTGGCAGCTGCCCTCGTCCAAAATCTGCTGGAAGCGGATCTTGGGGCCGACGCGCTCGTGATGGTCGCATTGCGGACAGACGTAGTAGTTCTCCTCCAATTCCTTGGTGAAGACCATCTGACCGCAGCCCTTGCACTTGTGCCACAAGTGGTCGGGCGTTTCCTTCTTGGGAACGACGAACGAGAGCGCGTTGCGGACGCTGTTGAGCCAGGTCATGCGGTCACCTTGCGGGCCGACGCGACGGCATCGGCGAGAGATCGGATATAGGTCGTGACGGCGGCGGGCGCATCGGCGCCATGGGCCGCGATGATCTCGACGATCGCCGAGCCGACGACGACGCCATCGGCGATCCGCGCGATCGACGCCGCCTGCTCGGGCGTGCGGACGCCGAAGCCGACCGCGACGGGAAGATCGGTCGCCGCCTTCAGCCGCGCCACGGCCTCGTCGATCGAGGCCTGCTCCGCCTGCTGCTTGCCGGTGATCCCAGCGACCGAGACATAGTAGAGGAAGCCGCTGGCGCCATCGAGCACCTGCGGAAGGCGCGCTGCGTCGGTGGTCGGGGTGGCGAGGCGGATCGGAGCGATGCCGGCGTCGCGCAATGCCGGGCCGAGGGCGTCGTCCTCCTCGGGCGGTACGTCGACGCAGATGACGCCATCGACGCCCGCGTCCTGCAAGGCCTTGGCGAACCAGCCGGGGCCGCGGCGCAGCATCGGGTTGGCATAGCCCATCAGGACGAGCGGCACGTGCGGATGCCGGTCGCGAAAGCCGCGCGCGATGGCGAGGATGTCGGCGGTGGTCGTGCCGCCTGCAAGGCTGCGGATGTTGGCCGCCTGGATCGCGGGGCCGTCGGCCATCGGGTCGGTGAACGGCATGCCGAGCTCGATCACGTCCGCCCCGCCCGCGACGAGCGCGTCGAGGATCGCGGGCGTCGCGGCGACATGAGGATCGCCCGCCGTGACGAAGGTGACGAGCGCGGGATGGTCCTTGGCGAAGGCGGTGGCGAGGCGGCTCATATCGCCACCCCCAGCGCCTCGGCGACGGTGAAGATGTCCTTGTCGCCACGGCCGCACAGGTTGGCGAGGATCACCTGGTCGCGCTTCATCTCGCGGGCGCGCTTGGTCACCGCGGCGATGGCGTGGGCGGGTTCGAGCGCGGGGATGATGCCTTCGGTGCGGCAGAGCAGCTGGAAGGCGTCGAGCGCTTCGGTATCGGTGACCGAGGTGTATTCGACGCGGCCGATGTCCTTCAGCCACGCATGTTCCGGACCGATGCCGGGATAGTCGAGGCCGGCGGAGATCGAATGCGCCTCGGTGATCTGGCCGTCGTCGTCCTGGAGCAGATAGGTCTTGTTACCGTGGAGGACGCCGGGGAAGCCGCCCGCCAGGCTGGCGGCGTGCTTCGCCTCCAGCCCTTCGCCCGCCGCCTCGACACCGAGCATCGCGACGTCGGCGTCGTCGAGGAAGGGATGGAACAGCCCGATCGCGTTCGACCCGCCGCCGATCGCGGCGACGAGCAGGTCGGGCAGGCGGGCGGTGCGGCTCATCATCTGGGCGCGCGCCTCGCGGCCGATGACGCTCTGGAAGTCGCGGACCAGCTCGGGATAGGGGTGCGGGCCGGCGGCGGTGCCGATGATGTAGAAGGTATCGTGGACGTTCGCGACCCAGTCGCGCAGCGCCTCGTTCATCGCGTCCTTCAGCGTCGCCGCGCCCGACGATACCGCGCGGACCTCGGCGCCGAGCAGCTTCATGCGGAACACGTTGGGCGCCTGGCGCTCGACGTCCTTCGCGCCCATGAAGATGGTGCACGGTAGCCCGAAGCGGGCGCAGACGGTCGCGGTGGCGACGCCGTGCTGGCCGGCGCCGGTCTCGGCGATGATCCGGGTCTTGCCCATCCGCATCGCGAGCAGGATCTGGCCGATGCAGTTGTTGATCTTGTGCGCGCCGGTGTGGTTGAGCTCGTCACGCTTGAACCAGATTTCGGCGCCCATGCCGTCGGGCGCGCTCTCGCGCAGCGCCTCGGTCAGCCGCTCAGCATAATAGAGCGGGCTGGGGCGGCCGACATAATGTTCGAGCAGATCGTCGAACTGGGCCTTGAAGGCGGGGTCCGCCTGGGCGGCGCGATATTCGCGTTCCAGGTCGAGGACGAGCGGCATCAGCGTCTCGGCAACGTAGCGGCCGCCATAGTCGCCGAAGTGGCCACGATCGTCGGGCTGCGCGCGGAAGGAGTTGGGGGCGTTCATGGCCGCGTCGCCTGAAGGAAGGCGGCGATCTTGTCCACATCCTTGACGCCCGGCGCGCTCTCGACGCCCGACGAGACATCGACGATCGGGGCGTGGGTGCGGCGGATCGCCTCGGCGACGTTGGTCGGGTCGAGTCCGCCCGACAAGGCCCACGGCAGCGGGTGGCGGTAGCCGTCGAGCAGGCCCCAGTCGAAGCGCACGCCCATGCCGCCGGGGAGCGCGGCGCCCGGCGGGGTCTTCGCGTCATAGAGGATACGGTCGGCGGCGCCGGCGAAGGCGCGGACGGCATCGAGGTCGGCGCGGGTCTTGATCGCGACCGCGGCCCATGTCTCCAGGCCGGTGCGCGCGCGGATCGCGGCGGTGCGTTCCGGGCCGGTCTTGTGAAGCTGGAGCGCGTCCAGCCGCCCGGCGGCGATCGCCTGGTCGAGCAGCGTGTCGTCGGGATCGACGAAGACGCCGACGCGGGCCGCCGCTTGCGACATCTGGCCGGCGAGCGCGGCGGCCTGATCGAAGCCGAGATGGCGGGGGCTGGGCGGGAAGAAGACGAAGCCGACATGGCTCGCGCCGCCGCGGACGGCGGCGGCGAGCGTGTCGGGGGTCGAGAGGCCGCAGATCTTGGCGGTGGTCATGGTCTGTCCTGCTCCACTCCCGGCAAGGGAGGGGTCGGGGGTGGGTGGAGCCTCGCAGAGGGTTTCCTGCGCGGTTGGCACCCACCCCTAGCCCCTCTCTTCCAGGGAGGGGAAGCACTGTGGACTAGCGTCGGGCCTGTCCGTCAGAGCGTCCCGCTGATTGCCCTCGCTGCGGCGTCCGGGTCTTCGGCCTGGGTGATCGGGCGGCCGATGACCAGGATCGAGGCGCCGGCGTCGACCGCGGCGCGGGGGGTGACGACTCGCTTCTGGTCGCCATGGTGGCCGTCGGCGGGGCGAACGCCGGGGACGACGAAGAAGCCCTTGGGCCAGGCCGCCTTGGCCGCGGCCACTTCGGCGCCCGAGCAGACGATGCCGTCGACGCCCGATTCGCGCGCCAGTGCGGCGAGGCGGACGACCTGGTCGTGGGGCGTGCCCTGAACACCGGTCGCGGTCAGGTCGGATGCGTCGAGGCTGGTCAGCATCGTGACCGCGACGACCTTTGTGTTCAAGGGAGCCGCGGCCTTCGCATCCTCGAGCATCGCGCGGCCGCCGCTGGCGTGGACGGTCAGGATCGCCGGTTCGAGCGGCGCCAGCGCGCGCACCGCCTTGGCGACGGTGTTGGGGATGTCGTGGAGCTTCAGGTCGAGGAAGATCGGCAGGCCGAGTTGCGCCATCTCGTGGACGCCATGCTGCCCGTGCGCGCAGAAGAATTCGAGGCCGAGCTTGATGCCGCCGACATGATGGCGGACGCGGGTCGCGATCGACTTGGCTTGGGCGAGATCGGTGGTGTCGAGCGCGACGTAGATACGGCTGGTCACAGCAAACGGCCTTCGGATGGCGGCGCGGCCTCGGCCGCGGGGGACATGGCGATGGTCGGGATCGGCGCGGCATCGGCCGGGTAGGAGGTGCCGGCGAGGGGAGCGGGGGTGCGCAGGTCGGCGACCAGCCGCTCCGCGTTCACCAGCCGCTGCTTGAGGCGCCAGCGCAGCGCGCGCTGATAGGCATAGGTCGGCAGGAAGCCCGCCAGCACCGCGACCAGCAGCAGGAAGGGCAAACGGACCAGCGCCTCCATCCCGTTCCACAGCTGGATCGGCACGGACGTCCAGTTGCCGTAAGTGAACAGCGCGGCGACGAAGGCGAGCAGGCACCAGAACAGGATCTTCAGGAACTGCATCGGTGTCTCCCGTCGTGGAACTACAGGGTAGCGGGGGGTGGAGGGGTTGGCCAGTCTTGGGCGTCGGTCCCGCGAGCGGACTAGCCGATCTCCTGCCGCAGCTTCGCGAACAGCGGCTGGATCGCGGTCAGCCGGGGTTCCTCCTCGGTCAGGATCGCGAGGAAGGTCGCGCGCTTGATCGCGGCGACGCGGCCGGGGCGGAGGCGGACGCTGCGGGGGAGGGTGGAGACGGTGATGTCGATCATCCGCTCGGCGCCGTGGAGGCGTCCCCACAGATAGTCGTTCTCACGGTAGGCACGGCTGAAGAAGGCGCCGAAGTTGTTGAATTGAATACCCTTCAGCGTCGCTTCCGCGCCACCCGAGCGGATCGCGGTGGCATCGTCGGGGGCGATGCGGTCGACCTTCACGGGATCGAATTCGTCGAGCCCCTCGCCCTGGAGAAGCGGGAGGGTCGCGGTGTCGAAATAGGGGAAGCCGAGATAGGTCAGCAGCAGCGCGCGGCGCGGTTCGCGGTTCAGCGCGACCAGCCCCTCGGCCAGCCGCTCGTCGGTTGCGGCGTCGAGGCCGGTCAGGTCGAGCGCGTCCGACAGCGCCGTCAGCAGGCCATCGGCGTCGTCGGCGCGAAGCTGGCGGACGAGGGGGCGAAGCTCGCGATGGTCGTCGACCCGCTGGCGGTCGAGATAGGCGGACAGCGCGGCGTAGATTGCGTCGCGGATCGGGCCGAGGTCGTCACGCTCTGCCTCCATCTCGGCGACGCGGCGCGCCATCAGGCGGAGCCGGCGGATGCGGAAGCCGAGGTCGTAGCGACGCAGAAAGTCGATCGTCGCGGCACTTTCCTTGCCCGCGAAGCTGGGCCCGGCATCGCCGAACCCCTTGGTGGCGATGGCGGTTTCGATCGCGCTGCGGATTCGCCGCCAGCGGGCACGACCGGGCTCGCCGCCGGCGCGATAGAGCAGCTGGGTGATGGTTTCGACCACCCCGGCGAGCTTCAGATGGCCGTAGGCGGCATAGGCGAAGCCCGCGCGCTCCGCCGCCGCCTGCTGCGCGCGGCGGCGCCATGCGACCAGGCGGGCGGCGGTGGGGTGATCGAGGAAGAAGGTGTGGCCGAAGACACGCTCGATCTCGTCCTCAACCTCGGGGCGGAGCGCGGTGACGATGCCACGCATCCGGTCGATCCGCGCCGAGCGCTGGGCGAGCGCATCGAGATTGTCGCGGATCGGCTGCTGGCGCGGCAGGTCGCTGAGCGAGCCGAGAATGGTCTGGAAGAAGCCGGGCTGGCCGCCGTTGCCGGTCAGGCGAATCTTCTGGCCCGGCGCGGGATCGATGTAGACGAAGCGTCGGTCGATCTCGCGTCGGGCGGGGCGTTCCTTCAGGGCGTCGATCGCGGGGCGGAAGGGAGCGTTGGCGAGCACCGAACCGTCGATCAACACCGCCTTGTCCGCCTGGTTGGCGGCGGACTGACGCGGCAGGATGCGGCGCAGGAAGGCGCGTCGCTCGGGCCACGAGCGCTCGCGATCGGCGAGGACGGCGTCGAGTTCGGTAACCTGGAACGGCGGGAAGGCGCCGGGGAAGCTCGACGTGGCGCGGGCGGCGAAGGCGAGTTCGGGAATAGGGGCGATCGAGGCGGTCGCCTCGCCATGATCGGAGAAATCGAGGACGAGGCGATGCTCGGTTTCGACGACCTCGGGCGGCGAATTGAGCGGCAATCGCTCGGGATGGCCGGTGAAGTCGGTGACGGTGACGAACAGGTCGAGCGGCTGGCCTGGCGGCAGCAGGCGCGGCCCGCGCGGCGCCGCCGCCATCGCGTCGAAGGCGTCGAGCAGCAGGTTGGTGAAGGTCTTGCCGCCGAACGGCGGTTCGAACCAGCGCGACCGGACGAAGTGCGACAGCTTGGCACGCACCTCGTCGCGGGTTCGCTCGTCGTCGAGCCGTTCGACGGTGTCGGCGCTTCGTCCGGCAGCCATCCAGGCAAGCGGCAGCGCCCACAGCTTCGACAGGCGCGATGCCGGCGCCGCCTCGGGATCGATCAGCGCCTCGACATCTGCGCTGGTCAGCCACAGCTCGGTGAGCGGATCGAGCGACTGGCCGGTCGCGATCGCCTGGCCCAGGAAGATGCCGTTGATCCCGCCCGCCGACGCGCCGGCGACGATGTCGGCGAGGATGCGCAGGCGAAGGCCACCCTCCGCCTCGATCTCGTCGATCAGCGCGGCGTAGACGGCGGCGCTGCCGCCCGCGATCGGTTCGCCCTGATGATGCGCCCGGCTGGCGCGGACGAGGTGCCAGACCTCCTTGGTGATGCCGTGCATGTAGACGGCGAGGCTGATGCCGCCGTAACAGACGAGCGCGAGGCGAAGCTCCTTCTCGCGCATCAGGCAGCGCCGATCACCGCCCAGATCGGCAGGTGATCCGATGCCTTGCGCGACGTCGCGCTGGCATGGACGCCGCAGTCGAGGACCGCGAGGTCGCGCGACACCATGATGCGGTCGAGCCGACCGACGGGGCGGCGGGCGTGGAAGCTGGGGCCGGTGTCGGCGATGCGATAGCCGCGCGCGAAGTCGCGCAGGCAACCGGCCGCGGCGGTCCATTCGTTCAGATCGCCCATCAGCACGCGCGGCGGTGGAGCCTCGCCAGCTTCGGCGCGGGCCATGATCGCGGTCGCCTGACGCCGGCGCCAGAGGCCCGACAGGTCGAGGTGCATGCCGATGATGCGAAGCTGGCCGATGCCCGTCCCGACCTCCGCCATCACCGCACCGCGTGGCTCGAGCGAGGGGATGTGGAGCGGTTCGACACAGGCGACGTCGGCGCTCTTGCGCACGAGGATGGCGTTGCCGTGCCACCCCATGCTGGCGGCGCGCATGCCGACATTGACGGCGCGCCAGTCGCTATGCTCGTCGAGCAGATGTTGGGTCAGGACGCTTTGCCGCTCGCCGAAGCGGCGGTCGGCCTCCTGGAGCGCGATGACGTCGGCATCGACCTCTCGCAGGACGTCGAGGATGCGCTCGGGGCTTCGGCGCCGGTCGGTGCCGATCCCCTTGCGCATATTGTAGCTGGCGACCTTGAGCGTGGGGCTGGCGAACATTGCGCAAGCGTAACGCCGTCAGGTCGCTGCTGGTTGCACCGGGCGCGACGCCCGGCGATCAGTTGCTGCTTGGGCCGTTGTTATCGTCGCGCGCGACGAGGATGATCCCCCCGGCGACGACGCCCAGCGCCAGGACGCCAGCGATGACGTAGCCCTGCTGGCCCAGCTTGGTCGAACGCTTCCCCGCAGTGCCGGCGCGGGCGGTGGGGGAGAGCGACAGGGCGGAAGCGGACGGCGCCGACCCGCGCGCCTTGCCGCCCGCGGATGCCGCCACGGGCGTAGCGAGCATGGCCAGCGCCGCGGTACCGGCCGTCATCATACGGATCATCGCGCAAACTCCCTGTTCGGTGCGAAGCGGCAACGGGCGGGTTCGGCGCCGGTTCCTGCGGTGCAGCGTGGGTGAGGCGGTCCGGTGGAGGATGACGACGGTCGGTTCGTCCCGGGGAGCGACGCCCGGCCGCCAGCCGTCAGCCTGAGCCGTGAGCGGGACGACGCGCAGCTTGTTGCCCTTGCCCTTCTCGACGGTGATCGTCCGCTCAACACGGTCCAGGGCGACGTGCCGCAGCTCGACGTATTCGGCGAGGCGGAGCCCCGTCTCCCGCGTGAACTCGCACATGTCGCGCACGCGTCGCACATGTCGCGCACGCGATCGTCGAGGCGCGGAAACACCATCGCGATCGATGCCTCCTGGGGCAGCACGATGCAGGTCACGCGCTCGGGCGCGATCCGACGCAGGTAGAGCGCGCCGGCGGGGTTCTCTTCGATCCAGCCCTCGTCGGCCGCATGGTTGAGCACGCTGCCGATCGCCGTCAGGTCCCGTTGGATCGTCGCGTCCTTTACGCCGGCACGGCGACGCGCCTTCACGATATCCTTCAGCGTGTCGGCCGTCATTTCTTGGACGATCAGCGGATCCAAAAAATTGCTTAGCTGGCGTAGGCTGCACACGTACCGGGCGAACGTTGCTTTACCCAGGCTGCCGGAGACCGCCTCGTTCCACGACACGCGGCGTCAGGCCAGGCGACCGGACCGGCAATGCCATAGCCGACATGATCTTGAGCCTGTCCGAGGCACCGGTGCGGGCAGCCGATTCGTGCGGGTAAAGATCGGGGCGGAGGTCATGGCGGGAGACGCCTGTCGCCGCCTCGACCTTCAGGACGGAGCGGTCGCCCACGCGTCCCTTGGGGAGCCATTCGCGAACAGTCGACTGCGGCGTGCCGACCAGGCGGCCGAACTTCGACTGAGAGCCCGCCTTGCGGACCGCCAATGCGATCACCGAAACTGACTTGTGTTCGAGCGCTATACGATTTGGCTAACGAGTAAACGGTAGGTGATCAACAGGAAAAACGAACTCGCGGCTAACGGGTCATCATTAGATAAGCCGTCTGTGACTTTGGGCGAGCGCATCGAGGAGCGGCGAAAGGTCGTCGGCATTTCCCAGGCTGAGCTTGCTCGGCGGGTCGGTGTGCGACAGTCGACGATCAACTCGTTGATCAATGGCGAATCACGCTCGTCTCGATCGATCTTCAAGATCGCGCGCGCGCTGCTGACGACGCCCGAATATCTTTACGGAGAACTCGACGATCCCGACGAGGGGGCACCAGTTGCACCTGCGCCGGCGATTTGGCTACAAGTCCACCTCCCTAATGAAGATGCCCTGACCGAGATGTTCGAGGCGCTGCTGACGGGGATCGATCAGGCGAAGCCGCTGGCCGAGCAAGCTCGGCTGCTCGCGCAGTCGCTTCCCACCGGGCTGTCAGTTCTTCGAGACGCGCGGCCGCCGCGGCCGGCGACGGCCCGGGCGTCGACCGCAGATCCTGGACCGCCCGCCACGCCGCATCGCGGATCCGCACGGTGACGGCGCACCGCGTTTCGCACGCCGTGCAGCCGATCGCGCACGCCGGCGCCGCCATCAGCATCCTCATCGGGCGGCAAGCGCGATGACACCCCGCGCCCACGAGTGCATGCGCCTGGTGTGGGAGCGCAAGAAGTCGCGCGAGATCGCGGCCGAGCTAGGGATCAGCAAGTCGACGGTCGACGGATATATCGGCGCCGCCGTCGAGGAGCTGGGCGCGCGCGATCGGCGCGAGGCGGCCGTGATGCTCTTCGGACCCCCCCGTACCGAATCAGGGGGTGATTTAACGCCGCTATTCGCCGGGCCGATCGCCGACGCATCGATGCCGACGTCGACGGATGAGCAGCCGGCGGCGCGGCCCTGGCGGTCGCGGTACCAGCCGCTCAACACGTTCTCGCTGAAGCAGACGGCAATCTGGGTCGCGGTGATCGCGGCCGGGCTGATCGTGGCGCTGGCGATGATCGTGGCGATGGGCAGCGGGCTTCCTTCGGTCGCCCTGCCGGCCATTCGCGTCGTCCGGCACCTGATGTAAACCGCGGGGCTCTCCCGCGAGGAGGGCTCATGCTGAATACCAAGATGACGGCGGTGCGTGACGTTACCGAGCAGTTGGTCAAGCTCGAGGCGCTGATCGACGCGGCGATGATCGCCCAGGCCGGGCTGCAGTCGACGCTGATCGAGGCGCGCCGCAAGGCCAACCTGCCGCTCGACGCCGGCCTGGACGGGTTCGAGCGCGTCGCCGGCATGGCGCCGCTGCTCGCCACGGCGCGCAGCCATGTAAACCGCGCCCACTACGACTTCCGCGCGGTTCGCGACGGGATGCGGATGCCGATCCACGCCTATGGCGATTATGGCGACACGCCCGACAGCGGTGGACCGAATGGCGTGGCCGCACCGCTCAAGATCGTCGCCTGACGATCTTGGCTTGACGGCACAGTTGGTTGCGGAGGACGACAGGCGACGTGAGCTTTCCCTTGTTCCTGGTGCTGTTGGCGAGCTGCTGCGGCTATGCGCTGCTGCGAGGCGGCGCACCGGAACGCTGGTCGGCGGCACTTCAGCTCGCCGCGTTCGCTGCCGGCATGCCGCTCCACTTGGCGAAAGCCGACTATCGATCGATCGAGTTTGCGGGCGCATTGATCGATGGAGCGTTGTTCCTGGCGCTCTTCGTCCTTGCTTGGCGATCGACGCGGTTCTGGCCGCTGTACGTGGCAGCGTGGCAGTTGACGACGATCCTTGTCCATCTGGGTAAGGGCCTGGATCCGGGCATGTATCCAGCGGGCTATGCCATCCAGGCGCAGTTTTGGGCGTACCCGATGCTACTCGCAACTGCCGTTGGCGCATGGCGCCATCAGCGACGGCTTCAGACAGGGGTCGTTGATCCCGCATGGAAGCACGCGGGGCTACGCTCACGAGGCACATTCCGATCGACTGATCTGAATTAGGCTCAAGGAACACCCCTGCCGAGTAAGGGGGCGATCTTGCAGGGGGCATGAGGGGTGAAATTACTGGGTATTTGGATGATGGTTGGTGGCGCCGCGGCCGCCTTGCTGTCGCTGCTGATGCGAACATCAGTACCGAACGATCCGGTCCTCGCCGCGATCACCAGCTTGCCGGTGGCGTCGACCCTGAATCTGGGGCTGCTTCAATATCAGCAGCTGGCGTTCATGGCCGGCCTCGCAATCTTCGTGGCAGGTGCGGTGTTCGTGGGCGCCGGGGCGATCGTCGAATCGATGCGCCCCCAAGCGATGGCTGCCACGCCGCTGCGTGCGCCGATTGGACCTTCCGACCTCGGCAACGGCCCCGAATTGGAGGCAGCTGTGCCGATCGATCCGATGTCAATCGGCGCCGGTCGCGATCGCGTGACGATGACCGCGGTAGGGATCATCGTCCTGATCGTCGTCGGACTAGCGGTCTTCTCGATGATCTGACCCGAGAGCCATGCGGGTACCGGGCGGGTATCGTAAGGCTCCACGCTGCGCAAAATCGCGCTAATCCGCGCCTTCCGCGGCGCCATGGCGGAGGGTACCTCCGCCGCAGGCACACTTTAGGGGATTGGCATGACCGGTAACCCGATCTCCTTCGACAATTGTGCCAGGCTATTGAGAGGACACCGAAACCGGGCGCTCGCCATGTTGGAGGTGCAGGGAGAGAAGCTTGCTCATTATACCGCTGCTGGCACCGCTATGGACATCATCAGCGGGAAGTCACTATGGTTACGCAATGCCGCGCTGATGAATGACTTCTCGGAGATCGAATATGGGACAAAGCTGTTAAATGCTTGTCTCAATAAGTACGCGGAACGGTTTTCAACCGTAACTGCTATGATCCACCCGGACGTGGAGCGTTTGACACTATCATGGCTTCGTGGGTTAGAGGATGTCCTTAAATCCCAGACCTACATAAGCTCCCTTTCTGTTATCAAGGCCGACGAGAAGCTTGGCCGACTTTCAATGTGGCGTGCTTACGGAGGCCTTGACGGGGGTGTGGCGATCATCTTCAACCTTGCCGATCTACTGGCGCGGGAGGATCCATATGCAGCTATGCTTCATCCAGTGCGATATGGTGATCATGCGTTCGAGCAATTTTTTATCGACTTGCTGGATACGCTGGCAGGATTTGCTGGACCACTCAGCGCTGAGCCCTCTAGAACGGTGAGTCTTCTTTACCGGTTGCTCCAAGAGGCAGTGCTTACCGCGAAGCATAAAGGTTTTGAGGAAGAACAAGAGTGGCGGTTGATCTATTCTCTCTTCGTAGACGGAGCCGATTTTGGAACGATTAGAAAATGCGTTCAGGGGCTCCCACAGGTGATTTTGCCGCTTCCCTTGGAGCGGACCAATCCAAAGCTTGGGCCACTATTTAACTTTGCTGACGTTTTCCATGGCTTAGTTGTTGGTCCTTGCCAATATCCGACGCAATGCATCGAGGCGCTGGTACAGGAGCTGTCGGACGCCGGCGTTGGCAACGCGTATGATCTGATTACTGCGTCAGACATCCCGCTACGCCACGCGAGATAGCAAGGGCTGGACGTGCAGGCCATTCACCCTATGTTCGCGGTTCCGGGGGATATTGGCAGCGTGGAGCATCGGGTCGTCGTCCGGCGCCGCGGCGCAGGGACCAGGCGCTGGCGTTCATCATGGAAAAGCTGGTCCGCGATCGGCGCAGTCCGAGCCTGCTCGAGATCTCTCACGAGCTGAAGGTCAGCGTCACCCGCGTGAAGGTGCTGCTGGCCCAGCTCGAGGAGGCCGGCATCATCGAGCGCAGCCGCGGCGTGCAGCGCGGCATCGTCATCCGCGACGTCACGAAGAGCCGCGAGCTGCTTACCGACATCATGGATCGCCTGGGCTGGGGCGTGAACGGTGATGCGCCCCACACGCCCGAGCCGTTCCCGGAAGAGCACTTGCCGCGTCTTCGCGCCCTGAGGTGCAAGGCGTGCCGGCACGGTATGCGACACCGTTTCAGGCCCCGGGCGGGAATGGGGGGCGAACAGATTGTGCCGTCGACTGTGTCGTCGCGAACCGCAGCGATTTGCGCGTTTCGCGCTTTCTCCGCGGGCCAGAACTGGCTGAAACCCGCGGGAAAGCTGGTGCCGGTTGCAGGAATCGAACCCGCGACCTTCGGTTTACAAAACCGCTGCTCTACCAGCTGAGCTAAACCGGCACTGGCGCGATCCCTAGCGTCAGCGGACGCCGAACGTCCAGCCTTCCGTTTGCGCGACCTCATCGGTCAGGCGGGGCGGGTGCCACAGCGCGGCGTCGGTGACGGCGTGGCGAAGCCAGGCGGCGGTGAGGATCGCGTCGGTGGCATGGTCGTCGTAGCGGGCGAGGGGCGCGTGGGGATGACTGCCCAGCGCGGCGAGGGCGGCGTCGAGCGCGGCGGCGTCGCGCATCTTGCTGCGGCCCTTCGGAATGCCGGCAGCGCGGGCGGCGATGGTGGTGTAGATCTCGACCACCAGCGCGCCGGCGCCTGGCAGCGGATCGAACGGCCATACCGCCACCCGGCCATCGAGGTGGTGGAGGAAGCGCATGCCGGCGAAGCTTGCCTTGGCTACCTGCGACGCGCCGATCGCATCGTAGACGGTGGAGGGCTTTCGCGTGCCGTCGGACGTGGTTTCGCAGACGCGCCAATGGAGGAAGCGAGCCTTCTCCCCGTCCGCCGCGCCGAAGTAGAAATGGGTGCCGCGACGCGCCTCGAGGAAGCTGGCGGCGCCGAGGTCGTCGTCGGCGCTGGCGGCGTCGACCTGCGCCCATAGCGCGCGGGCATCGGCGGTGGCCGGCTCGCCGGGCAGATGGGCGCCGCGGTCGACGAAGGGCGCCGAGAAGCTGAAGTCGAAGCCGATCAGCAGCGGCTCGTCGGCATGGGCCAGCAGCCACCCGAGAACGGCGCTTCGCGACCACGCGCCGGCGGGCGGTTCGACGAGGCGCGGGGCGTCGTCGCCGGCCTCGCACAGCGCCAGCGCGATGCCCTTGTGACGGCTGCCCCTTGCACCCGACCAGTCGACAGCGGCGAAGCGGGCGAAGCGATCAGGGGCGGGGGCCATAAGCCTTCCGCTGGGCGACGGTGGCGCGATCCCACCAGGCACGGGCGAGCAGCGTGGCGATCCGATCGGTAGCCGGGGTGCCGTAGCGCACGAGCACGGCGGGCCAGCCATCATAGTGCGGGGTCTGCCAGAAAGTGGCTGGGTCGTGCTCGATCAGCACGTCCTTGTCGTCGAGCGTAACGGCGAGGACGAAGCTGTCGTCGGCCGGCGCGGTGGTCGCGGCCAGCATCTTGCCGCGCATCTTGACCGCGGGCTTGCCGTAGCTGGTGCCCTGCTCGACGCCGGGGAGGGCAAGCGCGGCGGTGACGATCGCGTCCCAGTCCTTCATGGCCGGGCCGCGAAGACGTCGGCGGTGAAGCGGGCGATGTCGAAGCGCGCTGCGCCGGCATCCTCGCCGCGTCGGACGACGACGAGCCGGGCCGAGGGAACGACCATGATGTACTGGCCGCGATTGCCCTGCGCGGCGTAGCTGCCGGCGGGCAGGCCCTGCTTCGGGCCGAACAGCCACATCGTCGCGCCATAGCCCGGGCCGTCGCCCTGCGGCTGCGGCCCCGAGGGCGTCGTCATGTAGCGCATCCAGCCATCGGGCAGCAGACGCTTGCCTTGCCACACGCCGTCCTGGAGCCAGAACTGGCCGAGTCGGGCGAAGTCGCGGGCGGTGGACCAGACCTGGCTGGAGAGGATGAAGTTGCGTTGCCAGTCGATGCCGGCGGTGGTGTGGTTCATCCCGAGCGGTGCGAACAGACGGGTGGCGGGCCAGGCAAGGTAGCGATCGTCATCAGCCATGCGCCCCCTGATTGCGCGGACGGCGAGGACGATGTCGTTGTTGGCATAGCGAAACCGCGTGCCCGGCCTTGCCTCGAGCGGCGAGGCGGCGGCGGTTTCGGAGACGGTGCTGCCGCCGAAGTACAGCGCGTCGGTTCGGCTGCCGGCGGTGTCGCCGTGAAGGCCCGATGCCATGCGCATGAGCTGGTCGAGCGTGATGGCGGCGCGCGGATCGTCCTTGTTCCATTCGGGCAACCGCGTCGGGGCATTCACGTCGATATCGAGCTGCTGCCTGACGAGGCCGATCAACGTGCCGGCCATGCTCTTGGCGACCGACCAGGTGCGGTTCGGGATCAGAGGGCCCCATCCGGCGGCGTAGCGTTCGGCGACGACCTTGCCGTCGCGCAGGACGACGACACCGGTTGTCGTGCCGCTGCCATAGGTCGCGGCGTCGAAGGCGCTAGCGACGGTCGAGGCGAGGGCGGCCGAGGGCCGTGGCGCGATGCCGGCATCGCCCTGCGGCCAGGGGGCGGGGTTTGCCGGAGCGGGAGCCTGGTCGAGCGGAAAGGCGTCGCGACGCAACGGTTGGAAGGTGGCGCCGATCGGCGACAGGACGCAGCCGAACTCGCGGTAGTAAGACGCGCGGCGCGGCGGCAGGTCGGCGGTGAACGGCACGGTGACGTCCAGCGTCGACGGCTCGACCGTGGCGGTGAGCGTCGGCACGATCGCGTCATATTCCGGGTAGATCCCCTTCAGCTCGGTGGCGTCGATCTGCGCTTGGCTGCGGCCGGCGGCGAAGATGCCCTCGCACAGCGTGAGCGCCTTGTACCCGGCGGCGATGGCGCGGGCGTAGGGCGCCGGCGGCGTGGCGGGGACCTGCTGGGCGGGCGCTGCGCCGGCGAGGGGCAGAAGGGTGGCGAGTGCTGCGAGACGGTGCCGATAAGCCATTGGGCGAACAGAGCAGAGCTTCGTCGGCATGGGAAGGGCAAGGTCGAGCGCAAATCAGCGTTGCTGGCGCCGCTCGTCCCACCAGGCGAGGCGTTCGGCGAGGCGCTTTTCGAAGCCGCGGTCGGTGGGGTCGTAGAAGCGCTGCGGCGTCATCTCGTCGGGCCAGTAATTGGCGCCGGAGAAGCCGCCGTCGGCGTCGTGGTCGTACTGATAGTTCGCACCATAGCCGATCTGCTTCATCAGCTTGGTCGGCGCATTGAGGATGTTGGCGGGGGGCATCAGGCTGCCGGTTTCCTTCGCCGATCGCCAGGCGGCCTTTTGCGCCTTGTAGGCGGCATTCGATTTGGGGGCGGTGGCGAGATAGAGGCAGGCCTGCGCGATCGCGAGTTCGCCCTCGGGCGAGCCGAGGAAGTCGTAGGTGTCCTTGGCGGCGATGCATTGCACCAGCGCCTGGGGGTCAGCGAGGCCGATGTCCTCGACCGCGGCGCGGGTCAGACGGCGCAGGACGTAGAGCGGCTCCTCCCCCGCGGTCAGCATTCGCGCGAGATAGTAGAGCGCGGCCTGCGGGTCGGAGCCGCGGATCGATTTATGCAGTGCGCTGATGAGGTTGTAATGGCCTTCGCGGTCCTTGTCGTAGACGGCGACGCGGCGCTGGAGGAAGCCCGACAGGCCGGCGGGATCGAGCGGTTCGGGCAGGTCGACCGAAAACAGCGTCTCCGCCTGGTTGAGGAGGAAGCGGCCGTCGCCATCGGCCTGCGCAACCATCGCGTCGCGTGCCTCGGGCGTCAGGGGCAGGGGGCGGCCCTCGAGCGCTTCGGCGCGGTCGAGCAGCTTGGTCAGCGCCGGCGGGCCGAGACGGTGGAGGATCAGCACCTGCGCGCGGCTGAGCACGGCGGCGTTGAGCTCGAACGACGGATTCTCGGTGGTCGCGCCGACGAGGGTGACGGTGCCATCCTCGACGTACGGAAGGAAACCGTCCTGCTGCGCGCGGTTGAAGCGATGGATCTCGTCCACGAACAGCAGCGTGCGCTTGCCGAGGCGGGCATGCTCGCGAGCGTTGGCGAAGGCCTTCTTGAGGTCGGCGACGCCGCTGAAGACGGCGCTGATCGCGACGAAGCGGAGACCGACCGCATCGGCAAGCAGGCGGGCAATGGTGGTCTTGCCGGTGCCGGGCGGGCCCCAGAGGATCATCGACGACAGGCGGCCGGCGGCGACCATCCTGCCGATCGCGCCATCGGGGCCGGTGAGATGTTCCTGGCCGACGACATCCTCCAACCGCTGCGGTCGGAGCCGGTCGGCGAGGGGGGCGTCGGCGGCCGGAGCGGTGGGGACCGGTTCGGGTTCGAGGCCGGTGAGCAGGTCGGGCATCGGCTTCATCTAGTGGGTCTCGGCCTTTGCGGGGAGGGCCTCTTTGCCTGCCAGTAGAGAAAGTACAAGATATATCTTGACTACCATTCACTGAGATATATCTTACGATGATCACGATAGACAGGAATATGATGATGTTCGGACATAGGCATTGCAACGAAGGGCGATACCGAGACGCGCGCGCTCGCGGCTTCGCGCCGCGCGGCGGATGGGAACAGTGGAACGAGCGGCTGGAGCATCGTTTCGCCGAGATGTTCGGCGAGGGGCGCGGCGGCGGCGGTGGCGGGCGTAGTCGGCGGATGTTCGACGGCGGCGAGCTGCGGCTGGTGCTGCTCAAGCTAATCGGCGACCAGCCGCTCGCCGGTTATGAGCTGATCAAGGCGATCGAGGCGTTCACCAACGGCGCCTATGCGCCGAGCCCGGGCGTCGTCTATCCGACCCTGACGCTGCTCGACGAGCTGGGGCAGATCGAGCAGCAGGAGAGCGAGGGCGCCAGGAAGCGCTATGCGATCACCGAGGTGGGTCGCCAGCACCTGGCGGAGAATGCGGAGGCGGTCGCGGCGCTGATCGCGCGGCTCCAGGCGCTGGGCGAGCATCGGGCGCGTTCCGACCGCGCGCCGATCCGGCGGGCGATGCACAATTTGCGTGCCGTCTTGCAGAACAAGCTGGAAGCGGGCGCGCTGTCCGACGAGGCGGCGCACGATGTGGCGGACCTGCTCGACGAGGTCGCGCGCAAGATCGAGCGGCTGAAGTGAGCGCCTCGGTCGCCCGCGTGCCGACGCTGTCGGCGAGCCGCTATCTGCAACAGCTGGCGAAGCATTGGAGCCACAAGATGGCCGTCACCTATTCCGCGGAAGAGGGGACGATCGAATTTCCCAACGCGTCGCGGCTGGAGATGCGGGCGGATAGCGAGACGCTCGATCTGGTGCTGACGGTGCCCGAGGATGGCGACGCCGCGCGGATGCGCACGGTAGTGGAGGAGCACCTCAATCGCTTTGCGTTCCGCGAGGGGGCGCTGACGTTCGAGTGGCGGCAACCCTGAACCGCTCCCCGGAACGGGGTGGGGGACCATCGCGCAGCGATGGTGGAGGGGCGGAAGCCGGGCGGGGACGCTTGTGGCTGCCCCTCCACCACGCCCTTACGGGCGCGGTCCCCCTCCCCGTGCCGGGGAGGACTTGAGTAGCGCCAGATACGCATCCAGCATCGCCTGGTTCGCAATGTCCCAGCGATAGTTCGCCGCCTTGGCGTGTCCCGCCTCGCCCATGCTGGCGCGCAGGGCGGGTTCCTCGACGATGCGCTGGATCGCGTCGGCATAGCCCTTGATGTCGGTCGGCTCGACCAGGAAGCCGGTGACGCCGTCGTCGACCAAGTCGACTGCCCCCGTCGCACGGGCGGCGACGACGGGGACGCTGGCGGCCATCGCTTCGGTGGTGACGTTGCCGAACGTTTCGGTGATCGAGGGGTTGAAGAATACGTCCATCGACGCGACCGCGCGGCCCAGGTCGTCCCCAGACTGGAAGCCGGCGAACACGGCGCCGGGTGCCTGGGCGGCGAACCATTCCTGCGCCGGGCCCTTGCCGACGACCAGCGCCTTGTGCGGCACGCCGCGGCGGGTAAGCTCGGCGAGGACGTCAGCGAACACGTCGAGGCCCTTTTCCTTCACTAGTCGGCCGAGGAAGCCGATCGCGATCTCGTCGTCGGCGATGCCGAGGCTGCGCCGCCACTCGAGGCTGCGGCGGCTGGGGTGGAAGCGGTCATGGTCGATGCCGCGGCTCCAGATGCCGATCGGCGTCTCGACGCCCCAGGATTTCAGCAGCGTGCCCATGCTGGGCGACGGCACCATGACCTGGTCGACGCGATTGTAGAAGCGGGTGAGGATCCATTGGATCAGCGGCTCGACAAAGCCGATGTGGTAATAGCGGAAATAGGTTTCGAAGCGGGTGTGGACCGAGGCTACCGTCGCGATGCCGTGCTTCTTCGCCCAGGTGACCGCGCCGTGATTGAGGAATTCGGGCGCCGAGGCGTGGACGATGTTGGGGGCGAATGCCTCCAGGTCGCGGCGGGTTTCGGCGGGAAGATAACGGCCGAGGCGATATTCGGCGCGGCCGCCGGGCATCGGGATGGCGGGGACGCTGACGAGATCGCCGGTCGGCGGGAAGGCGGGCGTCTCGAGCGTCGGCGAATAGACGCGGACGTGGACCCCGCGCTTCAACAGGTGCCCGACGAGCAGGTTCAGCGCCTGGTTCGCGCCGTCACGCGTGTAGTTGTAGTTGCCGCTGAAGAGCGCAACGCGAAGGTCGCTGGACGTGACGGGCGGCTGCATGGCAGCGGCGGATAGCGAGGCGCGCGGGTGTTGGCGAGAGCCGACGCCGAATGGGGTCCTTGTTCCCCTCCCGTTCTCCTGATACGCAGGCGCCATGGCCAAACCCCAGAAGCGTTATGTCTGCCAGTCCTGTGGATCGGTGTCGCACCGGTGGCAGGGGCAATGCGCCGATTGTTCGGAATGGAACACGCTGGTCGAAGAGGCGGGAGCGAACGTCACACCGTTCCACGCCAAGCACAATCTGCAGGGTGGCGGGCGGATGATCGCGTTGAGTGCGCTCGACAGCGAGGTCGCACTGCCCGAGCGGATGCCGAGCGGGGTGGCCGAGTTCGATCGCGCGCTGGGCGGCGGCTTCGTCGAGGCGTCGGCGACGCTGATCGGTGGCGATCCGGGGATCGGCAAGTCGACGCTGCTGCTGCAGGCGGCGGCGAAGATGGCGCTGGCGGGACGCGACGTCGCCTATGTCTCGGGCGAGGAGGCGGCGGACCAGGTGCGATTGCGTGCACAGCGGCTGGGCGTGGGCAATGCGCCGGTCAAGCTGGCGGCGGCGACGTCGGTGCGCGACATTTTGACGACGCTGTCGGGCGCGCGCCCGCCGGCGCTGCTCATCATTGATTCGATCCAGACGATGCATTCGGACCTGATCGAAGGGGCGCCTGGCACCGTCAGCCAGGTGCGCGCGTCGGCGCAGGAGCTGATCCGCTTCGCCAAGGAGCGCGGCACGGCGCTGGTGCTGGTCGGCCATGTCACCAAGGACGGCTCGATCGCGGGGCCGCGCGTGCTGGAGCATATGGTCGACACGGTGCTGAGCTTCGAAGGCGAGCGCAGCCACCAGTATCGCATCCTGCGGGCGATCAAGAACCGCTTCGGCGGGACCGACGAGATCGGCGTGTTCGCGATGGAGACGGCAGGGCTGAGCGAGGTCGGCAATCCGTCGGCGCTGTTCCTCACGCACCGCGACGAAGGCGTGACGGGGACAACGGTCTTCCCCGCGCTGGAGGGGACGCGGCCGGTGCTGGTCGAGATCCAGGCGCTGGTGGTGCGGCTGGCGAGCGGGGCGACGCCGCGGCGGTCGGTGGTCGGCTGGGATTCGGGGCGGCTGGCGATGGTGCTGGCGGTGCTGGAGGCGCGGTGCGGGCTGAGCTTCTTGTCGGCGGAAGTCTATCTGAACATCGCGGGCGGCTATCGCGTGCAGGATCCCGCCGCGGACATGGCGGTGGCCGCGGCGCTGGTGTCGGCCTTGTCGGAGCGGCCGGTGCCGATCGACGCGGTGGCGTTCGGCGAGATCGCGCTGTCGGGCGAGGTGCGGCCGGTGGCGCATGCCGCGCTGCGGCTGAAGGAAGCCGGCAAGCTGGGGTTCGAGCGCGCGCTGGTGCCGCAGGCGATGGCGGGCGATGGCGGCGGCCTGCGGACGACCGGGTTTCGGACGCTTGGGCAGTTCGTGGAGTATATGCTGGGGCGGTGATCGTCTAGCTTCGTCATGCAGAGATTGTCTCAGCATCCAAGGTTCCGCGTGTCCTCGGCTGATGTATTTGCCGCCCGGTGGGTGCCGGGACGAGCCTGACATGACCTATGGGGCGGGACAACTCGGCCTCCAATTTCCCTCGTCATCCCGGCCTCGAGCTGGGATCCAACGTGCGGCGAGCGGCTCGGATAGTCAGCAAACGAGCAGGCTGCGGAAACATGGATCCCGGCTCAAGGCCGGGATGACGGGGGTGGGGATGCAACGGCAGGACGCGTGCTCGTGGCTGTCCTCTCCACCACCGGCGTTGCCGGCGATCCCCTCCCCGTGCAGGCAGGGACTTTGCGTCGCCCCCTAGCGCCTCGTCCCTCGGCCCCCTATTCCCGAAGGCATGAGTTTGACCGCCCTCGACACCATTGTCCTCCTGCTGGTCGCCGGATCGGCGCTGCTCGGATTGAAGCGGGGCTTCGTGACGGAAGTGCTGTCGCTGTTCGCCTGGGTCGGCATCGTCGCGGCGTTGAAGCTGTTCCACATCCCGCTCGCCGCCGTCTTCAGCCGCTATGTGGGGACGCCGTCGGGCGCGGCGGTGCTCGCGTTCGTCGTGATCGCGGGCGGCGTCTATATCGGCGGTCGGCTGGTCGCCAATGCGATCGGCAAGCGGACACGGACATCGGTGCTGGGGCCGATCGACCGCGCGCTGGGGTTCGGCTTCGGCGCGCTGAAGGGGCTGATCCTGGCGAGTCTGGGCTTCCTGCTCGCCGCGCTGCTGGTCGATACCGCGCGCGGTGGCCCGTCGCGGCGGCCCGACTGGATGACCCGGTCGCGCACCTATCCGCTGCTCAACGCGACCAGTGCGGGGATTGCCGATTTCGTCGATCGCCGCCGCCGCGGCCTGCCGGTGTTCGGCATGAACCCGGCCGATAACGCGAGCACCGCACCATGAGCGCGTCGCTGTACAATGCCGAGATCCTGCGGCTTGCCACGTCGATCCCGCATCAGGAGCGGCTGGCGGCGCCGATGGCGACCAGCGAGAAGCGCTCGCCGATCTGCGGCAGCCGGGTGACGGTCGACGTGTCGCTGGGCGACGATGGCCGGGTCGGCGAGGTCGGGATGCTGGTGCGCGCCTGTGCGCTGGGCCAGGCATCGTCGTCGCTGCTAGCCGCGAACGTCGTCGGGCGCTCGCCCGAGGAATTGGCGGCGGCGCGCGATGCGCTGACCGCGTGGCTGGCGGGCGAGGGCGAGGTGCCGGACTGGCCGGGGCTCGAGGTGTTCACCCCGGCGCTGGCACACAGCGCGCGGCATGCCTCGATCCGGCTCGCGTTTGAGGCGGCGGCGGACGCGGCGGCCGAGGCCAAGGCACTGAACCATGCATGATGCCGCCGAGGCCACGTCGCTGCTGCGCGATGGCAGCATCCTGCTCGGCGCGGGGTTGTTCTTCGTGCTGCTGTTCCGGCGGCTGGGGCTCGGTGCGACGCTGGGCTATCTCGTCGCCGGCGCGGTGGTCGGGCCGCAGCTGCTGGGGCTGGTGGGCGACGCCGAATCGAAGATCGGCATCGCCGAGCTCGGCATCACGCTGCTGCTGTTCATCGTTGGGCTGGAGCTGAACCCGACGCGGCTGTGGAAGCTGAAGAAGGAAATATTCGCGGTCGGGCTGGTGCAGGTCGTCGCCTGCGGGCTGGCGATCACGGGCGTGGTGTGGCTGGGCGCGCGCTTCTCGGTGCCGGCGGCGTTCGCGCTTGGTCTGCCGCTGGCGCTGTCGTCGACGGCGCAGGTGCTGCCGATGCTGCAATCGTCGGGGCGGCTGCGTACGCCGTTCGGCGAGCGCGCCTTTTCGATCCTGTTGTTTCAGGACCTGTCGATCGTCCCGCTCATCACGATCGTCGCGGCGATGAGCCGCAACCCGGCCGATGCGCAGGGCCCGCCGGGGTGGATATTGGCGATCGAGACGGTCGCCGCGATCGGCGGGCTGATCGTAGCCGGGCGTTTCCTGCTGCGGCCGCTGTTCCGGCTGATCGGCAATCTGGGCGAGCGTGAGATGTTCGTGTTCGCGGGGCTGTTCACCGTCATCGCCAGCGCGGCCGTGATGGAGTTACTGGGGCTGTCGACCGCGCTCGGTGCGTTCATCGCGGGCGTGATGCTGGCCGATAGCCCGTATCGGCATGAGCTGGAGGCGGATGTCGAGCCGTTCCGCTCGATCCTGCTCGGCCTGTTCTTCCTGGCGGTCGGCATGATGCTGAACCTGCATGCCATCGCGGAGCGGCCGCTGTTCGTGGCGGGCATGGCGCTGGCGCTGATCGCGACCAAGGCGCTGGTGATCTTCCTGATCGGGCTCGCGTTCCGCATGCCGTGGCGGGGGGCGCTGGCGCTGGGCCTGCTGCTGAGCCAGGGCGGCGAGTTCGGCTTCGTGCTGTTCGCGGCGGCGCAATCGGGGCAGCTGATCGCGCCCGAGGCGGCGAGCCTGTTCGGCGCCATCATCACGCTGTCGATGGCGACGACGCCGTTCCTGATGAGCGCCACCCGCCGCTTTCGCGCCGAGCCGATCGCCAAGGACCAGGAGCGTGATGGGCCGACCGCGGACGGCGCCAATGCGATCATCGTCGGCTATGGCCGGTTCGGGCAGACGGTCGGCCAGATCCTGGCGGCGAGCGACGTGCCGGTGACGCTGATCGATACCGACATCGAGATGATCGACATCGCCGGCGAGTTCGGCGCCAAGGTCTATTATGGCGACGGCACGCGGCTCGACCTACTGCGGCAGGCAGGCGCCGCCGAGGCCGAGCTGATCTGTTTCTGCATCGATGGCGACCAGATCCAGCCCGACACGGTCGAAGCGGTGCATGAGGCATTTCCTAATGCCGCGATCTATGTTCGCGCCTTCGACCGGCGCGCGCTGGTGAAGTTGAAGAACTCGCCCGCCCGCTATGTGGTGCGCGAGGTGCTGGAGTCGGCGGTCAAGATGGCACGGCTGGCGCTCGACGGGCTTGGCGTGGGCGAGGGTGATATCGATCGCGCCGAGCAGATGTACCGGTCGCGCGACAAGGAGCGCTTGCGCATCCAGATCGAGACGGGTGACCTGCGCGCGGCGCGGGCACTGGTGGCGGAGCAGCAGCCGTGGGGGAACGACCGATGATGCTGGCGGTGTTGGCGGCGCTGTCGGGCGCTCTCGCCGTCGCAGCGGGGGCGTTCGGGGCGCATGGCGCGAGCGGGCCGGCGGTCGAGTGGCTCAAGACGGGAAGCCATTACCAGCTGATCCATGCGGTGGTGGCTTTGGTGGCGCTGCGGTTCGAGGCGCGAGGGCCGGCGTGGCTGTTCGTCGTCGGTGGCGCGGTGTTCGCCGGCACATTGTACGCGATGGCGCTGGGCGCACCGCGGTGGTTGGGGGCGGTGACGCCGATCGGCGGGGCTGCGTTGATCGCTGGCTGGTTGTGGCTGGCCTGGGGGTTGCGGGGGTAGGTTCGACTGGGACTCCGTCATCCCGCGAAGGCGGGGATCCATACTGGCTAAGCTTCGTGGGTATCACCCCGTTCCGAGGAAAATGGATCCCCGCCTTCGCGGGGATGACGGGGGTGGCCGGGCTCTATCGCTTCTTCCGGCACGCATCCGAACAATAGACGACGCTGTCCCAGTCGCGGGCCCATTTCTTGCGCCAGATGAAGGGGCGCTGGCACGCGGGGCAGGTCTTGGTCGGCAGGTCGCGCTTGGCGATGCCGTTGGGCATCAGCGGGCTTGAGCGTCGAGGAAGGCCTCGACGCGGGCGAGGTCGACGGTCTTGTCGAGATAGGTCCGCCCGATCCCGCGCGCGAGCAGGAAGGGGAGGGTGCCGGCGCTCATCTTCTTGTCGTGTCGCATATGCTCGACCAACGTCGCGCCGCTCGCATCGATCCCCGCCGCGGCGAGGCCGTCGGGAAGGCCGACGCTTCGCCAGTGTGCGGCGACTCGGTCGGCATCCTCGCGCGGGCAGAGACCCAGGTCAGCGGAATAGGCGAAGGCCAGCGCGCATCCGGCGGCGACGCCCTCGCCATGGAGCAGGCGAGTGGAGAATCCGGCCTCTGCCTCCAGCGCATGGCCGAAGGTGTGGCCGAGGTTGAGCAGCGCGCGGCGGCCGGTCGTTTCGAATTCGTCTTCGCCGACGATCCGGGCCTTGGCGGCGACCGAATGGGCGATGGCGTAGACGCGCGCCGAGGCGTCGCCGGCGAGCAGCGCTGCCCCGTTCGCCTCGCACCAGGCGAAGAAGTCGGGGTCGTCGATCAGGCCGTACTTCACCACCTCGGCATAGCCGGCGGCGAGATCGCGACGCGGCAGGGTATCGAGGACGTCGGGATCGATCAGCACCATCGCCGGCTGGTGGAAGGCGCCGATCAGATTCTTGCCGGCGCGCGCGTTGATCCCGGTCTTGCCGCCCACCGAGCTGTCGACCTGGGCAAGCAGCGTGGTGGGAATCTGGACGAAGCCGCAGCCGCGCTTGAGGATGGCGGTGGCGAAGCCGACGAGGTCGCCGATGACGCCGCCGCCCAGGGCCACGACATGGTCGCCGCGTTCGACGCCGAGTTCGAGCAGGCGATCGGTCAGCGCCTCGAGCTGCGCCCAGCTCTTCGTCGCCTCACCCGGCGGCAGCACGATCGCCTCATACGCGACGCCGGCGGTATCGAGCGAGCGGGCCAGGGTATCAAGGTGGGGAGCGACATTGGCGTCGGTGACGATCGCCATCCGCCGACCACGCGCGAGTGGCGCGAGGTGGTCGGCGGCGCGCGACAACAGGCCGCTCTCGATGACGACGGGATAGCTGCGCTCGCCCAAGGACACCTGGATCGTCGTCATCGGCCAATGGCTTTCAGGATGGCGGCGACGGTGTTTTCGTGCGGCGCCTTGTGGCTGGAAACATGGATCGGCGCGAGCGCATAGAGCGGATCGCGTACCGCGGCGAGATCGCGCAGGACCTGTGCCGGGTCGCGGCCGCGCAGCAGCGGGCGGGTGTCGCGGCGCTTCACCCGCTCGGCGAGCACGTCGGGATGGGCGTGGAGCCAGATCGCGGTCGCATCGCGCAGGATCAGGTCCCGCGTCTCTTCGTTAACGAAAGCGCCGCCGCCGGTCGCGACGATCTTGGGCGTGCCATCGATCAGCCGGGCGATGACCCGGCGCTCGCCGTCGCGGAAATAAGCCTCGCCGAAGCGCTCGAAGATCTCGGTGATCGGCATGCCGGCGGCGCGCTCGATCTCTTCGTCGGCATCGACGAAGGGCAGGCGGAGGCGGGTGGCGAGGCGGCGGCCGACGGTCGATTTGCCGACCCCCATCAGGCCGACGAGGACGATGGCCCGATCGATCGGCGGGAAGTCTGGCTTGGCGCTTTGCAACATGGAGCCGCGCGCTATACAGCGCAGACCTGCCCGCGGCAAAGCCGTGGGTACGTGTGTCCACAGCATCGGATCGGCCCCGTCATGACTCGCCTCCTCGTCTCGATCCTGGTCATCGCCGTCGTGGTGGTCGGGGGCCTGTTCCTGCTCGCGGGCCGTGCCAGCGAGCGCCCGCAGACGCATGTCGAGAAGGCCGTCACGCTTGCCAATCTCAGCTAAGACGCGCGCGGGCATCGCGGCGCTGGCGATCGCCGCCGCCGCCTTGCCGGCGATCGGGCAGGATCGTCCCGAATCGCTGCTGCCGCCGGGGTTCGGCGACAACCAGCCGACGCCGACGCCGCGCGCGACGGGCAATGGCCCGGCCAGCCTGTTGCCGCCGTCGGTCGCCGCGTCGCCGGGGCAGCCGGGCGCGATCGTCCAGCCGCTGCCCACCGATACGCCGTCGCCCACGCCCAGCGCGACGCCGACGCCGACGCCGATGGATGCCAAGGCGCTGGCCGACTACGAGCTGCCGCCGTTCGCGCGCCGTTCGCTGGCGCTGGTGGGGCCGGGTGGCGTCGATGGCGGGTTGCCGGCCGATGCGTTCGGCCGGGCCGATGGGCGCTACCTGGAAGGATTGATGCGGTCGCTCGACGCGCCGCTGCCGTCGCGGTGGATGTCGATCCTGCTGCGGCGGACGCTGGCATCGCAACTGCGGACGCCGCGCAACGTCAACGGCGCCGACTTCGCGGCCGAGCGTGCGTGGTTGTTGCTGCGAATGGGCGAGTCGGTGGCGGCGCGGGCGGTGGCGCAGAGCGTCGATACCGGCAATGCCAGCCGCAAGCTGCTGGAAGTCGCGATGAACACGTCGCTGGCGACGGGCGATCCGGGCGGGCTGTGTCCGCTCGCCGATCGTGGACGCCAGGCGACGGGCGAGCGCGGCTGGGTGATGGCGCAGGCAATGTGCGCCGGCCTGTCGGGCAATGCGACGGCGGCGAAGTCGCTGATGGCGCAGGCGCGGCGGCGCCGGGTGGCCGAGGGCGTCGACCTCAGGCTGGCGCAGAAGGTGTCGGGGGCAGGGCCGGGCGGCGGCCAGGCGGTGACGATCGAATGGAGCCCCGCCGACACGCTGACGGTGTGGCGCTTCGGCCTCGCGAGCGCGACCGGCGTCGCGATCCCGGCGGAGATGTTCGCGACCACGGGATCGCAGGTGCGATATTGGCAGGCGTTGAGCCCGAGCGTCGGCGATGCCGATCGCCTGCCCTATGCCGAGGCGGCGGCGGGGCAGGGCGTGTTGTCGAATGCGGCGCTGGTCGACCTGTTCGGTGCGATCGACGAGGGTGACGACGTGCCCGCGGCGGCGAGCGCGGCGGCGAGCGACCTTCGCGTCGCCTATGTCGGTGGCGACACCGACGCGCGGATCGGCGCGATCCGCCAGCTGTGGGGCGAGGCGGCGGCGACGCCCTATGCCCGGCTGGTGCTGACCGCGCGGGCGGCGGCGCGGCTGCCGGTGGGCGAGGGACTCGAGGATGCCGACCGGCTGGTCGCGTCGATGTTGAGCGCCGGGCTCGATCGGTCGGCGGCGCGGTGGCGCGGGCGGGTGACGCAGGGCGGCGACGCGTGGGCGATGATCGCGCTGGCCGATCCCGATCGTGGCGGGCGGCTGACGTATAATGCGGTTGCGGGATATGGCGGGACAGGCGATGCGGCGCTGAAGCAGCGGCTGTTCTTCGCCGGGCTCGCCGGGCTGGGTCGGCTGACGCCCGAGGATGCGCAGCGCGCGGCCGAGGCGCTGGAGGTGCCGGTGGGGGCGAGCAATGCCTGGACGCAGGCGCTCGACCGGGCGGTGATGGCACGGGAGCCGGGAACGGTGGTGCTGCTGTGCGCGGTCGGCTTGCAGACGCCGGCGTGGCGCGGGGTGCCGCCGGCGACGCTGTACCGGATCACCGCGGCGCTGACCGCGGTGGGGCTCGACGGCTATGCGCGCATGATCGCGGCCGAGGCGATCGCACGGGCGTGACCGATGCGGCGCTGATCGAGCACTTTCTGGAAATGCTGGCGGCCGAGGCCGGGGCGGCGCGCAATACGATCGCCGCCTATCGCAGCGACCTGACGCTCGCATCGCAGGCCGCGGGCGGCGCGCTGGCGCAGGCCGATGCGGCCGCGATCGAGCGAGTGAGCGAGCAGTGGCGTGCGCTGGCCAGGGCGACCGTGGCGCGCAAGGCGGCGGCGCTCAGGCGCTTCTACGCCTTTCTGGTCGACGAGGGGTTTCGCAGTGACGATCCGGGAGCGGCGCTGCCGCGGCCCGGACAGGCGCGGCCCCTGCCCAAGGTGCTGAGCCATGCCGATGTCGACCGGCTGTTCGCGGTGCTGGGCGAACGGCTGGCCAGGGTGCCGCCCGCGGCGCTCGACCTGCGGATGGCGGCGCTGGTCGAGCTGCTCTACGGATCGGGGCTGCGCGCGAGCGAGCTGGTGTCGCTGCCGCGAGCGGCGATCCAGGGCGACCGGCCGTACATCATCCTGAAGGGCAAGGGCGGGCGCGAGCGGCTGGTGCCTCTATCTGATCGGGCGCGGGCGGCGGTGGCGGCGTGGCGGGCCCATGTGCCCGCCGAGTCGGCGTGGCTGTTCCCGTCGGGGAAGAAGCATCTGTCGCGGATCAGGCTGTACCAGCTCATCAAGGCGTTGGCGGCGGAGGCCGGGATCCCGCCCGATCGCGTTAGCCCGCACGTGCTGCGCCATGCGTTCGCGACTCACCTGCTGGAGGGCGGCGCCGATCTGCGCGCGTTACAGGCGATGCTGGGCCATGCCGATATCGCGACGACCGAGATCTATACCCATGTCGATGCGAGCCGGTTGGTAACGCTGGTGAACGAGCGGCACCCACTGGCGGAGGCGCTTGGTGGTGGTGGGAAGCGTAAACGTCATTCCCGCGAAGGCGGGGATCCATAGTCGCTGGTCGCGGTGGGTCTCACGACGTTCGGCGGATATGGATCCCCGCCTGCGCGGGGATGACGAGGTGGGGTGGGGTAAGGGAGGGAAACGTAACGATCCTTGATCCCTTCGCCGATGCGCCCTAACCGCCGCCGATGCCTAGCTTCCTCGATTTCGAGAAACCGATCGCCGACCTTCAGGCGAAGATCGACGAACTGCGCGACACCGCGGAGGGCGGGACGGTCGATATCGATGCGGAGGTCGGACGCCTTCAGGCGAAGTCCGACAAGCTGCTGCGCGATACCTTCGCCAAGCTGACGCCGTGGCAGAAGACCCAGGTCGCCCGGCATCCGGAACGGCCGCATTTCAAGGACTTCGTCGCGGGGCTGTTCAGCGAGTTCATCCCGCTGGCGGGTGACCGCGCCTTTGCCGACGACCAGGCGATCCTGGGCGGATTCGCGACGTTCCGCGGCCGTCGGGTGATGGCGATCGGCCATGAGAAGGGGCAGGACACGGCAAGCCGCCTCCGCCACAATTTCGGCATGGGCAAGCCCGAGGGCTATCGCAAGGCGATCCGGCTGGTCGAGCTGGCCGACCGGTTCGGGCTGCCGGTGGTGACGCTGGTCGATACGTCGGGCGCCTTTCCCGGCGTCCAGGCCGAGGAGCGCGGCCAGGCCGAGGCGATCGCGCGCTCGACCGAGGCGTGCCTGGCGGCGGGTGTTCCCGTCGTCGCGTCGATCGTCGGCGAAGGCGGCTCGGGTGGCGCGGTGGCGCTGGCGGCGGGCAACCGGGTGATGATGTTCGAGCACGCGGTCTATTCGGTCATCAGCCCCGAAGGCGCGGCCTCGATCCTGTGGCGGACGTCGGACAAGGCGGCGGATGCGGCGGACGCGATGCGGATTACGGCGCAGGACCTGAAGTCGTTCGGGGTGATCGATACGATCGTCGGCGAGCCGTTGGGCGGCGCCCATCGTGACCCGGCAGCCGCGATCGAGTCGCTGGGAACCGCGATCGAGGGCGCGCTGGCGTCGCTCGACGGGCAGACACCCGATCAGCTGCGGCGCGGGCGACGCGAGAAGTTTCTGGCAATGGGGCGGTTGTAAGGGCGTAAGCCGTCAAATCCTTCGGTTCGCCCTAAGCTTGGCGAAGGGCGTGCGCGGAACCCGTCCTCCGACAAGCTCAGCACGAACGGAGGGGGCGGGGCGTTGCTGTGATGCGGACACGCGAAAAGGGCGGCGGAACCCGGGTTCCGCCGCCCTTCGCGTATCAGTCGAACGAGACGCTCTTACGAGGCCTTCATGTTCGACGTGACGTTGCCGAAGGTGGTCTTCAGCTGGTTGCCAAGGCCCTGCATCGCGGCGATCGCGGCGACGGCAATCAGGGCAGCGATCAGGCCGTACTCGATGGCGGTCGCGCCCTTGTTGTTCTTGATGAACTTGCGAATGGTCTGCATTCCGGTCTCCATGGATCTAGTCACTTCAGTCACCCGGCTGAACCGGTACGGGCCGGAGCAGCAACCCCGTGACTAGCGATGGAGGGTTGAGAAAAGGTTTAAGGTCAGTCCCTTGCACTTCATATACTTACCGTGCGTTCTGGACCTTGGTGGACACGTTGTTCCACATGCCGACGGTGGTTCCTGCCATCTCGTGCAGGGCCGCGAACATCGACAGGACGATCAGCGCGAGGATCAGGCCGTATTCGACGGCGGTCGCGGCGCGATCGTCGCGGGCAAGGCGCCGCAACATGGCTGGGAGGAACGCGCGCTTCTTCACGATTCCCGCTTTAGCCGGAGACGCTTAACGAATGACTGACATGATGCTGATCGTGGTCGCGGCGGCGCTGATCGATGTCGAGGGCCGCGTGCTCGTGCAGCAGCGCCCGCCGGGCAAATCGCTGGCGGGATTGTGGGAGTTTCCGGGCGGCAAGGTTGAGCCGGGTGAGGGCGCCGAGGCGGCGCTGGTACGCGAACTGGCCGAGGAACTGGGGGTCGTGGTCGACGAGGCGGCGCTGACGCCGGTGTCGTTCGCACCGACTCAGGCGGGCGGGCGGCCGCTGGTGCTGTTGTTGTACCGCTGTGCCGAGTGGCGCGGCGAACCGCGCGCGCTCGATGCGGTGGCGCTGTGCTGGGCGGATCGGGGAATGCTGGCGACGCTGCCCATGCCGGCGCCCGACGTGCCGCTGGCAGCGGCGCTGGCGGCGTGGTTGGCGTGACGGCTTGCGAAAAATGGAGGCCCGACCGGGAATCGAACCCGGGTGCAAGGATTTGCAGTCCTCTGCGTCACCACTCCGCCATCGGGCCTCGATGCGGTGGAGGGCGGCTATGGTGTTTTGGCGGCGGGGTCAACCGCCTCGTGTCGGCGCTTGGCGCGACGGCGGTGGCGTTCTAAGACGCGGCAGTCATACCTCCAGTGTATTGCATCCGTAAAACAGTTGTGCGACAGGGAAGCTCATGAACGTCAGCGTCGATACCAACCGGACCGAGGCGATGCGCAGCGCGATGGTCTCCAGCCAGTTGCGCACCAACGCGGTCAGCGACCAGCGGGTCGTCTCAGCGATGGCGCGGGTGCCGCGCGAGCGCTTCGTGCCCGCCGACGTGCGTGAGATCGCCTATCGCGACACCGCGCTGCCGCTGGGCGAGGGGCGGATGCAGAATCCGCCGCTCGCGACGGGGCGGCTGCTGACCGAGGCGGACCTGAACCGCGAGGACCGGGTGCTGCTGATCGGTGCGGCCGGCGGCTATACCGCTGCGATCCTGGCCGAGATCGTCGCCGAGGTGGTGGCGGTCGAGGAGAATGCGACGCTGGCGGCGATGGCGCGCGAGGCGCTTGCCGGGATCGCCAATGTGACGGTGGTCGAAGCGCCGCTGGCCGAGGGCCATGCCGTGGGCGCGCCCTATGACGTGCTGATCGTCGATGGCGCGATCGAGACGGTGCCCGATGCGCTGGTGGCGCAGGTGGCGCCCGGCGGGCGCGTGGCCGCGGGTATCGTCGATCGCGGCGTGACCCGGCTGACCAGCGGCCGGCGCACCGATGGCGGTTTCGGCCTGTTGCCGTTCGTCGACAGCGATTGCGTGGTTCTTCCGGGCTTCAGTCGCCCGCCTGCATTTCAATTCTGAGGGGTCAGATGCGCCGTACCGTTATCCTGCTGCTGGCTGCGGCCGGCCCGCTGATCGGCGTGCCCGCGGGGGCGGAGACGCTGCGCGAGGCGCTGGCCAAGGCCTATGCGTCGAACCCGACGCTGACCGGTGCGCGGGCGCAGCTGCGCGCGACCGACGAGGGCGTACCGATCGCGCGCGCCTCGGGACTGCCGTCGCTGAACCTCAACGGCACCGCGACCGACAACGTCGTGCAGGCGAACAACAACTTCCTGAACCCCGAACGGCTGGGTAACGGCCAGATCAACTTCTCGATCCCCCTGTACCAGGGCGGCGCGGTGAAGAATGCGGTGCGCGCGGCCGAGACGCGGGTCGAGGCCGGCCGGGCACAGCTGCGCGGGACCGAGGCGAATACGTTCACCAATGTCGTCGCGGCATATATGAACGTGATCCGCGACGAGGCGATCGTCGGGCTCAATCGCCAGAACGTCCGCGTGCTGGAAGTGAACCTCAACGCCAGCCGCGACCGGTTCCAGGTCGGCGACCTGACGCGCACCGACGTCGCTCAGTCGGAAGCGCGGCTGGCCACGGCGCGGGCGCAGCTGCAGTCGGCGGAAGCGACGCTGATCGGCAGCCGCGAAAACTATATCGCGGTCATCGGCGATCCGCCCGGCACGCTGGAACAGCCGCCGGCGCTGCCCAACCTGCCCAACTCGCCGGGCACCGCCGTGTCCGAGGCGCTGACCAAGAACCCCAACCTGCTCGCCGCGAAGCGCGCAGCGGATGCGACGCGCTATGACATCGGCGTGGCGAAGGCCAATCGCATGCCACGAATCGCGGCGGTGACGACGGGCACGTATTTCAACTATCTCGGCTCGGTGCCGACGGTCGCGAACGGCCAGCGTATCCCCAATTCCGCGACCGCGGCGACGGTCGGTGCTCAGCTGACGCTGCCGCTGTTCCAGGGCGGTCGCCCGGCGGCGCAGATACGCCAGGCGGAAGCGCTGCGCGGTCAGGCGCTCGAGAACCAGACCGCGACCGAGCGCGCCGTCATATCGCAGACGCGCAGCGCCTATGCGGCGTGGCAATCGTCGCAGCAGGTGATCGCATCGGCTGAGACCGCGGTGAACGCCAACAAGCTGAGCCTGGAGGGCGTCCGCGCCGAAAACAGCGTCGGTACGCGCACGATCCTCGACATCCTCAATGCCGAGCAGGAGCTGCTCAACAGCCAGGTGACGCTGGTGAGCGCGCGGCGCGACGCCTATGTCGCCGGCTTCGCGTTGCTGGCGGCGATGGGCAATGCCGAGGCGCGCGACCTGGGTCTCGATGGCGGCACGCTGTACGATCCGACGGTCAATTATCGCCGCGTGCGCGGCAAGATCAGCGACTTCGGCAGCGACGGCGAGCCAACGCCGGTGGCCCCGTCGACCGCGACGACGCCGGCGCAGGACGCGACGGTGACTCGCTCGCTCGATCCCGTACTGGACGCGCCGGTTGACAGGAGCCGGGCGTTGACCACAGGTGCGCAGGCCCCGAACCGCCAATAACGGCCGATCGGGCGGAGTACGGAACGCCTGGCATGGGGGACATGAGCGTGGAACCGTCGATGGAGGAGATCCTCTCGTCCATCAAGCGTATCATCGCCGAGGAAGGCGAGGGGCAGGTTCGCCAGCGTCGGCCGCAGCGCCCGGCCGCGAGCACGGTTGCCCCCGCCGCTCCGCCGCCACCGCCCGAGCCGGAAGAAGTGCTGGAGCTGAGCGAACTGGTGCCGGCACCGCCGCCCGCGCCGGTTGCCGCAGCGCCCGTGGAAACGCCCCCGACCCCGGCGCCTGCCCAGCATCAGCCCGCGCCGCAGGCGGCGCCCGAGCCGATCTTGTCGTCGCAGACCGCCGCCGCCAGCCGCGGTTCGCTCGAGGCGCTGAGCAAGCTCGTCGTGCGCCCAGAGAGCGACGGCGACGGCACGCTCGAGGGCATGGTACGCGCGATGCTGCGGCCGATGCTGCGCGAGTGGCTCGACGCCAACCTGCCCGAACTGGTCGAATCGATGGTCGCCCGCGAGATCGCACGAATCACCGGCCAGCAGGGTTGATGGCGGGGAACGCGGGCGATGACGGTGGGTTCAATCCGGTATGAACCCGCACGACCAAGGTCTTCGCGTCGGGGCGCAGGACTCGATGGCGCCCGCGCCGCACATCAGCGACGTCACGCGTCCTCACGAATCGGGTAACGACATCTTCTTCGCGGCGGTGCGCACGACGCGCATGCCGATGATCGTCACCGATCCCAACCAACCCGACAATCCGATCGTCTTCTGCAACGACGCCTTCACCTTCATGACCGGCTATACCGAGGCAGAGATTGTCGGCAGCAATTGCCGGTTCCTGCAAGGGCCGGAGACCGACCGCCACGCCGTCGATCAGTTGCGCGCGGCGATCGCCAAGCGCGAGGAGATCGCGCTCGAACTGCTCAACTATCGCAAGAACGGCTCGACCTTCTGGAATGCGCTATTCGTGTCGCCGGTCTTCGACGACGCGGGCAACGTCGTCTATTTCTTCGGCTCGCAGCTCGACATCTCGCGGCGGCGCGAGGCGGAAGAGGCGCTGCACGAGGCGCAGAAGATGGAGGCCGTCGGCAAGCTGACCGGCGGCATCGCCCATGATTTCAACAATCTGCTCCAGGTGATCCTGGGCTATGTCGACATATTGGAAAACAAAGTCGCCGATGCCGACCGCAGTGCCAAGCGCGCGGTCGAGGCGATCGCGTCGGCCGCCAATCGCGGCGCGACGCTGACGCAGCAGCTGCTGTCGTTCGCGCGCAAGCAGGAGCTGCGCAACCGCCTGCTCAACTTCAACTCGCTGATCGGCGATTTCCGCCCGGTGATCGACCGTACCGCGGGCGAGGGTATCGAGGTGCGGCGCAAGCTGTCCGACGACCTGTGGAATTCGCGGCTCGATCCGGTGCAGGCCGAGATGGCGCTGCTCAACCTGATCGCGAACGCCCGCGACGCGCTGGGCGGCAAGGGCACGATCACGATCGAGACCCGCAACGTGGTGCTGCCCGACGCGGCGTTCGGCCAGCTGAAGCTGGACCCCGGTGAATATGCGATGGTAACGGTGTCGGACGACGGGCCCGGCGTCGATCCCGCGATCGCCGACAAGATCTTCGATCCCTTCTTCACGACCAAGGAGCTTGGCCGGGGCACGGGGCTGGGGCTGTCAATGGTCTATGGCTTCATGCGCCAGTCGGGCGGCGCGGCGCTGCTGCTCGACCGGCCCGGCGGCGGGGCGACGTTCGCGCTGCTATTCCCGCGCGCTTCGGGTGCGGGCAGGGCCGAGCAGAAGCCGACCGCCGCGCACCCGCGGCCTGACGACGGCAAGCGCGAGCGCGTTCTGATGGTCGAAGACCAGCATGAGGTGGGTGAGCTGGGCAAGGAGATGCTCGAGGATCTGGGCTACACCGTCACGCTGACCCACAGCGCGCGCGAAGCACTGGACCAGTTGGCGATCGATTCGGATTACCGGCTGCTGTTCACCGACATCCTGATGCCCGGCGGGATGAACGGCGTGGGTCTCGCCCAGGCGGTGCGGCGTGATTACCCGCGCATTCAGGTGCTGTTGACGACGGGCTATGCCGACGAGGCGATCGACGAGGGATCGAAGTCGTTCGAGCTGATCCGCAAGCCGTATCGCCGGACCGAGCTGAACGAGCGGATTCGCGCGGTGCTCGACCGGCCGGGGGCGCGCACGTAGCGCCTTGGGCGGGCTGGGGCTTGTCCGGCGAACGGCTTCCGGCCTAGCGTCCAGTCCCATGAAGAAACTGATGTTTGCGGCGCTGGCCGCCACCGCCGTCGCCGCTCCCCTCGCCGCACGCCAGTTGACGATCGACGACGTCACGATGCTGAGCCGGGTCGGATCGCCGACGGTGTCGAAGGATGGCCGCTGGCTGGTATGGGCGCAGCGCGAGACCGACATCGCCAACAATCGCGGCCGGTTCGACCTGTGGCGGCTCGACCTGAGCAAGCCGGGCGCGGCGCCGACGAAGTTGGTCGCCGAGCCCGACGTCAACGAAACCGATCCGCAGATCGTCGGCGCGACCGTGTATTTCGCGTCCGACAAGGGCGGGGATAGCGCCGTCTGGTCGGTTCCGGTCGCAGGCGGTGCGCCCCGCAAGCTGACGAGCTTTTCCGGCGGCATGAACGGGTTCAAGGTCGCGCCGACTGCCGACAAGCTGGTCGTCTGGGCCGATCGCAAGCCGGGCGCGCCGAGCCTGGAGCCGGCGATGGTAAAGAAGGCCGCGGATGCGGGCGACGGCCGGACCTATGACCAGCTGTTCGTTCGCCATTGGGATACATGGGCCGACGGCACGCGCCAACAGCTGTTCGTCCTGCCGCTTTCCGCAGCGGGGGCGCCGGGCAATGGCAAGGCGATCGTCGGTGCGCTGGTCGGCGATACGCCGTCGAAGCCGTTCGGCGGCGGCGAAGAGGTCAGCTGGAGTCCCGATGGCCGAACGATCTACTTCGCGATGCGCGAGGCGGGGCGGATCGAGGCGATCTCGACCAATCTCGACATCTTCCAGGTGCCGGCGGACGGATCGTCGGCACCGGTCAATCTGACCGCCGACAACAAGGCGATGGACAATCAGCCGGTGGTGTCGCCCGACGGCCGCAAGCTCGCCTGGTTCGCGATGCGGCGGCCGGCGTTCGAGGCGGATCGCCAGGTGCTGACAGTGCGCGACCTTACCAGCGGCAAGACGGTGTCGCTGACCGAGCGCTGGGATCGCAGCATCGGCTCGATCGCGTGGGCGCCCGATTCGCGCTCGCTGCTGGTGACGGCGGAAGATACGCAGGAAAACCCGTTGTGGCGGGTCGATGCGGCGACCGGACAGGTCACGCGGCTGACGCAGCAGGGTAACGTCTCGGCCGTGGCGGTGACGCCCGGCGGCGCGGTGATCGCGATGAACAGCCTGACCGCGCCCGACGACTTCTATCGCGTGACGGGCAGCGGCGCGCCGCAGCGGCTGACCAGCGTCAATGCCGCGAAGCTGGCGGGGATCGACATGCCGAGCGTCGATCGGTTCAGCTTTAAGGGCGCGAACGGCGACACCGTGTGGGGCTATGCGGTGAAGCCCTATGGCGCGACGGGCAAGGTGCCGATCGCGTTCATGGTCCATGGCGGGCCGCAGGGGTCGAGCAACAACAGCTGGTCGTATCGCTGGAACCCGGCGGTGTTCGCGGGCGCCGGCTATGGCCTGGTCGCGGTCGATTTCCACGGGTCGACGGGATACGGCCAGCGCTTCACCGATTCGATCAGCAACAACTGGGGCGGCTGGCCGCTCGAGGATCTGAAGGACGGGCTGAAGGCGGCGACCGACAAGTACCAGTGGCTCGACGGCGATCGGGCCTGCGCGCTGGGTGCGTCGTACGGCGGCTATATGATGAACTGGATCGAGGGGCAGTGGCCCGACCGGTTCGAGTGCATCGTCCAGCACGATGGCGTCTTCGACGCACGCGCGATGGCGTACGAGACCGAGGAGCTTTGGTTCGACGAATGGGAGCACGGCGGCAAGACCTATTACGAGGACCCGCAGGCGTTCGAGAAATGGAACCCCGTCAACTACGTCGCCAAGTGGAAAACTCCGATGCTGGTGATCACCGGCGAGAAGGACTTCCGCATTCCGTACACGCAGGGGCTGGCGGCGTTCACCGCGCTGCAACGGCGCGACATTCCGTCGCGGCTGGTGGTGTTTCCGAACGAGAACCACTGGGTGCTGAAGCCGCGCAACTCGCGGCAATGGTATCGCGAGGTGCTGGGGTGGATGGATAAGTGGACGGGGAATAGCCGGCCCTGACCAGGTTCGTCATGCTGAACTTGGTTCAGCATGACGGTAGTGGCGAAGGTTAGCCCGGGGGTGACGGGGGCGGGTGAGTTTGGCTAAGGCCACGCGCATGACCGAACTGCCCAAGACCTTCGACCCCGCCGCGATCGAGACCCGCTGGTACGAGCATTGGGAGGCGAACGGCCTCTTTCGGCCCGAGCGGCCGGGGGCAGAGCCGTGGACGATCGTCAATCCGCCGCCCAACGTGACGGGCAGCCTGCATATCGGCCACGCGCTCGACAACACCTTGCAGGACATTCTCGCGCGTCACGCGCGGCTGCAGGGCAAGGATGCGATGTGGGTGGTCGGCGTCGACCATGCCGGCATCGCGACGCAGATGGTGGTCGAGCGCCAGATGGGCGCCAATGGCGAGAAGCGCACCGACTACACCCGCGACGAATTCGTCGCCAAGGTGTGGGAGTGGAAGGCGGAGAGCGGCGGGCAGATCACGCGCCAGCTGCGTCGGCTGGGCTGTTCGATGGACTGGTCGAACGAGCGGTTCACGATGGACGAAGGCTTTTCCAAGGCCGTCCTGAAGGTGTTCGTCGAGCTGCATCGCCAGGGGTTGCTGTATCGCGACAAGCGGCTGGTGAATTGGGACCCGGGCCTCGGCACCGCGATCAGCGATCTCGAGGTCGAGACCAAGGAGGTGCAGGGCAAGTTCTGGCACCTGTCATACCCGCTCGCCGACGGCAGCGGCACGATCTCGGTCGCGACGACGCGGCCGGAGACGATGCTGGCCGATATGGCGATCGCAGTGAATCCGTCCGACGAGCGCTACACCGCGCTGGTCGGCAAGGAGGTCCGCCTGCCGATCACCGGCCGGCTGATCCCGATCGTCGCCGACGAGCATGCCGACCCCGAGTTGGGATCGGGCGCGGTGAAGATCACGCCGGGGCATGACTTCAACGACTTCGAGGTCGGCAAGCGCGCCGGGATCGCGGCGCGCGACATGCTCAACATGCTCGATGCCAAGGCGCAGGTGATCCAGACCGCCGACGGGCTGATCCCCGACCAGCTGATCGGGCTCGATCGTGCAGAGGCGCGCAAGCGGGTGGTCGAGCTGCTGGAAGAGGCGGGCGTGCTGGAGCAGGTGGAGGATCGCGTGATCCAGACCCCATACGGCGACCGTTCGGGCGTCGTCATCGAGCCGTGGCTGACCGATCAGTGGTATGTCGATGCCGCGACGCTGGCGAAGCCCGCGATCGAGGCGGTGCGCGACGGCCGCATCCGCATGGTGCCCAAGAGCTGGGAAAAGACGTTCTTCAACTGGATGGAGAACATCCAGCCGTGGTGCGTGTCGCGCCAGCTGTGGTGGGGGCATCAGATCCCGGCATGGTTCGCCGACGACGGGCGCATCTTCGTCGCGGAGACCGAAGCCGAGGCGCAGGCCGAGGCGGGTGAGGGGGTGACGCTGACGCGCGATCCCGATGTGCTGGATACGTGGTTCTCGTCGGCGCTGTGGCCGTTCGCGACGATGGGGTGGCCGGAGAATGCAAACCCCTCCCCTTCAGGGGAGGGGCAAGGGGTGGGGGATGCCTCGCAGAGGGGAGTGTCCGCGGCACTCCCCCACCCCAACCCCTCCCCTGAAGGGGAGGGGCGTAGCGTAGCGGAATGGCAGCGCCGCTATCCCAACGATGTGCTGATCTCGGGCTTCGACATCCTGTTTTTCTGGGATGCGCGGATGATGATGCAGGGAATGCACTTCCTGAAGGATGTGCCGTTCCGCACGCTCTATCTGCACGGGCTGGTGCGCGCCGCCGACGGGCAGAAAATGTCGAAGTCGAAGGGCAATACGGTCGATCCACTGGGGCTGATCGAGCGCTATGGCGCCGATGCGCTGCGCTTCTTCATGGCGGCGATGGAAAGCCAGGGCCGCGACATCAAGATGGATGAGAAGCGGGTTGAGGGGTATCGCAACTTCGCGACCAAGTTGTGGAATGCGGCGCGCTTCTGCCAGGCGAACGGGATCGGCGGATCGACGACGCTGGAGCCGCCTGCCGCGGCGTCAGCGGTCAACAAGTGGATCGTCGCCGAGACGGTACGGACAATTCAGGGGATCGACCTGGCGCTGGCGGACTATCGCTTCGATGCGGCGGCGAATGCGATCTATCAGTTCGTGTGGAGTCGGTTCTGCGACTGGTATCTGGAGCTGATCAAAGGTCAGATCGACGCCGAGACGACCGCGGTCGCCGGCTGGGTGCTCGACCAGATCCTCGTCCTGCTCCACCCGTTCATGCCCTTCATCACCGAGGAGCTGTGGCACGCGATGGCGCCGCGCAACCACGACCTGATCGTCGCGCGCTGGCCGATGGCGGATGCGCGCAGCCTCGATTCGGCGGCGGAGGCCGAGGTCGACTGGCTAATCCGGCTGGTTGGGGAAATTCGGGCGGCGCGAACCGAGCTGAACGTGCCGCCGGGCGCGCGGCTGCCGCTGCATGTCCGCGATGCGGGCGCCGAGACGACGGCGCGGCTGGCGCGGCAGGCGCCGGTGCTGGCGCGGATGGCGCGGGTCGATCAGGCCGCTGGCGACGCCAGCGGCGGTGCGGCACAGGTGGTGGTGGACGAGGCGACCTTCGTCCTGCCGCTGGAAGGCGTCATCGACCTCGACGCCGAACGCGCCCGCCTGACCAAGGCGATCGCGGCGGCGGAGAAGGAGCGGGACTCGCTTGCCGGCCGGCTCGGCAATCCGAGTTTCGTCGAGCGGGCGAAGCCCGAGGCGGTCGAGAAGGCCAAGGCCGACCACGCCGAGAAGACGAGCGAGGCCGAGCGGCTGTCGGCGGCCCTGGCGCGATTGGGGTAGCCCAGGAACCTTCGCGTCACCCCGGCCTTGAGCCGGGGTCCCGCTTTGCCGAGCATGAGAAGCGCGATCCCGACTCAAAGCCGGGATGACGGAAGGAAAAGAAACTAGAATGGCGAACGGCACATCTCCCCAGCGCGATCTGACCCAGGGGCCGATCGCGTCGACGCTGCTGCTGTTCGCGCTGCCGACGCTGGGGTCGAACATCCTCCAGTCGCTCAACGGATCGATCAACACGATCTGGCTGGGACAATCGCTGGGCGAGGATGCGGTCGCGGCGACCGCCAATGCCAACATCATCATGTTCCTGATGTTCGGCGCCGTCTTCGGCTTCGGCATGGCGGCGACGGTGCTGGTCGGCCAGGCCTGGGGCCGGCACGACGTCGAGAGCGCACGGCGCGCGTTCGGGTCGGCGGTGGGGCTGATCGTCGGCGGGTCGGTGGTGATCGCGACCCTGGGCTATCTGTTCGCGCCCGGAATCCTCGACGTGCTGGCGACGCCGGCGGGGGCGAAGATCGATGCATTGGCGTATCTGCGCATCATCTTCCTGGGGTTGCCGGCGATGATGACGCTGGTGCTGATGTTCATGGCGCTGCGCGGCACCGGCGATTCACTGACGCCGCTCTATTTCATGGTGCTCAACGTCGGGCTCGACGTTGTGCTCAACCCGCTGCTGATCCGCGGCATGGGCCCGTTTCCACGCATGGGGATTGCGGGATCGGCGACGGCAACACTGATCGCCAACGTCGTGGCGCTGGCGGCGCTGGTGGCGTGGGTCGACTGGCGAGGGTTACCGCTGCGGCTGCGAGGGGGAGAGCTTGCCTATCTGAAACCGCAGTGGACACTGGTGAAGACGATCGTCGGCAAGGGCGTGCCGATCGGCGCGCAGATGCTGACGATGTCGACCGCCGGCCTGGCGATGGTCGGACTGGTCAATCGGCACGGACTGTCCACCGTCGCCGCCTATGGCGTGACGCAGCAGCTGTGGGGCTATGTCCAGATGCCGGCGATGGCGATCGGCGCCGGCGTCAGCGCGATGGCGGCGCAGAACATCGGTGCGCAGGCCTGGGACCGGGTGTCGCGGATCACCTATGCGGGGCTGGCGATCAACGTCGCGATCACGGGCGCGGTGGTGGCGCTGGTCATCCTGTTCGCGCGGCCGCTGTTGTCGATCTTCCTGCCGGCGGGCAGTCCGGCGCTGGCGCTGGGCGAGCACATCAACGTGATCGCGATCTGGAGCTTTCTGTTGTTCGGCGCGACGATGGTGCTGTTCGGTACGGTGCGGGCGAACGGCGCGGTGTGGGGGCCGCTGGCGATCCTGTTCGTCGCGATGTTCCCGGTACGGCTGGGCTTCGCGACGATGATGGAGCCGCGCTGGGGCGTCGATGCGCTGTGGTGGAGCTTTCCGCTGGGCTCGGGAACGGCACTGGTGCTGGCGTCGATCTATTATGCCAAGGCCGACTGGCGCTCCGGGGCGATGATGCCGGTCGACGAGAACCCTCCGCATGCCCACGCTGACAACGAGCCTGCTGGGGCACTGAAGCCGGCGGCGTGAGCGATGGAGCGATGTCCCCCTACTCGGCTGGAGGCGAGCCGGGGGTGGGGTCGCATTGCACCGGCGCCATCACCCGGATCACTCCGGCGGCGATGCGCGCGGTGACGGGCGTCCGCGCCAGAACTTCGCCGTCGATCGAGATCGGCAGCTTGGGCTCGGTCGTGATCTGAAGCGCACGGCCGCGGAAGCTGACGGTGTCCTGATGGCGCGCCTCGAGCCCCAGGAAGCTCGCGGCCCAGTTCTTGATGAGCGTTCGGCGGTAATGGCCGCGAACCGCCTGGACGACGATCTCGCCCGAATTGGGCGACGCCTCGTCCACCAGCCAGGTGCCGCCGTGATAGGGGCCGTTCGAGATGCGCACCTCGACCACGCGAAGGCGCTGCACCTCCTTGCCGTTGTCGACGATCAGCTGAAACGGGCGGAACTTCAGGTACTGAAGCGCCGCCCAGCCGAGATAGCCGAGCCGGCCGAGCACCTTCTTCAGATTGTGCGGCACCGTCTCCGCGATCTGCGGGCTGAGCCCCATCGCCGCGCAGTTGGCGAAATAGTCGTTGTCGATCATGCCGAGGTCGATCCGCCGCGGCTCGCCAGTGCGCAGCACGTCGATCGCGCCGTCGATGTCGAGTGGGATGCAGAGCGTGCGCGCGAAGCTGTTGGCGGTGCCGAGCGGCAGCACGCCGAGAATGACGTCGTGGCCGACGAGCAGATCGACGAGCCCGCTGACGGTGCCGTCGCCACCGCCCAGGATCATCAGGTCGGGCTTTTTCGCCAGCGCGTCATTCACGGTCCGCTCCAGATCCCTGGGATCCTCGACCGCATGCGCATCGACTGGAAAAGGTAGTCCGTGGAGCCGTCGGCAGGCTCGCTCGAAAAGCTTTTGCCCCTTACGCGACTTGGCGTTGACGACGAGCGCGGCGGAACGGATCTCGGTCATGGCCCCCTAACGCCCCGGCCGGCGTTTCGGACCCGTAACGCTTGCAGATGGCGGACTGAGCGCCCAAGTGGCGGCGATGCACGCGCCATATCCCGCGCTTCGCCTGCGCCGCACCCGCGCCGCGGCCTGGAGCCGCCGCCTCCACGCAGAAACCGTCCTGACCCCGGCGGACCTGATCTGGCCGCTGTTCGTCGCCGAAGGCGAAGGGGTCGAGGAGCCGATCGCCAGCCTGCCCGGCGTGTCGCGCTGGTCGGTCGACCGCATCGTCGACCGCGGGCGCGAGGCGCGCGATCTGGGCATTCCGTGCGTCGCGTTGTTCCCCAATACCCCGCGCGACTTGCGGACCGAGGATGGGCGCGAGGCGCTGAACCCCGACAATCTGATGTGCCGCGCGATCCGCGCGCTGAAGGAGGCGGTGCCCGAGATCGGCGTGCTGACCGACGTCGCGCTCGACCCCTATACCAGCCATGGCCACGACGGGCTGGTCGATGCGGCGGGCTATGTCGTCAACGACGCGACGGCCGAGGTGCTGGTGGGGCAGGCGCTGAACCAGGCGAACGCGGGCGCCGACATCGTCGCGCCGTCGGACATGATGGATGGCCGGATCGGCATGATCCGCGATGCGCTGGAGCAGGCGGGCCATCACAATGTCCAGATCATGAGCTATGCCGCCAAATACGCCAGTGCCTTCTACGGCCCCTTCCGCGACGCGGTTGGCAGCCGTGGGCTGCTAAAGGGCGACAAGAAGACCTATCAGATGGATTACGCCAATAGCGAGGAGGCGCTGCGCGAGGTCGGCGCCGACCTGGCCGAGGGCGCCGACAGCGTGATGGTGAAGCCAGGGCTGCCGTATCTTGACATCGTCGCCCGCGTGAAGGCGGCGTTCGAAGTACCGGTGTTCGCGTATCAGGTGTCGGGCGAATATGCGATGATCGAGGCGGCGGTCGCGGCCGGCGCGGCCGAGCGCGACCCGATGGTGCTGGAGACGCTGATGGCGTTCAAGCGCGCCGGCTGTTCGGGCGTGCTGACCTATCACGCGCCGTTGGTCGCCAAGCTGCTGGCGCGGTGATCGAGACCGAGCGGCTGATCGTCCGCCCCTGGCGCGACGAGGACCGCGCCCCCTTCGCGGCGATGGGCGCCGATGCCGAGGTGATGCGGCATCTGGGCGGCGTGATCGACCGCGCCGCGAGCGATGCGGCGATCGATCGTTATGTCGCCAAGGCGGCGGCGAACGGCGGCGATTTCTGGGCGGTGGAGCGGCGCGGCGACGGGGCGTTCCTCGGCTTTTGCGGGATACGTCGCGGCGGCCATCCGGGAACGCCGGTGCCTGCGGAATGGGAGGTCGGTTGGCGGTTGCGACGCGACGCCTGGGGGCAGGGCTATGCCCGCGAGGCAGCGGCGGCATCGATCGACTGGGCCTGGAGCCACACGCCGGCGGCGCGGGTCGCCGCCTGGACGGTGCCCGCCAACACGGCGTCCTGGGGCCTGATGCGGCGGCTTGGCATGGCGCACCGTCCCGAACTGGACTTCGATCATCCCGCTTTCACGCCGGGCCATCCGCTCTGCCGCCACCTCGTCTACACGATCGACCGTCCGGCGTGAGCGCCGCTGTCCGGTCAGGGCGCTGGCTCTATGTGCTGACGATCCTGACCGGATCGTTCCTGCTGTTCCTCGTCCAGCCGATGGTCGCACGGATGGCATTGCCGCGGCTGGGCGGGGCGCCGGCCGTGTGGAATTCGGCGATGCTGGTGTACCAGACGCTGCTCTTGGGCGGTTACGCCTATGCGCACTGGCTGGGCCGATGGCGGCCGCGGGTGCAGGCGGGGGTACACCTGGCGCTCCTGATCGTCGCCGCGCTGTGGCTGCCGATCGGGCTGATCGGCGGTGAAATGCCTGCCGACAGCTCCCCCGCCTGGTGGGTGCCGTGGCTGCTGGTCGCGTCGATCGGCCCACTGTTCCTCGCGGTGTCGGCGCAGGCGCCGCTGGTGCAGCGCTGGTTTGCGCTGGCGAGTGGCGGGCGCGAGCCATGGGCGCTCTATGCGGCATCGAACCTGGGCAGCTTCGCCGGGCTGATCGCCTATCCGCTGGTCGTCGAGCCGCTGTTGCCGCTGAGGGTGCAGAGCCTGGCGTGGACCGCGGGCTATGCGCTGGTGATCCTGCTGGTCGTTGCCTGCGCACGGACGCTGCCGGCCGAAAGCGCGGCCCGGATCGTGCCGGTCAGCCCACGCGCGGTGCCGCGTCGGGTGGCGTGGTGGATCGCGCTCGCCTTTGTACCGTCGGGGCTGATGCTGGCGACATCGACCTATATCACCACCGACATCGTCGCGATGCCGCTGCTGTGGGTGCTGCCGCTGGGGCTGTACCTGCTGAGCTTCACCATCGCCTTTTCCGACAAGCGCGATACCGCCGATTTCCTGACTCGTGTCGCGCCAATCACGATCCTGCTGTTCGGCGGCGTCATCATGGGCGGGTTCAACAAGCAGCCGCTGGCGAATGTCGCAGTGGCGCTGGTGCTGCTGTTCATGGTGTCGGTCGGGCTGCACACCGCGCTCTATCGCGCGAGGCCGGCCGCGGATCGGCTGACCGGCTTTTATCTGGCGATGGCGGTAGGGGGCGCGCTGGGGGGCGTCTTCGCTGGCCTGCTGGCGCCGATCCTGTTCGACTGGACCTATGAGTTTCCGCTGCTGATCCTGGCCGCGGGGGCGCTGGTGCCGCAGCTGTTCCTGACCGGATCGATCCGGCGGGTATGGCACGACGCGACGGCACGGCGGATCGCCTGGCTGTTCCTGGTCTTCGTCCTCGTCGTGCTGACCGGCCTGACGTTTCGCGGACCGCCGCAATTGTTCGGCGAGGGGCATCAGGGCCTCACCTTTGTCGTGATCGCCGCGGTCGGCCTGGCGACCATCGGCGTACGCGCGGCCTATACGCTGGTGCTGGCGGCGGCGCTGCTGATGTTCGGCGGCGGCGATGCGCTTCACCTGTCGCTCGGCAGCGACGCGCGCAGCCGCAGCTACTTCGGCGTCTACACGATCCGGGACACGGCCGAGTGGCGCGAGCTCGACCATGGCACGACGATCCATGGCCTCCAGCTGACCGGCAGCGCCGCGCGCGAGACGTCGCCGACGACCTATTATGCGCCGAGCTCCGGGGTCGGGCAGGCGATGACGCTGGCATCGTCGCTGTACGGTACGGGCGCGCGGATCGGCGTGGTCGGGCTGGGGACGGGGACGCTCGCCTGCTATGCCCGGCCGAGGCAGCAATGGCGCTTCTACGAGATCGATCCCGAGGTCGTGCGGATCGCGCGCGATTCTGGGCGCTTCACCTTCCTGCGCCGCTGCCGCCCCGATGCCGACATCGAAATGGGCGACGCGCGACTCTCGCTGACGCGTGATCCGCCCGCCAGCCTCGACCTGCTGGCGCTCGATGCCTTCTCGTCCGATTCGATCCCGATGCACCTGATGACCCGGGAAGCGTTCGCGGCCTATGCGCGGGTGCTGACGCCGAACGGGCTGCTCCTCGTCCACATCTCCAACCGCTTCCTCGATCTGGAGCCGGTGGTCGACGCGGCGGCGCGGGCAGGGGGCTGGCAGGCGGTTGAGCTGTACGATCGGCCGTCGCTGCTCGAGGCGGGCGCCAACGGCAGCCAGTGGGTGGCGCTGTCGCGCGATCCCGCAGCGATCGCCGCGCTACGCCGACAAGACCGCCGTTGGCGCCCGCTCGTCCCGGTCAAGCGGATGGCGCCGTGGACCGACGACTATGCGTCGATCCTGCCGCTGCTGCGCTGGTAGGTCAGGCGGGCGCGACCGAGGATTGCAGCCGGTCCGCGGCGCTGTTCTGGCGTTCCACCTCGGCCTGCGCCTTCGCCCGCAGCGCGTCGAGCGCGGGATAGGCCGGCTGCAAGGCGGCGGCACGGGCGGCGGCGAGATCATCGATCTCGCCGACCAGCCCCGAGGTGCGCGCGCGGCGATCGTCGAGCGTCGCCAGCGATTCCTGAGCGCTCAGCCACGCCTCGCTACCCGCCGCAGCGCCCTTGGCGGCGCGGGCGCGCGGCTCGGCGACCTTGGCGTCGGCGTCGAAATCCTTGGCGGCGGCAGCGAGGCGAGCGGTGATGTCGGCGATTTTGGCATCGAGCGCCGGATCGGGCGTCGCCACCGCGACCGGCACCTTGGGCTCGGCGAAGCCGCGGTCCTCTACCGCGCGATGGCCGAGCGACGGATAACTGCCGTCGTCGCGCGCGCAGCCCGCCGTCAGGAGGATCAGAGCAAGCGGCGCGACGATGGCTTTCATGCGATTTGCCATACGGAACGAAAGAATCGCACGCAACGCACTTGCGCGATCCGGAACAGCTGCTATCAGCGCGCCTCCAATGCGCGCCCGTAGCTCAGCTGGATAGAGCATCAGACTACGAATCTGAGGGTCGGACGTTCGAATCGTTCCGGGCGCGCCAATTTTTCTACCGCGTTTTCGTGTCCCTTCGGGGGGCTCGCGATAATCGGCCCATCCCCAGCTCCTGCGGGTTGGCTACCAAAGCTAGCCAAATATTCATGCCGTCTGCATCGAAGATGCGAGAGGCGTTTCGTCGCCGATTGCCCGCGGCGGGCGTCCACCCGGCCATGTGCCGGTGTGTCGGGCAATCGCCATCGTGATAGGCGGGCACCAAAACCCTTCGTTGTTTTGGACTAACCAACTGGTATGACCGGCACGACGGCGGAAAGCTGCGGTGGAGGTGTGGGGTGGGGTGCATGCGGATCGGTGCGGTGACGGTTGCCATCGGAGTCGCCGCGTCGTTCGCCGTGCCCGTTCACGCAGCTCCTCGCGATGCCAGGACGGTGGCGGCGCATGCGGTGCTCGAACGGCTGATCGGCACGCGGGCGAGCGAGTTCGACTTTCGCCTGGTCCCTGCCCGATCAGGAGACCGCGACAGCTACAGCGTCACCGCCAGCCGCGGCCGCGTCACCGTGATCGCGTCGTCGCCGGTGGCTCTGGTGCGCGGCGCCTATGCCTATCTCGAGGGGATCGGTGCCGCGTCGGTGAGTTGGGAAGGCGATCGCATCGCCTTGCCGGCGCGGCTGCCCGATCGTGCAGCACGCCGCGTAGCAACTGCGTTTGCGCACCGGCTGTATCTCAACACCTGCACCTTCGGCTATACCACGCCCTATTGGGACTGGCCGCGGTGGCAGCGCGAGATCGACTGGATGGCGCTCCACGGCATCGACATGCCGCTCGCGATGGAGGGGCAGGAGGCGGTCTGGCAGGCGCTGTGGCAGGAACAGGGGTTGAGCGCGGCCGAGGTCGGGGATCATCTGTCGGCGCCGCCGTTCCTGCCCTGGCAGCGGATGGGCAACATCGCCGGCTATCGCGCACCGCTGCCGCAGCGATGGATCGGCGCAAAACGCGACCTGCAGCGGCGGATCCTGGCGCGGATGCGCGCGCTGGGGATGCAACCGGTGCTGCCCGCCTTCGCCGGCTATGTACCCAAGGCGTTTGCCGATCGTCATCCGAACGCGCGCATCTACCGAATGCGCGCGTGGGAGGGATTCCCTCCGACCTATTGGCTTGATCCCGCCGATCCGTTGTTCGCGACGCTCGCCGCCCGTTATCAGCGGCTGTATCGCGAGACCTATGGCGCCGGGCGCTATTACCTTGCCGATGCCTTCAACGAGATGATCCCGCCGGTTGCCGACGATGGCGGCGATGCCCAGGGCCAAAGCTATGGCGACAGCACCGCCAACAGCCGCGCCGCCGCCAGCGCCGTTCCTGCGGCCCAGCGCGATCGTCGCCTCGCCGATTACGGCCGGCGCCTCTATCGATCGATCGTCGCGACCCAGCCCGATGCGGTGTGGGTCATGCAGGGCTGGCTGTTCGGTGCCGACAAGAATTTCTGGACGCCGGACGCGATCAAGGCGTTTTTGTCGGCGGTGCCCGACGATCGGATGCTGATCCTGGATATCGGCAACGACCGCTATCCCGGGGTCTGGCGCAATTCGTCGGCGTTCGACGGCAAGAGCTGGGTCTATGGCTACGTCCACAATTATGGCGGCAGCAATCCCGTCTATGGCGACCTAGATTTCTACGCGCGCGACGTCGCCGCGGTGCAGGCCGATCCGGGTCGAGGCCGGCTGGCCGGCTTTGGGATGTTCCCGGAAGGCCTGCACAGCAACTCGATCGTCTACGACCGCGCCTATGACGCTGCCTGGCCTGATCGGCAGGACGGCGACTGGCTGGTTCGGCATTTTCGCGCACGCTACGGCGAGGCAAGCCCGGCGCTGCTGACTGCATGGCGGGCGATCGAGCAGGGCGTCTACCGGACGCGCTACTGGAGCCCGCGCTGGTGGAACGAGCGCGCGGGCGCCTATCTGTTGTTCAAGCGGCCGACCGCGACGGTCGTCGGCTTCGACGACCGGCCGGGAGACATGGCTGCGCTGCGCCGCGGGATCGACGGGCTGCTGGCGCTGCCCCCGGCGTCGCTGCGGGCGCCGTTGCTGGTCCAAGACCTGGTCGACCTCACCCGCCATTATGCGACGATGGCGATCGACCGCCAGATCCAGCGCGCGGTCGCGGCCTATACCCGGCGTGACCTTGCCGAAGGCGATCGGGCGACCGCGCAGGTGCGGCGAATGACGCTGGCGGTCGACCATCTGCTCGGCAACCAGCAGGAAACGCTCGCCGATTGGACCGACGCGGCGCGTGCGGCGGGAACGACCCCAGCCGAGGCTACCTATCACCTTGCCGCCGCCAAGGCGCAGATCGGGGTGTGGGGCGGGGAAGGGCACCTTGCCGATTATGCGTCCAAGGCCTGGCAGGGCATGTATGCCGATTACTATCTGCCGCGCTGGTCGCAATTTCTGGCCGACATCCGCGCGGCGGCGGTGGCGGGGCGGCCGTTCGACGACACAGCGTCGCGCGCGCGGATCGCCGCGTGGGAAGCCGCATGGGCGCAGAACGGGGCACGTTACCGGCGTGCCCGGCCCGCCGATCCGGTCGGCGAGGCGCGCGCGATCATGACCGCGCTGCCATGACCGCGCGGCGCTTCACCTCGCTTGACGTCTTTCGCGGCCTGACCGTGGCGTTGATGATCGTCGTCAACACCGCTGGCCCGGGCGCCCCTGCCTATGCGACGCTGGTGCATGCGCGATGGATCGGCTTCGCCCTCGCCGATCTGGTCTTCCCCAGCTTCCTGTTCGCGGTCGGCAGCGCCCTCGCCTTCGTCCGCCTGGCTGACCGGCCGTGGCCGCCGTTTCTTATCGCGGTGGCGCGGCGCAGCGCGATCATGTTCGCGCTCGGCGTGCTAATGTACTGGTTCCCCTTCACCAGTCCCTTCGCCGAGACGCGCATCCCGGGCGTCCTGCAGCGCATCGCGCTCTGCTATGCGCTGGCCGCAATAGCGTGCCGTGTCCTCGGCTGGCGCGGGCTGCTGGCACTGTCCGCTGTGCTGCTGATCGGCCATTGGCTGATCCTGCTGCTGGCCAGCCCGCCCGGTATGGCGTTCGACAAGATGGGCAATGCCGGCACCCGCTTCGACCTGTGGCTGATCGGCAAGGCGCATCTGTATCGCAAGGACGGCGGCTTCGATCCCGAAGGGTTGCTGGGCACGGTGCCGGCAACGGTCAACGTCATCGCCGGCTATCTGGCGGCGCGTGGCATTCGCCGCGGCATCGGCATGCGGACGCTAGTGTGGATGGGCCTCGCGCTGATCGTGGCGGCGCTGTGCTGGGCCGGGATGCTGCCGATCGCCAAGAAACTGTGGAGCGGATCGTTCGTGCTGCTGACGGTCGGCATCGACCTTTGCGCGCTTGCGCTGCTGGTGAAGCTCGTCGAGCCGCGGCCCGACAACGCGATGGTCCGCTTCTTCCTCGTCTTTGGCCGCAACCCGCTCGCCATCTATCTCTTTTCGGAACTGCTCGTCATCGCGCTGCGCCTGCTGCCCGCGCCCGACCCCTATCAGTGGGTCGGCGTCAATGTGTTCCAGCAGCTCGCGCCGGGGGCGCCCGGCTCGCTGCTGTGCGCGATCGCCTATACCGGAATATGCTGGCTATTCGGCTGGCTGCTGGCGCGGCGGGGCATCATGCTCCGCATTTGAGCCGGCAATCGGCTCAAGCGTCGAGTCGTCGGTTCAGGACGCCGCGGCGCTCCTCCAGCTCGGACCGGGTGCGGCGCATCGCTTCGACTTCGGTCGCTTCCAACAGGTCGTCGACGACGCGCTTCAGGTGGCTGCGCATCGCGGCGCGTGCCGTTGCCGAATCGCGGCTGCGCAGCGCGTCGACGATCAGGCGATGCTCCTCGACGCGGGGATTGACACCCTCGCGCCGCGCCTCGGCGAACATATGCGCGCTCAGCCGCGAATGGTCGCGCAGGTTCCACAGCGTCTCGACGATCATACCGATCGCGGTGTTCCCGGTCGCCTCGGCGATCAGCAGGTGGAATTGCCGATCGGCGGCCATCGCCTCGGCGCCGCCGGGATCGCATCCGGCCATTTCGGCGAGCACTCGGTCGAGCGCAGCAAGCCCGGCATCGTCGATCGCCGTCGCCGCCAGCGCCGCGGTCTCGCCCTCAAACAGGATACGCGCCTCGAGCAGCTCGAAAGCGCCGATATCGAGCTCGGCCGGCTCGGCGGTCCGCCTGGGCGGCACGGTGACGTACAGCCCCGACCCGTGCCGCGCCTCAACGAGGCCGCGGATCTCCAACGCGATCATCGCCTCGCGAATTGTCGGTCGACTGACCGCGAATTCTTCGGCCAGCTCGCGCTCGCCTGGCAGCCGGGAACCCGTCTTGTAACGGCCCTGCTCGATGGCGGCCGTGATCGCGTTGACGACCTTCTGGTACAGCTTTTCCGTGCGCGCCCTCATGCACCGACCAATCCCACGGCAAGTGGATTGACACAAGACTAAGCCATGTTAGATTGGCCAGACCAAAACGAATGACCAATTCGTGTGGTGAGGGACGGCATAAGAAGCGTCCAGCCTGTAATGGTTTCATGAGAAGGGGGGCGCAGCTCGGCCCCCGTTAGGGAGGGGTATAAATGTACGCTGCGCGTCCAGGCCGCCGTTCGATCGGTGCGATGCTATTGGCTGCCACGATGCTGTCCGGAAGCGGTGCGATGGCCCAGGCGGTCGGTGCCGAGGTCCAGTCCGGCAATCCTGCCACCCCGACCGTCGCGACGCCGCACAACCCCGACCAGACCACCGCCGCCGATCGCCCGGCGGAGGCACAGGTCGAGACCTCCGACTCGTCCGACATCGTCGTCACTGGCTTCCGCCAGAGCTATACCGACGCGATCGCGTCGAAGCGCCGTGAAGTCGCGATCACCGACGGCATTTCGTCCGACGGCCTTGGCCGCTTTCCCGACCTGAACGTCGGCGAGGCGCTGCAGCGCGTTCCCGGCGTCCAGATCAATCGCGAGGCGGAAGGGCGCAACGCGACGATCAACCTGCGCGGCCTGCCCGGCGAATATGCGCGGCTGACGCTGAACGGCGTTGCCTTCGCCGAACCGATCCTGTCCGAAGCCGCGCCATTGGGCGCATTCAACGCCGACATCTTCAGCGCGATCGTCGTCGACAAGTCGCCGCTCGCCAATGCCCAGTCGGGCGGCCTGTCGGGCAACGTCGATCTGGAAATCGCGACCGCGCTCAAGCGCAAGGAAGGCGGATTCGTCAAGCTGTCAGGCGAATATAACCAGCTCGGCCAACGCTTCGCGCCCGCCGCGACGGTGGCCTATAATCACCGCTTCTCCGACAGCTTCGGGGTGTTCGGCGTGCTGGCGTACAAGCGCGAAAGCTTCCGCCGCGATTCGATCCTGTTCAACAGCTACACCAACTTCACCGCCGCCCAGGCGCAGGCGAACGCATCGACGCTCGGCACCTATTACGCGACCTCGACGGCCTGCCCGTCGTGTACCGGCACGAAGTCGACCGCGGGCGTGCTCTACAACTCCGCCTTCCGCCAATATGCGCGCGTCAACGAGGGCAATCTGTGGACCGGCGCAGCCGGGGCGGAGTGGAAGCCCGACGACCAGACCAGCATCAGCCTGACCGGGTTCTACACCGATCGCAGCCTGCCCAACACGAAGCAGTATCTGCTCATCATGTCGAACAACCAGGCGAGCGTGCTGACCCCGCTGACGGCGCCGGTGCAGCTGTCCGACGGGCGCAACCTGGTCACCGACATCAACTATGCCAACGGCGACATGGTCTCGTCGACCCGCGGTCTCGGCACGCTCCAGCGTTCGTGGGGCATCAATGCCCGCAGCGCGTGGGAAAACGACGACTGGAAGGTGACCGGCCTCGGCACCGTCTCGCGCGCCGACAATAACTCGATCGAGCAGCAGTTCGATTTCAACACCGTGCAGACGGCGGCCGGCAACGGCGTCACCGGCACGATCCGCACCGGCGCGGGTGACGTGTCGGCGATCAACTTCAGCGTGTCGCCCAATCCCGCGGTGACCACCACGGCCGCCAACGGCTGGTTCTGGGGCGGGGTGGGCGATCCCACCTCGTTCTACGATTCGGCGACGGCATCGGCACGGCGCAACCGCATCCAGTTCACCGGTACCCAGTCCTATGGTGCCAACCGGCTGTACGCCTATCAGGCCGATGTCGAACGGACGTTCCACGACAGCGTCATCTCCGGCATCCAGGTTGGCGGGCGTCTGGAGCGCAACATCTTCATCTCGCGCGGCTATCGCATCTCGGCGTTCGGCATCCAGACGCAGAACATCAATTCGTCGTTCCTGGAACAGTCGCCGGGCAGCGACGGCTTCTTCGGCGGCCTGGTCGATGGCGTGACGACCAACTGGCAGACGGTGCCGCTGGACACCGCCCTGCCCAAGCTTCAGCCCGTGACGGTCTATCCGGGCGGCCAGCTGTCGCCGCAGGGTTACAACATCCGCTACAACGACAATAACTACGCGCTGTACAACTTCACCAATCGCAACGATCTGGCGGCGGTCTATGGCCAGGTGAAGTACGAGCTTCATCTGGGCGGTATCACGCTGCGCGGTAACGGCGGCCTGCGCTACGAATATACCCGCAACGTCATCGACGCGCTCGACCGCATCTCGTTGACCGGCACGATCGGGTCGCCCGCCGACTTCCGCTACAACACCTACAAGCAGAATTACGGCAAGCTGCTGCCCTCGTTCATCGTCGTCGCCGACCTGACCGACAAGCTGCTGCTGCGCGGTGCCGCCTATCGCACCTACGTCCGACCCCAGCCGCGCCAGTTCACCCCGGCGACGATCGTCGGCAGCCCCAACGGCGGCGTCTATTCGGTGACGCTCGGCAATCCCGATCTGAAGCCGTATGACGCGACGTCGTTCGACGCATCGCTGGAATGGTACAACCGGCCCAACGGCATCGTTTCGGTCGCCGCCTTCCAGAAGCGGATCACCGGCCTGATCGCCCAGATCAGCGATCCCAAGCGGCTCTGCCCGTCCGATGCCCGCGTGCTCGGCCTCGGTACGCTGACCGTCAACGGCGACCAGTGCCAGAGCAGCCTTATCTATACCGGCGGCGCGGTGCCGACGCCGTTCCTGGTCGCGGCGACCGGCTTCGTGAACCAGGACAGCCCGATCACGGTGCGCGGCCTGGAATTCAACGTCCAGCAGACGCTCGACTTCCTGCCGGGCCTGCTCCGCAACCTGGGTGGCGGCATCAACTATGCCTATACCACGGTCAGCGGCACGACCTCGTCGGGTGCCACCGCGACGCTGCCGGGCGTGTCGAAGCACAATGCCAATGTCATCGGCTATTACGAAACCGGCGATTACGGGCTGCGGCTGGTGTACAACCTGCGCAGCAAGTACGACCTCGCCTCGGCTGGCACCTTCACGGGTGCCGCGCGCCAGGTGCGCGCGCGTGGGCAGCTCGACATGTCGGCATCGTACAACGTGTCGAAGAACCTCTCGCTCTCGCTCGACGCGTATAATCTGACCAACGCAATCCGCGTGGAATATGAAAACGATCCGCAGCTGATCCGCCGGGCCGATTACGACGGCCGCACCGTCACGCTGACGGCGCGCGCGACCTTCTGATCCGCCTCTACCTCTTCCCCGACTGGCGGCGTCCGACGAAAGTCATGGGCGCCGCCATTTTGTGTGTCGGTGCGGCCCGGCAAAGGATGACGATATGAGCGCGGTGTTGTTGGATCGGCGGGGCGTCTTGTCGGGCGCGGTGGCGCTTGCCGCGTTGGGGATCGGCCACCCCCTGGCGGCGGCGCTGGCGCAGGGGCGCTCGATCGTCGACGTGCGCGGCTTCGGGGCGAAGGGTGACGGTCGCGCGCTCGACAGCGTCGCGATCAATCGTGCGATCGACCATGCCGCGGCGCGCGGGGGCGGTACGGTGTGGATCCCGGCGGGCACCTATCGATCGTACAGCATCCGGTTGCGCAGCCACATCACGCTCCACCTCGATGCGGGCGCGGTGCTGCTCGCGGCCGATACGCCGATCGAGGGGATGGCGAGCGGCGGCTACGACCATGCGCCGGACCTGCCGTCCGACTATGCGGCCTATCAGGATCACGGCCACGGCCATTGGCGCAACGCGCTGATCTGGGGCGAGGGGCTTCAGGACATCGCGATCGAGGGGCCGGGCCTGATCTGGGGCAAGGGTCTGGGGCGCGGGCACGACTATGACGTCGGTCGGCCGATCTCCGGGCGGCCGGGCGTCGGCGACAAAGCGATCGCGCTGAAGCTGTGCCGCAACGTCACGCTGCGCGACTTCCGCGTGCTGGAGGGCGGCTGGTTCGCGCTGCTCGCCACCGGATGCGATAATATGACGATCGACAATCTGTTGATCGACACCAATCGCGACGGCCTCGACATCGATTGCTGCCGCAACGTCCATATCAGCCGCTGCACGGTCAATGCGCCGTGGGACGATGCGATCTGCCCCAAATCGTCGTTCGCGCTCGGCTATCCACGCTGGACGGAAAATCTGACGATCTCCGACTGCACCGTCAGCGGCAGCTATGCGATCGGCTCGGTGCTCGACGGCAGCTTCCGACCGTTTCCGCCCGCGCCCAAGAGCACGCACGGCCGCATCAAGCTGGGGACCGAATCGAACGGTGGGTTCCGCAACATCGCGATCAGCAATTGCAACTTCGACACCTGCCGCGGCATCGCGCTGGAAACGGTCGACGGCGCCCGGCTGGAGGATGTGGCGATCAGCAACGTGACGATGCGCGACGTCACCACGGCGCCGCTGTTCCTTCGCCTCGGTCGACGGCTGCGCGGTCCCGCCGGCATCGTGCCGGGAACGCTGAAGCGCGTGTCGATCGACAATATTGTCGTATCGGGCGCGGCGCCGATGCCCTCGATCATCGCCGGGATCGCCGGACATCCGGTCGAGGATATCCGCATCGCCAATGTCCTCGTCGAGCAGGTCGGCGGCGCCTCCGCTGCAGCCGCCGCGATCGATCCGCCCGCCAACGAGGCCGGCTATCCCGAACCCGACATGTTCGGTCCATTGCCGGCCACGGGGTTCTTCATCCGCCACGCCCGCAACATCGCCGTATCGCATGTCGAGATCCAGACGCGCGCGCCAGACGCTCGCCCGGCGTTCTGGATGCAGGACGTGGCTGGCTTCGACGCCGACGCGCTGCGCCTGCCCGCCGGGCGCAGCTTCCACCTCGACCGGGTGACCGGGTTCCGGTCCCGCGCCGTCGGTGGGCGGCCGGATCGCACGATCGCCGGCCCGATCACGACCGACTGGTGAGGCGTTAGCGATCCGCTCCATAGAGCGGACGCGCACGGTCGAACTGCACCTCGATGCGGTCGATCATGACGCCGGGGTCGAGCGGCGCGATCGTCATCTGGTGGCCGCCGGGAGCCAATCCTGCCAGCGGCACGGTCGCGACCGCGGTGTTGGTGAGGACGTTCGCGCGCCATTGATCGCTGCGCCCGCGGGTGGCGAGGTCGAGCGTCACCGCCGCGCCATCGTCGATCCGTACCGCGATCCGCAGCGCGCGGTCGGACGTGACGGGGTGCGTTGGCAGGCCGACGATGCGGACCACGGCATCGCCCGCGGTCCGCGTCGCGAAGCGCCAGCGCGCCGGCGCGATGCGCTGCCCTGCGGCGAGATCGAGCGGCGCACGCAGCGATCCGCCGAGACTGCCAAGCCCGGCGATCGCCTGCCACCCCCCGCGCTCCGCCGTTGCCATCGCCCCCAACGTGACGCGGCGGTCGCGCTCGACCGCGATGCCAGGTCCGGCGCCGGTCATCGCCGGCTGGGTCGCGACGTGGATCGTCACGGGCGCCCCGTCGCAGCGCAGCGTCAGTGTGCCGCCGGCGCCGCGCCCGTCATAGGCCACCGTCAGCCGCTGGGCATAGGCGCCCGCCGCGGTCAGTACGCCGGATGTCGCGCCGAGCGACAGCCCGGACGATGCCGCCTCCATCCGCCACGCCGCCTCGCCCGCGCGCTGGCCATAAAGGGTGACCGTTCGCGTGCCGGGCTGGCCGGCGGTGAAGGTCAGCGCATTCTCGTCGCCGATCCACTGCCCCCAGGCGGCGGTGCGGCAGCCACGCTCGGTGCCGATCGACCAGCGCGGCCACAGCGGCTCCTCGAACACCGGCAGCCGGCGCGGCGCCAGGTCCATCATCCCGCGCCACTTGCCGCCCGCCAGCGCATTGTAGGCGGCAGTGTCAGCGACCAACCTGGCGCGCGCGGCGTGGGCGCGATCGACGTCGACATTGGCACCGCCGCGACGCTGGCGGGCATGGAGCGCCGCGAGGTCGAGCGACAGTATCTGCGTGTTGAGGCCAGCCGCGCCGCGAACCGGATAGAGGACGAGCTCGAAGAAGGCGTCGCGTCGATCCGCGGGCATTCGCGCCGCCACCGCCTCTGCGCGTGCGGCAAGGTCGCGATAGGCAGCGATCCGCGCCTCGGCCTCCTCGCCATCGGCCTGGACATAGCCGCTCGGCTGGTTCGGCGTGACCCACTCGGTTTCGCCGAACCCCATGAACTCGGGCTTCCGCTCCCAGGCCAGATCGTAGGAGCGCATCATGATGTCGGCGATCTCGCCCGCATCGGCAGCGCCGAACTGTTCGGCCATGAAGCGCGTCAGATGCGCTTGGGGATCGGTGGCGAACAGCCGGTCGTCGAACGCCAGGTCGAGGAAATATTGCGTCAGATATTCGATCGGCTTGATATCGCCGACGTTGACGATCCACATCCGCCGCGCGTCGCTATCCCATGCGCGACCCATCTCCTCGCGGATCAGCTCGGGGTGGGTGGTGCCGAGCCACAGATAGTCGTGCGGCCGTCCCCAATAGGACAGGTGGTAATAGACGCCCGACCCGCCGGGCCGCCGCCGTTCGGCGTCCCCGGTCACGCGGCGAAGCCAGCCGTAATTGTCGTCGGTCCACATCAGCGTCACGTCACCCGGCACCTTCAGCCCGGCGTCATACGCTTCCTGCAATTCGTGATAGGCGACGAACACCTGGGGGATATCCGAGATCGGGCGGTTCAGTGTCCTGGCGAGGAGCGACTGCTGTTGCGCGAAGACGCGTTCGAGGATCGCCTGGCGCTCCGCGGTGGAGCCCGCGCCCTGCATTGGCCCGTCGTGCAGCCCGCGCAGGCCGAGCGTGTAGATGTCTTCCTGCCCGCGGGTCGCCGCGACGCGCTTCGCCCAGTAATCGACGATCGCCTGCGACCGACGAGTGAAATCGAACGCGCCGCGCACGCTTTCGTCCCATTCGCGCAGATTGTTGCGCATCATCGGTTCGGCGTGACTGGTGCCGACGACGATCGCGTATCGGTCCGCGAGCGGGGCGTTGCCGGGATCGGCATAGAAGGGGGTGGAGACGCTGTGCATCGCCGGCCACAACGTGTTCGCCTTCAGCCGCCACATCAGTTCGAACACGCGGGCGTAGGTGCGTGGACCGATGTTGCCTTTCGCGGGGTCGAACGTCTTGGCCGCCCAGGGCTGGAGCCCCCAATCCTCGTCGTTGAGGAAAATGCCGCGATACCGCACCGACGGCGCGCGCGAGACGATGGTCGCGTCGTCGATATCGACATGGGCGCGGCGTCGCGGCGTGACATCGGCCCACCAGCTCCAGGGCGACACGCCGATGGCGCGCGACAGGTCGGTGACGCCATAGACGGCGCCGCGCCGGTCCGACCCTGCGATCAGCAGCACGTTGCCGTTCCCGGTGCGCACGACCGCGCGGACATAGCGCTCCCACGCGCCCGCCAGCATCGACAGGTCGACACCGCCGGCGCGCGCCAGCGCCGCGACAGCGGGGGCGTCGTAGCGGCCGATCACGATGCAGGTGCCCCGGCATGCTGCGATCGTGTCCGTCCCGGAGACGACGATGGCGGGCTTCGCCGCGCCGACGCTGGCGAGATCGGCGGCGAGCAGGTCGGCGGCGATCCGCTCCGTCCCCGCCATGCCGTGGCTGTCGACGACGATCGTGGTGCGGTCGAGCGACAACGGTGCCGCCGCGGCGACGCCGGCGGTCGTCAACAGCCCGGTCATCAGCAGGACAGCACCGCGCATCGTCATCCCCTCCAGATTGGGTTTGCCACTTTCGTTGAAATGGCCGCATATGGTCATGCCACTTTGCCACACGCCGGTCGAGCTTTGGCAAGTCGTTAGGGAGAGAACATGTGAAGCCCAGCCTGCGTCGCTCCGGGTCGTTCGCGCTGGCCGCGGCATTGCTGCTGCCGGCCGGTCACACCGCCGCCCAGCAGCAAACGGGGCTGTCACGCTACGTCGATCCGCTGATTGGCACGGGTAACGACGATCAGGGCGATACGGTGCCCGGTCCGACCCGACCCGCCGGATCGATCCATCCCAGCCCGCAGACGCTGGTCGGCAGCAACGCCGGCTATGACAAGGCGGCGCCGATCAGCGGCTTCGCCCAGCTGCATACCCAGGGGTCGGGCGGACGCACCACCTATGGCACCTTCCTGATTTCGCCGCAGACCGGGGCGCCGGTGTTCGACGAGGCCACTCACCTGTCGCCCAAAGCCGACGAGCGGCTCGCGGCGGATGCCTATGGGGTGACGCTGACCCGCTACGGCATCCGCGCGGAGGTGACGCCGGCGCCGTTCGCCGCGCTGTATCGCTTCACCTATCCGTCGGGCGCGCCGGCGACGATGGTGTTCGACGTCACGCGCAAGATCCGCGGCGAACTGGCGAGCGCCGGCGCCGATGTCGCGATTGACCCATCCACCGGCCGGATCGCTGCGCGTGTCCGGGCGAAGACCTATTGGAACCCGGCAGAGGTGGACATCTGGATGGTCGCCCAGCTCGATCGCAAGCCCACCGCCTGGGGCATCCGCAGCGGGGCGAAGAACCTGCCGGGCGCGACCAGCGCCGCGACGCCCGCCGACACGCAGCTTGCCGCCTGGTGGCAGTTCGACGCCGGTGACAAGCCGGTCATGATGAAGGTCGCGGTGTCCTTCACCAGCGCGCAGCGCGCGGCCGAGTTGCTGGCGGAGGATATTCCCGGCTGGGATTTCGCCGCCGTCCGCCGCGACACGGCGGCGGCTTGGGACCGCGAGCTGTCGCGCGCGACGATCGACGGAGTGGGCGATGCGGACAAGCGGCGCTTCTATACCGCGCTCTATCACAGCGCCGTCCAGCCCCGCGATCGCACCCGCGACCAGCCGGTGCAGGATCGCGCGTCGCCGCACTGGGACGATTACTACACGCTCTGGGACACGTATCACACCGCGATCCCGCTGATGACGCTGCTGCGTCCCGACGCCTATCGCGGCAACGTCGCCTCGATCGTGCGGACGTTCGAACGCTACGGCGCGGCGCACACCGCGTTCATCGCCGGGCGCAACTATCACGTCGGCCAGGGCGGGGACGAGGTCGACAATGTCCTTGGCGAAGGCCTGATCCGCGGGGTGACCGGCATCGACTGGCCGCGCGCCGCTGCGGTATTGCTGCATAACGCGCTAGAGGAACGCCGGCCGCGCTATCTGATCGACGGATGGTTCGCGGTCGGCGATCGCAGCCCCGAACCCGACAACCAGCGGGCGAAATCGGGGTCTTCGACCCCCGCCTTCGCGCTCAACGATTTCTACGCCGGAAAGCTGGCGGCGGCGGCGGGGCAGGGCGATCTCGCGACGATGCTGGCGGCGCGGTCGCGCAATTGGCGCAACGTGTGGAATGCCGATGCGCAAAGCGACGGCTATCGCGGTTTCATCATGCCCCGTTATCCCGATGGCCGGTTCCAGGACATCGATCCGAAGCTCGGCTGGGACGGCAAGACGTACAACAACGTCGGCTTCTACGAAGGCACTGCCTGGGTCTATTCCTATACGATGCTCCACGACCTGCCGGCGATGGTCGAGGCGATGGGCGGACGCGACCGGTTCGTCGAACGGCTGCGCCATGCGCTCGACGCCAACCTCGTCGACATCACCAACGAACCGAGCTTCGCCACCCCCTGGCTGTTCAGCGACGTCGGCCGGCCCGATCTGGCAAGCTATTGGGCGGACCGGATATTTCGCCGCTTCACGCCCGACGCCTATCCCGGCGACGAGGATAATGGCGCGATGAGTTCGCACTATGTCTTCAACCGGCTCGGCCTGTTCCCCAAGCTGACCACCGACCTGTTCTATCTCCACGCGCCGCATCAACCTCTCGGCACAATCACGCCGCAGGGCGGCAAGCCCTTCCGCGTCGTCGCGCGCAACTGGGGGCCGGAGCGGATCTACATCGCCTCGGCGACGCTGAACGGTCGCCCGCTCACCACGCCGTTCCTGCGTCAGGCGGACATTGTGGCGGGCGGCGAGTTGCGGCTGGTGCTGTCGGACAAGCCGACCCGCTGGGCGATGGCCCGATAAGGATCGGCCGGGCGATTACGCCCGGCACCGTCACTGGACGATCGTCGCCTGCGCGGGCCGGGCGGCGCCGGCATGCATGCCGGCGCCCGCGAAGGGGGTCAGCGTGAAGGCGAAGCGCAGCGGCGCCAGCGGTATGCGATAGCGCGGCAACGGGCGGCCAGAGGCGTTCCATTGCGTATCGCCGCCGACGCCGGACTGGACGGCGTCGACCAACAGCGAGACGTGATCGCGCGGTACGATGTCGCTGCTCCGCCGCGTGCCCGGTGCGGCGCGCGCCAGGTCGTCGTAGGGGAACGCGAGCACGTTCATCGACAGGGGCTGCGCGCCGGTGACACGCAACCCCGGCGCCGCGCTGCCGGTCAGTTCCATCCAGCGGACGTCGACCTTGTTGCCGGTCTCCTGAGGGCGGATATAGTCATGGTTCTGCGCCGCAATCGCGCCGCGCCACAGGCCGATCGCGGCGCCGGTCTTGCGATCCGCGTAGCTTTCGTGGGGGCCGCGCCCATACCAGGCGACAGTGCGATACGCCTGCGGCATCGCATAGAGGAATCCGATGCGCAGCGGGTCGGGCAGGTCGCCGCGGCGCGGGGTGAAGTCGCCCTCGACCCGCACCACGCCCGCCGCATCCATGCGATATCGGGTAACGAATTCGACCGCGTCGTCGCCCATCGTCGCACGAACGGTGATGCCGGCACCGCGATCGCCCAGCCGCTCCACCTCTACAGCCTCGATGCGGCGCTGGCGCGACATCGTGTCCCAGATGCCATGCGTCTTGCCCGGCCCGGTGCCGATGTCATTGTCGGTCAGCGCCCGGTAGAAATGGGGCGTGCCCCCGCTCAGCACCGTTCGCCCCTGAACGCGATAAGCGGTCAGCTGGCCGCTCGCCCGGTCGATCGTCAGCGTCGCGGACGGCGTGGCCAAGGTGATGTCGCCGCCGCTGTCGCGAACCGCCACCGCACCCGTCGCCGGCGCGGGCAGCCGCTCGGCCGGCGACGACAGCGCGAACTGTTCCCAGCCAACGACCGCTCCGGCGGGGACCGATGGCACCGACCCGGGGCGGGCCAGGGCGCGGATCATCAACTGATAGTCGACGCCTGGCCGTCTTGGAATGCCCGCGACCGGCAGCCGGAATTCCTCGCGCGATCGGGCGGCGGCGGCCGGCATGGCAATCCGGCCATGGGCGATGCTCACGCCGTCGGCGGTCAGGCTCCAGTCGAAGGCGAAGCCCGACAGGTCGCGGAAATCATGCCGGTTGATGACGGCGAACCGTCCGGCGACCGCATCGATCGCGGCGAACTGGATCGGCGAATAGACCTTCTGCACCTCGAACAGATGGGGGTTGGGCGTGCGGTCGGGCTGGTTCAGGCCATCGCCGAACTCGATCTCGCCACCGGGATTGGCGCCGTAGCTGCTGCCGTCGCCCCAATAGCGCCGGCCATCCTTGGTGTAGCGATACATCGACTGGTCGACCCAGTCCCAGATGAACCCGCCCTGCAAGCGGTCGGGATGGGCATAGATGGCGTTCCAGTAATCGATCAGATTGCCGCCCGAATTGCCCTGCATGTGCGCATATTCGCACTGGATCATCGGCTGGGCGAATTCGCGGTGCTGCGCGTAATCGACCATCTTGTCGATGCCGTCGTACATCGGCGCATAGATGTCGACGAAGCGATTGGGGCGATGATCCTCAAGCTGCGTCCAACCCAGGAACGACAGCAGCCGCGTCGGGTCCAGCCGGCGCGCCTCCGCCGCTGCCGCTTCGAAATTGGGGCCGTTGCCTGATTCATTCCCCAGCGACCAGAAGATGATCGAGGGATGGTTGCGATCGCGCCGCACCATGTTGGCGACCCGCGCCACCTGTGCCGCCCGCCAAGCGGGGTCGTAACCGATCTCGATCTTGCTGCGATCGATCCCGGTTTGGCGCGCGTTGATGAGATAGCCGTGGCTCTCGATGTTCGCCTCGTCCATCACGTAGAGGCCGTATTCGTCGGCGAGGTCGTACAATCGTTCGTCGTTGGGATAGTGTGACGTGCGCAGCGCGTTGATATTGTTGCGCTTCATCAGCTCGATGTCGCGCCGCATCGATGCTTCGGAGATGACGTGGAACGTCTGCGGATCATGCTCGTGGCGGTTGACGCCGCGGATCGTGATTGGCCGGCCGTTGACGGTGACCAGGCCATTGCGGATCGCGACCGTGCGAAATCCGATCCGCTGCATCGACGCCTGTACGATGCGGCCGGTGGGGTCGCGCAGTTCGATCAGCAGGCGGTAGAGGTCGGGCGTCTCGGCGGTCCAGGCTTTCACCGCGGGAACGGTCGCGGTCAGCTGCGGCGTGCCTTCCAGCACCGGTAGGTCGCGGGTCAGCACGGCACGGGTGCCGTCGAACAGCGTCGCGCGTACCGTCATCCCGCGGGCCGCCGCGCTCGTCGTCATGCCGACGTCGAGCGTGCCATTGCGATATTGCGCATCCAGCCCGGCGCGCACGACGATGTCGTCGATCCGCGCCGCCGGTGCGGCGATCAGATAGACCGAGCGTTCGATCCCCGAGACGCGCCAGAAATCCTGATCCTCCAGATAGCTGCCGTCCGACCAGCGAAACACCTGGATCGCCACGCTATTGCGCCCCGGACGCAGGAAGCGGGTGACGTCGAATTCGCTCGGCAGCTTCGAATCCTCGGCATAGCCGACCTTCTGGCCATTGACCCAGACGTCATAGGCGGAGCCGGCGGCGCCGATGTGGAGGATCACGTCCGATCCCTGCCACCCTGCCGGGATGGTGAAATCGCGCCGGTATGATCCGACCGGATTCGTCGCGTGCGGGATCAGCGGCCGGTTGGCGCGAAACGGGTAGGTGATGTTGTTGTAGCGCGGCTGGTCGAACCCCTCCGCCTGCCAATCTGCCGGCACCGTGATGCTCTGCCAGCCCGACACGTCGTACTCGGGGCGTTCGAACCCGATCGGCCGCCGATCGGCGTCGGGCGACAGGTTGAACTTCCAGCGGCCATCGAGCGACAGGAAGCGGGTCGATTTGGCTCGATCCCCAGCAAGCGCGGCGGTGGTGCTCTCGAACGGAAAGACGGGCGCGTGAGCCGGCATCCTGCCGCGCTCGAACACCGCCGGGTTCTCCCAATCGGGTCGCGTGGGATCGACCTGGACAGGCTGCACCTGGGGCAGGCCATCCTGCCCCGTAGCGACACCGGATGCGGCGGCGGCCAGCATGCCGGCGCCGATCGCCCCCGCAGCAACGCCGACGCGCGCCCGTCGATACCCTGGCATCACCTTCATCGCCGACCCGCTCCCGTTTTTCCCGTGCTGGATAAACGCCATCAGGCCAATTGGCCAGCCAACCCAATGGCCCCTCAATCCGCTTCGCGTGGGGCAGGTGGACGGCATGCGGCGAGCGCCGTCACCAAATCGTCGTCGCCGCGTCACGGCTCCGTCTCGCGCGCGTCGCGCAGCCTTAACACGCGTCGGTCAGGGCGCTCCCGACCGGCCGAAAGGGCTATTGGGGGAATAAAAGCATGACCTATCGGACCTGGCTGCTGAGCGCGGCGTCGATCATTCTCGTCGCCAGTGCTGCGGACGCGCAGACGATATCGGATCAGGCGCAAGACACGGCCGTGTCGAGTGGCGATGCGGCCGCGCCTGATGCAGCGGGCGATGTCGTCGTGCTCGGCTTCGGCCAGACGCGGCAGGTGCAGACCGTGTCGGCGATAGACATGGAGCGGCTGACTCCCGGCACCTCGCCGCTGAAGGCGATTGCGAAGCTGCCCGGCGTCAATTTCCAGTCGGCGGACGCGTTCGGCGCCTATGAATGGTCGACGCGGATCTCGCTGCGCGGGTTCAACCAGAACCAGCTCGGCTTCACGCTCGACGGCGTGCCGCTGGGCGACATGAGCTACGGCAACGTCAACGGCCTTCACATCAGCCGCGCGGTGATCTCGGAGAATTTGGCGTCGACCACCGTGGCGCAGGGCGCCGGCGCGCTGGCGACGGCATCGACGAGCAACCTGGGCGGGACGATCCAGTTCGTCAGCCGCAAGCCATCGGACGAGGCCGATCTGGCAGCATCGGGTACCTACGGTAGCAACGATACGATCCGCGCCTTCGTCCGCGCCGACAGCGGCGATCTGGGTGGCGGGCTGAAGGGCTATCTGTCCTATGGGCATCTTACCACCGACAAGTGGAAGGGCTTCGGGTCGCAACGCCAGCATCAGGCGAACGCCAAGCTGGTGAAGGACTTCGGCGACCGCGGCAGCATCACCGCTTTCGTCGACTTCTCCGACCGGCGCGAGAATGATTACCAGGACCTGAGCTACGACATCATCGCACGCCGCGGGCTGCGCTCCGACAATATCTCCGACAACTACCCGCTCGCGCTGCAGATCGCGAAGGTCTACCAGAACCAGGCCGCGCGTAGCGCCTTTGCTGCGGCCAACAACGGCTCGACGACGGGGTTCGTCGCGCCGTGGACGGGGGCAGGCTTTGCCTTTCCGTCGGGTTTCGGCACCGTCGACGACGCCTATTACGATGCGGCGGGCCTGCGCCGCGACTGGCTGGGTGGCGTGACGTTCGACGCGAAGCTGACGCCGGTGCTGTCGGTCGTGTCGACCAGCTATTACCATCACAACAAGGGGCAGGGTTCGTGGATCACGCCCTATTCGCCCACACCGGCCGGCGCGCTCGGGCCGGACGGCACGGCGCTGGCGGTGTCGTCGACGTCGACCGCCGGGCTCGCGTCGCCGCTCGGCTATCGCACCACCGAATATAGCATCGACCGCGCTGGCAACCTGACCCGGCTGGCGATCGACACCGGCGCCAACCGGCTGGAGATCGGCGGCTGGTACGAGAGCAACACGTTCAACCAAGCGCGTCGCTTCTATGGCATGAACGACGGCGCGACGGCCAATCGCCGCGCGCTCGATTTCCAGAGCAACGCCTATCGTACCCAGTTCGACGGCAAGTACGATACCGAGACGCTGCAGTATTTCGTCGCCGACACGCTCGACCTGGGTGCCCTGACGCTGAACGGCGGATGGAAGGGGATGCGCGTGCGCAACCAGGCGACGCTGCGCACCGGATCGCTGGTGGCGGGCCGGATCGAGGCGCGCGACTGGTTCCTGCCGCAGGTCGGCGTGCTGTTCCGGCTGGGCGGCGGCGCCGAGCTGTTCGCGAGCTATACCGCAAATATGCGGGCCTTCGTATCGTCGGCGACCTCGGGTCCGTTCGCGACGACGCAGGCGGGCTTCAACGCGATCCGCTTGACGCTGAAGCCCGAACGGTCGAAGACGGCGGAGGGCGGCATCCGCCTGCGCTCGAACGGGCTTCAGCTGTCGGCAGCGGGCTATTATGTCGACTTCTCCAACCGGCTGCTCAGCTTTTCGAACGGCGCGGGGATCATCGGCAATCCGCCGACGCTCAATAACGTCGGCGGCGTGCGCAGCTATGGCGCGGAGCTTGCCGCCACCTATCGCGTCGCCCAGCCGCTGACGCTGTTCGGCAGCTATTCCTACACGAAGGCGACCTATCGCGACGACGTGCGCAGCGCGGCGGGTGTGCTGCTCCAGCCCACCAAGGGCAAGACGATCGTCGACACGCCCGAGCATATGGCGAAGGGTGAGGTGGTGTACGACGACGGCCGGCTCTTCGCGCGCGCCGGTGGCGATTATATGTCGAAGCGCTATTTCACCTATCTGAACGATCAGTCGGTCGCCGGCCGCGTACTGGTCGATGCCAGCATCGGCTATCGCCTGAAGAATGTCGGCGGCATCCTGGAAGGGCTGGCGATCGAGGGGAGCGTGACCAACCTGAACGACCGCAAATACGTCTCCACGATCGGTACTAACGGTTATACCGCGAGCGGCGACAACCAGACGCTGCTTGCCGGCGCACCGCGCCAGTGGTTCGTCACGCTGCGGCGCGGCTTCTGATGCGCGCGCTGGCGGCGGCCTTCGCGCTGGCGATGCTGGCGGCGCCGGCGGCGGCGTCGCCGGTGCTGCTGATCTCGCTCGACGGCCTTCGTCCCGGCGATATCGCCGAGGCGAAGGCCCGGGGGCTCAAGCTGCCGGCACTGACCGCGCTCCGCGACGAGGGCGCGGCGGCGCGGGGCGTGATCGGCGTGCTGCCGACGCTGACCTATCCCAGCCACACCACGCTGGTTACCGGGGTGGCACCGGCCAGGCACGGGGTCGTCAACAACCTGACGTTCGATCCCGAGCAGAAGAACCAGTCCGGTTGGTATTGGTATGCCGCCGACGTGCGTGTGCCGACATTGTGGCAGGCGGCGCATGCCGCCGGGCTGAGGACCGCCAACGTCCATTGGCCGGTCAGCGTCGGCGCGGCGGGGATCGACGCCAACCTGCCGCAGATATGGCGCACCGGCACCGATGACGACGCCAAGCTGCTGACCGCGCTGGCAACGCCGGGGCTGGTCGCCCGGCTCGAGCGCCAGGTCGGCCGGCGTTACCCGCAGGGGATCGACGAGACGGTCGAGGGGGATGCCGGGCGCGTCGCCTTCGCCGAAGCGCTGCTGGCGGAAAAGCCGCAGTTCATGACGGTCTATCTTGCCGGGATCGACCATGCCGAACATCAGGCGGGTCCGGGGTCGCTCGTCGCCAAGGCGGCGATCGAGGCGAGCGACGCGCTGGTCGGGCGGCTGGTGCGCGCGGCGCGGGCAGCGATGCCCGACGTCACCGTCGTCGTCATCTCCGATCACGGCTTCTTGCCGATCGACACCGACATCAACCTGTTCCGTCCGTTCATCGACGCCGGCCTCATCACGCTCGACGCGAAGTCGCAGGTGGCCGGCTGGGACGCGATGCCGTGGCTGGCCGGCGGCACGGCGGCGATCCGGCTGGCCCGGCCCGATGATCCGGCGCTGATCGCCAAGGTGCGCGGCGTGCTCGCGACGATGGCGGCGGACCCCGCCTATCGAATCGCGCGCATCCTCGATCGCAGCGAGATCGCGAAGGCCGGGGGCGGCGATGCCGGCTTCGTCGTGGCGCTGAAGCCCGGCAGCGAGACGGGCAGGGACCCGGCCGCTCCCATCGCCCGGCCGTCTGTCTACAAGGGGATGCACGGCTATGTGCCGTGGGAGCCGGCAATGCGGTCGACGCTCATCGTGGCGGGGCCGGGCATCCCGCGCCACGGCGATCTCGGCGTGGTCGACATGCGGGGGATCGCGCCCGCGATCGCGCGCCGGCTGGGCGCGACGCTGGCGGGGGCGGAGGCACCTCCCGCCTTCTGACGACGAAAGCGCTTGACCCTGACGCTGCGTCATAGCCGATAGCCCCGTCCCACGATGAGGGAGCGGTGATGCGGACGGTGCGGCAGGTGGCGCGGGCGGCGGGGGTGAGCGTGAGGACGCTTCACCATTACGATGCGCTCGGGCTGCTGGTGCCGGCGCATGTCGGCGACAACGGCTATCGCTATTACGGGCGAGCGGAGCTGCTGCGGTTGCAGCAGATCCTGTTCTATCGCGAGCTCGGCCTGCCGCTGGCACGGATCGGGGCGGTGCTCGACGATCCGGAGTTCGACACGCTGGCGGCGCTGCGCGGGCATCGCGTCGCGCTGGCCGAGCGGGTCGAGCGATACCGCGACCTCATCCTCACCATCGATCGCACGATCGATTCGCTGGAAAGGGACGAGATGATGGACGACCAGGATCTGTACGCAGGGATCGCGCCGGAGACGAAGGCGCGATGGAACCGTGAGGCGCGCGAGCGCTGGGGCGATGGGGCGGTCGACGCGGCGGCAAAGCGGCTTGCCACCGACCCAGCGCCCTCGACCTTGAAGGACGAGATGGCGGCGAACCGGCGCGCGTTCGCCACGCTGGCGGGGAAGGGGGCCGATCCGGCCTCCGCCGAGGCACAGGACGTGGCGCGGGCGCATTACCGCTGGGTGTGTCGCAGCTGGACGCCGGATGCAGGCGCCTTTGCTGCACTGGGGCGGATGATGGTGGACGATCCCGGGTTCCGCGCGACCTATAACGAGGGACCCGAGGGCGCGCCGGGGACGGCGGCGTTCATGGCGGAGGCGATGCGCGTGTTCGCTGAGCGGGAGCTGTAGCCACATGCCCACCCCGGGGAAGGCCGGGGCCCAGTTGAGCACTTCCCTCTCCGACTGAAAACAGCGCACCTGGGCCCCGGCCTTCGCCGGGGTAAAGCTGGATCACACGAAGCCCAGGTTCCAGCTCGACGGATTGTAGTTGCCGATGTTGGGGAGCACCGTCGCGAGGTCGCCGGTGCCGACGCCGAACCAACTCGCCAGCGTCGCGGCATATTGATCGACCGACGTCGTCGGCAACAGGCGTCCCTGGCCGACGTCGTCGGCGGTGTTGTTGCCGACCGCCGGCGGGGCGCCATAGAGGCGCTTGCCCTGTACCGCGCCGCCGACCGCGAAGTGCATCGAGCCCCAGCCGTGGTCGGAGCCGTCGTCGTTCGACAGCAGCGTACGGCCGAAATCGGAGGCGGTGAAGCTCGTCACCTTGTCGGCGACGCCGAGTTGGACAGTGGTGTCGTAGAACGCCTTCATCGCATCCGACACGCGTTGCATCAGCCCGGGATGCTGCGCGACGAGATTGTCGTGCAGGTCGAAACCGCCCAGGCTCACGAAGAAGACCTGCCGCTTGGCGCCCAGCTCCTGCGACACCGAGATCATCCGCGCGACGATCTTCAGCTGGTCGGCAAGGCCGTTGCCCGACGGGAACAGCGTGAAATTGGACGCAGGCGCGTTGTTCAGCGCCGAGGACACCTGCGCATAGGTGTCGAGCGCGCGCTTCGACACGCGGGCGTGTTCGTTGGCGAGGATGTTGGCGTTGCTGCCGGTCATCAGGCTCTTGAGCGTCGCCATCGCGGTCTGCGAGGAATAGAGCGTCGAGGAATTGTTGATGAGCGCGATCGGCCCGCCGGTGCCGATCGAATATTGCACCGCAGCCTTGCCGGTCAGATAGACCGCATTGCCGCTGGCGTTGATGCACGTCAGCGTCGACGAGCCGTTGCCCGACTGGAACAGGTCGCCGATCCGGCCGCCCCAGCCCGACGTCGCGCCCTCCGGGTTGGAGGCCATGAAATAGCTTTGCTGATCGTTGTGGCTGAACAGCTTGGGCGGAAGTTTGACCGAATTGGCCAGATACTGCGCCTTCGTCGTCGGCTGGACGAGCGTGCCGACGTTGAGGATCACCGCCGCCTTGCCGGCATCGAACAGCGTCTTCATCGAACCCATCGTCGGCGCCAGTGCATATTGGCGGCCGCCGAGCGAGTTGCTGGGCGTCAGCGCCGTCGCGGCGAGCGCGTCGCGCTGATGGGCGATGTTGGCGCGGGCGGCGAGATACTGGGAATAGCTGGCGCTGTCGTAGGGCGTCAGCGTGTTGGCATAGTCCATGCCGCCGTAGAGGAAGACGCAAACCAGCGCCTTGTAGTCGCTGGCGGTAGCCGCCGCCGCCTCGCCGATCGCCGCAAGGCTGGTGACGAAGGGCGTTGCGACGCCGGCAAGGCCCAGCTCGGCCGAGCGGCGCAGGAAGGCGCGGCGCGACTGGTCGTGGATGAAGTCGCTCATGTCAGCGCACCGTCAGGTATTCGGGGGAGGCAAGCGTCAGAAGGATCGCGATGCCGACGCGGTTGATCAGACCGTTGGTCGCAGTTACGGCCACGCTGTCGACCGAGGTCTTGATCGCGGCGAGCGTCGTCGACGACAGTTGACCCGCGGCGAGCACGAGGTTGACCTCGTCGACCAATGCTTGGCTGTCCGATGCCTTGGTCAGGATCGCGGCATAGTCCGCCTTCACGTCGCCGGTGCCGTTGGCAACCAGCCCCTGCATGTAGTTGACGTAGCCGACCACCGACTGTTCGTTGGTGATCTGGAACTCCGGCGCGACCAGCCCGGCGCTCGCGATCGCGGTGGCGGGCGGGTTATAGCCGGGGCGGAAGAAGTTGAAGACGGTCGGGCTGCGGCCCATCGACTGGCCGAGCCTGTTCGACTGGCTCGACGTGTCGCCGATCGCCCAGGCGTTCGAGGGCGAGGTAACGCCGAATGCGCGTGCCCAGCCGGTGAGGCGCATGACGGGCTCGCGCAGCTTGCCGGCGTTGGCGGCGGTCAGCGCTGCGCTGCTGCGCGCCTCGGTATCGAGCAGGATCGCCTTGATAACCGCCTTCATGTCGCCGCGCGCGCCCTGGCCATTGTCATTGAAGGCGGCGGCGACGCGCGAGACATAGCCGGTTGACGGATTGCTGGTGACGAGACGCTGGATCAGCTGCTTCGAGACGAAGGGCGCGATGTTGGGGTGGGCGAAGATCGCGTCGAGCGCGCTCTTCACCGCCGCGGTGCCGCCGCCCGACACGGTGGTGCCGAGGAAACTGGCGCTGCCCGTCTCGTTGATCGAGGCGTTCATGATCAGCGGCTGGCGATAGCGATCGGGCTTGCTCGAATCGGTGGTCGCGAGGCTGAGGCCGGTGAAGACGCGGGCGAGGCCGGAAACGTCGGCGAGCGTATAGGTTTCGGCCGGCTGACCGTTCGCCGCCATCTTGACGGTGCCGTCCTGGTTCAGCTGATAGAGGCCGAGACTGAACAGCTGCATCAGCTCGCGGGCGTAATTCTCGTCGGGCTGAGCACCGGTGGTGGCGTTCGCCTTGCGATTGCCGAGGAACGTCAGGAACGATCCCATCGCGGCGTTGTAGGTGATGCCGTCGAGGATCGCGCGATAGTTCCCGAAGGCGTTGTCGAGCAGCACGTCGACATAGGCCGCCATCGCGAACTGCTTCCAGTTCAGGTTCACGCCGCCGATACCGACGACGAGCATGTCGAGCAGCGCCATGCCGACACGCTGGCGCAGCTGATCGGGCTCGACGATCAGCTGGCGCCACATCGTCGGGTCGAACCCGGTTTCGCTGTTGACGTTGGCGGCGACGTTATAGCCGTTGGCGTTCAGCCAGTCCCAATGGCTTGTCGCACGCGGCATCGCGAACTGTGCGTCGATCCACGTCGAATAGCCCTTGGCGACGACGTCGTCGATCATCGTCCGCGTCGCGCCCATCGTCGACTGGGCGAGAAAGCGGCTCGCCTCCGTCGCGGTCGGCATGACCGGGGCGACGACGACCGGAGCCGACGCCGCCGGCGCGGCGGTCGTGCCACCGCCGTCACTGCCGCCGCACGCGGCCAGCAGCAGTGCGGGCAGCACCGCGACGCCGGGTGACGCCGTCGGAATCGCGTTGAATCGTTTGTCGTCGGCGACCTCCGCCGCAGCTTCGCCGACCATCGTCGGCGCGTCGTCGTCGAGCATGTCGTTCGAGCCCCCCGGCTCTCCAGCGAAGCATCATGACTTCGCTCCCACGGTGCCGGAATATCACGGCAAGCCTATGAACAACATTGGTTAACGAATTCACTTCGACGTGCGTAAGCCACCACTTGGCAAAAAGAAAACCGGGGCTCCGCTGATGCGGAACCCCGGCTTGCAAGGTGGTTCGGATCGGCTCAGTTGGCCTTGGGCAGCACCACGCTCGGCCCGATCGTGTCGACGACGCGGCGGGCGTCGAACGCGCGCAGGTTGTCGCGCGGGATCGGTCCCTTACGCATGATGATCTCGGCATTCGCCTCGAACCGGTCGATGGTGCGGATGTCGAAATCGTTACCCCAGGGGCCGAAGCCGCCGCCGAACCACGGGTCCCAACTGCGCCAGCCGTAGCCGCGACCGAAATAGCGCCACGACGGACCCCAATAGCCGCCGAACCCGCCATAGCCCCACGGGCCGCCAAGGCCCGGCGTCGAATAGGTGCGCGTCTGACGATCGGTATCGCGGTTGGCCATGACGAAATAGTCATAGCCCTGCTGCAGAGTCAGTTCGGCAGCACGGAAGAACAGGTAGCGCTCCACGGTATCGCGCGAGGTGACGCTGTTACCCTGGAAGCTGACCAGGAAGCGATCGGGCTCGATCTGCCGCTCGCTGTAGCCGGTGCGATAGAAGCCCTGGCCCGTCGCCGGACGATAGGCGGTTTCGGTGGCGCAGCCTGCGACCAGCAAGGTGCTGGCGGCCAACGCCGTGAGGATGGCGGTACGACCTAGTTGAAGCATTACTCGTCTCCAGTCGCCGCTGCGGCGGCGAGCCGTCAGGTGATATCTCCCGGATCAGGAACGATCGATGAACGACTTGGCTCCGTCCCGCAACGCTTCATCGACGATCCCAACCCTTCATTCGCCGACGACGTGCAGGGCCAAGGTTCGGCGGTGGGGCGCGCGGCGATGCTCGAACAGATAGATGCCCTGCCACGTCCCCAGCACCGCTGCGCCGCTGACGACCGGAATCGAAAGGCTTACGTTCGTCAGCGCGCTGCGGATGTGTGCCGGCATGTCGTCGAGCCCCTCGTCGTCATGCTCGTAGCCCGCATCCTCGCGAACCAACTCGGCGAAGAACCGCGCGAGATCGCGCTTCACCGCGGGCGCAGCATTTTCCTGGATCAGCAGCGAAGCGGAGGTGTGGCGGCAGAAGATCGTCAGCAGCCCCTGGGTGATTTGCTGAGCGGCAAGCCAGTCGACGATCGGACGCGTGACCTCAACCAGGCCGATGCCGCGGGTGTCGATGATGATGCTGTCACTGGCCTGTTTCATTCCGCCTCCCGTACGATGCGTTCAACGCGTCGTCGGGGACGGTGGCTCCCTGAGTAGGATTCGAACCTACGGCCGCTCGATTAACAGTCGAGAGCTCTACCGCTGAGCTATCAGGGAACAGCGCCGTGGGGGGGCTCTATAAAGACGCGTTTTGGGAGCGCAACCCCGAAATCACGCGATGAACTGCTCCATCGTGATCCGATCGTCGAGCGCGTGCTCCGGGTCGAACAGCAGTGTCAGCTCGCGGGCGCGGTCCATCGCCACTTCGACGCAGGCGACGTCGCGGATCTCGTGCTGGTCGGCGACGGCGGAGACGGGGCGCTTGCCGGCGTCGCGCGCGCGGATGGTGATGCGCGCCTTGTCGGGCAGGATCGCGCCACGCCAGCGCCGCGGGCGGAACGGGCTGATCGGGGTCAGCGCGAGCAGGTTGGAGCCGAGCGGCAGGATCGGGCCGTTGGCGGACAGATTATAGGCAGTCGAGCCCGCCGGCGTCGCCACCAGCACGCCGTCGCAGGCGAGTTCGGGCATGACGACGCGATCGTTGACCGTGATCTCGAGCTTCGCGGTTTGGCGGGTCTCGCGCAGAAGCGACACCTCGTTGATCGCGGGCAGGTGGTGATGGCGGCCATCGGTCGCGGTGATGGTGACGGCGAGCGGCGTCACCTTGAACGGCTTGACGTTGGCCAGCCGCTCGTCGAGCCCGTGGCGGCGCCACTCGTTCATCAGGAAGCCGACGGTGCCGAGGTTCATGCCGAACACCGGCACCGGCGGGGTTCGCCGGTCAAGCATCGCGTGCAGCGTCTGGAGCATGAAGCCGTCACCGCCGAGCGCGATGATGACGTCGGCCTCCGCCGGATCGACCCAATCCGCGGCATCGGCCAATTCGGCCGCCGCCGCCTGCGCCGGAGGGGTGGGCGAGGCGACCAGCGCCCGCCGCTCGTAACGGCTCATCCGCCGGTGACGCTCATGTGACGGGCGACCGCGGGGGCAGCGCCGGCCTCGATGCGGAAGTCATGGCGCGCGGGCTTGATCCTCAAGCCCTCGTCGATCGCGGCGTCGAGCGCGGGCACGCCGCCGGTGCGCAGCGCTGCCTTCAGGTCGACCTGATCGTCATGGCCTAGGCAGGCGTAGAGCTTGCCCTCGGTCGTCAGGCGCACCCGGTTGCAGCCGTCGCAGAAATTGGCGGTCAGCGGCGAGATCAGGCCGAGCCGGGTGTCGCTGTCGCCGACGCGCCAGTAGCGCGCCGGGCCGCCGCTGCGATGATCGTCGCGGTTCAGGGCGAAGCGAGTCGACAGATCGTCGAACACGCGGGTCAGCGGCACGAAGCGGTCGATGCGATCCTCGTCGATCGCGCCCAAGGGCATCGTCTCGATCAGCGAGAGGTCGAGCCCCTCGTCGACGCACCATTGCAGCATCGAGGGAATCTCGTCCTCGTTGAGGCCCTTCAGCGCGACCATGTTGATCTTGACGCGAAGCCCAGCCTCTTGGGCGGCGGTGATACCGTCGAGCACCTGCGCGACGTCGCCGTGGCGGGTGATGAAGCGGAACCGATCGGGGTCGCGGCTGTCAAAGCTGACGTTCAGGCGGCGGATGCCCGCGTCGTAGAGGGTATCGGCATGCTGGCGCAGCCGGGTGCCGTTGGTCGTCATCGTCAGTTCGTCGAGCCCGGCGCCGACGTGGCGGCCGAGCCGGCGGACCAGATCGCCGACGTCGCGCCGGACCAGCGGCTCACCGCCCGACAGGCGGATCTTGGTAACGCCGCGTGCGATGAAGCGCTCCGCGATCGTCGCGATCTCCTCGAGCGCCAGCACGGCGGCGCGGGGGAGGAAGGTCATCTGCTCCGCCATGCAATAGCGACAGCGCAGATCGCAGCGGTCGGTCACGGAGATGCGCAGATAGCGGATCGAACGACCATGCGCGTCGACCAGCGCGCGTGTCGGTGGCGGAAGGACGCTGGCCATGGAACGAGCTAAGCGCTTGCGAGCCGGCGGGCAAGGCCGTGGGCCCCGGCGCGGGACATATTGGACGATTGGCGGAGGGAGGGGCGGGGGCTAAAGCATGGGTGCATGGATTGCAGAACCAACGAGACCTTGTTCGCGATCCCCGCCGGGCCAACTCTGGTGACGGCGGCGCGTAACGATGGATGGCGTGTCGTCGCCGATCCGGGTGGCGCGGACGTCGTTGCCCGGTTCCTGGCGAGCGGCGCGTCGATCGTAGTGGTCGAGGGGGGCGAGGCTGCCGACATCGCCCCGCTCGGTGATGCCGTCCATGCCGCATCGGCTGCGCTGCTGGCGATCGGCGCGCCCGATGCCGCCGCGAGCTGCTATGACGCGGGCGCATCCCATTATCTGTCGACGCCCGCCGATGCCGTGGCGATGGCCACCGCACTTCGCTACGCCGCGCGCCATGTGCGCCGGATCAGGGGCGAGCGACGCGTGCTGCCGCCGGCCTGGATGGGCGACCGACCAGCGGAGGCGCTGGCGGATTGGATCGACGGGCGAGACGGGGACGTGACCGTGGCGCTGGTCGCGCTGTCGCGGCTCGATATCGTCAATGCCGCACACGGACGCCCCGGCGGCGACGTGCTGATCGCCGCGATCGCCGCCGAGATCGCCGGTATCGCCGAGCGGCTGTTCGGCGCAGACGCGTCGGTCGCGCGGGTCGGCGGCGCGGAGTTCGTCATGGCGATGGCGACCGGCGAGGCCCCCGCCGCCGCGGCGATCGGCCAGCTCGGCGAGGCGCTGGCGCGGCCGATCGTGATCGACGGCACGACCGCGGTGCTGGGCAGCCGGCTGGGCGTCGCCCGGCGCGAGGCGGAAGAGGCGGCCACGGCACTCCTGCGCCGCGCGGCCGACGCCCTGACGCTCGCCAAGACCAGCCAGGCCTCGACCATCCAGATCGCCGCCGCCGAACCGGTGCTGTCGGCGACGACGCTGGCGATCGACCTGCATCATGCGATCGACCGCGGCGAGATCGACGTGCTGTTCCAGCCGCAGGTCGAGATCGCGACCGGCCGGGTGACCGGCGCCGAGGCGCTGGCCCGGTGGGAGCATTCGACGCTGGGGCCGCTCGGTGCCGATGCGCTGTTCGCGGCGGCGGATCGCGCGGACTTGGGCGTGGCGCTGTCCGATCACATTCAGGAACTGGCGCTGGCGCGGGCGGCGGCCTGGCCGGTTGTGCTGCGGGACTTGCGCCTGTCGATCAACGTCACCGCAGTCGACGTGGCCCGGCCAGGCTTCGCCGGACTGCTGCTGGCGCGCATCGACGCGAGCGGCTGGCCGCGCGAGCGGCTGACGGTCGAGATCACCGAGACCGGGCTGATGCGCGACCTCGATCGGGCCGCGGCGCTGATCGAGCGACTGCGCGCGGGCGGATGCCGGGTTGCAATCGACGACTTCGGCACGGGCTATTCCAGCCTCGCCTATCTGAAATCGCTGCCGCTCGACTATCTGAAGATCGACCGCGCGCTGACCGGCGATATCGACGGCAGCGCGCGCGATCGGGTGATCGTGCGCGGGGTGATCGGCATGGCGCGAGCGCTGGGCATCGCGACGATCGCGGAAGGCGTCGAGACCGAGGCGCAGCGCGCGCTGCTCGCCGAGGACGGGTGCGATTACTACCAGGGTTTCCTGATGGCGCCGCCGGTCGACGAAGCGGGGCTGGTAGGGCTGATGGAGGGACGACGATGCGGATGATGATGGCGGCGGTCGCGTTGGTCGCGGCGGCTCCGGCTGCGGCGCAGGAGGATCCGCATGCGGCGATCATGGCGGCGATGGACGCCAGCGCATCGGGCTGGAATGCGGGCGACCTCGACCGCTTCATGAGCGTCTACGCGACCGACGCGATGTACGTGACGAGCAAGGGGCTGCTCAAGACGAAGGCCGCGATCGCAGAGCGTTACCGGCCCAGCTTCGCGAGCGGCGGCAACGCGCGCGGGAAGCTGAGTTTTCAGCTCCAAGCGTGGCGGACGATCAGCAACGTCCACCAACTGCTGGTCGCGCGCTGGACGCTGACGCCGGGCGGTGGGAAGGCGCCGGAAACGGGGATGACGACGCTGCTGTTCGAGCGGCGGAGCGAGGGGTGGCGGATCATTTCGGACCACAGCAGCTGAGGCGGCTCGCCTAGCGTCATTGCGAGCGTCAGCGATGCAATCCAGGATGTCCCGATCCGTCGCTGGGTTGCTTCGTTGGCGCTCGCAATGACGGGGGTTGGGGGTAGGCCTGCTTCAAGAGATGCTGAAACGAGTTCAGCATGACGGATGGGGGGGCTTACCCCGCCGCCTTGGCCAACCCCTTCGACAATTGCAGCGCGCCGTGCAGGCGTGATTTCGCGTCGGGCCAAGCGCGCTGGAGCACCAGCTTCGAATCCGGGCGCAGCTTCGCCACGCCGTTGAGGCGGTCGACATAGGCCAGCAGGCCCGCGACGTTGGGCGGCTTGTCGTCGTGGAAGGACACCAGCACACCCTTCACACCGACGTCCATCTTGGCGATGCAGGCCTTCTTGGCGTTGTTCTTGATCTCGATGACGCGGATCAGGTTTTCCGTCTCGGGCGGCAGCGGGCCGAAGCGGTCGATCATCTCGGCGGCGAAGGCCTCGATCTCCTGACCCTGCTCCAGCTCGTTTAGGCGACGGTACAGGCCCATGCGCAGGTCGAGGTCGGGGACGTAATCGTCGGGGATCAGGATCGGCGCGTCGACGGTGATCTGGGGGCTGAAATCGCGCGGTCGCTGGGCGAGGCCGCCGGCCTTGGCGTCCATGATCGCCTCTTCCAGCATCGACTGGTAGAGTTCGTAGCCGACCTCCTTGATATGCCCCGATTGTTCGTCGCCAAGCAGGTTGCCGGCGCCGCGGATGTCGAGATCGTGGCTCGCCAGCTGGAAGCCCGCCCCCAATGAGTCGAGGTCGGACAGGACCTTCAGCCGCTTCTCGGCCGTGTCGGTCATCTGCCGCTCGGGCGGGGTGACGAGATAGGCGTAGGCGCGCGTCTTCGACCGGCCGACTCGCCCGCGCAGCTGATAGAGCTGGGCCAGACCGAAGCGGTCTGCGCGGTTGACGATCATAGTGTTGGCCGACGCGATGTCGATGCCGCTTTCGATGATCGTGGTCGAAATCAGCACCTCGAACTTCTTGTCGTAGAAGGCGCTCATCCGCTCCTCGACCTCGGTCGCGCTCATCTGGCCATGGGCGACGACGTAGCGCACCTCGGGCACCTGCTCGCGCAGATAGTCCTCGATGTCGGGCAGGTCGGCAACGCGCGGGGTGACGATGAAGCTCTGCCCGCCGCGATAATGCTCGCGCAGCAGCGCTTCGCGCAGGACGACGGGGTCCCACGGCATGACGTAGGTGCGCACCGCCAGGCGATCGACCGGCGGGGTCTGGATCACCGACAGCTCGCGCAGCCCGCTCATTGCCATCTGCAGCGTGCGCGGAATCGGCGTTGCGGTCAGCGTCAGCATGTGGACGTCGGCGCGCAGCGCCTTGAGCCGCTCCTTGTGGGTGACGCCGAAGCGTTGCTCCTCGTCGACGATGACGAGGCCCAGGCGCTTGAAGTCGATCGTCTTAGCGAGCAGCGCATGAGTGCCGATGACGATGTCGATGCTGCCGTCGGTCAGGCCGTCCTTGACCCGCTTCGCCTCCGCGGCGGGGACAAGGCGCGACAGGCGGCCGATCTCGATCGGGAAGCCGTCGAACCGCGCCGAGAAATTGTTGTAATGCTGGCGCGCGAGCAGTGTCGTCGGGCAGACCACCGCGACCTGCATCCCCGCCATCGCCGCGACGAACGCGGCACGCAGCGCGACTTCGGTCTTGCCGAAGCCGACGTCGCCGACGATCAGCCGGTCCATCGGCTTGCCGGCGCCCAGATCGCCCAAGACATCGTCGATCGCGCGATCCTGGTCGTCGGTTTCCTCATAGGGGAAGCGGTCGACGAAGCTGGGATAGCCGGCCTCGTCGGGCTCGGCGATTTCGCCGGGGCGAAGCGCGCGTTCGGCGGCGGTCTTGATGAGCTCGCCCGCGATCTCGCGGATGCGCTCCTTCATCTTCGACTTGCGCCGCTGCCACGCCTCGCCACCCAGGCGATCGAGACTCGCGCCCTCCTCGCTACTGCCGTAGCGCGACAGCACTTCGAGATTCTCGACCGGCACGAACAGCTTGTCGCCGCCGGCATATTCCACCGCGACGCAATCGTGCGGGCTCTTGCCGACGGGGATCGAGGTGAGGCCAAGATATTTGCCGATGCCGTGGTCGACGTGGACGACGAGGTCCCCCGGCGTCAGCGAGGCGATCTCGGCGAGGAAGGCGTCGGCGGACTTCTTGCGCTTGGTGCGGCGGATCAGCCGGTCGCCGAGCATGTCCTGCTCGGTCAGGACGGCGACGCCGGGCGCGGTGAAGCCATGATCGAGCGGCAGCACGACGAGCGCGACGCCGAAGCTCTTCGACGTGTCGGCGACGCCGAGCGCTTCCTGCCAGCTGTCGGCGATCTTGCCGCCCTTGAGCCCGTGATCCTTCAGCAGGTTGCCGAGCCGCTCGCGCGCGCCGATCGAATAGCTGGCGAGGATCGGCTTCCTGCCGTCCTTGCGCAGCTTCTCGAGGTGCTGGGCCACCGCCTCGTAGACGTTGGTGCCCGCCGCCCGCTCGGGGCCGAAATCGCGGGGACCATCGACGTTGAAATCGAGGACGGTCTTCGACTCGGGCTCGTGGAACGGCGTCGTCAGATGCGCGACGGCATGGTCGAGCGCCTTCGTCCACTCGTCGTCGCCAAGATACAGCGAGCCGGTGGCGAGCGGGCGATAGCTGCCGGGCTGTGCGCCTTCGGCACGCTGACGATTCTCGTAATAGTCGGCGATCGATTCGAGCCGGCTCTCAACCGCGGCGGGGGTGCCGAAGTCGCGCACGACGACGTCGTCGTCGGCGAGATGATCGAAGAAGGTCGCCAGCTTCTCCTCGAACAGCGGCAGCCAATGCTCCATGCCGGCGAGACGGCGGCCTTCGCTGATCGCCTGGTAGAGCGGGTCGCCGGTCGCGGTGGCGCCAAACTTTTCGCGATAGCGGCTGCGGAAGCGCTTGATCGATTCCTCGTCGAGCAAGGCTTCGGATGCGGGGAGCAGCGTGAAGCTGTCGACCCGGCCGGTGGTGCGTTGGTCGTCGGGGGAGAAGGTGCGGACGGTCTCGATCTCGTCGCCGAAAAAGTCGAGGCGAAGCGCCTGTTCCTCGCCGCTGGGAAACAGGTCGACGATGCCGCCGCGCACGGCGTATTCGCCCTGGTCGTGGACGGTGTCGGTACGGACATAGCCGTTCGCCTGGAGCAGGCCGGCGAGGCGGTCCCGATCGATCCGCTCGCCGGGCTTTAGGCTGGCGACGAGCTGGCGGATACGGAACGGCGTCAGCACGCGCTGGGTGGCGGCGTTGACGGTCGTCAGGATCAGCTGCGGCCCTTTCGCCTTCTGCTGCAGGCGATGCAGCGCCGAAATGCGCTCAGCCATAATCCGCAGCGTCGGCGAGGCGCGGTCGTAGGGCAGGCAGTCCCAGGCGGGGAACTGGATCACCTCGAGGTCGGGCGCGAAGAAGGGCGCGGTCGAGGCGATGGCGCGCATCGCCGAATCGTCGGGCGCGATGAAGACGGCGCGGCCCGATGTGGCGCGGGCGAGGTCGGCGAGCAGCACGGGGAGGAAGCCGGCGGGGACGCCCGATAGGGTCAGCGGCTTCGTCGCGGTGAGGATGGATTTGAGGTCGGGCATCGGGGCCTTGAGCTCTCCCCTCCCTGCAAGGGAGGGGCTGGGGGTGGGTGGCGGTGCGCCAGCACCGCATTCGGGCCTTGGGGGAAGCGCGGGCGCTCGCGATGCTCGCTACCCACCCCCGGACCCCTCCCTTGCAGGGAGGGGTGAAGACTATCGTGGCAGCGGCACGTAGCTCAGCGAGCGCATCGCCTGCATCATCGGGCCGTCCCATTCGCGCGGGCAGGGCATCGAACCGATCGCCCAGGCCATGATGTCGACGTCCTGCTCCTCGAGCAGCGCCTCGAACCAGTCGAGCTCGTCATCGGTCCAGCCGGCGCCATGGGCGTCGAAAAAGCCGCCGATCATAAGGTCGGCTTCCTTGGTACCGCGATGCCACGCGCGGAACTTCAGGCGTTTAAGGCGGATGTCGCGTTCCATGAATTCCCAACGGCGATAAGCCGGCGAGTGCTGGAAGCGCTCGTCGGCGGGGCTATAGCGGTCATGTAGTCATGCGCCCCGACATCCTCAATCCGCTGTTCGCCGAAGTCACCGCGCTCAAGGGCGTCGGGCCGGCACTCGCCAAGCCGCTCGAGCGGCTGAAGATCGCGCGCGTCGTCGACGTCGCCTTTCACCTGCCCACCGGCTGGATCGATCGCTTCGTTCGCGACGAGCTGATGCAGGCCGACGTCGGCCGCACGATCGCGATACCCCTAACCCCGCGCGAGCATCGCGTCAGCCGCGGGCGCGGGCCGACGCGGGTGCAGGCGACCGACGCGCATGGCAATTACGTCAGCCTCGTCTATTTCGGCGGCAGCTCGGGCTATGTGAAGAAGCTGCTGCCGATCGGCGAGGCGCGGCTGGTTTCGGGGAGGCTCGAACAATATGGCCAGGAATTGCAGATCATTCACCCCGATCTGGGTGAACCGGGCGAGAGCTTTCGCGAGCGCGAGGCGATCTATCCGCTGTCCGAAGGGCTGACCTCGCGGCGACTCGGAGCGCTCGCCACTCAGGCGGTCGAGCGCGCGCCCGAGCTGCCCGAATGGATCGAGCCTGGGTTGAAATCGACGCGCGAGTGGCCCGCCTGGCGCGAAGCGCTGGCTCGGGTCCATACCGATCCCGCCGACGCCAAGGCGCGCGAGCGGCTCGCCTATGACGAGGTGTTCGCCAACCAGCTGGCGATGGCGCTGGTCCGGCAGGACACGCGCCGGCGTAAGGGGCGGGCGCTGGTCGGCGACGGACGGCTGCGCGACCTGCTGAAGCTGCCCTACAGCCTGACCGGCGCACAGGCGCGGACGGTGGCGGAGATCGAGGGCGACATGGCGCAGGCGTCGCCGATGCTGCGGTTGCTGCAGGGCGATGTCGGCTCGGGCAAGACGCTGGTCGCGACGCTGGCGCTGCTGATCGCGGTCGAGGCGGGGGCGCAGGGGGCGATGCTGGCGCCGACCGAGATCCTGGCGCGGCAGCATTACGAGACGCTGAGGAAGACGCTCACCGGGCTGCTGGTCAACGTCGCGGTGCTGACGGGCCGCGACAAGGGGCGCGTGCGCGAGGCGACGCTGATGGGGTTGGCCGACGGGTCGATCGATATCCTGGTAGGCACGCACGCGATCTTTCAGGAGGCGGTGCGCTATCGCGACCTGGGCCTGGTGGTGGTCGACGAGCAGCATCGGTTCGGCGTCGCGCAGCGCATGCTGCTTCAGGAAAAGGGGCGAAGCCCGCACCTGCTGGCGATGACGGCGACACCGATCCCGCGCACGCTAACGCTGGCGCAATATGGCGAGATGGACGTCAGTCGGCTCGACGAGATGCCGCCGGGACGCGAGCCGATCGAGACGCGGGTCATCAGCGAGGACCGGCTCGACGAGGTCGTCAATGCGCTCGGCCGGCATCTGGCCGATGGCGGCCAGGCCTATTGGGTCTGCCCACTGGTCGAGGAGAGCGAGAAGAGCGACCTTGCCGCCGCCGAGATGCGGGCGGAAGCGCTGCGGCAGCGGTTTGGCGATCGCGTCGGCTTGGTCCACGGCCGGATGAAACCGATCGAGAAGGATGCGGTGATGGCGGAGTTTTCCGCCGGACGGCTCGGGGTGCTGGTGGCGACGACGGTGATCGAGGTCGGCGTCGACGTGCCCAACGCACGGCTGATCGTGATCGAGCATGCCGACCGCTTCGGCCTTGCCCAGCTGCACCAGCTACGTGGCCGGGTGGGACGGGGTGGTGGCAAGTCGGTGTGCCTGCTGATCCGCGGCAATGCGATGAGCGAGACGACGCGCGCGCGCCTGGCGCTGATGCGCGAGAGCAACGACGGCTTCCGCATCGCCGAAGAGGACCTGCGGCTGCGCGGGGCCGGCGATATGCTGGGTACGCGCCAGTCGGGCGAGGCGGCGTTCCGGCTGGCGACGCCGGAGATGATCCACGACCTGATGCAATGCGCGCAGGACGACGCCCGGCTGCTGATCGATCGCGACGGCGGGCTGGAGGGACCGCGGGGACAGGCGGCGCGGATCGCGCTGTACCTGTTCGATCGCGATTCGGGGGTGGCGCTGCTCCGCTCGGGATAGGCCCCTAGCGCTGCAACGCGGTCAGCATGGCGCGATAGACCAGCGGCTCGATCGCCCGATCGAACTGGCACCCGATCCGGCCGCCGAGCGCCCAGCGGATCGTCGCATCGACCTCGCCCACCACGGGGAGGATCAGCGACACGCGTTCACCTTGCGCATGCTCTGCCTCGGTCCGCGCCATGAAGCCGCCGACCGAGGTATTCACGACGTGCAGAGGCAGTCGCTCCCGGGCGGCCGTGAAGCCCCGCGCCCGGTAGCAAACTTCGTCGCGCGGTTGCTGCCGCGCTTCGATCGTCTTCAATGCAGGCTGCGACGCCATCGAGCAATTTTTCCTTTACCTAGGATAAGGAAAATACCGGAAGACCCATGAAGCCTTCGACAAGCGGCCTGGTTATCGGGAGATTAATCGCACCCAAAACGCCTCGATATTCTAAGGCGTTATCAGTCCAATCTTCTTCTTGCCGAGCGACAGGCGCAGGGATTGGGTGACGTGAAAAACGTGGGCGGGGTCGCGCACGGCCTCGCCGTCGACCTTGACCGCACCCTCGGCGATCTTGCGCCGCGCCTCGCCCTTCGACGCCGCGAAGCCGAGCGCGATCAGCGCATCGACCACGCCGATCGTGTCGGCGCCGGCGGCGACGCTGGGCAGCGACGCGCCGCTCGCGCCCTCCTCAAAGGTCTGCCGTGCGGTGTCCGCCGCCGCCTCCGCCGCCGCCCGGCCGCGGCACATCGCGGTCGCTTCGGTCGCCAGCACCTTCTTCGCCTCGTTGATCTCGGCGCTCTCGAGCGCTTCGAGCCGGGCGATCTCATCGAGCGGCAGGTCGGTGAACAGGCGCAGGAACTTGCCGACGTCACGGTCGTCGGTGTTGCGCCAGAACTGCCAGTAATCGAACGTCGGCAGCGACTCTTCGTTGAGCCAGATCGCACCCGCCATCGTCTTGCCCATCTTGCCGCCGTCGGCGGTCGTGATCAGCGGCGTGGTGACGCCATAGACCTCGGTCCCGTCCATCCGGCGAGCGAGCTCGATGCCGTTGACGATGTTACCCCATTGGTCGCTGCCGCCCATCTGCAGCCGGCAACCGGTGCGGCGCGACAGTTCCATGAAGTCGTACGCCTGCAGGATCATGTAGTTGAATTCGAGGAAGCTGAGCGACTGCTCGCGGTCCAGCCGCAACTTCACCGAATCGAAGCTGAGCATCCGATTGACGCTGAAGTGCTGACCAACCTCGCGCAGGAAGGGGATGTATTCGAGCGCATCGAGCCATTCGGCGTTGTCGAGCATCACCGCGTCGGCAGGGCCATCGCCGAACGTCAGGAACTGCGCGAAGATCGCCTTGATCGACGCGATATTGGCCGCGATCGTGTCGGTCGTGGCGAGCTTGCGCGCCTCGTCCTTGAAGCTGGGATCGCCGATCTTGCCGGTGCCGCCGCCCATCAGGACGATCGGCTTGTGCCCCGTCTGCTGGAGCCGGCGGAGCAGCATGATCTGCACCAGGCTGCCGACGTGGAGCGACGGCGCGGTCGGATCGAAGCCGATGTAGCCGGGGACGACCTGCGTCGCGGCGAGCTTGTCCAGCCCGTCCGCATCGGTGAGCTGGTGGATGTAGCCGCGCTCGGAGAGCAGGCGCAGGAGATCGGACTGGTACTGCATGCGCGGGCGCATAGGACGAATCTTGGGGTTCGTCATCCCGGTCGCGCAGGGCAGGAGATGCTGAAACACGTTCAGCATGACGGCTCCTCCTTATCCTCCCCCGCCAGGGGGAGGTGTCGCGCCGAAGGCGTGACGGAGGGGGAGGTAAGCGACCCGCTCTCGCTGAGCTTACCGCCCCCTCCGTCAGGCTACGCCTGCCACCTCCCCCTGGCGGGGGAGGATCATGGGGCGGACAATTCCCGCTGCGGGTCGACCGCGGTTCGGCCGCGGCGCAGTTCGAAATGGACCTCGGGACGGTCGGCGAGGCCGGTGTCGCCCGACAGCGCGATCACCTGGCCGCGCTTGACCGACTGGCCGCGCTGCACGGTCAGCTTCGACGCGTGGCCGTACACGCTGGCCCAGCCGCCGCCATGCTTGATGATGACGAGCCCGCCGAGCGCGGCGATGCCGGTGCCGACATAGGCGACGATGCCGTCGCCGGTCGCGCGGATGGGGGTGCCGATCGGCACGGCGATCTTGATGCCGTTCGACCGTTCGCCACTGGCCCCCGGGCCGAAGCGCTTCACGACGCGCCCGTCGACGGGCCAGACGAAGCCGCCGCTTGCCAGCCGCGGCGGCGGTGCGACGGGGACGGTCGGCGACAGCACGCGGCTGGCGTTGGGCGTCGGCCTGGCGGGCGCACGATTGGCGGCCACCGCGGGTTCGCCGCCGGTCAGGATGTCGTCGATGTCGAGCGTGAAGGCGGCGGCGCGCTCGGCGACGCTGGGTGGGCGGTCGGTGCTGCCGGGGATCGCGATGCGCTGCCCGGAGCGCAGGATATAGGGCTCGGTCAGGTCGTTGGCGGCGACGATCCGCGACCACTCGACGCCATAGGCGCGGGCGATGGCGATGCCGCTCTGGCCGGGGCGGACGAGGTGATAGCGGCCCGCGGGGATCTGTAGCCGCTGGCCGGCGCGGATGACGAAGGGCGGGTCGATGCCGTTGGCGCGCGCGATCGCCTCCGATCCGGCGCCGGTCCGCTCGGCGATGCTGCGGAGCGTATCGCCGGGGCGCACGGTATAGCTCTGTGCGGCGACCTCGCGCGCATCGGCAGAGACCGGCGCCGCCTCCCAGGCGGGACGCGGGGCAGGGAGGCTGGTCACCGCATCGTCATTCACCGAGCGGCGGACCGGCTCGTCGTCCTGCTGCTGCGGTGGCAGCGGCTGGACGGTCTGCATCGGCGGTGGCGCGACGGCGGGCTGGTCGTAGCCGCGCTCGACGCTGGGAATGCAGCCGGCGAGCAATGCCGACGCGAGCCCCAGCGCTGGCGCGGCGCGCTTCACCGAAGCGGCTCGAGGCGCTCGATGCCGCCCATCCACGGGCGAAGCACGTCGGGCACGACGACCGAGCCGTCCTCCTGCTGGTAATTCTCGATCACCGCGACCAGCGTCCGACCGACCGCCAGGCCAGAGCCGTTGAGCGTGTGGACGAAGCGCGTCGCCTTCTCACCCTCCGGCCGGTAGCGCGTATTCATCCGCCGCGCCTGGAAGTCGCCGCAGGTCGAACAGGACGAAATCTCGCGATAGGCCGCCTGGCCGGGCAACCACACCTCGAGGTCATAGGTGCGACGCGCGGTGAAGCCCATGTCGCCGGCGCACAGCAGCATCCGGCGATAGGGCAGGTCGAGCGCATCGAGCACGCCCTCGGCAAGGGCCGTCATCCGCTCGTGTTCGGCGTCCGACTGGTCGGGGGTGGTGATCGACACCATCTCGACCTTGTCGAACTGGTGCTGGCGGATGAAGCCACGCGTGTCGCGCCCCGCCGCGCCCGCTTCGGAGCGGAAGCAGGGGGTGAGCGCGGCGAAGCGCAGCGGCAGTTCGCCTTCCTTCAGGATTTGCTCGCGGACGATGTTGGTCAGGCTGACCTCGGCGGTGGGGATCAGCCAGCGGCCGTCGGTCGTCCTGAACAGATCCTCGGCGAACTTGGGCAGCTGGCCGGTGCCGTAGACCGCCTCGTCACGGACGAGGAGCGGCGGCGCTACTTCCTGATAGCCGTGTTCGTCGACCAGTCGGCCGAGCATATATTGCCCCAGCGCGCGCGACAGCCGGGCGATGCCGCCGCGCAGCAGCGTGAAGCGCGCACCGGCGATGGCGACGCCGGTGTCGAAGTCCATGCCCAGCGCGGGGCCGATCGCATCGTGGTCCTTGGCGGTGAAAGCGAAGTCGCGACGGCTGCCATGCTCGGCGACCAGCGCGTTGCCGCTCTCGTCGGCGCCCTCAGGCACGTCGGTGGCCGGAATGTTGGGCAGGGCGGCAAGGAGCGTGTCGAGCTCGCCCGACAGCGCCGCCTCTTCCGCCTCGATCGCGGGCAGCGCGTCCTTCAGCGCCGCGACCTCGGCCATCAGCGCTTGCGCGCGCGGCTCGTCCTTCTGCGCCTTGGCCTGGCCGATCGCCTTCGACAGCTCGTTGCGCTTGGCCTGCGCCTCCTGCGCCGCGGTGATCGCGACGCGGCGCCGCTCGTCGAGCGCGAGCAGCGCCTCTGCCTGGGGGGCGGCGCCGCGGCGGGCGAGCCCTGCGTCGAAGGCGGCCGGATCGTCTCGGATCGCGCGGATGTCGTGCATCGCCGCGCTATGGCGGCGCGGCCCGCGGCGCGCAACCCGGCGGCTGGCGGGGCGTTGGTCGGACAGGACGAGAACAACAGCAGGAGACAGAGACGTGCATGTTCCCAACAACGCGATGGTGCTGGTGGCCGATGGCCGCAAGATGCTGTTCCTGCGCAACGAAGGCGACGACCAGTATCTCAACCTCGTCGTCGAGCACGCCCAGGAGCAGGTGAACCCTGCCGACCGCGACCAGAAGACCGATGCCGCCGGCGGCGCCTCGGGATCGCAGATGGGGGCGGGCGCTCCCGGCGTGGCGCAGGGCGGCGGCACCGGCGGCTCGCGTGGCCAGGGTGCCGGCTTCGCGCCGTCGCGCGGCACGATGGCCGAAACCGACTTCCACCAGCTCGAGGAAGACCGCTTCGCCGCGGAGGCGGCCGAGCTGCTGAAGAAGCGCGCGCTGAACAACCAGTTCGAATCGCTCATCATCGTCGCGCCGCCCAAGACGTTGGGCGAGATGCGCAAGCATTATCACGTCGAGGTCGAGAAGCGGCTGAAGGGTGAGTTAGACAAGGATTTGACCGGCCATCCGATCCCCGAGATCGAGGCCGCGCTGCAAAAGGCCTGAGGTCCAACCGATGTCGTCGGCGCCAGGACCGTGACGCCGACGACACGTTCAACGATAAACGCAAGATTCCATCAATTTCCGCCTCAATTCCGTAAGGTCGCTCGCTTGTGGCCGCAGCCGCGCACGATTATAGGCCCCTGACCATTTGGGGGCGGTCCCGCGACACAGTGGGGTCGAAGGGAGAGTGGCAATGGCAACGGTGATCGATCGCGTAACGGAATCTAGAATGACACCACCGCCGGCGAACGACGCCGACGATGGCTATCGGCCCAGTGCCGACGAACCCTTCATGAGCCTTCGGCAGCAGGATTATTTTCGCCGGAAGCTGAGCGCATGGCGCGACGCCATCCTGCTCGAATCGGCAGGAACGCTGTCACAATTGCAGATCGACTCGCTGCGCGAGGCGGACATCACCGACCGTGCATCGAGCGAGACCGACTGGTCGATCGAGCTGCGCACCCGCGACCGACAGCGCAAGCTGATCGCAAAGATCGACGCGGCGCTGCGCCGCCTCGACGAGGGTGAATACGGCTACTGCGAGGTCACCGGCGAGCCGATCAGCCTGGGCCGACTCGAGGCGCGGCCGATCGCGACGATGACGGTCGAGGCGCAAGAGCGTCACGAGCGACATGAAAAGGTCAGCCGCGAGGATTGATTCGCCGACGCGGCGAACTGTTCCTGGTTGGGACGATCGCCTGACGGAAATCGTTCGATTTTAAGGTCTCGGCAACCATTGCCGTCTTAGGTCGGGCATCTAGTTTTCGGGTAGAGACGACCGCATCAGCCATGGACCGCATCGACCGCGATTTTCCCGTCGACGATGATACGACGAGCGACGCCGGCAAGCGTGCCGGCCAGCGCGACAGCCTGTTCCTCGTCGCGCCGATCCGGTTCGAGGGCGATACGGACGTCACCGAAGTGCGGGTGCGCAATCTGTCGCCGGGTGGGTTGATGGCCGAGATCGGCCGCGTCGTGCCGATCGGCACGCCGGTGGTCGTCGGACTGCGCGGGATCGGCGTGGTCGAGGGCAAGATCGCCTGGTGTGCCGAAGGGCGTGTCGGCGTGGCGCTCGACGATCCGATCGATCCGAAGCTTGCGCGCAAGCCGGTCGGCGGGGGCGATTCGACGCCGATCTATGCCAAGTCGATGGTGTTTCGCTCCCGGCGACCGTGACCACGGACGCCGGGAGTCGATTGGTCAGAGGCTGGTCAACTCTTCCTTTAGTTTCAGCTTCTGCTTCTTGAGATTGGCCAACGCCACCGCATCGGGAAGCGGCCGGTGACTCTCTTCGGCGATGCGGCGGTCGAGCGCGGCATGCTTGGTCTCCAGGGCCGTCTGATGCGTCGTCTGCATGGCAATTCCTCCTATGCATTCGGTTTGGGGACACGCAGTAAACACCCGTCGGGTTAAAATGTCTTGTCCCGATCACCCCCGAATCGACGTGTCGATGGGATGTCTGCGACGATTGGTGTCTCGGCCGCGCTTTGCTATCGGCCGCTCCGGTTGAGTGAAGGGTCGACGGGACGATGGACGAAACGCAGATCATCGCGCGGATCACGGCACTGCGTAGCGAGCACCGCGATCTCGACAATGCGATCGATGCGCTGGCGTGGGCGGCGATGCCCGATGCGCTGCAGCTGGCGCGTCTGAAGAAGCGCAAGCTGCGTCTGAAGGACGAGATCGCTCAGCTCGAGGACGAACTGATCCCCGACATCATCGCCTGAACCTGCCCCGATGCGGTACAACGACCTCGAATCGCGTCGTTGTATCCGCATGCGCGCCTCTGGCATGATCGACAGACCATGACCGTCCGCCTGCCAGACTCCCGGATCCAGCGCCGGCTTATCGACTCGCTGTATACCGAGGCGATGGTGCTGGCCGACGAGGCGCGTCACTATTTCGACGAGGAGGGCCGGCGCGAACGCGAATCGCTCGATCCGCTCGTGCGGGTGGGGTTCAGTTGCGAGTCGCTGAAGGTCACGACGCGGCTGATGCACGTCATCGCCTGGCTGTTGACGCAGCGCGCGGTTGAGGCGGGCGAACTTGGCCCGCGTGATGCCCAGGACGGCGCGCGGCGGCTGGGGCAGGGGCCGATGCTGGACGCCAATCTGGTCGGCGCGCTGCCCTCGCGCGCGCAGGCACTGGTGGCGGCAAGCGCCGACCTGCACCGCCGGGTGGCGATGCTCGACGAGGCGCAGTTGACGGGCGGCGCGGTCAGCCCGGTGCATCAGTTGCAGGATCGGCTGACGCTGGCGTTCTGAGGGGGCAGGTGCTCCCCGTCATTACCGCATCCCCCGTCATTCCCGCGAAGGCGCGAATCCCTATTCCTCGGAGAGTGGTGAGGCTCACGACGGGTAGCCAGTATGGATCCCCGCCTTCGCGGGGATGACGGGAGCGGGCACATCAAGGAGGTTTGCGGGAATAACGAGCGAGTAAAATGGGACGGAGTCAGGCAATTAAATCCTCAGTCGCTCCTTCGCGGCGAGATACTCCCGCTCCAGCCGGTCGACGCGATCGGCGACGCTTTCGACCCGGTCGACCACGCCGATGCCCTGGCCCGATCCCCAGATGTCGCGCCATGCCTTGGCCTTGCTGCCGTTGCCGCCGCCGAAGTTCATCGTCGACAGGTCGCCCTCGGGCAAATTGTCGGGGTCGAGGCCCGCCGCCTCGATCGAGGCGCGCAGATAGTTGCCGTGGACGCCGGTGAAGAGGTTAGAATAGACGATGTCGCCCGCGCGCCCCTCGACGATACCCTGCTTGTAGCCGTCGACCGCGTTCGCCTCTTCGGTGGCGATGAAGGGCGAGCCGATATAGGCGAAGTCCGCGCCCATCGCCTCCGCCGCGAGGATCGCGCCGCCGGTCGCGATCGAGCCCGATAGCGCCAACGGTCCGTCGAACCATTGGCGGATCTCCTGGATGATCGCGAACGGCGACAGCTTGCCGGCATGGCCGCCGGCCCCGGTCGCGACCGCGATCAGGCCGTCGGCGCCCTTTTCGATCGCCTTGTGCGCGAAGCGATCGTCGATGACGTCGTGCAGCGTGATCCCGCCCCAGCCATGGACGGCGGTGTTAAGATCCTCGCGTGCGCCGAGCGAGGTGATGACGATCGGCACCTGCCATTTGGCGCAGGTTTCCAGGTCTGCCTCCAGCCGGTCGTTCGACTTGTGGACGATCTGGTTGACCGCGAACGGGGCGGCGGGGCGATTGGGATGATCGCGATTATGCGCGGCCAGTTCCTCGGTAATCCGATGGAGCCATTCGTCGAGCAGCGACTGCGGACGGGCATTCAGCGCCGGGAAGGAGCCGACCATCCCTGCCTTGCACTGCGCGATCACCAATTCGGGACCGGAGATGATGAACATCGGCGATCCGATGACGGGCAGCCGCAGGCGTGACAAAATGGCAGGAACGGTCATGACGCTTACGGTAACGTCAATAGCGGCGCTGTCCAGCACCAGCGATCGACCGAGGCAACTGTCACGCAACCGTCATGGCTCTGTCGCGGAACCGTCGTCGTTTCGGCATCGAACCGTCATTCGCATCGCCTAACGCCCCGGCGGGGGTCGACGGGGGGAACCTGTTTCCAGGTCGACCGCCGGGCCGCCGCTGCGCGGCCCGTCACGAGATTCGAGACCGGGAGCATTTCGACATGGCGAGCATCAAGCGCGTTGCGCTCATCCTTATGACGGGCGCGTCGTGCGCCACGCTGGCGGCCTGTGGCGGCGCCGACAACGTGGCATCGCCGGGTGCGGGCAGCATCAGCATCGTGACGCCGGCCCCGTCGCCGTCGCCGACCCCCGCGCCGACCCCGGCGCCGAGCGCGATCACCGCAGCGCAGTTCGCCTCGACCAGCGGAGCGGGCGGCAGCGCCGGCATCACGATCACCGCCGATGAGCAGCTGGCGATCGTCAACACCGGCACCAACAACAACGTCAGCGGCGTCGGTTCGACGATCAACGGCGTCTATCCGGTCGCGGCTACCTCGCTGACGACCGCGGCCGATCCGTCGGCGATCAATTCGTTCTTCCAGAGCACCAACTATGTCGGCGCGCTCAACGGGCCGAGCGACACCAGCTTCCAGGGTTGGACCTGCAACTCGTCGTCGGCGCAATTCGGCGGATCGGGCGCAGCCTGCACCGCGGTGCCGGCGGTCGGTTCGGGCGGGTCGAGCGCGTCATGCCCGACCGGCACGATCGACGACGGCCTGGTCCAGGGCTTCAAGGCGTGCCGCCTGCCGCAGAATATCACGTCGAGCCTGCGCCTGCCCAAGATCGCCGGCGTCTTCTATCGCCTGCGCGGCCAGACTGAGGTCGGCAACGACGTCGGCACCACCGGCGCCGACACCGGCATCACGCTGACGATCGAGGCGGGGGTGACCATCGCCGCCGATTCGTCGGAATCGACCAACGACCTGCTGCTCATCAACCGCGGTTCGAAGATCAGCGCCGTCGGCACTCGCGACAATCCGATCATCTTCACCTCGCAGCAGAATCTGGCGAACAACGGCGTGTCCGACGCGACCCAGGGCCAGTGGGGCGGCATCATCATGCTCGGCCGCGCACCGACCGGCGTCTGCGCCGCGGGCACCGGCCCGAACAATGCGAACGGCAGCTCGACGACCTGTCAGCAGGCGATCGAGGGCGTCACCGGTCGCTTCTACGGCGGGCCGACCGCGGCCGACTCGTCGGGCCAGCTGTCCTACGTCCAGATCCGCTATTCGGGCATCGCCATCTCCGACGGTAACGAGCTGCAGGGCCTGACGCTGGGCGGCACCGGGTCGGGCACGGTCATCGATCACGTCCAGAGCCACAATTCGGCCGACGACGGCGTCGAGATCTTCGGCGGCAACACCAACGTCCGCTATTTCGTCGTGACCGGTGCCGACGACGACGGCTTCGACATCGACAACGGCTATCGCGGCTTCATGCAGTTCATCATCGCCGCCCAGCGGACGATCGGTGCGACCGCTGACAGCTTCTCGACCGAGATCGACTCGAACGGCGCCGAAGACCTGCTGCCGCGCACCTTCTCGACCTTCGCCAACTTCACCTTCATCCAGACCGCGAACGCACCCGCCGCGATCCGCCAGCGCGGCGGTTCGGACATGCGCTTCGTCAACGGCGTGGTGAAGACCCCGGCGAACGTCGCCTGCGTCAACTTCATCGCGCAGGAAGTCAGCCAGTCGGATCGCTCGACGATCCGCGCCGCCGACTCGACCAAGCAGGACTTCGGCCCGCCATCGTTCAACTCGGTCTACTTCGCCTGCCAGGGCCGCTGAGGCCGACCGCCTCGGACCTTGAGTGCCGGGGCGGTCGCACGCGATCGCCCCGGCATTTTCCTATTGCCCTTATCTGGATGATCCGGACATGCAGCGCCGCTCCCCCTATGCCGCCCTCCTCCTGCTGACGACGACCTTTGTCGCGCCGGCTGCGCTCGCGCAGACCGCGCCGCCGGCGCCGCCGCCGATCAGCACGACCGCGACCTCGCCCGACGGCCAGGCGAATCCGCAGTCGCAGACGCCGACGACGCAGAGCGGCACGCCGCAGTCGCAGGACGCGGCCAACCAGGCTGCCGACGAAGAGGCGGTGGAGATTTCGGCGCCCGGCGCGGGCGGCACCGATGCCGAGGACATCGTCGTCGTCGGCCGCAACATCCCCAACACGATCCGCGCGACGCCGCAGGTCATCAGCGTCCTGTCGGCGGCCGACATCGCGCGGACGGGCGAAGGCGACATCGCCGGGGCGCTGACCCGCGTTACCGGCCTGTCGGTGGTCGGCAACGGCTTCGTCTTCGTTCGCGGCCTCGGCGATCGCTATTCCTCGTCGCTGCTCAACGGCTCGCCGCTGCCGAGCCCCGAGCCGCTGCGCCGTTCGGTGCCGCTCGACATCTTCCCGACGACGATCGTCGGGTCGGCGCTGGTGCAGAAGACCTATTCGGTGAACTATCCCGGCGAGTTCGGCGGCGGCGTCATCAACCTGACGACCAAGGCGATTCCCGACAAGAACTTCATCTCCGCGGGCGCGACGATCGGCGCCGACGATTATACGACCAGCGAGCTCGGCTACACCTATTACGGCGGCGATTTCGACTGGATCGGCTTCGACGACGGCACGCGCAAGACGCCCGCCTTCATCAAGAACGCGCCGAACGGCACCGGGCTGATCCCGGCGAACCAGGTTGCGTTGCTCAACAACGCCTCGACCACGCTGCTTCAGCGCAACAACCAGCTGCCGGCGAACTGGTCGGGCGAGCTTTCGGGCGGATCGGTCTACGACATCGGTTCGACCCGCCTCGGCGTCATCGCCTCGGTATCCGCCAGCAATACCTGGCGCAGCCGCCTGACGACGCAGCAGGATTCGGTCACCGAGAACGGCACGCTGCGCAACGACTATCGCACGCTGCTGACCGACAACCGCGTCGTCGCCAACGCGCTGATCGGACTGGGGCTGGAGTTCGGCGAGAACACCGTCCGCTGGACCAACGTCTACATCCACGACACGCTGAAGCAGGCGCGCGGGAGCGCGGCCACGCTCTACAACAACCCATCGGGGCTGCGTTTCCAGCAGAACACCAATTGGTTCGAGCGGCAGCTGATCGAGTCGCAGCTGGTCGGCGAATTCCGCCTGACCGACCAGCTTCGCGTCGACGCCCGTGGCGCCTATGCCAATTCGAAGCGCAAGGCGCCTTACGAGCGGCAGTTCGACTATCTGTGCGCCAATCGCACCACCAACGGCCTGCCGATCGTGAACGACGGCGGCAACCAGGCGACCGGCCTGCAGTGCGACGGCGCCTTCCAGGTGACGCAGCGCTTCACGCCCTTCGCCTCGATCGTGTTCAGCGACCTCAACGAGGATCTGTGGACCGGCCAGGCCGACGCCGCCTACAAGCTGAATACCGAGCGGCCCTTCACCGTCTCGGCGGGCTATTTCTATTCGGACACGAAGCGCAGCTCGAGCCGCCTTCAGTTCAACTACCAGACCAGCCTGGGCGGCGGCACTGCGCCGCAATATCCGGTCAACCTGCTGCGGCCTGACTATCTGCTCGGCCCCGACGCGCTCAACAACGCCTGCCCGCTGATCGGCCAGAACGCCTGCTCGATCCAGCTGCAGTTCAACACGCCGCTCGGCGCCTATGCCTATGACGCCGGGCTCACCGTCCACGCCGGCTATATCCAGGCGGAAGCGGAGGCGACCGACGGGCTGCGCTCGGTGATCGGCGTGCGCTATGAAAAGGGTAACGAGACGGTCACCCCGATCGGCGTCGCAACCACGCGGCTCAACAACGGCTATTTCCTGCCGTCGGCGACGCTGACGTGGAATTTCGCGGCCGACCAGCAGCTTCGTGCTTCGGCGTCGAAGACGATCTCGCGCCCGCAATTCCGCGAGCTGGCGCCGCAACAGTTCCGCGACCCCGATTCGGATCGCCTGTTCTTCGGCAACCCGCTGCTCCGCGACTCCGAGCTGTGGAACCTGGAGGCGCGCTACGAATGGTTCTTCGCGCGTGACCAGCGCATTACCGCGGCGGGCTTCTACAAGCGGATCGACAATCCGATCGAGCAGGTCGGCTTCTACACCGGTGCCGACGACCGCCTCCAGACCGGCTTCACCAACCTGCCGCGCGCGACGCTGTACGGCGGTGAAGTCGAGGTGCAGAAATATCTGCCGCTGCACACGCTGGGTGAGTTCTTCGCGACCCGCCGGGCGCTGATCGTCGCCAACTATACCTATACCAAGTCGGCGATCGACGCTGACGCGACCTGCGTGCCCAACGTGCTCAACCAGACGCTGGGCGGCTGCGCCCGCGGCTTCGGGCCGGCGGCGCTCCAGTTCCGCGACGGTGCGCCGCTGACGGGGCAGTCGGATCATCTCGTCAACGTCCAACTGGGTATCGAGGACACGACGCGGCTTTCGCAGGTCACGCTGCTGTTCAACTACGCCAGCGACCGCGTCACCAACCGCGGCCCGGCGAACCTATCGGGTGTCGGCTTCCAGCCCGACGTCATCGAACGGCCGGGCATCCGCCTCGACCTCGTCGCGCGTCAGGGCGTCGAGGCGTTCGGCGGCAAATTCGAGATCAAGGCGGAAGCGCGCAACCTGACCCGCACCCGCTATCAGGAGCGCCAGACCTTCGCGAACGGCAACCAGGTGTTCGCGAACCGGTATATTCAGGGCCGGCTGTTCACGCTGGGGGTGAGCACGACGTTCTGACCGTCGCTCGTCCTCCCCAGCTCGGCTGGGGAGGGGGGCCGCCGACGAAGGCGGTGGTGGAAGGGCATGCCGCCGGGCAATGCGCCCTCAGGGAATGCCCTCCACCGCCGCGCACCTCGCCGGTCACCGGAGGCCTAAGCCGCGAGATCCGCCACCGGTGCAACGGCGACGAAGCTCGCCGCCGTCAGCGCCGTCCCCGCCGTCAGCTGGGCCAGCAGCACCGCCGCGCCCGCGCCATTGCCGTCGGCGTCGTAGAACAGCCGGCCGGTGGTCTGGTCATAGACCAGCCGGTCGTCGCCATCCTGCGCCGCGGTGCCAGCTACGAACTCACCCGCCTGAATGCCGCCATCGGTCACCGCCGCAAAGACGTCGGTCGCGAGGCCGATGCGGTCGATTCCTGCCTGGAAGTCGAAGATCGTATCGGCATTGCCACTCGCCGCCGCGGTGGTGAAGGCGAACACGTCCGCCCCGCCGCCGCCGATCAGCGTGTCCGCCCCGCCGCGGCCATCAAGCGTGTCGGCGCCGTCGTTGCCGACGACGAATTGCGCCACCTCATTGCCGGTCAGCACCAGCGCCTCGGTGCCGTCGCGGTTCTGCGCGGCGAGCGTCTCGACGCTGACGCCGGTGCGCAGCTGGTAGCTGACCGAGGCGACGACGGCGTCGGTGCCCTGGCCGGCATTTTCGACGATCGTCACCCGCGCATCGCCCACAGCATAGGTGTCGTCGCCGAACAGCCCGATGAGGGTGTCGACCCCGCCCGATCCGCCGTTCAGGATGTTATTGCCGTCATTGCCGATGACGAGCTGGGTCGCATAATTGCCGATCAGGTCGATCCGATCGGTCGCCGCGTTCACCACGGTCGACAACACCTCAATCTCGTTGGCGCCGAGCGAATAGCTGACCGTCGCGAACACCGTATCGACGCCGCCGCCATTCGCCTCGACCACCTGGTCGCCCATCGAGCGCACCTGATAGGTGTCGTTGCCGCCGAGCCCGATCAGCGTATCGCCGCCGCCCGCGCCCGACAGGATATTGGCGCCTTCGTTGCCGATGATGACCTGCGCATCGGGATTGCCGGTGATGTTGATCGCGTCGGTGCCGCTTGCGGCCTGGAGCGTCTCGACCGAGGTCTTCTCGTTGAGCACGAAGTTGGACGCCGCCGCGGTGACGATGGCGACGTCGTTGCCCTCGTCGGCGTTCTCGATGATGAACAGCTTGGTGGCATCGACGATGTAGGTGTCATTGCCGCGCAGCCCGATCAGCACGTCACCGCCGCCCGAGGTGACACCGCCGCCCGCTAGGCGGTTGTTGCCATAGTCACCGACGATGACCTGGCTGTACGCGTTGCCGGTGAGGCCCGTGGTGCTCGATGCGGAATTCGTCGCTGTCGATAGCAACTCGATCTCGACGCCCGACGGAAGAGTATAGTCAAAACTGGTATAGTTAGTGGATACTAGAAAGGTGTCGGTGCCTTCACCGGGGTTTTCGACGATCGAAGCCGTGGTTTGATAAACGATATATGTATCGTTCCCTCTGCCGCCCTGAAGGGTGATGTAATCATTGAACGCATAAGTGCTAAGTCTGTTATCACCATCGTTTCCAACCGCCAGTTGGTTGGCTATCGCTTGAATGTTAATTGGCGCGGTTCCGCTTGCTGCCCGAATCGCCTCAACATTCGCATCACCAACTGTAATGTCGACATACGAGATGACCGTGTCGTAACCGTCGCCGCCGTCAACCTGATCGCCTGTCCGGCGCCCGTTTTGAACGCCTGATTCTTCGTTTACATAGAAAACGTCATTGCCGGGGCCGCCTAGCATTGTGTCGGCGCCGGTGCCGCCATCGATGGTGTCGTCTCCGCTACCACCGTCAATCGTGTCGTTGCCGGCCAAGCCGTTGATAATGTCGGGATCGGCTGTCCCGGTAAGACGATCCGCACCCGAGGTTCCGGTGATGGTGTTGATTCCCGCCGACAGGAACTTGCCCTGGATCTGTCCCAGTGAGGTCTCCGTCAGCTCAAACCGACCATCGGCGATGGTCAGCAATTGATCCGCAATCCCGTCGCCATTGCTGTCGGCCTCGATGATGGTCGTCGAATCACGGAACTGGTAGCGGACTTGGCCGGCTGCGCCGCTGAAGCGATTGGTCCCTATAAACGTCGGCGAGACAGCGCCGGCGCCCGGCGAGCCCAACGCGATCGTGTCGACGTTCTCGAAGTCGGTGATCTTCCCGTTCAACCCGATCTTCGACACGTCCCGAATCGCGAATGTGTCCGCGCCAAGGCCGCCGCGATAGAGGTCCGAATCGCTCGCCGATCCACGAATCCAGATGGTCGTGCGCTCGGACCCGCCAGTGATGAGGTCGGTGTAGTCGGAGGCGAAGATGGTGAGCGACGTGGCCGTGTCGTTCGCAATGAGAGAGTCAAAGACCAACCCCCGGGCCGTATCGAGCGATTGGACGACGATCGATTCCACTGCCTTGGTAGCAACGGACGGGCTGGGAAGTTGAGACGTCCCGAACTGAAAGACGTCGATGTTACCACGGTCCCTGGCACTGACAGACCCGCTGTCGAATGTCGCGAAAATGCGATCGGTCGTGTTGGTGAAGTATATGGTGACGGTTTCGTTGGCCGCGTCGGTCTGGCCGACAACCTGATGGGTGCCGTTTCCCAACTCGATATTAAAATTGTAGCGGGAATTGCCGGTATCGATATCGATGCGATTGCCGCTTCGCTCGATCACGTTGATCGTCTCGATCCCGCTCAATCGTGTGCTGAAACCGTTGAGCCCGTCCCGCACGCTGTCGCTCGTGAAAATGAGATCTCGACCAAAGAAGCTGTCGCCGATCGGCAGTGACAAAATGAACGCCTGCGACAGGTCGAGCGTGTCGACGCCATCCCCGCCATCGACGCTGTCCACACCGAGGCTCGCCCGAATCAGATCATTGCCGGCCAATCCAAAGATGGTGTCGTTTCCCGATGTCCCCTCCAGGATATCGGCGCCATTAGTCCCGGTTACCAATGCCATAATCACGCTCCCGTCGTGAGAATGGCAAATCATAGCATCGTCGATGTCATCGGGCGATACCACGTGACTAAAGCAGTTGTATTGGTGAACTTAGCATAAGCGATGTTGCCGATAGAAAAATTCAGATCGGTATATCGCCTGCTATCGTCTGGTCACCCCCACGGCCGCTCGCGATACCATTTCGTGATGACGTATTTCGTCCCGGCCCGCACCTTCATGCCGTGATGCAGGGTCGCCGGGTTCAGGCTGCCATCGGGGCGTCGGTTGTTCCACGCGACCAGCTTGCCCGTCTCCGGCTGGATGATCTTGTCGACCGCCTTGAATCGCGTCGCGCCGCCCGCTTCGGGCTCGTTGAGATAGACCATCATCGTCCAGGTGCGATTGCCCGCGACGCTGCAGAAGCGGTCGAAGTCGACGCCATCGGGCTCGAAATAGTCGGTATGGCCCTTGAACTCCTGCCCCACCGCATAGCGCTGCCCCTGAAGCGGCTCGCCATATTCGGGGGCGAGGCCCGATAGCGCGGTGAACTGGCGCTCGATCTCGCGGACCAGCGGGTGGCGGCCGTCGAGGTCGCCGGTCTCGCTGGTGCGGAACGCTGCGTCGCCATTGGGGTCGGAGATGGTGGAGGGCCGGCGGACCGCGTCGATCTGCTGGATGACGACGTCGCAGATTTCCTTCGGCAGGAAGCCGCGGAGGACGAACAGGTCGAGCTTGGGGCTGGGCAGCTTCTGCACGCCTTGGCGAGTCATCATGCGCTCGGCAATCGCGGCGCCATCCAGGCCGTTGCCGATCGGCGTGGTGTCGCGGCGGGGGGCGAAGCTGGTATTCATGGCTCTTCCTTGCCTTCAGGCATGTCACGGTTTCGTGTCAGCTTCTTGACGCACCGCTGTAACATGGCAAGCGTAGCCGCAGCCGAGCGGGACTGACGATCACATGCAACTGAAGCTCGACGCCCGGGCGCGCCGCTGGTTGCGGCGCCTTCCCGTCGTCAATGTCTACTCAATCGCGGAACTCGCGTTGCTGGCGCTGCTCGCGGTGCAAGGCTCGCGGCTGTTCTGGACGATCGTCACGCCGGTCGCGCCGCTCGGCGACTGGCGCCCCGCCGCGCTCGCCGTGCCGGGCAATCCGGGCGACGTCATCGCCGGCTTCGATCCCTTCTTCCGCCTCGATCCCGTCCAGACCCAGCCGGGCACCGTCACCTCGCTTCAGCTGACGCTGTTCGGAACGCGCGTGAACGAGGCGTCGGGCGGCGGATCGGCGATCATCGCCGGGCCCGACCAGCAGCAGCTGAGCTATGCGGTCGGCGACGAGATCGTGCCGGGCGTCAAGCTGAAGGCGGTGGCGTTCGACCATGTCACGCTCGACCGTGGCGGCGCCGACGAGGACCTGTTCATCGTCCAGGGCGACACGGCCCCGCCGCCGCCCGGCGCAGCGCCCGCGCCCAACGCGTCGTCGGTTCCGCCAGCCGCATCGTTCCCGGCACAGCCGGCGGTCGGCGCCGCGCAGATCCGCCAGGAAATCGGCTTCATCCCGCGGATCGACGGCGGTCGGGTCAGCGGCCTCGTCGTCCGCCCACAGGGCACCGGGGCGCTGTTCCGTCAGGCGGGCTTGCGCGAGGGCGACGTCGTCACCTCGATCGGCGGGCGTCCTGTTTCCGGCCCCGGCGACCTCGACCGCATCGCCAGCGACTTCGCCGGCGGCGGCGCCATCCCCATCACCGTCGAGCGCGGCAGCCAGACGCTGCCGCTCTCCCTCACGATTGCACCGCGTCCATGAAGTTCCGCCCCAAGCTGCTCCTCGCCTCCGCCCTGGCGCTGGCGTTGCCGTCCGCGCCGATCGCCGCGCAACAGACGCTCAACGTCCGCGACGCCGATATCCGCGCGTTCATCGCCGATGCCGCGCGGGTGACCGGGCGTACGTTCATCGTCGACAACCGCGTCCAGGGTAAGGTGACCGTCGTCACCGACCGACCGCTCAGCCGGTCGGAATATTTCGAGGCGTTCCTGTCGACATTGCGCGCCAACGGCCTCGTCGCGGTGCCGACCGCCAACGGCGCCTTCCGCATCCAGCCGATCGACAACGCCGCCTCGCAGCCAAGCCGGGTGGGGGCCGCGGGCGCGAACCGCAACGCGTTCGTGACCGAGATCATCCGCCTGCGCTCGGTCGACGCGACCCAGGCGATCGACACCGTCCGTCCGCTGGTGAGTGCGCAGGGCTCCGTCACCGCCAACCGCGGTGCCAACAGCCTGGTGGTGGTCGACTTCGCCGACAACATCCGCCGCATCCGCGAGGTGTTGCGCCGCGTCGATACCGACAATGCGACGACCCGCGTGATCGCGCTGAAGAACGCCAACGCCAAGGAAGTGGCGGCGGCGCTCCAAGGGCTGCTCGGCGCCGGAGCGGGGGGTGCTGGCCCGTCGACGGGCGCGGTGGTGTCGGTGGTCGCGATCGACAGCTCGAACGCGGTCGCACTGCGCGGCGATGCTGGCAATGTCGCGCGGCTGGCACGGGTCGCGGCCGAGCTCGACCAGAAGGCGCGTAGCGGGACCGAGATCAAGGTGGTGTTCCTCGAGAATGCCGATGCCGAGCAGTTGCTCCCCGTCCTCCAGCAGCTTGTCGGCCAGACGCCGGAGATGCCGCAGCCGTCGACGCTGCAGCTGTCGACATCGACGTCGATGAGCCGCAATTCGACCGGCGGCACCTCGATGCCCGCCGCCGCGCCGGTCAGCCAGCCGACCAGCGGCGGCGGCGGCGGCAATGCCAACGGCCAGCCCGCGGTCACGACCCAGGGCGGACGGACGGCCGCGGTCATCACCCGCTTCCTTGGCGCCAATGCGATCGTCATCGCCGCCCCCGCCGAAATTCAGCGCCAGCTCGCCGAGGTGACCCGTCAGCTCGACACCCGGCGTGAGCAGGTGCTGGTCGAGGCGATCGTCGCCGAGGTATCCGACGCCACCGTCAATCGACTCGGCGCTCAGTTCCTGCTCGGCAACACCTCGGGCGGCGCGTTCGCGGCGTCGACCTTCGCCAATTCGGCGCCCAACATCCTCCAGATCGCCGGCGCGATCGGCGCACGCCAGCTGGCGACGACGACGACGACGACGACCAACGGCACGATCGTCACCTCCACCAACAGCGCGGTGTCCGACCAGCTGGCGCAGTCGGCGCTCAACTCGATCCTGGGTTCGTCGGGCGGCTTCGGCGGCTTCGGGGGGCGGATCGGCGACACCATCTTCGGCGCGATCATCAATGCGGTGAAGAGCGACACCGCGTCGAACCTGCTTCAGGTCCCGCACATCGTGACGCTCGACAATCAGGAGGCGCACAGCCTGGTCGGGCAGGAAATCCCGATCACGACGGGCCAGGCGCTGTCGAACAATTTCGACAACACCTTCCGCACGACACAGCGCGAGAATGTCGGCATCGAGCTGGGGGTGAAGCCGCAGGTCAACAACTCGGGCGCGATCAAGCTCAACCTCAGGCTCGAGGTCAGTTCGATCGCGGGGCCGGTATCGAGCGACAACAGCGACCTGATCCTCAACAAGCGCGAGGTGCAGACGACGCTGACGGTCGACGACGGCCAGATCGCGGTGATCGGCGGGCTGCTCGACGACAACGAGCGGCGGACGATCGAAAAGATCCCGCTGCTCGGCGACATTCCGGTGCTCGGCAATCTGTTCAAGTCGCGGGCGCGATCGCGGACCAAGACCAACCTGATGATCTTCATTCGCCCGACGATCCTGCGCTCGGCGGCGGACAGCCGCAAGGTGACCGAGCAGCGCTACGGCTATCTGCGGCTGCAGCAGGGCCTGCAGGACCCGACGCGCGAACCGTCGATCGACGAGCTGGTCCGCGACTATATGGGCGCAGCGGCACCGATCCCCTCGGCGCCGATCCCCGGCAATATCGAGGATCCGCGCATCGGCGCGCCGGTGGTGCAGAACCGGTCGCGCGTGGTGATCCCGAGGGATCGGCCGTGATGCCGATGGGCTCGGCTAGCCCCTCCCCTTCAGGGGAGGGGAAAGGGGTGGGGGGAGCCTCGCAGAGCGCGGCGCCCGACGCGACGCCCCACCCCAGCCCCTCCCCTGAAGGGGAGGGGCTTGTTCAACTCACCATCCCCTATGCCTTCGCGCGCAAGTTCGGCGTCGCAGTCCAACATGGCGAACCCGACGCGCCGGTGACGGTTGCGCTGCGCGAGGGCGCCGATCCCAAGGCGCTGATCGAGGTCCGCCGCTTCCTTGCCCGGCCATTTGCGGTAACCCAGGTCGCGGCGCCTGCCTTCGACCGGCTGCTTTCCGACAATTACGCGATGGACGGCCAGGCCAATGCGCTCGCCGCGGTCGACGTCGGCGGGCTCGACAGCCTGGCAGAAGGATTGCCGACCGCCGAGGATCTGCTCGACACCGCGGACGACGCCCCCGCGATCCGGCTGATCAACGGCATCATCGCCGATGCCGCGCGCAATGGCGTGAGCGACATTCACATCGAACCATACGAAACAGGCCTAGTCGTCCGCATGCGCATCGACGGCGTGCTGCGCGAGACGCTGCGCATGCCGGCGCATGTCGCGCCGGTCGTGGTCAGCCGCATCAAGGTTATGTCGCGGCTCGATATCGCCGAACGGCGCGTGCCGCAGGACGGGCGCATGGGGCTGACGCTGGGCGGCAAGCTGCTCGACGTCCGCGTCTCGACGCTGCCGAGCCGGGCGGGCGAGCGGGTGGTGCTGCGTATCCTTGACAAGGAGAATGCGGGGATCGATCTGCCCGCGCTTGGGCTGACGCCGCGGATCTACCAGCTGCTCAGCGAGGCGCTGGCCGAGCCCAACGGCATCCTGCTCGTCACCGGGCCGACCGGCTCGGGCAAGACGACGACGCTCTATGCCGCGCTACGCCTGCTCAATGACGGCAGCCGCAACATCCTGACGGTCGAGGACCCGGTCGAATATGCCGTCGACGGTGTCGGCCAGACCCAGGTCAATGCGAAGGTCGGGCTGACGTTTGCGGCCGGCCTGCGCGCGATCCTGCGCCAGGATCCCGATACGGTGATGGTCGGCGAAATCCGCGACCGCGAGACCGCCGAGATCGCGGTTCAGGCGTCGCTGACGGGCCACCTGGTGCTGTCGACCGTCCATACCAACGATGCGATCGGTGCGATCACCCGCATGCGCGACATGAAGGTCGAACCTTTCCTGCTCGCCTCGACGCTGCGCGCGGTGATCGCACAGCGGCTGGTACGCCGGCTGTGCGCGGCCTGTCGGCGGCCCGTCCCGGCAGAGCATTCGGTCGCGGCGCTGCTCGATGTCGATCCGAAGGCGACGGTGTATGAGGCTGGCGGCTGCGAGCTGTGCAACGGCAGCGGCTTCAAGGGCCGGGTCGGGGTGTTCGAGGCGGTGCGTGTCGACGACACCGTCCGCCGCCTGATCAACGAGGGCGGCGACGAGGCGGCGATCGCCGCACACGCCTTCGCGCGGGCGCCGACGCTGGCGCAGTCGGCGCGGGCGCTGGTCGAGGCCGGGCAGACCACCGCCGAGGAAGCGATTCGCGTCTCGCGTCGCGATGCCGCCGAACCGGTGATCGAAGCGGTGCCGGTGGCGGGTGAGTAGGGGCACGTCTTCCCTCCTCCCTGCAAAGGAGGGGCCGGGGGTGGGTGGCCGCCTTGCGCGTTGCTTTCTGCGAGCCTTCCGACCCACCCCCAACCCCTCCCTAGCAGGGAGGGGAGCCGGTCATGGCTGACTTCGACTATATCGCGATCGACACGCGCGGGCAGGAGACGCGCGGGCACCTCGCCGCCGCGGACGCCGACGCCGCGCGGGCGCTGCTCGACAGGCGCAAGCTCTACGTCGTCCGACTCGACCCCGGCTCACCTCGTCCCACGGCGAGCCGACCGCTGTTCGGCCTGCAACTCGGGCGGCCGAAGATGAGCGGCAAGCAGCTGACCCTCTTCACCCGTCAGCTTGCGACGCTCAGCCGCGTCTCGCCGCTCGAGGAGAGCCTGCGCACGATCACCCGCCAGACCGAGCAGGACCGTGTCCGTGCCATCGTCGAGACGGTCCATGCCGGCGTCGTCGAGGGCCGGCGCCTGGCCGATTCGATGGCGCGCGAGGCGAAGAGCTTTCCGCCGCTCTATCGCGCGATGGTGTCGGCGGGCGAGAGTTCGGGCACGCTGCCGACGATCCTCGACCGCCTCGCCGCGCTGCTGGAGCGGCAGGCGGAGATACGCGGCAAGCTGATCACCGCGCTCGCCTATCCGACGATTCTCGCGATCGTCGCGCTGGGCGTCGTCACCGCACTGATGATGTTCGTCGTGCCGCAGGTCGTCGAGCAGTTCGACACGGTCGGCCAGGAGCTGCCGCTGCTGACGCGGATCGTCATCACCGTGTCCGACCTGCTCGTCGGCTGGTGGTGGGCGATGCTGCTGGTCGCGGTGCTGGCCGGTTTCGGCGCATGGCGGGCGTTGAAGGAGCCTGCGATCCGGCTATCGTTCGACAGCTGGCTGCTGCGCCTGCCGCTGCTCGGACGGCTGCTGCGCGATCTCCACGCGGCGCGGATGGCGCGGACGCTCGGCACGATGGTGGCGAGCCGGCTGCCGCTACTCGAAGGGCTGACGCTGACCGCCGGCACCATCCACAACCGCCGTCTGCGCGTCGCCAGCGACGAGATCGTCGAGAGCATCCGCGGCGGCGGCAGCCTGTCGACCGCGATGCGCCGCGCCGGCGTCTTTCCGCCGCTGCTGACGTATCTGGCTGCGAGCGGCGAGGCGGCGGGGCGGCTGGACGAGATGCTGGAGCGCGCCGCCGATTATCTGGAGCGTGAGTTCGACCGCTTCACCGCGACCGCGCTGTCGCTGCTCGAACCCGCGATCATCGTCGTCATGGGCGGCGTCGTCGCGACGATCGTGCTATCGATCCTGCTGCCTATCCTCCAGCTCAACACGCTGGCCGGTCAATGAGGTTTTTGATGCGTACATCCACCCCCGTCTCCCCGGCCCTGAGCCGGGGTCCCGTTTCATCTCCCGCGCCGCAGAGCAGCGGGAGCCCGGGTCTAGTCCGGGGTGACGAAAGGGACGGCGAAGACGGCTTCACCCTGGTCGAGCTGATGGTCGTCATCGTCATCATCGGCCTGCTCGCCACGATCGTCGCGCTCAACGTGCTGCCCTCGGGCGACAAGGCGCGGATCGAGAAAGCGAAGGCCGATATCGCGCAGATCGAGGGCGGGCTCGAACTGTATCGCCTGCAGATGAGCGTCTTTCCGACGACGTCGCAGGGGCTTCAGGCGCTGGTGACCGCGCCTGCCGGCGTGGACGCCTCGCGTTATCAGCGTGGCGGCTATATCAAGAGGCTGCCCGAGGATCCCTGGGGCCGGCCGTACAACTACGCGTCGCCGGGCCAGCATGGCGAGGCCGATGTGTGGACCTATGGCGCCGACGGCAAGGAGGGCGGCGAGGGAATCAACGCCGATATCGGCAGCTGGCAGTAAGCCTCGGCCGGTGTCGCGCCCCAGTCCCCTCCCGTTCGTGCTGAGCTTGTCGAAGCACCTGTCCCGGGCCTGTCCTTCGACAAGCTCAGGACGAACGGTGGGGAGGGCGCGCGCCAGTGAGGGGGGAAACGGCTTCACCCTCGTCGAGCTGATGGTCGTCGTCACCATCATCGGGCTCGCCGCCGCGGTCGCGGTCTGGGTGATGCCCGATCCGCGCGGGCGGGTGATGGACGAGGCGACTCGCTTCGCCGCGCGGGTGCGTGCCGCACATGACCTGGCGGTGATCGACGCCCAGCCGACAAGCCTGTGGATCACACCCGCCGGCTATGGCTTCGACCGGCGCGTCGGCGGCGCCTGGACACCGGCCGAGGACAAAAGCCTGCGCGTCGCGCGCTGGGGCGAGGGCACCGCCGCCGACACCGGCAGCCGCGGCGAGCGGGTGCGCGTAACCTTCGACGAGACCGGCCTCGCCGATCGCGGGGCGCAGCTCACCCTGTCGCGGGGCGGCAGCCGGGCGAGCGTGACGATCGGCGCCGATGGCAGCGTGCGCGCCGATGCGATCTGATCGCGGCGAGGAGGGCGGCTTCACCCTCATCGAGATCATGGTCGCGCTGGCGGTGTTCAGCCTGGCCGCGCTGGCGCTGGTGCGGCTGGAGAGCGCGACGATCCGCGGCGCGACGACGCTCGACGATACGCTGGTCGGCAATATGGTCGCGCGGACCATCGCGGTGGAGGCGATCACCGAAGCCCGCGCGCCGGCGCTGGGCACCGCCGCTGGGGTCGAGACGAGCGGGGGGCGCAGCTGGCGCTGGAGGCGGGTCGTGCGTCCGACGGGTAACGCCGAGGTAGTCCGGGTCGATGTCGCTGTGGCGAACGCGCGTGGCCAGGTGGTGGGGACGGCGACCGCGATCCGTCCGCCGGATGTGCCGGTCGTCGCGGCGGTGCCGGCACCAAGCCCGACGCCATCGCGATGACCGACGTTGCCCCCCAATCCCGTCATCCCGGCCTTGAGCCGGGATCCATCGTGCGGCGAGCGACTCAGTCGATGGCGAGCAAGCCGCCCGTGGAGCCATGGGTCCCGGCTCAAGGCCGGGATGACGAGGGTATTGTGGATGCCGAGCGCGGTGTGGATGACGGGGCGCGCGGAGAATCCGGCTTCACGCTCGTCGAGGTGATGATCGCCCTCCTGATCTTCTCGATGCTCGCCGCAGGCGGCATCGCGATCCTGGCCTTCAGCGTCCGCGCGCAGGCGGCACAGTCGAAGCGCCTCGACGATATCGGTGCGCTGGCCCGGACGATGGCGATCCTGTCCGCCGATCTCGCGCAGGCCCGCGACCGCCCTTCGCGCGACGAGGGCGGGACGATGCTTCCGGCGTTCGTCGGAGCCGCCGACGGATCGATGCGTTTCGTGCGCGCCGGATGGAGCAACCTCGATGCGGCGCCGCGCCCGGGCATCCAGAAGGTCGCCTATCGCCTCGGCGACAAGTCGCTCGAGCGGATCGGCTATCCGCAGGTCGATGGCGCGCCGCCGCTGGTGACGGCGGTGCTGCTCGGCAATGTGTCGGCGGTGTCCGCCCGCTATCGGTTTCGTGGCGCGTGGAGCGATCGCTGGGACGGCACCCAGGGCGCGAGCCTGCCCGACGCCGTCGAACTGTCGCTGACGCGCGCCGATAGCACCGCCTATCGCATCGTGATGCTCGTCGGCAGCGGCTATGTGCCGCCGCCCTTGTTCGGGGCCGTGCCCGGTGCGCCCGCCTGAGCGCGAGCGCGGCGCCGCGCTGCTCACCGTGCTGATGCTGGTCGCCGTCGTCGCCGTGCTGGCGGGGACGATGCTGGAGCGATTGCGCCTCACCACCCGGCTTGCCGGCAATGCCGCCGCTGGCGAGCAGGCGCGTGCGTTCGCCGAGGCGGCCGAGACGTTGGCGACGACGCGCGTTACCGCGCTACTTGGCCCCAGCCAGGATCGGGTGACGCTGGCGGGTGGGTGGAGTGGGCGGCCGTTCGCGCTGCCGCTGCCCGGCGGCGGCGTGGCGGTGGCGCGCGTCAGCGACGGTGGCAACTGCTTCAATCTCAACGGTCTCGTCACCGCGACCGGCCCCGGCCTCTACGCCACCAATCCCGTCCAGCGCGTCCAGTTCGCCCGCCTGCTGCGCCTGACCGGCGTCGGCGCGCAGGTCGCCGAGCGGGTGTCCGCCGGCGCCGCCGACTGGATCGACAGCGATCAGGACCAGCAGCCGAGCGGCGCGGAGGACGGCACCTATCTCGGCCGGGTTCCCGCCTATCGCACCGCGGGCACGCTGATGGCCGATCCCAGCGAGCTGCGCGCGATCGACGGCGTGACGGCTGAGGTCTATGCCGCGGTTCGCCCCTGGCTCTGCACGCTACCGCGGGCCGAGCCGGCGGCGATCAACGTGAACACGCTGACGCCCGAGCAGGCGCCGCTCGTCGCGATGCTCGCGCCCGATACGATGAGCGTCGCGATGGCGCGTGGCCTGATCCTGCGCCGCCCGCCGCTTGGTTTCGCCAGCGCCAGCGAATTCTGGAAGCAGGCGTCGCTTCAGGGCGTAACCGCCGACGAACGCCAGTCCGCGGTGACGACGCGCTGGTTCGCGCTGCGTATCGACGTCACCAACGGGCCGACGCGATTGCAGGAACAGGCGCTGATCGACGCAACGCGTCTTCCCGCGCGGCTCGTTGCACGGCAATGGGGCGATCCGACATGACGACGTTGCTCTTCCTTCCCCATGTGCGCGGCGACGCGCCGCCGCCCGACGGCCCGGTGATCGCGGTGGCGCCGGCCGAGGCGGTGACGCTGCACTGGGCGGAGCTGCCCGCGCGCACCCCGGCGCAGGCGGTCGCGGCGGCGCGGCTGCTCGTCGCGGAGGCGAGCGCCGCGCCGATCGGCGAGCTGCATGTCGCGGTGGGGGACGAGGGCGATGCCGATCGCCCGATCGCGGTGGTCTCTGCGGCGGCGATGACCGATTGGCTCGAAAGCCTGGCCGCCGACGGCATCGATCCGATCGCGATCGTGCCTGCGCCGCTGTTGCTCCCACGCCCCGAGGAGGGCTTTGTCATTGCCGAGATCGGCGGTGAACGAATGGTGCGCGGCCGATCGGTCGCCTTCGCCGACGATCCCCTGCTCACGCCGCTGGTGACCGGCGATGTCGAGCCGCTGGCGCTGACGGCGGACGAGGTGGCGGCGGCGCGCGACGCCGTGCTGGCGCGGGTGCCGCTCGATCTGCGGCAGGGGCCGTTCGCGCGGCGGCGGCGGCGCGCGATCGACTGGCCGCTGGTGCGGCGGCTCGGCGTGCTGGCCGCGTCTATCCTGCTCACGACGCTGGCGATCGATGTCGTGCGTATCGCCAAGTACAGTATCGGCGCCGATATGCTCGATGCCCGTGCCGATGCGCTGGGCCGCACCGCGTTGGCGCGTGGCGAGACGGTGACCGACGTCGATCGCCAGCTTAGCGAGCGGCTGTCGGGCGTGCGCGGGCCGGGCGTTGGCTTCAGCGCGGCGGTGGCGGCGGTCTATGCCGCTGTCCGAGCGGTGCCGGGGACGGAGCTGACGGGGATGGACTTCTCGCCCAACGGCGACCTGCGGCTGTCGGTCGCGGCGGCGCGCGAATCGCTGCCGACCGACCTGAAGCGCGCGCTGGAGGCGGCCGGATTCGCGGTGACCGCCGGTGTGTTCCAGTCGGCCAACGGCCGGGTCACGGGCGAGATGACGGTGCGACGGCCATGACGTCTCTCCGATCATGGTTCGTCCAGCGTTCGAAGCGCGAGCAGCGGCTGATCCTCGTCATGCTGGGTCTGGCCGCGATCACGCTGGTGTGGGCGGGGATCATCCGCCCGGTCGGCGACGGCCTCGCCTCCGCGCGGGAGCGGCATGCGGCGGCGGTAGACCGACTCGGCGAAACCGCGGCGGCGGTCGATGCGCTGAAGGCGGCGGGGCAGCGACGTGCGCTGACCGGCAGCCTTGCCGATACGGTGCGCAGCCGCGCCGATGCCGCCGGCTTCACCATTGCGACGCTCGACGAGCAGGGCGGCGATCGGGTGCATCTGACGATCCCGTCGGCCCGCCCGGCGGCGCTCGACGACTGGCTTGCGGGACTCGAGCGGTCGGGCATTCTGGTCGATGCTGCGACGTTGCGCGACAATGGCGACCGCACCGTCGCGGTCGACCTGGTGCTCAAAGCGCGCGTCGCATGATGCGGCTCCGCCTCTCCACCGGCCCGGCGGCGCTGTTCGGCGCGATGATGCTGGCGGCGCTGTTGTTCTTCCTGCCGCTTCGGCTGGTCCTTGGCTGGGCGGGTGTCGGCGAGGCCGGGCTGACCGCAAGGCGGGTCGGTGGCATCGTGTGGGACGGGCGGCTGTACGACGCGCGGTTCGGCGACCTGATGCTGGGCGATGTCGATGCGGGGCTGTCGCCGCTCGACCTGCTGATCGGGCGGGCGAGGATCACGCTGGCGGGGCGGGGCACGCAGCCGCTGGCCGGGTCGCTGCTCGTCAGCCGCCACGTCAGCGGCATCGATCACATGACCGCCTCGCTGCCCACGGGCCGGGTCTTCGCGCCCGTGCCGGTCACGCGGCTCGACCTCGACGATGTGTCGATCCGCTTCGTCGACGGCCGCTGCGAAAATGCGGAGGGCCGGGTGCGCGCGACGCTGATCGGCGACGCCGCCGGGATCGCGCTACCGGGCTCGGTATCGGGGACCGCGCGGTGCGAAGGCGGGGCCCTGCTGCTGCCGCTCGCGAGCCAGCCGGGGACGGAGAGCGTGATGCTGCGGATCACGGGCGAGGGTCGCTATACCGCGGCGCTGACGCTGGCGCAGCCCGATCCGCTGGCGGCGCAGCGGCTGGCGGCGGCGGGCTTCGTCCAGGGGCCGCAGGGATATCGGTTGTCGATCGAGGGCAGCTTCTAAAAGCCGTCGCACGGTCTTGACGCGGGCCGATCCGCCCCGCTAGGGCCGCGATCCTCACGGCGATCGTAGTTCAATTGGTTAGAGCGTCGGCTTGTGATGCCGGATGTTGCGGGTTCAAGTCCCGTCGGTCGCCCCATTTCCCTAGCTTTCACTCCGCATAGCGTTTCTAGGCTGGCATTCCGCTGTCTGGAAGAATATTACGCAGCCACGCAATTTTCTTCATCGGGTGGAGAGCATGATGGCCGGCTGGGGTTTCGCGGATTTCGACGATCACGAGGGCGTTCACCTCTTCACCGATCCGGCGAGCGGGCTTCGCGCGGTGATCGCGATCCATTCGACTCACCTCGGCCCGGCGGCGGGCGGCGTTCGCTTCTGGCATTATGCCGATGACGCGGCGGGCATCACCGATGCGCTGCGGCTGTCGCGCGGCATGAGCTACAAGAACGCGATGGCCAACCTGGAGCTGGGCGGCGGCAAGGGCGTCGTGCTGGCGAGCCAGCCGGGCGAGACGATCACCACCGAGCAGCTGAAGGCATTCGGCCGCGCGGTCGAGTCGCTGCAAGGCCGCTATGTCACCGCCGAGGATGTCGGCATGTCCGAAGAGCGGATGAAGGTGATCGCCGGCGAGACCAGATACGTCTCCGGCCTGCCCGTCGAAAGCGGTGAGGCGGGCGGCGATCCGGGGCCTTATACCGCGCACGGCGTCTATCTGGGCGTGAAGGCGGCAGCGAAGCGCGGGCTGGGTGCCGACGACATGAAGGGCGTTCGCGTCGCGATCCAGGGTGTCGGCTCGGTCGGCGGCGGCCTGGCCAAGCTGCTGGCGAAGGACGGCGCGGTGCTGACGCTCGCCGACGTCGATGGCGTGCGGGCGCAGAAGCTGGCGGACGAGCTCGGCGCGGCATGTGTGGCTGCGGGCTCGATCCTCGGCGTCGAGGCGGACATCTTCAGCCCGAACGCGCTGGGCGCGATCCTGACCGAGGCGACGATCCCGACGCTCGGCGTGAAGGTCGTCGCGGGCGGGGCCAACAACCAGCTGGCGACGCTCGAGGATTACGACCGGCTGCACGAGCGGGGCATCCTCTATGCGCCCGATTACGTCATCAACGCCGGCGGCATCATTAACGTCGGGCTTGAGTATCTCGGTCGCGGCGACGAGGCCGAAGTGATGGCGCGCATCGCCAAGATCCCGGATCGCCTGAACGAGGTGTGGAACGAGAGCGACCGTACCGGACGGCCCGCGGCGGAGGTCGCCGACACGATCGCGCAGCGTCTGATCGGGCGGGGTTGATTGCTATTGTCATCCCGGCCTCGAGCCGGGATCTATCGCGCGGCTAGGCGGCTGGTTCCGTTACTGCCGGAGTCGCTCGCGGATAGATGGATCCCGGGTCGAGCCCGGGATGACGAGATTGGTTGATTTCAGTCCGTGGCCGTTGCGGCACGTGCACGCGAACGTTGCTTTTCCCGCGCCCTGCCATATCAGCACCTTCACCGTGCCAGCCCTCCACGCCTTCGCCAATCCTGCGCGGTTCCTGCGGATCGCCAAGCCGCTGACGCCGGTGCTGACCTGGCTCGGCATCGCGCTGGTCGCGATCGGCAGCTGGGTCGGGCTGACGCTGACGCCGCCCGACTATCTGCAGGGCGATACGGTGCGGATCATGTACATCCATGTGCCCACCGCCTGGCTGGGCATGGGCGGGTGGAGCGGGATTGCGATCAGCAGCATCGCCTTCCTCGTCTGGCGGCATCCGCTGGCGGCGATCGCCGCACGCGCGATCGCGGCACCGGGAGCGACGTTCGCGGCGCTGTGCCTCGTCACCGGATCGATCTGGGGGCGACCGACCTGGGGCACCTGGTGGCAATGGGACGGGCGGCTGACGTCGATGCTGCTGCTGTTCTTCGTCTATGTCAGCTATCTCGCGCTCGCCCGCGCCGACGCGGAGCGTGAGGGGGACGGGCGAATCCCCGCGATTTTCGGCATCGCCGGCACGATCCTGCTGCCGATCATCCGCTATTCGGTGGTGTGGTGGAACACGCTGCACCAGGGGCCGTCGATCGGGCTGACCAAATCGACGATCGCGGGCGCGATCCTGTGGCCGTTGCCGATCGTGCTGACCGGTGCGACATTGTTCTTCGCCGGCGTGGTCCTGATGCGGATGCGCACGCTGCTCGCCCGTGCCAAGGCGGAAGCGCGGTTGCGGCGGATGGCGCGCGCGTGAACCAGTGGGCGTTCGTGATCGCGGCCTATGCCGTCACGATTGGCGGCGGCGCGGTGCTGGCGCTGGTAAGCTATATCCAGATGCGGCGCAGCGAGCGATGACGGCCAAGAATCAGCGGCTGGTCCTCGCCTTGCTCGCGGTCGCGGCGATCGTCGCGGCGGCGCTGCTGGCGCTGTCGGCGTTGAAGGACCAGGCGGCGTTCTTCTACGCCCCCTCCGACGTGAAGCGCGACGGCGTGCCGGTCGGCCGCGCGGTGCGGCTGGGCGGCATGGTCGAGAAGGGCAGCGTCGCGCGCGCCGAGGACGGCGTGACCGTGCGCTTCACCGTCACCGACGGCCAGGCCACGACGCCGGTCACCTTTGCCGGTATCGTGCCGGACCTGTTCCGCGAGGGATCGGGCGTGGTCGCGGAGGGCAGCTTCCGCCCCGACGGCGCCTTCGTGGCGACCAACCTGCTCGCCAAGCACGACGAGAAATACATGCCGCCCGAACTGGCGAAGACTTCCGCCGGGACGATGCACGAGACAAAGTCGCTCACGAAATGATGGCCGAGGCTGGCCTGGCCGCGCTGTGGCTCGCCGCTGCGCTGGCGGCGTTGCAGGTGGCGCTGGCGGCGCTCGTCGTCGCGCGTGGGCGCGGCGACGTCGCGGCCGGCGTGCGGCCGGTGGCGGTGGGGCAGGGGCTGTTGACGGCCATCGCAATGGCGGCGCTGATCGGGGTCTTCCTGGCGTCCGACATGAGCGTGCGCCTGGTCGTCGAGAACAGCCATTCGATGAAGCCGTGGCTGTACAAATTCGCGGGCGCCTGGGGTAATCACGAAGGATCGATGCTGCTCTGGGTGACGATCCTGGGGGTGGCGGGGGCCGCCGTCGCGTTGCTGGAACGGCGGCTCGACGAGCGGACGCTGATCGCGACGCTGGGCGCGCAGGGACTGATCGCGCTTGGCTTCTACGCTTTCCTGCTCTTCGCCTCCAACCCCTTCGCGCGCGTCGATCCGGCGCCGCTCGACGGATTGGGGCTGAACCCGCTGTTGCAGGACCCCGGCCTCGCCTTCCACCCGCCGACGCTCTACGTGGGCTATGTCGGCATTTCGGTTGCCTTCTCGTTCGCGGTCGGCGCGCTGGTGACGCGAGAGGTCGGCCCCGCGTTCGCCAAGGCGATGCGGCCCTGGGTGCTGGGCGCCTGGATCTTCCTGACGACTGGCATCACCGCTGGCAGCTATTGGGCCTATTACGAGCTGGGCTGGGGCGGCTGGTGGTTTTGGGACCCGGTCGAGAATGCGTCGCTGATGCCGTGGCTGGCGGCGACCGCGCTGCTGCATTCGGTGAGCGTGCTGGCGACCCGCGACGGGCTTCGCGCCTGGACGGTGATGCTGGCGGTCGTCGCCTTCTCGATGTCGATGGTCGGCACCTTCCTGGTCCGGTCGGGAATCCTGACGAGCGTCCATGCCTTCGCCGTCGATCCCAGGCGCGGGGCCTTCATCCTGGCGCTCCTCGTCCTCTACGTCGGCGGCGCGCTGGCGCTGTTCGGCGCGCGGATCGGGACGGTAAAGGCGGGTAACGTCTTCGCGCTGCTGAGCCGCGAAGGCTCATTGGTGCTCAACAACCTGCTGCTGTCGGTGATCCTGGGCATCGTGCTGATCGGCACGCTCTACCCGCTCGTCGCCGCCTCGTTCGGGGTGCAGCTGTCGGTCGGGCCGCCGTTCTTCAACAAGGCGGCGGGGCCGATCGCGCTGGCGCTGGTCGTGGCGATGGCCGTGGGGCCGCTGCTGCGCTGGCGGCACGACGATGGCAGCAGGCTGCTCCAGCGGATGACGTGGCCGATCGCCGCGACCTGCTTCGCCGCGGCGGGGGTGATCGTATTCAACGGGTTCGACGTCGGGCTCCTGCCGCTGCTCGGCATCGCGCTCGCGGCTGGGCTCGCGGTCGCCAGCGTCGAGCCCTTGGTTCGCCGCAACTGGCGACGAACGCCGCTGACGATCTGGGGCATGGCGGTCGCGCATCTCGGTATCGCGGTCAGCATGGCGGGCATGGCGTGCGACAGCGCCTTCACCACCGAGCGGCTCGTCGCGGCGTCGGTCGGCCAGCCGGTGGCGGTCGGGCCTTATCAGGTCGTGCTCGACGGCATCCGGCCGACAATCGGCGACAACTGGTCGGCGCTGGAGGCGCGACTGACGGTCACCCGCGGCGGCGACGTCCGCGTGCTGCGCCCGCAGTCACGCTTCTTCACCGACCCGGTGACCAGCACCAACGAAAGCGCGATCCTGACGACGCTCGACGGCCAGCTCTACACCGTGCTGGGGCAGCAGAACGACGATGGCCGTTGGCAGCTGCGCCTGTGGTGGAAGCCGTTCGTGACCTTCATCTGGCTGGGCGGCGGGCTGATCGCGCTGGGCGGCGTACTGTCGCTCTACGGCCGTTGGCGGCGCGACCGGCGCGTGGCGATGCAGGAGGCGTGGGCTTGAAGCGGGTGATGCTGTGGTTGCCGCTGGGTGTCTTTGCGCTGCTGTTCGCGGTGGTCGCCGCCGGCCTGATCCGCCCCGCCGACCGCACCGTCCGCTCCGCGCTGGTCGGCAAGCCGCTGCCCGACTTCAGCCTGCCTGCGCTCGTCGCCGGCAAGCCCGGTTTGCAGGCAGCGACCTTCCGGCGTGGCGAGCCGCGCTTGCTCATCATCTTCGCCAGCTGGTGCCTGCCGTGCATCGCCGAGGCGCCGCAGTTGATGCGGCTGAAGGCGATGGGCGTGCCGATCGAGGGCATCGCCGTGCGCGATACGGCGGCCGCGATGCAAAGCTTCCTCGCCCGCAATGGCGATCCCTACGCCAGCATCGGCAGCGACCGGCAGAGTTCGGTCCAGCTCGCGCTCGGCTCGTCGGGCGTGCCCGAAAGCTTCGTGATCGACGGGCAGGGGCGGATCGTGCTCCAACATGTCGGCGACATCCGCGCCGACGAGGTCGATGCGATCGCCAAGGCAGTGAGGAACGCCCGGTGAAGCGCGGCCTCCTCTTCATTCTGCTGTTCTCGGTCGCGGCATCGGCGCAGACCAACCAGCCGCCCGCCGCGCTGGCCAACACCCAGCTGCGCGACCCGGCGCTCGAGGTGAAGGCGAAGGCGTTGATGGAGACGTTGCGCTGCGTCGTCTGCCAGGGCCAGTCGATCGCCGATAGCGATGCCGACATGGCGGGCGACATGCGTGCGCTGGTGCGGGGGCGGATCGCCGCGGGTGAGTCGCCCGATTCGGTCCGTGCCTGGCTGGTCGACCGTTACGGCGATTACGTCAGCTATGATCCGCCGCTGAATGCCGCGACCTGGCCATTGTGGATCGCGCCGTTCGTGCTGCTGGCGATCGGCGGCTGGATCGCGCGCGCCAGCTTCGTGCGGCGGCGCTGATGGGGTGGATCGCGCTACTGGCGATCGTCGCCCTGGCGATGGGCGCGATGATCGTCGCGCGGCTGCCGCGCATCCTGTGGATGATGACCGGTGCCGCGCTGGCGCTAGGCGCCGTCGGCTATGCGTTGCAGGGAAGCGCGATGCTGCCCGCCAGCCCGGCGCAGCCGACCCAGGTGGCCGCGGAGAGCGACGATCCCGAACTTGCCGTGCTGCGCGACCAGATGCTGGGACGCTTCACCGGCGACGGTGCCTATGTGATCGCGGCCGACGCGATGCGGCGTTCGGGCGACAAGGCCGCGGCGGTGCGGGTGTTGCTGGGCGGGATCAACCGCATTCCCGACAGCCTGTTGCTATGGACCGCACTCGGCACCGCGCTGGCGGCAAACGACGGCGAGCGGATGTCGCCGCCGGCGTTGCTCGCCTTCTGCCATGCCAGCCGGCTGTCGCCCGACCATCCGGCGCCGCCGTTCTTCGCCGGGCTCGTCTATGTTCGCGCGGGCGATTTCGCCGCCGCGCGGCCGCTGTGGGCGAGGGCGCTGGCGCTTACCCCCACCAACGCTCCCTATCGCCAGGGGATCGCGATGCGGTTGCTGCTGCTGGACCGCTATCTGACGCTGACCGGCGGTCGCGCGCCGCGCTGATCAGGGCTTTTGCGTCGCCCGCCGCTGCGCCGCGACGAGGGCGTCGTAGCGGGGGGAATGTTCCTGGTAGATCGTGTCGCTGACGCCCCAGGCCCCGAACTTCGTCACCCCGCCGACATCGTTGAACGCGACCAGCGTCTTGCCGCCCACTGCACCAAATTCGTCGATCATCTGGGTGTACAGCCGACCCATGCGCGGATCGTTGACGATGCGGCCGATGAACGCGACCACGTCGTCTTGGTCCTTGTTGGCGTAGCCGAGCGCGGTCAGGTGATGCCCGCCTTCGTAGGCGACGAGGTCGAGCCCCAGCCGCTTCGCGACGCGGGCGTGATAGGCGAGGGGCTTCTTCAAATTGTCGAGGGATGAATCGTCCGAAAGTTGCCCACCAGTCGACAATTCGCTGAACACGGCGTCGAGCCCTGCCGGCCCCTGGCGCGCCCAGCCCAGTACCTTGGCCTTGTCGGCATCCGATCCACCGCCGATGCTGTGTCCGAAATAGGTCGTTACCGCATATTCTTCGAACAGACTGGCCGGCGTGCCGAGCCGCGACAGCTTCACGCCGTCCCAGATCGCATCCTCGAGCCCAAGCCACGCAGTCTGCGTCCCGACGACGTTCTTGACGCGTCGACGCGAGCTGGTGCCATAGACCTCATCGGTCAGCTTCGCGATCTGCGCCGAACGATAGCCGTACCATTCCATCGTTCCGATCGGCTTCGTCAGCTTCAGCCGCTGGCCCAGTGCCGCACCCTGCGCCTGGGCATAATGAAACTGCTCGAAGGCGCCATTCCAGACCTCGTTGGAATATTCGAGGTGAAGCGTCAGCGATGGCTCGAGATGATCGCGGACGTATGTCAGGGCCTGCCGGACGAACACGTCGTTGGCGTGAGCGGGGATGCAATACCACATGTCTGTCTTGGCGGCATTCGCCAGCGCTACCATGGTCTCGATCGGCGCACCCGTTTCCTGCCAGATCGACGCGTCGCTCGGCATCTGGCTCCAGTCGACGATCGTGCTGCCGTTGGTACGTCCCCAGTCCATGAAGCGGATCACGCTCCATTGCGCAACGCGGGTGAGGAATTCAGGAGAGAAGACCTGCCCTGCTGCAAATCGGTCCAGCTGGTCCGCGCGGACGAGGTGGAGATTGCGGATGGGGTCGCGATCGTCGAGTTTGGTCACCACGACGTTCGCGGTGACGTCTGTTCCGGTATAATCGAAGGTGTAGCGGTGATCGCCGGCCTTTTCGTTGCTTGCCAGCTTGTAGCCCATCCGCACGACGCCCGCGCCTTCCCATGTGATGACGTAGCGATCGGGCCCGGGAAGTGGCGCGGGGTCGAGCCCGATCACGGTGGAGACCTGCGATATGTTGCTGGCCTGACCGGCTGGAAGGTGAGTCTTCGGGTTCATGACGACGGTACCCTGGGGCAGATTGTCGAAATTGAGATCCTTGGCGCTCCACCCCGGGGACGTCCGCATCCGGTCGATGAAGGGAAATGCCGTTCCGTAATACGTCAGGTCCGCCGATTCGAGGTTCATGCCGATCGTCGGAATGCGGCGTTGGAGCGGCGTTGCGTCGCTTGCGTCGGCGGTCGCGACGGGCGATTGCGGGGTCGCCGACCTGCCGCCGGCTGCGGTCAGCGGCAGGCATGCCGCGAGAGCAATGAGCGAACGGCGCGTTTCGCGGAGAAATACCATACGGTCTCGTAACATGTTTGCGCGATATAGGCTGCTCTGATGCGCGATGATCATTCCCTTCCCGCCTGTCGCCCCGTTCCCGGTGAAACGTCGACCTTCGCCGTGGGGTCGGGCGGATGACGGCTACGAACGGCGTCCTGGCGGACGTCGCGGTGGTCATCGTCAACTATCGCACGCCCGGCCATGTTCTCGACTGCCTCGGTGCACTTGCCGAGGAGCGCCGGCGCTCGCCTTCGTTCGACGTCGTCGTCGTCGATGGCGGATCGGGTGACGCCTCGGTCGAGACGATCGCCGCCGGCGTTGCTGGGCTGGGGGCGGGCGACTGGGTGAGCCTGTTGCCGCTCTCGATCAACGGTGGCTTCGGCTATGCGAACAACGAGGCGATCAGGCGGCTGATGGCGCGTGCGACGCCGCCGCGGTTCATTCACCTGCTCAATCCCGATGCGGTCATCGAGCCGGGCGCGATCGCCGCGCTGCGCGCCGCGCTGGAGCACGAGCCCAACGCCGCGTGCGCCGGTAGCCTGCTGGTCGGCGAGGGGGGGGAGGCACAGGGGTCGGCGTTCGACTTTCCGTCGATGCGATCCGAATTTGTGCGTGGGCTCGGCATCGACCGCGTGAGGCGTCTGCTCGGCAGCCGCTCGTTCATCGCCTCGGCGCAAACCACCCGTGTCGGCTGGGTGACGGGCGCGAGCGTGATGCTGCGGATGGCGGCGCTGCGTGAAGCCGGGCTCTTCGACGAGGGCTTCTTCCTGTATTTTGAGGAGGTCGAGTTGATGCACCGGCTGACCGATGCCGGGTGGCAGGTGCTCCATGTGCCCGATAGCCGGGTGCACCATATCGGCGGCGTCTCAACCGGGGTGGCCGACGGCGGTTCGGCGCCGCGCCGGTTGCCTGGCTATTGGTATCGATCGCGGCGGCGGTACTTCGCCCTGACCGGCGGGCGCCTTCACGCCTGGATGGCATCGGCGGCATGGCTGACGGGCGCGCTGGTGTGGCGGCCGCTGTTTGCGCTTGGCATCAGGCCGCGCGGGGCTCATGCGCCGCATGAGGAAATCGACCTCATCCGCCAAGGCCTTTACGCCTCCCGCCGAGACTCTGCCCCCGTCATTTCCCCCTGGGACAGCCCCACCGGACATGAGCCGGCGTGGATGAAAGAATTCTAAGCATGGCTACCGTCGGATCAGTCGTCATCGGCCGCAACGAGGCCCATCATCTGCCCGCCGCGCTCGCCTCGGTCCGGGCAGTCGAGGGACGGGTCGTCTATGTCGACAGTGCGTCGAGCGACGGCAGCGTCGCGATTGCGCGATCGGCGGGAATTGGTGTCGTCGAACTCGACCCCGCCAGCCCGATGTCCGCCGCCCGCGCGCGCAATGCCGGGTTCGAGGCCTTGGCGGCCGGCCCCGATGCGCCCCGCTTCGTCATGTTCCTCGACGGCGATTGCGAGCTTCATCCCGGCTTCCCGGCATCGGCAAGGCGCATGATGGAGGTGGAACCGCGATGCGCGATCGTCGTCGGCCACCTGACCGAGGCGAGCACCGATACATCTGTGTATGGCCAGCTCAGCGCGCTCGAATGGGCGTCGGGCGCCGGTCCGATCACCGACTTTGGCAACCTCGGTGGCATCATGCTGGTGCGCGCGGAGGCGTTCAGGGCGGTGGGCGGATTCGACCCGCACATGATCGCCGGCGAGGATTCGGAGCTGGGCGTGCGAATGTCGCTCGCCGATTGGTCGGTGATGAAGATCGACGCGCCGATGGCCAGCCACGACAACGGCATCACCGGCTTCAAACCGTGGTGGCGGCGGGCGGTGCGCGCCGGCCATGCGCTGGCCCAGCGCTATGCGCTGCATGGCCGTAGCCGGGTGGCGGACTGTCGCCGCGAGCTGGCGAGCACGCTGGTGTGGGGCGCGGCGATCCCGGCGATCTCGCTGGGGCTGGCGATCCCGACGCATGGCGCGTCGCTGCTGCTGCTCGGCCTTTACGGCGTGATCGGCTATCGCATGTACCGCGGCGCGCTGAGGGCAGGGCGCCCATCGTCGCTGGCGTTGCGCGTCGCGGGCTTCGGATTGCTGACGAAGTTCGCGAATATGCAAGGAGTCTTGCAGTACGCGCGCAATCGCTGGCGAGGCAGCTATCGCATTATCGAGTACAAGGGACCTGAAGGGGTGAAGGCATGAGCGCGGTTACCAGGGTCGGGATGCTGGGGGCCGGCTACATCCTGAAATCACACGCGACGGCGGTGGCGGCACTGCCCGACGTCGAGCTGTCGATGGTCTGCGACGTGTCGGCGGGCCGCGCCAGGGCAGCGGCCGAGCAGTTCGGCTTCGCGCGCTGGGCTGCCAGCATGGACGAGCTGGCTGCATCGGATTGCGACGTCGTCCACATCCTCGTTCCGCCGACCTTCCACCTGCAGGCGGCGACCCGCATGGTGGAGGCGGGCAAGTCGGTCTTCCTCGAAAAGCCGATGGGCCTCGACGGTGCCGCGTGCGTCGAGCTGTGCCGGCTGGCGGAGGAGAAGGGCGTCACCGTTGGCGTCAACCATAACTTCCTGTTCTCGCGCGCGTATGAAGACGTCCGCCAGGCGGCGAAGGCAGGCAAGCTGGGCGCGATCGACTGCATCGCCGCCAATTGGCTCTTCCCGCTGCCGCAGCTGCAGTTCGGCCCGTTCGACACCTGGATGCTCGACCGCCCGGCCAACATCCTGTTCGAGTTGTCGCCGCATTTGATCGCGAGCGTGATCGACCTCGCCGGCGACGTCGACATCGAGGCGGTGGTGACGTCGCGCTCGCTGACGTTGCCCGGTGGCAAGACCGCCTATCGCCATTGGCAGGTCGTCGGCCATGCCGGCAACGCCGCGGTGACGGTCACGCTATCGCTGACGCCGGGCTATGCCGACCGCTCGCTGCGCCTGCGCGCATCGGCGGCGAACGCGCAGATCGACTTCGGCCGCGACTTCGGCTGGATCGACGACACGCAGGACTATAACCCGCTGATCGAATCCTTTTCGGCACGGCGCGCCATGGCGGCGCCGGCAGGGCGGCAGGCGTGGGCCGATCGCCTTCGTCGCACGGTGTTGGCGCTAAAGAAGCGGCCGTGGGCGAACCCCTTCGAGGACAGCATCCATCGCAGCATCAGCGCCTTCTATGACGGCGGCGTCGCGTCGGTCGATCCGCGGCACGAAGGGCGTTTTGCCGCCCGCGTGATCGAAACGTGCGAGCGGATCGTTGCCAAGGCCGGTCTGGAACCGCCGAGCATGGCGGTCGAACGCCTGCCGCTGCCGCAACCGCCCAAGACGCCGACCGTGCTCGTCGTCGGTGGCACGGGCTTCATCGGTCGCCGCCTCGTCCGTGAGCTGGTGTCGCAGGGCTATGCCGTCCGCGTGATGACCCGCAACGCCCAGTCGGGTGCGCATGAGTTCGGCGACCAGCCGGTCGAGCTGTTCGAAGGGTCGCACGGCGACCGCGAGCGAGTGAAGCAGGCGCTCGTCGGCATCGATACCGTCTTCCACCTGGCAAAAGCGGTCGGCAAGCGCTGGGCCGATTACCAGCAGAGCGACATCGAACCGACGCGCGTGCTCGGCGAAGAGGCGGCGCGTGCCGGCGTTCGTCGCTTCGTCTTCACCGGCACGATCGACTCCTATAATTCGGCGAGTGCTGCCACGACGATCGACAACACGACGCCCGTCGACAAGGCGATCGCCACGCGCAACCTCTACGCCCGGTCGAAGGCCGCTGGCGAGGCGGTACTGCGCGACATCGCAAGCCAGTCGGCGATGGAGCTGGTCGTGATGCGGCCCGGCATCGTGCTCGGCATCGGCAGCCCGCCCGCGCACATCGGCGTCGCCAATTTCGCCACCGAGGGCCGGCTGCATTATTGGGGCGACGGCACCAACAAGCTGCCGCTCGTTCTGGTCGACGACGTCGCGACCGGACTGGTCAAGGGCATGACGACGCCGGGCATCGGCGGCCGCCAGTTCCTGTTGACCAGCCCGCCACTGCTCAGTGCGCGCGAGTATGTCGACGCGCTCAGCCGTGCGACCGGCACCGCCAGTGTCGCCGCGGCCAAGCCGGCGTGGCGGACCTGGATCGCCGATGCGGTCAAGGAAGGCGCAAAATATGCGATCCGCCACCCCAATCGTCGCTTCCCCAGCCTGCATGACTCGGCGGCGCGCGGGCATCAGTCGCGCTACGATGCGACCGATACCGAGACGACGCTCGACTGGCATCCGGTGCATGATCGCGACCGGATGATCCGGCACGGCATCGATGAGGTCGTCGCGGCGTCGACGCGCTAAGGATCGTCCGGTGTTCGTCCTGTTCTACCTGCTGAGCGCACCCTTCATCCTCGCGACGAGCGTGATGCTCGTCGAGGTGCTGCTCGGCGCGGTGCCGCCGCGGCGGCGCGGGATGGTGCCGGCGCCGGCACACCCGGTGCGGATCGTCGTGCTGGTGCCCGCGCATGACGAGGCGGCGGGAATTGCCGCGATCGTCGCGCCGCTTGCTGACGAGGTCGACCTGCTTGTCGTCGCCGACAATTGCAGCGACGACACCGCTGCGGTGGCACGGGGCGCGGGCGCGCGGGTGGTCGAGCGCGCCGATCCGGTGAACCGCGGCAAGGGCTTTGCCCTGGCGCGGGGACGCGACGAGCTCGCCGCCGACCCGCCCGATTGCGTCGTCGTCCTCGACGCCGACACCGCGATCGATGCCGAGGGGGTCCGCCGTCTCGCTGCCGACGCGGTGGCGCGGGGCCGCCCGGTGCAGGGCTGCTACCTGCTCGAACCGCGCAGCGATGCGTCGGTGGCGACCCGCTTCTCCGCCGCGGCGTTCCTGGTGAAGAACCTTGTCCGACAGCTGGGGACGAGGCGCTTGGGCGCGCCGGCGCTGCTCGTCGGTTCGGGCATGGCCTTTCCCTGGACCCAGTTTGCGACGCTGCCGCTGGCGACCGGTCATGTCGCCGAGGACATGATGCTCGGCGTCGTTTCCGCGATCGATGGTCATGCGCCGCGCTTCGCCGCCGACGTGCTGATCGTCGGCGCGACGTCGTCGGACACCGGCACCGTCACCCAGCGACGACGCTGGGAATCGGGTGCGCAGGCGACGGCGCGCGAGTTCGCGCCCAAGCTGGTGCGCGCCGCCTTTGCCCGGCGGCGGCCGGGGCTGCTGTGGCTCGCGCTCGACCTGTGCGTGCCCCCACTGATCCTGTTGTTGTTGCTCGATTCGCTGCTGACCGCGCTGCTGATGGTCGCCGCGCTGTTCGGGGCATCGCCCGGGCCGTTCATCCTGCTGGGAATTTTGACGACAGCTCTGATCGTTACGGTGCCGTTGTCGATTTTGTTACATGGCCGCGCCGATCTGGTAAGCGGATGGCGAGAAATACCGCGCTATGCGCTATGGAAGGCGAAGTTGTCGCTCGGGGTGCTCGCGCGCCGCGAGCGTAACTGGATAAGGACCGAGCGTGACTGATCAGGGGTTCGACATCGGTGAGAAGACCGGCAGGCCTGCCGCACCGGTGGTGATTCCATCGATCGACCAGACCATCCTCGATGCCGATGCGCCCGTCGAACGACCGCCGGCAGCGATGGAGTTGTCGGGTGCGGTGATCCGGATGGGCGAGTGGCTCGTCGTCGTCGTCATCGGCATCGTGCTGACGATCGTGATGGCGTCGGTGACCCCGATGGGCCCGATCGAGCCCTATGGCCGCGTGGCCCTGCTCGGCGGCACCTTCTTCGCGCTGATCGCCGAACTCGCCGGCTGCTACGATATCGACGCGCGTTTCTCGCTGCGCGTCGCGCTCGCACGCCTGTTGTCGGCGTGGCTCGGCAGCGCCGTCGGCATGCTGACGCTCGCCTTCTTCCTGAAGGCGTCGGAGGATTTCTCGCGCGGCTGGACCATCCTATGGTTCGCGCTGGGCACCGGCGGTCTCGTCATGGTCCGCGGTGCCGGCGTGCTGTGGTCGCGCTCGCTCAAGAGCCGCGGCGTCTTCAACCAGCGCGTGGCGATCCTCGGCACGGGCGCGCCGGCGGACAAGCTGGCGGAATATATCCTGTCGAACCCGCGGCTGACGATCGACCTCGTCGGTTGCTTCGACGATCGCAGTTCGTCGCGCGGCATGGCGGCGACCCATGTCGTGCCCCATCTCGGCGACCTCGACGCGCTCGTCGCCCGGGTCCGCGCGGGCGGCATCGACCAGGTCATCATCGCATTGCCCCATGCTACCGAGCGGCGGGTGCGAGAGATCGTCGCCAGGCTATCGATGCTGCCGGTGCTGATCCGCCTGGCGCCCGATCTGTCGACCTTCGCCTTCGCCGGCCGATCGATCGTTATCCTGGGCGAGCTGCCGCTGATGACGCTGTTCGAGCGTCCGATCAACGGCATGGACCGGGTCATCAAGCGGTGCGAGGACATGGTGATCGCCGGGCTGGCGGTGGCGCTGCTGGCGCCTCTGTTCGCGGTCATCGCCCTGCTCATCAGGCTCGACAGCAAGGGACCGGTCTTCTTCCGCCAGCGTCGCGAAGGGTTCAACAACGGCACTTTCATGATCTGGAAGTTCCGGACGATGAAGACCGACATGCTCCAGTTCGACGCGATCGAACAGGCCAAGAAGCGCGATCCCCGCGTCACCCGCGTCGGCCGCATCCTGCGCTCGACCAGTATCGACGAATTGCCGCAGCTGTTCAACGTGTTGCGCGGCGAGATGTCGCTGGTCGGCCCGCGCCCGCACGCACCCTCGACCCGGGTCGGTGATCGCGTGTTCAGCGAGGCGATGGAAAACTATGCCGCGCGCCACCGCGTGAAGCCGGGCATGACCGGCTGGGCGCAGGTCAATGGCTGGCGCGGCGAAACCGACACCAGCGACAAGCTGGAGAAGCGCGTCGAACACGACCTGTTCTACATCGAGAACTGGTCGCTGCGCTTCGACCTCTACATCATCCTGCGCACCTGCGCGGTGGTGCTGTTCCCGAGGGCCAACGTCTATTGAGGCGGTTGGCGGCCGGTGGCGGTCGTGCGCGGCATGCTTGAGGCGCGGGCGCTACCGCGAGCGTTGCCAGAGTGTGATGGCATCTTATTGACCTGTTCCTGGTGACGGACTCCGAAGCACGGGTCTGCAGCCAATAGGCGTGGAGCTTGTCGATCGACGTCGCTCGGGACGAGTGACGGTGGATCGGTTCCACGTTACGGCTCAACCCCATGATGACAGAGGCTCGATCCCGCTAGCGGGGGAGGTGCCGAATGCTTGCGGTGGCTTTTGCCAAGGTCGCCGATCCCCGAGCAGGCTTGGTCAGGCTTACCCGCCGGGACGATGCCGCGTCGGATCTACCGCCATGACATGCTCTCGAGGCCAAGCGAAAGGGCCGCGCCGGAACGTGTCCAGCGCGGCCCTCAGCATGCTATCGATAGCGGGGGATCAGTTGACCATCGCCGCCGTGGCCGGAATGACGCCGGCTGCCGATGCGACCACTGCGGGTGCCTCGGCGATCGATTCGGGGGCCTTGACGGCGGCCGGCTGCGTGATCGGCGGCGCCGCTTCGACGGCAGCGGTCGAGATCGTAGGATCGCACGGCGCATTGGCCAGCGCGGTAACCGGCGCCACCTGCTTGGGCGCGGTCGCGGCATAGACCGCCTGGCGGACCGGCGGCACCGCGGCGACCGTGGCGGCCATCAGTGCGGGCGGGCAGACGCACAGCGCGGCCTTGGCGAGCAGCGCGACCTTCGTCGAGCTGGCAGCGGCGGAGGCGGTGCTGGCAATGTCGAGCGGCGCGCTCAGCTCGGCAGCGGCCATCAGGCCACCGGCCGCGGCGTGCCGGCGCTTGATCCGCCGACGCTTGCTGCGCTTCGCGTTGTAGCGTTGTTCCTGACGCTGGCGCATCATCGCCCCGATCAGGCCGAAGCCGCTGATCATCAGGATCCAGCTGGCCGGCTCGGGAACCGACGGCGTCGGGGTTTCGGTCACGGGCGTGCCGGGGTTTGACGGATTACCCGGGTTGGACGGGTTCCCGCCACCGCCGCCGGTGGTGGGCACGAAGCCGCCGACGACGGGCGTGATCCCACCGTTGACCGGCGTGCCGCCGGTCGGGGTCGTCGCGGTCTGGGCGAGAGGGGTCTGCGTCCGCGTCTCGGGCGGGACCGGCGACGCATAGGTCAGAATCTCCTGCGGCACTTCGGTCGCAAGCGGCGGGCAGGGCGGCAGCGTGGGGCGCAGCGCAGCGGTCTGCTGCGACACGGCGTGACGCTTCGGCGGCGCCTTCTTCACGGGCGCAGGGCGGGTCGCATGATGCACGGCCTTGCGCACCGGCGGCACAGCCACGACCGAAGCCGCGACGATCGCCGGCGGGCAAACGCAAAGCGCAGCTTTGGATAGCAGCGCGGCTTTCATGTCCCCAAACTCCCTGTTGCCATGGTTTCGATCCATGACGTGATTCTGCAACGATCGAAAGGGCTTTGAGTTGCAGAATCTCCCCGATCGTCCCGATGATGGACAAGATCGCGTTAACTGGCAATCGTGGAAGCATATTAACGCGATGAATTGAAAAGAAACCCCGGTGCTTGGGTACGCTCTGCGACGGTCGCGAGCGGAAGCGCCGAGGGAAATTCCCCGATGCTTAGCAAGTTTCGGGCCAAATTGGTAGCTGCTGCGGCGCTTCTCGCCCCGACTGTGGCGCACGCGCAGCAGGACGTTGCGGCGCAATGCACGAACTTCCAAAAGGAAGTGTTAACCGAGCTCAATCGCGCGCGTGCCGACCCGGCCCGCTATGCCGCGGAGCTGCGCGGCTATGGCCGCCTCTTCCAAGCCAATCTCGTTTATGAGCCCGGCCGTCCGGCGGTCGTCACGGAGGAGGGGGTCGCCCCGGTCGAAGAGGCGATCGCGTTCCTGGCGCAGCAACACCAGGTCGCGACGCTCGCCGACAGTCATCCGCTCGCCAGCGCCGCGCTGGATCATTGCGCCGAACAGGCGTCCGATGGGAGCGTCGGCCATGCCAGCGCCGACGGCAGCGGTCCGGGCGAGCGGATGCGGCGGCGCGGTGGTGGCGATTACGTCGGCGAGGTCATCACCTATGGTGCGGCCGATGCCGCCGGCGTCGTTCGCCAGCTGATCGTCGATGACGGCGTGTCCGATCGCGGCCATCGCCTGCTGGTATTCGCCGACGACATCCGCTTTGCCGGCGTGTCGTGCGGACCGCACCCGGTCTATCGGACGATGTGCGTCATCGACGTCGCGCGTACCCGGGACGGTCGGCCGCTCGAGCGGTCGCGTCCGGGCTATGACTCGATCGCGGTCGCCGCGCGCTGATCGAAGACGGACCCTATGCCGGAAAGTCGGTGCCAGACAGCCGGACGACTCGGTCGGCAGGCAGGCCGTGCGCTCGGATATGCTCGTCGGCGGCGGCGATCAGTGCCTGCTCGTCCTCGGCATGGTCGCGATCGACCAGGATCGTGATCGGCAAGCCGTCGCCATCGTCGGCCGCGCGCGCGACCAGCCCCTCGCTGCCCGACGGCAACTCGCCGTCTATCAGGCGCAGGCGGCCGCCGTACCAGCCGCTGTCGGTCGGCAATAGCCGGCGCGGGCGGGTCAGGTCGCAGGCGGCGCGGACGATCTCGCGATCGACCAGCATGCCGCCGCTGTCCGACTCGATCATTAGAATGGTGCCCGATTCGTCCGCCAGCGCAGCATCTATCAGCGCATTGACTGAGCCGGTCAGCAGATGAGTCCGCCGTCCCGACGTCGCCACGCGATAGAGCTTTGCCGGCTCGAACCAGAAATCATGATGCATTAGCCGACCCATGCGTTCCCCCAATGGCGCCAGATACGCCAGAAGGGGCGGCATTCCTCAACGGCTCGTTTACCCTCGTATCGACCAGAAGTGGCTCATGATGGGTCAGGCTGACCCGAAACGGGGCGATCATGTCAAACGTCGGGTGCCGGCGGCGCGCACGTCGGCGAGGGTCGGATAGCCGTTGACCGCCATCAGCAGGTCCGCCTCCGCCAGCAGGCACTTCAGCACATGCGCCGCCCCCGCCGCGCCACCCAGCGCCAGGCCATAGCTGTAGGGCCGCCCGACCCCGACCGCGCGTGCGCCCATCGCCAGCGCCTTGATCGCATCGGTGCCCGAGCGCACGCCCGAATCGAACAGCACCGGCGTCGACCCGCTTGCCGCGACGACATCGGCGAGCAGGTCGATCGCCGCGATGCCGCCATTCGCCTGGCGACCACCGTGATTGGAGCAATAGACGGCATCGATCCCTGCATCGACTGCGCGCCGCGCATCGTCGGGGTGGCAGATGCCCTTCAGCACGATCGGCAGCTTGGTCAGCGATCGCAGCCAGGGCAGATCGGACCAGGTCAGCACCTTGCCGAACGTCGCCGCCCAGTGACGCACCGCGGCCGGCCCATCCTCCTCGGGCGGCTTGGCCAGCCGGCTGCGGAAGACGGGATCGCTGAAATAGTTCGTCAGCACATGGCCGCGAAGCTGCGGAAAGCTGGCGGTGTTCAGGTCGCGCGGTCGCCAGCCCGTGACCCATGTATCGAGCGTCACGACGATCGCGGCATAGCCCGCCGCCTCCGCCCGTGCGACCAGGCTTGCCGCCAGGTCCTCGTCGCGCGGCGTGTAGAGCTGAAAAAAGGCGGGCGTCTCGCCGCACGCCGCCTTGACCGCCTCGAGCGGATCGTTGGCCAGCGTCGAGGCGCAGAGCGGCACGCCGGTCATCGCGCTCGCCTGCGCCGCGGCGATGTCGCCATGGCCGTCCTGCGTACACATGCCGGTGACGCCGATCGGCGCCATGAACAGCGGCGAGGACAGGGTGTGCCCGAACAGTTCGATCGACAGGTCGCGACTGGTCGCATCGACCATCATCCGCGGCACCATCCCCCAATGGGCAAAGGCGCTGGCGTTGGCGCCCTGTGTCGTCTCGTCGCCGCAACCGCCCTGGACATAGCTGAGCAACGACGGCGCCATCGCCGCCGCGGCCCGCGCCTCCAGCGTCGCGGTGTCGACGGGCAGCGACGGCAGGACTCCCGACAGTCCGGCGAAATAGATCTGGTTCTGATAGTCGCCGTAATGCGGCATGCCTCTCTCCTATGCCGGAGAGACTAGGGGGCTGGGTGGGGGTGTCCAGCCCCGCCTCGTGAGGGTGGGAATGCAGGTCGGGCGCCTTGCAATCCTTCGTCATCCCGGCCCTGAGCCGAGATCCATGACTTGTCCGGGCGGCTCACCTTCGGCTTGAACCGAGCCGCTTGCCGACGGATGGATCCCGGCTCGAGGCCGGGATGACGAGGGGGTGGGAAGCGTTACTCCCCCTCCAGTTCCTCCGTCTCCAGTTTCTCCGTCTCGGGAGCATGATTGCCATAGCCACCACCCGATTCCGCTTCGCCGTCCGACTGCTCTTCCGTCTCGGGATCGATCATCGCTCTTCTCCTCGCTCGCCCAACGCACGAGCGCGACAATCAGAACAATTCCCCCTGCGCCCCCGCCGGCGCGCGGAATAGGTCGCACCGCAGCGCCAGCCTCGCCTCCGCCCCATGCGGCAGGCCGTGCTTGCGACAGGCGATGCGAAAGCGAGTCGCCAGCAGTTCGGCCCATGGTCCTTGCCCCTGCATCCGCGTGAAGAAATTGGGGTCGTTTTCGCGCCCGCCGCGCAACGACCGGATCGTCGCCATCACCTTGCCCGCGCGATCGGGGAAATGGTCGTCGAGCCAGGCGCGGAACAGCGGCGCGACCTCGTGGGGGAGCCGCACCGGCAGGAAGAACACGCCACGCGCACCCGCCTCGGCGGCGCGCTCGATCAGATGTTCGACCTCATGGTCGGTGATCGCCGGGATTACGGGAGAGATCGACACATAGACCGGCACCCCCGCATCGGCGAGCCGGCGCACCGCGGTCAGCCGCCGCTCGGGATGCGGCGCGCGGGGCTCTACCGTCAGCGCGATACGGGGATCGAGCGACGTCATCGACACCATGACCGCCGCCAATCCGCGCCGCGCCATCGGCTCGAGCAGGTCGAGATCGCGCACCACGCGATCCGACTTGGTCGTGATCGACAACGGGTGCCCCGTCTCGGCCAGTACCTCGATGATCGATCGTGTGATCCGCCAGTCGCGCTCGATTGGCTGATAAGGATCGGTGTTGGTCCCCATCGCGATCGGCCGCACCTCATAGCCAGGCTTGGCGAGCTCGGTGCGCAGCAGCTCTGCGGCGCTGGGCTTGGCGAACAGCTTCGTTTCGAAATCGAGGCCTGGCGACAGGTCGTGATAGGCGTGGCTCGGCCGCGCGAAGCAATAGATGCACCCATGCTCGCAGCCGCGATAGGCATTGATCGACCGATCGAACGGCACGTCGGGCGACTGGTTGCGGCTGATGATGGTGCGTGGATGCTCGATCGTCACGCTCGTCCGCAGCGGCGAAGCGATGCCGTCGATCGCCTCGACCGCATCGAGCCAATCGCCGTCCGCCTCTCGCGCGGGCAAGTTGAAGCGGCGACTCGCCTCGTTGATCGTCGCGCCGCGAACGGGTCGCTTGTCGGCCATGGCATTGCGATAAAGTCTTATCGGGAACATAGCAAGAACGGTACTGGGCCGTTCGACATGCTGCAGCGATCAGTCGGCCTTGCGCGACCGTCAAACCAAGCGTTGGCATTGCCAGTCGGATTGGTCGGGGTGGAGAAACGGGGTTGAGCGATGGCGTCTAGGATCGCACTGACGGCCGACGACGTTTAGCCGTCTGACCCCTTGTACGAGCACTTGCATCAATGACCGAGACGAACCTGCTGTGGCTCCGACAGGACCTGCGCCTCCGCGATCAACCTGCGCTGGTCGAGGCCGCTGCGGCAGGGGCGGTCATCCCGGTGTATGTCCTCGACGACGAGACGCCCGGCGACTGGCGGATCGGCGGGGCGCAGCGCTGGTGGCTTCACCACAGCCTCGCCTCGCTGGCGAAGGACCTGAAGGCAAAGGGCAGCCGCCTGATCCTACGTCGCGGCGTCGCGGTCGATGTGCTGAAGGAATTGCTGGAGGAAACCGGCGCGACCGCCATCCACGCTATCAAGCATTACGAGCCCTGGTCGCGAAAGGCCGAGGAGGCGCTCGGCGAGGCGCTGGTACTGCACGACGGCAACCACCTCGCTCCCGTCGAGCAGATCACCACCGGCGCTGGCCAGCCGTTCAAGATTTACGGCTCGTTCTGGAAGGCGCTTCGCCAGCATCTGCCGCCGGACCAGCCAGTGCCGATGCCTCGCTCGATCAAGGCGCCGGATGCATGGCCCAAGAGCGATGACCTGGCCGACTGGGACCTACTGCCGACCAAGCCTGACTGGTCGACCGGCTTCGCCGACTGGACGCCGGGGGAGGCGACCGCGCAGAAGCAGGCGAAGGCCTTCGCCGCCAACCGCAAGGATTATGACGAGCACCGCAACCTGCCGTCGCAGGACGGTTCGTCGCGCCTGTCGCCGCATCTCCACTTCGGCGAGATATCGGTGCGCGCGGTGTGGCACATGGTCGAGGACGACGCGCCCGACGACAGCTTCGCGCGTGAGCTGGGCTGGCGGGACTTCACCGATGGCGTGACCCTGGCGCTACCCCGTTACGCCGACGAGAACGGGCGGCCCAAATACGACAAGCTGCCCTGGCGAAACGGGGCGGCGGCGAAGCGCGACCTGAAGGCGTGGCAGACCGGCCAGACCGGCTATCCGATCGTCGATGCGGGGATGCGCCAGCTGTGGCAGAGCGGCTGGATGCACAATCGCGTCCGCATGATTACCGCCAGCTTTCTGGTGAAGCACCTGCTGATCGACTGGCGCGAGGGCGAGCGCTGGTTTTGGGACTGTCTGGTCGATGCCGATTACGGCAACAATGCGGTCAATTGGCAGTGGGTCGCGGGGACCGGCGTGGACGCCAACATGTGGGGCCGGATCATGGCGCCGCTCGCCCAGTCGGAGAAGTTTGCGGCAGCCGATTACATCCGGGAATGGGTGCCCGAGCTTGCCAAGCTATCGGATGCGGCGATCCACGATCCCGACGAGGCAGGTTGCAGGCCCGACGAGTATCCCGCCAAGATCATCGGTCACCGCGAAGCACGCGAGCGGGCGCTGGCGGCGGGACGCGCCGCGCGGTGACGGGCATGACGACGAAGCCCGGGTTGGTGGCGCGCACCCTGGCGCGACCGTTCCACCGCCTGCTCGACCGGATCGACGCGGGACTGGACGACGGCGGGATCGAGGCGTTCCTGCCCGATGGCACCCAGCGATTGCTCGGCGGGCGCCGGCCGGGGCCAACGCCGATCGTCGTCGTCCGCCGCTGGCGTGCGCTGCTGCGGCTGGCGATGGCGGGCTCGGTCGGCTGGTATGAAGGCTGGGCGGCCGGCGACTGGTCGAGCCCCGATCCGGTGCCGCTGTTCGATCTGTTCATGCGCAATCGCATGCCCCTCGGCATGGCGGCGCGATCGGGGGGCGCGGCGCGGCTCGCGGCGCGGCTTTGGCATCGGCTCCGCCGCAACGACCGCCGCGGCAGTCGGCGTAACATCGCGGCGCATTACGACCTCGGCAACGACTTCTACCGCGAGTGGCTGGACGAGAGCCTGACCTATTCGAGCGCGCTGTTTACCTCCCCGGACGAGTCGCTTGAGGCGGCACAGACCGCGAAACTGCGCGCCATCCTCGATCGCACGGCGACGAGACCGGGCGAGCGCATCCTCGAGATCGGTTGCGGATGGGGCTCGTTCGCGGCCCTGGCGGCAGGCGAGGGGCGGCACGTCACCGGGCTGACGCTGTCGACCGAGCAGAAGGCGATGGTCGATGCCCGTGCGCTGCCCGGCGTCGAGGTGGCGCTGACCGACTATCGCGACGTCACCGGCGGTTTCGATGCGGTAGCGAGTATCGAGATGGTCGAGGCCGTGGGGCAGGAATATTGGCCCGCCTATCTCGACACGATCGCGCGCGTGCTAAAGCCCGGCGGGCGGGCGGCGATCCAGTACATCAGCATCGCCGACGACGTGTTTCCGGCCTATGCGACGAGCGTCGACTTCATCCAGCGCTACGTGTTCCCGGGCGGGGTGCTGCTGTCCGAAAGCCGCTTTCGCGCGCTTGCCGAAGCGCGCGGCCTGCGGTGGGAGGCGCCGAATCACTTCGGGCTCGATTACGCGGAGACGCTACGGCGCTGGCGCGAGGCCTTCGACGCAGCTGATCGCGAGGGGCGCTTGCCGGCGCGGCTCGGTGCGGGATTCCGCGACCTGTGGCGCTATTATCTGATGTACTGCGAGGGCGGGTTCCGCGGCGGTGGGATCGATGTGGCGCAAGTGACGCTGGTGAAGGCCTGAGCATCCACCACAGTCATCCTGAACTCGTTTCAGGATCTCCTTGAGGAGAGGCCTGCACGCCCCACCGGAGAGATGCCGAAACGAGTTCGGCATGACGGCCTTTCGGGGCTGGCGTCAGCCGTCAACCCGCTCGCGGTAGCCGGCGTCGAAGCCGTGGATCGCCAGTTCCGCGATCCGCTTCGCCACGACCTCGGGCTCCTTCACCGATGCGGGATCCTCGCCGGGATAGGCGCGGGCACGCATCGCCGTGCGGGTGGCGCCGGGGTCGAGGATCGCGACACGAAGCCGGCTGATCTCGCTGGTTTCGTCGCCATAGGCGCCCAGCAGCGTCTCGAACGCCGCCTTGCTGGCGCCATAGGCACCCCAATAGGCGCGGGGGCTACGGCCGACGCTGGAGGTGATGCCGATCACCTTCGCGCCCCGCGACCGGCGCAGTAGCGGATCGAAGGCGGCGATCATCGCGGCAGGCGCACTGACGTTGAGGGTCAGGACGTGCGCCAGTTCCTTCGGGTCGATCGCCGGCACCGCGGCAAGGCTGCCGAGCGTCGCCGCGCCGAGGACCATGACGTCGAGCGACTGCCAGCGCTCGCCGATCGCCGTCGCCAGTCGCCCGATGCTATCGGTCTGGGTCAGGTCGAGTGGGGCGATGGTGGCGGAGCCGCCGGCGTCGAAGATCGACTGCTCGACCTCTTCCAGCGCCTTGGCGGTGCGCGCGGTGAGGACGACGTGCGCACCCGCCGCGGCGAGCGCTTTGGCGGTGGCGGCGCCGATCCCGCGGCTGGCACCGGTGACGAGCGCCAGCTGGCCGTCGAGAGGCTTGTCGGTCATGGACATTCCGTAGCTCAGATGACGCGTTCGGCCAGCATCGCGAACTGATCGACCGAGGGGCCGCTCTCGTCCTGGTCGGTCAGCGTCGTCGGATAGTCGCCGGTGAAGCAGGCGTCGCAATATTTCGGGCGAATGTCGGCGCGGTTCGCTTCGCCCAACGCCTTATATAGGCCGTCGATCGTCACGAACGACAGGCTGTCGGCATGGATGAAGTCGGTCATGCCGCCCAGGTCGAGCTTGTGCGCCAGCAGCTTGGTCCGCTCCGGCGTATCGACGCCATAGAAGCAACTGTGCTTGGTCGGCGGCGAGGCGATGCGCATGTGAACCTCCGCCGCGCCGGCATCGCGCATCATCTGCACGATCTTTAGGCTGGTCGTACCGCGCACGATCGAATCGTCGATCAACACCACTCGCTTGCCCTTGATGAGCGCGCGGTTGGCATTGTGCTTCAGCTTGACGCCGAGGTGGCGAACCTTGTCACCCGGCTGGATGAAGGTGCGGCCGACATAGTGCGAGCGGATGATGCCGAGCTCGAACGGAATGCCGCTCGCCTGCGCATAGCCGATCGCGGCGGGGACGCCCGAATCGGGTACGGGAATGACCAGGTCTGCCTCGACCGGCGCCTCGCGCGCCAGTTCGGCGCCGATCGCCTTGCGCACCGAGTAGACCGAATGGTCGCCGACGATCGAATCGGGGCGCGAGAAATAGACCCATTCGAAGATGCACGGACGCGGCGCCATCGGCCCGAACGGCTTGATCGAGCGGACCTCACCACCCTGGACGATCACCAGCTCGCCCGGCTCGACATCGCGCACGAACTCGGCGCCGCAGACGTCGAGCGCCACGGTCTCGCTGGCGAAGATCACCGCATCGTCGAGCTTGCCCATGACCAGCGGCCGGATGCCGAGCGGATCGCGGCAGGCGATCATCCCCTCCGGCGTCATCACGATCAGCGAATAGGCGCCCTCGACCTGCTTCAGCGCATCGATGAAGCGATCGAGCAGGGTCCGGTACGACGACGTCGCGACGAGATGAATGATCGTCTCGGTATCCGACGTCGACTGGAAGATCGAACCGCGGCGTACCAGTTCGCGACGCAGCTTCATTGCGTTGGAGATATTGCCGTTGTGCGCGACCGCGAAGCCGCCCGTCGACAGTTCGGCATAGAGCGGCTGAACGTTGCGCAGCGCCGTCTCGCCCGTCGTCGAATAGCGGACATGCCCGCAGGCGACGCTGCCTGGCAGCGCGCGGATCACGTCGTCGCGGTCGAAGTTGCCCGCGACATGGCCCATCGCGCGGTGGGTGTGGAAATGATGGCCGTCGAAGCTGGTGATCCCGGCCGCTTCCTGGCCGCGATGCTGGAGCGCGTGGAGCCCCAGCGCGACCAGCGCGGCACCACTGCCGCTGGCGGCGGAAACACCGAAGATGCCGCACTCTTCGCGCAGCTTGTCGTCATCGAATGGATTGGTGGTCAGCATGAGGGCCCGCTTCCGTCGTGCGAGGCGCATATAGGAAGGAGATCGGGCTTTGTCGCCTGTTTGTCACGCAACCCGGGAGCGATCGGTCGCATTGCGGGTTTGGCGCGGCAGAGGAGACGCGCGATGGCGAAGGATCACGGACCGCAGATCAAGGATGATGCACTGTACGAGGAGCTTCTGAAACAGGGCAACTCCAAGGAGAAGGCGGCGCGCATCGCCAACGCCAGGGCGGCGGGGACGCTCGATCATGATTCGACGCGGCTCGAGGATCGCACGAAGGCCGAGTTGATGGATGAGGCGCGGGAAATCGGCATCGATGGCCGGTCGACCATGACCAAGGACGAGCTGATCGAGGCGATCCGCAAGGGGTGACCCTCAATCCCCCCCCCCGCCAGGGGGAGGTGGCATGCCGCGGGCATGACGGAGGGGGAGGATGCCCTGCTCCAGTCGAGTCGCCCACCGCCCCCTCCGTCAGCTTCGCTGCCACCTCCCCCTGGCGGGGGAGGATTGAGGCGGAGGGCTATCTTGGTTAGCGCATGAACATGGCCGACCATCGCGACACGGGGCTGACCCTCGACCCCAAATATGACGCCGCCGGACTGGTCACGGCGGTGGTGGTCGATCCCTTGGGCAACCCGCTGATGGTCGCGCACATGAACGATGCGGCGCTGCGCCTCACGATCGATTCGGGCGAGGCGCATTTTTGGTCGCGCAGTCGCGGGCGGCTGTGGAAGAAGGGCGAAACGTCGGGCAACGTCATGCGTGTGATCGATCTGCGTATCGACTGCGACCAGGACGCGATCTGGGTCGTCGCGGAGCCGGCGGGGCCGGCGTGTCACACTGGGGCGACCAGCTGTTTCTTTCGGCGCATCGACGGCGACCGGCTCGTTCCCGTCGAATGAAGGTCCTGCTCGCCGCGGCGCTGCTGCTGGCCGCCTGCTCGCGCGAACCGTCGGCGGCCGAGACACCTGGCGCTCAGTTGGAAGCGGCGGCCGGCGCGGCGGGCCTGATTCACGATCCGCGTGCGGGATCGCTGGTCGGCAGCTGGTCGCGCGACACCGATCGCATGTGCGCGCTACCCGCCGCCAAGGGGGGCTTCGCGGTCGGCGTCAGCGTCGACTATGGCCCGGGGCAGCAATGCGTCGGCCGCGGCACCGCGATGCGGGTCGGCGAGACGGTGCGATTCGCGCTGGGCGACTGCCGGGTCGAGGCGCATTTCGATGGCGACAGCCTGGTATTTCCGGCGACCGTGCTCGACGCCTGCGAAGCACTGTGCCGGGGCCGCGCCTCGATCGCGTCGCTGCGCGTCGAGCGGATCGGTGGGTCGCTGTCCGAAGCCGCGATGATGCGCGATCCCTTCGGAAAGCCGCTCTGCACCGGTTGACGTTGACGTAAGCGCGAGGTATTTTCCCGGGCATGGCGACGATCAGCGCGCATGCCGTGGTAGCGCCACGGCCGGACCGTGAGCATTTTTCGATCTCGGACCTGTCGGCCGAGTTCGGCGTTACCGCACGCGCCCTCCGCTTCTACGAGGACGAGGGGCTGATCGCCCCGGAACGACGCGGCACAGCGCGAATTTACTCGCATCGCGACCGCGCCCGCCTTGCCTGGATCCTGCGCGGCAAGCGGGTGGGGTTCAGCCTAGCCGAGATTCGCGAGATGATCGACCTGTACGATGTCGGCGACGGCCGGCGCGCGCAGCGCAAGACGACGCTCGACCGCTGCCGCGCCCGGATCGCGCTGCTCGACGAACAAAAGCGCGACATCGATGCGGCGATCGCCGAACTGACCGACTTCGTGGCCCTGATCGAGGCCGCCAACGACCAAAAGGATTGAAGAGAGATGCCGCAGTACACCCCGCCCGTCCGCGACACCCGCTTCGTACTGGAGCATGTCGTCGGCCTCGACCGCCACGCCAACCTGCCCGGCTTCGCCGCGGCCACCCCTGACACCGTCGACGCGGTGCTGGAAGAAGGCGGCCGCTTCGTCGCCGAGGTGCTGTTCCCCCTCAACCAGTCGGGCGATCTCGAAGGCTGCACCCGGCACGAGGACGGATCGGTGACGACGCCGGCGGGGTTCAAGGAAGCCTATGCCCAGTTCGTCGAGAGCGGCTGGGGCACGTTGGCCGCGCCCGAAGCCTTCGGCGGGCAGGGGATGCCGCATGTCGTCTCGACCGCGTTCCAGGAATATATGATCTCCGCCAACATGGCTTTTGCCATGTACCCCGGCCTCGCCCATGGCGCGATCGCCGCGCTGGTGGTGAAGGGCAGCCCGGAACAGCAGGAGAAGTACCTGCCCAAGATGGTGTCGGGCGAATGGGGCGGCACGATGAACCTGACGGAGCCGCAGTGCGGCACCGACCTGGGCCTGATCCGCACCAAGGCGGAGCCGCAGGCCGACGGCAGCTATGCGATTACCGGCACCAAGATCTTCATCTCGGCCGGCGAGCATGACCTGACCGACAACATCATCCACCTGGTCCTCGCCAAGACGCCGGGCGCGCCCGACAGCTCGAAGGGGATCAGCCTGTTCGTGGTGCCCAAGGTACTGGTGAACGACGACGGCTCGCTGGGTGAGCGCAACGCGGTGTCGTGCGGCTCGATCGAGCACAAGATGGGCATCCACGGCAACGCGACCTGCGTCATGAACTATGACGGTGCCAAGGGCTGGCTAGTCGGCGAGGAGATGAAGGGCCTCGCCGCGATGTTCATCATGATGAACGCGGCGCGGCTCGGCGTCGGGCTGCAGGGCCTGGGCGTCGCCGAGACCGCCTATCAGAACGCGGTCGCCTATGCCCGCGATCGGCGCCAGGGTCGCGCGCTGACTGGTCCGGCGCAGCCGGGCGAGAAGGCCGACACCATCTTCGTCCATCCCGACGTGCGCCGCATGTTGATGGAAGCGAAGGCGATGACCGAGGGGCTGCGCGCGTTGTGCCTGTGGGGGGCGCTTCAGGTCGATCTGGAACACAGCGCGGCGAGCGACGAGGAGAAGCAGCTGTCGAGCGACCTGATCGGTCTGCTGACCCCGGTCATCAAGGGTTATGGCACCGACAAGGGCTATGAGATCGCGACCAACGCGCAGCAGGTATACGGCGGCCACGGCTACATCCAGGAATGGGGGATGGAGCAGTACGTCCGCGATGCCCGGATCGCGATGATCTACGAGGGCACCAACGGCGTGCAGGCGATGGACCTGGTCGGCCGCAAGCTGGCGCAGAACGGTGGCCGCGCGATCCAGACCTTCTTCAAGATCGTCGGAGAGGAAGTCGCGGGCGCCAGCGACGACGCGGCGGTGAAGCAGGTCGCGGGCGCACTCGGCAAGGCGCTGGGCGAGCTTCAGGCGGCGACGATGTGGTTCATGGCCAATGGCATGCAGAACCCCAACAACGTCGGCGCTGGCGCCACCGCGTACATGCACCTGACCGGCATCGTCGCGACCGGCCTGATGTGGCTGCGCATGGCCGAGGCCGCGGCGCGGCTGAAGGCGGCGGGTGAGGGCGATGCCGCCTTCCTCGACGCCAAGCTGGTGACGGCGCGCTTCTTCGCCGAGCGGATCATGCCCGACGCCGGCGCGCTGCGTCGCAAGATCGAAGGTGGCGCCGAGACGCTGATGGCGTTGCCGGAAGAGATGTTCCTGGCGGCCTAAATCATCCTCCCCCGCCAGGGGGAGGTGGCAGCCGCAGGCTGACGGAGGGGGAGGAAGCGCGGCGCGATCGACGGCGCGGTGGTTTCTCCCCCTCCGTCTTGCTGCGCAAGCCACCTCCCCCTGGCGGGGGAGGATTGCAACTCCCCGCGCTGCCCCCTAAAGGCCGCGCCGCGACAGGTTCCCAGCAATGGGATGAAAAGGGAACTCGGAAGCGAGCGTCGTGCTCGCCGTCCGGGGCTGCCCCCGCAACTGTGACCGGCGAGCTGCCGCTCCCTCGTGTGCCACTGGATCATCCGATCCGGGAAGGCCGGAGCGACAGCGACGACCCGGGAGCCAGGAGACCTGCCCGTCGCCGTTGTCTTTCGCGCGGACGGGGTGTGCCGAGCGGACGGGGAAACTTCCTCGCGTGACAGCAACAGCCGGGCGACCGGGGTGTGCCGTCACGCGCGCCCTTGCGCTCTTTGTCGTCCAAAGGGGAAGTCCATCGTGAACCGTTTCCATTCCATCCTCGTCCTGCCGCTGCTGGCGATCGCCGCCGGCCCCGCCGCGGCGCAGAGCGCCCAGTCGACCGCCGGCCTGACCGAAGCCGCCGATGCCGGCAGCGACGTCGTCGTCACCGCCAACCGCGACGCGCGGCCGATCGGCACCGTCGGTCAGGCGGTGACCGTGCTCGACACCGCGACGATCGAGCAGCGCCAGTCAGCGACGGTCAGCGACCTGCTGCGCCAGACGCCGGGCGTCACCGTCGCCCGCGTCGGCGGACCGGGCCAGCAGACGTCGGTCTTCATCCGCGGTGCCGAGAGCGACCAGACCGTCGCGCTGATCGACGGGATCAAGATCAACGATCCGTCGCAGCCGGGGGGCGGCTTCAATTTCGGCAACCTCCTGATCGGCAACATCGCACGGATCGAGGTGCTGCGCGGCGCCCAGTCGGTGCTGTGGGGCAGCCAGGCGATCGGCGGCGTCGTCAACATGATTACCCGCCAGCCGACCGAAAAGGTCGCGATCAACGCCCGTGCCGAGGGCGGCTGGCACGAGACCGGCCAGGGCTTCGCCAATGTCTCGGGCAAGGTCGGTCCGGTGTCGGCGAGCCTGGGCGGTGGCTATTACACGACCGACGGCATCTCGGCCTATGATCGCGGCAGCGAGCGCGACGGCTTCCGCAGCTATGGCGCCAACGGCAGCGTCGGGATCGAGATCACCCGCAACGTGTCGGTCGACCTGCGTGGATTCTACGCCAATGGCCGCACCGACTTCGACGGTTTCCCGCCGCCGAACTTCAGCTTCGGCGACACGCGCGAATATGGCGATACGGAGCAGTGGACCGGCTATGGCGGCCTGAACGTCGCGCTGTTCGACGGTCGTTTCCGCAACCGCTTCGGCTATGCCCATACCCAGACCGATCGCCGCAATTACGATCGCGATGCCGGTCCGGACGAAACCTTCTACGGCCTGGGTCGCAACGATCGGATCGAATATCAGGGTACGCTCGACCTGACGAAGGCGGTATTCGCGACCTTCGGCGCCGAGCGCGAGGTGTCGCGCTCGACCACCGCCAGCTTCGGGACCGAGGCGCGCGGGCGGGCACGGCTGTTCAGCGTCTATGGCCAATTGGCCGTGACGCCGATCGACGGCCTGACCGCGACCGCGGGGGTGCGCCACGATGACCACAACATATTCGGCGGGGCGACGACCTTTTCGGGTAGCGGGGTATGGTCGCCCAACGGTGGCGCTACGACGTTCCGCGGCAGCTATTCGGAGGGCTTCAAGGCGCCGACGCTGTTCCAGCTGCAAAGCGAGTATGGCAACGCGCTGCTCGATCCCGAGCGATCGCACGGCTGGGATGCCGGCGTCGCGCAGAAGGCGCTGGGCGGCGCACTGGAAGCGAGCGCAACCTGGTTCCACCGCACCTCGCTCGACCTGATCGCGTTCGTCTCATGCAGCCGTCCGCTGACCGGCATCTGCGTCAACCGGCCGTTCGGCACCTATGACAATGTCGCGCGTGCGCGGTCGCAGGGGCTGGAATTCGCGCTGACGCTGCGCCCGGTGGAGGCGTTGACGGTGGCGGCGAGCTACACCTATCTCGACGCCAAGGATCGCTCGGCGGGTAGCGCGACGTTCGGCAAGTGGCTGGCGCGGCGGCCCGATCACAGCGTGACGGTCAACGCCGACTATCGCTGGGGCTTCGGGCTTGCCACCGGGGCGACGGTGACCGCGATCGGCGACAGCTTCGACAATGCCGCGAACACGCGGCGGCTCGACGGCTATGTCCTGACCGACCTGCGCGCGTCCTTCCCGATCGGCCGCCACCTGGAGGTGTATGGCCGCGTCGAGAATGTCTTCGATGTCGATTACCGGACGGTCTTCCAATATGGCCAGCCGGGACGCGCGGCGTTCGGCGGTGTCCGTTTGAGCTACTAAAGGCCTCATGGCGATGCGCGCGCTGATCCCGATGCTGGCACTGGTGACGGCGGGGTGTACTGCCCCCGCCGCATCGCCTCCGGTCGCGGGCAGGGCGCTGCGCATCGCCTCGATCAACCCATGCGTCGATGCGATCTTGGCGCGCGTCGCCGACCCGCGGACGATCGCGGCGATCAGCCATTACTCGCTCGATCCGGCAGGAACGTCGGTTCCGCTGGATTGGGCGCGGCGGTTTCGGGCGACGTCGGGGACGGCGGAGGAGCTGGTGGCGCTCCAGCCCGACGTCGTCATCGGGGGTGCGGGGACGGATCCGTCGACCGCGCAGGCATTGCGGCGGCTGGGGATCAGGCTGGTCGAGTATAACGTCCCCGAGACGGTGGCGGACAGCGTCGCGCAGGTAAGAGAGATCGCCGCCATCGCTCGCCAACCTGCGCACGGCGAATCACTGGTGCGACAGATCGAGGCGGCGGCGCGGCCCGATCCCGTTCCCAAGAAGACGGCGTTGATCTGGCGCGACGGCGGCCTGGTTCTGGGGACGGGGACGCTGGCCGACGCGTTGCTGACCAGCGCCGGCTTCACGAACATGAGCGCGACCTATGGCCTGGGCAAATGGGGGGTGCTGCCGATGGAGACGATGATCGCGACGCCGCCGCAGGTGCTGCTGTCGACCGGCGCGGCCGAAGCGGCGGAGGGGCGCGGCAACGTCCACCCGGCGATCCGGCGGCTCGGCACCCGGATCCGGCTGGTGCCCTTTTCCGGAAGGCTGATGAACTGCGGCGGCCCCAGCATCATCGACGCGATGGCACGGCTGCGCGCGATCCGGCGGCAGGTGGCGACGTGAGGCGGACAAGCCTGTTGCTCGCGATCGGCGTGGTGGCCATCGCCGCGCTGTCGTTGCTCGCGGGCAAGGTGTGGGTGCCGCCGGCGCTGTGGGCGAGCGACGATCCGCGCGCGATCATCATCCTCGAGCTGCGGTTGCCGCGGACGATCCTGGCGCTCGTGGTGGGTGCGGCGCTGGGGCTGTCGGGGGCAGTGATGCAGGGGTATCTGCGCAATCCGCTCGCCGATCCGGGGCTGTTCGGCGTGTCGGCGGGGGGCGCGCTGGGCGCGGTACTGTCGCTCTATTTCGGTTACGCAGCGCAGGCATGGCTGCTGCCCGGCTTTGCATTGTCGGGGGCAGGGGCGACGATGGCGCTGCTGGCGTTGATCGCGGGGCGGTCGGGCAGCCTGATCCTGTTCACGCTGGCGGGCATGATCGTGACCAGCATCGCAGGCTCAATGACGGCGCTCGCGATCAGCCTGGCGCCCAATCCCTTTGTCGCGTCAGAGATCGTCAACTGGCTGATGGGCGCGCTGACCGATCGCAGCTGGAACGACGTGGCGCTGGCGCTGCCGCTGGTCGGCGTTGGCATGGCGCTGCTCGCCATGACCGCGCGGTCGCTCGATGCGCTGACGCTGGGCGAGGCGGCGGCGCGATCCTTGGGCGTCGATCCGGTGCGGCTGCAATGGCTGGTGATCGCGGGCACCGCGCTGACGGTCGGCGCATCGGTGGCGACGGCGGGCGTCATCGGCTTCGTCGGGCTGATGGTGCCACATCTGGTGCGACCGCTCGTCGGTAGCCGCCCGTCGGCGATCCTGCTACCTTCCGCGCTGGGCGGCGCGTTGCTGGTGACGCTGGCCGACAGCCTAGTGCGGGTGGCGCCTACGGTCAGCGAGTTGCGGCTGGGAATCGCCATGTCGATGCTGGGCGGACCGTTCTTCCTGTACCTGCTCCTCTCGATGCGGCGGCGGCTGGCATGACGCGGCTTGCGGCGGAATCCCTGTTGGTGACGCTCGGCGGGCGACGGGCGCTCGACGACGTTTCGGCCACGTTCCGGCCGGGTCGCGTCACCGCGCTGCTGGGGCCGAACGGCGCGGGCAAGAGCACGCTGCTGGCGTGCCTGGCCGGGCTACGGAACCCTGATCGCGGCACGGCGACGCTCGACGGAATGGCGGTGGGGACGCTCGACCGGCGTGAGCGAGGGCGGCGGATCGGGTTGCTGCCGCAGGGGGGCGACGTTCATTGGGATGTTGACGTCCGCACGCTGGTCGCGCTCGGACGGCTGCCGCATTACGCCGGTTGGGGGGAAACCACCGCGGATCGGGAAGCGGTGGATCGCGCGCTCGCCGCGACCGACACCGCAGCGCTGGCCGAACGCCGGGTCGAGCAATTGTCGGGCGGCGAGCGCGGCCGGGTGCTGCTGGCGCGTGTGCTGGCGGGCGAGCCGCAATGGCTGCTGGCGGACGAGCCGCTCGCCAGCCTCGATCCGGCGCATCAGCTCGACGTGCTCGCACGGCTGCGCGACGTGGCGGCGGCGGGAAGCGGCGTGGTGCTCGTGCTCCACGACCTCCATCTTGCCGGGCGGGTCGCCGACGATGCGGTGTTGATGCGCGATGGCAGGGTCATCGCAGCGGGGCCGGCGGACGACGTGCTGACCGCGCCGCTGATCGGGGAAACCTATGGCGTCGCGGTCGAGATCGGCACGACGCCCGCCGGGCAGCGCTTCATCCTGCCGCTCGGCTGACGCCGATCACGCGCCCGCGCTGACCCGCCAGATGCGATTGCCGACGTCGTCTGCGACCAGCAGCGCGCCGGTGCGATCGGCGATGACGCCCACCGGCCGCCCCTGTGCCTTGCCGTCCTTGTCGAGGAAGCCGGTCAGCACGTCGATCGGCTTCGCGCCAGCCACGGGAAACCCGCCCGGGGCGAAGGGAACGAACACCACCTTGTAGCCCGACACCGGCGTACGGTTCCACGAACCGTGCTCGCCGACGAAGGCGCCATCGGCGAAGCGCTGGCCGAGCTTCAACTTGTCGGCAAAGGTCAGGCCGAGTGCAGCGACGTGCGGCCCCATGGCATAGTCGGGACGTTTCGAATATTGCTGGAGCTGCGGGTTCGACGGATCGACGCGCGTGTCGGGATAGCCGCCCCAATAATACCAGGGCCAGCCGAAATGATCGCCGAACTCGACCTGGGTCAGATAGTCGGGGGCGAGATCGGAGCCGAGCATGTCGCGCTCGTTGACGACGGTCCACAGCTGGTTCGATCGCGGATTGATCGCCATCCCCTGCGGATTGCGCAGCCCGCCGGCGAGGATGCGGAAGGTCTTTTCCTTGGGCCACACCTGAAGGATGTTGGCGCGGTACTTTTCCGCCGCCATGCCGTTCTCGGCGATGTTCGATGCCGAACCGACGCCGACGAGCAGCGTCTTGCCATCGGGCGCCACGATCAGCGTGCGCGCCCAGTGATTGCCGCCGCCATTGAGCTTCACGACCAGCTCGGGCTTCGCGGTTATCTGCGTCTGGCCTAGGGTATAGGGCACGCTGACCACCGCATCGGTGTTGGCGACGTACAGCCGGTCGCCCAGCAGCGCCATGCCGGTGGGGGAATTGAGCCCGGTCATGAAGACGCTGCGCTGCTCCGCCACGCCGTCGCCATTGCCGTCGCGCAGCAGCGTGATCCGGTTGGCCGACGGCACCGAGGCGCCCGCGCGCCCGAGCAGGGTGCGCATCACCCAGCCGGTCAGGCCGCCACCTTTGCGCGGCGGTGAATTCGTCTCGGCGACCAGGACGTCTCCGTTGGGCAGCTGATACAGCCAGCGCGGGTGATCGAGGCCGGTGGCGAAGCTGGCGACCTGAAGCCCGGCGGCGGCGACCGGCTTGGCATCGCCCTGCCAGCCGACGACCTTGGCGATCTTGACCGTCGGGATCGTCTGGATGCGCGGCGCCGTGATTGTCGGGCGCGGGCCCTGGACGCTCGCGATCGGTATCTCGGCCTTATCGGGCCACGCCAGATAGGCAAAGATCGCGATCCCGATGACGACGATGAGCGCGACGAGGCGCAGGACGTGCTTCAGCATGGCCCCCTAGATAGGATGCGCAGCGCTGCAGCGATAGGTCGTAAAAACGGCGAAGGCCGCCGGCGCCCGGGAGCAGCGCCGACGGCCTTCAGTGGAACGCGTGACGCTGCCGATCAGGCGGCAAGATCGTAGCGATCCGCGTTCATCACCTTCGTCCAGGCGACGACGAAGTCCTTGACGAACTTTTCATGCGCATCGTCCATCGCATAGACTTCGGCCAGGGCGCGAAGCTGCGAGTTGCTGCCGAACACCAGATCGGTGCGCGACGCCGTCCAGCGCTGCTGGTGCGTGGCGCGATCGGTGCCGACGAACTCCTCGTCGCTCTCGTCGCTGACCTGCTTCCACGCCGTGCCCATGTCGAGCAGGTTGACGAAGAAGTCGGTGGTCAGCTGACCGGGGCGGTCGGTGAAGACGCCGTGCTTCGAGCCGTTGACGTTGGCACCCAGCACGCGAAGGCCGCCGACCAGCACGGTCATTTCCGGCGACGACAGGTCGAGCAGCTGGGCGCGATCGACCAGCAGCTCCTCGGTCGGCACGTTGAACTTGACCTGCAGATAGTTGCGGAAACCATCGGCGCGCGGCTCGAGCACGTCGAAGCTTGCGGCGTCGGTCTGCTCGGCGGTCGCGTCGGTGCGACCCGGGCTGAACGGCACCTCGACGGGATAGCCTGCCGCCTCGGCAGCCTGCTCGACGCCCACCGAACCGCCGAGGACGATCAGGTCGGCGATCGAGACCTTCTTCGCGCCCTTTGCGTCGAAATCGGCCTTGATGCCCTCATAGATGCCGAGAACACGCGCCAGCTGCTCGGGCTGGTTGACTTCCCAGTCCTTCTGCGGGGCGAGGCGGATGCGCGCGCCGTTGGCGCCGCCGCGGCAGTCCGAACCACGCCACGTCGAGGCCGAAGCCCAGGCGGTCGACACCAGCTCGCTGACCGTCAGGCCCGAATTGACGATCGCCGTCTTCAGCTCGGCAATGTCGCCGGCCTCGATCTGCGGATAGTCGGCTACCGGGATCGGATCCTGCCAGATCAGATCCTCCTGGGGCACTTCCGGCCCGAGGAGCCGGGTGCGAGGTCCCATGTCGCGGTGGGTCAGCTTGAACCAGGCCCGCGCCCAGGTGTCGGCGAAGTAGTCGGGATCGGCCCGGAACTTCTCCATGATCGCGCGATAGGCAGGGTCGACCTTCAGCGCCATGTCGGCGGTCGACATCATCGTCGGCACCTTCTTGCCCGGCGTGTGGGCCGCCGGCGCCAACGTTTCCTCGGGATTGCCGACCGGCTGCCACTGGTGAGCGCCCGCCGGGCTCTTCACCAGTTCATATTCGTGGTCGAGCAGCATGTCGAAATAGGACATGTCCCACGTCGTCGGCGTCGGCGTCCACGCACCCTCGAGGCCCGAGGTGATGGTGTGGTCGCCCATGCCGCTTTCGTGCGTCGATGCCCAGCCAAGGCCCTGCGCGGCGATGTCCGAGCCTTCCGGCTCGCGACCGACGTGCGAGGGATCGCCGGCGCCATGCGCCTTGCCGAAGGTGTGGCCGCCGGCGGTGAGCGCCGCCGTTTCCTCGTCGTTCATGCCCATCCGCGCGAAGGTCTCACGCATGTCGCGCGCCGAACCCTGCGGCATCGGGCAGCCGCCCGGACCTTCCGGATTGACGTAGATGAGGCCGTGCTGGATCGCTGCGAGCGGGCTTTCCAGCGCCAGGCCGGCTTCCTCGTCGATGCGGGTCTGGCCCAGCCACTCCTGCTCGGTGCCCCAATAGACGTCCTGCTCAGGCTCGAACACGTCCTCTCGGCCGCCGCCGAAGCCGAAGGTGGGGCCGCCCATCGATTCGATCGCGACGTTGCCCGCGAGGATGAAGAGATCGGCCCAGCTCAGCTTGGCGCCATACTTCTGCTTGATCGGCCACAATAGGCGACGGGCCTTGTCGAGGTTGCCGTTGTCTGGCCAGCTGTTGAGCGGCGCAAAGCGCTGCTGACCCGCCGACGAACCGCCGCGCCCGTCGCCGGTGCGATAGGTGCCGGCCGAGTGCCAGGCCATGCGGATGAAGAAGGGACCATAGTGACCATAGTCGGCCGGCCACCAGGGCTGGCTGTCGGTCATCAGTGCGGTCAGATCGCGCTTCACCGCGTCATAGTCGAGCGTCTTGAACGCCTTGCCGTAATTGAACTCGTCGCCCATCGGGTTCGACGACTTCCCCTTCTGATGAAGGATGCCTAGCGAAACCGACTCGGGCCACCAGTCGCGGGCGGTCTGGCCCAGCAGGCGGCGCATCGCAGCAGGCTGCTTCTTGGGATCGTTGATCGGGCTGCCTTCGGTGATCGCGTCCATGTTCCAGTCTCCTGACGGGCGTGGGGCACGGCGCGCGTCTGGCGCGCACCGCGAGTTGCGCTCTCCCTAGACCGTGCGGCCTGATCGGGAAAACGCGAATTGATGTAGCTGTTGATCGATTGAGCCGATCAGCCCGCTACGCGTCCTCCGGCTCCGGCACGGGCGGATGGAGGCGCAGGCGGTTGATGCGTCGCTCGTCGGCGTCGGTCACTTCGAACTTCCAGCCGGACGGGTGGGCGATGCATTCGCCGACCTCGGGAACGCGGCCGGCGAGCACCGCCGTCAGGCCACCCAGCGTGTCGACATCGATGTCGGCCTCGCCAAGACGCTGGTCGACGAGTTGTGCGGCATCCTCCAGCTCGGCGCGGGCATCGGCATCCCAGGCGCCGCCGTCGATCGGCACCAGCAGCGCCTCGGGCGCTTCGTCATGCTCGTCCTCGATCTCGCCGACGATCTCCTCGATCAGGTCCTCGATCGTGACCAGCCCCTCGGTGCCCGAATATTCGTCGAGCACGATGGCGAGGTGGATGTGGCTGGCGCGCATGTCGGCCAGCACGTCGAGCGCGCCGCGGCTCATCGGCACGTAAAGCGGCTCGCGGATCAGGCCCTGGATGCCGTCCGGCTTGGGCGACTTGCCGGCGAGGATCGCGAACACGTCCTTGATCAAGACCATGCCGATGATCGTGTCGAGCTGGCCGCGATAGACGGGCAGGCGGCTGTGCCCCGCCTCGGCGAAGATCTGGACGAGGTGGTCGAAAGTCGTCGCTTCTTCGACCGCGATGATGTCGGCGCGCGGCACGCCCACCTCGCCGGCATCACGCTCGCCGAAATGGAGGAGGTTGCGCACCATCTGCCGCTCGAGCGGCGACAGATCGCCCTTCGCGTCGGGTGCGGGATCGTCCTCGTGCCGGTCGATCGCCTCTTCCAACTGGTCGCGCAGCCGCTCTTCGTGGCTGTCGCCGAAGATCAGCGAGCGGAGCCCGCGCCAGATGCTGTTTTCGGAGTCGCCGTTGCCGGCGGTACTTCGGTCGTCGGACATTCTGCGGGATCAATCCTCACGCACGAGATAGGGATCGTCGATGCCCAGCGTGGCGAGAACGCGTCGTTCGATCTCCTCCATCGCCTCGGCCTCGTCGTCCTCGAGATGGTCGTAGCCTAGCAGATGAAGCGTGCCATGCACCAGCAGATGCGTGGCATGATGCTCGACGGAGATGCCGCGCTCCTCGGCCTCGGCAACGCAGACGCCGTGCGCCAGGACGATGTCGCCGAGCAGCAGCTCGCCGTCGTCGCTGTTCTGGCTGACGGTGTCGATCAGGTCGGGCTGGACCATCGGGAAGGAAAGGACGTTGGTTGGCTTGTCCTTCTGCCGATAGTCGCGATTGAGGACGCGAACCTCCTCGTCGCTGGTGAGGCGGACGCTGACTTCGACCAGCGCGGGAGTGGTGAGCAACTCGCCGTGCGGCGTCTGCTCGACCGCGGCGCGGACGGCGCGGGTCGCCAACGAGGTCCAGTCGGCGTCGGGCCAAGGCTCTTCGCGGGTCAGTTCGATCTCGATCATGCCATGTCCGTCTGCGCGAAATCATCGCCCTTGTAGAGCAGTCGCGCGCCGTTCGTACGGGCGCAGGCATAGGCGAAGCAATCGCCCATGTTGAGCCGGGCGGGGTGTATGCCCTTGCCGTACAGCTGCTGAGCACGCACCGCTTCGGCGGCTTCGGCGGCGCCGATGGGAAGCACAAGGATGTCTAGCGCTTCACAGAAACGCTGTACTTCGTCGAAAGCCTTTAGCTGAGCCTGGTTGATGATCCGTGCGATAGCACGTGAGGCTTCCCACAGGGCAATGCCGGTCGTGAAGCGTGCCGGCTCGGACTGCAGACGCGCTTCCAACTGAGCTGCTCCGGATTCTTGGCGCATGATGGCGACGAGCGCAGAGGCATCGACGACGGTCGTCATTCGTCGTCCTCGTAGAGGGAATCCCAGAAGGCCTTATCGATCACGATGTTCGGATCATAAGTGTAGGAGGAGGTCCGGCGAAGCTCCTCTACTATCTCGTGGACCGAACGCTTGGGCTCGTCGCGTCCCAGCTCGTTGGCCAGCGCCAGCTTGACCGCAGCGACCTTGGTCAGGCCGCGGCGCGCGGCCAGTTCCTCCGCCATCGCGCGGGCTTCGTCATCCTTTACGTAGAGGGCACCCATAGCCGTCTCCCATCGAATATCCTCAAGCTAGTCGAGGATATCCCCGGCTTCAAGGATTAGGGCCCTCGTAGGCCTCGACGATCCGCCCGACGATTGGATGCCGCACGACGTCGGCGGCGGTAAAGCGGGTCATCGAGATGCCCTCGACGCCCTCGAGCCGCATCGTCGCGTCGGCGAGGCCGCTCGCGGCGACCCCGCCCGGAAGGTCGGTCTGGTTGGGGTCGCCACAGATCACCATCCGGCTGTTCTGTCCGAAACGGGTCAGGAACATCTTCATCTGTGCCGGCGTGGTGTTCTGCGCCTCGTCGAGGATCACGAAGGCGTCGGCCAGCGTGCGGCCGCGCATGAAGGCGATCGGTGCTATCTCGATCTCGCCACTGGCGATGCGGCGCTCGACCTGCTCGGCGGGCAGGCAGTCGTGAAGTGCGTCGTACAGCGGCCGAAGGTAGGGATCGACCTTCTCCTTCATGTCGCCGGGCAGGAAGCCGAGCTTCTCGCCCGCCTCAACCGCCGGACGCGACAGGATCAGGCGCTGGACCGAGCCGGTGATGAGTTGCGCCACCGCCTGCGCGACCGCGATATAGGTCTTGCCCGTGCCCGCCGGCCCCAGCGCGAAGATCATGTCGTTCGTCGTCAGCTCGCGCATGTAATGCGCCTGCGCCGCGGTGCGCGGCACGATCGTCTTCTTGCGGGTGCGGATCATCACCGAGGGCGCACGCTCGCCCGGCTCGGCCGAGAAGATGCCGTCGAGCGCCGGTTCGTTCGCCATCGCGATAGCGGCGTCGACGAGCCCGGTATCGACGTCCTCGCCACGCTGGATGCGGTAATAGAGGTCGTTGAGTACGTCGCGGGCGATCGCGACATGCTCCGCCGTGCCCTCCAGCCCCACGCGGTTGCCGCGTGCGGTGATGTAGACGCCCAGGCGGTTTTCCAGCGCCACGAGGTTCTGGTCGTACTGGCCGAAGAGCAGGCTGAGCAGCTGCGGCTTGTCGAAGAGCAGTTCGACACGGCTGCGCTGGCCGGACTGGGCGGGAACGGGCTTGCGGCTCATGCGGTCCTTTCGTGAGTCGTCACATGGGCAATATGGGGTGGCCCGTGGCGCACGTCACTGCCCGTTTACGATGTCCGCGATGTTACGCCGCAACCGGCGTCTTTTCCCGTCCGCTGAGCGAGTTGGGGCCGGCATGGATCAGCTCGACGCGGACCAGATCGCCGATCGCATGGTCGCCGACCAGATGGACCGATTGCAGCCACGGCGACTTGCCGAGCATCTGGCCGGGCAGCTTGCCACGGCGCTCGATCAGCACGTCGCAACTCTTGCCGACGCTGGCCTTGTTGAACGCCTGCTGGTCGCGATTGAGCGCTGCCTGGAGGCGCTGCAGCCGCTCGTCCATCACCGCTGCCGGGACCGCGCCATCGAGATCGGCGGCGGGGGTGCCGGGGCGGGGGCTGTACTTGAAGCTGAACGCCTGGGCATAGCCGACCGCATCGACCAGGCTGAGCGTCTCTTCGAACTCGGCATCGGTTTCGCCAGGAAAGCCGACGATGAAATCGCCCGAGAGCGCGATGTCGGGCCGCGCCGCGCGGATCGTGTCGAGCAGGCGCAGATAGCTGTCGCGCGTGTGGCTGCGGTTCATCGCACGCAGCACGCGGTCGCTGCCTGCCTGCACCGGGAGGTGGAGGAAGGGCATCAGGCTTTCGACATCGCGGTGCGCGTCGATCAGGCCCTGGCGCATGTCGTTGGGATGGCTGGTCGTGTAGCGGATGCGCGCAAGGCCGGGGATGCGATCGAGTGCGACGATGAGGTCGTGGAGGCCCCGCCCGTCCTCGTCCCACGCGTTGACGTTCTGGCCGAGCAGCGTGATCTCGCGCGCGCCGGCATCGACCAGCGCCGTCGCCTCGTCGACGATCGCGTCGAACGGGCGGCTGATCTCCGCGCCGCGGGTGTAGGGGACGACGCAATAGGTGCAGAATTTGTCGCAGCCTTCCTGCACGGTGAGGAAGGCGGTCGGGCCGACCCGGCGACGCGCGGGAAGGCGGCCGAACTTTGACAGCGGCGGCATGTCGGTGTCGAGCGCCGGCGTGCCCGCGGCGGCATCGGACACCAGTTTCGGCAGGTTGTGATAGGCTTGCGGGCCGACGACGACGTCGACCTTGGCGCGGGCGACGATCTCCTCGCCCTCTGCCTGAGCGACGCAACCGGCGACCGCGATCATCGGTTCGGCACGGCCAAGGCCCCGCGCGGTTTTGCGTAGGCGGCCGATATCCGAATAGACCTTCTCGGTGGCCTTTTCGCGGATGTGGCAGGTGTTGAGGACGACGAGGTCGGCCGCGGCGGCATCGTCGGTCGCGATCATGCCCTCGGCGGCCATCAACTCGGCCATTCGTTCGCCGTCATAGACGTTCATCTGGCAGCCGAACGACTTGACGTGGAAAGTTTGGGGCTTGGCAGGCATGGCGCGCGCTATAGTCGGCTTGGCCGGCGAGAGCTAGCAGGCGAGCTTTGGCCTGTGGTAGTGGCAAAGCTATGGTCTTCGATCTCGGTGCCGCGATGCGCAAGAAGGCGGAGTTCGAGTCGGCGCGGCTGATGGGCTTCGAATCGCGCCGCCGCGCGCGAGCGGTCAGGTTACTTGCTGGCGAGCTGGGGGTGGACGAGGCCGAATTGCTGGCGCTCGTCTCGGCGCTGCCGGAGGAGCAGATCCCGGCAGCGATGGCGGAGCGCGCGGGTGCCTCGACGGACGAGGTTGAACCCCGCTTCGCCGTCTGTTTGGCGCAGGCTCATACGGCACTGGTGGCGGAGCGCGGCGACCCGACACCGCACCGGCTGGCCTGATGACGACGCTGACGATGCGCTGGGCGACGTCCGGCGACGTGTCTGCGATCGCGGCGCTGATGGCGGCGGCGATCGATACGCTGCAAGCCGGATTTCTGACGCCCGCCCAGATCCCCGCGAGCCGGGCGGTGATGGGCCTGGACACGCAGCTTGTCGACGACGGCACCTATCTGGTTGCGGAGATCGACGGGGCGATGGCTGGCTGCGGCGGCTGGAGCCGGCGGCAGACGCTGTTCGGCGGCGATCACAGCACCGCCCAGCGCGATCCGGCATTGCTCGACCCGGCGACTGACGCCGCGCGGATCAGGGCGATGTACACGCATCCCGCCTTCGCGCGACGCAGCATCGGCCGGCATGTCCTGACGGCGTGCGAGGGCGCGGCACGGGCGGCTGGCTTCGCGACCGCCGAGCTGATGGCGACATTGAGCGGCGAGCCGCTGTACGTCGCCTGTGGCTATCGCGCGATCGAACGCGTCGCGGTGGGGCAGGGCGAGGCCGCCGTGCCGATGGTACGAATGCGGCGATCGCTGACGAACTGACCGCTCAGCCCATCGTCAGCGCGTCGATCGCGGCTTGCAGGATCACCGCGGCGGCATGGTTGTCGATCCGGTCGGCGCGCTTGGCGCGGCTCATGTCCTGATCGATCATCGCCCGCTCGGCCGAGACGGTGGACCAGCGTTCGTCCTGGAGCAGGATCGGCAGCCCGACATCGGCCATGTTGCGCGCGAACGCACGCGTCGACTGGGTGCGGGGGCTATCGGTGCCGTCGAGGTTGAGCGGCAGGCCGATGACGAGGCCGGTCACCGACTGCGACACGGCCAGCGCCGCGATGATGGCCTTGTCTTGCGTGAACTTGGTGCGTCGGATCAGCTGGGCCGGGCTGGCGAAGCTCCAGCCGGCGTCGCAGAGCGCGGTGCCGATCGTCTTCGTACCGACGTCGAGTCCGAGCAGCCGGCCGCCGAGCGGCAGGGCGGCGCGAAAGGCGGCGGCGGTGGCGTGGATCATCGCCTGACGTCAGCGCCGCTCGAACGCCGCCAGACGGCGCGCCGCGTCCTCGCGGACATTGGTCCAGAAGAGGCTGTAGTCGTAGACGTGATAGTTGTTGCCCGGCAGCACATAGGGGCCGACCGACGGCGGCTCGCCGATCAACAGGAAGCCGCGGTCGCCGCAGCGGGCAGGCACGCGGCCCGGCTCGATCGTGGCGGTCGTCATGTCGCTCGACGGCAACAGCGTGCCGCGATTGGCGCTCGCCGGCGCGGCGGCGTCGGCGGTGCCGGTCAGCGGGTTGGTACAGATCATCGGCGTGCCGCGGCGCGAGGCGCCGTTGAAGCCGGCGGTCTTGTCGTACGCGTCGACGATCAGCGACGGATCGGCAGGCTCGCCGAAGCTCTGCCACGACAGGATACAGCCGGTGTCCGCCGCGCCCTTGCATTCGGGCAGGCCCATGCGCGGCAGATCGGCGGTGCGCGACACCGGCCAGCCGACGACATAGGCAGCGACGATGCGGCGGCGCAGTGCCGGGTCGCCTGCGACGCGGTCGCGCAGCAGCCGGGTCAGGTGGATGCTGCCCTGACTGTGGCCGGCGAGGATGATCGGGCGGTCGGGGCCGACCTGGCGCAGAAAGGCGTCGAACGCCGCCTCGACGTCGCCATATGCGAGGCCGAGCGCCCTTTCCGCATCGGCGATGCTGGTCAGGAACGCCCCGAAGGTTGCCTGGCGATAGCGCGGCGCCCAGATGTCGCCCGACCCGTTGAACGCACTCGCCTGGCCGCGGAGGAACAGCTGCGCGCGCGCGTTGGTCTCGGCATCGTCGAGCGGCGCGTTCCAGTGGTTCCGGCTGATGTAGCTGGTCGGATGGACGAAGAAGACCGCCGCGCCGCTGCCGCGTTTGCCGGGGGTGTAGCCACGCGGTGTCCACAACGCGGGATTGCCGCCGAGATCGGGTCGGGCGAGCCACATCTTCGCATCGTCATAGGCGCGCGACTGAACGCCGGGCTGGGCGCGGAACGCCTCGCTCGGCACCATCGCCATCCGCATCAGGTCGACGCCGAACAGACGATAGGCGAAGGCGGCGGCAATCGTCAGCACGATGAGCCCGACCATGACGTAGAGGAATTTGCGGGGCACAGGTTCATCCATCGGCGGTGCGGCACGATGCCGGCTACCGCAAGCCATCTTCCGTGCCGCAGGGCTGCATCGGTTGCAATCGTCGCCTGTGGCTGGTCGGACAACCTTAACCTTGGTTGGTTAGCGTCGCCGCCGGATGGGGAGTGACGCTATGACGATCGGTGCCGTGGGGCTGACGACGAACCGCGACGTGACCGTCGGCGCGGTTGCCGCTTCATCGGCGAACGGCGCCGAATTCGCGGCGATGATGGCCGAGGCGCAGGAGTCGTCGCCCGCGTCGGGGCCGCTCGACTTCTGCCATATCTCGCCGCGCGCGATGCGGCGGGCAGCGACCGAGCTGGTCGCGGCGGGTCGCGTGCATGCGCCGGCACTGGCGGCGGCAGTGGAGCTGACCGACGCCAGCGGCGCACCTGACACGCCGATCAATATGATCGCCTATCTTCGCCACGAGGCATCACGGAACGAGAAGGCGCCGGGCGGCATGGAACTGGCGTTCCGGCAAAAGGCGGCGCTGGCGACCTTGATCCACGTCCAGCGTGAGGAAGGCGAGGCGGTCGTCTACGATCGCGATTTCCCGACCGCGCCGCGCGATCTGACCGCGGAAGAGGTCAACGCCAAGCTGAAGGCGGCGATCGAGGCGTTCCGCCAGGAAGCCAGCCTAACCCCGACCGAGCGGTTCGCCAGGAAGCTGCGCGCCGAGGTGATGAAGGACATGAAGGTCAGCGAGGACGAGCTGAAGGCCATGCCCGAAGCGGAACGCGCGCTGCTTGAAAAACGGATCGACGACGAATTGGCGCGGCGACTGACGCTGCTTGGCTTCGCCGCCGCCGACGGCAAGGACGACAAAGCCGAGGCTTTGCAGGCGGTGGACGGCGGTGACTCGGCGACCAAGGCGGAGTAGGGGGCGGCCCGCTACGGGAAGCCTTCAATGTTCATCGATCTCATCTGCCTCGATGCCGACGACACGCTCTGGCACAATATGCGTCATTTCAACGCTGCGGAAGAAGCGCTGCTGGCGATGCTGCGACCCTTCGCCGCCGACGAGGTCGCGCGCGAGACGCTCAATGCCTGCGAGGCGCGCAACCTGCCGCTGTATGGCTATGGCGCCAAGGGCTTCACGCTGTCGATGATCGAGACGGCGACCCAGCTGGCCGGCGAGACGATGGATACGGCGATCATCGCGCAGATACTGGAGGCGGGGCGGACGTTGCTGGCCCATCCGGTCGAACTGCTCGACGATGTCGAGGCGACGCTCGACGCGCTGGCACGGCGGGGCAGGCTGGTGCTGGTGACGAAGGGCGATCTTCTCCACCAGGAAGCGAAGTTGGCGGCGTCGGGCCTCGGCGATCGCTTCTCCGGGATCGAAATCGTCAGCGACAAGACCGACGACACCTTTCGCCGATTGTTCGATCGCTATGGCGTTGCCGCCGATCGCGCCGCGATGGCGGGCGATTCGATGCGATCCGATGTTCGGCCGGCGCTCCGCGCCGGGGCCTGGGCGGCGTTCGTGCCGCAAGCGGGCGGCTGGGCGCACGAACATGCCGACGAGCCGGTCGGCCATCCCCGCTATCGGCGGCTGGAACGGCTCGCGGAACTGCCCGCGTGGATCGACGATATCGGCTGATGGTTGCGCCGAACCGAGCCAGCCGCTAGCCGCTTCGCCATGTCCGTAGACACCACCACCGTGAAGAAGGTCGCGAGCCTCGCACGGCTCGCGATCAGCGATGCCGATGCCGATAAGCTGGCGCCCGAGCTCAGCAACATCCTCGGCTGGATCGAGCAGCTGGGCGAAGTCGACACCGCCGGCGTCGAGCCGATGACGGCGGTGATCCCCAACCAGCTGCGGCTCCGCGACGACGTCGTGAATGCCGACCCGCTGACCGGCGGCGGCATCCGCGACGCGCTGATGTCGAACGCGCCCGAGGCCGAGCATGGCTTCTTTACCGTGCCCAAGGTGATCGAGTGATGACTGACCTGACTGAACTCGGCATCGCGGCGATCCGCGACGGCGTTCGTGCCGGAACGTTCAGCGCGGTGGAAGTGGCCGAGGCGTTCAACGCCAACATCGCCGCTGCCAAGGCGCTCAACGCTTTCCTGGTCGAAACTCCCGAGCATGCGCTGGCGGCGGCCCGCGCCGCAGACGCCGCCCGTGCGGCGGGCGAGGAGCTTAAGCCGCTCGCTGGTGTGTCGATCGGCATGAAGGACCTGTTCTGCACTGCGGGCGTCGCCACGACCGCGGCCAGCCACATCCTCGAAGGCTTCACGCCGACCTATGAGTCGACCGTGTCGCAGAACCTGTGGGATGCCGGCGCGGGGATGCTCGGCAAGCTGAACATGGACCAGTTCGCGATGGGCTCGTCGAACGAGACCAGTGCGTTCGGCAACGTGATTTCGCCATGGCGGCGCAAGGACGGCGGCAACGCGCCGCTCGCGCCCGGCGGGTCGTCGGGCGGGTCGAGCGCGGCGGTGGCCGCCCGGCTGTGCCCGGGCGCGACCGGCACCGATACCGGCGGCTCGATCCGCCAGCCGGCGGCCTTCACCGGGATCAGCGGGATCAAGCCGACCTATGGCCGCTGCTCGCGCTGGGGCACGATCGCCTTCGCCTCCAGCCTCGACCAGGCCGGGCCGATGGCGCGCGACGTGCGCGACTGCGCGATCATGCTCGAAGCGATGGCGGGCTTCGACGCAAAGGATTCGACCTCGCTGAAGCTCGACGTGCCGCGCTGGGAAGCGGGGCTGTCGCCCAGCATGGCGGGCAAGCGCGTCGGTATTCCGAAGGAATATCGCGTCGACGGCATGCCCGCCGAGATCGAGGCGCTGTGGCAGCGGGGCATCGCCTGGCTAAAGGATGCCGGCGCCGAGATCGTCGACGTCTCGCTGCCGCACACCAAATACGCGCTGCCGGCCTATTACATCATCGCGCCAGCGGAAGCCTCGTCCAACTTGGCGCGCTACGATGGCGTTCGCTACGGCCTGCGCGATCTGCCGCAGGGCGCCGGGTTGCAGGACATGTACGCCGCGACGCGCGCCGATGGCTTCGGCTCGGAAGTGAAGCGCCGGATCATGATCGGCACCTATGTGCTGTCGGCGGGCTTCTACGACGCCTATTACACCCAGGCGCAGAAGGTGCGCACGCTGATCGCGCGCGATTTTCAGGCCGCGTTCGAAACCTGCGACGTGCTGCTGACCCCGACCGCGCCCTCGGCGGCGTTCGCGCTGGGCGAAAAGTCGGCGGATCCGATCGCGATGTATCTCAACGACGTGTTCACCGTGCCGTCGTCGCTGGCCGGTCTGCCGGCGATGAGCGTGCCGGGCGGGCTCGACGAGGCGGGGCTGCCGCTTGGCCTCCAGATCATCGGCAAGCCGCTCGACGAGCAGGGCGTGCTGAATGCAGGGTTGGCGATCGAGGAGCGGGCGGGCTTTACGGCGCGGGCTGGGCGCTGGTGGTAGGCGATCGGCAGGCTCCGTTGCGCATCGCGCTGCTCAGTCCGGATCTTCCATCGCGGGGTGCCGCGAACGGCATCGCCACCTATGTCGGGGTGATGCGCGAGGCGTTGTTGCAACTGGGGCATGAGGTAACGGTCTTTACCGGCCACGAATATCAAACCAGTGACGGATCCATTCGCGATTTACCGCCGCCGCCGATCGCCAAGCGATTGCTGGAGGGTCTGGCGGTGCGGCTGGCTGCCGATCCCGGTGACGGAGGGGTCGGGGCAGGGCTGATGCGCAACGCCGCTGCCGTTTTGCGTCGGACTGGACTGGCCGACATCGTAGAGATGGAGGAGAGCTTCGGCTGGAGCGCCGCGGTGCGGGAGACGGGGGTACCCGTCGTCATTCGGCTTCATGGCCCGCATTTTCTATCTCGCGAACCAATCGAAAATGCAGAGCAGCAGCGGAAAAGCAATCGGCGCTGTGCGCTCGAGATCGATGCGGCGCGGGTTATAACCGCGGCAACTAGCCCGTCGCAGCGCATCCTAGACGCCACCGCGAGGCGTTGGGATTTGCGCGTTCCGACCGAGACGATCTTCAACCCAATGCCGGCCGCCTCCGTTCGCTGGTCGAGTGCGGCGTCCAATCCCAACGAGCTGCTGTGCATCGGCCGCTTCGATCTCCGCAAGGGAGCGGACGTCGTCGTCGATGCCTTCGTACGGGCGGTTAGGGAGCGCCCTGAACTGCGCCTCAAGATGGTCGGTCCAGACAATGGGTTACGTCGCATCGACGGTAGTCTGGTCCGGTTCGCCGAATATGTAGCCGCGAAAGTGCCACCGGCGGATCAGGACAAGATTGTCCATGTCGGCTTGCGATCGCCGGCCGACGTCGCTCAGCTGCGACTGTCGGCGTCGTGCGTGATCGTCGGCTCGCGCTTCGAGTGCTTTCCTTATGCGATCGCCGAGGCGGCGTCGATCGGTATGCCGATCGTCGCCACCGACGTCTTCGGCTCCGGCGAAATCATCACCGACGGCGTCAATGGACGGTTGGTGCCGACGGAGGACCCGGAGGCGCTGGCGGAAGCCGTATTGTGGATGATGGGGGATCGGGAGCGGGCGGCACGGATGGGAAGTGCGGTTCGCGAGTGGGCGGAGCGACATCTCGACCCACGTACGATCGCTGAACAGACGGTCGCCTTTTACCGCCGCGCCCTCAATGAATATTCAGGACTAGGGGCGTGAGGACGGTCGAGATAAGGAAGCCGGTGGCCGCCGCCGTCGCAACGATTAGGAAGTAGGCAGCTTCTTTTCGGGCATTCAGGACGCCATACTTCCGAGCAAACCAGAAATTGCTCGCGAACGCCGGCAATTCAATGAGAGCCACCGCGGCGACCAGCCCCAAAGCACCGAACCACCAAAAGGCGATCGGTGCGGTGATCGCCAACCAAATCAGACGTGCGACATTACCGCGCAACGTCCCCTTCACCTCGCCGCACGCGGTGATCAGTTCGGCAATCGCAAAGCTCGGAAAGCGAAGAGCGCTGCCGACGGCTAGGATCGATAGGAAGACGCCTGCGCCGGCGTAGCGCGGATCATAGAGGACGATGATCAACAGCGATCCGATGCCGATCAAGAGGCCTGATCCCGCGGCATAGAGCAATGTCGTTTGCCAACGACATGCGTAATAGACATAGGGGAGCTCGGCCGGCGCGTTGCGGAAGGTGGAGCTGTAGATCGGGTAGATGACCCGGCTGATGTAGTTCTCTCCGAACGACAGCGGCGCGGCGGCGAGGGTGAGGGCCAGGCCGTAAAGACCGAATTCTTGCAGAGTGAAGAGCCGGGCAAGAACCAGCTTGTCAAGCTGACTAACCGCGAGTGTAATGATACTCGACGCCGCGATCACGCGGGAAAACAGCAGAAACTCCTTGACGATCGCGGCGTCGCGGGCTGGCCGGCGAAAGCCGTTGGGAAAGATCAGATAGCTCAGGACCAGTCGCAGCAGTGCTTGCAGCAACATCGCGATGATCAGCGACCAAACACTGCGCAACCAGACGGCAAAAGTGATATTGACGGCAAGCTGGAACACGCCGGTTCCCAAATCCAGCAGTGACAGCTTGCGCGCGCCATCGTGGCGCAACGCGGTGATCAGCGTCAGCGAGGTCAGGCCGTTCAGCGCCAAGGTCAGCGAAGCGACGGCGAACGGCCAAACGATCGCAGGCTTGGCGATCAGCCAGCCGACGAGCGGCGCAGCCAGGATCCCGATCGCCGACAGCGCCAGTCCGCGCAGTGCATGGACCGTCCAGATGACGTCGAGGAAGTGCGGATCGTCGCCGCGTTCGTCGCGCACGATATAGGCTTGAAAGCCGAGGTCGGTCAGCATGCTGATGACGAAGAACAGCGACGTGATGATCCCCACCATGCCGAACGCCTCGGGCATCAGCAGTCGGGTCAGCACGAGTGAACTGACGAGGCGCAGCACCATCGAGCCGACGGTCGTCAGCCCAAGAACACCGCTACGACTGGTGACAAGGCGGCGGGCGTGGCCGAACGTGGCCGAGAGGCTGGGCATGGCGGCGGCTTTCGCTGGCGGCCGTCCGGCCGCTCCCCTGACGGTTGCGCGTGGCTGACTGAACGCTAGAGACGATGCTGACAAGAGGGCGGGCGCACGACCGCTGTCTCATCATGGGCAGAATGCAGACGATGACCGACACCAACTACCGTATTCAGGGCGACACCGGCGAATGGGAGGTCGTCATCGGCCTTGAAGTTCACGCCCAGGTGGCGAGCGAGGCCAAGCTGTTCTCGGGCGCGGCGACCGCGTTCGGCGCCGAGCCGAACACGCAGGTCAGCCTGGTCGATGCGGCGATGCCGGGGATGCTGCCGGTGCCCAACCGCGAATGCATCCGCCAGGCGGTGCGCACGGGCATGGCGATCGATGCGAAGATCAACGCCTGGTCGCGGTTCGACCGCAAGAACTATTTCTACGCCGATCTGCCGCAGGGTTATCAGATCAGCCAGCTCTACCACCCACTGGTCGGCGAGGGCGGGATCGACGTCGTGCCCGACGAGAAGAACCCGGAAGCGACCAAGCATATCGGCATCGAGCGCATCCACGTCGAGCAGGATGCGGGCAAGCTGATGCACGACCAGCATCCGACGCGCAGCTACGTCGATCTCAACCGCTCCGGCGTGGCGCTGATGGAGATCGTCAGCCACCCCGACATGCGCTCGCCGGCCGAGGCGGGTGCGTATCTCACCAAGCTGCGCTCGATCCTGCGCTATGTCGGCTCGTGCGACGGCAACATGGACCAGGGCTCGATGCGCGCCGACGTCAACGTCTCGGTGCGCAAGCCGGGTGACGAATTCGGGACACGGACCGAAACCAAGAACGTCAACTCGATCCGCTTCGTCATGCAGGCGATCGAGCATGAGGCGAAGCGCCAGGTCGAACTGATCGAATCGGGCGGTACGGTCGTCCAGGAGACGCGGCTGTTCAATCCCGACACCGGCAAGACGCGGTCGATGCGCTCGAAGGAGGATGCGCATGATTACCGCTACTTCCCCGACCCCGACCTGCTGCCGCTGGAGCTCGACGAGGCGTTTTTGGAGGAGTGCCGCGCGTCGTTACCCGAACTGCCCGACGCCAAGCGCCAGCGGTACGAGGCGGCGGGTATCACGCCCTACAACGCCGGCGTCCTGACCGCCGAGGTCGAGACGGCGCGCTGGTTCGACGCACTGTTGGAGGCCGGCGCCGCGCCGGCGGCGGCGTCGAACTGGGTCGCGTCGGAGCTGTTCGGCGCGCTCAACCGCCTGGGCAAGAGCATCGGCGAGAGCCCGGTGACGCCGACGCAGGCCGCGGCCCTGTTGAAGCTGGTCGTCGACGGCACGCTGTCGGGCAGCCTCGCCAAGCAGGTGTTCGAGGTGATGCTGGAAACCGGGCAAGATCCGGGCGTCATTGTCGAGGAGCGTGGGCTGAAGCAGACCAGCGACACCGGTGCAATCGAAGCGGTCATTGCAGACGTGCTGGCTAAGAATCCCGGCCAGCTGGAGCAGTATCGCGGTGGCAAGGAAGCGCTGTTCGGCTTCTTCGTCGGCCAGACGATGAAGGCGATGGGCGGCAAGGCCAATCCCGGCGTGGTGAACGAGTTGTTGAAGAAGGCGTTGGCGGGGTAGGCAGTTTCGTTACGGCACGGGGCGGATATCGACGGGGCCGTCCGACCAAAGCATAAGTTGCTGTCGGTCGGCATCGTCCCGTTCGATGACCGGCGCGTAGAGGCCAGCGCCGTAGGCGCGCAGGTGGGTCTTAGCATTCAGCGATGCGAGGCCCTGGTCCGTGAGGTTCAGCGCATAGGGTATGAGATTGGCCATGCGACCGAAGCAATCGGTCAGTGCATGGCGCGCCAGCTTTGCCCGGTCGGCGCTCCATATCCTGACATTCTTGAAATGCTCATAGTCGGGCCGACGCAATGGCGCGACGCAGACGGCAACCTGACGGAAGCTGGTGTCGGGGTTGGCCCCAGGCTTTTGCGCACGGCGACGCAGCGATATCTGCGCCAACACCCGGATCTGCGCGAAGTCCGGCGAAAGGGCATATCGATAGTCGATCTGAACGAGCCGTGGCTTGTCGACCGACATGGCGAGCATCGCCGTGACGCCGGGCGGTCCGTCGGCGAGGCTCGGATCCTCGGCCTTGAGCCAGGGCAGCTTGACGAGAGCGCGCTGCGTCGCGGCCAACGCCAGCGAACGTACATCGAAATCGGCCAAAGCGTCGCGTAACGGAGCAACACTGCTCTCGGCCCGAATCTGCTCGCGGATCTTGAGTTCGGCGGAGCGGCTGGCGGCTTCGGCTGTCGCCACATAGTAGGCGTTGGAAATGACCGCCACCCGACCAACGTGGGTCGTCACGCCAATACTCGGTTGCGCAACGGTGATTATGGTCGCTCGCCGTTCGGCATAGCCGCGTTCATCGGCGGGCACGACGATCGCCGGCTTTCCCGCCTGGACGATGCCAGACAGGAAAAGCGCACGCGAGTGTGACGCGGACGATCCCGCGCGTCGCCCCGCCGGAAACGAAAGGTCCGGCGATCGGAAGAAGGCCGGACCTCACTCGTCAGGCCTTGGTCGCGGCCAAGGTGCGCGCGAATTCCGTGACATTCTTGGTGAAGGCATCCCGTAGATCGCGCTCGGCCATTTCGGACTCATCGGTCGTCTTCGGGGGGGAAGTGCGTCAGGCCGTTGCCGCCGCGGCCCTTGACCAGCTTAGCCTGGGTCTTGCCGTTCCTGAAGTCCTTAAAGATGAAGCGATTGTTGAGCGAACGACCGTAGATCGCCTTCTTCGTGTACAGGTTCTGGGTCACAATGAATTCGACGTAGCAGGAAGCGGCCGAGGTGCTCAGCCGGCCGCCTGCCTTGGTCGTCACCTTGCGGTCGGCGATAGCGGGTTCGAAGATCACCTGCGACGGCGGAAGCTTCAGCACCGAAACGAGGTCGATCGACTTCAGCGCATCGACCTGCATCTTCGGGCCGAGCGCCTCCTTGAGATAGTCGGCGTCGCTGACGTTTCGCGTCTTGTTCTTGCCGGCATCTATGGCCGCGCCGATCATGCCAAAGCCGGACAACCAACCGGTCGTCACCGCTTGGCCTTCCAGCGACGGGAAGACATGAAGTTCGCAGCTCGGACTCCCACTTACAGCGGTGGTTTGCGCTTGTGCATTGGTCGTGAGGAAAACTCCTGCCACCATGGCAAGCAGCGTCGCAGATTTCATAGATTTATGCTCCCGGTATGAAATTTGTTCGTCGGCGGACGCGGTTTAGCGGACGACGTCAGCGATCCATCGTCGCGGCGGTGGAAGGGCTGGCAGCGGGCCGGACCGTCAGGTCCTCTCCCAGCCTGGCGCGCAGGATGCGTCCATGTGGGATGACGCTGGATCGGCCTTTGATGAACCCGGAGAAGATCCCCACCATGGCGGTCGTCACGGCAACGGCCGCTTCGGGTTCCTTGCCAGTTTCTCGATAGGTGCCGCGCAGTTCGACGGGGTAACCCGAAACATCGAGCGTGCGGAGCGAAATGCCCAGGATACCGGGCCGACCGAAGGCTCCCCCGTCGCTACTAAACGTCACTTCGCCATGCGCCTTGGCCCCTTGGGGAATGGCGACGACATCATCGCACTTCACGTCCTCGACGACGGAGGCGGTAAACGGCGTTCCGATCTTCGTGCCCTGCATACTCAGGTCATCGTCGAGACTGACGATCACCGTCGTCCCTGACAGCGCCACGACGCCGCCGGTCACGTCCTTTTTACAGAGCAGATCGAGCTGACGAGCCGAAGTCGCCGGTGGAGCAGCGGCCGACTGAGCAACGGCGCCGTTTGTCGGCAGCAGCATCGCCAGGACCGACAATAGTCGAAGCCCGACATTCGAAAGCATTTCTTCCCCCCGGATGGGAGGAAGAAATGCAGATCATTCATTACGATCAAGTGGCAACGCGCAAGGCATTGGCTTGCTTGAATATCTCAAGGCGTGGACGCCTGACCCGTTACTGCGCGGATATATCCTGATTCTTCACTTCACCGCCGGTGCCGCCGACCCCGGCATAGTCGCCGGGCCTGGTCATTGGTTGGGGTTCGGTGCCGCCCTCGCCGCGGGCGAGGGCGTCTGCTCGGGCCTCGACGGCCTGTTGGAGGTCGCTGCGCTCGTCGTCGCGGTTGGCGGGTTCGTTGAGCGTGTCGTCGGCGCGGTCGGTGTCGTCCTCGGGGGCGGGGACGCGATCGGGGTCGGTCATGCTTGGCACTCCGTCAGATCGGGTTGGCGGGGGCGGGGTCGCTCGGCGACTGGCCAGGGGCCGGAACGTCGATATCGGGGCCGATCGGCGACACCTCGGGCGGCGGGGCGTCGGGCTGGGCCGGCTGGGTGGGTTGGGGCTGTTCGGGCGGGGGTTGGGTAGCCATGATCGTCTCTCCTTCGCCCTTGTAACGCGCTGTCTGCGCAGCAGGTTGCCTACGCGCTTGCCGAGTGGCGCCCGGCTGGTATAGACGCGCGCCCAACGGCGGGTCCAAGTTTGCGGGCGTGGCGGAACTGGTAGACGCAGCAGGTTTAGGTCCTGCCATCGCAAGATGTGGGGGTTCGAGTCCCTTCGCCCGCACCAGTCCCGCCCCGGGACGAGGATTGCCGATCGAAATTCCTCCTTTCGTAAAAGGCCCATGATGCAGACTGTCGAGACGTTGAACGAGGGGCTGAAGCGCGCCTACACGCTGACCATCACCGCCAAGGACATCGACGCCAAGGTCGATAGCGAGGTGAAGCGGATGGCGCCGCAGGTGCGGATGCCGGGCTTCCGCCCCGGCAAGGTTCCCGCCAACCTGATCCGCAAGATGCATGGCGAGGCATTGGCCCAGGACGCGCTCAACAGCGCGATCCAGCAGGGCATCCAGTCGCTGATGAGCGAGGAGCAGCTGCGCCCGGCAATGCAGCCGCAGGTCGAGCTGGTCGGCGACTATGCCCCCGGCAAGGATGCCGAGATCAAGGTGACGCTCGAAGTGCTGCCGACCGTGCCGACGCCGGCGATCGACAGCATCACGCTGGAGCGGCTGACCGTGCCCGTCGCCGACGAGGCGGTCGACGAGCAGCTGAAGATGTTCGCGGACCAGTCGAAGGCCTGGAACGATGCCGATGAGGGCCACGCTGCGGCCAGTGGCGACTTGGTGACCATGGATTTCGTCGGCAAGGTCGACGGCGTCGCCTTCGACGGCGGCACCGGTAGCGACATGTCGGTCGAGATCGGCTCGGGTCGACTGATCCCGGGCTTCGAGGATCAGCTGGTCGGCGTGAAGGCGGGCGACGAGAAGACGATCAACGTCACCTTCCCCGACGACTATAACGTCGACACGCTCAAGGGTAAGCCGGCGACGTTCGACCTGACGGTCAAGTCGGTGAAAACCTCGGGCGAAAGCGAGATCAACGAGGATCTGGCGAAAAATCTGGGTCTTGAGAGCCTGGAGCAGCTGCGTGGCCTGATCCGCGGCCAGATCGAGCAGGAGCACAACGGGCTCACCCGCACGCATATGAAGCGCAAGCTGCTCGATCAGCTTGCCGCGGGCCATGATTTCGAAGTCCCGCCGTCGATGGTTGACGCCGAGTTCGACCAGATCTGGCATCAGCTGCAGCACGAGGCGACCCACGAAGCCGACCCGCAGGCGGCGCTGGCCGAGATGGAGGCCGAGCGCGAGGATTATCGCAAGATCGCCGAGCGCCGCGTACGTCTGGGCCTGCTGCTGTCAGAGATCGGCCAGGCGAACGGCGTCGAGGTGTCGAACCAGGAGATGAACCGTCTGATCGCGCAGGCCGCGCAGCAGTACGGCCCCGAGGATCGCCAGCGCTTCATCCAGTATGTCCAGCAGGAGCCGATGGCGGCCGCCCAGCTGCGCGCGCCGCTCTATGAGGACAAGGTCGTCGACTTCCTGTTCGGCAAGGCCGAGATTACTGATCGCGAGTCGACCCGCGAGGAGCTGGAAGCCGCGATCGAGAGCGAAGACGGCTTCGCGACCGGCACGCACAGCCATGATCACGACAAGCCGAAGCCACGCAAGTCGACCAAGAAGGCCGCGGAGCCGGCCGCCGAGGGCGAGGCGAAGGCCAGGCCCGCCAAGAAGGCGGCAGCCAAGCCGGTCGCGCAGGACGACAACGCCGCGGCCGAGGTCGAGCCCGCGGCGAAGAAGCCGCGCGCCAAGAAGGCCGCCGCCCCGGTCGAGGCCGAGACCGCGGTGACCGAAAGCTCGCCTGTCGCGGCGGAGAACGCCGAGGGCACCGAAGCCGCCGACGCGCCGAAGAAGGCCGCGAAGAAGCCGGCCGCGAAGAAGAAGGCCGCCGACGCGTAAGATCGGTTGGGGGTGAGGGGCGACTCTCACCCTTTCCGCCGCCGTCTGCGGGTGGGGTCCGGTCTTTACCGGTGATAGAGAAGTGGACGCGTACAGCGCCATGAGCGCGGGGGCAGGGGGAAGGCGTGATCCAAGCGGGACCGAACATCGCCGTCCTGCTGCCCTGCTACAACGAGGAAGCGGCGATCGCGCAAACGGTGGCGGGGTTCCGCGCCGCGCTGCCCGGGGCGCGCATCTACGTCTACGACAACAATAGCAGCGACCGCACCGTCGAGGTCGCCGCAGCGGCCGGCGCCGTCGTTCGGCACGAGCGAGTGCAAGGCAAGGGCGCCGTCGTCCGGCGTATGTTCGCGGATATCGACGCGGATGTCTATGTGATGGCCGACGGCGACGCGACCTATGACGCGGCTTCGGCGCCATCGCTGGTCGGTCGACTTTTGGACGAGCAACTCGATATGGTCGTGGGCAGCCGGATCAGCCAGGTCGAGGCATCCTATCGCCGCGGCCATCGGTTCGGCAACGCGTTGCTGACGGGGATGCTGGCGCGGCTGTTTGGACGAAGCTTTACCGACATCCTGTCGGGTTACCGGGTTTTCTCGCGACGCTTCGTGAAGAGCTTTCCCTCTTTATCGAGCGGTTTCGAGATCGAGACCGAGATCAGCGTCCACGCGCTGGAACTGCGGATGCCGTGCGCCGAGGTCGAGACACCGTATTTCGCGCGGCCCGAAGGCTCGGCATCGAAGCTGTCGACTTATGGCGATGGCTGGCGCATCTTGTCGACCATCGTGACGCTGTACCGGATCGAACGCCCGCTGTTGTTTTTCGGCGTCATCGCCGCAGCGCTGGTGGCGATGGCGGTCGTGCTCGCCGTGCCGCTCGCGGTGACCTATGCCGCGACCGGGCTGGTGCCTCGCTTTCCGACTGCGATTTTGGTGACGGGGCTAGGCATCGTCGCAGCGCTCAGCTTCTTCGCCGGCCTCATCCTCGATACCGTCGTCCGCGGCCGACGCGAGGTTCGGCGGCTGGCGTATCTGTCGTTCGCGGCCCCGGGCGCATGAACGAGCGCCAGGTCATCCTGCTGGTAGCGCCGAATCTGTCGTCGCGGATGGGTGGCGAGGCGATCAAGGCTCTGTCGCTGCTTCGGCAACTTCACGCCGATGGATATGACGTCGTCCAGGTCGTTCACGAACGATGCCGCGACGAGCTGACCCGCGACTACCCCGAACTCGATTTCCGCTTCGTTCGCGACAGCGCATTTCAGGCTTGGCTTTTCCGCGCGATGCCGGGGTCCTGGATCAACTACATCGTCGAAGCGATTGCGCTCAATCTTGTGGCTCGTCGCGTGGCGCGCGAGCCGGGCGTAGCGATCGTCCACACCACTAGCCCGATCAGTCCGGTATTCCCCCACCTGCCTATTCCGGGCGCGCCATCGGTCATCGGGCCGATCAACGGCAACATCTTCCATCCGCCGGGATTCCGGCATCGGGAGGGACGCTTCTCCTTGGTCAAGCGACGCGGTTTCCGGGCGACGCAGTGGCTGATGTCGCGGTTCGCTCGCGGCAAGCATCGCGCCGACGCGCTGCTGGTATCGGGCGGAGCACGGACGCGGACGGCGCTGGGCTATGCCGGCCTGCGCGGCGATCGCCTGATCGATACGCTGGATAGCGGCGTCGCGGCGCGGCTCGAGGGCTATGCTCCGGTCGTCCACGAGGGACGGAGCGGGCGCTTCGTCTTCTTCGGCCGCCTCGTCCGCTACAAGGCATGCGACCTCGCCATCCGCGCGCTCGCCGCGGCACCGTCCGATGAACTGGCGCTCGACGTCGTCGGCGGCGGCGAGGAAGAGGCGGCGTTGAAACGGCTGGCCAGCGACCTTGGCGTCGCCGAACGCGTGACGTTCGTCGGCTGGGTTCCCAATGGTCCCGAGCTGTTCGACCGACTGCGCAGTTATCGCGGCTTCGTCTATCCCTCGCTCGCAGAGGCCAACGGGATCGTGATCCAGGAAGCCATGCTGTTGGGATTGCCGATCGTCGCGTTGAATTGGGGCGGCGCGGCGGAACTGCTCGACGGCGACAGCGCCATGTTGATCGAGCCGACCGACGAGGAGGGCGTCATCGCGGCGCTGGCGGCAGCGATGACACGCCTTGCCGCCGAGCCTGCGTTGGCGAACCGCCTGGGCCAGGCGGCCCGGCAACGCGCTGATGCGGCGGGATTCATCTGGCCCCGATTGGCGAAGGCGTGGATCGGCATCTACGACAGGGTGCTCACCGCGCGGGGCCTTCCACCGCTTCGCCCTTGAAGTGCGCCGAGCGACACGCGATGTTGAAACCCTTCTGGGCATAAGAGAGACCACAATGCACAATCCGTTCGAGACCGGCGACTTTGCAGGCCACCTGGCATCCGCCGGCATCGGCATGCAGCCGACCCGGGCCGGGCTCGTCCCCATCGTCATCGAGCAGTCGAACCGCGGCGAGCGCTCGTTCGACATCTTCTCCCGCCTGCTACGCGAGCGGATCGTCTTCGTGACCGGCGGCGTCGAGGACGGCATGGCCAGCCTCATCACCGCCCAGTTGCTCTTCCTCGAGTCCGAGAACCCGAAGAAGGACATCTTCATGTACATCAACTCGCCGGGCGGCGTCGTCACGGCGGGCATGGCGATCCACGATACCATGCAGTACATCCGCCCGCGCGTCGGCACGGTGTGCGTGGGCCAAGCGGCGTCGATGGGCTCGTTCCTGCTCGCCAGCGGTGAGCCGGGGATGCGCGTGGCGCTGACCAACAGCCGGATCATGATCCACCAGCCATCGGGCGGCGCCCAGGGCATGGCCGCGGACATCGAGATTCAGGCGCGCGAGATCCTGCGCATGCGCCACTTCCTCAACACGCTCTATGCCAAGTACACCGGCAAGCCGCTCGAGGAGATCGAGCGCGCGATGGACCGCGACAAGTTCATGAGCGCCGAGGAGGCCAAGGAGTTCGGCTTGATCGACGAGGTGTTCGACAAGCGCCCCGCTCCGAGCGAGGAAGCGCAGGCGGCCTGAGGCTTCGCTGGATGATGATGGGGCGCTTGGCGGAACCAACCGTCGGGCGCCCCCATTCATGTCCGAGAGCGGCGAGGCTTTCGGTATTTGGAGCAAGGCGCTGGCGCCGTCGTTGACAAGGGCAACGGCAGCCCCATGCCGGGACAGGTGGCCCCATGAGTCTCGCAGCGGCCTTAACGCCTTTCCCAACGAATCGCTTTATCGTTCGACGGGTCGGCCGGCGGCTCGGCGTGTTTAGGCCTAGATGTGCTTGTCTAAGCTATGGACCGGGGCCATATTGCCCGTTCCGGGCCACCCAGCTGCAAGCGGATGCGAGACCGCGAGGTGTGTCGGCGTGATCAAGGTGATTAAATGACCAAATTGAGTGGCGGCGATAGCAAGAGCACCCTGTATTGCTCGTTCTGCGGGAAGTCGCAGCACGAGGTGCGCAAGCTGATTGCCGGGCCGACCGTGTTCATCTGCGACGAGTGCGTGGAGCTGTGCAACGACATCATCCGTGAGGAGACGAAGTCGGCGCTGGTCAGCAAGAAGGACGGCGGCGTGCCGACCCCGCAGGAAATCTGCGACGTCCTCGACGACTATGTCATCGGCCAGAAGCAGGCGAAGCGCGTGCTCTCCGTCGCGGTGCATAACCATTACAAGCGGCTCAACCATGGTGCCAAGGGCGCCGACGTCGAGCTGGCGAAGTCGAACATCCTGCTGGTCGGGCCGACCGGTTGCGGTAAGACCCTGCTGGCGCAGACGCTGGCGCGAATCCTCGACGTGCCGTTCACGATGGCCGATGCGACGACGCTGACCGAGGCCGGCTATGTCGGTGAGGACGTCGAGAACATCATCCTGAAGCTGCTCCAGGCGTCCGACTATAATGTCGAGCGGGCGCAGCGCGGGATCGTATACATCGACGAGATCGACAAGATCAGCCGCAAGGCGGAGAATCCGTCGATCACACGCGACGTGTCGGGCGAAGGCGTGCAGCAGGCGCTGCTCAAGCTGATGGAGGGCACCACCGCCTCGGTGCCGCCGCAGGGCGGGCGTAAGCATCCGCAGCAGGAATTCCTGCAGGTCGACACGACCAACATCCTGTTCATCTGCGGTGGTGCGTTCAGCGGGCTGGAGAAGATCATCGGCGATCGCCTGCAGGGCAAGTCGATCGGCTTCGGTGCCTATGTCGCGGCGCCGGAGGAGAAGCGGACGGGCGAGTATCTGCGCCAGACCGAGCCCGAGGATCTGCTGAAGTTCGGCCTGATCCCGGAGTTCGTCGGTCGCCTGCCGGTGATCGCGACGCTCGAGGATCTGGACGTGACCGCGCTGGTCAAGATCCTGTCCGAGCCGAAGAATGCGCTGGTCAAGCAGTACCAGAAGCTGTTCGAGATGGAGGACGTCGAGCTCGACTTTACCGACGATGCATTGACGACGGTCGCTAAGAAGGCGATCGAGCGCAAGACGGGCGCTCGTGGCCTGCGCTCGATCCTCGAGGCGATCCTGCTCGACACGATGTTCGACCTGCCGGGCATGGATGGGGTCGACGAGGTGATGATCGACAAGGACGTGGTCGAGGGCCGCAAGGAGCCGATCCGCGTCTATGCCGAGAAGAAGAAGGCCGGCGACGCCGCCTGACGTCCGGCATCGTAAGGGGTTTGGCCGCCGGTCCTGTTACGGCAGGGCCGGCGGTTCGTCGTTCGTGACCATCAGCGACGGAGCGGCGACCGCTCCGCCAGCAGGTTGCGGATCGTGGTGGCGGCGACGCCGGCCTCTCCCATTGCATGGCTGATCTGGTCGAGGCCCTTCACGACGTCTCCCGCGGCGAAGAGGCCGGGGACGCTGGTGCGTTGATGATCGTCGACCTCGAGGCAGCCCTCGTCGCTTGCCCGGGCACCGGCAGCGACGGCCAGTTCGGAGCGGATATGCGATCCCAGGGCCGGGTAGATGCTGTCGAATGCCAGCCGGCCCCGGGTGGTGTCGATCGCGATGCGCCCGCTCTCGATAGCGTAGCCGCCGCACGGGCCGTCGACGCGCTCGATGCCCGCGTCGTCCATTGCCTTGGCGCAATCCGCGTCGAGCCGATGGTCGGCATCGGGCGCGATCAGCGTGACGTCACGGGTATAGCCGCGCAGGAACAGCGCCTCCCTCATGCCATGCTCGCCGGTGCCGATGACGCCGATGCGCTTGTCGGTGACCTCATAGCCATCGCAGATCGGGCAGTAGCGTAACAGGCCGCTCGCCAGCGCGCGGTCGTGCAGGTCGGCCGGCATGTCGGGGCGATGGTTGACGACCCCGGTGGCGAGCAGGACGGTGCGGGCCCGATGGCGGCGGCCGGCGGCGGCGACGACGAAGTCCTCGCCATCGCGCTCGATCGCGTCAACCCGGACCGCGTCCCGTACCGCGCCATAGCGTTCGCCCTGCGCACGCATTCGGGCGAGCAGGTCGATCCCGCTGATCCCGTCGGGATAGCCGGCATGATTATGGGTGCAGGGGATGAGTGCAGCGCGGCTCGATCCGCAGTCGAACAGGCGGATGCGAAGGTGAAAGCGCGCCAGATAGATGGCCGCCGTCCAGCCCGCGGGACCCGCACCGACAATGATGCAATCGTCGATGCCTTGCGCGTCTTCATCCATGTATATACATCCCGTGTATACGGAGGCCGGCCATGGGTAACGAATATCGCGCGAAGGTGTTCAAATCGGGCAACTCGGTTGCCGTGCGGATACCGAAGGCGTTGGGTCTCGAAGTAGGGCAAGAGCTGTCGATGCGGGAGCAGAACGGCAAGATCGAACTGGAGAAGGTCGATGCTAGGCCCCGCAAGATCGATCTTACAGGCATTTTCGGCTCTATCCCGCAGCTGGCTGCGCTAGGTGCCGACGATCGGGCGTTTGACGACCGCGAACTGGATTGGGATGGGAAGTTATTGCGTGACCCGCGCTGAGCCGCTTTTCCTGTTTGACTCCAATAGCTGCATCTATCTCATCAATGGGACGTCGCTTACCTTGGCAGCTCGGGTTGAGGCATGCGACGAGGGCAGCATCGTCACTTCGGCGATCGCCTATGCCGAGGTGATGATCGGAGCACGTCGACAAGAGGTTGTCGAGCAGGCCAGTCGCCTGTTCGGCATCATCCGCCCACTGCCATTCGATGATGCCGCGGCGATCTCATACACCAGCCTGCCGTTTCGGCGTGGAAGCTTCGATCGGCTTATCGCCGCGCATGCCGTCAGTCTTGGCCTGACCCTGGTGACCAACAACGAGTGCGATTTCGCCGATATCCCCGGCCTGAGGGTCGAGAACTGGACCCGATGACCTTCCGCGCGACGATCCTGACGCTCTATCCCGAGATGTTTCCAGGCCCGCTCGGCGTATCGCTGGCGGGGCGGGCGCTGCGCGACGGGCGCTGGGCGTGCGAGACGGTGCAGATCCGCGACTTTGCGACCGATCGCCATCGCACGGTCGACGATACGCCGGCAGGCGGTGGGGTGGGGATGGTGCTGCGCGCCGATATCATCGCGGCGGCGGTCGATGCGGTGGCCGACGAGCGGCCTGTCATTGCAATGACACCGCGCGGGGCGCCGCTGACGCAGGATCGGGTCCGGGCACTGGCTGCGGGGCCCGGCGTGACGGTGCTGTGCGGCCGGTTCGAAGGCTTCGACCAGCGCCTGTTCGAGGCGCGCGCGATCGAGGAAGTGTCGATCGGCGACTATGTGTTGTCGGGCGGCGAGATGGGGGCGCTGGTGCTGCTCGATGCTTGCATTCGGCTGCTCCCTGGCGTAATGGGCGCGGCTTCTAGCGGTGACGAGGAGAGCTTCGAAAGCGGCCTCCTAGAATATCCGCATTATACCCGACCAGTGACATGGGAAGGGCGCACGATCCCCGAAGTGCTGCGATCGGGGGATCATGCGAGGATCGCGGCATGGCGCCAGGCCATGGCCGAGACCGATACACGGCTACGGAGGCCGGACCTTTGGGAGCGCCACGAGGGCGCTCGGGTCAAGCCTCCCTCTGGCGCGCGGCGCGAGAAGGACTGAATGCGATGAACCTGATCCAGCAGCTCGAGGCCGAGCAGATCCAGAAGCTGACCGCCAGCCGTCAGATCCCCGAGTTCCGTCCCGGCGACACGCTGAAGGTCGGCGTGAAGGTGGTCGAGGGCGAGCGTACGCGCGTCCAGAACTACGAGGGTGTCTGCATCGCCCGCGCCAACAAGGGCATGGGTTCGAGCTTCACCGTGCGCAAGATGTCGTTCGGTGAGGGCGTCGAGCGCGTCTTCCCGCTCTATTCGCCGAACATCGATTCGATCGAGGTCGTCCGCAAGGGCGCCGTCCGTCGCGCGAAGCTCTACTATCTGCGTGGCCGCACCGGTAAGTCGGCGCGTATCGCCGAGCGCCGCGACACGCGTCCGGCCAAGGGCACCGCGGCCGCCGAGTAATCGGCTCTACAGCCGCTTGAAAAGGGCGCGGAGGCGATGGCTTCCGCGCCCTTTTTCGTCGTGCCAGTTCAGCCGGGCTTGCGGCACCAGAGATGATACATGCCGGCGAACAGGCCCGCATGCCGCTGCTCCAGCATGTGCCATCGATCGAACGCCGCTCGATCGGGCAGAGCCTGGAAGGTGGTGGCATAGAGGCGGGCCGCCGACATGTCGATGTCGAGCGCCAAGGGCTCCAAGCCCCGGTCGCGCACCATTGCCAATAAACCGGGCAGGTCGAACAGCGTTTCCTGCTGATGGAACAGCAGATCGCGGCAGCCGCTCGCCGAATAGAAATCGTCACTGTGGCGGAGCAGCGCGAGGGGATCGGTGGCGGGCAGGGCGAGGATATGGCTGCGCAGCGCGCGAATACCGTCGAGGTCGGGCCGCCAGCCGCGTTCGGCGATGAGATCATGGGCGAGCGCGACGATCGCGCGGGCGGCGCGGCTATAGACCGCCACGCGGACGAGGCCGCCCGGCCGGACCGCGGCGGCGATGGCGCCGAGCCCGGCAGCCGGATCGGCCATATGGTGGATGACGCCCGTACTGGTCGCGACATCGGCGGCAATGCCGGTCTGCGGCAGCGTGAGGATGTCGCCCTGGCGCCAGTCGATGGCGACACCCGCGTCGCCGGCCTTGCGCGCTGCATAGCCCAGCGCGGCGCGGCTGAGGTCGACGGCGGTGACTGCGGCATCGGGATTGGTGACGGCGAGATGGATCGCCTCATAGCCCGTGCCGCAGCCCGCCACGAGCAGATGTCGGGGCGGGGGGAAATCGGCCAGCCCCGGCAATCGGCGAACGAAGTCCGTCAGCGATCCGCCGGCGGTTGGTAGCGCCTGCCAGCGGGGATAGGGGTTTGCCTCGTAATGTTCACGCACCGCTGCCGAGACATCGCCGCCCCAGTCGGCGAACGAGGGGATCGCTTCAGCCAATTCTGCCTCGCGCGCGCGTTCGGCGAAGAAGCGATCGATCAGCAACGGTGGTAAGCCCCGCTGGTCGACGGGACGCTCGTACATCGCCCGCGGCACGGGGCGTTTGGGCAGCGCCGCGGCCGCCGGCCAGATATACTCGTTGGCCTCCGCCTGAAGCGCCAGGGCCGACACCAGCCACGGCGCGGTGGCGACGTCGCGCAGCGCAATCAGGCATCGCTCCATCATCGGATCGACGTTGAGACAGCGAGTCAGGAAGGCGGCGAGCAATCGGTCGTCGGCGGCGGCGGTCGGATTGCCGGCAATGTCGCCATGATATTTGTGGAGCAGCAGCCGCGAGGTCGTACGCGCGAGGAGCTGATGGTCGGCCGGCAGCGCGAAGCAGGCGAGCAGGTCGGCCTCGAAGCGCGGATGATAGCCCGGCGGGGTGATCGTACCGAGTGCCTTCGCCAGCCACGGTGCCAGCGCGGCGGCGGCTTCGGGGCGCGCGTCGGATACTGCCGTCGAAAGGAGTTGGGCGGCCTCCCCGACCCGCCCGGCGGCAAGATGCTGCTGGGCAGTGGCGATGACGGTGTCGACGGGGGGCTGGACCATGAATGGTCTCAGCGTAGGTGAAGATGGTTAACGTGTCGTCATCATAACGACGATGCGCATCGCCGGGCGTTGACCGCTTCCCCCTCCCGCCGGGAGAGGGAAGCCGGCGCCGTCACTGGTCGAGGAAGCTGCGCATCTTGCGGCTGCGGCTCGGGTGCTTGAGCTTGCGCAGCGCCTTGGCCTCGATCTGGCGAATACGCTCGCGCGTCACCGAGAACTGCTGGCCGACCTCTTCCAGCGTGTGATCGGTGTTCATGCCGATGCCGAATCGCATGCGCAGCACGCGCTCCTCGCGCGGCGTCAGCGAGGCGAGGACGCGGGTAACCGTTTCCTTCAGGTTCGCCTGGATCGCGGCGTCGACCGGGATGACCGCATTCTTGTCCTCGATGAAATCGCCGAGGTGCGAATCCTCCTCGTCGCCGATCGGCGTCTCGAGGCTGATCGGCTCCTTGGCGATCTTCATCACCTTGCGCACCTTTTCGAGCGGCATGCTCAGGCGCTCCGCCATCTCCTCGGGCGTAGGCTCGCGGCCCTGTTCGTGAAGGAACTGGCGGCTGGTGCGGACCAGCTTGTTGATCGTCTCGATCATGTGGACCGGGATACGGATCGTGCGCGCCTGATCGGCGATCGATCGCGTGATCGCCTGACGGATCCACCAGGTGGCGTAGGTGGAGAACTTGTAGCCGCGGCGATACTCGAACTTGTCGACCGCCTTCATCAGGCCGATGTTGCCTTCCTGGATCAGATCCAGGAACTGAAGCCCGCGGTTGGTGTACTTCTTCGCGATCGAGATGACGAGGCGCAGATTGGCCTCGACCATCTCCTTCTTGGCGATGCGCGCCTCGCGCTCCGCCTTCTGCACCATGTTGACGATGCGGCGGAATTCGGTGAGCGCCATGCCCGTCTGCTGGGCGATCTCGCTGATCTCGACGCGGATGCGATCGACCGCGTCGGCCTCGTTCGCGACGAAATTGCCCCACTTCTTGTCGACGCTGCCGACCGACGGCAGCCAGTTCTCGTCGAGCTCATGCCCGACGTAACGGTTCAGGAAGTCGGCGCGCGGCACCTTGTGACGCTCGGCGAGGCGCAGCATCTGGCCACCCAGCGCGGTCAGGCGCCGGTTGAATGCATAGAGCTGGTCGACCAGAAACTCGATCTTTTGGTTGTGGAACTGGACGCTTTCAACCTCGGCGGTCAGGTCCTCGCGCAGCTTCTGATACTTGCGCTCGTCGGCGCTCGACAGCTCGCCGCCGCCGGCCATCGCCTCGAGCCGCTGCTGCTGAACCTTCGCGAACTTTTTGTAGATCGCGGTGATGTTGGCGAACTTCTCGAGCGCCTGCGGCTTGAGCGTCTCTTCCATCTGCGCCAGGCTGAGGGTGTTGTCCTCCTCCTCGTCGTCGGACGGACGCGGCGCGCGGCGCTCGGTCATGTCGTCTTCGTCGTCGGTCGACGCCTCTTCCTTGAGGTCGTCTTCTTCCTTGAACGACGGACCGGCGGCGCTTTCGCTGATCTCGCCCGAATCATCGTCCTCGGCGCCTTCGACCTGCTCGGCCGACGGACCCTTCGACAGCATCGCGTCGAGATCGAGGATCTCGCGCAGCTGCATCGTGCCTTCGTTGAGCTGGGTCGACCAGTCAATGATCGCGTTGAAGGTGATCGGCGATTCGCACAGGCCGAGAATCATCGTGTCGCGACCGGCCTCGATCCGCTTGGCGATGGCGATCTCGCCCTCGCGCGATAGCAGCTCGACCGCGCCCATCTCGCGCAGGTACATGCGGACGGGATCGTCGGTGCGATCGACCGTCTCCTTCTTCTTCGTCTCCAGCGCGGGCGCGGCGCCATCGGCTTCGCCGTCGGGCGCCTCCGCGGTATCGTCGTCCTGCTCCTCGGACTCGCCGTCCTCACCCTGCTCTTCGTTCTCGACGATGTTGACGCCCATTTCGTTGAGCGCCGACATGACGTCTTCGAGCTGGTCGGAAGACATCTGGTCCTGCGGCAGTGCCTCGTTCAGCTGGTCGTACGTGATGTACCCGCGCTTCTTCGCGCGCGCGATCAGCTTCTTGATCGACGCATCGTTGAGGTCGATGAGCGGTGCATCGCCCGCTTCAGGTGCCTCAGCCGTATCCGTCGTCATGTTCGCCTTCGCCATCAATTGCCCTCGGGTCCGAATGCTCGGGCGTCTTCGTTGGCCTGACACAGATTTGCAAGCCGTTCGTCCAACGCCTGTTTCTCTCTCACCAATGCCACTTGTCGTTCAAAGGCTTCGTCAGTGAACTTGGCCTGCATCGCGCGGGTCGCTTCGACGAGCGCGGCATCTACCTCCGGACGAGCGACCATGATGGCGATCGCTTCGTCGAGGTCGATCCGCGCACGCTCCGGGTCGCCGGCACTTTGCGTGAACGAATAGGGCATCGTATCGGCTCTCAGCAAATCGCTCGCGACTGAATCGAAACCGGATGACGCCAATATGGTGACGAGGCGGTCGCTATCAAGCGCGCGATCCTCAAGTGCAAGGTCGACGACAGCCTCGAATAGCCGGCCAAGTGCCCCATCGGCCAGCTGAAGGCTGCCAAGTACCTCCATGTGCCGGGCGATTTCAGCGGGATGGCGGATCAGACCGGCCAAGACCGCCTTCGCGAGCACGCGATCGATCCCCGCCGCGCGAACCGCCTTGGCGTCGGCGGTGACGGGGGCAGGCGGCGGCTTCCACTTCTCGCCGGGCTTGCGGCGTTCGAACGGCGTGAACGCGCGGCGCGGCGGCGCGGCGAATTGCTCGTCGTAGCGTCGGCGGAAATCGGCCTGATACTCGTATTTTACCGACGCTTCTGCGATCTGGCTGGCAAGATCGGACAAGCGGCGCTTCAGACCGGCACGCTGCTCGGGCGTATCGAGCGGCTCCGCGTCGCGCTCGGCGCACCACAACCGGTCGACCAGCGGCTGCGTCGCATGCAGCACCGTTTCCATGGCGCCGGGGCCGCCGCTGCGGATCAGGTCGTCCGGATCCTGCCCGGCAGGCAGGGTGGCGAAGGCGAGGCTGCGGCCCGGCTCCAGCATCGGTAGCGCGCGGTGAGCCGCGCGTAGGGCGGCCTTCTGGCCCGCGGCGTCGCCGTCGAAGCAGAGCAGGGGCACGTCGACCATCCGCCACAGCCGCTCGAGCTGCGCTTCGGTCAGCGCGGTGCCGAGTGGCGCGACCGCCTCGCCGATCCCCGCCTGCGCCAGCGCGATCGCGTCCATATAGCCCTCGACCACGATCACGCGGTTCGCCTTGCGCGATGCGGGGGCGGCGCGATCGAGGTTGTAGAGCGTGCGGCCCTTGTCGAAGAGCGGGGTATCGGGCGAGTTCAGATATTTGGGCTCGCCCTCGCCGATGATCCGACCACCGAACGCGATCACCCGGCCGCGCGGATCGCGGATCGGGATCATCAGGCGGCCGCGAAAGCGATCATAGGGCTCCTTGCCCTCGACCTGGATCAGCAGCCCGGCCTCGACCAGCATCGCGTCGCCGAACTCCTTGAGCGCGGTACGCAGCCGGCCGCGGCTGTCGGGCGCGAAGCCGAAGCCAAAGGCGCGGGCAGTGGCGTCGGAAATGCCACGCCGGGCGAGAAGGTCGCGAGCCGCTGCCCCATCCAGCCCACCCAGCTGTGCCGTAAACCAGTCGGCGGCGGCCTGCATGACGTCGTGCAGGCCCTTGGCCTGCTCCGCCCTCTCGGCGGTGCGGCGATCGGGGGCAGGGACGTCGAGGCCGGCGGCCTGGGCGAGTTCCTTCACCGCATCCATGAAGGGCAGCCCGCGCTGGTCGGTCATCCACCGGATCGCATCGCCATGCGCGGAGCAGCCGAAGCAATGATAGAAGCCTTTGTCGTCGTTGACGTAGAAGCTGGGCGTCTTTTCGTTGTGGAACGGGCAGCAGCCCTTGTACTCGCGACCGGCCTTTTGCAGCTTGGTCGTCTTGCCGATGAGCGCGGATAGCGACGTGCGGGCGCGCAGTTCGTCTAAGAATTGGGGGGAGAGGGACACTAACTCCCCTCCCGCCTGCGGGAGGGGTTGGGGGAGGGCATGTCCGCAAGCACTCGATCGATCTCCGCGACCACGCCATCCACATTGGTCATCACATCGTTATTCCAGAAGCGAATGACGCGATACCCGTGCGATTCGAGGAACCGCGTGCGCTCGGCATCCTCGTGCTCCGCAAGGGCGTGGTGACCGCCATCGACCTCGATGACCAGCTTCGCCCCACGAGAAGCGAAGTCGCAAATGAATTGTCCGATCGGAAACTGCCTGTTGAACCGGACGCCAGCAATCTTTCGCGCGCTCAGATGTGACCACAAGCGACGCTCGGCGTCGGTCATGTTCGCGCGGAGTTCTCGAGAACGCGCAGTGGGGCGGTCATAGCCATTGTCCCGCATGTTCCCGACATGCCCTCCCCCAGCCCCTCCCGCAAGCGGGAGGGGAGCAGCGGCGGCCATTTACGACAACGCCGCCTTCACCAACCCACTCGCCTTGCTCATATCGAGATTCGCCGCATGCCGCGCCTTCAGCTCGGCCATGACGCGGCCCATGTCCTTCATGCCGGTCGCACCGAGTTCCGCCTTGATCGCCTCGATCGCGGCTTTGGTCTCGTCCTCGCTCATCGCTTGGGGCAGGAAGCGTTCGATCACCGCGACCTCGGCAGCTTCGGCGGCGGCGAGTTCGGGGCGGTTGCCCTGTTCGTACATCGCGATCGATTCGCGGCGCTGTTTCACCATTTTCTGAAGCACTTCGACCACCAGCGCGTCGTCGTCGGCGACGGGCGCCTGGGTGCGCGCCTCGATGTCGCGGTTCTTGATCGCGGCCTGGATCAGGCCGATCGCGGCGCGGGCTTCCTTGTCGCCGGCCTTCATGGCGGCGATCTGGGCGGACTTGATGTCGTCTCGAATCATGTGGCTCCGATAGCGACCTCTCCCGGTTGACGCGAGGGGGGCGGGGGTCTAGCGGCCACGGCTTAGCGACATCGCCAACCCAATTCAGGAGTCCCCGCCCGCAATGGCCGACGCCACGCCTTCGCACGCGCCCAAGCCCGATGGGGCTACCGGCGTCCTGGTCCTCGCCAGCGGCGACATCGCGTGGGGCCGAGGTTTCGGCGCCGAGGGGCAGGCGGTCGGCGAGGTGTGCTTCCACACCGCGATGACCGGTTACCAGGAGATCATGACCGATCCGTCCTTCGCGGGGCAGATCATCACCTTCACCTTCCCGCACATCGGCAACGTCGGCGTCAACCCCGACGACGTCGAGGCGGACCAGCCGCATGCGCTGGGGATGATCGTGCGCGAGGATCCGACCGCGCCGTCGAACTTCCGCGCGACGGAGAATCTGTCGGGCTGGATGAAGCGCCATACGCGCATCGGCCTCGCCGGCATCGACACCCGCGCGCTGACCAGGCGGATCCGGGCGGGCGGTGCGCCCAACGGCGTCGTGGCTCATTCGCCGAGCGGCGAATTCGACATCGACCTGCTGCTGAAGATGGCGCGCGGCTGGCCGGGGCTGGAGGGCATGGACCTCGCCAAGGACGTGACGCGCGAGACGCACGGCGGCTGGGAGGGCGGCATCTGGCGGCTGGGCTTCGGCTATGGCGCGGCAGAGGGCGGCGAGCGCCCGCATGTCGTGGCGGTCGACTATGGCAGCAAGTTCAACATTTTCCGCAACCTTGCCGAGGCTGGCGCGAAGGTCAGCGTGGTGCCGGCGACGGCGACCTTCGACGAGATCATGGCGCTGAACCCCGACGGCTTCTTCCTGTCGAACGGCCCCGGCGATCCAGCCGCAACCGGCGAGTACGCCGTGCCGGTGATCCGGCAGATGCTGGAGACGGGTAAGCCGCTGTTCGGCATCTGCCTCGGCCACCAGCTGCTCGCGCTGGCGGTGGGTGCGCGGACGACCAAGATGTTCCAGGGCCATCGCGGTGCCAACCATCCGGTCAAGCGCGTCGCCGATGGCGCGGTTGAGATCACCAGCATGAACCACGGCTTCGCGGTCGAACGCGACAGCCTGCCCATCAATGCGCGCGAGACGCATGTGTCGCTGTTCGACGGCTCGAACGCCGGGCTGGAACTGACCGACCGACAGGCGTTCAGCGTGCAGTACCACCCGGAGGCGAGCCCGGGGCCGCAGGATAGCCTGTATCTGTTCGAGAAGTTCGTAACTTCGTTGCGACATGAACCACGGCCGTAAGGCAACCTTCCCCTTCGATTCCTTGCCCTACGCGGCCATCAGCTTTTCGGCGGAAACACATGCCAAAACGCACCGACATCTCCACTATCCTCGTCATCGGCGCGGGGCCGATCGTCATCGGCCAGGCGTGCGAATTCGACTATTCGGGCACGCAGGCGATCAAGGCGTTGCGCGAGGAGGGCTATCGCATCGTCCTGGTCAATTCGAACCCGGCGACGATCATGACCGACCCGGAAGGCGCGGACGCGACCTATGTCGAGCCGATCACGCCGGAGGTGGTCGCCAAGATCATCGAGAAGGAACGGCCCGATGCCGTCCTGCCGACAATGGGCGGGCAGACCGCGCTCAATACCGCGCTCGCCCTCTTTCGCGACGGCACGCTGGAGAAGTACGGCGTTCAGATGATCGGCGCCGATGCGGACGCGATCGACAAGGCCGAGGACCGGCTGAAGTTTCGCGACGCGATGGACAAGATCGGGCTCGAAAGCGCCCGCTCGGCGATCGCGCATACCGAGGCGGAGGCGCTGGCAGGGCTGGAGAAGGTCGGCTTGCCGGCGATCATCCGACCCAGCTTCACGCTGGGTGGGACCGGCGGCGGCGTCGCCTATAATCGCGAAGAGTTCATCGAGATCGTCCGCAAGGGCCTCGACGCGTCGCCGACCACCGAGGTGCTGATCGAGGAATCACTGCTCGGCTGGAAGGAATATGAGATGGAGGTGGTTCGCGACCGCGCGGACAATTGCATCATCATCTGCTCGATCGAGAATATCGATCCGATGGGCGTCCACACGGGCGATTCGATCACCGTCGCGCCGGCGTTGACGCTGACCGACAAGGAATACCAGATCATGCGCAACGCATCGATCGCGGTGTTGCGGGAAATCGGCGTCGAGACAGGCGGTTCGAACGTTCAGTTCGCGGTCAACCCGAAGGACGGCCGCCTGATCGTCATCGAGATGAATCCGCGCGTGTCGCGGTCGTCGGCGCTGGCATCGAAGGCGACCGGCTTCCCGATCGCGAAGGTCGCAGCGAAACTGGCGGTCGGCTACACGCTCGACGAGATCACCAACGACATCACCGGCGCGACGCCCGCGAGCTTCGAGCCGACGATCGACTACGTGGTGACGAAGATCCCGCGCTTCGCCTTCGAGAAGTTCAAGGGTGCCGAGCCGATCCTGTCGACCGCGATGAAGAGCGTCGGCGAAGTGATGGCGATCGGACGAAATTTTGCCGAGAGTGTCCAGAAGGCGCTGCGCGGCCTCGAGACGGGGCTGTCGGGCTTCAACGTCGTCGACCGTCTCGTCGGCGCGCCGCGCGCCGAGATCGAGGCGGCACTGGCGCGAGCGACGCCCGACCGTCTGCTCGTCGCGGCGCAGGCGCTGCGCGAAGGCTTCACCGTTGCCGAGGTGCATGCGCTCGCGAAGTACGATCCCTGGTTTCTCGAGCAGATGGCGGCGATCGTTGCCGCTGAGGCTGAGGTGATGGACCAGGGCCTGCCGCAGGACGCGGCGGGTATGCGGCGGCTGAAGGCGATGGGCTTCTCCGACAAGCGGCTCGCCTGGCTGGCGCTGCAGTCGGCGAACCTGCGCGGCATGTCGCGCGGCATCGCGCGCGGCTCTGGGCTGATCCACGAAGTCGTCAAGGCGATGACGGGCGGCGTCACCGAGGACGAGGTGCGCGAGCATCGGTTGAAGCTGGGCGTACGTCCGGTGTTCAAGCGGATCGACACCTGCGCGGCTGAGTTCGACGCGAAGACGCCGTACATGTATTCGACGTATGAGGCGCCTAGCTTCGGCGAGCCGGAAGACGAGGCACAGCCGAGTGATCGTCGCAAGATCGTGATCCTGGGCGGCGGGCCGAACCGGATCGGGCAGGGGATCGAATTCGATTATTGCTGCTGCCATGCCTGCTTCGCGCTGGCGGACGCGGGATTCGAGACGATCATGGTCAACTGCAACCCGGAAACGGTGTCGACCGACTATGACACGTCGGATCGCCTCTATTTCGAGCCGCTGACCGCCGAGGACGTGCTGGAGATTCTGCGCGTCGAGCAGACGGCGGGCGAGCTGGTCGGCGTGATCGTGCAGTTCGGTGGCCAGACCCCGCTCAATCTCGCGCGCGCCCTGGAGAAGGCAGGTATCCCGATCCTCGGCACCAGCCCCGATGCGATCGATCTCGCCGAGGACCGCGAGCGTTTCGCTGCGCTGGTCAACAAGCTGGGCCTGAAGCAACCGGCCAACGGCCTGGCGCGCAGCCGGGACGAGGCGGTCGCGGCGGCGGAGCGGATCGGCTACCCCGTGTTGATGCGGCCGAGCTATGTGCTGGGCGGGCGGGCGATGGAGATCGTCGACAGCCTTCAGCAGCTCGACGACTATATCCAGACCGCGGTGCAGGTGTCCGGCGACAGCCCCGTGCTGATCGACCAGTATCTGCGCGATGCGATCGAGGTGGACGTCGATGCGATCTGCGACGGCGACGACGTCGTGGTGGCGGGCGTTCTTCAGCATATCGAGGAAGCCGGCGTCCATTCGGGTGACAGCGCCTGCACGATTCCGCCGTACAGCCTTCCGCCCGAGGTGATTGCCGAGATCGAGCGCCAGACCGATGCGCTCGCGCGAGCGCTGGGCGTCGTCGGACTGATGAACATCCAGTTCGCGGTGAAGGACGGCCAGGTCTATCTGATCGAGGTGAACCCGCGCGCCAGCCGCACCGTTCCCTTCGTCGCCAAGGCGATCGGCGCACCGATCGCAAAGATTGCGGCGCGGGTGATGGCGGGCGAGAAGCTGAAGGACCTGCCGGCGATCGATCGCGACATCGATTATTGGGCGGTCAAGGAAGCGGTGTTCCCCTTCGCCCGCTTCCCTGGCGTCGATCCGGTGCTGTCACCGGAGATGAAGAGCACGGGTGAAGTGATGGGCATTGATCCCGATTTCACCACCGCCTTCGCCAAGTCGCAGCTTGGGGCCTCAACGGTGCTACCCGATGGCGGCACGGTGTTCGTCAGCGTCAAGGACGGCGACAAGCCGCAGATCGTTCTAGCGGTGCGCGAATTGATCGGGCATGGCTTTCGCGTGCTGGCGACCGGCGGCACCGCCGATCACCTGGAACGGGCGGGCCTTTCAATCGAGCGGGTCAACAAGGTCGCACAGGGGCGGCCGCACATCGTCGACCGGATCGCGGACGGCGACGTCGACCTAATCTTCAACACGACCGAGGGTTGGCAGAGCCTGAAGGATTCGCAGCCGATTCGCGCCCAGGCGCTGTCGCGCAAGATCCCGTACTTCACCACGGCACCGGCCAGCGTCCAGGCGGCGCGGGCGATCGTCGCCGCGGCGACTCGGTCGCTTGAAGTCCGCTCCCTGCAATCTTATTATGGACAGTCGCACGACTGATCCCGACATAATGGCGTGAGGTGCGGGCGGGTTAAACGAAACCCGCGCGGGGCAGGAATTTGGGGACTTTACCATGGCGACCGTCGAGAAGATGCCGATGCTGCAGGAGGGCTATGAAAAGCTCAATGCGGACCTGAAGCGTCTGAAAGAGGAACGGCCGCACATCGTCGATGCGATCGAGGAAGCGCGCGCCCACGGCGACCTATCGGAAAATGCCGAATATCATGCGGCGAAGGAGCGGCAGGGCCAGATCGAGGCGTCGATCGCCGACATCGAGGACAAGCTGAGCCGCGCGCAGATCATCGATCCGAAGGATCTGTCGGGCGACAAGGTGGTATTCGGCGCCACCGTCACGCTGCTCGACGACGACGACAAGCCGGTGCGCTATCAGATCGTCGGCCAGACCGAGGCGGATGCGAAGACCGGGCGGATCAGCTATAATTCGCCGCTGGGTCGCGCCCTGATCGGGCGCAGGGTCGAGGACGAGGTCGAGGTGTCGGTGCCTGCCGGCGATCGCTATTACGTCGTCAACAAGATCGAGTTCATCTGACCAGGCGCTGTCCGGTCGAGGCTGCACGGGTGACCGCGTCGTGATCGGTCTACCGCCTTCCCTGACCGAGCTGATCGCCAATTGCGCCGTTGACCCCGTGCTTGCTGGCGAGGCGGGGGCAACCGTGCTCCGCCTCACCGCGAGCGACGGCGGCGTTCGTTACCTCAAGCATGGGATCGGCGACATTGCCGTCGACGTCGCCGACGAGGCGCATCGGCTGGCGTGGCTGCAGGGCAGAGTGCCATGCGCCGAGCCGATCCATTTCGTTCGGGCCGCTGGCGAGGCGTGGCTGCTGACCGGCGCTGTTGCCGGCCGGACGGGCGATGACTGGATCGAGCACAATCCGACGACGCTGCCGATGGTGATCGACGCCCTCGCCGGCTTTCTGCGCCAGCTTCACGCCCTGCCGGTCGACGAATGTCCGTTCGATGCCGGGGCTGGCGTTCGACTGGCGGCGGCGCGCCGGCGGATGACGGCGGGTGCGGTCGACCTCGACGATTTCGACGACGATCACGAGGGCTGGTCCGCCGAGCGGCTATGGGATGAGTTGATGTGTCTACGCCCAGGGTCGTACGAGCGGGTCGTAACCCATGGCGATTTCTCGCTCGGCAATGTGCTGATCGACGATGCGGGTCGCGTGACGGGTTGCATTGACGTCGGGCGGATGGGCGTTGCCGATCCGTACCAGGACATCGCCATCCTGTGGCAGAACCTGCGCGAATTCGGCGACAGCCATGCCGCTCGCTTCGTCAGCGCCTATGGCATTGACACGCTCGACCTGCAGCGGCTGGATTTCCACCGCTGCCTGGACGAGATGTTCTAGCCAAGTCCTACGAAGCGCTGGGCGGCGACAGCAGGTCGGGTTCGAGCAGACGATGAAGGTGGACCACGACGAAGCGCATCTCGGCGTCGTCGACGGTGCGCTGGGCGGCGGCACGCCACGCCTTTTCGGCACTGGCATAGTCGGGGAAGATGCCGACGATCTCGAGCGACGAGGGGTCGGCGAATTCCAGCGTTCGGGGGTCCGACACGCGGCCGCCGAAGACGAGATGCAGCTTGCTCATGCGCGGCCCCTTAGCGCGGGGCGACGCGGGGGTGAACCCCGCGTCGTCGATTCACGCGTTACGCTTAGCCGCCGACTTCGCCGCGGCGCTACCGGCGCTCGACAGCGCCTTCACCAGCCCATCGGCGAGACCGCGTGCCTGATCCTTGGCCGCGCCCTTGCTGATGCCGAGCTGGTCGAGTTCGGTCTTGCCCGCTTCTCGCGCCGCGCTGACGGCGGCACGCGCGCGCTCGCCGAGCTGGCGGCCGAGCGGTGCGAGCAGTTCCTTTTCCTTGGACGAGCGGGGAAGCAGGGCACCGGCGATCGCACCGACGGCCAGGCCGCCGGCGACGACGGCAAGCGGGTTCGACTCGATGCTTTGGCGGGCCTGGGTAGCCGCCTCGCGCGCGCGGTCGGCGGCGTCATGAAGCTGCGGATGGTCGGAATGGATCGTGGTATCAGGCATCGGTAGTTCCTTTGCGTGAGAAGAGGTCGGCGATGCGGTGCCGCGCGAGAAAAAGGCCGGCGACGGCGGACAGGCCAGCGACCGCGCCCGGATTGCGCCGTGCGGTTTCGACGCCGACCCGCGCCGCCTTGGAACCGGCGTCGGCCGCTTCGCGTGCGGCACGTTCGGCGAGCAGCTTGGGATTGAGGCGCTCCTGGAGCTGATTCAGCGTGCCGGTCAGCTGTTCACGCGCGGCAATTGCCCGTGCCTCTGCCTCGGCAAGCCGCTGGTGAGGATCGATGCCACCGCTCACGGCTTCGCCCCACCGAGGCGCGATTTGCCGATCAATGCCAGCACGCCGGCTACCACCAGCGTCACGCCAACGACCACGAGCGTCGCATATCCGGGGCCGATCACGGTGGCGAGCGACAGGATCAACCCGACGAGCAGGGCGATGAACGCCCCCAGCGCCAGCACGCCGGCGATGGCGAAGAACACGATCGCGCTTTTATAGGCGGATGTCTTGGCGCCGATACGAGCCTTTACTAGCTCGACTTCGGCGCCGGCCAAAGACCGGGCCTCGTCGACCAGTCGCGAGACGAGCGTCGCCACCTTTTCCTCCGTCGGCGCAAGACCAGCCAAGGCGCGTCAGGCCCGGTCGCTGTCGAGGCCGGCCTGCACCAGCCGCGCGACGACGAAGCCGAGCGCAGCGGCGACGCCGACGGCGACGCCGGGGCTCTTGCGCACCAGCTCGCGAACGTCGTCGAAGACCTGATCCACATCTTTGTTGCGCAGATCGGCGGAGAAGCTCGAAACCGCATTGGCGGCCGAACGCGCGTAGTCGCCATATTGGGCGCCCAGCTTGTCGTCGACCTGGGCTGCAGCATCATTGAGCAGCTGCGAGAATTGATCGAGCTGACCCGTGGCGCGCTCCTTACCGGTATCGGCGAGGGTACGGATGCGGTCGGTCGCCTGCTCCGAATATTTCTGGGCGCCGTCCTTGAGCGCCTGCTTCGCGTCCGCCGCTCGGCTGGAGGCGTCATCGGCAGCCGACGAGAATTCGACGCCGGCGTTCTTCAGCGGCTCCGCCGGCTGGAAACTGGCACCGGCGGGTGGTGTGTCGAGATCGCTGCTGCCCAGCGGTTTGAGATCATTGTCGGCCATGGGGTGAGCCCTCCTCGATAAGTTGCCCAACAACCCCGCCGGGCAAGGCGTTGTTCCCCGCCGCTGGCGATTGCCGCCTGCGGACGGGGGCGATAGAGCCGGCGCGAGCACCACCCGATCTAGGAGCACCGTTACGTGACCGCAATCATCGACATCCACGCGCGCCAAATCCTCGACAGCCGTGGCAACCCGACGGTGGAGGTCGACGTGCTGCTGGAGGACGGCAGCTTCGGCCGCGCTGCGGTGCCCTCGGGTGCCTCGACCGGCGCGCACGAGGCGGTCGAGAAGCGCGATGGCGACAAGAGCCGCTGGGGCGGCAAGGGCGTCGACCAAGCGGTCGAGGCGGTCAATGACGAGATCGCCGAGGCGGTCGTCGGGCTCGATGCGGAGGACCAGCCCGATCTCGACGCGGCGATGATCGAGCTGGACGGGACCGACAACAAGGGCCGGCTGGGCGCCAACGCGATCCTGGGCGTCAGCCTGGCGGTGGCGAAGGCGGCGGCGGATGCGCGCGGGCTGCCGCTGTACCGCTACGTCGGCGGGGTCAATGCGCATGTCCTGCCGGTGCCGATGATGAACATCATCAACGGCGGCGAGCATGCCGACAATCCGATCGACTTCCAGGAATTCATGATCGTGCCCGTTGGCGCCGACAATATCGTTGAGGCGGTGCGGTGCGGGTCGGAGATATTCCACACGCTGAAGAAGGCGTTGCACGACAAGGGGCTGGCGACCGGTGTCGGCGACGAGGGCGGTTTCGCACCGAACATCGCGTCGACGACCGAGGCGCTCGACTTCATCATGCAGTCGATCGAGAAGGCGGGCTATACGCCGGGTGACGACGTGATGCTGGCGCTCGATTGCGCCGCCACAGAATTCTACAAGAACGGTCGCTACGAGATCGCCGGCGAGGGCAAGTCGCTCGAAAGCGGGGCGATGGCCGAGTATCTGGCGGACCTCACCCGCCGCTATCCGATCTTCTCGATCGAGGACGGTATGGGTGAAGACGACTGGGAGGGCTGGAAGGCGCTGACCGATCTGATCGGCGACAGCGTCCAGTTGGTCGGCGACGACCTGTTCGTCACCAATCCCAAGCGACTGAAGCGCGGCATCGATGGCGGCTACGCCAATTCGCTGCTGGTGAAGGTCAACCAGATCGGCACGCTGACCGAGACGCTGGACGCCGTCAGCCTGGCGCAGCGGTCGGGCTATACCGCGGTGATGAGCCATCGGTCGGGCGAGACCGAGGACGCGACGATCGCCGATCTGGCGGTCGCGACCAACTGCGGTCAGATCAAGACGGGCAGCCTGGCGCGGTCGGACCGGTTGGCGAAGTATAACCAGCTCATTCGAATTGAAGAGGAATTGGGCTCGATTGCGCGCTATGCCGGTCGCGACGTGCTGCGGAAGCGCTGAAGGGACCAGGGGCGATGAAAGCGACGAAGACGCGGATCACCAAGGGATCGGCACTCGGCAAGACGCTGCGCCGGGCGGCACTGCCCGCGGCGGGGTTGGTGCTGATGGCGTTCTTCGGCGCCTATGCGGTGCTCGGGCCCAACGGCATCCTGGCCTATGGCGATTACAAGCGGCAACTGGTGAAGCGCGAGAAGGACTATGCCGCGCTCGACGCCAAGCGGACGGTGTTGAAGAACCGGGTCGCGCTGCTCGATCCGGATCATGCCAACCCGGACATGGTCGACGAGATGGTCCGCAAGGAGCTGAATGTTGCGCACCCGGATGAGGTGATCGTTCCGCTGGGAAACCAATGACTTATCGACCGAGATGCTGAAACGAATTCAGCATGACGGACTAGGATAAAGGGGCGGTTCATCGGACCGCCCCTTCGTCGTTCAGCGGCCGAGGAACGTCAGCAGGTCGTTGGTGAAGCGATCGCTGTGCGTCGCGGTGAGGCCGTGCGGCGCACCGTCGTACTCGACCAGCTGGCTGTTCGCGATGCCGGCGGCGGCGGCGCGGCCCGCGGCGTCGATGGGCACGGTCTTGTCCGAGGTGCCGTGGACGATCAGCGTGGGCACGCGGAAGCTGGCGAGATCGGGGCGGAAGTCGGTGCTGCCGAAGCTTTCTGCGCACGCCAGGATCGGCTTCAGCCCGGCCTGGTTCTGCGCCCACCAGGCCCAGTCGACCTGGCCCTGGCTGACCGGATGCTCGATCAGGCCGACGCCGTAGAAGTCCTTGAAGAAGCTCTGGAAGAAGCCGTACCGATCCTTCTTGATCCCCTCGCCGATGGCATTGAGCTTGTCGCCCGGGGTGCCGTCGGGATTGTCGTCGGTCTGGAGCATATAGGGCACGACCGACGCGATCAGGCCGGCGGCGACGACGCCCTTGCCGTCGTGACGGCTCATGTAGCGGGCGACTTCGCCGCCGCCCATCGAGAAGCCGACGAGCGTCGCGTCCTGCTCCGCGCCGGTCTCCTTCAGCACGTCGGCGAGGTCGTCGGTGAGCGTGTCATAGTCGTAGCCAGAGAAGGGCTGGCCCGACCGGCCGAAGCCGCGACGGTCGTAGGCGATCGCGCGGAAGCCCGCGTCGGCCAGCGCCATCGCCTGCTCGTCCCAGCTGTCGGCGTTGAGGGGCCAGCCGTGAATGAGGACCACGGGACGCCCGCTGCCCCAATCCTTGACGTAAATGTCGGTGCCGTCGCGGGTTTTGATATAAGGCATGACGCTCTCCGGTAAATGATGGAACGGCAACGGGTTGGCGGCGGGGCCGTTCCCACCGCGTTGTTGCGCGAAGGTTTTGGTCAGTCGGCCAACGCGTTCGCCAGCTGAGCCTTTGTCATCGACGAGCGACCGGGGATGTCGCGCTTTTTCGCCTCGGCATAGAGATCGGCCTTGGTGCAATGATCGCGATATTTGGCGGTTTTCTCGGCAACCTGCTTGGGCTGCCTGGAGAATTGCTTGCCCTTGGCGGTGTCGGCGCGCTTCCTGGCGGTGGTCTTCTTATACTCCTCGTCGCTCAGCGCCTCGCGCGCCTTCTTCGGCAGATAGCGTTCGTGGGTGTCGCCGCTCTTCTTGCCCGACTTGGTGCCCCACTCCTCCTCGGTCCATTCGTGGAGCGAGTTGTGCTCGTCCTTCTCACCAACATAGCCACCGCCCTTTTTCTTATACTCGGCGACCGCCAATTGCGCCTTGCGGGCGGACCATTCGCCCTTGTCGCCGCCCTTCGATCCGGCGATGACCTGCTTCTTAACCTTCTCCCACAGCTTGGGATCATCGCGTTCGGCGGTGGTGCTCATCCGACGGGAACGGCGAGCTAACACAGGTGTTCCGTCCACACGCACTTGCTGCAGCGCAACAAAAAGGGCAGAAGGACGGCCATGAACAACAGCGCGACCCTGCAAAGCGCGCCGACCACGCCGGCGCCGTCCCCAACCGTCATCTTCGAGGCGATCGTCAAGCGCCAGGCGGTGACCGCGACGTACAACCGCGGCGAGGTGGTGCTGGCACCGCACATGATCTTCACCAAGCATGACGAGATCTACATCGACGCGGTGACGGTGGAGCGTGACGGCAAGCCGCCGCGCGAGGAGAAGCTGGGCCAGTTCAAGCTCGCCGGGCTGGTCGGCCTGCGCATCACGCCGCGCCGCTTCGTGCCGAGCGCGCTGTTCGATCCGACCGACGAGAAGTACGGCGGCAACGCGCTGATGGCGGTCGAGCGGGGCTGAGCCTGGCCGCCGCGCGGATGGCGGCAAGGTAACGAAGGTAAGCACCCATATGCGGGGACGTCATGCCGGATCGTCGAGGCGATCGCGGCTGAACGCCGGACCCAGGGTGCCGGGCGCCGCGAAGGCGCGCAGCGCGACGACCAGCAACTTGTTGTCGAACACCCGCCGCGCGCCGACGCGCTTGCCGCGGTGGAAGACGGGGACGAGCGTGCCGTGGATGGCGCGCTCGACCGCGGTCGAGCGGGCATGCGCCTGGCCGGAGCCGACGGCGCGGTCCCAGGCGATGGCGAATTCCTCAGCGCCGGCGCGCTTGCGCAGCGCATAGGCCGATTTGGCGGACATCCCCACCTCGCGCGCGGCGACGCTGACGAGGCCGATCATCGCGAGCGCGGCGATGAACCTGCGTTGGCGTTCGGGCGTCCAGCCGTTGTGGCGGGCGCGGGACGTGGGGACGGGGGTGAAGGCGAGGGGGTCTTCGTCGGCCATGCCGGGGTTAGGGCATGGGTTTTCCTACATTGGAAGGGCGAGTGTTCCCAATCTACCTACACGCTATCGCACGCCGGTGCGTTGAGAATGCGAGCCATGCCGACTGGTTGATATTCCGCAAGTTGCATCTTGCCGAGCACCAGGTCCCTCAGCACGTCCCACGTCACCCGTTGACAGTGCCGACTTGCAAATTCCTTCAGAATATCCCGCCCTCGAAAAGTACTGCGCCATTCATCTGTACCGAGATCTCGAGTGAGGGTTTCGCGAGTGGACGTAGAACGCATGCTAATTTGCTCAGGCGAAAGCTGATTGGAAAGTAGATTGACGCATCGATCGACACTAGCCTTAGCGGCATCAACCACTCGGATCGCCATAAAGGGAGTGTCACGCGGCGTGTTCACGCGCACTGCATTTCTTAGCAGTCGTGAGGACCAGCTTTCGACGTCGTGTCTGACCAGCTCGTCAAGCCTTGCCCGCGCTGACTCTCGGAGCCAATTATATATGTCCAGTTCACTTACAGTCAGTTTAATCTCATTCAATTCAATGAGTACAGCTCGAATGAAAGTAGGCTCAAGGAGATAGTTTTCTATATGATAGCAATCCCATGTGAATGAATTTGGGGGAGGAAATTCTTCACTGTAGCCCATATCCCGATCAGTTATAGATGCAACATTGTGAAATAGGCCACTTTGCGTAGCTACTTTGTGGAGTACGCTATGCAGCTTCCGGACTCGGCTCCGATTGTCAGAGGATATCAAATTTACGCGCGACGCAAAATCGGGAAATAACTTAGTTACGACGGAGGCGTCGAATTCACTATCCCCGCCCCCTTCTAGGAGTACCAACTTGCCCCGAGGTTTGTAAGCCGCAAGATCCCCCACGAGATCTATTATTGCTCGATCAACGTCATTGCTTCCAACGATTTGCGTTGCTTGAGGAGACCCTTCTGGGTAGCTGCCTGCCGTTTGCATATGGTACACGCTAAAACCAGGTGCAGCGACTGATTGGCGCAGAATGGTGTCTGAGTGCGTAATAAGCCACAGCTGATTGTTAAATGCTGAGCCAAAATGCTTTGAGTAAAAATGCGGCAACCCATCGGTCAGTCGAGGGTTCAGGTGCAGTTCGGGTTCATCAATCATTATGATCGAGTTGCGTCGCTCCGAATTCCGTAAGCGTAAATAACCGTAAATCAACTCCTTTTCACCAGAGCTGAGTTCTGCAATGTCGTGCTTGCCGGCTGGGGTTGAAACATCGAACGTTAGTCCACCATCGGCTGTAGGCTTGAGCCCATCAAATGTCTTACCTGGTATGAATCGCTGAAATAACTCATGAACGGTGCGTTCGAGGGCGATATCCCCGTGATCTGGCTGCTGGCCTGTCGCAGCCTCGGCGAGAAGCCTGTTCACAAAAGACGATGCCAACTCCGACTTTATATTAGAAACCTTCCCGGCCGTCTGGTAAAGCGCACTACTATGTTGCTGTGCGCGTTGCTGACGCACTTGGAGTGTTATGCCTCCGACAGTCTCGCGACCAAAAGCGCGTTGCGGACCGTAATAATCGATTATTCCCAAGTCGGGAGGTAAAAACATTGAGAGATACACGTTAAGTAGAAACGGGGCGTTGGTTTGTAGATCGCCAGTGGGTGAAATGGACATTGTGGCGACACAGCTATTTTCACTTACCTGCTGCAGGAAAACCTCTCGATGATTGTGGACTGACTGCCAAATCTCGCCCGAATGGGTGCGAAAATCATCAGATAGGCGAAATCCGTCGTAATTGAAATAGTGCCTCATCATTTGATCGGAAGCGCGTTGGCGAAAAAAATAAAATGACAATAATTGTTCTACGTTGTCTCGAAGAAACCGGCGCTCGTTCGAGGCAAAATCAACGGTGGCCGTTACTGCCAACGACCGGGTCGGCGTTTGAAGCATCGTTTTAAGAGACTCGGTGGACTCTGAGAATCCGAGCTCCTGTAGGCTTACACGGAGCTCGTCACGTTGATAGGCGCCTATCGCGGATTTCCATAGCCGAACAGCGTCGAGGATTGTCGACTTGCCACAACCATTCGGTCCTGCAATCACTACAACGTCCTGCAAACCCTCAAGCGCTACGCTGTCAACTGCTTTGAAATTCTCGACGTAGAGGTTGCTGAATCGCATTGCCCAACCCTAAAAACAACTTGCCTAAGTAGTCTACCGCAAATGCTTGATCATACTAGCCCTGTTAAGCCGTCACGAAACTATCCATCACCCGCTTCCGCCCGGCCTGCTCGAAGTCGATTTCCAGCTTGTTCCCCTCGATCTCGGCGATCTCGCCGTAGCCGAACTTCTGGTGGAACACGCGCTGGCCGACCGACAGGTCGCTGCGGCCCTTGTTGCCGAGGCTGACGGCGCTGCTGCGGCTTTCGACGAGGCGGGTGGGCTGGGTGGTGAAGGTGCTGCCCGCGCTCGCGGCGCGTTGCCAGCCGGGGCCGCGGCCGGTGCCGCGGGCGATGTCGGCGAAGGGGTCGGTGCGGTCGGACCAGTTGGCGCGCCACAGGCTCTCGCCGCCGGACATGGTCGTCTCGCTATCGGTGTGCTCGGGCGGCAGCTCGCCGACGAAGCGCGAGGGCAGGCTGCTGGTCCACTGGCCGTAGATGCGGCGGTTGGCGGCGTGGAGGATGGTCGCGCGGCGGCGGGCGCGGGTGATCGCGACATAGGCGAGGCGGCGTTCCTCCTCGAGCGCGCGGGTGCCGCCCTCGTCCATCGAGCGCTGTGACGGGAACAGGCCTTCTTCCCAGCCGGCGAGGAAGACGGTGTCGAATTCCAGCCCCTTGGCGGCGTGGATGGTCATGATCGTGACCTCCGGCTGGCGGGTGTCGCCGTCGCGGTCCATCACCAGGCTGACGTGTTCGAGGAACGCGCCGAGCGATTCATATTCCTCCATCGCGCGGACGAGCTCGGTGAGGTTCTCGAGCCGACCGGCGGCCTCGGCGCTCTTCTCCGCCTGCCACATCGCGGTGTAGCCGCTTTCGTCGAGCAGCTGGCGGGCGAGTTCGGCATGGGGCAGCTCGCGCGCCATGTCGCGCCAGCGGGCGATGTCGCCGACGAGGTTGCCGAGCGCGCGGCGTGCCTGGGGCGTGAGTTCGTCGGTGTCGAGGATGCGCGCGGCGGCGAGGGTGAGCGGCATCTGCTCGATGCGGGCGAGCTGGTGGATCTTGGCCAGCGCCTTGTCGCCGAGACCGCGCTTGGGGACGTTGACGATGCGCTCGAAGGCGAGGTCGTCGGCGGGCTGGTTGACGATGCGCAGATAGGCGAGGGCGTCGCGGATCTCGGCACGCTCGTAGAAGCGATAGCCGCCGACGATGCGATAGGGCAGGCCGATCGCGATGAAGCGGTCCTCGAACTCGCGGGTCTGGTGCTGGGCGCGGACGAGGATGGCGATGTCGTCGAGGCTGGTGCCGATACGCTGCGCCGCCTCGATCTCGTCGCCGACGCGGCGGGCTTCCTCGGGGCCGTCCCAGACGCCGAGGACGCGAACCTTCTCGCCGGCGTCGAGCTCGGTCCACAGCTGCTTGCCGAGGCGGCCGGTATTGTTGGCGATGACGCCGCCCGCCGCGCCGAGGATGTGCGGGGTGGAACGGTAGTTCTGTTCGAGGCGGATCACCTTGGCGCCGGGGAAGTCCTTCTCGAACTTCAGGATATTCTCCACCTGCGCGCCGCGCCAGGAGTAGATCGACTGGTCGTCGTCGCCGACGCAGGCGATGTTGCGCCGCTCCTGCGCGAGGAGGCGTAGCCAGAGATACTGGACGGCGTTGGTGTCCTGATACTCGTCGACCATGATGTAGCGGAAGCGCTGCTGATATTGCTCGAGCACGTCGCGGTGGGTGCGCAGGATCGTGAGAGCGTGGAGGAGGAGGTCGCCGAAATCGCAGGCGTTCACCGCGCGCAATCGGTCCTGATATTGCTGGTACAGCTCGCCGCCGCGGCCGTTGGCGTAGCGTTCGCTCTCGCCCGCATCGATGTCGCGCGGGGTGAGGCCCTTGTTCTTCCACTCGTCGATCAGCCCGGCGAGGCTGCGCGCGGGAAAGCGCTTTTCGTCGAGGTCGGCGGCGATGACGAGCTGCTTGAGCAGGCGCAGCTGGTCGTCGGTGTCGAGGATGGTGAAGTTCGATTGCAGGCCGACCAGCTCGGCATGGCGGCGCAGCATCTTGGCGCCGATCGAGTGGAAGGTGCCGAGCCAGGGCATGCCTTCGACCGCGTCACCGACGAGGCGGCCGACGCGCTCGCGCATCTCGCGCGCGGCCTTGTTGGTGAAGGTGACCGCCAGGATTTCCGACGGATATGCCTTGCGGGTATAGAGCAGGTGGGCGAGCCGGGCGGTGAGGGCGGCGGTCTTGCCGGTGCCGGCGCCGGCCAGCATCAAGACGGGGCCGTCGGTGGTCAACACCGCCTCGCGCTGGGGCGGGTTGAGGTTGCGCAGGTACGGCGGATCAGCGAGTTGGGTGTCGGTCACCCCCGAACAGGTAGGGAACGGCGGCGGCGCGGGCAAGGCTGGAGCGCGTGCAACACGAACGACGCACAATCGACGCGGGGCTGACGCATGGCGCAGCTAGCGGGGCGCTGCCGGCGAGCGCGCGGGCAAGAGCCGGCCCGGCAGAGGCGCGGCGGATCGCGTCGAGCTTGCCGCAGCCATCAGGAGAACCGTCATGAACAGCCTGCTTCGGGCCGCGATCGCGGCCGTCATCGTCACGTCCGCCGCCACGCCGGTGCTCGCCGAGCGCGAGATGGTGAGCGTCCATGTCTCGCGCGCCGGCCTCGATCTCGGCCAGCCCGCCGATCGTGCGCGGATGATGAAGCGCGTGCGCCGCGCCGCCGCTTTCGCATGCCGCCCCGTCTCGTCCGCTGCGGCCGACTATGCCGATGCCCAGCGCTGCCGCCGCGAAATGAGCGACAACGGCGATGCGGCGATCGCCCGGCTGGCGGGCAGCCGGACCGCGATGGATACGGCCGCGAACTGACGACCGGCGCGGGGGTCGGCGACGCATCGCCGGCCCCTTGCCAAATCCCCGGCAGTATGAGAACAAAAGGGGAAGATTCCGGGAGGGCGATGATGAGCGAATTGACCGGCGGATGCCTGTGCGGCGCGATCCGCTACACAGCCTCGGGCGAGCCGGCGCATCACGCGCTATGTCATTGCAGCGACTGCCGGCGCTCGGCGGGGGCGACGTTCGTCGGCTGGGCGCTGTTCCCGAAAGAGCGGGTGACGATCAGCGGCGAGCCGGTCGATTACGAATCATCGCCCGGCACGCACCGGCAATTCTGCGGGCGCTGCGGCACGGGGCTGTTCTTCCTGAGCGACGCGGTGTTCCCCGGCCAGATCGACATCCAGTCGGCGACGCTCGACGATCCCGACCTGTTGCCGCCGCAGGCGTCGATCCAGATGGACGACGCGCCGGCATGGATCGACGATGTCGCGAGCCTGCCGCGCTTCGCGCGCTTTCCCGGATAAAAATCGAGGCCCGGATAAAAATCGGGGCCCGGATAAAAATCGGGGCCCGGATAAAAATCGGGGCCCGGATAAAAATCGGGGCCCGGATAAAAATCGGGGCGGCGTGTTTGAAGCGCCGCCCCGCAGTCCAGGGAAACGGTGCGGAGGGGGATGCACCGTCAGTCGCCTCCGGGGGAGGATGGCGACGGACATCCTTTTGACGGCGATTTGTTGCGGGCGCATGTCTGCGCTGTAGCAAATGCGGGAAAATACGGGCCGGTGGTTCGAGCCCGGGGTTAGAGAGCAGCGGGCAACCGGGCGACGGCGCGCACGGCTTGCAATATCGGGCGGCAGGTTTGAGGGATAGGGGATGACGCCAACCGCTTCGCCGCGCCGGATCCTGATCGCCAGCCTCGTCGGCACCTCGGTCGAATTCTATGATTTCTACATCTATGCGACCGCGGCGGCGCTGGTGTTCGGGCCGTTGTTCTTTCCGGCGGGCGACCCCGCGATCCAGCTGCTGTCGGCCTATGCCAGTTTGGCGGTCGCCTTCGTCGCGCGGCCGGTGGGGGCATGGGCGTTCGGCCATTACGGCGACCGGATCGGGCGCAAGTCGACGCTGGTCGCCAGCCTGATGCTGATGGGCGGTTCGACGCTGGCGATCGCATTCCTGCCGACCTACGCCAGCGTCGGCTGGCTGGCGCCAGTGCTGCTGTGCGTGCTGCGGTTCGGCCAGGGTTTCGGCCTCGGCGGCGAGTGGGGCGGGGCGGCGTTGCTGGCGGTGGAGAATGCGCCCGAGGGCTGGCGCGGGCGGTACGGGATGGTGCCGCAGCTGGGCGCGCCGATCGGCTTCATCGCCGCCAACGGCCTGTTCCTGGTGCTGGGGCTGACGATGACGCCCGCCGATTTTATTGCCTGGGGCTGGCGCGTGCCGTTCCTGCTGTCGATCGTGCTGGTCGGGCTGGGGCTGTGGGTACGGCTGAAGATCGCTGAGACGCCCGCCTTCGCGAAGGTGCTGGAGGAGGGGCCGCCGCCGGCGGTGCCGATGGGCGAGCTGCTGCGCGAGCATTGGCGTAGCGCGCTGGGCGGCACCTTCGGCGCGGTGGCATGCTTCGCGGTCTATTATCTCGCGACCGCCTTCGCGCTGGGCTATGCGACGACGGTGCTGGGGATCGACCGGCAGACGATGCTGACGATGCAGCTGGGGGCGATTCTGTTCATGGCGGTCGGCATTGCACTGTCGGGGGTGTGGGCGGATCGGACGAGCGCTGCGCATGTCCTTGCGCGCGGCTGCGTCGGCGCGGTGGTCGCCGGGCTATTGCTGGCGCCAGCGCTGGGATCGGGATCGCTGGTGGCGATCTTCGCGTGTTTGGCGTTCGCGCTATTCGTGATGGGGTTCGTCTACGGGCCGCTGGGCGCCTGGCTGCCAAGCCTGTTTCCGGCGCGGGTGCGCTACACGGGCGTCAGCCTGGCGTTCAACATGGCGGGGATCATCGGCGGCGGACTGACCCCGGTGGTGGCGCAGGCGCTGGCGACGCGGGGGCCGCATGGCTTGATGCTGGTGGGCGCGTATCTGGCGGTGATGTCGCTGATGAGCCTGGTGGCGTTGGTGATGCTGGGGCGGCGGCGTGAGGTGGGGGTGGTGCTGCTGGAGCCTTGATTCGCCTCGTTGCGACACCTCGTCATCCCGGCCTTGAGCCGGGATCCATGTTGCCGCAGGCGACCCGCTTGGGGGAAGGCTGATCTCGATCCTCACCCTTCCCACTCGGCTTCGCCGAGCGGGCCCCTTCCCTCTCCCAATGGGAGAGGGAGGTTTACGCTTGCCGCAGCAGCGTCAGCCGGGCCTTGCCGTGGACGCGGGTGGCGTCGATGGTGAAGCGGGCGACGTCGATCTCCTCCGGCTTGGCGGTTTCGATGCTGATCCAGGTCGCGGGGCCGATCCAGCCGAGGCGGCCGAGCTTGTCGAGCGCGACGCTGCCGGCGCCGCTGCCGTAGGGCGGGTCCATCATCACAAGGTCGAGCGGTTGCGGCGCTGGGCCGAGCGCCATCACCGAAGTGGCGCGGACGTCGCCCTTGGCGTCGAGCTTGGCGAGATTGGCCTTCAGCGCATCGAGCGCAGCGCGATCATGCTCGACGAACAGGCAGGTTGCGGCGCCCCGCGACAGCGCCTCGATGCCTAGCGCGCCGGAGCCCGCGAACAGATCGGCGACCGCCAGCCCGTCGAAGCTGCCGAGGCGGCTCGCCAGCATCGAGAACAGCGCTTCACGCGTACGATCGGCAGTGGGGCGGGTGGCGTCGCCCTTGGGCGCGACCAGCGGGCGGCCGCGCCATTGACCGGCGATAACCCTCATTTACGCGGCTTTCCGGGCCCGGCCTTGGGCTTGGCGCGCGCCCAGCCGGGCTTGCGCTGCGGGCGCGGGGGGCGGGGCGTCGGCGCGTCACCCGTGGGGCGACCCTCGACATAGTCGCCGCGCTTCGCCGCGGGCTGGGCGCGACCGTCGCGGGTGGGGCGCTGGGGCGCGCGGTCGACTTGTTGGCGGGGGGCGCTGGTGGCAGTGCGTGCAGCGCTTGAAGGCTGTGAGCCGCGAGGTAGTCGTTGCTGGACCGGTCCTTCGACAAGCTCAGGACGAACGGAGGAGGTGTGGCCGGCGCGAACGGAGGAGGGGTGGCCGGGGCGAGCCGTAGGGGAGTGCCCGGGGCGAGCAGCAGGGGAGCGTTCGCCGCGCGTCGCTCTCTCTTGCTCCGTTCGTCCTGAGCTTGTCGAAGGACGTGGCCCACGGGCGGACGAGGGTCGGTCGCCGCGGGCCGGGAAGGAGCGGTCGCCGTGGGAGGGCGTGCGGGTGCCGCGCGCGGCGCGGGGCGCGCCGGCCCCTCCACCATTCGACTGCGCCGAATGGTCCCCCTCCCCGAGACGAGCTCGGGGAGGATTTTGCATCGGCAGCACGGCGATGAGCGCGTCGGGCTTCTGCTTTCTGGCGAGCTGGTATTCGAAATGGGCGATGTCGCCGCTGTGGACCTCGCCGATGGTGCCGACGGGCATGTCGGCGAGGATGAAGGGGCCGTAGCGGGTGCGGATCAGGCGGCCGACCTGGAGGCCGAGATATTCGAGGACGCGGCGGACCTCGCGATTCTTGCCCTCGGTCAGCGTCAGCTCGATCCAGGCGTTGGTGCCGGTGCGGCGCTCGAGGTTGGCGTCGATCGCGCCGTAGCGGATGCCGTCGATCTCGATGCCGTCCATCAGCGTTTCGAGCTCGGGCTGGGTGATGTGGCCGTAGACGCGGGCGCGATAGGTGCGCTCGACGCCGTTGGCGGGCAGCTCGAGCTTGCGCTTCAATCCGCCGTCGGTGGTGAGCAGCAGCAAGCCTTCGGTATTGAGGTCGAGGCGGCCGACAGGGACGAGGCGGGGCAGGCCGCCGGGTAGGCGGTCGTAGATCGTCGGTCGACCGGCGGGATCGCGCTCGGTAACCAGAAGGCCGGTCGGCTTGTGATAGACGAAGAGGCGCGCTTCCTCGGGCGCGGCGACGGGGCGGCCGTCGACCGCGACACCGGCGAGCGAGGTGAGGATCGTCGCGGGCGTCGTGATCGCGACGCCGTCGATCGCGACGCGGCCGTCGTCGATCATCCGCTCGACTTCGCGGCGCGAGGCGATGCCTGCGCGGGCGAGCATCTTGGCGATGCGCTCGCCCGTGCGCGGGGTCTGGTCGTCGTCTTTGCTGGGCATGGCGCGGCTGTAGCCAAGAATTGACTTGGCCGCGAAATATTTTGCGCCATGCCGGCGCGACACGCGTTGTCGCTCGCGTAGCGATTCTTCGATTGGCCCCACATCCATGATCTTCGGCAAGCGCAAACGATCGATCACGCGCCTCCTGGTCGTCGAGGACGAACCGCTGATCGCGTTCGACACCGAGCATTTCCTGTCGTCCGAGGGCTTCGAGATCGTCGCGACGGTCGATCGGGTGGCCGAGGCGGTGGCGGTGATCGAGAGCGACGCCGAGGTGCACCTGGTGCTGGTCGACGTCAGCCTGGCTGACGGATCGGGGCTGGACGTGGCGCGCGCGGCGAAGGCGGCGGGCGTCGCGGTGCTGTTCGTGACCGGCAACTGCCCGGTCGAGGCGGCGGAGGTCGCGGACGGCTGCCTGACCAAGCCCCACGCGCAACGCGACCTGCTGGGCGCGATCGAGGCGATCGAGACGCGGATCGACGGCGGCAAGGCGAAGAAGCCGCCGGCCGGGTTCCGGTTGTTCGGCGGCGATTGACGGGGCTCTAGCCGCCATCGAAATTCCCGCTAGAACCGCCGCTTTGGCGCGGGGTCGAGTGAATGCAGGCGGAGCGGGTGACGTGGTGGGACGGGGTGCGGCCCTATGTGGAGCGTGGGCCGCTCGCGGTGTTCTTCATGGGTATCTCGTCGGGCCTGGCGTTCACGATGATCGGCGCGACGCTGACGACGCGGCTGAAGCAGGACGGGCTCAACAAGTCGACGATCACCGCGTTCAGCCTGGCGTTCCTGGTCTATAATCTGAAGCCGCTGTGGGCGTGGATGGTCGACGGCGTTCGCTTGCCGGTGATCGGGCGGCTGGGGCAGCGGGTGTCGTGGATCCTGCTCGCCGGCGTGCTGGTGATCGCGGCGGTGACGAACCTGGCGCTGGTCGATCCCAAGTCGGCGATTAGCTATACCGCGACGGCGGCGATCCTGGTCGGCTTCGCCGGCGCGACCTACGACATCGTGATCGATGCCTATCGCATCGAGACGCTCGAGCCGTACCAGATGGGCGTCGGCAGCGGCATGACGCAATATGGCTGGAAGATTGGCTCGGTCGCGGCGGGGTCGCTGGCGCTGGCGGTGGCGGCGCGGAGCAACTGGCACGTCGCGTACCTGGCCTGCCTGGTCTTCGCGGTGCCGGCGATGATCGTCGCGCTGGTTCGCGGCGAGCCCAAGCGGCATCGCGAGCCGACGTCGCGGCGGACCACGAGCGAGATGATCGCGTCGATTGCCGGACCGTTCCAGGAGTTCTTCCGCCGCCACGGCGCCTTCGTGATCCTGCTGTTCATCCTGGTCCACAAGATCGGTGACACGCTGGGGCAGCAGGCATTGCGGCTGATGCTCGACGACCTGAAGTTCACCAACGACGAGATCGCGCTCTACGACGTCGGCGTCGGCTTCTGGGCGTTCTGGGTCGGGCTGTTCATTGGCGGCGTGCTGTATTCGCGGCTGGGGTTGAAGCGCTCGGTGCTGATCTCGCTGGTGCTGATGGCGGTGAGCAACGCGAGCTTCGCGCTACTGGCGGGGGCGGGGCATTCCAACCTGGGGCTGGCGGGCGCGATGGCGTTCGAGAATGCCGCGAGCGGGATCGGCGGGGTGACGGTGATCGCCTATTTCTCGGCGCTATGCGACCTGCGCTTCACGGCGGCGCAATATGCGCTGATCTCGGCCGGGGCGAGCGTGGTGGGGCGCGTGCTGACCGCGACGACGACGGGGCGGCTGGTCGATGCGATGGGCTATGTCGACTTCTATTGGCTGACCACGGCGGCGGCGGTGCCGGGGGTGCTATTGTTCTGGTGGATGAGCGCGAGCGGGCTGGTCGATCGCTCGATCGGGTCCGCGGGTGTCGCGGGCGAGGGGGATGTAAGGGACGGGGATTGAGGGGCGTCTGGCCGGGTCTTGGTCCCCGGCGTTCGTGGGGGTGACGGATGGCCGAGGCGCACGATCCTATCCCCACGCGACATCCCGGGCTCGACCCGGGACCCATCGTGCGGTGGGCGACTCAGCTTGAGTCTCGGGTCAGTCGCCCGCGGCGAGATGGGCCCCGGCTTTCGCCGGGGTGACGGAGGTGGAGGTTACTGTCCGCGGCCGGTCTTGGCCTGGAGTTCGTCGATGCGCTTCGAGGCTGCGGCCTTGGTCAGGCCATCATCGAATTCCTCGTGCGCTTCCTCGCTCAACGTTTTCAGATAGCTGGCCTGGGCGCCGGTCATCGGCTCGTCGCCGGTGGTCCAGTCGTCGGGATCCTTCTCGGCATTGCCTGTGGGGTGGTCCTTCGGATTCATGTGCTGGTCGGTCATGGGGTGGGGTCTCCTGTTTCGAAGACCCCAACTCCCACGTTCCTTATCCGTTCCAGGCGGTGAACGGCAGGTCGAGCGCCTCGGCGACGGCCTGGTGCGTGATCTGGCCCTTGAAGACATTGAGGCCGGCGGCAAGGTGCGGGTCGGCCTTCATCGCGGCCTCGGCGCCGAGGTTCGCCAGCTTCACCGCGAAGGGCAGCGTCGCGTTGTTGAGCGCGAAGGTGCTGGTGCGCGCGACCGCGCCGGGCATGTTGGCGACGCAATAGTGGATCACGCCATCGACCTCGAAGACCGGATCCTCGTGGGTGGTGGCGTGGCTGGTCTCGAAGCAGCCGCCCTGGTCGATCGCGATGTCGACCATCACCGCGCCGCGCTTCATCGTGCCGATCATCTCGCGGGTCACGAGCTTGGGCGCGGCGGCGCCGGGGACAAGGACCGCGCCGATGACGAGGTGAGCGTTCTTCACCGCCGCGGCGATCGCCGCCTTCGAGGCGTAGGCGGTCTTGATCTGCGAGCTGAAGAACATGTCCAGCTCGGCCAGGCGATCGTTCGAGATGTCGTAGATGGTGACGTCGGCGCGCATGCCGACCGCCATCTGCGCGGCGTTGACGCCCGAGACGCCGCCGCCGAGGATCGCGACCTTCGCCGGCGCCACGCCGGGGACGCCGCCGAGCAGGACGCCGCGACCGCCCTGTTCCTTTTCGAGGTAATGCGCGCCGACCTGGACCGACATGCGGCCGGCGACTTCGCTCATCGGCTTGAGCAGCGGCAGGCCGCCGCGCGCCGCGGTGACGGTTTCATAGGCGATGCAGGTTGCGCCCGACTTCATCAGCCCCTCGGCCTGCGGCTTGTCGGCGGCGAGGTGGAGATAGGTGAAGAGCAGGTGGCGTGATTCGAGCATCGCGATCTCGCTCGCCTGCGGCTCCTTGACCTTCACGATCATGTCGGCGGCGGCGAAGACCGACTTGGCGTCGGGCAGGATCGAGGCGCCGGCGTCGATATAGTCCTGGTCCTCGAAATCGATGCCGGCACCGGCGTTGGTCTCGACGACGACCTCATGACCGGCGGCGACCAATTCGGCGACCGACGGCGGGGTCAGGCCGACGCGATACTCGTGGTTCTTGATTTCCTTGGGAACGCCGACCTTCATGGGAACTCTCCTGAATTGTTGGCCCGCGTGTAGCGCATCGGCGGCGGGAGGTGTTCGCGATGTGCGCCGCGCCAAGGCAATGCGACGGGATGATCTTGCGTGCGTGGCGTGGTAGGCGGGATCGTTATGCTCGATGACTTCGATCGCAAGATTCTCGCCCAGCTGGCGCATGATTCCGACCTGACCAGTGCGGCGCTGGGGGAGCGGGTGGGGCTTTCGGCGAGTGCGGCGCATCGGCGGGTGGCGGCGTTGCGCGAGGCGGGCCTGATCGCCGGCTATCGCGCGGTGCTGTCGCCGGCGGCGCGGGGCAAGCCGTTCGTGGTGCTGGTCAACGTCACGCTGAAGGACCAGCGCGAAGAGACGATGGCGGCGTTCGAGCGCGAGATCGTCGACGTTCCGCAGGTGCGCGATTGCTTCCTGATGAGCGGCGAGGCGGATTATCTGCTGCACGTCGAGGCGCGCGAGGGGGATAGCTTCGAGCGAATCCATCGCGAGATCCTGTCGCGGTTGCCGGGGGTGACCCGGCTGGCGTCGCATTTCGTGATTCGCGAGGTGATCCGGCGGCCTTGATCCTTGCCGTTCGTGGTGAGGAGGCGCTGAGCGACGTCGAAGCCTCGTCTCGAAGGGGGGGCCAAGCCACCTGTGCTTCGAGACGGCGTTTCGACGTCGCCCCGCGCCTCCTCAGCACGAACGGAGGGGCGGAAGATGTGTGCGCGCCGAAGGCGTGACGGAGGGGGCGGAGCCGTTAAACGTTGGTGCTCGCTTACCTCCCCCTCCGACAGCTTCGCTGCCACCTCCCCCTGGCGGGGGAGGATTGCCTGAGCCCCCCCCATCGCATGACACGTCGATGACGGCCTCTTGAACCCGGCGTTGCTGGGGCAATATCGGCGTGCTAATCCGGCCCCACACGCGATTAGGGGCGAGCGCGGACTCCAACCATGGCATTCCATTGCCGGCCGACCTGCCGGAACACCCACCTGTGACGGCAGAGAACTTCGGCGCTCCCGACGAGTCGCTGAACCATGCCGTCGCGTCGGCGCACGGCGGCGGGCACGCGCAGGACGGGCTGGCCAAGCTGGCGGTCGGGGCGATCGGCATCGTGTTCGGCGACATCGGCACCAGCCCGCTCTACGCGTTCCGCGAAACCTTTGCCGGGCATCACAAGCTGGCGGTCGACACGGCGCACATCATGGGCGTCATCAGCCTGATGTTCTGGTCGATGATGATCGTCGTGACGCTGAAGTACGTCGCCATAATCATGCGCGCCGACAACAAGGGCGAGGGCGGCAGCCTGGCGCTGCTGGCGCTGGTGTCGGGACGGACCAAGACCAAGCGCTGGTCAACGGGGATCATCCTGCTCGGCGTGTTTGCGACCGCGCTGTTCTATGGCGACAGTATGATCACGCCAGCGGTGTCGGTGCTGTCGGCAGTCGAGGGGCTGGCGGTCGCCGCGCCCTCGCTGGCGGGGCTGGTGTTGCCGGTCGCGGTGGCGATCCTGGTGTTCCTGTTCACCATCCAGAAGAGCGGGACGGCGCGGGTCGGCCTGTTCTTCGGCCCGATCATGCTGACCTATTTCGCGGTGATCGCGGTGCTGGGCGTGCTGAGCGTGATCGAGACGCCGAGCGTGCTGTGGGCGCTGTCGCCGCACTACGCGTTCGAATTCTTCCTGATCGATCCGGTCCGTGCGTTCCTGGCACTGGGATCGGTGGTGCTGGCGGTGACCGGCGCCGAGGCGCTGTACGCCGACATGGGCCATTTCGGACGGCGACCGATCGCGGTGTCGTGGCTGTTCTTCGTCCTGCCGGCGCTGATGTGCAACTATATGGGGCAGGGCGCGCTGCTGGTCCGCATGGGCGATGCGGCGCTTGCGAGCCCGTTCTACATGCTGGCGCCCGAAAGCCTGCGCTTTCCGCTCGTGATCCTGGCGACCGCCGCCGCGGTGATCGCGTCGCAGGCGGTGATCTCGGGCGCCTTTTCGGTCACGCAGCAGGCGATCCAGCTCGGCTTCGTGCCGCGGCTGCGCATCGAGCATACCAGCGCGTCGACCGCCGGCCAGATCTACATCCCGCTCGTCAACTGGATGCTGATGGCGATGGTGCTGTTGCTGGTGCTGTTCTTCCGCACCTCGTCGAACCTGACCAGCGCGTACGGTATCGCGGTGACCGGGGCGATGACGATCGACACCTGCCTGCTCGGCGTCGCGCTGACCCGGTTGTGGAAGTGGCCGCGCTATGCCGCCATCCCGCTGCTGGCGCTCTTCTTCCTGGTCGACGGCGCCTATCTCTCGGCGAACCTGACGAAGGTGCCCGACGGCGGCTGGGTGCCGCTGCTCGTCGGCTTTCTGATCTTCACGCTGCTGACGACCTGGTCGAAGGGTCGGAAGCTGATGATCGAGCGGCTGCACGAGGCGGCGATGCCGCTGAAGGTGTTCATCCACTCCGCCGCCTCGTCGGCGAGCCGGGTGCCGGGCACCGCGGTGTTCATGACCAGCGCCGCCGATGGCGTGCCGCAGGCGCTGCTCCACAATCTGAAGCACAACAAGGTGCTGCACGAGCGGGTGATCCTGCTGACGGTCAAGATCATGGACCAGCCCTATTGGCCCGAGGAGGAGCGCGCCAAACAGGATGAGATGGGCGAGGGCTTCTATCGCCTGATCCTGCGCTACGGCTTCATGGACGAGGTCGACGTACCCGCGGCGTTGAAGCCGATCAAAAGCTGCGGCGCCGAGTTTAAGATGATGGACACCAGCTTCTTCCTGTCGCGCCAGACGCTGCTGGCGTCGGAGCGGCCGGGCATGATGCTGTGGCGCGAGAAGCTGTTTTCCTGGATGCTGCGCAACGCCGAGAGCGCGATGGAGTTCTTTCGCCTGCCGACCAACCGGGTCGTGGAGCTAGGTAGTCAGGTCGAGATCTGAGCAACGCCCCCATCATCGTCACCGCGCTGTTCGGACGGCGCGACCAGGGCTGGTTCGATTCGGAGCGAGCGGCCTATTTCCCGCCCGAGCGCAACGTGTTGGCGGCGCATCTCACGATGTTCCATCACCTGCCGCCGTCGATCGAGGCGGAGCTGAAGCATCGGTTGAATGAGGAAACGCGCGGGGTCCGGGCGCCCGACGCGCGGGTCGCCGGGCTGATCTCGCTGGGGCGAGGCGTCGCCTACAAGATCGAGTGCCCGGCGCTGATCGGCATCCGTGCGCGCCTGGCGGAGGCGTTCGTCGGGCTGCTGACGCCGCAGGACGCCGGCGGCTGGCGACCGCACGTCACCATCCAGAACAAGGTCCAACCGGCGGCGGCCAAGGTGCTGCTGGGCGCGCTGTCGCGCGATTTCCGGCCGCGCGCGGTCGAGATCGCCGGGCTGGCGACATGGTGGTATCGCGGTGGGCCGTGGGAGCCGCTGTCGCGTCACATGTTCGCTTGACCGGCCCAAAAAGCGCCCATATAGGCCGCGCCTCACAAGCCCTTGGGGCGGAGTAGCTCAGCTGGTTAGAGCAGCGGAATCATAATCCGCGTGTCGGGGGTTCAAGTCCCTCCTCCGCTACCACCGGTATCATCCGGCCAAGACGCCTCTGGCGGCCTGGATCATGTGTCGTCATCGCGATGACCCCACTCAGCGACGTGTGAAGCTCGATCGACCAAGCGCCGTCGTTGGCGGGGGTGAGGTGTACCGAGCCGATCAGATCCCGCAGCCGCGCGAAGACTTCGTGGGCGTTCGGGGTGTTGGACCCCAGCATCAGCGCCAGCCGCCGCACCCGCTGGCGATACTCCGCGACCAGGTGCGGGTTCATCGCGATCACCGGTGTTGCCGCCAGCTCGTCACGCTGCCGGCGGAGATCCTCGCGCTCGGCCTTGCGAGCGGCCATCGCCTCGCGGATCTCGGCGAAGTCGATGCCGCCCTCGGCAATCGCGGTGACCAGGCGCTCGATTGCCTTGTCGAGCATGGCGATGCGCCGGTCTAGCGCTTCGCTGCGCTTGCGCTCTTCCTTCATCTGCGCCTCGCTGGCCTTGTGGTAGCGGTTGACCAGGTGGCTGACGGCCTCCGGCTTCAGCAGCTGCTCTGTGATGCCGGCGAGGACGCGCTCTTCCAGTTCTTCGCGCGCGATCCGCTGCGCGACGTCGCAGGTCCCGGCCTCGCGGTGGCGTGCGCAGCCGTAGCGATGGGACGCGACCAGGATCATCGCGCCGCCACAGCCGCCGCAGCGGATGAGGCCCGACAGCAGGTAGCGCGGCCGGCGCTGCTGGCCGCTCGGGCCGATCGAGCGCAGGTCGCGTTCGTCCTGGACGCGCTGCCACTGCTCCTCGGACACGATCCGTAGGTGCGGCATTTCGGTTAGCACGCGCTCGGTCCCGGCGTTGGTGCGCGAGAGCCGGCGCCGCGTCTCGGGATCGCGGACCATCCGCACGCGATTGTAGACGAGGCGACCCGCGTAGATCGGGTTGTGGAGCAGGCCGATGCCCCGCGCCTTCGAGCCCGCGATCGACGAGGCGCGCCATTCGCCGCCGCGCGGCGACTGAATGCGATCGGCGTTGAGGCCGTGGGCGATCGCCTTGGGGCTGCGGCCGGCGAGATACTCGTCGTAGATCCGGCGGATGACCGCGGCCTGTTCCTCGTTCACCCGGCGATGGCCGCGATCAAGCGTGCCGTCGCTGGCGATCGTCGGCACCACCTCGTAGCCGTAGGCGAGCCCGCCGGGCACGCGCCCGCGCGACACCGCGCCGCGCTGGCCGCGGCGGATCTTTTCCGCCAGCTTCTTCAGCTCGAGGCTGTCCATCGTGCCCTTCAGGCCGATGTGCAGCTCGGTGACGTCGCCGACGCTGAGCGCATACAGGCGGACGTTGGCGAAGCTCAGCCGCTTGTAGATGCCGGCGATGTCCTCGAGATCGCGCGCGGCGCGATCGAGGTCCTCGACCATCACGATGTCGAACGAGCCGACCGCGGCGTCGGCAAGCATCTGCGTCATCCCGGGCCGACGGTTGTTGGCGCCCGAGATGGCGAGATCGGTGTAGACCTCGACGACGTCCCAGCCCTCGCGATCGGCGCGCTGGCGGCAGTCGCGGATCTGGTCCTCGGCCGAGGTGGCGCTTTGCTTGTCGGTCGAGAAGCGGGCGTAGATGGCGGCACGGGGCATTGGCGACTCCGGTGGTCTAAGGCGCGCCGAACATCCTCCGCCGCCATGTCGCGGGCAATCGCGTCGACGAGGGCGGCGATCGCCGCGGGCAATGGCTGGCCGGCGATCATGTCGCGTTCGCGCCCAGCCGGTGCCGTGCCGCCCAGCCCAGCTCAATGCCCGCGCGCACCGCCGCCTCGAGGCAGGTGCCGCCGTTGGGGAAGCCGCGGACGACGATCGCCAGCAGCTGTTCGGTCCGCTCGGCGGGCGGCTTGGCAGGATCGGATGCGTCGCCGGCGAGCGGCGGGCTCCACGCCGTCGGCGGCGACGCATCCTCAGCAACCGTCCGATCCAATCCTCCGGCCGGCGCTGTCTCGTGAAGGGTGGCACTCATGCGGGCGTCGTCGCAAGCGCTGCGTCGTATTCCGCCTCGGCCTGGGCCCGGTGGGCGGCGATTGCATCGTCGGTGACGAAGATCTCGGCCGACACCAGCCAGCCGTTGCCGTCCTCATGGACGAAGGCGCGGCTGCGGTCGTTGTGCGGCTCGGGCCAGAAGACGCGGTTCTCGAGGAACGTGCCGGTGAACGGCCCGGCGGCGGCGTGTCGGGCGTTGCGCTCGACGACCTGGCGGCGGATCCGCAGCTGGCGCTGCTGCTCGGTCTCGGCCGAGCCGGGGGAGGCGGGGCGCTGCTGCTCGACGGCGCGGCGCTGGCGCTTCTCGACGAACATGACGCGGGGATCGAGCGACAGCTGGCCGCTGTCATCGATGCCGACCAGGATCTTCACGTCGGTGCGGCTGCGGCGGATCTCCGCCCAGGGCTTGCGCCACTCGACGCTCTCGACCTTCACATAACCGGGCGGCGTCGTGACGCCGATCGCGTTGCCGACGGTGTCGTGGACCCGCAGGCTGGCGGCGACGACGAAGCCGCTGATCGACGGCGACAGATCCTCGCTGCGCTGGAACTCGGGCAGGCGACGGAGCATCTGGAACTCGATCATCTCGCGCGCGGCCGTCTCGAGCGCGAAGGGCGTGGCGAGCTGCTGGGCGCCGGTCTTTTCGGCGAAGAGATCGTCTTCATAGCCGCCGCCGCGACGTTCGTACGCCTCCGCGCCGACGAACTGGAACAGCGGGTCGTCGGTCTTGTAGGTCTTCATCGCCAGCGAGAAGCGGATGCGATCGGTGGCGTGCGCCGTGCTGCCGCGGCGATCCTCGTCCTCGAACACCTCCTGCTGCAGGACCTGGTCCTGCGAGCTGGCGTAGGCCATCGCGGCGTCGAGCGTGATTCGGCCGTCCGCCAGCGCATCGAGGACCGGCGTGGCGAGCTGCGCCAGGCGAAGCCGCTGCTTCACCACGCGCTCGCTGAAGCCGAAGCGCTTCGCCAGCTCGGCCGGCGAGGTGTCGCCGCGATCCATCAGCTTCTTGAAGGCGAAGAACTCGTCGACGGGGGACATCGTCCGCTGCTGCAGGTTCTCCGCCAGGCTCAGCTCGACCGCCTCGTCGACGTCGCGGATCAGGACGGGGACCTTCCAGGCGCCGTCGAGCAGTCCTTCGTCCCACAGCCGCTGCAGCGCCTGAAGCCGCCGCCCGCCGCCGACGATCATCACCTTGTCGGCGACATCGTCGATGAAGCGCTGGTAGCCGATCAGCGACTGGAGCAGGCCGTGCGCGGCGATGTCCTCGGCGAGCGGGCTGACGTCCTCGTCGCTGCGGACATGGCGGACGTTCTCCGGCGCGCGGAGCAGCGTGGCGAGCGGGAAGAGCAGCGGCGCGGACGGCACGATCCGCACCGCCGTCGCCGCCAGCGAGGTGCGGGCGGGCGGATAGGCGGGGGCGCGCTGCGCCTCGAAGTCGGCCTTGGTGGCGCGACCGGCGGCGAGGGTCAGGATACGGCGGGTCAGGCCCTTCTCAACGGCGGGGGTGGGTGTCATGGGACGACATGCTCCGGCTGAAATGCCGCGAGCGCAGATCTCGACGAGCGGCTTTCGGGTGCGCTCACACCCGCTGTGTCACCAGCGGGTGCGTCGGGAACGGGGAGGGGGACCGCTTCCGGCCGGTCCCCCGACTTGGCAGCGGCGATGCAGTCCTCGAGGTCGATCTGGCGCGGGTTGGCGATCACCGGAAGGTCGACGTCCAGGTCGCGATCGTGCCCGCGGGATCGATCGCGAGCATCGCCAGGCTGACGACGATCGTCGCGAGGATCGCGGCGGCGCCGACGACTTGCCAGTCGGCGTCGTCGATCGGATCGGGGACGCAGGCGCGGCAGCGGCAGTCGAGCGCGTGCCACTCGGCGCGCGGCGGGAAGTCGTGGTGCTTCACAGGAAGGTCCTCCGATTGAGGAGCCCGCGGATCATCGTCACGACGATGACCAGGCCGAAATTGTTGATCGCCAGCGCCGCGACCGCGACGCGCAGGTTGCCGCCGAGCGCGAAGGCGAGGGCGAAGCCGTTGACCAGGCCGAGGACGACGAGGAACCGGCTCATCCGGCGCAGCTGCGTCGGCACGGGGAGCGGCGGGGCGTTCACGACGCGGATCCCGCGGGTTGGAATGACGGCACGAGGCGGACGGCGAGGTCGACGCCGGCGGCGCGATCCATCAGCAGCGCCAGCAGCTCGGGATCGAGGCGAAGCGCGCGCACGCTGAGTAGCGCATTGGCCGTTGTGCAGCCGAGCGGGTCGATGCCCTCCTCAATCCGGCGCAGCCATTGCTCGCGCGACTGGCAGCTGATCGCGGGCTCGCTGTCGAGGCACAACGCCAGGTCGCGCAGGGTCATCGCGGCTTCCTCGCGCGACTGGCGCAGGTAGGTGCCCGGCGTCACGACGCGCGCTCCACAGCCAGCGGCTCGAGCGGATCGACGTCGGCCCGGCCGGTGGCGTGCAGGGCGCCTTTCACGAAATGGTCGGCGGCGCGGATCATCGCGACCGCCTTGTTCAGCTGGTGCCTCGCCGTCGGCGACGGGACGGTGCCGGCGATCCGCTCGACGGCCGCGTCGAGCGTCGCGAATTGGTCGCGGTAGGCGTTGAGGTCGGATCGGTTGGACACGCGGGCGTTCTCGGGCAGCAGGACACCGCCTCGCCGATGGGGATCGGCAAGCCGGTGCGGGTGATCGGTGGTGGTCAGCGGGAAAGGTTGAGCGTCAGGGCGGGACCGGTGGCGGATCGGCGGTGCGGCCGAGCGCGGCGTGGATCGTCGCCATCGCCGCCGAGGCGACGCGGTGGACGTCCTCGACCTGGCGCAGCGCCTCGGCCAGTGCCTTGTCGTCGCCGGGTGCGAAGCCGGCGGCGATCAGCGCGCCGATCGCCTCGCCATTCTCGCGCGCCAGGTCAGCCGAATGGTGGGCGATCGCCGCCGAATCGGCGAAGCGTGCGGCGCGGGCGGTCTGCAGCTGGCGGCCGAGCGCCTCGAACAAGGGATAGCCGCGGCCGAAGCGCGCATCGTGCTCGATGTCGAGCAGGAACATGTCGCGCGCGGTCAGCTGCTCGCGGCGATCGGGGTGCGAGAGGTTGCGCAAGTAACCGGGGGCGCGGCCGGTGATCGCGGCGGCACGCTCCATCCCGATCTCGCCCAGGACGAGGTTGAGCTCGTTCTCCATCGTCAGCGGGTCGCGTTCGAGCGTCATGCGGCACCTGCACGAAAAGCCGGTGCCGACGGTCGCTGACCGCCGACACCGACTCGTGGCACGTCGCACCGCAGACTGGTCCTCCGTCCGGTGCACAGGTGCGGAGCCCGGCCGGTCTGCGAGCGGCAGGGAGGGGGGAAGGTTGGCGCCGGCGACAACGCCATCACAACGAGATGCCGCCGGCGATCGCCGCCCGTGCGGCTGCGATTCGGGTGAAGGGTCATCGCGCGACCTCGAGGCCGGCGGTCGAGGCCGCCGATTCGCGGGGGTAGAGGTCGGGGCGAAGGTCGTTGCGGGAGACGCCGGTGGCGGCTTCCACCGCGAGCACCAGCTCGGCCGGCAGCAGCTTACCCTGGGAAAGCCAAGTGTAGACAGTTGCTTGGCTGCGCCCGACCAGCCTGGCGAACGCCGATTGCGATCCGGCAAGCCGGACCGCTCTCGCGAGCGGAGAATCAAGCTGTGTCTCAATGCCCATGATACGAGCTAAAGGAATTCCAATAGATCGGTCAAGCGGCAGATTGCGGTATGCCGCTATTGGTAATCCGATAGACCTTCGCCGATGATCATCGGTCAGCGGATCAGGGAACGGCTAGATGCGCTCGGCATGAGCCAGTCGGAACTGGCACGCCGGGTGCCGATGACGCAGGGGGCCATCGCCGGATTGATCACCGGACGTTCTCGCTCATCGACGCATCTGCATAAGATCGCGCGCATTTTGCATACGACGCCCGATTACCTTGAAGGTCTGACCGACGATCCAGACGCCAACGCGCCGCCGCCGCCGCCGGCGCCGACGACGCAGATCGTCAGCCTGCCCGTCGTGCTGCCCAGCCAGCCGGCGCTGGCGGCGATGTTCCGGGGTCTTCTGCTGTCGGTCGAGGGGCTGAAGCTGACGACGGACGAGCTAGCTGATGAGCTTGCCACGCTGCTGCCCACCGGGCTTGGGCAGATAAAAGGTCGGCTTCGCTACGTTGAGAATGATGACGCCGATGGGCAATCCTCGCCTGGCGAAGATCGCTCCACCGACGGTGAACAGCGCCCACAAGCACAGCGCAACTGACTTCGCAGACCCTGCAAGCCAGATGGCACGCAGGGCTATCCATCAAAACCCTGGTGTTCATGAATCGGGTAGCCTCCCGAGCGACTCGTCTTTAGGGTGACCCTTAATTGACGGGGGGTCTTAATGAGTGATGATCGTGGGGGTAACATCCAGAACTTGCTAGGAATGGCGAGGACGGCAGTTCTGGCGGGCAACAATGAAGAGGCGATTGCCTACTACAACAGGGTGCTAGAGGTTGATCCTGGCTGTAGCGAGGCGTGGTTGGGGAAGGGGACTGCCGCGGGGTGGCTCTCATCAATCGCGCAGCTGCGGGTCAACGAATCGCTGGTCGCGTACGGCAACGCTATCGGTAGCGCGTCCGACGACGACAAGTCGACGGCGGCGGCTGCTGCTGCCAACGAGCTGGGCAAGATTTGCGACGCGATCTATGGAATGGCGCGGCAACACTACGTCGACCATGCCGCGGTCGCGGGGGTGCGCGAAACCTATGTCCGCACGTCGGCGGTGCTGAGCGACGCGCTTCAGCAAGCTCATGCGTGGGATCCGCTCAATCGCCACGTGCTCGACGTGACGGTGCTGATTTGCCGGCAACTGCTCGACCTTGGCGGCATCGGCGAGCTGGCGCCGATCCTGCGGGAGCGATTGGACGAGGCGGTGGCCGAGATCCAGACGATGGATCCTTCCTACCAGAGGCCGGCGCTCGCATTGCGGACGGAGGCCGACAAGGAGCAGGCCAAGGCTGAGTCCGATCAGGTGGGCTACATCGTGCTGTTCATCGTGCTGATCTTCGCCGCGATCGCCGGCGCAGTGGCGAAGTCCGGGTCATGAGCGTCGCTTACGAGATTCAGCGCGCCAGCGATGGCGCGCTATTGCAGCTGGTCGATGCCATCAGGGAGATCGATCCGGCGACGCTTGTCACCTTTACGGCGCAAGATGAAAACATTTCGATCGGACCGAACGATGGGGCCAACTGGGAAGGAAGGTCAACCTACACGGAGGCAACTTACTACATCGAAAACCTGTCTATCAAAGATCAGTCCAATTCTTTTGTTTTCGAGTTTCACCGCGCCGAGACGTGGTTTGCTATGCCGAATATCGGTACACGATGGCATCGTGCGCCAGCACCCTTCGTTGATGGTCTCAAGATCGAGGGGCCGAGATATCATCGTGAGGCAATCCTCGCGGCGATCGCAGCTGAGTTGGAACTGGGGCCGCCTGAGCTCAATTCCGATCCAAGGCCACCCGTGGACGTCACTCAGAAGTTGCTGGCGCAGGTCGCGGCGGCTGCCGGCAGGGTCGTAGAGCATACCGCGGAACGACAGCGCGATCTCGATGGCTACCGCGGCCAACTCGAAGATCAAGCGTCAGCAGCGCTGGAGCGCAAAACCGCTGAGCTTGTCAGAGAGCACGAAAATGCGATGAAAGCGCTGGCTGAGCGAGAGAGCCAATTGAATGTGCGGTTGCAAGGGGTCGACGATCGTTCGAACACCCACGTTCGTCGCGCGCTTCAATCGCAGATGGCTAACCTTTCGGACACTGGATTAGACGGCAACCTCCTGGCCCGATCGGCTAAACCATTCTTTCTGCCGATCGCGATCGCTGCGGTAGCGATAGTAGTAGTCGTCGCTTTGATTTGGTTCGAGCAGCGGTTCCTCGCGTCGACCAATGCGACGATCGCTGCAATCGCCAGCGGCGAAGGGGCGCCGGCGGTGAAGAGCATTCAGGTCAACAATCTCACGCGTGACCTTCTGTTCACACAGCTGCGCATCGCAGTGCAAACGCTCGGCGCTGGCGCGCTGGTTTGGTACATCCTCCGTGTCGCGACCTCGCGTTACCAGCAGATCAGTCGCTGGGAGAACGAGCTACACCGCTTCCGTCTGGATACAGAACGCGCCGGCTTCTTAGTCGAGGGTGAATTGGAGGGTCGGAAGAACGGCGAGTTCGGGCTTCCCGAACTCATGGTCGAGCGGTTCTCAAGAGGGCTGTTCTCGTCCAGCCATCAGGACGACGGAGGCAGCGACGATCAGATCGGATCAACGCTCGGGCATCTGCTCGGCCGTGCGGCTGCGGTGAAGATCGGCACGGATGGCGTGTCGGTCGACATCGACAAAGGCGGCCTGAAGAAGGCCCGGAAGGACATAGAGAAGGACGTTGCCGAGTGAACAGATGATCGGCGTGGCGTTGCTTTCCGCGACGGCGATCACCTGCACGCCGACGCGGGTGTGGGACGGGGACGGGCCGATCTGGTGCGCGGAAGGGCCTCGCATCCGGCTGGCGGGGATCGCGGCGCGCGAGATCGACGGCCGCTGCCGGCGACGGCAGCCTTGCCCCAAGGCGAGCGGCATCGAGGCGCGCGATCGGCTGGTAGCGATGCTGGGCGGGGGCAGGGGGCGAACGGCCGACGGTCACGTCCTGGTGGCCGGGCCGCGGCTGCGGTGTCGGCCGGCGGGGCCGATGAGCTATCGACGGGTCGTCGCTTGGTGCCAGGCGCCGACCGGTGACCTTTCTTGCGCCCAGCTGCGCGCCGGCGTGGCGCTGCGGTGGCGATCCTATCACGGCCTAGAGGTTTGTAGGCGATGAGCGACAAGTCGATGACGGACACCGCGATCTACAGCTTGCTAGATGCGCGAGCGCGGGATCAGCGAGCGATCATCCTTTACGCGTTGTCGATCATGTGTACCGCGCTCGGTGGTCTTATGGTCGCGGTGGCTACGAAAAACGACGGCGCGGCCGCCATGGCCGCCGTGATCGCGGCGACGATGGGATACCTTGCATACAATCGCGGAACGCAGATCGCGCGGACCATCGAGCGCGCCGACGAGGTCTGGCTGAGGTTCGACAATCGAGAGCACGTGCCGCCGATCGACGTCGACCTACCGAAGCCGGTGACTCGTATCATCGAGCTGCGACACAGCAGGGTGTTTCTGCAGCGGGAGCAGAAGCTGTTGGCTGGCCGACAGCAAACGCCCTTGGGTATGTCGCGGCAAAGCTCGGACAATCCCCCATGATGGCTGCGGGTAGGCGGCGGGTATGGTCGTCTCGACGGCGCGAAAAGCCTGAGGCAATTCACGCGTTTGGTGATGCGGCGGCGGAGGGTACCTCCGCCGCCCTGCAAGGATCGGCGGAAGGTGCCCGGGTTGAATATACGTGACGCTCGACTAGGCTTCGGCCTGACTGGATGCGTAATCTTCCGTTGAGGTCGGCGTTGATCCTATTCGGACGCTGCAGGCCGAAGACAGGGAATCCCCGCCGCGCGTATGCGAATTGAGGTATCGAAAGATCTTCTCTACTAAGCGATTTAACCGCACTTAGGACAATCAAGATGACGTCAGGGCCGTTACCGGGTTTGCCTGGAGGCAGTGCATACTCACTGCCAGTCGAGCGCAACGTTAAATCTGTCGGCGAGCCGTTGAGTGACGGTGAGATGGGCGTTGTGCTATCATCTCCGTGTGAAATTATCTCCTGGGCTGATCCCTCCAACCCGGGTCAGGTCCAGCCAGTTCAGACACACGGGAAGACTCGTCCGAGCCGTCTCGAGCTATATCAGTCTTTGCTCATTTGGGATAAGATCCATCTACCTGAGGCGCCTAACGACTTCTACGAGCGCGATCCAGAGATACAGCTTCTTATCGGAGAGGGGATCGCACGGCGGTTCGAATCGCCACTTACCAAGTCTATGATGGTTTCACCAATCATGGAATTGGAGCATTTCCATCAGGTCTATTACAATCAGGATGACACGGAGCGTCTGACGGTTGCTCGCGCGACCCTGTTCGATGCGCTGCAAAGGAGTGAGCCAAATAGATGGACGCTGGCTGCAGGCCTGCAATCACCGCGCCTTTCCAACGACCATCTGATCGACGGCAATGGGACCGTCATTGAACTTGCGAAAATTCTGCCCATGCCAGAAGGCACTGTTCCGCTGGATGACATACTTCGATTCCGGGAGGACAGGCGCGACGAATTGCGTGAGCTGCGGATAAACCTGATCCGCCTCTACGACCGCATTACCGAGGGATCAGATTTCCTCAAAGCCGCAGAAATGCAGGACTTTCTATCGAAGGTTGAGGCCTATAAAAGGGTGTTGGGTGAGCGGGGGTTCAAGGCGGTGCTTACCTCGCTGCGAGCGAACATCTCGTCTGCTCTGCAGTCGGCGGGCGAGCAGGCTGTCAGCGGCTGGGCAACAGGCTCCGAAAAACATCAGATCGTAGCCGGTGCGGTGACGAGCTTTGTCACATCGATGGTTGGCGCGGCATTCAGAGGGCAATCGGCCACCCCGGTTCCGTTTCAGGTGCTGACTGAATTCCATCGGGAGCTCCCCTGGATGCCCGAATGATACCTGCGTAGCGACGCTAGCTCTAGCTCCCCATTCACCCTATGTTCGCTCTTCCGGGGGGAATATGGCAGCGTGGAGCATCGGGTCGTCGTCCCTGCGCCGCGGCGCAGGGATCAGGCGCTGGCGTTCATCATGGAGAGGCTGGTGCGCGATCGGCGCAGTCCCAGCCTGCTCGAGATCTCGTGCGAGCTGAAGGTTAGTGTCACCCGGGTAAAGGTGCTGCTCGCCCAGCTCGAGAAGGCCGGGATCATCGAGCGGCGGCGCGGGGTGCAGCGCGGGATTGTCGTCCGTGACGTGACGCGCAGCCGTGAGCTGCTCGGCGAGATCCTCGACCACCTCGGCTGGGGCGTGAACGGGGCGCCGCCGCACGCGCCCGAGCCGTTCCCGGATGAACACCTGCCGCGGCTTCGCGCGCTCAAGTATTTGCCCTCGGCCAACGAGCCGGGGGACCATGGACAAGATCGATAGCGTCGAACGCGAGCGGCAACGCTTCCACCACCTGGTGCTCGAGCAGCCTCGGCCGAAGCCCTCGGCGTGCACCCGGCCCAGGGGCATCTCGAAGAGCGAATGGAAGGCGCGCCGGCACGAGCTGCAGCTCGCCTCGACGCGGCTGCTGCCCGGCATCGAGGAGCAGGTGCAGCTGCGCGAGGAATGGGGCGGCGGGCGCGGGACGGCGCAGACCGTGTACCACGCCGATCGCGCCCGCAAGCGCGCGGGCTCGCTCGCCCGGCTCCACGCCAGCGGCACCGTCACGTCGGAGCAGCTGATCGCCGCGCTCGACATCGCCGAGACCTATGAGGCGATCTGCAACCACGTGGGGATCAAGTCGTCGTTCGCGTTCGATCGCGTCGACTGCAGCTTTCGTCCCGAGCTGGCGGGTGACGTGCTCAGCGCAGGCGCGATCCGCGAGCTGCGCTACGACGAGTGGCGGCGATCGGTGGAGCGGTTCGCGCTGGTGGTCGACATCATCGTCGCCGACGTCGGGCTGACGATCGCGGCGCGCAGCCACCGGGTCAGCGATCGGCGGGCGCGAGTGCTGCTGGTCGATGCGCTCGAGCTGTGGATCCTGCTGCGTGGCCGGCCGAGGCCGCGACCCGTGTAATTGCGGGAACGTTCCCGCAAGGGCACGTCGAAAAACGGTCAGCCAAACGGCAAATCGACCCCGCGACACCTGCGTCTGAAGCCCGCCGCCCCACCCCCTGGGCGAGCGGGCTTCGGTGTTTTTCGGAGCAGCCGCATGACCCAGGCTTCCTCAGTCGCCGCTGATCTGCGCGCCTTATCGGACGAGATCGAGGGCATCGAGGGCGAGCTGGGTCGAGGCGCTCAACGCGAACACGGCGACATCGCCGAACGGGCTGATCGGCTGGCCGACAGGCTTCGCCAGGCCGTGCGCGGGCGGGTGTCGCGCCCCCCTTCACGCCCGCCGCTCTGGATCAGCGCGGACGGGCTTTGCGCAGCGTGGTGACTGAATGATCGACCTCAACGACCTCGAAGCGGCCGTCAGCGAGGCGGCCGGCGACCGGATGGTCGTCGAGCGCGACCAGATGGCGGCGATCGTCGCCACGATGCGCGCCCAGGAAGCGACGATCGCGTCGCTTCGCCTTGCCGGAAAGGCCTCGGCATGAAGCTGCGCGTCAACGCCGCGGTGGAAGCCGCGGTGCCGGTCCTGGAGCGGATCGCGGTGCTCGATCGCGACGTCGCCCGGATCGAGGAGAACCGGGCCGAGGCGATCGCGCAGATCAACGCCACGGCCGATGCGCTGCTGGTGGATCCGCTTGCCGAGCGAGCGGCGCTGGTGACGGTGGTCGAGCCCTGGTGGGCGCGCAACAAGGGCGAGGTGCTGACGGGCAAGCGCAAGTCGGCGCTACTCGGCGGGTGCGACATCGGGACCAAGGTGGCTGCGCGTCGGCTGGCATTGCCTGGTGACGTGGCCGACGATGGGCTGGCCAAGCTGCAGGCGGCTGGTGCGTGGGCGAAGCCCTACATCCGGGTGACCTATGCCGTCGACAAGGCGGCGGTGCGAGGCGGGCTCGACCACAAGACGCATGGCGACAGGCTGCGGGTGATGGGCTTCGACCTGGCGAGTGGGGCTGACGTCTTCTTCGTGGGCCGGGCCAAGCAGGACGGCACGATCGCCGGCTGATGGCCTGGCAGCCGCCCGCGCTGGGCGGGCTCAAGCCGTCGCGTGCGAAGTGGGCGCCGGCGATCAGTGCGCCCGACCGCCGCAAGCGCGGCCGGGCCGGGCAGCGCGAGCGAGCCCAGGTGGTGGCCGAGGAGCCTCTCTGCAGGACCTGCCTGGCGCGAGGAATCGAGACCTCGACCGAGGAGGTCGACCACATCGTCCCGCTGGCCGAGGGCGGCAGCGACACCCGATCGAACAAGCAGGGCCTGTGCGGCCCCTGCCACCGAGCGAAGACGCGACGCGAGGATGCCGAGCGCCGGCGCGGTGGCAAGCCCGACGCGGCCTGATCGGCGCCGATCGGGGCCGGCGGGGAGGGGGAGGGTCCATCCCTGGCGCGGCCGACCCCCGGACACCGCTGCTGAACCAAATTTTCGTGCGGGCTTATTCAAACCTAAAATGTGCGCCCGGGAGACATGGCCATGGCGAGCGGTGGAGCCCGGCCAGGCGCGGGGCCCAAGAGGCGGGATCCGGCGCTGGGGCTGACGGCTGCGGCGCGCAAGGAGATCGCGGTCGCCGGGCATCCGAGCGCGATGATGGTCGCGCCGATCCACCTGTCCGATTACGCGCAGCTGATGTTTCGCGAGATCGCCGATCTGCTGGCGGCGCAGGGGCGGGCCGATCCGGCGTTCACCCAGATCACGGCGCTGCTGGCGCAGCGCTTCGAGCAGATCCAGCGCTGGCAGGCGGTCCTGGAAATCACCGGCGACACCTGCACCAGCACGACGGTGAAGCGCGTCGACGGTGAGAAGGTGGTGACCGAGATGATCCGGGCGCGGCCCGAGGTCGCGATGCTGTCGGAGGCGATGCGCCACGCACAGTCGCTGCTGGGCGACTTGATGCTGTCGCCGTCGGCCGCGCTGAAGCTCGCGAGCGGCAAGAAGGAGCCGGTGAACGAGTTCGGCGACTTCTAGCCGTGTCGACCCTTCCCGGCTTGCCGGCGCGGGACTATCCCGCGATCGCGCGCCAGTACGCCGCCGACGTCGTCAGCGGGAAGATCCTCGCCGGCAAGCAGATCCGGCTGCAGTGCAAGCGCTTCCTCGCCGAGCTGGTGACGGCGGCCGGCGACGAGTTTCCGTACCGTTTCGACGAGGCGCGGGCGAGCAGGCCCTGCCGGTTCATCGAACTGCTGCCGCACACCAAGGGGCCATGGGCACGCCAGAAGAAGAAGCTCGTCCTCCAGCCCTGGCAAATCTGGAACATCTGCGTCGTCTTCGGATGGCTGCACAAGGCAGGGACGCAGCAGGGCACCCGCCGCTTCCGGCGGTGGATGCTCGTCGTGCCGCGCAAGAACGGCAAATCGGCGATCGCTTCGGGCATCGCGCTCTACATGCTGTGCGCCGACGACGAGTTCGGCGCCGAAGTCTATTCGGGTGCGACCAACGAGAAGCAGGCGTGGGAGGTGTTTCGCCCCGCCAGGCTGATGGTCCAACGCCTGCCGGCGCTGCGCGCCAAGTTCGGGATCGAGCTGCTCGCCAAGCAGCTGCACCGTCCCGACGACGGGTCGCGGATGGAAACGATCATCGGCGATCCTGGCGACGGCCAGTCGCCGAGCTGCTCGATCCACGACGAATACCACGAGCACGCCGACGACGCGCAAGTCGACACGATGATCACCGGCATGGGCGCGCGCGACCAGCCGCTGCAGCTGCTGATCACCACCGCCGGCGAGAACTTGGCCGGGCCGTGCTACGCGATGATCCTCGAGCAGCGCGAGCGGCTCGACGGCATCGGTCACAACGGCGGCCCGCCGATCGACGACGATACCTTCTTTGCCGAATATTCGATCGACGAGGATGACGACTGGAAGAGCGAGGCGGCGCTTCGCAAGGCCAATCCCAACATCGGGATCTCGGTCGGCCTCGATTACCTGCTCGCCCGCCAGCGCGACGCGATCAACACGCCGCGCAAGCGCGGCATCTTCAAGACCAAGCATCTCAACCTGTGGGTCGCGGCGAAGGCGGCCTATTTCGACATCGAGGCGTGGCGCCGGTGCGCCGATCCGGCAATCCCGGTGCTGTTCGCCGAGGCGGCGGCGCTCGAGCGCTTCGCTGGTCGTCGCGCGATCCTAAGCCTCGACCTGGCGTCGAAGGTCGACATCGCCGCGCTCGAATATCTGATCCTGCCGCTCGGCGACCGGCCGACCGCCGACGACCCGTTCATCCGGCTGGGCCGCTATTTCCTGCCGAGCAAAGCGGTCGAGGACACCAGCGCCTATCAGGGTTGGGACCAGCAGGGTCTGCTCGACGTCAGCATCGGCAACATCACCGACTTCGAAGAGATCGAGCTGGCGATCGACGAGGCGCGCGACATCTTCGACGTCGAGCAGATTGCCTACGACCCGGCCCAGGCGACGATGCTGATCAACCGCCTGGTGAAGAAGGGCGCGCCCGTCATCGAGGTGCGGCCGATGGTGCTCAACTTCTCCGATCCCATGAAACAGCTCGACGCCTTCACCAAGGCGCAGCTGATCCGTCACGCGGGCTGCCCGGTGATGGAGTGGGAGATGAACAACGTCGTCGCCCAGGCCGATGCCAAGGACAATGTTTATCCGCGCAAGCCCCGCGCGGAAGCGAAGATCGACAACCCGGTCGCGCTGATCGCGGCGCTCGCCGTCGCGCTGGCCAAGGAGGAAGAAGAGATGCCGACTTCCCCCTGGGACGATCCCGACTTCGACATGGTCCAGGCCGCATGAGGCTGTGGCCCTTCGGCGGCGAGCGCGAGCAGCGTTCGATGGAGCGGCCGGGCGAGATCGCCAGCGCCGCCTCGTGGGACGAGTGGGCGTCGTTTCTGGGCGTCGCCGGCGGCGGTCGCGTCGATCTTCCCCGCGTCACGGTCGAGACGGCGCTCGAGGTACCGGCGGTCTTCGACGCCGTGAACTTCCTGTCGCGAATGATGGCGACGCTGCCGCTGCACGCTTACCGCAGCGCGGCCGGCGAGGCCAAGCGCGTCGACGGCGAGCTGCAGATGCTGCTCAACGAGGCGCCCAACGACGAATGGACCAGCGCCGACTGGCGCCGGTACATGTGGCAGGGGGTTTTCACGGGCGGACGCGGCGTCAGCTGGATCGAGCGCCGCGGCGTTCGCCCGGTGGCGATCTGGCCGATGGACCCGAACCAGACGACCGTCGGGCGACGCGGCGGTCGCCGTTACTACCGGATCGGCGCGAACGAATATCCGGCCGCCGACGTCATCGACGTCACCTTTGCGCTGCGTCCCGATCAGCTGGCGGCGTACGGCCCGATTCACGTCGGCCGGAAGTCGATCGGCCTCGCGATCGCGATGAACGATTTCGCGGCGGGCTTCTTCGCCGGTGGCGGCATCCCGCCGATGGCGCTGGAAGGGCCGCTGCCGCAAGGTCCCGACGCGTTCAAGCGCGCGACCGAGCAGATCCAACGCGCGATCGAGCTGGCGCGCAAGGCGGGTCGCGCGTTCTTCGGAATGCCTCCCGGCCATTCGCTCAAGCCCGTCGGGATCGATCCCGACAAGGGCCAGATGACCGAGGCGCGGCTGTTCCAGATCCAGGAGATCGCTCGGCTCTATGGCTTGCCGCCGGTGTTCCTCCAGGACCTGTCGAAGGGCACCTTTTCCAACACCGAGCAGCAGGACCTGCAGCTGGTGAAGCACCTGGTCGTCCACTGGGCGGTGATCTTCGAGCAGCAGCTCAACCTGAAGCTGTTCGGCCAGCGCCGGCGCGCGCGCGAGATCAAGCACAACCTCGAGGGCCTGCAGCGCGGCGACTTCAAGAGCCGGGTCGAGGGCATCGCGCGCCAGATCCAGACCGCGCAGATCACGCCCAACGAGGCGCGGGCGCTCGAGGATCGGCCGCCGCTGCCCGACGGCGACACGCTCTACATCCAGGGCGCCACGGTACCCCTGGGCAGCCAGCCGGTGGAGCCCGCGCCGGTGGAACCTGCCACCGAAGACACGAAGGACCTGGCTGATGCCGAAACCCAAGCAGCCTGACGGCCGCGAGCGTCGCGTCCTCGATCGGCCGCTCGAGGTGCGCGAACTGGCGACGGGCGCCAATGGCCGCACCGTGCGGGGCTACGCCGCGGTCTTCGACACCCAGACCGACATCGGCGGCTGCTGGGTCGAGACGATCGCGCCGGGCGCCTTTACCGCGACGCTGCGTTCGGCCGACGTGCTGGCGCTCTACAGCCACCAGACCGATCGCGTGCTCGGCCGCACCGGCGCCGGCACGATGCGGCTGGCGGAGGACGAGCGCGGCCTGGCGGTCGAGATCGACCTGCCCGACACGACCGACGGGCGCGACCTGGCGGTGTTGATCGCGCGCGGCGACGTGAAGGGCATGTCGTTCGGCTTCATCGCGCGCCGGCAGGTGTGGGACGAGACGGTCGAGCCGGTTCGCCGCACGCTCGAGGAGGTCGAGCTGCTTGAGGTCACCATCACCGCCTTTCCGCAATATCCCGAGACCGAGATCGGGCTGCGGTCGCTCGAGCACGCGCGCGCCGAGCGCCGCGAGCACGACCGCGCCGGCGGCTCGGCGCGGCTGGCGCGCAAGGCGGCGACCGATCACGCGGCGCGCCGCCTCTACTGATCACCGGGCCACGCCCGAGGCGTGCGTCGGCGCTTTTCCCGACGCGGACACTGAGGAACACCCCGACATGCTGACCCAGCTGCACGAGCAGCGCGGGCGCCTGGTGACGCAGGCCCGCGAGGCGCTCGACGAGATCAACAAGAACACCGATGACGCCCGCGCCGCGGAACTCGAAACGCGCCACGACACGATCATGGGCGAACTCGACGCGCTCGACGGCAAGATCACCCGCGAGGAGCGGATGGCGACCGCCGAGCGCAAGGACGAGGAGCGCCGCGAGCGCCAGCGCCCGCGCGGCGACGACGCCGAGCACCGCGGCAGCGACGGCGACGGCGACGACGACCGCGACGTCGGCGGCGAGCGCGCCCAAGCCGAATATCGCGGCGCCTTCCTGGCGATGCTGGCCGAGGGCGGCGACGTGTCCGCGCTCGCGCCCGAGCAGCGCACGCTGCTGCGCCGCGGCTTCGTCGAGAACCGTACCCAGGTGGCGGGCACGCCGGCGGCGGGCGGCTACACCGTGCCGCGGACGCTGGCGGGCAAGATCATCGAGGTGATGAAGGACTGGGGTCCAATGTACGACCCCGGCATCACCGACGAGATGACGACCAGCGGCGGCAATCCCTACGATCTGCCGACCAACGACGACACCGCCAACACCTCGGCGCCGCTCAACGAGGGCGCGGACCTGGTCGACGACAATTCGGGCGATCTGACGTTCGGCCAGCTGACGATCGGCGCGTACGTCTTCGCGACGCCGTGGCTGAAGGTCAGCTTCGAGCTGCTCCAGGATTCGGCGTTCAACGTCGAGGAGTTCATCGCGCGCAAGCTCGGCGAGCGCCTCGGCCGCGGTGCCAACGCCAAGCTGACCGTCGGTACCGGCGCGGGCCAGCCGCAGGGCATCGTCGTCGCCGCACCGGTCGGCATCACCGCCGCCTCGGCGACTGCGATCGCCAGCGACGAGCTGATCGGCCTGCAGCACTCGGTCAACCAGGCGTATCGCCGCAGCCCCAAGTGCCGGTGGATGTTCGCCGACACCTCGCTCGCCGCGCTGCGCAAGCTGAAGGACGGCCAGGGCAACTACCTCTGGCAGCTCGGCGACATCCGCGCCAACGCGCCCGACGTCATTCTCGGCAAGCCCTATTCGGTCAACGACGACACGCCGGGGATCGCGACGGGCAACAAGTCGGTCCTGTTCGGTGACTTCAGCCGCTACACCGTCCGCAAGGTCGGCTCGCCGCTGATCGGCACCGTGCGCGAGCGCTTCTGGCCCAAGATCGGGATGGCCGGCCTGATCCGCTACGACGGCCGCCTGCTCGACGGCGCCGCGATCAAGGCGCTGAAGCAGGCCTGATCGACCCGGAGGCGGGCCGCCGGGCCCGCCTCCTCCGCCAGCACCAGCCGTGGCTGGCGCTTGCTGAGGAGATCACCCCATGAAGATCCGGATGCTGGTCGGGCAGGAAGGCCCGGCCACCTCGCGCGTGCGCGGCCAGCTGCTCGAGGTCGGCGTCGACGTCGATGCCGCGGAAGCCGAGCGGTTGGTCGAGGCGACGTTTGCCGAGGCGGTCGACGAGCAGCCGGCACCGCCGGCGCCGAAGGTCGTCAAGCCCAAGCCCGCGCGGCCCGCTGCCTGAGATGCTGACGGCCGCGACCACGATCGTGCCGCCCGCGGCGGAGCCGATCACCGCCGAGCGGCTGCGCAACTTCCTGCGGCTCGACACCAACGCGCTCGATTACGAGCTGGAGCTGATCGCCGCCGCCTCGCGCGAGGACGTCGAGGCGACGACCGGGCTTCGCCTGATCACGCAGACGGTGCGGATCCAGGCCGACGACTTCACCGACCTCGAGCGGCTCGACGTCGCCCCGGTCCAGTCGATCGCGGCGCTGACGTTCCGCAACGCCTCCGGGGTCGACCAGGACATTGCGAGCCTGGTCGAGCTGACCGGCGCCGGGCTATCGCGCGGGATCGCCACGCGATCGGCGGGCTGGCCGCCGAGTGCGTCGCGGATCGCGGTCAACCTCGTCGTCGGCTTCGGCGCGAGCGCGGCCGACGTGCCGGCCAATTTGCGCCACGCGATCTTCGCGATCGCCCGCGGCCGGTTCGAAAACAAGCCCGCGGACATCGAGCCGCTGGTCGTCAACTACCGGCTGGTCGCGTGAAGCCGCTCAGCCAGCCCGACCTGCGCCACCAGCTCGTCGCGCTGCGGGCGACCAAGGTGAAGGACGGCAAGGGCGGCTTCACCGAGCAATGGACCGAGATCGCGCGACCCTGGGCCGAAGTGACCGGGCTCGGCGGGCGGGAATCGGTCATGAACAAGGTGCTCGAGGGCGTCACCGTGGTGCGGGTCCGGATGTGGCACCGCGACGACATCGATGCGCCGTGCCGGCTGCGGCACGGCGATCGGCTGTTCGACATTCGCTCGATCGACGATCCGTTCGGCACGCGGCGCGAGCTGCTGATCGTCGCCGACGACCAGGGCACGAAGGCGCCGCGATGACCGAGCCGCTCGAGGGCCTGTCGCAAAGCCTCGGGCTGCTCGGCCGGCTCGACGAGGCGGCGCGCGACGAGCTGGGCGTCGAGCTGGCGATCATCGGGCGCGAGGGGCTTGCCGCGCAGCGGGCGGCGACGCCGAAGGACACCGGCGAACTCGCCGGCGACCTGTCGATCCGGCTGCTGATCGAGCGGCTGAAGATCAGGATCGGCCTCCTCGCCGGCGGGCGCGATGCGTCCCGGTTCAACGGTCGCGCGGTGAAGGCCAGGGCGGGTGGGCCGTTTTACGGCCGCATCGTCTATTTCGGCCGCAAGGCGCAGACGGTGCTCGTCACCCGGCGGATCAAGCAACGGCGCCTGTCGGGCAACAACAAGAACGGCATGCGCCGCTCGACCGTCCTCGCCGGCAAAGCCTACACGATGAAGGTTCGCGTGCGCGCCGGCGTGCCCTTCATCGATGCGCCCGGTGCCGGTTTCGCCGCCAACGCCGAAGGACAGATCGCTGAATATTGGGCGCGGACCTTCGCGCGGGCGGGAGGGCCAGCGTGACCGTCATCGTCGACACGCTGACCGGCGCGCAGGATGCGATCGTCGCGCTGCTCCAGGACCGGCTGCCGCCCGACCAGCGCGAGCTGGTCTACGCGACGATCCCGCAGGACACGCCGGCGCCGTTCTTCCTGATCGGCGACATCGACGTCGAGCGCGTCGACGACGAGGGCCAGCTCGATCGCGCCAGCGTCGACGTCCACGCCATCCACCAGGGCAACCGCCGCGACCTGCTCGCGCGAATGCACCTCGTCCGCGTCGCCGCCCACGGCCAGACCGTTCTCATCGACGGCGCCGCCTACCGCGTCACCTGGCAGTCCTCGGCAGCGAGCACGGCCGCGGCCGACGGCGTGACCTTTGCCGGGCTGATCGCCTTCGACCTCTTCGCCTATCCCTCCTGAAAGGATCCCCATGGCCAGCAATCCCCCGCCGACGCCCGAGTTCGGCAAGGACACCCGCATCTCCGTCAGCGTCGACAACGGCACGACCTGGCTGACGATCGCCGGCGAGAAGTCGTTCGACTTCGCGCGCGCGAGCAGCGACACCGACATCTCCGACAAGGACGGCCCCGCCAAGGTCTTCACCCCCGGCGTCGTCACCCTGGCGGTCAGCGGCAACGTCAAGCTGCCCGACGCCGGCCTCACCGCGGTCTACAACGCGATCAAGACCGGCGGCGTCATCCTCGCCAAGGCGGCGAAGGGATCGACCGCGCGCTACAACGGCCCGGTCACCGCGGGTAACTGGAAGGGCACCTTCGGCCAGGACGGCCCGGTGCCGTACAGCTTCGACCTCGCCGCGGCCGGCCCGGCCACCACCGACACGCTGGGCTGACGGTGGAGACGGGACCCGCGCCGGCGGACCAGCCGGCGGCGATCGCCGATCGCGGCGAGCACGACCTCGAGCTGGCGGGCGTCACCTACCGGCTGCGCCCGTCGCGCGCCGCGCTGCGCACGATCGAGAAGAAGACCGGCGCCACGACTCTCGCGCTGATCCAGGCGGGCAACGTCGGCGGGCTGACGCTCGAGCAGCTCGGCATCATCGGCGCCGAGCTGATCCGCGCCGGCGCCGGGGACGAGCTGACCCGATCGGTAAACGCCGACCGGATCGAGGAGCTGATCTTCGAGGAAGGCCTGTCGGGCGCGCACGCCGCGCTGACCTTGTGCCTGATGGACGCGGCGACGGGCGGGCGCACCGCGTCGGGGGAAGCGAAGGCGGCGGCAGCGTAGACGAGGCGTCGCGCTGGCGCCGCGAAATGGGCGTCATGATGGACGCCTTCGGGTGGACCGCCGAGCAATATTGGACGGCGACGTCGCACGAGATCTGGGCGCTGGTCGAGGCGCGCGAAGCGGCGAACAAGCGGCAGCGATAGGAGGGGCGAGTGGCAGCACGCATCACGCGCGACCTCTATCTTCAGGTTTCCGGCAACGCCGACGGGCTGAAGCTCGCCACCAAGGCGGGGCGTTCCGCGCTCCTCGAGCTGGGCGCCGCCGCCGGCGACGTGAAGGCCGAGGTCGAGCGCGCGTTCGGCGACCTGGGCTCGAACGCGCCGGCGTCGGCGCGCCAGATCGAGGCGACGTACCGCAAGACCTTCGACGCGATCCGCGCCAACGCCCAGGCGGTGCTGTCCGCCCCGACGAAAGGCGCGGCGCTGCAGGTGCTCAACGCCGGCCAGGCCGCCGAGCAGGCGGCAATCGCCGAGCGCCAGGCGGTCGCGCTGCGCCAGGTGGCGACCGCGGCGGCGACGGTGTCGCAGCGTGCCGGCGAGGCTGGTGTCGCCGAGCGCGTTCTCGCGGTCGCCGCGGAGGCGAACGCCCAGGCGGCCGAGCACCACGCGACCGCGCTGCGCCAGCAGGCTGCGGTACTCGGCAACGTGCAAGGCGAGCTGAGGTCGATGGGCGTCGTCCAGGGCAAGCAGACCGTCATCACCGGTCAGCAGCGTGTTGCGTTCCAGCAGCTCGGTTTTCAAATGAACGACGTTGCGACCCAGTTCTCCAGCGGCACCCCGCCGATGCAGATCTTCGCGCAGCAATCGGGCCAGGTGATCCAGGCGCTGAGCCTCATGGGGCAGGAGGGAAAAGGGGTTCTCGCCTCTTTGGGCGGACCGTGGGGTGCCGCCCTGACTGCCGCTGTGGTTGTAGCGGTCCCGTTTGTCGCGAAGCTGATCGAGGGCAACAACGCCCTCAGCGATGGCGTCGACAAGCTGACGAAGGACGCGGCGGAGACCGACAATGCGTCCAGGGCCAAAGAGGCGTTCGCTCGCACCCTCACCGGTGTCGAAGCTGCGCTACGCGACAACGAGAAGGCGCTGAAAGACCAGGGGGACGCCTATCGTACGGTAGCTGAGAAGGCAGAACTTGCCGCAAGGGCTCAGCTCAAGGTTTTGACGGCTGCGCGCGCCGCTCGATCGGCAGAGTTGGCGGGGCTCGAGGAGCAACAGGCGAGAAATCAGGCGGCCGCGAAAAGCGGTCGGGGCGGTGATCCCAATCTCCAATTCCGGCTACAAACCCAGCCTGGCTTGATCGCGAACCGGCGTCAGTATCTCGCTCGTGTTGATGCCGACATCGCAGCGGCTAATGCCCAACTTAATCAGAGCCAGTTGGATCAGGTCGCCGCTGTCGCGAAGATGTCGCCCAGCGAGAAGATCCAGCGGGGTTATGACACGCTTGCGCGCGCAGCAACGGAACGCGCCAAGGCCGAAAAGCTCAGCGCTGAGGCTCTCGATGGTCAGCTGAAGGTGATCTACGCCCAGCGCGACGCTGCGCTAGCCACCGAGCACAAGCGTCGCTCCGAGGCCCACCGCACCCCCAACAACGACCAGATCGGCCGCGAGGTGACCGTGACCGAGGCGACGGCGATCGCGCGCAGCATCGGCGGCCGGGTCACCAGTGGCCTGCGCTCGACCGAGACGCAGGCGCAGATCTATGCCGACAAACTTGCTGGCCGGCATGATGGGCCCGTTGCGAAACCCGGTACCAGCGATCACGAGCGCGGCCAGGCGATCGACATCGCCTACGGGCCCGGGATCTCTCAGGATTCGATCAAGCGGGCATTCCGGCGGCAGGGCGTCGTGATCCGCCAGCTGCTCGACGAGCCGGCGCAGCGCGTCTTCCACGTCGGTTTCGGCAAGGCCGGGCCGTCGGCGAGCACGATCGCCAAGCAGGAACAGTCGGCCGCGGACAAGCGCGCCCGCGACGCCGAGGCCTACGACCAGCTGCTCGCGCGCGCCAACGAGGAGACGCTGCGGCTGAAGCGCAACCAGGTCGACGGCATCGCCGAGGCGGCGGATCTCGACGTCGCCGCGATCGAGGTCGAGCGCCAGCGCCTCGACAGCGCGGTCGACGCGGGCGTCGAACAGCGCCGGTGGACGCAGGCGCAGGCCGACGCGGTCAAGATCGTCAACGCGACCAACGCCGCGCTGAAGACCACCGAGGTGCGCTCGCGCGAGCGCCAGCAGCTGCTCGACCGCCAGCTGCAGCAGCAACGCGCCGAACTCGACCGGTCGGCGTCGCTGCTCCAGCTGCAGGCGGACCTCGAGACCACCAACCGCGGGCGGCGCGCGATCGCGCTGCGCCTGCTCGAAAACGACGAGGCGCTCGCGCGCAAGCGGGCGCAGCGCCTGATCGACTCCGAGGATCCCGACGACCAGCGCGAGGGCCGCGCGCAGCTGCGCCAGATCGACGCCGAGGGGCCGCTGCGGCGCCAGCAGCTCGATCGCCAGTTCGCCGGGCCGGTCGGCCAGTACCAGCAGCAGCTGCAGAAGAACGTCGGCGACATGAACCAGGCGCTCGAGGGCGTCGCGGCGAATGGCCTGCAGTCGGTCGAGGACGGCCTGACCGGGGTCCTGTCGGGCACCGAGAACGTCGCGGACGCCTTCGAGAAGATGGCGGCGTCGATCCTGGCGGACCTCGCGCGGATCGCCGCGCAGAAGCTGATCCTGTCGGTGATCGGCGCGTTCACGGGCGGCGGCGGTGGCGGGTTCTCGCTTGGCGCCAGCAGCGGCGGCGGTGACTTCGGTGCGATCTTCAGCGCGATCGGCGGTGGTCGCCAGTCGTCGCTGGTCGATCCGAACCCCAACCGCACCGTTGCCGAGGCCTATCGCGAGCTGATGAAGGGCGGGGCGCGCGTCGCCTACGCCAGCGGTGGCCGCGTGGAGGGTCCCGGCGGTCCGCGCGAGGATCGGGTGCTCGCCAGGCTGTCGGCGGGCGAGTTCGTCATCAACGCGGCGGCGTACCAGCGGCACCCCGAGCTGGTCGAGGCGATCAACGCCGGCCGACTGCCCACGTTTGCCGACGGCGGGCTGGTCGGCGGTCGCCGGATCGCCTGGCGCGACATTCCGCCCGCCGATCGCCTGCAGCGCGCCGGCGGGGTGTCGGCGCCGGTCAGCGTCTCGATCGACGCGCGCGGGGCGGACATGGCGGCGGTGGCGCGGCTGGCCGCGTCGATCGCGGAGCTGAAGGCGACGCTGCCGGCGACGATCGTCTCGACCGTCCAGGACGCGCAGAGCCGGATGTACCTTGCGTCATGATTATCTTTCCCCGGATCATGCCGACCGTGGGAGCGAGCGGGCTTCAATTCGATCCCGATCGCACCGATTACCTCTCGCCCGAAGCCGGTGGCCGGCTCGGCGCGATTTCGGCCGGCCTGCCGCGCTGGGCGATGCGGATCACGTTGAGCGCGATGCGAATGGAGGCAGCGGCGCAGTGGCGCGCCTTCCTCGATGTTCAGCGCGGGCCGCAGCGGCCGTTCGTCGCGTTCGACATCGATCGCCAGCTACCGCTCGCTCACCGCGGCGGCCGGCCGTTCCATCCCCGCCCCGGGAGCTGGGCGCAGGCGGTGACCGGCGAGGGCCTCGCGCTGCTGACGCTCGGCGGGCTGGTGCCCGGGCAGATCGTGTCGATGGGCGACTACGTCGGTTTCGCCTGGGAAGGCCACCTGGCGCTGACGCGGGCGGTGGAAACGGTCCAGGCAGGCGTCGGCGGATCGGCCCAATTCGCCGTGGAGCCGCCGGTGCCGCCGATCGTGCCGCATGGCGCCGCGGTGTCGCTCACCCGCGCGGGCTGCCTGATGCGGCTGGTGCCGGGCGAGACCAAGCTCGCCGGTTCGGCGATCGGCGTCTACGCCAGCGGCAGCACGATCGTCGCGATCCAGGACGTGATCGCGTGAAGAGCTACAGCGACGCGGCGATGGCCGCGATCGAGGCGGGGACGGCGATCTGCGTCGGCGCGGTCGAGATCCTCGGCACGCCGGCGGTGCGCGTCTGGGGCGGGCCGTGGCCGATCGCGATCGACGGCCACGAATACCTCGGCGTCGGCGATCGCGGCCAGGCGCAATTCTACGGCGCGGGGCTCGGCGCCGCTGCGCAGAACTACACGCTCGAGCTGTCGGGCGTCGACCCGGCGCTGCTGCCGCTGCTCGACGCCGACGAGGTGATCGACGCCGCGGTGGTGCTGCGCCGGCTGATCTTCGACGGTTCGGGCACCAGGCTGCTCGACGTCCACGTCCACCGCCGCGGCCGGCTCGACCAGCTGGTGACCGAAGAGGAAGTCGGCGGCGTCGCCGTCATCAAAGCGATGATCGAGGGCGCCGCGCGCGGACTTCGCCGCAGGGGCGCGCGCCAGCGCAGCGACGCCGACCAGCGGCTGATCGATCCGTCCGACGGGGGGATGAAGCACGTGTCCTACGCCGGCCAGAAGATGCTTTACTGGGGCGGCAAGCCGCCCGCGACGGCGACCGCGGCGCTGCAGTCGTGATCCGCGACCTCGACGCACTCGGCCGGCTGCTCGCCGCGCGGCTGGCGGTGCCGTTCGCCTGGGGGCGGGACGCCAACGACTGCGTCGGGCTGGTGCTGGCGGCGATCGCCGCGCAGACCGGGCGCGACGCGCTGCCGGGGGTCGCCTGGGCGAGCGAGCGCGAGGCGGCGGTGGTGATCGGCCGGCTCGGCGGGCTCGAGCGGGCGCTCGACGAGCGGCTGCGGCGGATCGCGCCGGCGCTGGCGGCGCGCGGCGACGTTGCCGGCATCGCCGACGCGCGCTTCGGCGTCAGCCTGATGCTGGTCGAGGGCGCGACGCTGGTCGGCCCGGGGCCGCGAGGCCTCAAGCGCCTGCCGCGATCCGCCGCGATCGCCGCCTGGTCGATCCTGCCGGGATGAGCGCCGTCGTTCGCGGCGTCATCGGCGTCGCGCTGATCATCGCCGGCGCCGTCACCGGCAGCCCGTTCCTGGTCTCGGCCGGCGCGTCGCTGACGCTGTCGGCGGCGACCGAGCTGATCGTCGGCACCGGTCCCAAGCAGGACCGGCAGGTGTCGTCGGCCAACCTCCAGCTCGGCGAGCAGCCGCGGATGGCGGTGTTCGGCGACGTCGTCGTCGGCGGCTCGCTGCTCGACGGGTTCAACTACGGCGGCGAGTTCGGCACCGACTGGGAAGTCCTGCCGATCGCGATCGCCGACCACCGCTGCGAGGCGCTGGTCGGTTTCTACCTCGGCGACGTCTACGTGCCCTTCGCCGGCAACGGCCCGGTCGCGGGCTACAACGGCCAGCTGGTCGTGCGCTGGTACGACGGCAGCGCCAACGCCGCGGCGGATCCGACGCTGGTCGCGCACGGCAGCTGGTCGGCGGCCGATCGCCTGGCCGGCGTCGCCTACGTCGTCGTCGCCTACAAGGCCGACGATCCCGAGGCGGAGCATCCGGTGTGGCCGGGCGGGCGCCCGTCGTTCCAGTGGCGGGTGAAGGGCAAGCGCTGTTACGACCCGCGGCTCGACGACACCGTCGCCGGCGGCGCGGGGCCGCAGCGCTGGGCCAATCCCGCGACCTGGACCTGGACCGACAACCTCGCGGTGTGCCGCTACAATTGGGTGCGCGGGATCTTCGCGCGCGACCAGGTCGACCGGCCCGAGCAGCTGCTCGTCGGCCGTGGGCTGAACCCGGCCGAGGCACCGCCCGAGCGTGTCGCCGCGCCGGCGAACCTGTGCGACGAGCTGGTCGCGCTGAAGCTGGGCGGGAGCGAGCGCCGCTACCGGGTCGCGGCGGCGATCGCCAGCGACGAGGCCGCGGTCGACGTCGAGCTGAAATTCGCCGCGGCGTGCGGCGGCATCATCACCCAGCCCGAGGGCTCGGTCGAGATCGAGCCAGGCCAGGCGCGCGCGGTCGTCGCCGAGATCACCGACGACGACATCCTCGTCGGCAAGAAGGTGACGTTTAGCCTCTACCGGTCGGAATCGGACGAGGAGTGGTGCAACACCGTCGTCGGCACCTACGTCGAGCCGGCCCAGCAGTGGAAGAAGCACGCGGCGCCGGTGCGCCGGGTCCACGCCGACATCCTGGAGGATGGGCGCCCGCGCGAACGCAAGCTGGCGCTCGACTACGTGACCAGCGGCACCCAGGCGCAGCGTTGCGCCGAGATCGCGCGGCGGCTGGGGCGGCTGACCGCGACCGGCGGCTTCTCGCTGGGGCCGCGGTTCTGCGAACTCGAGGAGGGCGACTGGATCGCCTACACGTCGGCGCGCCGAACGCGGGGGCAGCGGCTGATCTTCCGGATCGAGGCGTACCAGGGCGACGCGTCGTGGCAGACCGCCTTCACGCTCCGCCAGGTCGCGCCCGAGGTCTACGCGTGGAACCCGGGCGACGAGGGCACCGACGGCGCCGTCGTCGTCCAGCAGGCGGCGCCCGACGACGCCTACCTCGACACCTTCGCTTCGCGCGCCTCGAGCCAGGGCAACGCCGCCGAGATCAACGACCTGCGCCAGCGCGTCCACGCGCTCGAAGAGCAGCAGCCCTAAAACCGGAGCACATCGATGGACCAGGTGGCGCGTCTCCCGCTCGGCGGGCGGCGCTATCAGGACCTGGTGAAGACGATCGTCTTCACCGGGCCGACCGACTTGAGCGGGGCGGCGATGCGGCTCCAGGTGCGCGCGACGCCGGGCGCCCCGGGTGCGCCGCTAGTCGATCTGCAGGCCGTGGGCAGCGCCGCGCTCGAGGGGATCACGATCCTGCGCGTCGAGACGGAGGGCAGGCGCTTTCGCACGACGGTCCAGATCCGCGTCCTCGAGGCGACGATGCGCGGGCTCGGCGCACCGGCGGAGATCGGCGGCGACGCGGTCCTCGCCTATGATCTTCAGGTGACGCCGGTCGGCGGCGAAAAGGCGGTATGGCTCGAGGGCGAGTTCTGGGTGCTCGCCGCGGTGACCGGCGCCGGCGGCGCACCGGCAGGTGGCGACGTCGGCGGGATGCCGCGGCCGAGGCCGGACTTCGGCACGGCGGTGGCGACGTTCCAGATCGGCGCGGCAACGCTGGCGGTGCAGATCGGCCCGGGCGCCGGACCGCGTGGCCAGGACGCGGCGCCCCCCGGCCGGATCGACATCACCGCGACGCAGGGCCAGACGCGCTTTCCCGCGGTTGGCGACTTCAGCCAGTTCGGCTTCGCGTACGACGACGCTGCGGTCATCGAATTGAACGGTCAGGGCCTGGTCCCGATCGACTTCAGCGCGCCCGGCGGCGCCGCGCCGATCGTCCTCACCGTCGGCGCCGACGCCGGCGACGTGCTGACCGTCCACAGCTTCAAGCTGGTCGGCGCCGACCCCGCGACGGGGCTCGACCGGCTGTTCTTTTCGATAGGCAAGAGCGCGCGGCAGAAGCTGCGCGAGGGGATCGCGCTCGACGATGCGCGCCAGTCGAACGACGACGACCACAACAACGCGCTCGCCTCGCTGATGGACGATGGTTACCGGCGCATCCGGCTGCCGGGGACGCGGCTCGGCGGGCTCGACAAGAGCGGCGACTATCTCCTCGCTTGCAACGCCTGGACCAACCCCGAGGCGGCGGCCGGCGGCTTCGATGCGCTGATCTCGTCGCGCGGCAACGTGCGCAGCGACACGTTCCTGGAGGGCGACGGGCCACGCGTCAGCCGGATCTACAACCGCGGCCTCGGCTACGCGTTGATGGCCAACAGCCTGTCGGGCGATCCCAAGGACAACCTCACCAACATCGGCGCGCGGCGGGTCGGCTTTTACGGTGCGGTCGAGGCGCTTGGCTTCGCCGAAAACAACCACCTGGTCGCCTTCGCCGGGGTGACCGGGCTCACCTTCGACCACTGCGGCTTCTACGGCTGGCAGGGCGACGCGATCTACGACGCGCACGGCTTCAAGCCCACCGACACGGCGCAGAACTTCGACCTGCGCGTCGTCGGCTGCCTGTTCGACGGCATCCTGAAGCAGAACCGCAACGCGATCTCGGCGGAGAGCATCGCGGGCATGTGGGTGGCGTTCTGCACCTTCCTCCGGATGACGCTGCCCGGGATGCCGGGGCCGATCGACGTCGAGCCGCTACGCACGACCGGCAGCGACCAGGCGGCGGCAATCAAGCTGCTGTTCAACCGCTTCCGCGACTTCACCGGCTCGGCGATGACGATGAACCTCGGGCCGCCGGACCACTATTCGGCGGGGCTCGACGTGCTGATGCAGGGCAACACGATCGAGGACGGCGTGCTCGGCTTCGACGTCAACGGCGGGGTGACGCCGGCGACGATCGGCGCGGAAAAGAGCGACCACAACATCCTCGTCCGCGACAACCACTTGCGCCGCGTCAGCAAGCCGATGCGGCTGCGCGGCGCGTGCGGGCTCGATTACCGGGGCAACCAGCACCAGGATGTCGACGCGATCCTGCTCGGCAACCTCGAGGGCTACGCCAACCGGCGCGTCACGATCGACGAGAACCGCTGGCTGCGCGGCGGGCTCGAGACCGGCGCGGTGCTACTCCACGACGACACGACGATCGACTGCTCGTTCAGCCGCAACGAGCTGGTCGACTGCGGCCTGCGCCAGACGCGGGCGAGCGTCCTCGTCATCGGGCGCAAGGGCGACGTCGAGCTGCGGCTCAACGACAACCGGGTCAGCGATCCCGATCAGCGCGTCGCCGCCTTCGCCGCGATGGGCAACCAGATCGGCACGATCTCGCCGAGGAGCGAAAAGAGCGGCAACCGCTTCCCCGACGGCCAGCCGCCCAGCGCCGGCAACTTCAATCCGCCCGCGCCGGTGCGCGGTGTCGTCGCGACCTACGTGTCCGATCAGCAGGAAGTCATCCAGCCCGGCCAGGCGGTACCGCATGACGTGCCCTGCCCGGGCGCGACGGTGGGGATGACGTTCCGCACCTATTTTCCGGCGCGACAGCCCTCGGCGACCGACCTCTACATCACCAGCGGGATTTGCCGGGTCACCAACGTGGTGCGCTTCGCGATCGAGAACGTCGGCACCGTCGCCATGACGATCGCCGCCGGCACGACGCTCCTCGGCGTGGAGGAAGCATGATCGACCTGCCCGAGATCGGCGACTTCTGGTCGCCCGACGCCTTCACCGCCCCGCGCGTCGTCGTCGCGGTCGTGCCCTGGGGCAACGACTGGCGGATCCTGTTCAACGACGGCGGCGAGCCCGCTGACGTTGATGGTGACCCGGCCATCGGCCCGCAGCCGGCCGCGCTGCTGACCGAGGCGCAGGCGCTGGCGCTGGCGCGGATCGACCAGCGCAGCGCGGCGGTCGCGGCGGCCGGCGCCGACACGCCGAGCGGACGCGCGAAGACCGACGCCGGCTCGCGCGAGCTGATCATTGCCGCGCACGTCCTGGCGCTCACGTCGATCAGCTTCAACGCGACCGGCTTTCGCCAGGCGTTCACCTTCATCGACGGCGACGAGGAGAGGGAAGAGGTGCTCGATGCGGCCGGCACGCTGGGTGTCGGGATCGCGGTCGCGGCCCGGATCAATGCCGTGAGGAACCACGCCAAGGCGCTGGTCACTGCGGTACGTGCGGCGACCAGCGTCGATGCGGTCGAGGCGATCGACGTCGACGGCGGGTGGCCGGCGTGATCGAGCGCGTCGGCGAGGTCCTCGTCCAGATCCTCATTTCGCTCGACCAGCTGGCGCAGGTGCTGGTCGTCGGCGCCTTCTACGCAGCTGGCCTCGCGCCGCTGCCGCCGTCGGCCGACGAAACGATCTCGAGCTACGTCGGCCGCGGGCAGCAGCGCGGCGCGCGGTGGGCGGGGCCGGTCGCCTGGGCGATCGACGGGCTGTTCGTTCTGCTCGGCGCCGCGCCGGGTCACTGCCGGCGCAACGTCGAAACCGCATGCACCGGCCGCGCGCCGACCGCCTGACCTTCGGGAGAACCACCGTGGCCGAAAGCCCTTCGCGCAAGCTCGCGCGCCTCATTCGCCAGCTCGACGCGTTCCTCGCCGCGGGCGGGCAGCTCGGCGTCTATTCCGACGAGCAGGCACGCGACGCGATCGCCGCGGCGCTGCGCGGGGAGGGCGGCCTCGGCGTCGCCGTCGACGGCGCCGGTGACACGCTGACGATCCGGATCGGCGACGCCGCGGCGCTGCGTCTGACGCTGGGGCTGGGGACGGCGGCGCTGCTCGCCGGCGCCACGGCGGCCGAGTTCCACGCCGGTACCGCGAGCCGCGCGCTGACGACGACCGCGGTGTGGGACGCGGCGGCACCGGTGGCGCTGATCGACCAGGCGACGATCGCGGTCGACCTCGGCGCGATGATCAACGGCGTGGTGACGCTGGGCGGCAACCGCACGCTCCGCAATCCGTCGCGCGCCAAGCCGGGCCAGTCGGGCTTCATCGAGCTCGTCCAGGACGCCACCGGCGGTCGCCAGCTCGCCTTCGGCAGCGCCTGGCGCAACACCGCCACCGTCACGCTGTCGAGCGCGGCCGGCGCGCGCGACTGCCTCTACTTCGTCGTGAAGGCGACCGACCGCATCGAGGTCACTGGCCTGACCAGGGCGATCGGCTGATGCTGCCGGGGATGGCGCTGGCCGGCGCGGGCGCGCGGGTGCCGATCGTCCTGCAATCGCTCGCCCGTAGCGCGAGCGTACCCGTCGCGTGGGGCGGCAACATTACGATCCTCAACCGATCCGCGGGATCGACGCTGTCGGCTCCCGGCGGCGTCGCCGCGCAGGGATCGAGCAGCACCAGCTACCGGATCGACGACGTGAGCGGCGTTCTCATGGTGATGAACCCGAGCGGCAGCGGCAAGCAGCCAGGCTATCTCGAGTCGTTCGCTGTCGTCGAGACGCTTGGCGACGCCGCAAACAGCCCGCGCACCAGCTTCATCACCGTCACCTACACCTGAGGAGCACCACCTTGGCGGATCTTGTCCGCAAGCAGGGCGACACCCTGCTTGCCTATCTCGTCGTGCGCGACGCCGTCACCGGCGATGTGGTCGATCTGAGTGCGCTTGGCATCGTCGTCACCAGCGACGCGCGCGACGCTGACGGCATCGTCCACAGCTTCGCCGTGACGCCCGCGACCTTAGGCGGTGGCGCCGCCCAGCGGCTGCGCGCCAGCCTCGGCGGATGGGCGATTGGCGCTGCGGCGTGGGACGTGCAGCTCGACGAAGGCGACGAACGCACGTCGACCGACACCCAGCGGATCCAGATCGTCGAGGACGTAACGCAATGACGACCAGGCTTACGCTGCGCGATCGGTGGACGTTCGAGCTGGTCGTCCTGCCCCAGGGCGAGGCGACGGCGCCCAGGTTCCTGACCATCCCCACGATCCGCCACGGCGGCTCCCCGCAACTCGGCGAGGTGCTGACCGGCGTCAACGGGACTGCAACGGCGCCGATCGGCGCTGTCGCCTGGCTGCTGGCGGGCACGTCGACGGCGGTGGCGACGACGGCGACCTTCTCGGCCGGCGAACTCGCCAAATCCTACGAGTTCGAGAACACCGCGACGAACAGTGCCGGCACGACCTCGGCGCGATCGGCGCCGGTCACGATCGCGCCGCCCCCCGACACCCTGCTTTCGCCGATCGACGGCAGGGCGCTTCTCAGCCCGGTCGACGGGCGCATCCTTCTTCGGAGAGCATGACATGCCCAATCCCAGTGCAATGACGTCGGCCGACATCGAGGCCGCCGGCGGTGACCCGACGGCGCGCAGCCGAACCGTCCGCGCCTCGCTGTTCAACCGGCTGGGTCGCTCGATCAGCCGCACCGGGCTGTCGCTGCCCCCGGTAATGACCGCGCCGCCGACGATCGGCGCGCCGACCGGCACCTCGGCGATCACCGGCACGCTGTTCGCGCCGTACAGCGCCGGCGTCGCCACCGATCTCGACAAGTTCACGCTGATGCGCGGCACCTGGCGGCCGGTGAACGCCACCTATCCGCAATACAGCCTGGCGATCCCCGATGCCGTCACCAATGGCGACGGCACGGCGGGCGGGACGGGCGCCAACAAGTTCGACGGCACCGGCGGCCTCGTGCGGTTTCAGTCGGCCGCGCCCGACCTGGAGATTTGCTTCTACGCGCCCGGCCAGGCCAATGCACAAGGCTTTCGCCTGCGTGTCGACGGCCAGTATGTCCAGACGGGCTCGCTCGGCATGAATGCGGCGACGAACGGCGCGAGCAGCTTCATCCGGCTGACCTGGGGCGACGGCTCGGCGGCGAACCGGCGGATGCGCGTCTACGAGATCGAGGGCCTGCCGCAGTTCAAGTTCGGCGGGGTCAAGTCGGCCGCGATCTATCCGCCGTGCGCGGCGCCGCCGATCGACGGCCTGAACGTCATCGTTCACGGCGACAGCTTCGTCGGCGGCACCGGATCGACCGCGGCGGCGCTGTATCCCGGCGTGGGGTCGCAGATCGCGCTGCTGCTGGGCCAGCCGGGGTGCATCAACTCGGGCGTCGGCGCCACCGGCTTCGTCGCCAACGCCAGCGGTCAGCGCAACACCTTCATCCAGCGCGTCCAGGCCGACGTGATCGCGCGCGCGCCCGACGTCATCGTCGAGATGGGCGGGATCAACGACGAGAACCTGATCGGCGGCAGCGCGGCGACGATGCAGGCGGCGGTGTCGGCCTGGCTCGACGCGGTGATCGGCGCGCTGCCCAATGTGCTGATCTTCATGACCGGGCCGATGACGCCGGGGACGCCGAACGCCAACCGGCTGGCGGCGCGCGACGGCAAGAAGGCGGCGGCGGCGCTGTATCCGAACAACGTCGTCTTCATCGACAACCTGGCCGAAGCCTGGGTGACGGGCACCGGGCGGACGGGCTCGACTAAGGGCGACGGCAACGCCGACTGGGTGACCGGCGGCGCCGACGGCGCCGACCCGACGCACCCGACCGACGCCGGGCATGGCTACCTCGCGATGCGTACCGCGCAGGCGATCGCTGCCAAGCTGCCGAGGCTTTGATGGCGACTGCGGGCGAACCCCGCGCGCCGTCGTGGCGGGACTTTACGCCGACGATCGCACTGATCGTCACGATCGCCGGCATCATCTACGCGTGCGGCGGGACGCTGAGCCAGGTCGCGATCAACGCACGCGACATCGCCGAGCTGAAGATGCGCGTCGACGAGCGCGATCGACAGATGCAGGATCTCCAGGTCCGGATGGCGCGGATCGACGGCAAGCTCGACCTGCTGCTCGAGCGCTCGCGTAAGGCGGGCCAGTGACCGGCGGCGTCATTCTGATGGCGGCCGGCGCGCTGATCGCGTGCATCGTGCCCGCCCACGACATCGTCAGCGCCTGGCGCTGGCACCAGCGCAGCAACCGCCAGCGCTGACGATCCGCGCGGCCGAGACGGCGCGCCTCCGGGAGAAAGAACGATGCTGAGGTGGGACCAATCCGCCGGCGAGATGACGCGTGACGGCGTCTTCGTCGGCAAGGGCTATGCGGGCAAGGGCCGCGGCAGGAACAACCCGGCGATGCAGGATGCGAAGGGCGTCGGGCCGATCCCGCGCGGACGCTGGCGCCTGACCGACGTGAAGGACAGCGCCAACACCGGTCCCTTCACGATCGTGGTCGAGCCGGAGCCCGGCACCGACACCCGTGGCCGATCGGCGTTCCGCATCCACGGCGACAGCATCGCCAACCCCGGCACCGCCAGCCAAGGCTGCATCATCCTGCCGCGCGCGCTGCGCGAGAAGATCTGGCGCTCGGGCGACCGGCTGCTCGACGTCGTCGCGTAGCCGCCGACTTTTCACGATGGGGCCGCCTCGTCGAATCCGGCCGCTCCACCTTTCACCGACCTGAAACCCCCGACGCATTCACGCCGGGTCGGCGGCGCTGCGTCCTTCGGAGATCCCCATGGACTTTCTCGCGCTTCTCAAGACCAGGACCGGCCTTGCCCAGCTCGTCGCGCTCGCCTGCGCGGCCCTCGCCGCCATCGGCGTCCTGCCGGCGTCGATTAATCAGGCCACGCAGGCGGCGATCGTCGCGACCGGCCTGCTCGTCCTCAACGCGGTGACGCTGGTCGCGCGCTTCCACACCGGCGACGACGGCGTGATCGAATGGTACCAGTCTAAGACGATCGTCACCCAGGTGGTTGCCGCCGTTTTCGCGGTGCTCGCCTTCTTTGGCTGCCTGCCCGCCGATCTCGACCAGGCCGGCGTCGTCGCCGGGGTGATGGGCGCCGTCGCGCTGATCAACCTCGTCCTGCGCAAGACGACCACCGCGGCGATCGGCTGATGTGGGGGAAGCTGCTGGTGGGCGCGGGAGGTTTCGCGCTCACCGCCTTCCTCGTCTTTGTCTACGGCGCCGCCTGTGAGGAGCGTGGTCGGCTGGCGGAGCGGGTCGACGGCCGCGATCGCCAGCTCGTGGCTCAGGCCAAGGCTGCCGAGCTGGCGATCGCCGGCGAGCGTCGTGTCGCGGCGGCGATCGGCGCCTACGCCGAACGGGCCGCGGCGCTGAAGCCGATCATCCTCAACTCGCATTCGACGGTGGAACGCTTTGCTTCGACACCTGAGGGCGCTGCCCGCTGCCTTGGCGCTGAGCGCCTGCATGGGATCGACCTGCTCGATCGATCCCTCTTTCCGTTTCCTGACGCCGCCGACGGCAACGATGATCGCGTGCCAGCCGACGCCGGCGCGTCGCCAGGCTGACGGCTCCGCGACCGCGGCCGATACTGAGGGAACGATCCGCGACGCACGCGAGGACCTCGCGAAGTGCGATGCGCGGCGGCGGTTGGCGGCGGACACATTGTACTTCGTTCGCGGCATCGACAGCTAGGGGATCAATAAATTTCGGCTACGAACGGTGCAGTTGATGAATATCAGTCATCGTACACACCACGGCCGCCGCCGAGATAAATCGGCGACGGCCGAGCTTGTTATCTAAATTATAGCCATAGGCAGAAACTATGAAGGCCATTAGCCTTCAAGTGCCGCCGTAAGCAGGTAATATCAATCTATTCGAAGGAACCTTGTCAGGCGTCAGCCGGGCTCGCAGGCCTTTGTGTATTTCGGATCGTTGCAAGGTGGCAAAGGCGCTCGGCACTCATAGTCGCCAGGATGGCAAAATGTTCCATAATTCAAGTCGCCACTGCCACCGCCACCACCACCCTGGCCACCGCTCGCGCAATTGCGGCGAGCCTCTTCTCCGGCGTCAATCGCCTCCTCTTCTGTCGCTCCGTTAGCCAGTGCTAGATTATAGCGTTGCCAAGCCGCCCGTGCGCACGTTTGAGCGGTCTGCGATGTTGCTGACTGCGCACTGACGAGCACAATACATGCGGTGACACAGCGGAGAATCTTTCTCATTGCACTACTCCCGTTGCAAACGTCATTCAACTATGCACCTTGCTTGCACAGAGTCCAGCAAAAGATTTCAATACGACGATATGTGGCAGGGTAGATCGTCGGCGTGGTGAACCTATAACAATTCCAAAGGGCTACGTGATGCGTTAAATCTACTCAATGTCACATAGTACCTTCATCCGTCGAGTTGTGATGGATAGCGCAGCAGGGGTGTCTGCACATAGGGCACGTGAACGATAAGATAGCGTAACGCTGAAAGGTCGAAGCCGTTCAGAATCGGCTGCTCCCTGGTCCTACCAGCATATCGCAATCAACGCGTGGTGGCTGGTCGCGGATGTGCGGCCGCCAAGTCTAGGAAGTCGCCCGAGCGGATCGCCGCGGCCAAGAAGCGCACCGCTTTCTCGCCCTGGACGGCGATGACGTTACTGGCCCGCGCCATCTGCTCGCCGGTGCGGGCGGTGTAGAAACGCTTCACCTCGATCTCGACATCGAAGTCGAGCAGCCGGAAGTCCAGCGCCGAAGGGTTTTGCCCGTCGCGGTCGCCGACGTAGCGGATGCCGGCGTCGATGAGTGCGGTCTCGATGACCCGCTCGAGGTCGTTTTCGGACTTGGGTTTCGCATCGAGCGGCATCGGCCGGAGCGCGGCGATCGCCAGCGCCATCTGTTCGGTGATCGGCCGGGCGCTGCGCTCAAGTGCGTTGATCGTGTCGCGGTGGACGCCCAGGCGCTCGGCAAACGCCGCTTGCGTCAGACCGAGCGCGTTGCGCCGCCGTTTCAATTCGTCGGCGTCCATCTTTCTTCCGGCCTCGTTTTCTTGCCTGTGTGAGGTGGGGCGGGGGTTGGAAGCCCGCCCCGGTAACTCACCCGATCTTCACTGAGAGGTGGAACCTCAGCTTGATCCGGATTTTCAGTCGCTTCATGATCCAGTTGATCATTTCAGCCTCCGGAATATCCGGGCCGGACGATCCGGCCCGGTGAGACTGAAATACGGTAATACGCCGTGTCGCGCAAGCAAAAAACGACATAATGCCGTATTTTATCCGCGAGCCTTATGGATCAGCCGCCTTCGCTCGCGATCGTGAGCCGCCGCTCAAGCCGCGGGGTCGACCGCTGCGGGTACGCCGGCGTCGGTCGGCGTGATCGGCTTGGGGTTCGGCGCGCGGGGCTGGGCAGGGGGGTAGCTGACGAAGCGGATGCGGGCGCCCTTGCCGCCGCAGCCGGGTTTCTCGCCGACGCCGCCGGCGCACCGGAAGCGAAAGCCCGCGATCTCGGCATCGGCCTGGTAGATGCCGCGCAGCAGGACGAAGCCAGAGGGATCGAAGAGCGCGCGCCGGCCGCAACGCGCGCACGTCACCTCGACGTAGAGGCCGTGCTCATGCGCCTGAGCGATGGTGCGAATCGGCCGATAACCCATCACCGCTTGAGAACGCAATGAGAACGAATTCGCGAGGCGGCGACGCGGACGGGCGAGCGCGGCTCCCAAAAATAATGTTGTTTAACAGCAGCTGCTTCGCGCTGTTGTTCAGCGCATGCCGGAGATCCGCGCGGTCTTCACCCGCTTTAACCAGACGGAAGTCGACGTCAGCTATCGCGTCAGCAGCAAGGCGACCGCCGCGCGCGACCTGATTATCTCAAGCGGATGAGGGTATCGGTCGGGGTATCAACCCCGGCCGACGTTCCTCCGATCGACGCAAATCTGCGCCTTTCGCTCGACCAGGGCGGAGGGTGTCTCCGGCTCGCCGTGTCCGCCAGCGGGGTAACTTGATAGAGCCAATCGCACATTACTGACCAGGCGAACGGGTGTCGCTTATTACGCGGCGAGTGTCTGTCGATTTGCAGCTCTTCAGTGCTCCAGTTGCGGATGTCTTCACAGCTTCAGGCAAATCAAAAAAATTGGGTTGTTAAGTTTCCGCTGGCGTGGTCCTCTGTTCTGGAAGCGACTCGGGGGATCGGGGATGCGGTCGGAACCTTTATCTGCATGCTTGGCCATGTTGGCAGTCCCGCTTGCCAGCTGTGCAACTGTACGAGGCGTGCCTGAGCGGGTCATTCCGACGAAGACCGCGGTAGCGCTTGCTGCTCAATACAGTCCCGCGACTACCATCCCAATTTTTATGGATGAGGACGCGGAGCGCGGTGGGATGGACCAGCGTCAGTATCGTGACATGGTCGTTCAGACGAACATGGGCGCAATTGATGCGCGTTACGCAGACTTTCGAGCGCAGCTTTCGTCCGAAGGCAGGGGATCCTCTTTTGGCTTTGATGTTGCAGTGCTTGGTCTAACGACCGGTGCTGCTATTGCGAAGAAGATGATCGCAAGCCGGCTGTCTGCTGCGGCAGCGTTGTTTGCAGGCACCAAGTTTGCGGTCGACAAAAACCTTTACTTCGAGAAAACCTTGCCAGCGATCGTCGCAGCGATGGATACCGCGCGCCTAAAGGTAAAGACTCGGATTGCAGAGAATCTTAAAAAGTCGGCAGCGGATTACCCACTTCAGACTGCCTTCAGCGACCTCAGCGATCTTGAGATAACGCCGTCTATCGATGTAGCGGTCGGAGAGGTGGTAGCGGCTGCCTCGAGCACACGCAGCGAGGCAGAAAAGACGTACAATCTCGCGAAGGAGGCCTGCTCGACCGGGGAGGATCGCGTCGCGGGAAACAGTCGGATTTTTCGTTTCGCGAAAGGTCTGGCTTCCGCGAACAAGCGGACTGAGTTGGACGGTTTGGCGACTATCGCCGGCGTTAAAGACGTCACTGGAACCCCCGCGGACGTCCTGCAGCGTATCCGAGACAGGCTCGTAAGTGACATTTGCTCAAACAAGGAGCTCGATGCAATCATTGCTGCAGCGAAAGCCGAGCCGTGGGGGAGTACGATCTGATGCCCGATATTCCTTTCAACAAGCGGCTAACAATGTTCGGCCTGGAGCGAGAGATCAGGAACACAGAGGCTGTCGGTTACGAGGCTAAGGCGATCGCGGTGAAAGACGCAGCAACGATCGTTAGTTTCGACGACGGCACAGTCGCAGATTCATCGTTCGTCTTGTGGGTCGATCCGACGGGAGCGGCGGTCGGTCCCGGTGGTAGCGAAGCTCTTTTCAGGGGCAAGGCGCTGGTCCAAGGTTTCCCAGCTGGTGTTGCGGTAGCAGCCTTTCGGAAAGCCTGATCGCGGACGGAAATTGAGGCGGCCCGGAACTAGGGCAGGGTGTTCCTAGTGGCCAACGTGCCGATCACCGCCCCCGCGTCGGAAACACCGGCCCGCGCACCGTCATCTGGTCGGCCGGGTAGGGACACTGCAGTCGCCGCACCTCGTCGAACGATCCCGTCAGCCAGGTAGACCAGTCGTCGGGGTGCAGGATCGTGATCATCGCCTTGGGGTGGATCGGCTCGACCAGCTCGTTGGCGTCGCAGGTGACCATCGCGAAGCCGTTGCCCGCGACGGTGCGCTGCCAGAAGCCGGCGACGGCGAAGACCGGCTGGTCGACCACGCTGAACCACATCTCGCCCTTCAGCGGCTTTTTGCCGTCGCCGAGGTCGTGGCGCTCGGGTGTGAATTCGCAGAACTCGGTCAGCGGGACGAGGCAGCGGTTTTCAGGCCGCTCGGCGAGCCGGGTCCACTGCGGCAATGCCAGGTTGCGGACGTTGGTCATCGCCCACTTGGCTTGGCCACCCAGGACGTCCCAGCCCATCACGTCGACGCCCCGTCGCCCTTCCTCCTCGCGCACGACGTAGGCGCGCTCCTCGGGGCGCAGTTCGACAGGGTTGAAGCGGTTGTCGCGCGGCCTGTCGGTCAGCCACCTACCGCCGAACCGCTCGAACAGCGTCTCCGGTTCAGCGGCAAGGCGGGCGCGGTTGCACACCGCTCAGCCGGCGTCGTCGCCGGCCGGCGTGGCGATCGCCGCCGGATCGAGCGGCACGCGCAGCGCCTCGAAGATCCGGTCGAAGTCGTCGGCGGTAAGGCCGCTCTCCTCGTCGACCAGCTCGCCCGCGTTGAACGTCGCGCGGAACCGGCGAAGGTGGATGATCGCAAGGGCAAGAGGCTCGTCCATCGGCCCAGCCTAGAGCGATCGCTGCAGCAGACAAGAAACCTGGGTCAACGTCGCGGCGCGCGCTGATCCGCCGGCCGCGACCGTCGGCGCGAACCCTCCCTCCCACCATCGGATGAAACGATGCTCACGATCAACGACGTGCGCCGCGCGCGGCCGCGCGCCGCCGGCTACAAGCTGACCGACGGCGCCGGCCTCCACCTGTTCGTCGCTCCGAGCGGCCACAAGTCGTGGCGGCTGCGCTTTCGCTTCGGCGGTCGCGAGCAGCTGCTGACGATCGGCGCCTGGCCCGACGTGTCGATCGACGAGGCGCGGGCGAGCGGCGCCCGCGCCCGCGCGCTGCTCGACCGCGGCGAGGATCCGCGCGCCCGCTTCCGCGAGGCGGCGCCGACGCGCGACTTCGCAGCGACCGCCCGGCGCTGGCACGCGCTGATGGCGGGCCGGTGGAGCGCGGTCCACGCGGCCGACGTCCTCGCCAGCCTCGAGCGCGACATCTTCCCCGTCATCGGCGCGATGCCGATCGCCGCGATCACCGCGCCGGTGGTGCTCAATGCGCTGCGCCGGGTCGAGCAGCGCGGCTGCTTCGAAACCGCGCGGCGGGTTCGCCAGCGGATCTCGGCGGTGTTCGTCTTCGCGATGGGCGAGGGGCTGATCGACGCCGACCCGGCCGCGGTGATCGGCAAGGCGCTCCAGCCGCCTGCGCCACAGCGCGGCCACCCCGCGATCGTCGATCCCGCCGAGGTGCGGCGGCTGCTCGCCGCGGTCGACCAGCTCGACGCGGCGCAGGCGGTGACGCTGGCGTCGCGCTTCCTCGCGCTGACCGCGGTGCGCCTGGCGGCGGTCCGCCACGCCCGGTGGCTCGAGATCGAGGAGCTCGACGGCCCGGCGCCGCTCTGGAGGGTGCCGGCGGCGCACATGAAGCTCGGCGCGGCGAAGAAGCTCAGTGCCGACAACGACCACCTGGTGCCGCTCTCGCCGGCGGCGGTCGCGGTCCTGCGCGAGGCGCGGGCGTCACGGACCTGCATTCCCACGATGCACATCTTTCCCGGCCGCGACGACGACGCACCGATCGGCGAGGCGGCGATCGGCGCGCTCTACGATCGCGCGGGCTTCGCCGGCCGGCACGTGCCCCACGGCTGGCGGGCGAGCTTCTCGACGATCCTCAACGAGCGGTTCCCGGCCGAGCGCGCGACGATCGACCGCGCGCTGGCGCACGCGGCGAAGGACAAGGTCGAGGCCGCGTACAACCGGTCGGAGCAGCTCGCCGCCCGGCGTCGCCTTTTCGAGGCGTGGGGCGAGATCCTGACCGCGCCGTGATCCGTCGCCGCGTGCGCGCCGCCGACGGGGAGGGGACCGCAATCCGCCGCCACTCCCCCCTCAGGCAGCCCGGGGCGGCGCAAGCCGCCACGTTCCGACAGCCGGGTCTTGGCTGTCGGGTGAGGACGGGGGCCGTCGGTGCGGCGTGGGGGGAGAACAAACTCACGCCGGTCTCGCGTTCAGCGAGACCGTTCCTTATTCCTTCGATCCTGAGGGCGGATAGAGCACATTCTATGTACTCGCGTTGGCGGCGAGGGCGGCGCGCGCCTCGATGGCCTCCCCCAAACGGGAGAGCACATCGACCAGGCCGGGATCGGCCGGGGTCCGCGGCCCGTCCGGCCTCACCGTGGCCGGCACGCGGCCCAGCCGCCGCAGCTTGGCCACGAGCAGCTGCTTGAAGCGCTGGAAGGTGCGCGAGGCCATCCGGCGCTGGTGGTCGAAGTAATAGGCGTTCGACGTCTGCTCGCGCTGGGGCGCGAAGGCGCCGTCGTTGCCCGTCGCGATCGACCGGCGCACCCAGGCGACGAAGCCGTGCGCCTTCAGTCGCCTGAGCGCCGCGACGACGCTGTTGCGGTGGCACCCCGCCTCGGCCGCGATCGTCTCGATCGAGGGGAACAGCCGGCCGGTCGCGAACTCGAGGTGTCGCAGCAGCCCGCGCAACACCGTCAGGTCGGTGCGCCGCAGCCGAGCCCGTGCGCGATCGAGGAAGGCGTCGAGCCTGGCGATAGCCTGGCGCAGCGTCGCCGGCCGGCCGATCGGCGCGGCGCCGCCGGCGACCAGGCCCTCCAGCTCGTCGGCCAGCGCCGCGCGCTGCGCCCGCGCCTCGCGTATTTCGCGCAGCGGCATGTCGCGCCACTGCTCGCGGTACAGCTCCTCGGCTGCCTGGATCAGCGCCTCGCGGTGCGCCAGGCCGGCGCCGACCGAGCCATCCTCGATCCTGCGCCACGGCTTCGCGCGCGGATCCTCGTGATCGTAGCTGTCCCGACGAACCTCGGGGTTGGGGCCGCGCTTGCGGCCGGTGAAATGGGCGGCGAGCTTCTTTTGGAGCTGCTTCGCGAGCCGGGCATTCTTTGCCTCGGTCGAATGGGTAAACGACATCGTTTCGGCCCCCGGGCGGGAAGGTCGATGGGCGCACAAAAGCGCCGGCCGAGACACAGGTCTCAGTCGCGCGCTGGCGTGATGACGGTGCTGTTGAGCAGGCGAGCCGCGCTTACGGCGGAGCGCGGATCCTCGCTAACGATGTCGAAGGCGGGCCGCGCGCAGCGGCCCAAGTCGTCAAACCTTAAGTGTCTTGACCGGATGATGTCGGGTGTAGCATTCCTCCGCTACCATCCTTCGCCGCGGCGGTACGCCGGCGTGCGGACATCCCCTCTATACCACTCGTTAACACCCTGGCTGCTAGCCGGTTCTCTTGCATGGGCGAGAGATCGTGATGGATTACCATTGGGGTGACGAGCGACGGTTGATGGAACGCCGGCAGGCGATCGATCCCAATTACACGGGGCCCGAGCGGCGTCAGGGTGAGCGGCGGAGGTATCGCGCGCGATCGCGCAATATCGTGGCGCCGACGATCGCGGCGGTGCTCGCGTTCGCGATGGTCGATGCGACAATCTGGAACAGCTATTACTGGCGCGCCGCGGTCAATCGCCTGAACGACGACGCCGCGACGACGCGCGCCTGGGGTGCGAACATCTGGCATCTGGGCTGATCGGCTGACGGTTCAAATTCCGCCTCATCTATCCTAGATCGGCTGCCGACTCCCACGAAGGTTGCCGTTGCCATGACCACCCATCACACCCGCATGCTCGTCCTCGGTTCGGGGCCGGCGGGGCTGTCCGCCGCGATCTATGGCGCGCGCGCGGGGATGAAGCCGATCGTCGTCCAGGGCATCCAGCCCGGCGGCCAGCTGACGACGACGACCGACGTCGAGAATTACCCGGGCTTCGCCGACGTCATCCAGGGCCCCTGGCTGATGGAGCAGATGCAGAAACAGGCCGAGCACGTCGGCACCACCATGATGTGGGACACGATCACCGAGGTCGACCTGACGCAGCGGCCGTTCCGGCTGGTCGGCGATGGCGGCGACACGTATCTCGGCGATGTGCTGGTGATCGCGACCGGGGCGCAGGCGAAGTGGCTGGGCCTCGAAAGCGAGGACGCGATGAAGGGTAAGGGCGTCAGCGCCTGCGCGACGTGCGACGGATTCTTCTATCGCGGCAAGAAGGTGGCGGTGATCGGCGGCGGCAATACCGCGGTCGAGGAGGCGCTGTACCTGACTAACCACAGCGACGACGTGACGCTGATCCACCGCCGCGATTCGCTGCGCGCCGAGCGCATCCTGCAGGAGCGGCTGTTCGCGCATCCGGGCATTACGGTGCTGTGGAACAAGGAAGTGCGCGAGTTCGTCGACGGCGGCGGCAACGCGGGTCTCGTCGCGCTGGAGCTGGAGGATACCGTCACCGGCGAGCATTCGCGGATCGACGTCGATGGCGGCTTCGTCGCGATCGGGCACCATCCGGCGACCGAGCTGTTCCGCGGGCATCTCGCGCTCGACGACGACGGCTATGTCAGCGTCGAGATCGGCTCGACCCGCACCAGCGTGCCGGGCGTCTTCGCGTGCGGCGACGTTCAGGACAAGGTGTATCGCCAGGCGGTGACGGCGGCAGGGACGGGCTGCATGGCGGCGCTGGATGCCGAGCGCTTCCTGGCGGAGATGGAGTTCCAAGAGATGGCCGAGGCGGCGGAGTAGGCCACGGCACCGTCATCCTGAACTCGGTTCAGGATCTCTTGCCGTATCGCGCCGTCGTGAGGAGATGCTGAAACAAGTTCAGCGTGACGGTTTTCGGGGAACTAGCTCAGCGTCTTCGCGGCGCAGAAGGTGACCAGCGCGCCGAAGGTTTCGAGCATCTCGCCGTCGACCTCGTCGTCCTCGATCAGGATGCCGAGGCGATCCTCGATCTCGGTCAGGACACCGGCGACCGCCATCGAGTCCATCTCGGGCATCGCGCCGAACAGCGGGGTGTCGTCGTCCAGCGCGTCGGCGCGGGTGGCGGAGAGGCCGAGCGTGTCGCGCAGCACGGCGCGGACGGTGGTGGCGACCTGGGGGTAGGTTTCGGGGAGCAAGCGGCAGCTCGTCGATCGTTGCGAAGGCCTGTGCGTTAGAGCGCGGGGGTGAATTCGGCAACGGGGGTGCGTATGACGCGCGCCATGGTGTCGCTCGATCCCGTTCCCCAGCCCATCGACCACGTCCTGCGCGGGGCGGCCGGCGCCATCGCGCTGATCGATCGCGGCGGGATGTTGACCGTCGCGCAGGCCGAGGCCGCCGTCGGCGCGATAGCGGCGTGGCTGGCGGCGCGGGGCCTGGCGCCGGGCGAGCGGGTAGCGACGTGGCTGCCCAAGACGCGGGTCGCGTGCCTGATGCCGCTGGCGGCGGCGCGGGCGGGGCTGGTGCATGTGCCGGTCAACCCGCTGCTGCGGCGGGCGCAGGTGGCGCATATCCTGGGGGATAGCGGGGCGCGGCTGCTGGTCAGCCAGCCGGCGCGGGTGGCGACACTGGCCGATGGCGACGTGCCCGAAGGGTGCGCGGTGATCGACGAGGCGGCAGTGCCGCTGGCGGGCGATGGGCTGGGCCGGTCGAGCGCCGATCCCGACGGGCTGGCGGCGATCCTCTATACCTCGGGTTCCACGGGGCGGCCCAAGGGGGTGATGCTGAGCCACGCGAACCTGTGGCTGGGGGCGATCAGCGTCGCGCATTACCTGAAGCTGGCGGCCGACGACCACGTGCTCGGCGTGTTGCCGCTGTCGTTCGACTATGGGCAGAACCAGTTGCTCTCGACCTGGGCGGCGGGGGCGGCGGTGGCGCCGCTCGACTATCTGACCGCGCGCGACGTGGTGAAGGCGGTCGAGCGGACGGGGGCGACGACGCTGGCGGGGGTGCCGCCGCTGTGGGTGCAGTTGCTGGAGGCGACATGGCCCGATGCGGTGGCCGGGCAGCTGCGGCGGGTCACCAATTCGGGCGGGGCGCTGACGATGCGGCTGGTGCGTGGGCTGCGCGACCGGTTTCCCAATGCCGACGTCTATCCGATGTACGGGCTGACCGAGGCGTTTCGTTCGACCTATCTCGACCCCGCGCTGGTCGATGCGCATCCCGATGCGATCGGCCGGGCTATCCCCTTCGCCGAGGTCAGCGTGCGGCGGGAGGACGGGACGATAGCAGCCGTCGGGGAACCGGGGGAACTGGTCCATGCCGGCCCGCTGGTCGCCAAGGGCTATTGGCAGGATGCCGAGCGGACAGCGCAGCGGTTTCGCGCCGAACCCGACGGCAGCCTGGGGGTGTGGTCAGGTGATACGGTGGTGCAGGGCGAGGATGGGCTATTGCGCTTCGTCGGGCGTGATGACGAGATGATAAAGTCGGCGGGTAACCGTATCAGTCCGCAGGAGATAGAGGAGGCGGTGATCGCCGGCGGCGAGGCGCGCGAGGCGGTGGCGGTCGGCATTGCCGACGAGCGGCTGGGCCAGGGAATCGCGGTGGCGCTAGCGGGCGATGCGGCCGGCGAGGAGGGCCTGCGCGCACGGCTGCGCGGCGAGCTGCCGAGCTTCATGCAGCCGCAACGCTATGTCTGGTTCGACGAGCTGCCGCGCAACGCCAATGGCAAGCTCGACCGAGCGGCGATCGCAGCACGGCTGCGGGAAGGATTGACGTCGTGAAACCGATGGGGCCGGTGCCTGTGGGGTTTGCGGGGCAGCAGGGTACGCTGACCATCGCGGGAAAGGCTGCGGAGGCGTGGGTGGAGGCGGCGGGGGATACGCCGCTGTTCGTCTATGACCGCGGGCTGATCGCCGGGCAGGTGGCGCGGTTTCGCGCTGCCTTTGCCGATGTCGACCTGCATTATGCGATCAAGGCCAACCCGCTGCCGTTACTGCTCGACGCGATGGCGCCGCTGGTCGATGGATTCGACGTCGCGTCGAAGGGCGAGCTCGCGACCGCGCTGGCGTCGAAGCCGGCCGCCCGGATCAGTTTCGCCGGGCCGGGCAAGCGCGACGACGAGCTGGCGGCGGCGATCGAGGCTGGAGCGACGCTGAACGCCGAGTCGGAGGGCGAGGTGGCGCGCGCGCTGGCGATCGGCGAGCGGCGGGGTTTGACGCCGCGGATCGCGGTGCGGGTCAATCCCGAGCTGGAGCTGCGCGGATCGGGGATGCGGATGGGCGGGAGACCCTCGCCGTTCGGGGTCGATGCGGTGCGCGCGGCGGCGCTGGTGCGGGTCATTCGCGACGCCGGCGCGGATTGGCGCGGGTTCCATATCTATGCGGGAAGCCAGGCGCTCGATGCGGGCGCGGTGGCGGAGGCGCAGGCGGCGACGCTGGCGCTGGCCGGGCGACTGGCGGCGGAAGCGGGCGCGATGCCGCCGCTGGTCAATCTGGGGGGTGGGTTCGGCGTGCCCTATTTCGCCGGCGACGTGCCGCTGGATGTCGAGGCGGTCGGCGAACGATTGGCGGAGGCGATGGCGGGTCGCGCGGACGTGCTGCGCGAGACGCGGTTCGCGATCGAGCTGGGGCGGTGGCTGGTGGCGGAGGCGGGCGTCTATCTGACCCGCGTCGTCGATGTGAAGCAGAGCGGCGGGGAGACGTTCGTCGTGGTCGACGGCGGGCTCAATCACCAGCTGGCGGCGTCGGGCAATTTCGGGACGGTGGTGCGGCGGAACTATCCGCTGGCGCATGCCGGGGCGATGGGGGCGGACGTGATCGAGGAGGTGTCGGTGGTGGGGCCGCTGTGTACGCCGCTCGATCGATTGGGCGATCATGTGGGCTTGCCGCGATTGTCGGTGGGCGATCTAGTCGCGGTGTTCCTGGCCGGTGCCTATGGCGCGAGCGCGAGCCCGGCGGGGTTCCTGGGACACCCGCCGGCGCGGGAGATGGTGGTCGGCTAGACCGGGATCAGCCGAAGCTGTGAAGCCATGACCAGCGGGCGAACATCTCCGGCCAGAGCGAGCCGGGATTGTCGCGGGGCAGGCGGGTGCCGAAGCCGTGGCCGCCACGCTCGAGGAAATGCGCTTCCACGGGTACGCGGGCGACGCGGGCGGCGGCGAAGCTGTCGAGCGAATTGGTGACGGGCACGGTCTGGTCGTCCTGGGCATGGACGAGGAAGAGCGGCGGCGTCGTGCGAGTGATGCGGCGGTCGACGGCGTAACGTTCCTGCATCCGCGGGTCGGGATCGGGGCCGAGCAGTTGCTGACGCGAACCGCCGTGGCTGCGGCCCGGATCGACGGTGGAGACCGCGTACATCAGCCCCGTCCAGTCGGGCCGCGCGCTGTCGCGGTCGGCGCGATCGATCGGGGCATAAGCCTCGACATCGGACAGCGTCGCCAGCGAGCCGGCGAGATGGCCGCCGGCGGAAAAGCCGATGCAGCCGAGCTTGCCGGGATCGATCGCGTAGCGTCGCGCCTCGTACCGGATCAGCCGCATCGCCCGCTGCGCGTCGGCGAGCGGGACGTTCGCGCGGTCGGCCCAACCCTCGCCGGGCAGGCGATAGGCGAGGACGAAGCAGGTGATGCCGTGCGGCAGCAGCGCCTGGGCGACGTCGATGCCCTCGTTGCGCTGCGAGGTGATCGAATAGCCGCCGCCCGGGATGATGAGCACGCCGCGGCCGTCGGGACGGGCCGGACGAAAGACACCGAACAGCGGCTGGATCGTGCCGCGCAGCTGGATGTCACGATAGCCACCCGGGCGGTCGGTGATCGTCGGTTCGGGACGCAGCCCCGGCGGCACGCGGATCGCACCCGCCTGCCACAGCGGCACTGCCTCTGCCGGTGGCCAGCTGGGTAGCGGGGCGGTGGCCTGAGCGAGCGCGGCACCGGGGACCGCCGCGGCCCCGGCGGCGAGTAGATGGCGGCGGTCGATCATCGCAGCTTGGCGATCGACAGGCCGTCGGCCTTGGCGCGGTCCTTGGTCGATTCCTCGCTGCGTTTCAGCGCCTTGGCGATCGCCTTCAGCGCCATGCCCTTCTTCGCGAGGGTGTGGAGCTTCTGGATCTCGTCGGTGGTCCAGGGCTGGCGGTGGCGTTCGAAGCCCTCTCCCTTGGCCATCAGAACACCGCCATGGCGGCATGGAGCGTGAGCGCGAAGAGCGCGATGCTGGACAGCAGGAAGAGCATGAAGCGAGGCCTTACCCGGTTCGACGTCGCCTGCACCAGACTATGCGCGATGCGAAGGCCGACATAGGCCCAGGCGATGGCGGTATTGACCGGATGATCGGCGCCGGCGAGCGCGATCGTCAGGCAGACCGCGTAGAACAGTGTCGGCTGTTCCATCAGGTGATTATAGTTGTGGGCGATCCACTGGATCTCGGGCGGCAGGCCGCGATCGGCGTCGCTCGCCTTGGTGCCGACGAGCTTGCCGAGATCGATGCCGGCGCGGCGCATCGCGGGCAATCGCGTCGCCAGCATCCAGACGAGCATGACGATCGACCAGGCGATCAGCGCGACGACGGGACGGAGAATGTCGTGGGTCATGGCGGCTCCCATCAGCGGGTGGTGACGATCTGGTGGACGAAGCGCAGCTCGGTGCCGCCTTCCCCCTTGGCGATGCGCACCGGGTCGGTGAGCTGCTGGGTAATGACGAGCAGCGATTCGTGGCCGCCGGGCAGGGGGCGCACCTCCTGGATCGCGCGGATGCGGATCGACTCCACGGTCATGTCGGCGGGCTTCTGCGCGGCGAAGCCCGGGCGCGTTTCCTCGAAGGCGGCGACGGCGCGCCGATAGGCGGCAAGGTCGAGTGGCGCGGTGCCGATCCCGGCGCGCACCGAGCAGGCGTGATAGGGCGGCAGTTCGATAAAGATCGAGATCGAGCGGCCATCGGGACCGGGCAGCCGCCAACCGCGACCGGGGTCGTCGCGCAGCGTGGTTTTCACCTCGGCCGGCGTCAGCGGGATGGCAGCCTTGCGCTTCATCAGTTCGTCGACGGCGGCGTCATAGGGGAAGGTGCGCAGGCAGACCTCGTCGTAGAGCGCGGCAAGCTGGTCGGGCATCGAGCCGGGAGCGGGCGCGGCTGTGGCGGCTTGCGCGAGGAGGGCGGCGAGGAGGAGCGGCATCAATGGATCCCCTGGTGGACGGGGAGTGTGCGTTGGGTGGGGCTGTGGCTCAAGGGGCTGTCGTGCCCCTTTGGTGAGCTTCGGCAGCCCGCATCCACCTCCTTCGTCATTCCCGCGAAGGCGGGAATCCATTGGCGCGGAGCGAAGGGCGGGAGCCGTGACGTCAGCCTGTATGGATCCCCGCCTTCACGGGGATGACGGTGTTGCGCGTATCAAATGGGAACTTGACGGGCCGTCACGGGAGCTAATCCCGTGACGTCGGACGCGGGGCTTTCGCCCCGCGCCGGCCGGCCAGTCGCCGTCTCGCAGATAGCTTGCGCTATCTGCGTGCGGCTCAGGCGAACAACTTGGCCCAGCCGCGCTTGGCGCGATCCTTCCAGTGGCCGCGGTGATAGGCGTCGGACGCCAGCAGCGGCATCACCGAGCCGGCCTCGGCGAAGACCATCTGCTCGATGCCGGTGTTCACCTTGCCCCAGCTGGCCGCTTCCTGCAGCGTCGACGACGAGCAGGCGCCATCGCGGACGTCGGCGACGGTGATCTGGACGGCGTACTTGTGGACCTCGACATCCTCGTGGCCGAGGATCTCGGCGCACACGACGGTGTCCTGGATGAAGTTCTTGGGCACGCCGCCGCCGATCATCAGCAGGCCGGTGGTGCCTGCCTGGATCTTGATTTCGGTCAGCTCGCGGAAGTCGGCGATGGCGTCGAGCACCATGTAAGGCTGACCCGCCTTGGCGCGATCGACCTGGTGCTTGACGAGACCGAAGCCCGCCGAGGAGTCGACGAACGCCGGGCAGAAGATCGGCACGTCATGCTCATAGGCGAGCTTGACGAGGCTGTTGTCCTTCTTGCCGTGCTCGACCAGATACTTGCCCATCTCGCGGATGAAGGCGCGCGACGAATAGGGCTTGGGATCGAGCGACTCGGCGATCTTGTTGATCGTGTGGTCGCAGTCCTGAAGCTGCTCTTCGTCGATATAGGTGTCGTAGATGCGGTCGATGTAGAGCGAACGCAGCGTGTCGTCGTCGGGAATCTCAAGCGCCTGGTAGTGCTTGTGGCCAAGGCCCTCGAAGAAATCCATGTCGACGATGGTCGCACCGGTGGCGACGATGACGTCGACCATGTTGTTGCGCACCAGCTCTGCATACAGGTCCATGCAGCCGCCGGCCGAGGTCGAGCCGGCGATGACGAGGCAGACGGTGCAGTCCTTGTCGGCCAGCATCTCGTTGTAGATCTTCGTCGCGCGGCCAAGGTCGCGGCTGGTGAAGCTCATGTCGCTCATCGCGTCGACGATCGGGCGCGCGTCGAAGCTCTTGATATCAATGTGCTTCACCTGCTTCGACAGCAGCTCGGCCTTGCGGGTGTCGTTGATCGGCGCGTTCGCCGCCGCGGTCTTGGTCAGGGTGTCGGTCAATTTCCGGTCCTCGAATTCACAGCCGTCATCCCCGCGGAGGCGGGGATCCATCGTCGCTGAACTTGCGGCAGGAGCCGATCGGTCAGCCAATATGGATTCCCGCTCTCGCGGTAATGACGAGAGATTGCGTGAAGGCTGTTACAGCGTGACGACGTTCGACGCGACCCGGCGCTCGACGTCGGCGTATAGGCTGGCCATCGGTTCGTCGGTGACGATCACCGTCTCGTCCGATCCGAAGCCGTTGAACGCGGTACGCATCGCCGAGCCATAGGCGCCGAGCATGCCGATCTCGATATAGTCGCCGGCCTGGACGTCGGCCGGCAGCAGGAACGGGCCCGCCATATGGTCCATGTCGTCGCAGGTCGGGCCGTAGAAGGAGAAGGGATGATCGCGCACGTCCGATTCCGGCTCGCGCAGCAGCGCGACGGGGAAGCGCCAGCCGATATGCGCCGCATCGAACAACGCGCCATAGGCGCCGTCGTTGATGTAGAGCTCGGCACCGCGGCGCTTCTCGACGCGGACGACGAGCGAGGCATATTCGGCGCAGAGCGCACGGCCCGGCTCCGCCCACAGCTCGGCCGAATAGCTCACCGGCAGCGATTCGAAGGCGCGGTGGATCGTCTCGAAGTAAGCCTCTAGCGCAGGCGGCTCCATGCCGGGATAGACCGACGGGAAACCGCCGCCGACGTCGATGACGTCGACCGTCACCGCCGCCTCGACGATGGCGGCACGCACGCGCTCCATCGCCTCGGCATAGGCCGACGGGGTCATCGCCTGGCTGCCGACGTGGAAGCAGATGCCAAGCGCGTCCGCAGCCTGGCGGGTGCGGAACAGCAGTTCGCGCGCCTCGTGCGGCAGGGCGCCAAACTTCGAGGCGAGGCTGAGCTTCGAATGCTCCGACGACACGCGCAGGCGGACGCACAGCGTCAGGTCGCTGGCGTTGCGGGTGGCGCGCACGATCTTTTCCAGCTCTTCGATCGAATCGAGGCTGAAGACGCGGACGCCATGGGTGAAATACGCCTCGGCGATCGCTTCCTCGGCCTTGACCGGGTGCATGAAGCAGAGCGTGGCGCCCGGCACCGTGCGCGCGACGAGGCGAACCTCGGCGAGGCTGGCGACGTCGAAATGCGTCACACCGTTGTCATACAAGGTGGCTAGCAGCTCCGGGCTCGGATTCGCCTTGACCGCGTACATCGTCCGGCCCGGAAACTTCTCCGTGAAGAAGCGGGCGGCGCGCGCACCGGCGTGCGGGCGAATCAGCGTCACCGGCTGAACCGGCGCACCCTTGGCGATATCGATAGCCCCCTCAACGATTCGAGAAGACGAGGTCGAACGGGGGGCTACCCCCAGCGCGCAATGATCCTGGTGCAACTCAAGGGACCTCCAATGCCAGGGGCAACGCCCCGGTCTTCTGTTGAACAAGCACTGCCTTGCGGTGGAAGTCCCATGGGGCAGCGGAGGCGGGCAGATAGGGGTAACGGACCCCCATGTAAAGTGTTTCGGCGCCCCCGATTTTGCGGCAGGGACGAGGCGTGACGATCGTGAGACAACCGACCCGCGCGGGCACCCGCGACGCCGCTGCAAAGCTGGCGGCGATCCTGCCGCCGACCCCGCTTTTCACCGCCGATATCAAGGGGGTGACAGTCGCGTTCAAAGCCGAGTCGCTGCAGCCTGTCGGCGCCTTCAAGATCCGCGGCGCGTGGCATCGGCTGACCGCTCTCGACGAGGCGACTCGGGCGCGGGGGGTGGTCGCCTTTTCGAGCGGCAACCATGCGCAAGGCATCGCCTGGGCCGCGAAGCGACTCGGCATGCCGGCGACGATCGTGATGCCGCACGACGCGCCGGCGGCGAAGCGCGACTCGACGCTGGCGCTCGGCGCCGAGGTCGTCGGCTATGACCGGATGCGCGAAAGCCGCGAGCAGATCGCCGCGCGGCTGGCGGAGGCGCGCGGCGCGACGCTGGTGCCGAGCTTCGACGATCCCTGGGTGATCGAGGGGCAGGGCAGCGCCGGGATCGAGGCGGCGGCGCAGATGGCTGAGCAGGGCCTTGGCACGCCGGCGCGGGTCGTGGTGCCATGTGGTGGCGGCGGGCTGGCGGCGGGAATTGCGCTGGCGCTGCCCGAGGCGCGGATGACCATCGCGGAACCCGAGGGCTGGGACGATATGCGGATGAGTTTGGAAGCGAGCTGGATCGAGCCGGTCGGCGCCAATCCGCCGCCGACCAAGTGCGACGCGCTGATGACGACGCGCGTCTCGCCGCTGACCTTCGACGTGCTGTCGCGCCGCGATGCGACCGGCGTGGCGGTGAGCGAGGAGGAGACGGCGGCGGCGCAGCGCTGGGCGGCGGAGCGGCTGCGGCTGGTGATCGAGCCGGGCGGGGCGGTGGCGCTGGCGGCGGTACTGGCGGGCAAGGTCGCGGCGGCGCCGGGGATGCTCGTCATCCTGTCGGGCGGCAATGTCGACCGGGCCGACTATGCGCGGGTGCTGGCGGCATGAACGCGGCGCTGGTGTCGATCGCCCATGCGGCGCCCGCGATCGCGATGCTGGCGTGCTTCGCCTGCGTTGCCGGCGGATCGGTGCTGATCGTGCGCGGCCGCGATCGACGCAAGGGCGTGCTGATGCTGGTGATGGCGGTGGTGCTGCTGGTCAACGTGCTGATCTGGGTCGGGTAGATCGACCCGCCGCAGCAACGTTTCAACCCGTTCGTGCTGAGCGAAGTCGAAGCACAGGCCCCAGACGATGTCGCCTGAAACTTGTCCTTCGACTTCGCTCAGGACGAACGGCTGTCGGCTGACTTAACCTGATACCGCTCAGGCCATGGCCAATCCGCTGCACCAGGCTCACTTGATCGGCGAGTTGGGATCTAGCCGCATGTCGAGATAGCGATCGACCGACTGCATCAGCTCGGGCATCTCGTGCTCGAAGAAATGGTTCGCCTTCGGGATCGTGTCGTGGTGGATCGTGATGTGCTTCTGCGTGCGGAGCTTGTCGACGAGCTTCTGCACCGAGCCGGGGGTCACGACCTCGTCGTTCTCCCCCTGGATGATGATGCCCGACGAGGGGCAGGGGGCGAGGAAGGTGAAGTCGAACATGTTCGCGGGCGGCGCGATCGAAATGAAGCCGCGGATCTCCGGTCGGCGCATCAGCAGCTGCATGCCGATCCACGCGCCGAAGCCCGATCCGGCGACCCAGGTCGACGAGGCTTCGGGATGGAAGCTCTGCACCCAATCGAGCGCCGACGCAGCGTCGGACAGTTCGCCGATGCCGTTGTCGAACGTCCCCTGACTCTTGCCGACGCCGCGGAAGTTGAAGCGCAGCGTGGCGAAGCCGCGGCGCTGGAAGGTCTTGTACAGCTCCTGCACGATGCGGTTGTTCATCGTGCCGCCCGCGCTAGGATGCGGGTGAAGGATCATCGCGACGGGCGCGCGAGGGCGGGGCGCGGGGGCGAAGCGCCCTTCGAGGCGGCCTTCGGGGCCGGGGAAGATGACTTCGGGCATGGATCTCGCAAGGTCTAGGTCGCGCCCGGTGGAGCGCGGATCGTGGCGCGCTATATAGGGACGAGCGCTTCTCACGCAAATTGGAACGAACCCTGGACCGTCTCTATCTCGATCATGCCGCGACTACGCCGATGACCGATGCCGCCAAGGCCGCGGTGATCGAGGGCATGGCGCGCTGGGCCAACCCGTCGAGTCCGCATGCCGAGGGGCGTGCGGCGCGCGCGGCGCTGGAAGCGGCACGGGCGGCGATCGGCGCGGCCTATGGCTGGCGCGGCGAGGTGCTGCTGACGAGCGGTGCGAGCGAGTCGCTAGCCATCGCGCTGGGGCGGGGCGTGGCGGCGCGGCGGCTGGTGTCGGCAGTCGAGCACGACGCCGCGATGCGTGCGGCTGGGGCGGCCGAGATGGTGCCGGTCGGAGCGGATGGGGTGGTGGACCTGGGGGTGCTGCCATCGCTGCTTGGGCAGAGCAAGCGGGCACTTATCGCGGTGCAGTGGTGCAACAGCGAGACGGGGGTTCTTCAGCCAGTCGCCGCGGTGGCCGCCGTCGTTCACGAGGCCGGCGGGCTGCTGCTGGTCGATGCGGCGCAGATGCCGGCGGGTGTCGATGATGCGGTCGCCGAGCATGCTGATTTCGTCGCGCTGTCGGCGCATAAGCGCGGCGGGCCGGCCGGCGTCGGTACGCTGCTCGTGCGCGACCTGGCGACGCTGACGCCGACGGGCGGGCAGGAGCGGGGATACCGACCGGGGACGGAGAATCTGCCGGGCGTGCTCGGCTATGCCGCGGCGCTGCGCGAGGCCGAGCCGATCGAGCGCTGGACGGCGATGCGTGCGAGGCTCGACGATGCGGTGCGCCGGTCTGGGGGCGAGGTGGTGGCGGACGCGAGCCTGCGGCATCCCGCGATCGCCTCGTACCGATTGCCGGGCGTGGCGGCGGCGGCGCAGTTGATCCGGTTCGACCTCGCCGGGATTGCCGTGTCGGCGGGCAGCGCGTGCAGTTCCGGCAGCATGAAGCCGAGCCATGTCCTCGGCGCAATGGGCTGGAGCGAGACGGCGGGGCGCGAGGTGGTGCGGGTGAGCTTTGGGCGGGATACGCGCGAGCAGGATGTGACTCGCTTCATCACCGCCTGGCGCGACGTGGCGCGGGCGACGCGGACGTTCGCAGCGTGACCTATCTCGACTATCAGGCGACGACACCGCTCGATCCGCAAGCGCTGGCGGCGATGCTGCCGTGGCTGGAGCGGCAACACGCCAATCCGCACTCTTCGCACCGTGCAGGGCGTGAGGCGAAGGCGGCGGTGGAGGTGGCGCGGGGACGGGTCGCGCGCCTGCTGCCTGCCGGAGGGACGGTGTCGTTCACCAGCGGCGCGACCGAGGCGCTGAACTGGGCGATCAAGGGCAGCCGTGGGCCGACCGTGACGCTGCCGACCGAGCATGCCGCGGTGCTCGACACGGTGGCGGCATCGGGGCGAGAGCATCGGCTGCTGCCGGTGGGGGCGGATGGGATCGTCGAGCTGGCGTCGGTGCGCGAGGCGCTGGGCGGCGAGCCGGGGTTGCTCGCGGTGATGCTCGTCAACAACGAGATCGGGGTGGTGCAGCCGATCGGCGAGCTCGCGGCGATCGCCCGTGAGGCCGGTTGGTTGTTCCTGTGCGATGCGGTGCAGGGGGCGGGGCGAATCGACCTGCCCGACGGCCCCGACCTGATCGCGGTGTCGGCGCACAAGATCTATGGGCCCAAGGGGATCGGGGCGTTGTGGACGCGCGACGGGCTGACGCTGGCGCCGTTGCTGCATGGCGGCGGGCAGGAGGCGGCGGGGCGTTCGGGCACGCTGTCGCCGGCGCTGTGCGCTGGCTTCGGCGCGGCGGCGGCGCTGATGGTCGAGCGGCATGACGAGGATGCGGCGTTGGTCGAGCGACTATGGGATATCGCCACGGCGCGGCTGGCGGGCTGGACGATCAACGGCGATGCCGAGCGGCGCTATCGCGGCAACCTCAACGTGCGGCGCGAAGGGTTGGACGTGGCGCGGCTGATGAGCGACCTGCGCGACGTCGCCTTTTCGGCGGGATCTGCCTGCGCGAGCGGATCGGGGCGTTCGAGCCATGTGCTGCGCGCGATCGGGCTCGACGAGCGGGCGGCGCGGTCGTCGCTTCGGCTGGGCTGGGGGCGCTATACGACCGAAGGCGAACTGGCGGGGGCGATCGACGCGATCGTCGCGGCGGCGGATCGCCAGCGGGTCGCGGCATGATTCGGGTCGTGTTCGAGCGGGATGGCGTCGTCAGCGAGGCGATGGCGGCCGAAGGGCGGACGCTGCTCAGCGTGGCGCAGGAGCACGGCCAGCCGCTCGAGGGGACCTGCGGCGGTGATATGGCCTGCGCGACATGCCATGTGGTGATCGATCCGGCGGATTTTTCTCGGCTGTCGGCGGCGTCGGCGGAGGAGGAGGATATGCTCGACCTGGCGCCGGGGGCGGGGCGGACCAGCCGGTTGGCGTGTCAGCTGGTGTTGACGGCTGGACTGGACGGGCTGCGGGTTCGGGTTGCGTAGACCCGGGAGCGATGCCCCTCCCTGGAAGGGAGGGGTTAGGGGTGGGTAGTCGACGCGAACGCCCCGCTCTGCGAGGCTCCTTACCCACCCCCGACCCCTCCCTTGCAGGGAGGGGAGCACGGCCGGGTTAAGCCGCGGTCAGCAGGCGCTTTTCGCCGGCGATGCGCATCATCGCCTTTTGCAGCTTCTCGAAGGCGCGGACCTCGATCTGGCGGACACGTTCGCGCGATACGCCGTAGACTTGGCTCAGCTCTTCCAGCGTCTTGGGATCATCGGTTAGCCGACGCTCGGTCAGGATGTGCTTCTCGCGATCGTTGAGGTCGTCCATCGCGCTGACGAGCATGGTGTGGCGGACGTCCGCTTCCTGCTCCTCGGCGACGACTTGGTCCTGCAAGGGACTGTCGTCGGCCAGCCAGTCCTGCCATTGCCCCTCGCCGTCTTCGTTCATCGAGACGTTGAGGCTGGTATCGCCGCCCATCGCCATGCGGCGGTTCATGTTGACGACGTCGGTTTCGGGCACGCCGAGGTCGGTCGCGATCTTGGTCACGTCCTCGGGACGCAGATCGCCATCCTCGAACGCATCTAGCTTCGACTTCATCCGGCGCAGGTTGAAGAACAGCTTCTTCTGCGCGGCGGTGGTGCCCATCTTCACCAGGCTCCACGAGCGCAGGATATATTCCTGGATCGAGGCGCGGATCCACCACATCGCATAGGTGGCGAGGCGGAAGCCCCGGTCGGGCTCGAATTTCTTGACGCCCTGCATCAGGCCGATGTTGCCCTCGCTGATGAGCTCGGACGTCGGCAGGCCGTAGCCGCGATAGCCCATCGCGATCTTAGCGACGAGGCGCAGGTGGCTGGTCACCAGCTTCGCAGCGGCTTCGGTATCGGCATGTTCCTGGAACCGCTTGGCGAGCATATATTCCTCCTCCGGCTGGAGGATCGGGAATTTCTTGATCTCGGCAAGGTAGCGGTTCAGGCCCGCCTCGCTGCCGAGCGCGGGGATCGTCGCCGGGACGTTGCTGCGGGCTGCCATCGTCGAAAATCTCCCTAGCTGGGGCGTTCTTCCCGCACTGCGGCGAAGTCGCCTGTCCTATACGTGAAGCTCGGTGAACAGTTCCTGCATATCTGCGGGAAGCTGGCTTTCGAACGCCAGCGCGGCGCCCGTCACCGGGTGAATGAAGCCGAGGCGTGCGGCGTGCAGCGCCTGGCGCTGGAAACCGAGGCGCTCCAACAGCGCCCGCTGGCTTCCTTTTGTTCTACCGTAAACCGGGTCGCCGAGCAAGGCGTGACCAAGCGATGCCATGTGGACGCGCACCTGATGCGTGCGCCCGGTTTCGAGGCGGCATTCGACCATTGCGGCGTCATGCAGCCGCTCGATCGTCGAATAATGCGTCACCGCGCGCTTGCCGCCGGCGACGATCGCCATCTTCTTGCGGTTCTGCGGGCTGCGGCCGAGCGGCGCGTCGACGCTGCCCGCCGACGGCTTGGGCACGCCGCCGACGATCGCCTTGTAGCGGCGGTCGATGCTGTGCGCCGCGAACTGCTTCGCCAGGCCTTCGTGGCTGCGGTCGGTCTTGGCGGCGACCATCAGGCCGCTGGTGTCCTTGTCGATGCGGTGGACGATGCCCGGCCGCGCAACGCCGCCGATCCCCGACAGCGAGCCGCCGCAATGGTGGAGCAGCGCGTTGACCAGCGTGCCGTCGAGGTTGCCGCACGCCGGGTGGACGACGAGGCCGGCAGGCTTGTCGACGACGATCAGATGCTCGTCCTCATAGGCGACGACGAGCGGGATATCCTGTGCCTCGTTGTGCGCAGGCGTGGGATCGGGGACAGCGACGGTGAAGACGTCGCCCGCCGTGGCCCGCTTGGCGGGATCGCGGGTGAGGATGCCGGCGCGCTGCACCTGGCCGGCGGCGATCAGCACCTTTAGCCGTTCGCGCGAGACCGTCGGGACCGCATCGGCGAGCGCGCGATCCAGGCGCCAGCCGTCGGCGGCAGGTGCGATGGTCGCTTCGATGATGGAAACCCCCCGGTCCATTCTGTAGGCGAAATGGGGATGGCGTTGACGATTGCAAGCGAGCTGGTGGCGCAAATCGTTGCGGAGGCGAGATCCTCCCCCGGCGTCGAGATTTGCGGGCTGCTGATCGGGGAGCGGGCGGTGCCGTGTCGCAACGTCGCCGACGCACCGGCGACGCGGTTCGAGATCGATCCGGCGGCGCTGATCGCGGCCTATCGCGACGGCCGGCGCGGCGGTCCAGCGATCGTCGGTTGCTATCATTCGCACCCGAACGGCTCGGCGGTACCCTCGCCGCGCGATGCCGCCGATGCCGCGGCGAACGGATGGCTGTGGCTGATCGTCGGCGGTGATGGCACGGTAAAAGCCTGGCGTGCGGTAAAAAATGGCGCGGTCCATGGCCGCTTCGATCCGGTCGCCTTGCGCGTTGCGGGTTAGCCCGTCACTAGGGGCACTTCCCAAAAGGACGATCCATGACGCCGAGCCCTGTCGAATTCGCCAGCCTGTTGTGCTCGCGCCTGTGTCACGACTTGCTGTCGCCGGTCGGCGCGCTCAACAACGGCCTGGAACTGCTCGCCGACGAGACCGATCCGGCGATGCGCGAGCGGTGCATGGAGCTGTTGACCGAGAGCGCGCGGACCTCGGCGAACAAGCTGAAGTTCTTTCGCCTGGCGTTCGGCGCGGGCGGCGGCTTCGGCGAGAATATCGACGTGCGCGAGGCGAAGTCGGCGATCGAGGGGCTGGTGTCCGACCACAAGCGGATCGAGCTGAACTGGATCGTCGAGGCCGAGGCGCTGCCCAAGGCGGCGGTGAAGGCGATGCTCAACATCGTGCTGATCGCGACCGAGGCGCTGGTGCGCGGCGGCAGCCTGAGCGTCGGTGCCGAGGAGAACGGCGGCCAGGTCGAGATCGTCGCCCAGCTGGAGGCGTCGCGCATCCTGCTCGACAGCGAGATTCGCCGTGTGCTGGTCGAGGGGCCGGGCGACGTGCCCGTGACGCCGCGGACGTCGGCGGCGTATCTGGTCAACAGCATCGCGCGCGATGCCGGCGGGGCGGTTCAGGTGTCGGAGCCGACCGCCGGGGTCATGATCCTGGGCACGGTCTTCAACGCGCGGTAAACCGGCTTTTAACGTCTTTGCGTCCAAGACTCCGGCGGAACACGTCGGGGCACCATGGACGAGCTGCTGCAGGAATTCATTGCCGAAACCCGCGAGACGCTCGAAGCGCTGGCGGGTGAGATCGTGGCCTGGGAGGCCGCGCCGACCGATCGTGCGCGCCTGGATTCGATCTTTCGCTTCGTCCACACGGTGAAGGGAAGCTGCGGTTTCCTCGATTTGCCGCGGCTCGAGCGGCTGAGCCATGCCGCCGAGGACACGCTGGCCCAGGTCCGCGACGGTACGCGGGTGCCCGACCGTCAGCTGGTGAATGCGGTGCTGGCGATCGTCGATCGGATCGGCGAGCTGGTCGAGGCGATCGACGCAGGCGCGGCGCTCGACGATTCGAGCGAGGAACTGCTGATCGCGGCGCTATCGGCGGATGCGGCGCCGCTGGCGAGCCAGGCCGTGCAGCCGGCGGTGCATCGCGCGCCGAGCCGCTCGGTGCGCCTGGGCGTCGACCTGCTCGACCGGATGATGAGCGGGATGTCGGAAATGGTGCTGGCGCGCAACGAGCTGGCCCGCCAGCTGCGCAACCACAGCACCTTGCCCGGCATCGAAGGGGCGCTGGAGCGCCTGTCGCAGACCGTCGCCGACATGCGCGACACGGTGACGCGGACGCGGATGCAGAAGATCGACGCGCTGTTTTCGGCCTTGCCGCGGATGGTGCGCGACACATCTGCCGAACTCGAGAAGCAGGTGATGTTGACGATCGAGGGAAGCGACGTCGAGCTCGATCGCGAGATGATCGAGCTGATGCGCGATCCGCTGGTCCACATCATCCGCAACGCGCTGGATCACGGCATCGAACCGAATGCCGAACGGCAGGCGGCGGGCAAGCCCGCGGCCGGTCGGCTGGTCGTATCGGCGCGGCAGTCGGGCAACCAGATCCTGGTCGAAGTACGCGACGACGGCCGCGGCATCGACGTCGAGCGCCTTGCCGCCAAGGCATGCAAGCTCGGGATCAAGACGGCTGCCGAGACCGCGGCGATGAGCCCGCTCGCCAAGCTGGAGCTGGCGTTCCATCCTGGGCTGTCGAGCCGCGACACGGTGACCGCGATCTCGGGCCGCGGCGTCGGCATGGACGTGGTGCGCGCCAATATCGAACAGATCGGCGGGCGGATCGTCCTGACCAACAGGCGGGGTCAGGGGCTGACCGTCTCGATCCAGGTGCCGCTGACGCTGTCGATCATCCCGGCGATCATCGTCGCCGCCGGCAATCAGCGCTTCGCGCTGGCGCGACAGGCGGTCGAGGAAATCGTGACGACGCGCGGGGCCGCGGTGCGGATCGACAATGTCGGCGACACGTCGATCGCGACGGTCCGCGGGCGCAGGCTGGCCGTCGTGTCGCTCGACAAGCTGCTGGGATTGGGCGACAGCGAGCCCCGAACGCTCGCCATCGTCAACACCCGCGACGGCGAATATGCGCTGGCGATCGACGAGGTGCTCGATACCGAAGAGCTGGTCGTGAAGCCCGCGTCGCCGATGGTGATGGCGACGGGGATCTACGCCGGCAAGACGCTGCCCGATACCGGGCTGCCGATGCTGCTGCTCGACAGCGCCGGCGTCGCCGCGGTGGCGGGGCTGACGTTCCATAACGGCGCGGTCGACTTTGCGGAGGTCGAGGCCGACGAGGCGGTGCAGGAACAGCGCTGGTCGGCATTGCTGTTCGACGACGTCGACGGCCGCCGCCGTGCGGTGCCGCTGCCCGCGGTCGACCGTGTCGAGGCGGTCGAGGCGAGCGCGATCCAGGCGGTCGGCGGGCGGCTGCGCATCGTCATCGACGGTGCCAGCGTCGCGATCCACACGATGGCCGCCTTGCCCCAAAAGGGCGAGATCAACATGCTGCGCCTGGCCGATGGCGTCAGCGTCGTCGGCTATGCCATCGCCGAGCCGGTCGAGATCGTCTCGCTGCCGGCGGGCTTCGTCGCGGCGCAGGGGGGCGGCATGATCGCCGGCGTGGTGATGGTGGAGGGGCAGCAGATCGAGCTGGTCGACGTCCACGCGTTATTCGCCGAGATCGAGACGACGATACCGACGAAGGCCACCTGCCTGCTGCATGGCGACCAGAGCGGCTGGATGGCGACGTTCCTCCGCCCGGCGCTGGAGGCGGCGGGATATCATTGCGTGTCGGAACTCGTCCCGGGCGAGCGGGTGCAGGTGGCGCTGGCGATGGAAGACGCCGACGCCGCTACCATCCCGGTTGCCGCACCCGTCGTTCGCCTCACCACCTCGCCGCAGCGGCGCGGCGACGGCAGCGTCTATCGCTACGACCGGGTGTCGCTGTTGGGCGCGATCGCGGAAACACTGGCAGGAGCCGCCTGATGGACCTGTTCCTCCTTGCCGAGATGGGCGGCCGCACAGTCGCGATCGATGCCGACCAGGTCCATTCGGTCGTCGACATCGGCGAGATCATCCCGGTGCCGCGCGCCAACCCGTGCGTGCGCGGGCTGGTGGCGCTGCGCAGCCGGGTCGTCACCGTGATCTGCACGCGGATCGCGATGGGCCTGCCGGTGCCCAAGCAGGCCGCCAAGCGCGCGATCATCACCAACATCGACGGCCATTTCTATGCGGTACTCGTCGATTCGCTGGAGGATGTGGCGCCGTTCACCCGGCTGCCGCTGATGTCGGGCGTGCTGCTCGAAGGCGGCTGGCGCGCCCTCGGCGTCGGCATGATCGAGCGGGACGACGAGCCCGTGCTGATCGTCGACCTGTCCGCGCTGATCGCGCGCCAGTCGCTCGCCGCTTAACCCCGCCGTTACCTGTTGCGCCGCATAAACGCGGTGCCCCCGAAAGCTAAAAGGCCCACCACCCCATGAAGACGTGTCTGGTCGTCGACGACTCGAAGGTGATCCGCAAGGTTGCGCGTCACATCCTCGAGACGCTCCAGTTCGAGGTGCGCGAGGCGTGCGACGGGCGCGAGGCGCTGGAGGCGTGCCAGGCGGCGACGCCCGACGTCGTTCTGCTCGACTGGAACATGCCGGTCATGAACGGCATGGATTTCCTGCGTGCGTTGCGCGAATCCGGGATGACGCAGAAGCCCAAGGTCGTGTTCTGCACGACCGAGAACGGCATGGGCCACATCCGCGCCGCGATCGAGGCGGGCGCGGACGAATATGTGATGAAGCCGTTCGACCGCGACACGCTCGAAAGCAAGCTGCAGATCGTCGGCCTCGTCTGAGCCCCAGCCCGGATCGCTGAGGGCGCCATGGCCGCGTCTCCTTCCCCCCGCGCGATGGCGCCGGATACCGAACGGGTATTGATCGTCGACGATTCGGCGGTGTCCCGCGCGGTGCTGGCGCGGATCATCGATGCGTCCGATCGCTTCGCGGCGGTGGGGGCGGTGCCGACGGCCAGTGCGGCGCTGGCGTTCCTAGAGCGCGAGCGTGTCGACGTCGTCCTGCTCGACGTCGAGATGCCGGGCATGGACGGGCTGACCGCGCTGCCGCAGCTGCTGGCGGCGGGGCAGGGCGCCCGGATCATCGTCGTCTCGTCGCTCGCCAGCGACGGGGCCGAGAGCAGCATCCGGGCGATGGCGCTGGGGGCGGCGGATACGCTGGTCAAGCCGCCGATGGGCCAGCGCCTCGCGCATTTCTCGGACATGCTGCTCGAAAAGCTGATGCGGCTGAGCCGGCGTGGTCCGGCGGCGATGCCGCGCGCCACCGGCGCCGAGCCTGCGACGCCGGCGCGGTCCAGCGCCGCACCGCAGGATGACACCTCGCCGGTTGCCGTTCCGGCGCTGGGCGCGTTCGACATCGTGACGATCGGCGCCTCGACCGGCGGTATCCACGCGCTGAGCCAGCTGCTGCGCGAGTTGCCGCCGTCGTTCCGCCAGCCCATCGTCATCACCCAGCATCTGCCGGGATCGTTCATGCCCTATTTCGCGGCGCAGATCGCGGTGCTGGGCCAGCGCCCGTGCGACGTCGCTACCGATCGGATGCGGGTACGGCCGGGGCGGATCATCGTCGCGCCGGGCGACGCGCATGTGGGCGCGGTGTCGCTCGGCGATGGTGCGGCGGCGGTGCGCCTGCTGACGGAGCCGGCGTCATCCGGCTGCATGCCCTCGATCGATCCGATGCTGGCGTCGTTTTCAGATGTTTATGGAGCACGGATGGTCGCGGTGATCCTGAGCGGCATGGGTCGAGATGGAGCCGAAGGGGTCCGCAACGTACGCGACGCCGGCGGCAAGGTGCTGGTGCAGGACCAGGCGAGCTCCGTCGTGTGGGGCATGCCCGGCACGGTTGCGCAGGCCGGCCATGCCGATGCCATCCTGCCCCCCGCGTCGATCGGCCGCGCTCTCGCCGCGCGGCGGCCGTCATGAAGATGGAACCGATCTCGACCGGCGGCGCCGCGGTTTCGTCTATCGCGTTCAGCGTTCTGACCGCGCTGCTGGAGGCGCGCACCGGCCAGCAACTGGCGAGCTATCGATCCTGGCGGGTCGATACCGCGCTGAAGCCGCTGATCCGCGAGCGCGGGCTCGACACGCTCGACCAGCTCGTCGCCCAGCTGCTCGACGGCAACGATGCCGCGATCGGTGATCGCATCGTCGACGCGCTGGTGAATCAAGAGACCTCGTTCTTCCGCGACGGGCCGATCTTCGACCAGGCGCTCGAGGTGCTGGCGGCGTGCGAGCGTCGGCGGCCGCGGGTCTGGTCGGCAGGATGCTCGACCGGACAAGAGCCGCTGTCGCTGGCGATGGCCATCGCTGACCGGTCGGCGGGGGGCCTGCCGCCGGTCGACATCATTGCCACCGACGTGTCGGACGCTGCGATCCAGCGTGCCAAGTCGGGCAAGTTCACGCAGTTCGAGGTGCAGCGCGGCTTGCCGATCCGCCAGCTGATGAAATGGTTCGACGGCGGTGACGCGTCGGAATGGTTCGCCAAGCCCGAGCTCGTCCGCATGATCCAGTGGCGGCGCCATAATCTGGTGGCGGAGGCGGCACTGTCGGGCGGGTTCGATCTGATCCTGTGCCGCAACGTGATGCTGTACCTGTCGCCGGCGACGCGCGTCGCGGTCTATGCCGGGCTGGCAAAGGCGCTCAAACCCGGCGGCGTGCTGGTTTTGGGGGCGGGCGAGACGGTGATCGGACAGAGCGACGCGCTGGAGCCGAGCCGGCGCTGGCGGGGATTCTACGAACGCGTCGCCTGACCGGCTCTTCACATCCGCGAGAATGCGGCTAAGGCGCTGGTCGATGGACGAGCCCGCCGAGCCGGAAATGACCGACGCGCCGTCGCCGAATTTCGACGATCGCCTGCTGCCGATCTCGATGATCGTGCTCCACTATACGGGGATGCAGGACGGCGCGTCGGCGCTGGCGCGGCTGCGCGATCCCGAGGCGAAGGTGTCGGCGCATTATCTGGTCGAGGAGGACGGCACCGTCCTTCGCCTCGTCGACGAGGACAAGCGCGCCTGGCACGCCGGCCGCTCGCACTGGCGCGGGATCACCGACGTCAATTCCGCCAGCATCGGTATCGAGATCGTCAATCCCGGCCATGAGTTCGGCTATCGCGACTTTCCCGAGGCGCAGGTCGATGCGGTCGTTCGCTTGGTGGCGGCGATCAAGGCGCGGCACGGAATCACCCGCGGCAACGTCGTCGGCCATTCCGATGTCGCACCGGCCCGCAAGCGCGATCCTGGCGAGCTGTTTCCGTGGGCTAGGCTGGCGCGGCTGCGGCTGGCGCTGCCGAGGCCGACGAAGAACCTGCTCGATCCGAAGTGGCCCGAGGCCGGCTTCCTGCTGGCGCTGGAGCGGTTCGGCTATGACGTCAGCAACCCGCTGGCGGCGACGATGGCGTTCCAGCGCCGCTTCCGGCCCGAACTGATCGACGGCGAGATGGACGGCGAATGCCGGATGATCCTGCTCGCGCTTCTGCTTCCCAAGCCGCAAGGCGACGACTAGAGGGGCAGTGCCAGAGGGCCGGGCGGCCGCGTCATCCAGCGATGGATGCCGAGGAAAGTCCGGGCTCCACGAAACGACGGTGGCGGGTAACGCCCGCCGGCCACGCGCCTTCGGACGCGGGGTTAGGGAAAGTGCCACAGAGAGCAGACGGCCTGGCTTCGGCCCGGTCACGGTGAAAGGGTGCGGCAAGAGCGCACCGCGCGCGCCGGTAACGGCCGCGGCATGGCAAACCCCACCGGGAGCAAGACCGAATAGGGGCGGCAAGGAGCCTTTGGCTCCGGGGCGTGTTTCCGCCTGTCGCCCGGGTTGGTCGCTAGAGACGGCGTGCGAGCGTCGTCCGAGAGGAATGGTCGCCCATCCGGCAGCGATGCCGGTGGACAGAACCCGGCTTACAGGCCCTCTGGCAAACGACCCCGCCCTGGGGCAGGATCACTGACACAGGTGAATCTCGGGGGGCGGACGATGAAGCGGTGGATGACGGTTGGGTTGGCGAGTGTCAGCGCAGCGGGCGTAGTGGCGCAGACGGCGCCGCCGCCACCGGCCGCCACCGGCGCAGCGACGGCGCAGCAGGAGTATAACGCCGCCGTCGTGCTCGACGACCAGGGCGATAAGGCCGGCGCGCTGGCGGCATGGCAGCGGTTCGGCCAGCGGCCCGGTCTGACCGCGCGCACCCGCGGCATCGCGAAGGTCCGCGAAGGCGCCGACCTGATCGCCTTGCGGCGCCTCGACGAAGGCGCGGAGGCCACCCGGCTCGGGCTGGCGAACCTGCCGAAGAACGAGGCGGCTTTGGCGCCCGATCGCTGGCGCGCGAATTACAACCTTGGCCTGGCGGCGGAAAACTCGCTCGATTACGCGATGGCGGCCAGCCAATATAGCGCAGCCGAGAAGGAAATCGCGGATGGCGTCGAGGGCGTGGTGGCGCTGGTCGGCGTGGTCAGGACGCTGACGTTCGTCGATCGGTTGGCGGCGCGGGATGCGCTGGCGCGGCTCGATCGGATCGCGCCGGCTGCGAAGCTGGGCAAATCCGACCTGGCGCAGATCGCGCGGCTGCACACGCTGGTCGCGCTCAACACCGGTGATCTTCGTACCGCCAGCGCCAGTGCGCTGGAGGCGGTCACGAAGCTGGGCGGGATCACCGAGAAGACGTCGGTCGAGGACGCGCGGGCGCGGTCGGACGCGGCGATCGCGCTGCTGCTCAACAACGCGCCCGACGAGGCGCGGCGGTACATGGCGATGACCGGGGCGGGGCGGCTGGGCACCAGCCGGTTCGATCCGGCGGCGGCGATGCAGGCCCCCGATTGTGGCGGCGAAGCGGAACTGCGGCCGAGCGATGTGGCGGTGGTCGAATTCGCCGTCGACGACGACGGGCGGCCGGTTTCGATCCGCCCGGTCTACGCTGCGGGCGGCCCGGCCGCCGGTCTCGCCTTCGCTCGGGCGGTCCGCGATTGGTCGTGGACGCCCGAGCAGGTAAAGGCGATCCCGCCCTTCTTCCGCGCCGCGGCCCGGGTCGAGATGCGCTGCTCGACGGCGTTCGCGCGCCCTTCGCTGCGTGGCCAGCTCGGCGTGGCGGTGGAAGAATGGCTGGCGACCAAGGGTGCCGTGGCGTCGCCCGAGCCGCAGCAGCCCTCGACCGCCATCGGCGAGCAGCGGGCGGCGCTCGGCGCAGCGGAGGCGCGGTCGGCGACGTCGCTGCAGACGCTGGCGGCGCTGTATCGACTGATGAACAACCCCTTCAATCCCGATCCCACCACGCCACTTGCCGCTCGCGGGCTAGGTATCGCACGGACGCAAGGGGCGCCTCCTGTGGTCCAGCTCGCCTTCGACCTGCCGCAGCGCGAGGGCGCAAGGCTCGACAGCTGGAAGCCGCCGGTATTCCAGCGGCTCGCGACCGCAATGCTGACCGAGCCGACCTATGCCGCCGATCCGCAGGCGCGGGCGCTCCTGCGACTGATGATGGCCGACCGGATCGATTCGGGGAAAAGCCGGGGCGGCGCGAGCGACACCGCGACGCTGGTTCTGCAGCAGGTGGTCGACGACAAGGCGCTGGCGGCCAACGATCCCTTGCGTGTCGGCGCGCTGGTTCGGCTGGCATCGATCGAGGAGCGCGCGGGCAACCCGGCCGGTGCGCGAGACGCGTTCATGAAGACGGGGCTCAGCCCCAGCCAGTGCGGGCTGCTCGATGCGCCGCCCAAGATGGTCGCCATGCCGGGGGCGGAAGCGTTCCCGATGGAGGCATTGCAGTGGGGCTTCGAAGGCTGGACCCAGGTTCAGTACGACGTCGGCAGCAACGGCCGCGCCGGCAACGTCCGCGCGCTGCTGAGCTATCCGCCCTTCATTTTCACCAAGGCCGGGACGAAATTCTTCGACAGTGCGACCTTTGCCAAGACCTATCGGCCCGATGGCAGCCTTGGCTGCGGGGCATCGACGACTCGGGTGAAGTTCACGATGCCGAAGTGACGATAGGGGTGGCATGCCCTTGCGCCACGGATGACCGGGGCTATGTCGGGCGCGCATGGCACGCTCGACGACGCGCTCTAACGACTGGGGTTTTCCGCGCTGGCGCGGCTATGGATCGTCGCGCGAGGCGCAGACGGTGCGATTGTGCGACCGGCAGGGATGCGAAGAGCCGGGGAACTGCCCCGCGCCCAAGTCGCCGAACAGCCCCGAGCGCTGGTATTTCTGTGAGGCCCACGCCGCCGAGTACAACCGCGGCTGGAATTACTTCGAGGGCCTGTCCGCTGAGGAAGCCGCGGCGCGGGAGAAGGGCGAGCAGCGCACCGCCTCGGGCTATGCCTCGGCCAGCCACTATGCGTGGGGCGGGGCGGGCGATGGCACGCGATCGGGCGACGAATTGCGCGCGCTCGAGGTGCTGGGGCTCGACAGCGACGCCGATGCCGACGAGGTGAAGACGGCGTGGCGGCGGATGGCGAAGGAAAACCACCCCGACGTCCGGCCCGGCGACGCGTCGGCTGCGGTGCGATTCCAGTCGGTGCAGGCCGCCTATGAGGTATTGCGCCGCGCCGATGAAGAACGGGCACGCCGCCGCCCGTGAAGACGCTGCGCAGCGACTGGGAGGGCGCGATCCTAGTCTGCGGGAAGTGCAGTCGCAAGGTCGACGGCTTCGGGCCGAAGAAGCGGCCGCTGGCCAAGATGCTGCGCAAGCTGCTGGGACTGGGAAAGGGGCGCCGGGCGCGGATGGGCATCGTCGAGACGCGGTGCCTGGGCGTATGCCCGAAGCGCGGGGTCGTGGTGGTCGATACGCGGCGGCCGGACGGCTGGCTGGTGGTGCCGGAGGGCGCGGATGTCGAGGCGGTGGTGGAGCGGTTGGCGTAGCCGCTCTAAGATCCGTCATGCTGAACTTGATTCAGCATCTCTTGGTGGGTCGGGGCGTCATCGCCAGAGATCCTGAAACGAGTTCAGGATGACGGCGGTTCACGGCTTTACGCGTAGCGCTGCGCCGTCTCGCGGATCAGGGCGATCATGTTGGGGATGCCCTGCGTCCGGTTACTACTGAGCTGGTTGCCGAGGTCGAATGGGGCCAAGTCGCCGGGGATATCGCTCGCCAGAATGTCCTTAGGCGTTCGATCCTGGACGGCGAGCAGCACCAGGGCGATGATGCCCTTGGTGATCGCGGCGTTGCTGTCCGCCAGGAAGTGGAGCGTGCCATCGTCGCGGGTGGTGGGGTAGACCCACACCGCGGCCGAACACCCCCGCACCAGCGTTGCGTCGGTCTTCAGCGCGTCGGGCATCGGCTCCAGCGCCCGGCCCAGGTCGATCAGCAGGCGATAGCGATCGTCGGCCTCGAGGAATTCATATTCGTCGCGGACGTCGGCCAGGCTCTGCATGGCCGCGTCCGCTACCGGGTGGCGCGTTACAGGTCCACCCCGGCGGCGATCGCCTCGAGCTTGCGGATGCGTTCCTTGAGGTCGGCGATCTCGATCCGTGCGCCGGCGGTAGGCGTCGGCATCGCCTGGTCGTGGCACTGTTCCAGCTCGGTGCGCTTGAGCGCCAGCCAGCCGCGCCAGCCGGCGAGGCATCCGGTCACCACCATGCCAAGTCCGGCGAGGCCGCTCAGCGCCAGCGTCACATAGACATTTGCGTCGTTCATCTTCCCGCCTCCTCTCAGCGGTCGCGCAGCCGCTCGATCTCGCGATCGAGGTCGGTGCTCTGGTGATTGTCGGTGATGACCCGCTCGAGCACCTGGATGCGCTCGCGCATGTTGCGTACCTCCTCGCGCAGCCGCATCGTGTCGGCACTCTCGACAGTTCGATGCTGCTGCTCGCCAAGGGCTCGGTAGCGGGCGGTCAGGACCTTCCCGATCATCGAGATCAGGACGATCGACACGACCATGAAGGCGACGGTGAAGGGCATGGGATGCTCGCTTCGCTATGGGTTCAGTTGACGCTGCGCTGGTCGCGCAGCCGCTCGATCTCGTCGGAGAGGTCAGCGCCCTTGTCGGTCGCGATCCGCTCCAACACGCGCACCCGCTGCTCCAGCCGCTCGTTCTGCGCCGCGTACTGCGCGGCCTTCTCGGCGGCCTGGGCGTTGAGCGCGCCGGCCATGAATTCCTTGTGCTTCAGCCAGCGCTTGAAGATCTCGCTGCCGACGCCGAGGATGACGGGAAGGCCGACCACCACGAAGGCAAGCATGAAGATGGTGAAGCCGTTGAATTCTCGTAGGAGTTCGAACAACATCTCGTCTCTCCTCAGCGATCGCGCAGCGCGTCGATTTCGCGGGCGGTACGCTCGGCGGGATCGGTGGCGATCCGCTCGAGGACCGTGATCCGCTCTTCGAGGCGGCTGACCTGGCCGTTGAGCCGCTCGTTTTCGTTGGTGAGCAGCGTGACACGGCGTTCCGCGTCGAGGTTGCTATCCGATCGACCGCGGAAGCCCCGACGGTTCAGTTCTTCCGGCGAGTAGCCGTGACGGACGCGGATATAGTTGTTGATGATCTTGCCCAGCATCACGATCGCGATGATGGCGATGACGAAACCAGGTCCTTGCCAGGATTCCATGGGATGTGTCCTCTTTGTCTGCCGGTGGCGATCAGCGCAGCTGGTCGATCGCGCGGGCGGTGCGATCGGCGGGATCGGTGACGATCCGCTCGAGGACCGCGATCCGCTCTTCCAGGCGGCTGACCTGACCGTTCAGCTTTTCGTTCTGGTTCGTCAGCAGCGCCACGGTACGACCCGTTTCCTTGTCGCGCTTCTCGAACTCGCCTTCGAACCGTTCCAGCTCGTGGCCGTGACGGGCACGGATCCAGTTGTTGGCGACCCAGCAAACCGGACCGATCGCGATCGCGACGATCGGGATCATCAAACCCAATTGGCTCATTGTCGTTACCCCTCTCTCCCCCGAGATCGTTTCAGCGCAGGCTGTCGATCTCGTCGGCCAGCTGCTTGTTGCGGCTGGTGTAGTGAAGCTCGATGTCGGCGAGGCGGCGGTCGATGTCGCGGAACTTGCTGCGCACCTCGGCGGTCGAGCGCTTGGTGTTGGTGCGCACGCCCTGCCAGAACTTCGCGTCCTCGCCGGTGACGTAGAGGTCGTTCGGCTTGTCCTCGGCGACCCAGGCGACGACCATGTAGGCGACGACGATCCACCACTGCTGGGCGATCAGCGTCATGCCGGCGACGCCCAGGCGGATCCACAATGCGTCGACCCCGGTATAGTCCGCGATGCCGGCGCACACGCCCTTCCACTTGCCGTCCTGCTTATCCAGGTAGAATTTGGTGCGGCTCCCTGACGAAGACATCTTAGTTCCTCCGTTCGATCTGATAGTTCGACTGGGGGGCGTTGAGGCCCGGCTGCCAGTCGGGATTGTCGGCGGCGACGATGCGCTCGACGGTGTTGACGCGATCCTCGAGGCGGCGGGCGAGATTGTACATCTCGTCGAGCATCCGCTCGTCCTCCTCGGTGATCTTCGGCGCCTGCCGCCACTTGGTAACATAGTGCATGATGACCCAGGGCAGGCCGACGAAGAGGAAGGCGCAGATCAGTACGGTTTCCATCGTCTCAGCCCTCCCGGTTCATCTTGGCCTTGAGCGCGGCAAGCTCGGCATCGACCTTGTCGCTGGCGCGCAGCTCGGCGATTTCGTCGTCGAGCGTCTTGACGGTGCCCAGCCCCATCGCCTCGGCGCGACCCTCGGCGTCGTCGACGCGGCGTTCCAGCACGTCGAAGCGGCTGAAGGCGTCCTGCGTCTTGGCACCGGCGTACATCTCGCGCAGGCGGAAGCGGTTGTTGGCGCTTTCGAGGCGGGTCTGCACGTTGGCCTGGCGGGCGCGGGCCTCGCCGAGTTTCTTCTGGAGCTTGGCGATGTCCTCTTCGCTGGCGCGCAGCGCGTCGTCGAGCACCTGCACCTCGATCTTCAGCTGCTCGACCATGTCGCCCGCCTTCTGGCGCTCGACGAGGGCGGCCTTCGCCAGATCCTCGCGGTTCTTGCTCAGCGCCAGCTCGGCCTTTTCGGTCCAGCTGTCGTGGAGCTGCTCCAGCTTGCTGATATGGCGACGCATCTCCTTCTGATCGGCGATGGTCCGCGCGGCGGAGGCGCGAACCTCGACCAGCGTCTCTTCCATCTCCAGGATGATCATCCGGATCATCTTCGCCGGATCTTCCGCCTTTTCGATGAGGTCGGCGAAGTTGGCGGCGACGATGTCGCGGGTGCGGGAGAAAATGCCCATCGGTATCGGTGCTCCTGAAACTGGTCCGGGGTGAGCGAGGGAAAGAAAGCCCACCCCGGTATAGCCGATTACGCCGAAGCGCGCTCGACCATAACGGCGGCCTGGCTGCCGTGCGTCGTTGCCGGTCCGACCGCGCCCAGCACGCACGTGGCGCTGAACAGGATCGTGCAGAAAACGGCGGCGGCGGTGTGGCCCAAGCGGTTGGCGAACATGGTGGAAGCTCCTCGTCTCTGAAACCTTGTGATCCGCCGTTGGGGCGGTATGCCAAGGATATTGCATCCACCGTGCCAGTTTCGAAAACGGCAGAAATCTGCCAGTTTGCTGTCTTATTTCTGCAAGACGCCACGTTGCGGGTTGCCAATCATTGGTGTCCTGCGCCAGACATTCGCCATGGAGCGAACGAGCCAAGTCATCGGCCAGGCGGGGGCCTTTTTGGATGCGCTGGAACGGGCGAGCCGGGCGGCGGCGCTCGACCGGCCGGTGCTGGTGATCGGCGAGCGCGGGACCGGCAAGGAACTGGTCGCCGAGCGTCTCCACCGCCTGAGCCCACGCTGGGACCAGCCGCTGGTCGTGATGAACTGTGCGGCGCTACCCGAGACGCTGATCGAGGCGGAGCTGTTCGGTCATGAGGCGGGTGCCTTCACCGGCGCTTCCAAGGCGCGGACGGGGCGATTCGAGGAAGCCGATGGCGGCACGCTGTTCCTCGACGAGCTAGGGACGCTGTCGATGGCGGCGCAGGACCGGCTGCTGCGCGCGGTGGAATATGGCGAGGTGACGCGGATCGGCTCGTCGCGGCCGATGCGCGTCGACGTCCGCATCGTGGCGGCGACCAACGAGCATTTGCCCGACAAGGTCGACGCCGGTGAGTTTCGCGCCGATCTGCTCGATCGATTGTCGTTCGAGGTCGTGACGCTGCCGCCGCTGCGTGCACGGGCAGGCGATATCGTCGTGCTGGCCGATCATTTCGGGCGACGGATGGCATCGGAGATCGGGTGGGAACGCTGGCCGGGGTTCGGGGCGATGGCGCTCGACACGCTGACCAACTATCGCTGGCCGGGCAACGTGCGCGAACTGCGCAACGTGGTCGAACGGGCGGTCTATCGCTGGGAGGGCGCGGGGCCGATCGATTCGATCGAGATCGATCCGTTCCAGTCGCCGTATCGACCGCAACAGTCCGGTGGACGACGCGCGTCGACCGCCACGCCGGCGGACGCCACCCCTATCCCGGAAGATGCGCCGATCGCGGCATGCGAGGCCGGGCCATCGGATTTCAAGTCGCGCGTGGCCCGGTTCGAGCGCGAGTTGCTGGCACGGGCGCTGGCGGAAAACCGGTTCAACCAGCGTTCGACGGCGGAGGCGCTGGGGCTGACCTACGACCAGCTTCGCCATGCGTTGCGACGGCACGATCTCATCAACGCCGGGGGATAACGGACCGCCGCCTCCTTACGCTTGCGCAACGAGCCGGCCGGAGCCATTTGGACGCGACGGGCGTTTGCCCACGCGTTCCCTTTTTCGGAGATGGAAGATGGCTTTCGAACTGCCGCCGCTACCGTACGACTATGACGCGCTGGAGCCCGTCATCAGCAAGGAGACGATGCATTTCCATCACGACAAGCATCATAAGGCGTACACCGACAAGCTGAACGAGGCGGTCGAGAAGGACGCCGCGCTGCAGGGCAAGTCGATCGAGGACATCCTGGGCATGATCTCGTCGCAGCCGCCGCTCGTGCGCAACAACGGCGGCGGTTACTGGAACCATGATTTCTTCTGGAAGATCATGGGCAAGAAGGGTTCGTCGAGCGGCCCGTCGGGCAAGCTGGCCGAGGCGATCGACGCCTATGGCGGGCTCGACAAGCTGAAGGAAGACTTCAACACCAAGGGCGCGGGCCAGTTCGGTTCGGGCTGGGCGTGGGTGATCGTCGACGAGTCGGGCGTGTTGAAGGTGACGTCGACCCCGAACCAGGACAACCCGCTGATGGACGACGCCAAGGAGAAGGGCACGCCGATCCTGGGCAACGACGTGTGGGAGCACGCCTACTATCTGACCTACATGAACGACCGCCCCGGCTATCTGAAGGCGTGGTGGGACGTCGTGAACTGGGACGAGGTCGGCAAGCGCTTCGACGCGGCGGCGAAGTAAGGGGCCGCCAGCGTCCCGGGAACGCCCGGCGACGCTGGATCAATCAGCCTTCGGGGGGGATGTCGGTGACGGCATCCTCTTCCATTTTCAGGCCGTGGCGCATCAGCATCGGCAGGTTGGCGACGGCGAACAGGAGGGTGAGCGGGATCGCACCCCACAGCTTGAACCCGACCCAGAAGTTCCACGATGTCGATCGCCACACCGCCTCGTTGAGCAGCGCCATCAGCGCGAAGAAGATCGCCCAGTTGCGCGTCAGCTTGCCCCAGCCTTCCGCCGTCAGTCCCGGATAGGCGGCGCCGAGCAGGCCCTGCAGCAGCGGCCTGTTGGTGGCGAGGCCGATCGCCAGAACCCCGGCGAAAATCGTGTAGACGAAGGTCGGCTTCATCTGGATGAAGCGGGGATCGTGGAAATAGAGCGTCAGCCCTCCGAACACGACGACCAGCCCGCCCGAGATCCACAGCATCGGCGAGATGCGACCGAGCTTCACCTTCGACACGATCATCGCGGCCACGGTGGCGACGACGAAGGCTGCGGTGGCGACGATGACCCGCGCGACGACGATCGCGGCGAGGCGGTCCATGTCGTTGAGCGACGAGGTCAGCGAGGCGACGATCGTCATCGCCAGCGGCGGGGGGAGAAGGAAGTTGACCGCGAAGAAGACGACGAGCGGGGCGTAGTCGATCGCCATCGACAGGCCGGGGGAGGATTTGTCCTGGGTCACTTCCGCGCTCCCTCGACACCGGCGATGATACGGCTGACCTCGTTGGCGTCGAAGGGGCGCAGGTCGGTCATGCCCTCGCCGACGCCGATCGCGTGAATGGGCAGGCCGAACTTCTCGGCCGCCGCGACGAGGACGCCGCCGCGCGCGGTGCCGTCGAGCTTGGTCATGACGAGGCCGGTGACGCCGGCCACCTCCTTGAACACCTCGATCTGGCTGAGCGCGTTCTGGCCCGTCGTCGCGTCGAGGACGAGGACGACGTCGTGCGGCGCTTCGGGGTTGAGGCGGCCGAGGACGCGGCGGATCTTGGCCAGCTCGTCCATCAGCTCGCGCTTGTTCTGGAGGCGTCCGGCAGTGTCGACGATCAGGACGTCGATGCCGGTCGCGGTCGCCTGCTTGACGGCGTCCCAGACGACGCCGGCAGCGTCGCCGCCTTCGGGCCCGCGGATGATCGGCACGCCCACCCGGTCCGCCCAGGTCGCAAGCTGGCCGATCGCGGCGGCGCGGAAGGTGTCGCCCGCCGCCAGCATCACCGAATAGTCCTGCTCCATCAGCAGATGGGCGAGCTTGGCGATGGTGGTCGTCTTGCCGGAGCCGTTGACACCGATGACGAGGATCACCTGCGGCCGCGGAAAGGCGTCGACCTCTAGCGGGGTGGCGACGCGCTGAAGCGCCTTCTCCACTTCCTCGGCGACGACGAGGCGGATACCGAGATCCTCCATGTCGCGCTCGAACGTGCCCTCGGCGAGGCGGGCGCGGATCTTGCCCGCGGTTTCGGGACCGAGATCGGAGGCGATCAGTGCTTCCTCGATGTCGTCGAGCGTCGCGTCGTCGAGCCGCGCGCCGCCAAGCCCCGCGAGATTGCCGACGAGCCGGTCGGATGTCTTGCGAAGCCCGCCGAGCAGTCGCTCGTGCCAGGTAGGGGTGGTGCTCATGCAAGGGTTCCGATGAGATGGGTCGCCGTGGCGGCGGTGATGTGGATGGGGGCTATCAACCCTATTCCCGTTCGCCCCGAGCCTGTCGAAGGGCGCGCCCCGGGCGGGGTACTCGGGACATGTGCTTCGACAAGGTCAGCACGAACGGGGGAGGGGAAGGTCGAGAACCGCACCTCCGCGAAATGCGGAGCGTGACCACGATCGCCAGGCTGCTCCAACAGGACGTGTTGGGTGCTGCCGACCTGCGACGCGAGCCACGCAGCCTTGCGTGTCGCGGCGCGGGTGCGGAGGCGGTCGGCACGGGTACGGCGGATGTCGGGTGCGACCTGCGGCATGCGGGCGGCGGGGGTGCCGGCGCGGGGGGAGTATGGGAAGATATGCGCGTGGACGATGTCGGCATCGTCGAGCAGCGCGAGCGTGTCGGCGGCCATGCCCTCGTCCTCGGTGGGAAAGCCGGCGATCAGGTCGGCGCCGATCGCGATGTCCGGCCGCGCGGCCTTGAGACGTTCGACCATCGCCACCGCCTGCGCACGGTTGTGGCGACGCTTCATCCGCTTGAGGATGAGGTCGCTGCCCGACTGGAACGACAGATGGAGGTGCGGCATCACGCGCGGCTCGCCGGTGACGAGGTCGAACAGCCGATCGTCGATCTCGATCGAGTCGAGCGACGAGAGCCGCAGTCGTTCGAGCCGGGGAACGTGGCGCAGGATCCGTTCGACCAGCGTGCCGAGCGTCGGCGCACCGGGCAGATGCTGGCCATAGCTGGTCAGGTCGACGCCGGTCAGCACCACCTCGCGGTGGCCGGCGTCGACCAGTGCGGCGATGCGCTCGACCACCGCGCCTGCCGGCGCCGAGCGGCTGGCGCCGCGGCCGAAGGGAATGGCGCAGAAGGTGCAGCGATGGTCGCAACCGTTCTGCACCTCGACGAAGGCGCGGGCGTGGCCGGCGAAGCTGTCGGCGAGGTGGGGTGCGGTGTCGGTCAGGCGCATCACGTCGCCGACGACGATCGGCGGCGCATCGGGTGCCCAGGCGGCGGGCGAGAGCTTGTCGGCATTGCCGACGACGCGATCGACCTCTGGCATCGCGGCAAAGGCGACCGGATCGATCTGGGCAGCGCAGCCGGTCACTATCAGTTCGGCACCGGGGCGAGCCTTGCGCGCGCGACGGATGGCGCTGCGCGTCGCCTTGACCGCGGCATTGGTCACCGCGCAGCTGTTCACCACCACCGCGTCGCGCCCCGCGAGGAGCGCGCGGATCGTTTCGCTCTCGGCGATGTTGAGGCGGCAACCGAGGGTGATGACCTCTGGCTGGGAGGACGGGGACATGAGCGGCGATCTAGGGACAGGCGAGCCTCAAGTCCACGACGACGCAGCCATTCGCAGCGAGGCGGCGCGTGTGCTCGACTTCTGGTTCGGGCTGGACGCCAAGCAGCATTTCGAAAAGGATGCCGCCCTCGATGCCGAGATCGGCGAGCGGTTCGGGGCACTGCGCGATCGCGTGCTGGCGACGGCGGCGGCCGGCTGGCGCGACCATCCCGACACGATGCTGGCGGCGATCATACTGCTCGACCAGTTTTCGCGCAACATCCACCGCGGGTCGGCGGCGGCGTTCGCGGCGGACGACCTGGCCGCGGCGCTCACGCTGGAGGCGCTGACGCACGGCTACGACCAGCACCTGGCGCGCGAACGCCGGGTGTTCCTGCTGATGCCGCTGATGCACGCCGAGGACGGGCCGCTGCAGGCGATGTCGGTCGAGGAATTCGAGAAGCTGGGGATCGAGGAGAACGCCGCCTTCGCTCGATCGCATCGGGACGTGTTCGAGCGTTTCGGCCGCTTTCCGGGGCGTAATGCGGCGCTGGGCCGGCGGACCACGTCGGAGGAGCAAGTGTGGCTCGACGACAATGACGGCGGCTGGTGATCTGAGCCGCCATTGATCGCGCGGGACGGGTCGCCTATGTGCGCGCCTTCGCTGCACTGCCAGGACCTTTCATGTTCGCCTTCCTGCTCGTCGTCCATGCCATCATCGCCGCCGCGCTCGTGACGGTGATTCTCATGCAGCGGTCGGAAGGCGGCGGGCTCGGCATGGGCGGTAGCCCGTCGGGGCTGATGTCGGCGCGTGGTGCCGCCGACTTCCTGACGCGGGCGACCGCGACGCTCGCGACACTGTTCGTCGCGCTGTCGATCGTCCTGGCGGTCTATGCCGCGACGCGGCGGACGCAGACCATCGACACCTCGCTGGCCCGCACGGCGCCGGTGGCCCAGCCGCAGACGCCGCCGGCCGCCAACGACACGCCGTTCGGCGGCGCATCGACCAACGTCGCCGACCAGGCGAATCGAAACGCGACCGCACCGGCGTCGAACAACGCCGTTCCGCTGGCGCAGTAATCCACCGCAAAATCCTGGCGACGCGCCCGCGAGCTTCACGCGGGTGCTTGTCGCGCGTGTCCAATCCAAGCTAGGCGATTCCTCCCATGGCGCGGTATATCTTCATCACCGGCGGCGTGGTCTCGTCGCTCGGCAAGGGCCTCATGGCGGCCTCTCTTGCGGCTCTCCTCCAGGCGCGCGGCTATCGCGTGCGGATCCGCAAGTTCGATCCCTATCTGAACGTCGATCCGGGCACGATGAGCCCCTATCAACACGGCGAGGTCTACGTCACCGACGACGGGGCGGAAACGGACCTGGATCTGGGGCACTACGAGCGCTTCACGGGCGTCGCGAGCCGTCAGTCGGACAACGTCACGTCCGGCCGGATCTACAAGACGATCATCGAGCGCGAGCGGCGTGGCGACTATCTGGGGGCGACGGTGCAGGTGATCCCGCACGTCACCGACGCGATCAAGGCGTTCGCGCGGGCCGAAACCGACGACCTCGACTTCGTGCTGTGCGAGATCGGCGGGACGGTGGGCGATATCGAGTCGCTGCCGTTCATCGAGGCGATTCGCCAGCTGCGTAACGAGGAGGGGCGCGCCAACGCGATCTCGATCCACGTCACGCTGGTGCCGTATATCGCGGCAGCGGGCGAGCTGAAGACCAAGCCGACGCAACACTCGGTGCGCGAGCTGGCGGCGCTGGGGGTTCAGCCCGACGTGCTCGTCTGCCGCTGCGAGCAGCCGCTGCCGGCGAGCGAGCGGGCGAAGATCGCGCTGTTCTGCAACGTGCCCGAGACGGCGGTGATCCCGGCACTTGACGCGAAGAGCATCTATGCGGTGCCGCTGCAATATCATGGCGAGGGCCTGGATGCCGAGGTGCTACGTGCCTTCGGCATCGTACCGTCGTCGGCGCCGGACCTGTCGCGCTGGGTCGAAATCGTCGACCGGCTGACCAATCCCGAGGGCGAAGTGACGGTCGGCGTCGTCGGCAAGTACGTCGGGCTGCAGGACGCGTACAAGTCGCTCAACGAGGCGCTGGTTCATGGCGGCATCGCCAACCGGGTGAAGGTCAACGTCCGCTGGATCGACGCCGAGCTGTTCGAGCAGGAGGACGGCGACATCGCCGCCCATCTCGAGCCGTGCGACGCCATCCTGGTGCCGGGTGCGTTCGGCGAGCGCGGTGCGGAGGGCAAGATCGCCGCGGTGCGCTTCGCCCGTGAGCGCGAGATCCCCTATTTCGGCATTTGCTTCGGAATGCAGATGGCCTGCGTCGAGGGTGCGCGCGACCTGGCCGGGATCAAGGATGCCTCGTCCACCGAGTTCGGACCGACCGAGGAACCGGTCGTCGGCCTGATCACCGAATGGATGGGCCGCGGCGGGCTCGAGAAGCGCGCCGCCGAAGGTGACATGGGCGGCACGATGCGGCTCGGTGCCTATGAGGCGAAGCTCGACGGCAACAGCGTGGTGTCAGCGATCTACGGCTCGACCTCGATCAGCGAGCGGCATCGCCATCGCTACGAGGTGAACACCGGCTATCAGGAAGCGCTGGAGAAGGGCGGGCTGGTGTTCAGCGGCATGTCGCCCGACGGCACGTTGCCCGAAATCGTCGAGCGGCCGGATCACCCGTGGTTCGTCGGCGTCCAGTTCCATCCCGAGCTGAAGAGCAAGCCGTTCGACCCGCACCCGCTGTTCGCAAGCTTCATCGGCGCGGCGGTGAGGCAGAGCCGGCTGGTGTAGAAAACTGGTAGGCCCGCGATCTGCCGCGTTCGTCATGCTGAACTAGGCTCAGCATCTCCATGAGGCGGCGAGCGTCGTCCGAGTTACGCGAAGACGCTGAAATTAGTTGAGCGTGACGGCTTGGGGGCTGGTGACGATCATCGGCAGCTTTCCTGCAAAAGAAAGCGCCCGGACCGTTCGGCCCGGGCGCCCCACGGCGTCTGGAAAAGGGAGCGACAGACGCCGAGCGGGTCAGGCGGCCTTCGCCTCGTCCTCAGTCTTGTTCTCGACCGCAGCGAGGGGCGCGCCGGTCTTGATCGCGATGGTCTTGGGCTTCATTGCCTCGGGCACCTCGCGGACCAGGTCGATCACCAGCAGTCCGTCGTTGAGCCGCGCGTCCTCGACGAACACGAAGTCGGCGAGCTCGAAGCGCCGCTCGAACGAGCGGTTGGCGATGCCGACGTGGAGGAAGTTCGCGTTGCCGCGCTCATCCTTCTTGCCGGTCACCAGCAGCAGGTTCTGCTGAGCGGTGATCTCGATCTCGTCGCGGCTGAAGCCGGCCACCGCCAGGGTGATGCGATAGCGGTCGTCGGCGATCCGCTCGAGATTGAAGGGGGGGTAGTTCTCGGCCGACGCGCCGCGCGCGTTGTTCTCGAGAAGGTCGAACAGCCGGTCGAAGCCGATGGTCGAGCGGCGGTACGGGGTCAGGTCGAGTCGCATATCAAAACCTCCATTGAGCGTCATGATGTGGGTTCCGGCGCCCGCCAGCGTGGCAGCGTCGCCGTCTGCGGTCCGTCAAGCAGCACCGCAGGACCCGGATTTGGGGCGATCGATCGTGCGTTCAAGAGGGTCGATCGGCGGAAAATCGGCAGCCGCATAGCCGCGCTTTCCCGGTCCCAAGTTCAAGCCGCATTGTTCTCCCACCGCATTGATGGAGTTTCGGTGTCAAGAGGTTCAGGGAGACCCATCAATGACGCCGACACTCGCGATCCTGTTCGCCATGCAAGCCGCTTCGCCGGGCGCCGGGGTGACCGTTCCGGCCCCGCCGCAGAAAACGCCGGCGGAGGAGGAACTGCAGCGCAGGTCCGTTGCCGGCGACGTCGTCGTCACGGCGCGGCGGCGGTCGGAGCAGGCGCAGAACGTGCCGATCCCGATTTCGGTCGTGGGCGTGAAGGAGCTGGACAACACCGGCAGCTTCAACATCGCGCGGTTGCAACAGCTACAGCCGACCTTGCAATTCTATTCGACCAATCCGCGCAACTCGTCGGTCAACATCCGCGGGCTCGGCGCACCGCTGGGACTGACCAACGACGGGATCGAGCAGGGCGTCGGCGTCTATATCGACCAGGTGTATCTGAGCCGCGTCGCGGTCGCGACACTCGACTTCCTCGACGTCCAGCAGATCGAGACGCTGCGCGGGCCGCAGGGCACGCTGTACGGCAAGAACACCGTCGCCGGCGCGATCAACATCACTAGCAAGGCGCCCAGCTTCACCTTCGACGGGCGTGCCGAGGTGAGCGTCGGCAACCTCGACTTCAAGCAGGCGAAGGCGTCGATCTCGGGGCCGCTGACCGACAATATCGCGATCCGCCTGGGGCTGACGAGCACCGATCGGCGCGGCACGATCTACAACGTCGCGAGCAAGAGCTACGTCAATTCGCAGGACAACCTCGGCCTGCGCACCGCGATCCTGTGGCGGGCGACGGATACGCTGAACCTGACGCTGTCGGGCGACTATAGCCGGCAGGACCCCAATTGCTGCGCACAGATCTTCGTGCGGGTGGGATCGACGCAGCGGCCGCTCAACCGCCAGTACGACGCGCTGTCGCGGGCGTTGAACTATGCCCCGCCCAGTCGCAACGCGTTCGATCGGCTTACGGATCTGGATGCGTCGCTGCGCGCGAAGAACGAGCTTGGCGGGGTTTCGCTGCGCGGCGAAGCGCAGTTGGGATCGGGCACGCTGACGTCGGTGACGGCATTTCGATTCTGGCATTGGCTGCCGTCCAACGATCGCGATTTCACTGGTCTGCCGATCACGACAAAGTCGAACAATCCGACTCGCCAGAACCAATATACGCAGGAATTTAGATATGCCGGTGAGGGCAAGAGCTTCGACTATGTGCTGGGCGCGTTCGGCTTCTACCAGGACATCCATACTACCGGCGTCCAGCAGCAGGGTGCTGCCGCGAGTCGCTGGCTGATCAATCCGTCGAGCGCGCTGGCGAGCGATCCGTCGGTGCTCGACGGGCTGACCGCGAACAACGACATCCGGCTCAAGAATTTTTCCGGCGCGCTGTTCGGCAAGCTCAATTGGAAGGTCGGCGATCGCTTCACCGTGTCGCCCGGCGTCCGGCTGAACTATGACGACAAGGTCGGCAGCTACGTCAGCATCGTCCGTGACGCCCAAGGCAATCTGGTGCCGTACAGCGGCGGGACGGCGCGCCAGGCGGCGCAGCGCGATGCAATCCAGCCGCAGGCGTTCACCGACGAGACGTATCGGGCGTGGAACGTCAGCTATGACGTGACCGGATCGTACAAGCCGTCGCGCGACGCACTCCTCTACGCGACCTATGCGCACAGCTTCAAATCGGGCGGGCTCAACCTCAACGGCGTGCCGGTGGTGAACGGGGTCGTGCAGACGCAGCTGGCCCAGATCGCGCCCGAGAAGGTCGACCATCTCGAGCTGGGTGCGAAGACGCAGTTCTGGGATCGGCGCGTGACGCTGAACGTCACCGGCTTCTGGACGATCATCCACGATTACCAGGCGGTGGTGAACAACAGCTCAACCTCGACGCTGCGCGGCTATCTGGCGAATGCGGGCGAGGTGCGGGTGAGGGGTGCGGAGGCCGATTTCTCGATCCGGCCGAGCGAGCGGTTCAACCTCTACGTCAACGGCGCCTTCACCGACGGCCGCTACGTCGATTTCAAGAACGCTCCGTGCCCGCCGGAATTGTCGGGCGGATCGACGCCGACCGCGGCCAACCCGACGATCGGAGCGCCGGGCCAGCCGGGGACCAACAGCCCGGTCGTATGCGATATCTCCGGCCAGTGGCTGCCGGGGATCTCGCGCGTCGCCTTCTCCTATGGTGGTGAATATAATCTGCCGGCCAAGGTGCTGGGGCAGGACGGCGAAGCGTATCTGGGCGTCGATGCCAACACGCGCAGCAAATTCTCGTCCAATGCCTCGCGGTCGATCTATACCGACATCGGCGGGTACACGCTGACGAACGTACGCGCCGGCTTCCGCACCGACTCGGGACTCAACGTCTTCGGCTGGGCGCGCAACCTGTTCGATGCGCACTATTACGAGGTATTAGCGACGACGCCGGGCAACACCGGGCTGATCGCGGGCAACGTCGGCGATCCGCGCACCTATGGCATCACCATCGGCAAGTCGTTCTGACGCGGTTCAGCCGCGACATCATATCGATTGTTAAGAGGGGGAGCCGGACGGGCGCGCGAATTGGAAGCTCCCGCGCCTGTCCGGCTTCGTTGTCGATAACAGGAGTATAGAAACGGCAAACGCCCGGACCGTTGCCGATCCGGGCGCCTGCGTGACGATGGAAAATCGTCAGCCCCCTAAGCTTTGGAAGTCGCGCGTTATCGCTGCGTTCCTCCTCAGCAATTTCCCCGAACCACGGCCTCGGCTGTGTCTCAGTGATTGTTTTGCTAAGCGCAGGTTCGGCGTTTGTCATCGCCAATGTGGCATGCCGCCGGCGATTGGTTCCGCGCTGTGTGAATTTGGCAACAATGCGTTGCGCAACCCCATGCGCCCCCCTAGAGGCTGGCATGCCGATGCGCGCTCTTTTCCTATCCCGCTACGAACGCATGATTGCCCGCCGCTATTTGCTGCCGGGCAAGGGCGAGGCGTTCATCTTCCTGGTCGCGTCGATCAGCCTCGTGGCGGTGATGCTCGGCGTCGCCGCGCTAATCATCGTGATGAGCGTGATGAACGGCTTTCGTGCCGAGATGTTCGACAAGATCGTCGGCACCAATGGCCATGCCGTGGTGCAGGGGATCGGTGGTCGACTGCCAAATTGGCGCGATGTTGTGGCGCAGGCGAAGGCAACGCCGGGTGTCACCAGCGCGGTCCCGCTGATCGATCAGCCGTTGATGGCGAGCTATAACGGCCGGGTCGAGGGCGTGATGGTGCGCGGGATGCGCGTCGAGGATCTGCGCAGCAACAAGACGCTGGGCGGCAAGATCGTGATGGGCACGCTCACCAGCATCAGGCCCGGCGCTGGTCGAGTCGCGATCGGCAGTCGACTCGCCGAGGCGCTGGGCGCGACGGTCGGCAGCGAGATTTCAATGATCAGCCCGCAAGGGCAGACGACGCCGTTCGGCACCGTGCCGCGGATCGTCAGCTATACGGTCGGCGCGATCTTCGAGATCGGCATCTACGATTACGACAAAGCCTATGTGATCATGCCGATCGAGGATGCGCAGACGCTGCTGCTGATGGGCGACGACGTCGGCATGATCGAGCTTCAGACCGTCGACGCCGATAAGGTCGGGCCGATCCTGAAGCCGCTGGCCGACAAGGTCGGCGGGTTCGCGGTCGTCAGTGACTGGCGGACGATGAATGCCTCGCTGTTCGAGGCGCTGGCGGTGGAGCGGGTGGCGATGTTCACCGTGCTGTCGATCATCATCCTGGTGGCGGTGTTCAACATCCTGTCGTCGCTGATCATGCTGGTGCGCGCCAAGACGCGCGACATCGCGATCCTGCGGACGATGGGCGCGACGCGCGCGGGGATGATGCGTATCTTCATGACCGTCGGCACGACGATCGGCGCGCTGGGGACCCTTGCCGGGGTGATCCTGGGCTTCGTCTTCCTGTTCTATCGCCAGGGCGTGGTGAACGTCGTCCAGGCGGTGACGGGGCAGAACCTGTGGGATCCGTCGATCCGTTACCTCACCGAGCTGCCGTCGAAGACCGATCCGGTCGAGGTGGTGGTGATCGCGCTGATGGCGCTGGTGTTCAGCTTCCTGGCGACTCTGTACCCCGCGTGGAAGGCGGCGAGCACCGATCCGGTCCAGGTGCTGCGTTATGAATAGCGCGGTGCTGGCGACCCAGGGTCTCGCGCGTAGCTTCAAGCAAGGCGACGAGACGATCGAGGTGCTGCGCGGCGTCGATCTGACGGTAGCGCCCGGCGAGATCGTCGCGCTGCTGGGGCCGTCGGGTTCGGGCAAATCGACGCTGCTTCAGGCGGTCGGCCTGCTGGAGGGCGGCTTCGTCGGCTCGATCCGCATCATGGGCGTCGAGGCGGCGAAGCTCGATGCGCATGGCCGCACCGTGGTGCGGCGCGACCGGTTGGGCTTCGTCTATCAGTTCCACCACCTGCTGCCCGACTTCAACGCGACCGAGAATGTCGTGCTGCCTCAGATGATCCATGGCGCCGAACGGGCCGCGGCCGAGGAGCGGGCGCGCGGCCTGCTGACGACGCTGGGGCTGGGGCACCGGCTGACGCATCGGCCGAGCCAGCTGTCGGGCGGCGAGCAGCAGCGGGTGGCGGTGGCGCGCGCACTCGCCAACCGCCCGGCACTGGTGCTGGCGGACGAGCCGACCGGCAATCTGGACGAAACGACCGCCGACGTGGTGCTGGCCGAATTCCTGCGGCTGGTCCGCGGCGAGGGCTCGGCAGCGCTGATCGCGACGCATAACGAGCGGCTGGCGCAGCGGATGGATCGCGTGGTGAGGCTTCACGAGGGAACGCTGGCGTGAGCGGCTGGCGGACGGTGCCCACCTTGACCGGCCGCCATGTCACCTTGCGCCCGCTGGTCGAGGCCGATGTTCCCGCGCTGGTCGAGGTCGCGCGGGCGGGTGACCTGTGGGACTTGTTCTATGCCAATGTGTCGCAGCTCAAGGCGCCGGAGCGATGGTGGGCGGCGGCATCGGCTGAGCAGGATTTCGGGCGCGCGTTGCTGTTCGCCGTCGAGACGCCCGACGGGAACGTCGTCGGTACGACGCGATACATGCGGATGGCGCCGGCGCATCGGCGGCTGGAGATTGGCGGGACCTTCTACGCCAAGGCGGTGCAGCGGACCGGCGTGAATACCGAGGCGAAGCTGATGCTGCTGACTCACGCCTTCGACGTGCTCGACTGCCAGTGCGTGCAGATCCGCACCGATGCGCTCAATCTGCGGAGCCAGGCCGCCATAGAGCGGCTGGGGGCGAAGAAGGACGGCGTGCTGCGCGGGCATCAGGTCGCGGCCGACGGACGGCTGCGCGACTCGGTGGTCTATTCGATCCTCGACCGCGAATGGCCGGGGGTGCGGGCGAACCTTCACTATCTACTGGCGAGGCATGGATGAGCACGATCACCGACTTCACCGTCAAGGCTGCGGATGGCAGCGATGCCCCGCTGGAGGCCTACCGCGGCAAGGTGTTGCTGATCGTCAACACCGCGTCCAAATGCGGGTTCACGCCGCAATATGAGGGGCTGGAGGCGCTGCACCGGCGCTTCGGCAGCCAAGGATTTGAGGTGCTGGCGTTTCCCTGCAACCAGTTCGGGGCGCAGGAGCCGGGCGAAGCGGCGGAGATCGCCAATTTCTGCACGCTGACCTATGACGTGACCTTTCCCGTCTTCGCCAAGATCGACGTGAACGGCGGCGATGCCGATCCGCTGTTCGAGCGGCTGAAGGCGGATGCGCCGGGGCTGATGGGGTCGAAGGCAGTGAAGTGGAACTTCACCAAGTTTCTAGTCGACCGCGACGGGCGGACGGTGCGGCGCTATGCCCCGACGACGAAGCCGGACGATCTGGCGGCGGATATCGAGGCGTTGCTGTAGCTAGGAGGGAAGGGCGAACGCCTGCGCGCCCTTCCGGTGGTGGGCCGCGGAGACGATCGATACGACGCCGCTGAACAGGAAGCTGATGCCGAGGATGAAGCCCGGCAGGACGAGCCCGGTGACACCGAGCGTCGCGATGACGTAGATCGCGAGCAGGATGTTGACGACGCCGAGCACGATCATCAGCGCCTTGCCACGGCGCATTCGGGCGCCGAGCGCGATTTCGAGGATACCGCGCAGCGCCAGCCAGATCGCGACGAGCAGCGTGATCGACAGCGCTCCCGTGGTCGGTTCGAACGCCATGACGAGGCCGATGGCGAGCGACATCGCGCCGAACAGGATCGCATAGCCGCGCCCCTCCGCCACCTTGCCGAAGATGCCAACGCCGAGCGAGACCACGCCCGACGCGATGAAGAAGGCGCCGATGACCAGCGTCGCCGCCAGTGTCGCAGCGAACGGCCAGATGAAGGCGCCTAGCCCTAGCAGGACGCAGAGGATGCCGTAGGCCATCAGCCAGCCCCAGCCATTGCCGGCAGGCGCAGTTGGGGCAGCGAGGCCGCGGGCGGTGTCGCGCAGGTCGGTGATGGATCGGTTTCCTTCGTTCTTCTCGGGAACGAGGTTATCCACCGCCGGTTCCGCGCGCCCGACTGGTCGAATCACGTGGGGCGCGCTACTTCGGGGCATGACGCATTCGGGCTTCGTTCCCCTCCGTATCTTCTCGTCCTACACGATGCTCGACGGCGCGATCGAGCCGAAGGCGATCGCCAAGGCCGCGAAGGATCATCGCTTCCCGGCCGCGGCGCTGACCGATCGCAACGGCCTCTACGCCGCGATGGCGTTCAGCGATGCGGCCAAGAAGGACGGGGTGCAGCCGATCATCGGCACGATGCTGTGCGTGGCCCGCCCCGACATGCCCGAGGGCGCGATCCCGGTGCTCGACTGGATCGCGCTCTATGCGCAGGAGGCGGCGGGTTACGACAATCTGTGCGCGCTAGTGTCGATGGCCCACCTCGATCGCCCGATCGAGTGGAACGCCCATGTCACCTTCGATGCGCTGGCGGGGCGCACGAACGGGCTGATCGCGCTGACGGCGGGCGGCGAGGGGGCGGTGGCGCGGTTGTTCGAGGAAGGCCAGCCGGCGCGGGCTGCGGCCTATGTCGATCGGTTGCAGGCGCTGTTCGGCGATCGGTTGTACGTCGAATTGTCGCGGCGCGGCAACGCGATCGAGGAGGCGGCGGAGGATGCGCTGATCGACCTCGCCTATGCGCGCGATCTGCCGCTGGTGGCGACCAATCCCTGCTGCTTCGCCGAAGCGGAGTTCGGCGATGCGCACGATGCGATGCTGTGCATCGCGCATTCGACCTATGTCGAGACCGAGGATCGGCCGCGCACCTGCCCCGATGCGTGGCTGAAGCCGGCAGACGCGATGAAGGCGATGTTCGCCGATCTGCCGGAGGCGATCGCGAATACGCTGGTCGTCGCTCAGCGCTGCGCGGTGATGGCGCCGAGTCGCAAGCCGATCCTGCCGACGCTGGCGGGCGATCTGGCGGGCGAGGCGGAGATGCTGCGGCGCGATGCCACAGCCGGGCTGGAGGCGCGGCTGAAATGGATCGCGCAGCTTGAGGGCAAGCCCTGGCCGCCGACCGATGCGGGCGGCGAGGGCGACTGGACCAAGCCATACTGGGAACGCCTCACGTTCGAGGTCGACGTCATCGTCCAGATGGGCTTCCCCGGTTACTTCCTGATCGTCGCGGACTTCATCAAATGGGCGAAGGACCACGACATTCCCGTGGGACCAGGGCGTGGTTCGGGCGCAGGCTCGGTCGTCGCCTGGGCGCTGACGATCACCGATCTCGACCCGCTGGCGCTGGGGCTGCTGTTCGAGCGGTTCCTGAATCCCGAGCGCGTGTCGATGCCCGACTTCGACATTGATTTCTGCGAAACCAGGCGTGGCGAGGTCATCCGCTATGTCCAGGAGAAATACGGCCGCGACCAGGTGGCGCAGATCATCACCTTCGGTAAGCTGAAGGCGCGTGCGGTGCTGAAGGACACCGGTCGCGTGCTGCAGATGAGCTATGGCCAGGTCGATCGCCTCGCCAAGCTGGTGCCCAACCACCCGACCGATCCCTGGGACCTGAAGCGGGCGCTGAACGGCGTACCCGAGTTGGCGAAGGAATATGCCAACGACAATCAGGTCCGCCGGCTGCTCGACCTGGCGACCAAGCTGGAGGGCCTGCCGCGCCACTCGTCGACGCACGCCGCGGGCGTGGTGATCGGCGATCGGCCGCTGGCGCAGCTGGTGCCGCTGTATCGCGATCCGCGATCGGACATGCCGGTGACCCAGTTCGACATGAAATATGTCGAGGGCGCCGGGCTGGTGAAGTTCGACTTTCTCGGCCTCAAGACGCTGTCGGTCCTGCAGAAGGCGGTGCAACTGCTGGCCAAGCGCGGGATCAGCGTCGATCTCGCGGCGCTGTCGTGGGACGATGCCGAGGTCTACAAGCTGCTCCAGAAGGGCGACACGGTCGGCGTGTTCCAGCTGGAATCGGAAGGGATGCGGCGGACGCTGAGCGCGGTGCGCCCGACCAACTTCGGCGACATCATCGCGCTCGTGTCGCTGTACCGACCGGGCCCGATGGACAATATCCCGAGCTTCGGACGCCGCAAGCAGGGGACGGAAGAGCTCACTTATCCGCACCCGCTGCTCGAGCCGATCCTGAAGGAGACCTATGGGATCTTCGTCTATCAGGAGCAGGTGATGCAGGCCGCGCAGGTGCTGGCGGGCTATTCGCTCGGCGGCGCCGACCTGCTGCGCCGCGCGATGGGCAAGAAGATCAAGGCGGAGATGGACGCGCAGCGCGCGACCTTCGTCGAGGGCTGCGCCAAGCATAACGGCATCGGCAAGGACTATGCGAACCAGCTGTTCGATTTGATCGACAAATTCGCCGGCTATGGCTTCAACAAGAGCCACGCGGCGGCCTATGCGCTGCTGGCGTACCAGACGGCGTGGCTGAAGGCGCACCACCCGCACGAATTCTTCGCCGCGTCGATGTGCTATGACATGGCGCTGACCGACAAGCTCGCGATCTTCGTCGATGACGCGCGGCGGCTGGGCGTGGCGCTGTGTGGGCCGGACATCAACAAGAGCGAGGCGGAGTTCGACGTCGAGCAGACCGAGGACGGGCTGGCGGTGCGCTATGCGCTCGCCGCGCTGAAGTCGGTCGGCGAGGGGGCGATGGAGAAGCTGGTCGCCGAGCGGCAGGCGAACGGGCCGTTCACGAGCCTCGACGATCTGGCGCATCGCGTCGATCCGCGGCTGCTCAACAAGCGGCAGTTGGAGACGTTGGCCGCGGGAGGTGCGTTCGATACGATCGATGCCAACCGTGCGGGCGTCCATGCGGTTGCCGAGACGATCCTGGCGGTGGCGGCGCGGCAGCACGATCAGCGGACGAGCGGGCAGGGCGGGCTGTTCGGCGGCGAGAGCCATGCCGGCGACGACATCAAGTTGCCGCAGAATGCCCACTGGAACCTGACGACGCGGATGGAGCAGGAGAAGGAGGCATTCGGCTTCTATTTCTCGGCACATCCGGTCGACCGGCACCGGCATATCGCGCAGGCGCACGGCGCGCGCAGCTACGTCTCACTGTCGGACCTGGTTATCCCCGACGACGGCAACCGCATCGGCGCGACGATGGCGGTGCTGGTCGAGGATGCGCGCTGGCGGACATCGGCGCGCGGCAAGCGCTACATGATGGCGACGCTGTCGGATGCGAGCGGGCAGTTCATCGCGACCTGCTTCGACGATTCGGTCGCCAAGGACCTGGAGGACGCCGCGCGGATCGGCGGCTGCGGGCTGGCGACGGTGGAGCTGGATCGGCGCCCGGGTGAGGAGACGCCGCGGGTGTCGGTGAAGCGGTTGCAGCCGTTCGAGGCGCTCGCATCGATGGCGCGGTTCGTCGTCGAGGTGGAGATCGCCGATCCGGTCGGCTTTGCCGCCCTGGCGCGGATGCTGGCGGATCATCGCGGTGCCCGCGGCGAGGTGCGCGCCAGGGTGATGCTGGAGGGGGGCGAGGCGCGGCTGTTGCTCGGGCGCGACTTCCTGCTCGATGCGGAACTGGTATCGCGGATCGAGGAGCTGCCGGGGGTCGGCAAGGTCGAGCTGAAGTCGTCGGAGACGCGGTTGAAACTGGTGGGGTGACGCCTGTCGGTACCTCACCTCCTTCGTCATGCTGAACTTGTTTCAGCATCTTACCGCCGTCGGGCTTGTGGCTTGAGATCCTGAGACAAGCTCAGGATGACGATCTTCCTCGAACGGTTCTCGACAGGCGGCAACCTTTCGTCACACCCCGCCCCTTGCCCCCGCTTTCCGTTCGCGTAAGCTGCCTTAAAACATAGGAGAGGTGCGTGATGCTCGGCGGGATGCAGGATTTCGAGCTGAGGGTGCCACGGCTGCTTGACCATGCCGCGCGCGAACATGGCGGGCGCGAGATCGTGACGCGCTGGGCCGACGGCAGCGAGACGCGGAGCGATTGGGCAGGCATCCATGCCGACGCGCGGCGGCTGGCGCAGGCGCTGGAGCGGCTGGGCATGAAGCCCGGCGATCGGATCGCGACGCTGGGCATGAACCACGGCCATCACCTGACCGCCTGGTATGGCGCGATCGGGATGGGCGGTGTGGTCCATACGATCAACCCGCGGCTGTTCGACGAACAGCTGGTCTATATCGCCAACCATGCCGAGGACCGCGTGCTGTTCTACGATCGCGCGTTCCAGCCGATCGTCGACCGGCTGCGCGATCAATGGACGACGATCGAGCATTATGTCGTGTTCGATGGCGACGGCGAGGGCAGCTTTCGTGCGCTGGCCGATGCCGAAGACGGCGATTACGCCTGGGTCGAGGGCGGCGAGCGCGAGCCGTGCATGCTCTGCTACACCAGCGGGACGACGGGCAATCCGAAGGGCGTGCTGTACGAGCATCGTTCGACCCTGCTGCACGCGATGATGATCGTATCGCCGTCGGTGTTGGGCTTGTCGTCGCGATCGTCGGTGCTGCCGATCGTGCCGCTGTTCCACGCCGGTGCCTGGGGCATCCCCTTTGCTGCGCCGTTGGCGGGATCGAAGCTAGTGTTTTCGGCGGTCAACGAGCCGGCGGTGCTGTGCGAGCTGATGACGCGCGAGAAGGTGACGGTGTCGTCGGGGGTGCCGACGGTGTGGCTTGGCCTGTTCGCGCATCTCGACGGCGGGGCGGAGTCGCCGGCCCATCTGAAGCTGGTGACGATCGGCGGCTCCGCGGCGCCCCGCGCGATGATTGCGCGCCTGACCGATATGGGAGTCGAGGTGAAGCATCTGTGGGGGATGACCGAAACGTCGCCGGTCGGCACCGCCGCCGCGCCGCCGGCGAACTGGGACGACCTCGACATCGAGGCGCAGCTCGACATCCTGACCAAGCAGGGGCGCATTCCGTTCGGCGTCGAGCTGCGCATCGTCGACGACGAGGATCGGGAATTGCCGCGCGACGGCGAGGCATCGGGGCGGCTGCAGATCCGCGGGCCTTGGGTGGTGAAGCGCTATTTCGGGGCGAGCGAGGATGCGGTCGATGCTGACGGCTGGTTCGACACCGGCGACGTCGCGGTGCTGCATCCCGACGGCACGATGCAGATTACCGACCGGTCGAAGGACGTCATCAAGTCGGGCGGCGAGTGGATCAGCTCGGTCGATCTGGAAAATGCAGCGGTGGGCTGTCCCGGCGTCGCCGAGGCGGCGGCGATCGGGATCGCGCATCCGAAATGGGATGAGCGCCCGCTGCTGCTGGTGGTGCGCAAGCCGGGATCGACGGTGACGGCCGAGGAGATCGGCGCGCATCTGGCGCAGCATGTCGCCAAATGGTGGCTGCCCGACGCGATCGAGTTCGTCGACGAGTTGCCGCATACCGCGACGGGCAAGCTGCTGAAGACGGCGCTGCGCGAGCGGTATCGGGATTACCGGCTGGTGGCGGCGGCCTGACCTAGTCAGTTGGGCAGCGGGGCGGTGAGCGGCGCTGGCTCGACGGGTTCGGCCAACGGCGCCGGCTCGGGCCGGGCGATCGGCAGCTCTACGAGCGAGGGCTGGTCCTGGCCGGCGTAGCGGATGGCGACGCGGACGGCGCTGCCGGTGACGCCGCTGGCGGGTAGCGAGATGATCAGCTTGTCGGTGCCGTCGATCTTCCACGGCAGCGGACGCGATGCGCCTGCGCCACGCAGCTCGACCGACGACACGCAGGCGGGGGCGGCGCCGGTCAGGGTGACGGCGGCGTCCTTGCTGGCAGCCAGCGGCGCGGCGTCGGCCTTCCACTCGGGCGCGGCGGGCGCGATCTGTAGGCGATAGCCGGGGCCGGTGAAGGGGAGGAAGCCCCATTGCCCGCGCAGCCTGGCGTCAGTGCTGGACGGCAGGCCGGCGAAACCCGCCTTGCCGTTGGCCAGCACATAGCCGCCACGGCCCGCATCGGCGGTCAGCGGCAGGTCGAGCGGCTTGCCGCCTGGTCGCTCGATCGACAGCGTCATATCGTGCGCGAACTGGGTGGCGTAGATCAGCGGCGCGCCTTCAATCGGCAGGACCAGGTCGGGGCGCGACAGGCAGACCGGCGCGCCGGGATCGCTGCGGCGGAGCGGCGGTGCCTCGCCCGGCTCGATCGCTGGCATGGCGACGACCATCACCGACTTGGGCTTGGCGAAGGAGGGCGCGGCGTTGAGCAGCAGTGTCGCTTCGCCGCCGTGGACGCTGGTGAGCGTTGGAATGTAGCGGAACTGCGTTGCCTGGAATGCACCGAAGATCCGGGCGAGATCGCGGACGACGCCGATATAGGGGCTGTAATAGCCATAGCCGCCCTGCGGGGTTGCGCTGAGCTGGAAGGCGAGGTCGGTCGGCGCACCGACCAGCGTGTCGGCGAGCGCCGAGGTGTGGCTGTCGGCGAGCAGCAGCGATTCGCGACTGTCGGTGAGGCAGCCCGCCTGCGCCGCGGCGTAGAGCGTCAGGCACTCCGTCTTGAGCTTCACCGCGAGGCTGCGGGTGAGGGTGGGGGATAGCGTTTCGATCTTGTCGGGATCGACGCGCTCCTGCTCGCGCATCCGCTCGACGAACATGTCGAGACGGGCGCGGTCGAGGCTGGCCTGGTTCAGCTCCTGCGTCGCGCGGACGAACGAGCCGGGCTGCTTGCGCACCGCATCGACGATCGCGTCGAAACCGCCGGAATCGGGGGCGAGGAACAAGACCAACTGCTTCGCGCCACCGGGCACGGTGATCGAGAGGTCGGCCTTCTTGTCGCGCCAGGTTTCGGCACGGCTGAACCAGGATTTGGGCGGACGGCTGGTGGGGCCGCGCAGGAAGCCAGCGACGAGCAGGTAGCGGGTATCGTTGTCGCGGCCGAGTTCGGCATGGACCGTGATCCGGTCGCCGGCGGCGAGGTTGGGGACCGAGCCGAGCGGCAGCGTGCGGCCGCTGCGCGCGATGGTGACGCGAAGGCGCGGGCCGACGAGGTCGAAGGGCGCGGATTCGGCGACAGCCGGGGTCGGTGCAGTCGCCGCAAGCGCCGCCAATAACAGAGGAAATTTGAGCAGGTCTGTCATGCCGCGTCCTCCTGCGGACGATTGGTGTCGGTTTTAGGGCGCGGGGGCCATGTCCGACATTTTCCTACACCGGCGGAACCGGCTAGCAAGGCGGTGACGAGCCGGGAGATGGCGATGCGACACTGCATGATTACCGTGGCGACGATGGCGGCGATCGCCCTGCCGACGCCGATTGCTGCGCAGCAAAATGCTGCAGCAAAGACCGTTCTGGTCGACCTCGCTAACCCGCTGATGGGTACCGATTCCAGCTACACCATGTCTTACGGCAACACCTATCCGGCGGTGGCGGTGCCGTGGGGGATGAATTTTTGGACCCCCGTCACCGGGAAGATGGGGAGCGGCTGGGGCTACACCTACGATGCTGAGAAGATCAACGGGATCAAGCAGACGCACCAGCCCAGCCCGTGGATGAACGACTATGCCGCCTTCGCCCTGTTCGCGGAGACCGGGGCGCTGAAGGTCGGCGAGGAGGAGCGCGCCTCCTGGTACAGCCACAAGGCGGAAGAGGCGCGGCCGTACCGGTACAAGGTGTATCTGGCCGACTATGACGTGACCGCCGAGGTGGTGCCGACGACGCGCGCCGCGCAGTTCCGCTTCACCTTTCCCAAAAATGACGACGCGCATATCATCCTCGACGGTTATGCCGGTGGATCGATGGTCAGCATCGATGCGAAGCGGCGCCGGATTACGGGCTATGTCCGCAACAATCATGGCGGGGTGCCGGGGAATTTCCGCAACTGGTTCGTTGCCGAGTTCGACCATGATTTCGCGGTGACGCGGACGTGGGACGACAACGGCACGCTCGCCGCCACGCCGTCGCGCGAGGGCGATCATGTCGGCGCGGCGGTCAGCTTCCGGACGCAGGCCGGCGAGCAGGTGGGGGTGCGGGTCGCCTCGTCGTTCGTCAGTGCCGAGCAGGCGCAGCGCAATCTCGACAGCGAGATCGGGCGCGACAGCTTTTCCGCGACCGAGGCGAAGGCCAAGGCGGCATGGGAGAAGGAGTTCGCGCGGATCGAGGTGGTCGATCCCAACGAGGACAATCGCCGCACCTTCTATTCGGCGCTGTATCGCATGCTGCTGTTTCCGCGGCAGTTTCACGAGATCGACGCGGCCGGCAGGCAGGTCCATTACAGCCCGTTCGACGGCAAGGTGCATCCCGGGCCGCTCTATACCGACAACGGCTTCTGGGACACGTGGCGCGCGGTGTTCCCGTTCTTCGTGCTGATGTATTCCGAGCGCGATGCCGAGATCATGCAGGGCCTCGCCAACACCGTGAAGGAGGGCGGCTGGCTGCCCGAATGGATGAGCCCCGGCTATCGTAACGTGATGATCGGGGCGAATTCGGCGAACATCATCGCCGATGCCTGGACCAACGGCGTCCGCGGCTATGACGTCAAGACGCTCTATGCTGCGGCGAAGAAGGCGGCGACGACGAGCGAGGGGCGGCCGCTCGACAAGAAGGGCAAGCCGATCGCCGCGGTCGGGCGCGAAGGCGTCGAATATTACAACCGACTCGGCTATGTGCCCTATGACGTCGGCATCAACGAGAATGCGGCGCGGACGCTGGAATATGCGACCGCCGACTTCGCCCTGTCGCGGCTGGCGAGCGCGCTCGGCAAGACCGACGACGCCCGGCTGTTTGCGGCGCGAGCGCAGAATTACCGCAAGCTGTTCGATGGCGAGAGCGGCTGGATGCGCGGGCGAAGCCAGGATGGCAGCTGGGCGACGCCCTACAACCCGCTGAAATGGGGCGATGCGTTCACCGAGGGCAATGCCCTGCATTACAGCTGGTCGGTGATGCAGGACGTTCGCGGGCTGGCCGAGCTGATGGGCGGCGATGCCCGGTTCGTCGAGCGGCTCGATTCGATCTTCACGACGCCGCCGCGCTTCGACGACAGCTATTATGGCGAGACGATCCACGAGATCCGCGAGATGCAAGTCGTCGACATGGGCCAGTACGCCCACGGCAACCAGCCGATCCAGCACATGATCTATCTGTACGACTGGGCCGGTGCGCCGTGGAAGGCGCAGTTCCATGCGCGCGACGTGATGCGCCGGCTCTATGCGGCGACGCCCGACGGCTATCCGGGTGACGAGGATAATGGCCAGACGTCGGCGTGGTATGTGTTCTCCGCGCTGGGTTTCTACCCGGTGACGCCGGCGACCGGGCAATATGCGATCGGCAGTCCGCTGTTCTGCGAGGTTCGGCTGACGATGCCAGGCGGCAATCGGCTGGTGATCGAGGCCGCGAACAATTCGGCCGAGAATGTCTATATCCAGTCGGTGACGCTGAACGGCAGGGACTGGACCAAGCCCTATCTGCCGCGGCAGGAGCTTCAGGCCGGCGGGACTTTGCGCTTCATCATGGGGCCGACGCCGAACAGGGAGTGGGGCGTGGCGATCAAGGACCGGCCGTTTTCGATGAGCGACGCACGATGAGCTGGGTCGACCGGCGCCAGCTGATGGCGGGGGCAGGCGTGCTGGCGGTATCGGCCGCGGTGCCGGTTGCGGCGGCACCTGCGTTCGCCAGCAAGCGACCGCCGCAGGGCGAGCGGCGCTTCACCAGCCCGGCGGTGGAGGCGGAGATCGCGCGGGTGAAGCGGCGGATCGCCGATCCCGAGATCGCGTGGCTGTTCGAGAATTGCTATCCGAATACGCTCGATACCACCGTGACCAAGGTCGGCACGATCGACGGCAAGCCCGATACGTTCGTCATCACCGGCGACATCGACGCGCTGTGGCTACGCGACAGCTCGGCGCAGTTGCAGACCTATGTCCATCTGACGCCCAGGGATGCCGCGCTGCGGCGGCTGTTCCACGGGCTGATCCAGCGGCAGGCGCGGTGCATCCTGATCGATCCCTATGCCAACGCCTATATGGAGGATCCGACCGCGCTCTCGAGCTTGAGTGCGCGGACCGACCTGACCGAGATGAAGCCGGGCGTGGCCGAGCGGAAGTGGGAGATCGACTCGCTCTGCTATCCGATGCGGCTGTCGCATGGCTATTGGACCGCGACGCGCGACAAGGTGCCGTTCGATGCGACCTGGGCGCAAGCGATGGCGCTGGCGGTCGAGACGCTTCGGGTACAGCAGCGCAAGGACGGGCCGGGGCCGTATCATTTCCAGCGGCGCGACACGACGCCGACCGAGACGCTGATGTTCGGCGGCTATGGCGCGCCGACGCGCAAGGTCGGGCTGATCCATTCGGGGTTCCGGCCGTCGGATGATGCGTGCGTCTATCCGTTCCTGATCCCGTCGAATCTGTTCGCGGTGTCGGCGTTGCAGATGCTGGCGACGGTGCTGCGCGAGGCGCGCGGCGATGCGGCGGCGGCGGGGCGCGCCGAAGCGCTGGCGGCGGAGGTCGAGGCGGCGCTTCGGGCGCATGGCCGGATGACGGACGGCAGGGGCGGCGAGGTGTGGGCGTACGAGGTCGACGGCTTCGGCAATGCGATCTTCATGGACGACGCCAATGTGCCGAGCCTGTCGGCCCTGCCGCTGCTGGGATCGGCGACGCGCGACGATCCGCTGTGGCGCCGCACGGCTGCGCTCGCGTGGTCGGGGCGCAACCCTTATTTCTTTTCGGGTTCGGCGGCCGAGGGAATCGGTGGGCCGCATGCGGGGATGGACATGATCTGGCCGATGTCGATTATAGCGCGTGCGTTGCTGAGCGACGACGATGCGGTGATCCGCCAGTGCCTGACGTGGCTGAAGCGGACCCATGCCGACACCGGCTTCATGCACGAGAGTTTCCTGAAGGACGATCCTAGCAAGTTCACGCGCAAATGGTTTGCGTGGGCGAACGGGTTGTTCGGGGATCTGGTGCTGGATCTGGAGCGGCGGAAGCCGGGGTTGCTGGGGGTGGTGTATTGAAATCCTCCCCATGCCGGGGGGGATTTGCCTAGTTCGCCAGCGTCGGGACCAGCACGCCGTTGACGACGTGGATCACGCCGTTGGTCTGGCGGATGTCGGCGATCTCGACGTAGCTCAGGTTGCCGGTGGCGCTGGTCAGCGTGACGACGTTGCCGGTCATCGTCGCGCGGATCGGCTGGCCGAGGATGCTCGTCAGCGTGGCGGTGCCGCCGGCGGCGCGGATCATGGCGACGAGCTGGTCGGCGGTGATCGAGCCGGCGACGACGTGATAGCTCAGCAGCTTGACGAGCGAGGCCTTGTTCTCGGGCTTCAGCAGGCTGTCGACGGTGCCGGGGGCGAGGCGGCCGAAGGCGGCGTTGCTGGGCGCGAAAACGGTGATCGAGCCGGGCGCGGCGAGGCGCGGGGTGAGGTCGGCGGCACGGATCGCCTGCGCCAGCGTCGACAGCGAGGGTGTGGCGGCGATGGTGTCCGCGATGGAGCGGTCCGTCGGAACCGCGGTACCGGCGATCTCGGGATTGCCCGTCGCGGCGACCGGGGTGGCGGTGGGCGTGGGGCTGGGCAGCGCAGTTGGGGCGGCGGAGCCGGCGCTTTCGGCCTCGTCCTTACGGCCACCGCAACCGGCCAGCGCCAGCGCGGCGACGGCGGTGAACAGGATGGTGCGGGTCATCGATGGTCTCCCTTTGCGAGGCACTACGGTCGATCGCCACGATCGGTTTCACGGCGCCTCGGCAAGGACCCCGGCCAGCAGCTGGAAATCGCGCTCTCGCGGCGACGAGCGCCGCCAGACGAGCGCGATCGTGCGCGTCGCGTTCACCGCATCGAGGGGGCGGGCGACGATGCTGGTATGCTCGAGGATGCCGGCGTTGACCGCCATTTCGGGCAGCATCGTCATGCCGAGGCCATTGTCGACCATCTGGACGATGGTGTGGAGCGAGGTGCCGAGCATCGTCGCCTCGGCGCGCAGTTCGGGACGGTTGCAGGCGGACAGCGCATGGTCCTTCAGGCAGTGGCCGTCCTCGAGCAGCAGCAGCCGCGTCTCGTCGATCGCTTCGGCCGGGACCTTGGGCGGAAGGTTGGGCATGTCCTGCGGCTGGAAAGCGACGAAGAGACGATCGTCGAACAGCGCCTGCGACGCTACCTCGCCGCAGGTGAAGGGGAGGGCGAGCAGGACGCAATCGGTGCGCCCATTGTGCAACCCCTCGCACGCGGGGCCGCTCGGCTCCTCGCGCAGGAACAGCTTCAGGTCGGGATAGTCGCGGCGCAGCCGGGGCAGAATGCGCGGAAGCATGAAGGGGGCGATGGTGGGGATCACGCTCATGCGCATGTCCCCCGACAGGGGGCGGCCGGCGGCGCGGGCCATATCGCCGAGCTCTTCCGCCTCGCGCAGGACGATGCGCGCCTTCGCGGCGATGCGTTCCCCCAGCGGCGTGAAGCGGACGACGCGGCGGGTACGCTCGACCAGCGTCACGCCGATCAGCGTCTCCAGCTCGCGCAGGCCGGCGGACAGGGTCGACTGGGTGACGAAGCACGCCTCCGCTGCGCGGCCGAAATGGCCGTGATCGCGCAAGGCGAGTAGATATTGCAGCTGCTTGAGCGTGGGTAGGTACGTCGTCGCCATTATCGCCTCAGTCGATCGTGCGACGCCATCCTAGTCGAAGCGGTCGATCATGCCAGCGTCAGTGGAATATGGCGCGATAGAGGCCGAAGGCGCTGGTGATCGTCAGGATCGTGCCGACAAGGCCGAGCAGCCGCTTCGGGGGCACGCGCTTGGCAAGCATCGCGCCGAACGGCGCCGCGACGATGCCGCCGATCAGCAGGCCGAGGGTGGCGACGGTGAAAGCCGCCCAGCCGAGCTGGGTAAGGAACGTGATCGAGATCGTCGTCGTCAGGAAGAATTCGGCGGTGTTGACGGTGCCGATCGTCGTCCGCGGCGACGCGCCCTGGACGAGCAGGTTGCTGGTGACGACCGGCCCCCAGCCGCCGCCGCCCGCCGCATCGAGGAAGCCGCCGACGAGGCCGAGCGGCTCGACGATCTTCGGCTCCTTCACCTGAGGTGGATACCGCCAGGCGCGCCAGAGCAGATAGAGGCCGATGACGCTGAGATAGCCGAGGATGAACGGCTTCGTCACCGCGGCATCGACGTTCGACAGCACATAGGCACCGAGTACGCCGCCGATGACACCGGGGATCATGATTCGCAGGAACAGCCGCCAGTTGACGTTGCGATGCGCGACGTGGCTGATCCCCGAGACGGCGGTGGTGAAGGTCTCGACGGTGTGGACGCCCGCCGACGCCGCGGCGGGAGGGACGCCGATCCACAACAGCATGGTGTTCGAGATGACGCCGAACGCCATGCCGAGCGCGCCGTCGACGACCTGAGCGGCGAATCCCACCGCGATGAAGGGCAGCAGGGCGCTGACATCGAAGCTGGCAAGATCGGGCACGCTCCCGACCTGCCCGACGCGAGCATCCCCGACAAGATAGATAGGCTTTAGGGCGCCGATGCCCGGTGCTGGCAATCGGACGAGTGGCGACCTAAATCGGGGGCGATAAGGGGATCGAGACGAATGTTCGCGAAGCTGACCGAGTATCTGGATTCGATCCGCGCCCGCGATCCGGCGCCGCACAGCCGCTGGGAAGTGCTGACTTATCCGGGTGTCTGGGCGCTGTTCTGGCATCGTATCGCGCACCGGTTGTACGGCAGGCGGCTGTTCCTGCTGGCGCGGATGGTCAATCACTACAGCCGCGCGACGACCGCGATCGACATCCATCCGGGCGCCAAGATCGGCAAGCGCTTCTTCATCGACCACGGCTTCGTCGTGATCGGCGAGACGGCGGAAATCGGTAATGATGTCACCATCTATCAGTGCGTCACGCTCGGCGGGACCAGTCCCGACAACGGCGTTGCGGGAAAGCGGCATCCGACGCTGGCGGACGGCGTCATCATCGGATCCGGCGCGCAGGTGCTGGGGCCGATCCTGGTCGGCAAGCGCGCGCGCGTCGGGGCCAATGCGGTGGTGACGAAGGACGTGACCGAGGGCGCAGTGATGGTCGGCATTCCCGCCCGGCCGACGGTGATCGAGGGCGGCGCGGGCGAGGCGCCGCGGTTTGTGCCCTATGGCACGCCCTGTTCCGAGATGTTCGATCCGCAGACGCAGAAGCTGGAGATCATGCGCTGCGAGCTGGACGCGATGCGCAAGCGGCTTGATGCGGTGCTGGCCGAACAGGAGCGCGATCGGGCCTGATGGGCACCGTCACGCCCTTTCCCAACGCCGGCGGCAAGCCGAGCCAGATCGGCTTCGACCGGGCCGAGCTGACACGGATCCTGGATCTGTACGGGCGAATGGTCGCGGCGGGGCATTGGCGCGACTATGCGATGGAGCTGGGCCGCGAGGCGGCGATCTTCGCGGCGTTCCGCCGGTCGGCCGAGCGACCCGAGTTCAGGATCGAGAAACGCCCTTCCTTGCGCAGCCGGCAGGGCATGTGGGCGCTGATCGGCGAGCATGGCACCGTGCTCAAGCGCGGGCACGAGCTGGGGCCGGTGCTGGCGCCGGTCGAGCGGCGGCTAATGAAGCTGGTCGACGACGATTGACGAGAAGCCGGGCGGCGCGATCGGCCGCCCGGCCACCCGATCAGAAGACGACGTCGAGCGACGGCATGACCGTGCCTGTGACCGACAGGCCGAGGTCGGCGACCCGATCGCCGTTGCCGTCGAGGCTGATCGTCGTCGTGTTGCTGCCCTGGTCATAGGCGAAGATCGCCTGGCCCGACTGGCCGCTGAAGCTCGACACCTGAGTGAACGCCTGGTCACCGCTCTCGTTCGGATTGGCGTCGATCGCCGAGAAGTCGATCTTGTCCGAGCCGCTGGTGAAGTCGAGAATGCGGTCGCGCGCGCTGGAGGTCGAATCCGCCAGCTGATCGAAGACGAAGCGATCGGCCCCCGATCCGCCGTAAAGAAGGTCGGCACCTAGCCCGCCGTCGATGGTATCGGCACCGGCGCCGCCACGCAGGACGTTGGCGACCTCGTTACCGATCAACGAATCGTTGCCGCTGCCACCGGTCGCATTCTCGATGATGACGCCAGCCGCCACCGCGACGTTGCCGACGAGCCCGCCGACGTTGGAGAAATGCCCGTCGTTAAGGTCGATCAGCTGGTTCTTCGCGTAGCCGGAAAAGTCGAACGTGTCGTTGCCGCCGGCGTCCCAGGCGGCGAAGATGAGGCCCGACGACGAGGTGGTCGCGGTGTAATAGTCACGGCCGGTGTTCGAGTTGAAGCCGTACACCGTATCGCCCGTCCGCGTCGTCATGTTGGCGCCGTACAGGCGCTGCGCGGCGGCGACGTCGTCGAGCAGCGGGGCGGCGGCGTAGAGACCGCCGTTATTGCCGCCGGTGTTCGTTTCCGACCAGTAGCTCATGACCGAATACTGGCGCGTATCCTCGTAATATTGCGCGCTGTTGGCGTAGGTCGGCGAGCCGTTGCCGGCGTTGTAATCGCCGGGATGGCCGAGGCCGATGGCATGACCGATCTCGTGGACCAGCACCTGGCCGCCGTAGTTCAGATTGTCCGGCGCGCTATTGTAGCTGAGCGAGCTGTTGTACCAGCTATCGCCGCCGACGCCGTTGCCGGGATAATAGGCAAAGGCAGCCGCGCCCGACGCACCGGTCGAGTAGTTGCCGAGTAACATCGACGCATTGTTGCTGTAGCCGTTGGTCCCGGTCACCTGGCGGAAGGTAATCTGCGCGACATCGGACCAGCTCTGCAGCGCGATCTTGGCCTGTTCGATCTGCGCGGCGTTGAACACCGAGAAGCCCGAGGTGCCGTTGGGCATCGTCGCGGGCGCGCTGGCGCGGAAGGCGTAGGTGACCTCTGCCGCCTGGCCGAGCGTCGAGCCGTTCCACGTCGTGTTCGCGCGGCCGATCTGCGCGGCGGCCTCGGCAATGGTCAGCGAGGTCTTGCCGTTGGTGCCTGTCTCGCCGCGATCCTCGGCATTGAGTGCAAAGAATCCGGTGCTGACGTGGTTGGTGTCAGGCCCGGCACCGCCCGCGCACGACGGGCATTGGCACAATCGGCCGTCCTGATTGTTGTTGGGGCTGCTGAAAGCCCTGTCGTATCGATCGGAGTCCACACCCATGGCCTGCCACGGCGAAATCTCTCGGGCAGCGGTAAATTGGTTCTCCCAGCGCATCGTCGTCTCCCGGTGATCCGGCTTCGATCCGCTTTCCCGTCGGACCGTACCGGTGCCCCCGCACGACTACAAAGCGGAATTGCTTCGCTGAGTGCGACAGTCATGTTGATATATGTTGGCGGCTTTGCAACCGGTTGTGCCGCCGATGCCACGAACGGAGCCGCAATGGAGACGAGCCGAGCAACCGTCCGCAGCCTGCGCATGGCTGAGCCCGCCGAGGTGGCAGGACGCTGGAACGTTAGCGTACGCGGGCGGCAATGCACCGTGCGGTTGGGTACCGGACGAGTTGAGGACGCCAACGCCTATGGAATCGACGAGGGCGCGGCGTGCCTGGGCGATATGCTGGGCAAGGCCGTCGCTGGGTGGCGACCGGCGCCCGACGGCATCGAGCTGGCGGGGCTCGATCGGCTGACGATCGTGCTGTTCGCCGATCAGGGCGACGGCAGCGGCCGCGCCGATGTCGACGGTCAACCGGCGACGCTGGCGCGCGCCGCCGGCTGATCGGGTCAGTGTGCGAGCTGGACCGGGGGTAGCCGGCCGCCGATATCGCCGAGCATCGCGACCACGCGGGCGCGAACGGGCTGCCAGAAGGCCGAGAGCAGCAGCAACGCCGATCCGATCACGAGCGCGGTGAAGGCGGCCGACAGCTCGACGGCGCCGGCAGTCTGGAACAGCGCGTACATCGCATAGAGCACATAAACGAGGCTCGAGACGAGCAGCGCGCGCCGGTCCACCGCCAGCGCGACGACGGCAAAGCCGATGTAGAGCAGCAGTACCAGCAAGGCCCGCCCGGCATCGACATCGCCGCCGAACACGCCGATCAGGTTGAACAGCGAATGCGCGATCATCGGCGCGGCGGCGAGATGCAGCCAGAAGGCGACGTCGGCGCGGCGGGTGCGACGTTCGCGGTCGCTCATGTCCCAGCGCATCGCGAAGGCGAACATGGCGAGGCCAGCGACGAACACCAGCGGATAGATCGCCTCGCGTGCTACCGGGATCAGCGCCACGATCAGCGAGATGCCGACACCCACCACCGCGACCGCCGCCGCGGCGACGGTGATCGGCACCATGAAGCGGCGCCAGTGGACGAAGGCGGCGGCGGCGGTGACGGCAGCGATGACGGCCGCGATCAGCGCGGCGATCGCGGCTTGGCCGTCCTCGGTGCTGGCGACGGTCTTCAGCCAGGCGTTGACGGCATCGGCGTTCGCCGCGATCGGCGCCGCGAAGGTCGCGGCCACACCGCCGACGAAGGCGATGAGCAGCACGATCGAGGGCAGCGCCATGCGGCGCCTGGCGGTGAAATATTCGGCGAGGCCCCAGGCGACGGCGGCGACGCCGAGCCCGGCGAAGGGCGATGCGATGGTGCCGCCGATCCAGCTGGTCGCGACGAGCAGCAGCACGATCGCGATCGAGACGAAAATGTCGTTGAACCCGGTGAGGAGGCGGAAGCTCTCCTCGTCGACCGCGGGGGTCACCCGCATCCGGGCTATATAGGTCCTGAAATCATCCGCAGCCTGTGCGGTGAGCGCCCCCGCACCCACCGCAGCGTCGATATCGCTTTCACTATACATCGGCACCTCCCGTTCGACACAGATTAGTGCATGTGTATTGGTAGAGCAATACAGCCTTGTTGCTCAGCCTTGCTGGAGGATGCGCCCGATCATCATTGGTTGTTCGCCACCCGACTGCGGCACGATCTCGCCTTCGCGCGACACGATTGCGTCCCAGTGCGCGGCGACGCCCTCGACGGACAAGTCGTCGCCCTTCAGCAGCTTGCCCGGCGTGAGCGTGACGTAGCTTGCCTGGAAGACGCCGGCGCCGGCGCCGAGGATGACGTTCGATGGCGCATCCTCGCTGACGAGGTAGAGTGCGCCGGGTGCGACCTTTTCCGGCGAGAAGGCGTCGAACAGCGCCTCGGGGAAGATGTCCTGCGTCATCCGCGTGCCGGCGGTCGGCGCGATCGTGTTGACCCGGATGTTGTTCTTCGCGCCCTCGATCTGAAGCGTCTTGGTGAGGCCGGCGAGGCCCATCTTGGCGGCGCCATAGTTCGCCTGGCCGAAGTTGCCGAACAGGCCGGTCGACGAGGCGGTCATGAGGACGCGGCCGTAATTCTGCTCGCGGAACGTCTCCCAGCAGGCCTTGGTAGCGAAGGCCGAACCGAGCAGGTGGACGCGGACGACGAATTCGAAGTCGGCAGGGTCCATCTTGGCGAAGGTCTTGTCGCGCAGGACGCCGGCATTGTTGATGAGGATATGGACGCCGCCCCATTTTTCCTTCGCGCGGGCGACCATGTCGGCCATCTGGTCGTATTCGGCAACGTTGCCGCCGTTCGACATCGCCTGGCCGCCGGCGGCCTCGATCTCCTTGACCACCTTCAGCGCGGCGTCGGAATGGCCGGTGCCGTCGCGCGAGCCTCCGAGATCGTTGACCACGACGCGGGCGCCGCGGCGGGCGAGTTCGAGCGCATATTCGCGGCCCAGGCCGCCGCCGGCGCCGGTGACGATCGCGACCTTGTCGTCGAAGCGGATGGACATGAAAAAGGGCGCTCCTTCGCGGTGATGGAGCGCCCTTCGTAGTAGCTGGCGGCGGCTATGCAACCGCCGCCAGAGGGGATCGGTTACTTACCGCCGCGCTGGCGACAGCCGTCGTACTGACCCTTCTTGCAGATCGGATAGCTGGCCTTCGGCGGCGGCGGCGGGAACGCCTCGCTGGGGCTCGGCGCCGGACGGAAGGTCGGCTGCACGCCCGGCTGCATCTGGCCGGTCATCGCCGGCTGGGTCGGGGCGTAGCCACCCGCCGGGGTCGGCGCGTTGGGATCGGCCGCCATGCCGCCGTTGGGCTGCGCAGGCATCGTGCCGGCCATGCCACCGGTCGACTGCGCCGGCATCGACGAGGCGTCGGCCGGGGGCGGGGTGGTCGTCGTCGACGCGTCGGGCGGCGTCGTCTGCTGCATCGACGGGTCCTGGGTCGCGGGGGCCGCGTCAGTGGTCGTCTGCGTCGACATGGTCGAATCGGTCGATCCGGCAGGGGCCGGGGTGGTCTGGGCCATCAACGGCGTTGCGGCGAGGGCGGTGGCTGCCAGCAGGAAGAGCTTCATGCCATTCTCCTAATTCTTATGCGTGAGTGCATCAGCGCCCTCGCCCAACGCCCGACTGCCGCGATGGCTCCCTCGTTTCGTGTTCGATCCGAAAGCGGACCGATCAGGCGCCCGAGTCGAGCGCATAGCCCGCCGAGCGAACGGTGCGGATGATGTCGGGCCGATCGCCGACGTTGATCGCCTTGCGCAGTCGCCGGATATGGACGTCGACGGTGCGGCTCTCGATGTCGCTGTCGTGGCCCCAGACGCTGTCGAGCAGCCGCTCGCGCGAGAAGACATGGCCGGGATGCTCGAGGAAATGCTTGAGCAGGCGGAATTCGGTCGGGCCGAGCTGGACGACCTCGCCGCCGCGGCGGACCTTGTGGCCGACGGTGTCCATCTCGATATCGGCATAGATCAGCGCCTCGCCGGCGAGTGCAGGGCGGACGCGGCGCAGGACGGCGCCGACGCGCGCAACGAGTTCGCGCGGGGAGAAGGGCTTGGTGACGTAATCGTCGGCACCGGTTTCGAGGCCGCGGACGCGGTCCTCCTCCTCGCCGCGCGCGGTCAGCATGATGATCGGCACGTTCGCCGTCTCGGGCATGCGGCGCAGGCGGCGGCATACCTCGATCCCCGACAGCCCCTCGACCATCCAGTCGAGCAGGACGATGTCGGGCGCCTTCTCCTTGGCGAGCAGCAGCGCCTCTTCGCCGTCGGGCGTCTGGACGATCTCGAAGTCCTCGCGCTTGAAGTGATAGACGAGCAGCTCGGCAAGTGCGGCGTCGTCCTCGACGAGCAGCATACGGGCACGGGGCATCATCGACGGTCCTCCTCGGGAAGCGCGCCGCGATCGCGATCGCGGTCGGCCATCTGACTGCCGGTGGCGGCGAAATACACCATCTCGGCGACGTTGGTGGCATGATCGCCGATCCGCTCGAGATTTTTCGCGACGAAGAGCAGATGGGCGACCTGGGTGATCGTACGCGGATTCTCGACCATGTGAGTGACGAGGGTGCGGAAGATGCTGTCGTAGAAATCGTCGAGCGCGGCGTCGCTCTGGCACACGCGCACCGCCGCATCCGCATCGCGCGCGGCGAAGGCGTCGAGCGCGTCGCGGACCATGCGCGCGGCGATCGTCGCCATCGCGGGGATGGTCGAGATCGGCTCGATCCGGTGCTCGCTCTCGATCAGCGGCACGCGCTTGGCGATGTTCTTGGCATAATCGCCGATGCGTTCGACGACGGCGGCAATCTTGAGCGCGGCAACGACCTCGCGCAGGTCGTTCGCCATCGGCGCGCGCAGGGCGATGATACGGACGGCGAGGCGCTCGACCTCCGCCTCGATCGCGTCGATCGCCTTGTCGTCGGCGCGGACCTGTGCGGCGAGGGCGCTGTCGGGGCGCTGAAGCGCCAGCATCGCGCGCTGGATCGCATCCTCGGCAAGGCCGCCCATGTGGCTGATGAGGCCGCGCAGCTGGCCGATATCGGCGTCGAACGCTTTGACCGTATGCCGGGCGGAGCGTGTGGGGTCGGTCATCCGTAGCGTCCCGTGATATAGTCCTTGGTCCGCTCCTCCACCGGGTTGGTGAAGATGTCGGAGGTGGCGCCGAATTCGACGAGACGGCCGAGGTTGAAGAAGGCGGTGCGCTGGCTGACGCGCGCCGCCTGCTGCATGTTGTGGGTGACGATCACGATCGCGTAGCGGCCGCGCAGCTCGTGGATCAGCTCCTCGATCCGGGCGGTCGCGATCGGATCGAGCGCGCTGCAAGGCTCGTCCATCAGGATCACCTCGGGATCGACGGCGATGGCGCGGGCGATGCACAGCCGCTGTTGCTGGCCGCCCGACAGGGTAGTGCCGCTGGCGTCGAGCCGGTCCTTCACCTCGTCCCACAGGCCGGCACGGCGCAGCGCGTCCTCGACGATCCGGTCCATGTCGTCGCGATGGCGGGCGAGGCCGTGGATGCTGGGGCCGTAGGCGACGTTGGCGTAGATCGACTTGGCGAAGGGGTTCGGTTTCTGGAACACCATGCCGACGCGGGCGCGCAGCTCGACCACGTCCATCGCGGGGGCGTAGACGTCCTCGCCATCGAGCAGGATCGTACCCTCGACCCGCGCATTGGCGACGGTGTCGTTCATGCGGTTGAGCGTGCGCAGGAAGGTCGACTTGCCGCAGCCCGACGGGCCGATGAAGGCGACCACCTCGTCGCGGGTGATGTCCATCGAGACGTCGTCGATCGCGCGGGTGGCGCCATAGAAGACGCTGACGTTGCGGGCGGAAAGCTTGGCGTCGGTCATCGGCGGGCCTCGAAGCGCTGGCGCAGCCAGATGGCGATGCCGCTCATCGAGAGCAGCAGGACAAGGAGGACGATGATCGCGGCGCTGGTCTTCTCGACGAAGCCGCGATCGATCTGGTCGGACCAGAGGAAGATCTGCACCGGCAGTACGGTCGCGGGATCGGTGAACCCCCGTGGGGCTGCAGCGATGAAGGCGCGCATGCCGATCATCAGCAGCGGCGCCGTCTCACCGAGCGCACGGGCGAGACCCAGGATGGTGCCGGTCAGGATGCCCGGCATGGCGAGCGGCAGGACATGGTCGAACATCACCTGCACGGGCGTCGCACCGACCGCGAGCGCGGCGTCGCGGATGGAGGGCGGCACGGCGCGGATCGCGTTGCGCCCGGCGATGACGATCACCGGCATCGTCATCAGCGCCAGCGTTAGCCCGCCGACCAGCGGCGCCGAGCGCGGCAGGTGGAGGGTGCCGAGGAAGACGGCCAGGCCGAGGAGCCCGAAGATGATCGAGGGGACGGCGGCGAGATTGTTGATCGATACCTCGATGAAGTCGGTCCAGCGGTTTCGCGGCGCATATTCCTCGAGGTACAGCGCCGCGAGGACGCCGATCGGGAAGGCGAGCAGCAACGTCACGGTAAGGGTCAGGAGCGAGCCCTTGAGCGCGCTCCAGATCCCGGCGCGAACCGGGTCGGTGGCGTCGGCGCCGGTCAGGAACGCCCAGTCGATCCCCCGCGACAGCGCCCCGGCGGCGGTGAGGCGAGCGACAGCGGCTTCAGCGGCGGGGGTGCCGTCATGCTTGGCCGCGACATCGACCGGGCTGCTCGCGGGCAGCTCGATCGAGCCGGGGCGGACAAGCAAGGCGGGGTCCTGGCGTACGGCGTCGCGCAGGTGCATCCAGCTGCCCTCGGCGAGACAGGCGGGACCGTTGCGGCCAAAGGCACGGGTGGCGGCGTCGTCGATGGCCGCGGCGAACCGGGCCTCGCCATCCGTCGCGGTCAACCCGGCGGCCTTGAGGTCGATCGGCAGCGTGACGCGCGTCTCGACGAAGCCGCGCGCGCCCTCCACCGCCATCGTGCCGAGCAGGAAGACGACGAAGCCGAGCGATAGGCAGACGGCGGCGAGCGCGGCCAGCCGGAACCGGCGCTCGGCGGCATTGCGCTGGCGACGGCGCGCGGCGAGGGGCGCGGCGCTATTCATACGCCTCGCGATAGCGCTTCACGATGACCAGCGCGACGACGTTAAGGAGCAGCGTCGCCGCGAACAGGACGAGCCCCAGCGCGAAGGCGGCGAGCGTCTTGGCGCTGTCGAACTCCGCTTCGCCGGTCAACAGGTCGACGATCTGCTTGGTGACGGTGGTAGTGCTGGCAAAGGGATCGAGCGTCAGCGTGGCGACGCCGCTGGCCGCCATGACGACGATCATCGTCTCGCCGATCGCGCGGCTGATCGCGAGCAGGACTCCGCCGGCGATGCCGGGCAGCGCGGCGGGGATGAGGACGTGGCGGATCGTCTCCGACGGCGTGGCGCCCAGCGCCAGGCTGCCGTCGCGCATCTCGGCGGGCACCGCGCGCAAGGCGTCGTCGGCGGTAGAGGAGACGAAGGGGACGATCATGATCCCCATCACGAGCCCCGCCGCGAGCGCGCTTTCCGACGAGGCGTCGGCGATGCCGAGGAAGAGGCCGAGGTCGCGAACGCGCGGCGCGACGCTGAGCGCGGCGAAATAGCCGTAGACGACGGTGGGGATGCCGGCGAGCACCTCGAGCGCCGGCTTGGCCCAGGCGCGCGTGCGCGGCCGGGCATATTGGCCGAGGTAGATCGCGCTCATCAGGCCGAGCGGCAGCGCGACCGCCATCGCGATGATCGCGCCGATGAAGAAGGTGCCCCAGAACAGCGGCAGCGCGCCGAGGCTGGCGCCGGGATCGGCGGGATCGATGACCTGCGGACTCCAGCGCGTACCGGTCAGGAAGTCGATCGCGGGCACCATCGCGAAGAAGCGCGCGGCTTCGTACAGCAGCGAGCCGACGATGCCCGCGGTGGTCAGAATCGCGACCAGCGCCGCGGCGAGGAGGAGCAGGACGACGCCGTTTTCGAGCCGCCAGCGCGCCGAAAAGGCGGGCGAGACGCGGACGAAGGCGAAGACGCCGCCGGCAAGCGCGAGGATCAGTGCGGCGGCGCTCGCCAGCCAATCATAGTGACGCTGCGCCGCGGCATAGGCGGGGGCCAGGCGGACGGCGGCGGGATGGAAGACGCCGCCACTGCCCTGCGCCAATGCCCGCGCGTCGGAGAGGATCGAGGCGCGCTCGAATGCGCTGGCGGGCAGCGCGGCGGCGAGCGGCGAGGCCAGCACGCGGTCGGTGACGAGCGCGGGGGATGTCAGCGACCAGATGACGAGGAAGGTCAACGGCGGCCCCAGCACCCACAGCGCGACGACCCATGCATGGTGGACGGGCAGCGAGCCGAACCGCTGGATCGCCGGCCGGCGGAAGGCGGCGGCGCGCATCCGCGCCGACAGCCAGCCGATCAGCGCGAGGCCGACGATGGTGAAGAGCAGCCCGGTGGTAGTCACGACAGCGACCGTGGATCGAGCGGGGTTTCCGCGGCGACGATGGTGGCGGCGCGCGCCCGGCTGTCGGCCGACCCGGCGATGAGGCCGCGTCGGACGAGGGGGCCGCCCGGGCCCCAGCTGGCGGCGTAGAGCCGAAGGAAGGCACGCAGGCCCGGTACGGCGCGCAGATGCGCCTTCTTCACGTAGATGTAGAGCGGCCTGGCGCCGGGATAGTCGCCGCGCGCGATCGCTTCGTAGCTGGGCGATACGCCGGCCACGGGCAAGCCGGTGACGGCGCCGCGATTCTCCTCGAGATAGCTGTAGCCGAACATGCCGATCGCGGTAGGGTCGCTACCGAGTTTCTGGACGACGAGATTGTCGTTTTCGCCGGCGTCGACGAAGGCGCCGTCCTCGCGCAGGCGACCGCAGAAGGCGCGGCGGGCGTCGGGGTTGGCGCGCGCGGCGACGAGCGCCTCGCCCTCGACGGCGCGGCAGCCGGGGATCAGGATCAATTCGACGAGGGCGTCGCGGGTGCCGCTGGTCGCAGGCGGACCATAGACCTTGATCGGCACGCGCGGCAGCGAGGGGTCGACATCGGCCCAGGTACGCGCGGTGTTGACCCGGCCGCCCGGATCGGCGGCGAGGGCGCGGTAGAGGATCGCCGGGGTCAGGCGGAGCGACGGCCCGCCCCGTGCCTGGGCGAAGGCAAGGCCGTCGAGCCCGATCGGCACTTCGATCACCTCGTTCACGCCATGGCGGCGGCAGGCGGCATATTCGCCCGCGGTCATCCGGCGCGAGGCGTCGACGATATCGGGATAGGCCGCGCCGATGCCGCCGCAGAACAGGCGCATGCCGGCCCCGGTGCCGGTCGATTCGATCACGGGCGCGCGCGCAGAGGGTGCGCGGGCGACGAAGCGCTCGGCGACGATCGTGGTGAAGGGATAGACGGTCGACGAGCCGACCACGGTGATCTGATCCCGCGTGCCGCCCCCACCGTTCGCCTGATCCTGGCAACCCGCGAGCAACAGCCCGAGAATCGCAACCAAAGTCCGCATCGAAACCTCGCCGCGGCGACTGCCCCCGTCACCGCTGCGCTGCCCTCTGTGACAGTGGCGTTACCCTTTGATGACAGCGGTCTGGGCGCGCGGCATGACGACCGCCACGGTGGTGCCGACGCCGACTCGACTCTGGATGTCGAGCCGTCCGCGATGGCGCTCGACGATGTGCTTGACGATCGCGAGGCCGAGGCCGGTGCCGCCGAGCGAGCGGCTGCGCCCGGCATCGACGCGATAGAAACGCTCGGTGAGGCGGGGGATATGCTCGGGCGCGATGCCGTCGCCCTGATCCTCGATGGCGAGGCGAAGCATCCGCTCGCCATCGCGGCCAAGGGTGACGCGGACGGGGGTGCCGGGGCGGCCGTATTTCATCGCGTTGCCGATGAGATTGTGGAGCAGCTGCGACAACTGGGCGCGGTCGCCGGCGACCAGCGCGCCCTCGGTCTGGATCGTCAACGAGACGTCGCGGGCGCGCTCGCTGCCGCCGCGGGCGAGCTCGTCGCGAATGTCCTCGGCCAGCATGGCGAGGTCGATTGTCTCGGCGGGGGTACGGTATTTCTCCGCCTCGATCCGGCTGAGCGAGATCAGGTCCTCGACCAGCCGCTGCATCCGGCGTGCCTCGTCGAACATCACCTTCAGGAAGCGGGCGCGGATGCCGGGGTCCTCGCCCGCTTCCTCCGAGAGCGTCTCGACATAGCCTAGGATGGAGGCGAGCGGGGTGCGCAGCTCGTGGCTGGCGTTGGCGACAAAATCGACGCGCATCCGTTCGGCGGCATAGTTGCCGGTGCGATCGATCAGCTGGACGATGCGCGCGCCGTCACCCGCCTCGCCGACGCGCATTTCCCAGCGCTGGTCGGGGGAGCCCAGCCCATGCAGTTCGACCGGCCGATCGTCGCCACCGCGCGAGGCGAGGCGGCCGGCGGCGGCGGGGTGACGGATGGCGACCCGGGCGTCCTCGCCGACGATATGGTCGCCGAGCAGCTTGGTCGCGGCGGCGTTGGCGAAGCTGACGACGCCGCCGCGGATCAGCAGTACCGGCTCGACGATGGTGTCGAGCACCTCGCCGAGCAGCTGGTCGGCATTGCCCTCGGCATCGCCCTTGGCGACATTCTCGTCGTCGCGGGTGCCGATCGCCGCGAGCGCACCGGCGATGCCGACGACCAGCGTGATCGCCGCCGCATCGGCGTTGGCGACGACCCCGGCCGCCATCGCCCCGATCGCGGCGATGGCGATGGCGCCGAGCAGACGTTGCGCGAATCGGGACGTCATGCGCGGCTCTTTGGCGGGGCGGCGGCGGCTTGTCCAAGCCGCTGGCGTCAGCCGAGCCGTTCGAGGGTGGGGATCAGCGCATCGTAATGGTCGATCACGGCATCGGCGCCGAGATCGCCTGTCGGCATGTCGGGAAAGCCGGGATTGAAGGTCACGACCGAAATGCCCGCGTTACGCGCCGCCTCGACGTCGTAGACGGTGTCGCCGACGAAGGCGGCGCGGCCGCCGCCGCATTCCTCGATCATGAGATCGATCAGGTCGCGCGCCGGCTTGCCGCGCCCATCACCGAGCCGGTCGCCGCCGATGATCGTCGCGAACCGGCCCGTCAGCCTGAGCTGGCCAAGCACCAGTCGCGCCAGTCGTTCGCGCTTGTTGGTGACGATGGCGAGCTTCACCCCGACTTCCGCCAGTCGATCGAGCGCAGCGAGCGCGCCGGGAAACGGGCGGGTGAGATCGGCGATATGTTCCTCGTAATAGGCGAGCAGGCGCTGGAGCAGCGCGTCGAGCTCGTCGTCGGTGCAGCCGCCGGTCGCCGCCATGCCCTGCGCGAGCATGTGCCGCCCGCCACCGCCCACCATCGGCCGGACCTGATCGATGGTCAGCGTCGCGCGCCCGGCGGACGCGAGCGCGTGGTTTACCGCGGCGGCGAGGTCGGCGGTGGTGTCGAGCAGCGTACCGTCGAGGTCGAACCCGACGATGTCGAACGGGAAACGGGGGCGTGAAATCTCGGTCATGGCCGCGGCTGCTGACGTGGCGGACTGGAATTGGCAATGTCTTGGTGGCAAGCGGCAGATATGACCACGCCACTCGCCGTCATCATCCTTGCCGCCGGCAAGGGCACGCGGATGAAATCCGACCTGCACAAGGTGCTTCACCCCATCGCCGGGCGGCCGATGTTGCTGCACCTGATCGACAGCGTGTCGGCACTGTCGCCGCAAAAGGTCGTGGTCTTGACCGGCGCCGGGCGCGAACAGGTCGAGGCGGCGGTGGCGCCGCTGGGGATCGGCACGGCATTGCAGGCCGAGCAGCTGGGGACGGCGCATGCCGTTCTTCAGGCGCGCGACGCGCTCGACGGCTTCGCGGGTGACGTGCTGATCCTGTATGGTGACGTCCCGCTGGTGACGGCGGCGACGATGCGACGGATGCTGGGCGCGCTTCATGCCAAGCCGCGACCAAACGCGGTGGTACTCGCGTTTCGGCCGGCCGATCCGGCGGCCTATGGCCGGGTGATCGTCGGCAGCGGCGACAGCATCGACCGGATCGTCGAATATAAGGACGCCGACGCCGCCGAACGGGCGGTGACGCTGTGCAATTCGGGGCTGATGGCGGCACGCGCCGACGATCTGTGGCGCCTGCTCGATCGCGTCGGCAACGACAATGCGGCGGGCGAATATTATCTGCCCGACGTCATCGGGCTGGCGAACGACGAGGGTGGCTCGGCCGTCGTGGTCGAGACGTCGGCGGACGAGGTCGCGGGCGTCAACAGCCGCGCCGAACTGGCCGGCGTCGAGGCGGCCTGGCAGGCGGCGAGGCGCGCGCAGGCGATGGCGGACGGCGCGACGCTGATCGCGCCCGATACCGTCTGGTTCGCGCACGACACGGCGATCGGCCGCGACGTCGTGATCGAGCCCAATGTCGTCTTCGCGCCCGGCGTCAGCATTGCCGATGGCGTGACGATCCATGCGTTCAGCCATCTGGAGGGCGCAACCGTCGGTGAGGGCGCGGAGATCGGCCCCTATGCCCGGCTGCGCCCCGGCGCGGTCGTCGGCCGGAAGGCCAAGGTCGGCAATTTCGTCGAGATGAAGAAGGCGGTGCTGGGCGAAGGCGCCAAGGCCAACCACCTGAGCTATCTGGGCGATGCCGAAATCGGCGCGGGCGCGAACATCGGCGCGGGCACGATCACCTGCAACTACGACGGTTTCCTGAAGTATCGCACGCAGATCGGCGAGGGGGCGTTCATCGGATCCAACTCGTCGCTCGTCGCCCCGGTCAGCATCGGTGCGGGCGCGATCGTCGGCGCGGGATCGGTGGTGACCGCCGACGTCGACGCGGACTCGCTGGCGCTGGTCCGGGCCGAGCGGCAGAGCAAGCCCGGCTGGGCCAAGCGCTTTCGCGAGCGGATGGCGGCAAAGAAGGCCGCTCGCTAATCAATCTTCCTCAGAACAAGGCGTTCACACATGTGCGGCATCGTTGGCATCGTCGGTCGGGAAGAAGTGGCGGAGCGGTTGCTCGACGGGCTGCGCCGGCTGGAATATCGCGGCTATGATTCCGCTGGGATCGCGACCGATCACGGCGGTCGGATCGAGCGGCGTCGCGCATCGGGCAAGCTGGTCAACCTGGCACGCGAACTGGCGGCCGATCCGCTGCCGGGCTGCACCGGCATCGCGCACACACGCTGGGCGACGCACGGCGGGCCGACGACCAACAACGCCCACCCGCATGCGACCGACGAGGTCGCGGTGGTCCACAACGGCATCATCGAGAATTTCAAGGCGCTGCGCGACGAGCTGATCGGGCGCGGGCGCGTGTTTACCAGCGAGACCGATACCGAGGTGGTCGCGCATCTGGTCAGCGAGAAGGTGGAGGCCGGCTTTGACCCGGTCGGCGCGGTGCGCGAGGTGCTGCCCCGGCTCCATGGCGCGTTCGCGCTCGCGATCCTGTTCCGCAAGCACCCCGACATGCTGATCGGCGCGCGGCTCGGCTCGCCGCTCGTGGTGGGCTATGGCGAGGGCGAGACGTATCTCGGCTCGGACGCGCTGGCGCTGGGGCCGCTGACGCAGCGGATCGCCTATCTCGACGAGGGCGACTGGGTGGTCTGCACCGAGGAGGGGGCGCAGGTCTATGATCGCGACAACAAGCCGGTAGAGCGGGCCGTCACCATCTCCGGCGTGACCGGCGAGCTGGTGTCGAAGGGCAACCATCGGCATTACATGCTGAAGGAGATCTACGAGCAGCCGATCGTCGTCGCGCAGACGCTGCGATCCTATCTTCAGCGGATGGAAGAGCGGGTAACGCTGCCGATCCCGGAGTTCGACCTGTCGGCGATCAAGCGGGTAACGATCGTCGCCTGCGGCACCAGCTTCTACGCCGGCATGGTCGCCAAATACTGGTTCGAGCAATTCGCGCGCGTGCCCGTCGACCTCGATGTCGCCTCCGAGTTTCGTTACCGCGCGCCGGTGATGGAGCCGGGCGGGCTGATGATCGTCATCAGCCAGTCGGGCGAGACCGCCGACACACTGGCGGCGCTGCGCCACGCCAAGGCGGAAGGCCAGACGATCGCGGCGGTGGTCAACGTGCCGACCAGCTCGATGGCGCGCGAGGCGGACCTGCTGCTGCCGACGCATGCCGGGCCGGAGATCGGCGTCGCCTCGACCAAGGCGTTCACCTGCCAGCTGGCGGTGCTGGCAGCGCTGGCGGCGAACCTGGCCCATGCCAAGGGGCTGTTCAAGGACGGCGAGGAGCGGCAGATCGTCCGGCATCTGGGCGAGGCGCCGGCGGCGCTCAACGCCGCGCTGGCCTATGACGAATCGATCCAGGAAATGGCGGGCGCGGTCGCGGGTGCGCGCGACGTGCTGTATCTGGGGCGCGGCACCGATTATCCGCTGGCGCTCGAGGGCGCGCTGAAGCTGAAAGAAATCAGCTACATCCATGCCGAGGGCTATGCCGCGGGCGAGATGAAGCACGGGCCGATCGCGCTGATCGACGAGAACGTCCCCGTCATCGTCATCGCGCCGTCGGGGCCGTTGTTCGAGAAGACCGTCAGTAACATGCAGGAGGTCCAGGCACGCGGCGGCAAGGTCATCCTGATCAGCGACTATGACGGCATCCAGGCGGCAGGCGAGGGTTGCATCGCGACGATCACCATGCCCAAGGTGCACCCGCTGATCGCGCCGCTGGTCTATGCGGTGCCGGTGCAGCTGCTCGCGTATCACGTCGCCGTCGCCAAGGGGACGGATGTCGACCAGCCACGCAACCTCGCCAAGTCGGTCACGGTCGAATAGGCCGGCAGGCGACTCGTTTGTAGGAGAAGCAAGGATGACCGACGCACCGCTGGTTGCCGGGATCGAATTGGGCGGCACCAAATGCGTCTGCATCCTGGCGCGCGGTCCCGAGCAGATCGAGGATCGCGTGTCGCTGCCGACGACGCGGCCCGACGAGACGATGGCTGGGATCGAACGCGTCCTCGACGGCTGGGGCGGGTTTTCGGCACTGGGCATCGCGAGCTTCGGTCCGATCTCGATCGATCGCCACGCCGCCGATTATGGCCAGATCACGTCGACGCCCAAGCCCGGCTGGGCGGGGACCGACGTCGCGAAGCGGCTCGAGGCGCGATACGGCGTGCCGACGGCGTTCCATACCGACGTGGTCGGGGCGGCGCTGGCGGAGGCGCGGTGGGGCGCGGCGAAGGGGCTGGCCGACGTCGCCTATGCGACGGTCGGGACGGGGATCGGCGTCGGCGTCATCGCCGGGCATCGACCCGTCGATGGCCTGACGCATGCCGAGCTGGGCCATATCCGACCCGTCCGGTTGCCGGGTGACGACTGGGTCGGCAGCTGCCCCTATCACGGCGCGTGCTGCGAGGGGCTGGCCGCAGGGCCGGCGCTGGCGGCGCGGACCGGACGCAAGGGGCAGGAAATCGGCGCCGACGATCCGGTGTGGGAGGGCGTCGCCCATGCGCTGGGCCAGCTGTGCCATACGCTGGTGCTGACCGGCACCCCGCGGCGGATCGTGATGGGCGGCGGGGTGATGATGGGAAACAGCCACCTGTTTCCGCGCGTGCGCTCGGCGATGACGAAGTCGCTGGCGGGCTATATCGCGCTACCCGAGGTACAGCTGGCCGAGACGTTCGTGGTGCCGCCGGCGCTGGGCGACAATGCCGGGCCGCTCGGCGCGATCGTGCTGGGCGCGCAGGCGCTGGAGGAGCATCTGCATCGCTCCTACGCCGGGGGATAAGCGCGTCGGTGTGGGGCAGGTGCTTCGACAGGCTCAGCACGAACGGTTTTCTGGTCGTTTGCCTCGATCCGTTCGCCCTGAGCCTGTCGAAGGGCGTGTTTAGAGCGGAAGCGTCGGTTGAATGTTGTCAGCATCGTCCTCGACGATACCCGATAGCGTCAGGCCGAGCAGCCTGACACCGGCCGGCACCGGTAGCTGGGCATCGAGCAGGGCGCGGCCCGTGGCGAGGAAGGTCGCCTTGTCCGGCACCGCGCCCGCGAACGAGCGGGCGTGGGTGATCGTGCGAAAGTCGGCATGGCGCAGCTTGAGCGTCACCGTGCGACCGCGCGTGCCAAGGCGCTCGATGCGGATCCAGGCGGCGTCGGCGACGCGATCGAGCGCGGCGTGGAGGTCGGCGGGGTCGGACAGGTTTGTCTCGAAGGTGCGCTCTGCCCCGACCGACTTGGTCGGGCGGTCGGCGCGGACGGGGCGATGGTCTTCGCCGCGCGCGGCGCCGTAGAGGTAATCGGCGTAGCTGCCGAACTGCGCCTGGAGGAAGGCGAGGGGACGGTCGCGCAGGTCGGCGCCGGTTTCGATGCCGAGGCGCGCCATCTTCGCCGCCGTCACCGGGCCGACGCCGTGGAAGCGCTTGACCGGCAACGAGGCGACGAAGGCCGCGCCCTTGGCTGGGGTGATGACGCACAGGCCGTCGGGCTTGTTCTGATCGGACGCGAGCTTGGCGATGAACTTGTTGTAGCTGACTCCGGCGGAGGCGGTGAGGCCGGTGTCTGCCTTGATCCGCGCGCGGATCTGTTCGGCGATCGCACTGGCCGAGCCGAGGCCGAGGCGGTCCTCGCTGACGTCGAGATAGGCCTCGTCGAGCGACAGCGGCTCGATCAGGTCGGTGTAGTCGCGGAAGATGGCGTGGATCTGTTGCGACACCGAGCGATAGACGTCGAAGCGCGGCGGCACGAAGACGAGGTCGGGGCAGCGGCGCAGCGCGGTGACCGACGGCATCGCTGATCGCACGCCGAATGCGCGCGCTTCATAGCTGGCAGCGGCGACCACACCGCGCGCGCGCGATCCGCCGACAGCGACGGGACGACCGCGGAGCGACGGATCGTCGCGCTGCTCGACCGACGCGTAGAAGGCGTCCATGTCGATGTGGATGATCTTGCGCGAGTTTCCGCCGGCCATGGCGGCGCCGTCGAACGCGTTCGGCGGGCGGCTGTCAAGCATCGGGAACTGGCGCCCCGTCCCCGGCATTGGCTGGCATCGTTCGAACGCGGGGGAATGCCGTGACCACCAGCCATGACGTCGTCGTGATCGGCGCAGGCGCCGCAGGCATCGCCGCCGCGGCCCGGTTGCAGGAGGCCGGGCGGCGCGTGCTGTTGGTCGAGGCGAGCACACGGATCGGCGGACGGGCGTGGACCGAGACCATCGACGGCATGGCGATCGACCTCGGCTGCGGCTGGCTCCATTCGGCGGATCGCAATCCGATGGTGGCGCTGGCGGAGCGATCGGGCTTCGCGGTCGATCGGTCGCGGTCGGCATGGGGCGAGCAGTATCGCGACCTGAGCTTCAGCGCCGCCGAGCAGGAGGCGGCGCATCGAGCCTGGGAGCGTTTCGAGCATCGGATCGAAACGGCACCACCGCCGAGCGATCGCGCGGGCGAGGCGATGCCGGTGGACGATCCGTGGCGCGGCTATGCCGAGGCGCTGAGCGGCTATATGAACGGGGCCGAGCTCGATCGGCTCTCGATCGCCGATTTCCTGGCTTACGATACCAAGGCGACCGATCATAACTGGCGGGTTCCGGCCGGGTATGGCGCGCTGGTGGCGGCGCAGTTGCCGGCCGCGGCGATGGCGCTGGCGACGGCGGTCACGGAGATCGCGCTGACGCGGGACGGCGTTCGCATCGTCACCGATCGCGGATCGATTGAGGCGGCGGCGGCGGTCGTCACCGTTTCGACCAACGTGCTGGCCGGCGGCGCCATCGCGCTGCCCCAGGCGGCGCGGGGGCATGTCGAGGCGGCGTCGCGATTGCCGCTGGGGCTGGCGGACAAGCTGTTCCTGGCGCTCGACGGCGAGCACGGGCTGGCTGCGGAGACGCATCTGATCGGCGATCCGCGGCGGGCGGAGACGGGCAGCTATTATATGCGGCCTTTCGGCCGTCCCATGATCGAGGCGTTCTTCGGTGGGCGCGGCGCGGTGATGCTCGAGCGCGAGGGACTGGGCGCGGCCGTCGCCTTCGCGCTCGACGAGTTGGCGGGGCTGCTTGGTAGCGGCATCCGGCGGCACCTGCGTCCGATGATCGGGTCGAGCTGGTGCCGCATGACGCATGTCCGCGGATCGTACAGCCATGCGCTGCCGGGCCATGCCGACGCACGCGGCGTGCTGGCGACGCCTATCGAGGATCGGCTGTTCTTCGCCGGTGAGGCGACGCACCCGTTCGATTTCTCGACCGCTCACGGCGCTTGGGAGAGCGGGGAGCGGGCGGCGGGCGAGGTGGTGGCCGTCCTTGGCGGCTGATGCGCGCGCGCGTCAGAACCCGGCGGCAGTTCGGATCGTTACGACCGGGCAATTGACGAGGATCGGTACGGCCCCGACACTGGGGCGGCAGGTTGCGGAGGATGCCATTGCCGAAGGTTCGCGCGAACGGGATCGAGCTGTTTTACGATACGACCGGTGATCCGGCCGACCCGTGCGTGTTGCTGGTGATGGGGCTGGGCACGCAGATGATCGCCTGGTCCAATGCCTTGGTGGAGCGGATCGCGGCGAAGGGGTTCTTCGTCGTGCGCTACGACAACCGCGACGTCGGGCTGTCGACGCACCTCGACGGCGCGTTCGCGATCAACCCGCTACTGGCGCTGGTCGCGCTGAAGCTGCGGGTCCGATTGCCGCTGGCCTATACGCTGACCGACATGGCGGCGGACGGGATCGCGCTGCTCGATGCGCTCGGCGTAGACCGCGCGCATGTCGTCGGCGCGTCGATGGGCGGCATGATCGCGCAGCTGATGGCGGCCGGATGGCCGGATCGGGTCGCGAGCCTCACGTCGATCATGTCGTCGAGCGGCGCGCCCGAGGTGCCCGGACCTACGGCCGAGGTGCGCCGCGCGCTGCTGCGGCGGCGACCGAAGCCCGGCGAACGCGATGCTGCCATCCGGGGAGGCGCGGAGATCATGCGGCTGCTGTCCTTTCCCGATCCGGCGCGCGACGAGGCGATGCTGGCCGAGATGGCGGCGGCTGCGTTCGATCGCAACTACGACCCGGCGGGCGGGCGACGGCAGCTGCTGGCGATTTTGGCGGACGGCAGCCGGGTCGAGCGGCTGGCGCGGATCACGGCGCCGACGCTGGTGATCCACGGCGAGGCGGACCCGCTGATCCCGGTTGCCGCCGGCGAGGATCTGGTGCGTCGCATCCCCGGCGCACGGCTGGAGCGGATCGCGCAGATGGCGCATGACTTGCCGCCGGCACAGCTGCCGCTGCTTGCGCGGCTGATCGTGGATCACGCGCGTGCGGCGGACCCGGCTCTAGACGAGGCGGCTGGCGGTTGACGGGCGGAACGGTGGCGAGGAGAATGCGATGACGCTCTACGAACAGATGCAGGCATTGCTCGCGTCATCGGCAGGCGGCGCCGATCTGGCGACGCCGCTGGTGACTGATCCGTTGGGAATGCAGCCGCCGCCGATGCTCGACGCCGAGATTGCGACGACGACCGCGACGCGAATGGCCGACCTGCTCGCCACCGCCGATGACGACGAGCTACAGTCAGCGCGTCGCGACGCCGATGGCGACCCGATGCTGTGCGACGGGATCGACGCAGAGTTGGACCGCCGTCGGCGCTAGCGTCTCAGGCGGCGACCGTGGAGCGCGCCGGGCGGCGACGCAGCGAATAGGCGAGCAGCAGGAACCCGGCGATCATCGAGACCCAGGTCGCGGGCTCCGGCACCGCAGCGACGTTGGCGATGCGGGTGTTCGATCCGGTGCCGACCGTCACCGGCCTCAGGTCGAGCAGGTAGGACGAAAAGCCGATCTGCGACACCGGCGCCGTCATTACCGTGGCGGTGAAGGTATCGATCGTGCCGATCAGGTCGTAGCTGCCGCCGCGCCAGCCATCGAGAATGCGAGCGAAACCGCAGCTGGGATCGATGCCGCTGGTACCACTGCAGGCGGTGCCCGCAATCTGGCCGCGCCCGGTGCCGCTCATGCCGGTTTCGTTGAAGCTGTTGCTGCCGAAGCTGCTCGTGCCGCCCATGAAATAGGCGGTGGTGCCCTGAGTGCCGGTAGCGGGCAGGTAATAGGTGAAGGTGGCGCGGCCCGACACCGTCTGGCTGGATCCCGGGCCGTTCATCGGCTGGGTCACCTGCGTGCCCGACACATTGCCGCTCATGGTATATTGGATGTAGCCGGTGGCGCTGGCCGCGGTCGGCAGCATCGCGGCGGCGGCAGTGCCCACCAGAGCGACCGTTAACCGATTGAACATCCGAAATCTCCTGAACGACGTGATGCAGGAAAAGTGTTGGAAGTCGTTGCTCCGGTCAATGACTTAACCATTTCCGGGATCGATGACGCGGCGTTAACTGACAATTTTGTCACGGTTCGTAACAAAAGTATTGAGGCGTAAAGTTTACGCCCGAAAGCGCTGTGCCAGACTGGAGCAGAGCCTTCGGACGTCAACATCGTGCCCGGGCGACTCCATCGCGAATCGCCCGCGTAGTCGCCGGGCGTCAGCGAATCGGATTGAGCCGGCGGGCGTAGCGCTGGAGACGCGGCGGCACCCAATCGTTGATGAAGTGATGCGCGCGTGCCGCCCAGTCGATCCGATCGCCGGTGCCGGGACGGGGCCGGAAGTTGGTATCGCGCGCCGGCACGTCAGCCAGCTTCTCGTCGAAGGCGGTGTAATAATAGGTGGCGATCGATCGGCGGTCGCGCTCGGGCGGGCAGGTCAGCGGATCGGGATGACCGTGGTAGCTGTCGAGCGAGGTCGAAAAGACCACCGCACGCCCGATATGCGGCGCGACCTTCACCTCGCAAGCCTTCATCTCGGTGTCCCACAGTTCGAGGTGGCCGCCATAAGAATCGTCCCAGTCGTCGTTGAGGTAGACAATGAGGTTCAGCCGTCGCTCCAACTTCATCTCGCCATGGAGGTTAAAGTCGGCATGGACGCCGAGATGGCCGCCGCGCTTGGTGAGATGGAGGCCGCCGCCCGAGAAATGGGGGTCGGGGATAAGGCCGTCGATCCCCGTCATCTTCTCGAGGAAGGTGACGAAGGCGATGCTGTTGAGTTCGGCGAGGAGGTTGCGGGTCAGCGCGCTCGGAATCTTCTCCGGCGTGAACTGGTACTTCAGTCGCTCCTGGTCGCGATCGAAATGGGTGAAGCCCTCGAGTGAGGGATATTCGGCGGCGACCTGGCGCAGCATCGCCGGATCGAGCAATTCGTCGATCACGATGTGGGGAAAGGGCGACGCCGATTGATAGGCGGCAGCGCGCGTCTCGCCGGCAGCCTCGCACTCGGCGCGGTCGAAATGCAGATAGGTCCCGGTCTTCGATAGATGTAAAACGCTCAATGCCGCCTCCATTAACGCATCGGGTGTAGCCGTTACCGACGCTTGCTTGAAGAGCGGTGAACGACGTCAAGTGCCGGACGGCCGATCGTCTCGTCATTCATGCATTCTTCAGCGGCAGATGCCATGGCGTGCCGACACGGCGCGAACGATTGTCGTTCCGTATCGAACGCTGTACGGCATAGGTTGCGGGGAAGGATCGAGATTCAATGGCGGTGTTGGTGGTGCTGCAGGTGCGTCGATTCGACGAACGCCGCCTAGTCGGGGTCGGGGTATGACGGCGATGCCGCCCCCAGGTACGATGGCCGTGGACGCCGCCGGTAACGCTTCGCCGCAAGGGCCGCGCGACCTTCGCGTGGTCGCACAGCAGAAGATGGCGACGCTCCTGCGCGCGTTCCGTCGCAATCCGATATTCTGGCTAGGCGTTCTCGCGATCACCGTGCCGACGCTGTTCAGCCTGATGACCCGCGGCTGGAATACCGAGGCGGCGGGCCATGCGCCGATCGTCTTCGGGACCGCGATCTGGCTGTTCGCCCTCCACGCCGCCCGGGCGAAGGCGGCGGCGGTGCCCGGCTCGCCCGCCCTGACGGCGGTGCTGCTCGGCCTGTCGCTGCTACTATACCTGGCCTCGACGATCACCGGTCTGACCGAGGTGCAGGCGCTGGCGACGTATCTGATCCTCGTCAGCCTGCTCTACGGCGTCGGTGGGGGGCCGATGCTGGCGGTGCTGTGGTTCCCGATCCTCTATTCGATCTTCCTGGTGCCGATCCCCGACACCTTCATCGATATCGGCACCCAGCCGGTGAAGATCGGAATCTCGAACGCCGTCGTCGGCCTGCTGTCGACGCTTGGTTATCCGGTCGCCAGTTCGGGGGTCAGCATCTTCATCGGCCAGTTCGAGCTGTTGATCGCGGCGGCGTGCGCCGGGCTCAATTCACTGATCAGCCTGACCGCGATCGGCAGTTTCTATGTGTACCTCCGGCACAATGCGAGCTGGCGATACACCGCCGTGCTGTTGCTCGCGATCTTCCCGATCGCGGTGTTCGCCAACTTCATCCGCGTTCTGTTCCTGGTGCTGCTGACCTATTACGGTGGCGAGGCGATGGCGCAGGGCTTCCTTCACGAGTTCGCAGGGCTGTTCATGTTCGTCGTCGCCGTTGGTGCCATCTTCCTGATCGACGCGGGAATGTCCCGCCTGATGGGTGCGTCGCGGACGGGAGAGGCCGCATGAAGCTTGCAACCGACCGTCGTCGCCTGCTGATGGGCGGCGCCATGCTCGGCATCGCCGGGCTCGGCCAAGCCCTATACCCGCGCCGTTACACGCAGCCGATCAGCAGCTCGCAGTTCGAGGCGCTCTTTCCCCATCAGATGGGCGAGTGGAGCTATGCCGCCGCGTCGGGCCTCGTGCTGCCGCCGCAGGACCAGCTGTCGAAGATGCTCTACGAGCAGCTCATGACGCGGGTGTATACCCAGGACGGGTCGGACGATTCCGACGCGATCATGCTGCTCGCCGCGTACAGCAGCCAGCAGGAAGGCCGGTTGCAGGTTCACCGGCCGGAGGTGTGCTACCCTGCGGCCGGTTTCACGATCAACAGTTCGCGCGACGTCACCGTTGCGATCGGCGACGGCAAATCGATACCCGCCCGCTTCCTGGTGACCCAGCGCGGCCCGCGGATCGAGAACGTGTTATACTGGACGCGCGTCGGCAACGATTTCCCGCTGCGGTGGGCGGAGCAGCGGATCGACATGGCGATCGACAACCTGCACGGCTTCGTGCCCGACGGATTGCTGGGCCGCGTTTCGATGATCTCGCCGGATTCGGACAATGCGCTGGTAACGCTGGATGGATTCTTCCGGTCGATGCTGGGGGCGCTGAAGCCCCCAGGGCGCAAGATGCTGATCGGCGACCGCTGATCAGCGCAGCTGCAGCGGCTTCAGGAAGTAGAAAGTATAGCCGACCACAGCGACGAACAGCAGGATGGCGAGAACATGCTGATCGTGGTTGCCCAAATAGTTGGTCACCGCGCAGCCGACCGCCGGAAACGCATAGTGAAGCATGGAGTCGCGCGGCGGGCCATCGCCGACCGAACGCTGGAGCAACAATACGATCAAGCCGGCAAAGAAGGCGACCGTGATCCAGTCGTACACCGTTTCCAAAAATCTCTCCTGTCGCGATCAGTCGGCCGTCTGTATCACGTCAATCAATTTGGTATAGTGCGTGCGTCGTCACGCGAGTGAAGAAGGGGGTTAATGTGAAGAACAAGACACTCACGGCAGCGCTGCTGGCCACGGTGCTGCTGCTGCCCGCATGCAAGCGCGAGGCGACCGGCCAGGTCGTCGCGGTGGTGAACGGGCAAGAGATCTCGCTGTCCGAGCTGAACGGCGAACTCAAGAACGCGAACCTCCCCGCCAACGCTACGCCCGAACAGCAGAAGGCTGCGCGCGCCGACGCCCTGCAGCGGCTGATCGATCGCAAACTGCTGGTTCAGCAGGCGAAAGAGCGCGGCCTCGATAAGAGCCCCGATTTCCTCCAGACCCAGAACCGCGCCAGCGACGACATCCTGATCGGCATGCTGGGCAAGCAGGTGACGAGCAATCTGCCGGTGCCGTCCGCGTCGCAGATCCAGGCGTTCGAGGCCAAGAACCCCGGCATGTTCACCAACCGCGTGATCTATTCGGTCGACCAGATCGGTTTCCCGACGCCGGCGGATCCGTCGAAGCTGCAGGCGCTGAAGGACGACCACAGCCTGGCGGCCGTGGCCAAGCGGCTCGACTCGCTCGGCATCAAGTATCAGCAGCGCAAGGGTCAGGTCGATTCGGCCAGCGTCCCCGCCGATTTGCTGAAGCAGATCGACGCGCTGCCGCCGGGCGAGCCGTTCGTGCTGAACGCCGGTCAGGGCGTGATCGTCAGCGTCGTCACCGGCAAGCAGTCGCAGCCGCTCGATCCCAAGCAGGCCCAGGCCGTCGCGGCCGACGCGGTCCGCCGCCAGAGCGTGATGGATACCGCGCAGAAGCAGGTGAAGGACGCCCGCGCCTCCGCGAAGATCGAGTATCAGCCGGGCTTCGAGCCGAAGAAGCCCGCGGCCGGCGCTGCCAAGAACTGATCAGGCCGACGTGCCTCGCCGGCGCCTGCGCGCGTCGGCGAGCGCCAGGCCGAATACGCGCGGTCCGGTGACGAGATAGCGCCGCCACAGACGGCGCGGATCGCCGAGCAAGCGGTGCGCCCATTCGAGGTGCAGCCGCTGAAGAAAGACCGGTGCGCGTTTCCGCTCGCCGGTGACGAATTCGATACCGGCGCCGATGCAGAGGCCGATACCGGTGGCATCGCCCCGCGCTCGCGTCGCCGCCGCCACCAGCTCCTGCTGGGGCGACCCCACCGCCAGGAAGACGAACCGTGCGCCAGCGCCGGCGATGAACGCCGCCGCGTCGTCGATCGCCGCGCGATTGCGGCGCAGACCCATCGGTGGGCGATGCTCGACGATCGTCACGCCAGGTAGCATGCGGGCCAGGATCGCGGTCGTACTGTCGCTGCCGCCGACCAGGGCGATCCGGTCGCCCGGACGCAGCACGCTGCCGATGATCGCCGCGGTCAGGTCGCTGCCGGGCACGACGCTGAGATCGACGCCGCTGGTCCGCGCGAGCGCGGCAAGGATCCGGCTGTCGCAGGTACACCAGTCGGCGGTTCGATAGGCGGCGTGGACGGCGTCGCGATCGGCGCCCTGATCCTCGTGCAGGCGGACGACATGGTCGACGTTCGGGGTCACCAGATAGGCGAAGGGTGCGCCGGGATCGCGCGCGGCCAGCTCGTCGATGATCGCGGCTGTCGAGCGATCGTCATAATCGATGCCGAGAAATCCGGTCATGTCAGATCGTCCAACGCGGCTGATCGGTCGGGCGCTCGTCATCGGGGATGGCGGGGAAGGCGCCGCCCTTGCCGGCAAGCCGCGCCGCGATGATCGAGCCGCGGCGTACGCATTCGGCATCGCCCGCCTTCCGGCATGCCTGGAGCCGCGTCAGCCAACCGGTCATCGACGCTGGATTGCGGATCGTGAAATCGCGTGAAAGATCCATCGCCTCGTCGACGTTACCCTGCGCGATCAGCCGCGGAATGTTCATCGCCAGATATTCGCCACTGTCGGGATTGGCGGTGGCGCCGTCGTCGATCGTCCGGTCGGCGAGCTGCCCTTCGTCGCGCTTGGTGTAGATTTCGGCCAGCAGCCGGTAGGCCATCGGCAGGCGGGGATTGTCGCGCAGCACGACGCGCGAGTCACGCAGCGCCTGGTTGGTGTCGCCGCGTGCCAGCGCAAGGCGTGCGAGCGCCATCAGCGCGAACGGCTCGTTGTCGTCGAGCTGAAGCGTCGCCGCGGCACGCGTCGCCGCGCTCTGCAACTGACCGCTCATCGCTTCCGCCAGCGCCCGCGTACCCTGGCGCGACGCGTCGTCGGTCTTGGCAGCGGCCGGCGGGCCGACATCCTTGAGCTGCGCCAGTGCTTCGGCTCCCATGCCGCGCGCCAGGAGATATTGGGCGAGGGCGAGCCGCAGAGTGGGGACGTCACGCGACAGTGAGCCGACGCTGGCGATGACCGCCGCCGGAGCGGCCCCGCTCTCCATCCAGACCGCGATCGCGCCCTGGCGAAGATCGTCCTTGTCGCTGCGCAGCAAGGCGGCCGCCAGTTGCTCGGCGCCGTCGTTGTTTGCCCCCAGGGTGTAGGCCTGGCGCGCGAGCCCGAGTCGAAGGTCTGCGCGCTGCGGAGTGGCGGCGAGCTGGCGGTGCAGGACGCCAGCGATCGCTCGGGGGTCGGCGGTGCGCTCGTATAGGCGCTGAAGCTGGCTCAAGAGGTCGGGGCTGGTCTGGTCGGCGACCGGCTTGAGCGCAGCGAGCGCCTCGTCGATCTGACCCTGCCGTTCCAGCGCCATGCTGCGGATCACACGGGCGGCAACGTTGCTGCCATCCTGCTTGATGAGGCCGTCGGCGATGCCGAGCGCATCGTCGTAGCGCTGCTGGCCGAGGGCGGCATAGCCGCGCACGAGGGCGGCAAGGACATCGTCGGGGGCGAGCGCCTGGATCTGGGTCGCGATATCGTCGGCACCGGCAAAGTCGCCGCGGTTGAGCGACAGCTGAGCGACCGCCGCCATCGCCTCGCGATTGGCACGGTCGAGGTCGAGCGCCGAGCGATAGGCGGCATAGGCGCCGGGATAATCCCCCATCGCGATCTTCGCGCGGCCCAACAGGAGCCAGAGTTCGGGAACGTCGTCGCGCGCGCGCAGCGCCTTCTGCAATAGCAGCGACGTTTCATAATAGCGCTGCTGTTCGAACAACTGCTGGGCCTGGGCGCCGAGGGCGGCGGCCTTTTCGCTGGGGGACTGGCACGCGGCAAGCGCCAGCAACGTGGATGCCAGCAAGGCGCGGCGGAATCGCCGTCCAGACGTGATGCGGAGGAAGGACATGCTGGGTTCATGCCGCAACGGCCACAAAAAGCAACGAGGGGTATGGCGCCCTGTACCGTCGCGAGACGAATGGCGCGCGACGTCAATAGTCCCGAAACGACTGGTCAGTAACGGTGGCGAGCAGTATGGAACCGCGGATTGCCCCAAGGGGGAGGGATAACATGTATCGGATCATCGTCGCTTCTGTCGCGTCTCTACTGTCGCTGGCACCCATCGGGGTGCCCGCGGTGGCGCAAACGGCCACTGCGCAGAGCGCCAGTGCTGCAAGGTTGATGCCATATCGAATCAACCCGGGCGACGAGCTGGAGATCTATGTCTGGGGCGAGGAACGGCTCCAGCGCGAGATTCGCGTTCTGCCGGACGGCACCTTTTCCTTCCCGCTTGCGGGCCGCATCGAGGCGGCGGGCAAGCTGCCGAGCGATATCGAGGCGGCGATCTCGCGCGGCCTGGCGTCGCAGTTCCGCGACCAGGTGCCGCAGGTAACCGTGTCGGTGCGGGCGCCGACCGGCCTGCAATATTCGGTGATCGGCAAGGTGCGGTCGCCCGGTACGTTCACGCCGGGCAAGTATCTCAATATCCTGGAAGCGATCGGTGTCGCCGGTGGCCCCACCGAGTTCGCCGATCTCGGCAACGTTCTGATCCTGCGCAAGCAGGGCGGCGCGCTTGCGCCGATCCGCGTCCGTCTGTCCGATGCGATGAAGGGCAATCCCAACCAGCGTGACCTGTCCGGCCTGCCGGAACTGGTCAGCGGTGACACGGTCATCGTCCCGTGAGCCGCGCCATCCGCTATTTCGGCACGCTGGGTGCCGTTGCGACCTGTCTGACGCCGCTGGTGGCATCGAGCGACCCGGTCGTCCGGACGTCGGCCACCGCCACCGCCACCGTCGGCTACGAACGTAACCCGTTCCTGCTCGACACCAATCGCGATACCGGCGCCGCCTCCGCCCAGATCGACCTGCGCCCGCAGGTGTCGATCACCGATGCTCGGGCGAGCGGCGTGATCCAAGGCTTCTACAACCGGTCGCAATATTTCTCGAAATACGGCGGCAACGACAACGCCGGCGTCGCCGCGAGCGCGAATTACCAGATCAGCCCGCGCTTCTCGCTGAATACGTCGGCGGGCTTCTCGACCGGGATCATCGGCAACAGCAATGGCTTCGGCCTGGTTCAGAACGCCGTGTCGACAGTAGTGCCGGGTATCGACGCGACGACCGTCACGACACCTGGTGTCCTGCCGGTGGCGACCAATCCGATCGTCGGCAACGGTAGTTTCCTTCCCGGTGAGACGGGCATCAATCCCGTAGTGCCGGGCGGCGACGTCGGGCTGATCGGCCTGCGTCAACGACGCAACACGCTGAATGCCGCAACGGGCATCACCTATCAGCCGACCGCTCGTTCGACCTGGTCGGCGAATGTCTTCGGCGAGCGGACGACATATCCGGGCTTGCGGGCCGGCCAGTTCGTGCAGGACTTTACCAGCTACGGCGGGTCGCTCGGCTATAATCGCCGGGTCACCGAGGCGCTGTCGATCGGCCTGCGCGGCTCCGCCACGCGCGCCGATTACCGATCGCAGGGAAGCTCGACCTTCTATTCGCCGCAGGGGACGCTGACCTATCGTCTGTCGCAGCGGCTGACCTTCGATCTGTCGCTCGGCGCCAGCTTCACCAATGCCTCGGGTCCGTTCGGGCCCGATCGTAACAGCACGATCTTCAGCGGCTCGGCCAACCTGTGCCGATCCGACGAGCTGACGAGCTATTGCCTGTTCGCCTCGCGCGCGCCCGGCATCAGCGGTTTTGCGGGGACCAACACGACCACGTCGATCGGCGGCAGCTACACGCGGCGCGTCGGCCAATATTCGACGCTGTCAGCAACGGCCAGCTATGTTCGATCCGATTTCTCGAGCCGCCTCGTCAATTCGCCGTTCGTGATCGGCGACCAGGACACCTGGGTGGTGTCGGGAACCTATTCGCGCCGGCTCAGCGAGCGGCTGTCTGCGATCGCCACGGCCCAATATCGCGACGCGGCCTATGCCAATTTCTCGCCGCGCGCCGATATCTCCGGCCGTGCGGGTCTCTCGATCTCGCTGGGCAGGACGCAATGAACGACATGACCTCGACCGCCGCGGCGCAGATGCAGGCGGACCAGGAGCAGGAGGACGGCGGGTTCCTCGCCTATCTTCCGTCGATCGCCTGGCAGCGCAAATGGTGGATCCTGGCGCCGTTGGTGGTGGGTTCGGTCGGCGGCGTGGCAGCGGCAGTGCTGTTGCCCGCGCGCTATGAGTCGACCGCGACGCTGCTGGTTGAATCGCCCCAGCTGCCTGCCGAGCTGACCGGGACCGGCAATGTTTCGTCGCTGATCGACAAGCGCGTCGCCAAGATCCGTCAGCAGGTGCTCAGCCGCCCCGATCTGATCGAGCTGATCGAGAACAACAACCTCTACGCCGACGAGCGCCAGACCGAGACGCTGTCGGCGTTGATCAACCGGATGCGCAAGAACACGACGATCGCTCCGGTCAGCGCGGACATCGGCCAGCAGGGGCCGAACCAGAGCAATACCATCGCGTTCACGCTGAGCTTCATCTATCCCGAAGCGCAGAAGGCGCAGCTCGTCGCGCAGGACTTCGTCGAGCGGCTCATCCGCCTCGATGCGGCGCAAAGCTCGCAGCAGACCGCCGGGGCCGTCAGCTACCTGCAGGATCAGGCATCGAACCTGTCGGCGCAGATCACCGCTATCGAGCAGCAGATCCAGCGCTTGAAGCTGGCGAATGGCACCGCTCTGTCGAGCGCCGGCATGATGATGATGCCGAGCGGCGGCGGCGGATACGAGGCGCAGATCGCGTCGCTGCAGCGCGAGAATTCGCAGCTCGCCCAGGCGGCCAGCCTGCAGGCGAATGCCGCGGCGCGTGATCCCGCGGTGCTGGCGGCCGAGGCGCAGCTGGCGGGAGCCAAGGCAGTCTATTCGGACAACCACCCCGACGTCCGCCTGGCCGAGCAGCGTCTGGCGGAAGCGAAGCAGTTCGCCGCCCGCAACCAGAAGCAGAGCACCACGGTCTCGTCGATCCAGGCGCAGATCGCCACCAACAACGCGACGATCGCGCAATTGCGCGGCCTGTCGTCGAGCGAGCGGTCGCAGGCGGCATCGGTGATGGCGGCGCAGTCGAAGGCGCCGGCGGTCAACGAGCAGGTCGCCCAGCTGGAATCGAAGGCCGATGGCCTTCGCGCCAACTATCAGGTCGTCTCGACGAACCTGATGAACGCCAAGGGCGCCGCCAAGCTGGAGAATCAGCAGAAGGGCGAGCGTCTTTCTGTCATCGATCCCCCGGTCGTGCCGGATGAGCCGAGCTGGCCGAACCGGCCGCTGCTGGTCGCCGGCGGCATCTTCGGCGGCCTGGCGCTCGGGCTCGGCATTGCGCTGCTGATCGAGCTGCTGATGCGGCCGATCCGCGGGGTGGGTGCGGTCCAGCGGGTCACGGGTCATATGCCCCTGGTCACGATTCCGATCATCACCGGCGACAAGAAGGGCAACAAACCGCGCGGCTGGCTGCCGTGGCGCCGAAACAAGCGCCAGCGCGAAGCAACGGCCGGCTGAGGAGACACACAGTGGCAGACATGGATGCGGCGTCGCTCGCCGCGCAGATGCTTCGTGCAAAGACCGAAGCCGCTCCCGTCACGCGCGAACATATGGATCCGGCGTTGGTCGGCTTCATGGGTCGCGATCAGCGCTCGCGCGCGTTCAACCTGCTGCGCACGCAGATCGTGCGGATGCTGGGTGACGGCCGCCGGATCATCGGCCTGACATCGCCGACGCCGCAGGTCGGCAAGACCTTCGTCATCTCCAACCTGTCGGCATCGCTGTCGCGCATTCCCGAGATGCAGACGTTCCTGTTCGACTTCGACCTTCGCCGTGGGTCCGTGGCGCAGCGCTTCGGGATTCCACCCAGCGTCGGTCTAGCGGACTATCTGAGCGGCGACGTCGACACGATCGACGGCATGGCGCGGCGGATGGAGGACGAAAAGCTCATCATCTATCCGACCTTCGAGAAGGAGATGTACTCGTCCGAACTGATGGCGAGCGCGCGCTTTTCGTCGCTGATCGCCGGGATGCGGGCGGTGCGCGAGCCGTCGATCTTCATGTGCGATCTGCCGCCGGTGTTCGCGAACGACGACGCCATGATCGCTTGCGAGCAGCTCGACGGTTATCTGCTGGTGGTCGAGGATGGCGTGACCACCTCGAAGCAGTTGAAGGACTCGATGCGCCTGCTGGGGCCCGAGAAGTGTCTCGGCACGGTGCTGAACCGCTACATTCAGGGCTTCGGCGGGGATTACGGGTTCGGCTATGGCAGTCAGGGTTCCTACGCCGAATATTATTCCTGAGCCGTCTGCCGGGCAAGGTTCGATATAAGCGGGGTGGTGACCGATGGGTCGCCGCCCCTTTTCTATGGTTGGCGTGGAGCAGGGCCATCGTTTCGGCAGGGCGGGTGTCGCTCTTGCCGGGGCGCTGTTCGACCTCACCTATAAAGGGCCTCAATCCCGCCCTGATGATCATCGCCCTGTGTCGCGCACGCAGAGGGCGGAGCGCCCATAACAAAAGGGGGCGGCGACCGATGTGGTCACCGCCCCCGTCCGGCTCGATCTCTATGCGGGTGTCAGGCACCCACGCCGGTGTTCATGACCTCGAAGTCCTTGAAGGTCAGCGCGGTGCCCGAGCTGACGACCGCAAACAGCACCGCTGCGCCGCTGCCGCTGCCGTCGGCATCGTAGAAGATCTGGCCGCTCGACTGATCATAGATGATATAGTCGTTGGCGTCGGCGGCCTTGCCCATCGCGAAATTGTCGGCCGAGAGCGTCGTGCCCGCGGGCAGCGACGAGAAGATGTTCCGGCTGAGGTCAATTTTGTCGACCCCGGGCTGGAAGTCGGCGAGGATGTCGACATTGCCGTTGCCGAGCGGCGTCGAGAAGACGAAGTGATCCGCTCCGCCGCCGCCGATCAGCGTGTCGATCCCGCCGCCACCGTTGATCGTGTCGGCGCCCTGGCCGCCGGCGATGAGCTGTGACACTTCGTTGCCGCCGAGCCGGAAGCCGGTGGTGGAGCTGCGGTCCTGGACGATGAGCTGCTCGACGCTGGCGCCGGGCGCGAGCGTGTAGTTGACGCCCACCAGGACGACGTCGGTGCCCTCTCCGGCGTTTTCGATGACCTGCGTGTTCGAGTCGTAGACGATGTAGGTGTCGTCGCCCTTCAGGCCGATCAGCGTGTCCGTGCCATAGCCGCCGCTGATGACGTTGTTGCCATAGTTGCCGATAACGGTCTGGCTGGTGAAGTTGCCGGTCAGGTTGATGGGCGTCGTATCGATCTGAGTGACGGTCGAAAGGATTTCGACCTCCGACTCGCCCATCGAGTAGCTGACGGTGGTGAACACCGTGTCCTGGCCACCGCTGTTCGCCTCGATCACGACGTCGCCAGGCCCGCGCACCAAGTAGGTGTCGTTGCCGCCGAGGCCGATCATCGTATCGTTGCCGCCCATGCCGTTGATGATGTTGTCGCCGGCATTGCCGGTGATCATCTGGTCGAGCGCGTTACCGGTCAGATTGATGGCCGTGTGCGACAGGGGGTCGGCCACCGCCATCTTTGTCACCAGATCGGCCGCACCGAGTACCTGGCTGACGCTAGTCATCACGGTGCGCGCCTCCGTCACCGCGGGCACGGCGACTACCACCGGCGTCGGCGTCGGTGTTGGACCCGGTGCCGGCGTCGGAGTGGGCGTTGGCCGGGGAGCAGGCGTAGGCGTAGGAGCCGGTGTCGGCGTCGGCGCCGGAGTGGGGCCAGGCGTCGGGGTGGGCGCCGGGGTGGGCGCAGGTGTTGGCGTTGGAGTGGGAGCCGGGGTCGGCGTTGGCGTTGGCGCCGGTGTTGGCGTTGGCGTGGGCGTTGGCGCCGGTGTTGGCGTCGGAGCCGGGGTGGGCGTCGGTGCCGGACTAGGCGTCGGAGCCGGGGTGGGCGTCGGTGCCGGACTAGGCGCCGGCGTGCTGGCCGCAGCGGCCTGCTGCGCGCTGACCAACGCATCATAGCGAGGCGAGCTCGACAGGTGGATGTCGTCCAGGACGCCCCACGCGCCGTACCGCGTGGCCGACCCAATGTCGTTGAACGCCGTCAGTAGCGTACCACCGGCAGCCGCGAAATCGTTGATCATCTGTGTGTATAGCTGACCCATCCGCGGATCGTTGACGAGCCGCCCGATGAACGCGACGAAATCGATCTGATCCTGCCCCTGATAGCCGTTAGCGGTCAGGTGCTGACCGGCTTCATAGGCGACCAGATCCAAGCCGTACTGGTGGGCGATGGACGCCTGATAGGCGACCACCGAGCGGAGGGTTGTTAGCGAGTAATTGTCCGTCAGTTGGCCGCCGACACTCAGCTCCTGAAATGCTGCGTCAAGTCCCGCCGCGCCTTGGCGCGCCCAACCTAGCAGCTTGGCCTTGTCGCTTGCATTCTGGGCGTCGAAATTGTGCCCGAAGTAGGCGCCGATGGCGTATTCTTCGAATAGACTCCCCGGCGTTCCAACGTTCGCCAAGCGGACACCCGTCCAGATGTAATCTTCGAGGCCGCGATAATACGCTTGGGTAGCAATCACATTCTCGACGCGTGGCGAGTGTTGGCCAAAGACGTCATCCGTCATCTTGGCAATTTGCGCGGAACGGTAACCATACCATTCCATCGCGCCAATATTCGATACGCCTAGCTGCTGACCAAGAATCCTTCCCTGGTCTTGGGCATAGTGAGTCTGCTCGAACGACCAGTTCCATACCTCGTTCGAATATTCGAGATGCAGCTTCAGGCTGGGGTTTAGGTGATCACGGATATAAGTCAGAGCCTGCGTCACCAAGCCGTCATTCGCGTGCGCGGGTATGTTGTACCACATGTCGGTTCCCGCTGCATTGGCGAGATCGACCATTGTCTTGAGCGGAACGCCGGTTTCTTCCCAGACCGATTTATCAGTCGGCAATTCGCCCCAAGAAACGACTTGACTACCGTTCGTCCGACCCCAATCCATGAAACGTATGACGCCCCATTGCGAAACCTTAGCCAAGAACTCCGGCCCAAAGATTGCGCCCGAGTTGAAGGCGGAAACTTCATCGCTTCGTACAACGTGAATCGCCCTAAGTGGGTCGCTATCACTGAGGCCCGTTAAGACAAGGACCGCTGTGGTATCCTCACTGGTATAGTCAAAGGTATAGCTGTGATTTCCTTGAACAACGTTCGTGGCGTTGAGAATCTGAACAGATCCCGCACCTTCCCACGTAACGACATAGTGATCACTTGTTGACCATGATGCAGGCTGAATGGCAAAGCCCGTCCGGATCTGAGAGACGTTAGACGCCTGGCCGCCGGGAAGTCCGGTAACCGCGTTAATAATCACGGAACCATCGGGGAGATTGTCATAGGACAAATTCTTAGCGGACCAGCCACCATGCGTCATCATCAAGTCGATGAATGGATAAGTCTTACCATAGTAAGTAAGGCCCGCGCTTTCCAAATTCATGCCGATTTTGGGCATCGTCAATCGCCTTCCGCTTCGGCACTGAGCCGGGAGGTGGCCGCCGCTGGGGCGACTGTCGTCGACGATTTCAATAGGGCTTAAGTGCTTGCGATCTCGTAAATGGCGGTGGATCGTGCCGGCCTCAAGTTCGTTGAAAACACAGCAAAAACGGGGGATTTACTTGATCTTAACTATGACACGCTTCGACGTTCGTAGTTAATGCCGCGGTAGGGGGCCGGCGTTCGGAAAGCTGCTCGCAAGTGGCGTCAGGGGGGAGTCGTACCCTTGTCGGAATTTCTTTGCGCTGACTTCACGGGTTAAGGTCGAGCCGCCGCAATACCGGGGCGGCTCGGCGCTTTGGGTGAGGAGGGCGGGCGCGTATGAGGCAGTGGCGCGCCCGGCAGGGTTCGAACCTGCGACCACAAGCTTAGAAGGCTCGTGCTCTATCCAGCTGAGCTACGGGCGCGCACGGAAGGGCGCGTAGCGCGGATTGCGCCGCGCGGAAACCGCCATCATAGCGGGGCAATGACGGATGGAGATCAGCCACAGGTTAGAGCGGACGCGATCGCTGGCGGGCAATTTCGCTACTTCGATTTCGTCATGTCGGCATTTGTCGCGATTTTGCTGCTATCCAATGTGCTGGGTGCCGGCAAAGTGGCGGTGGTCAACCTGCCTGTCGTCGGTCTGTGGCCGTTTGGGGCAGGAATTCTGTTCTTTCCGCTAAGCTATATCATCGGCGACGTGCTGACCGAGGTTTACGGATACAGTCGCACGCGCCGGGTCATCTGGGCCGGATTCGGCGCCACGCTGTTCATGGCGGGCATGTCGTGGGTCGTCGTCGCGCTGCCGCCGGCGCCGAGCTGGACGAATCAGGCGGCCTACGAAACCGTGTTCGGGCAGGTGCCGCGGATCGTGCTGGCGAGCGTCTGCGCTTTCTGGGCGGGCGAGTTCGTCAACGCCTATGTCCTCGCCCGGATGAAGCTGTGGACGGGTGGGCGGCACCTCTGGGCGCGAACGATCGGGTCGACGGTAGTCGGGCAGGGCGTTGACAGCCTGATCTTCTACCCGCTCGCCTTTTGGGGTGCGACAGGGTGGACGCCCGACCTCGTTGTCACGGTGCTGTACACGCAATGGGCGTTGAAGGTGGGCTGGGAGGTATTGCTGACCCCCGTGACTTATCTGGTCGTCGGCTGGCTGAAACGGGCGGAGGGCGTCGACGTCTTCGATCAGGGCACCGATTTCTCCCCGTTCCGCGCCAAGCTGTAGCTCAGGCCACGACACCATCCACCAACGCCTCGAACAGGCGGCGGCCATCGGTGTTGCCGTGGGCGGGCTCGAAGGCGCGTTCCGGGTGGGGCATCATGCCCAGTACGTTGCCGCGGTCGTTGACGATGCCGGCGATGTTGCGGGCAGAGCCGTTGACCGGTTCGCCATAACGGAAAGCGATTCGTCCCTCGCCCTCGAGCCGGTCCAGCGTCGCCTCGTCGGCGGCATAGTTGCCGTCGTGGTGCGCCACGGGCACGGCGATGGTCTCGCCGACCTTGTATCCTGCGGTGAACCGCGATTCGCCTGCGACAGTGAGCGGCACGGTACGGCAGACGAAGTTCAGGCCGGCGTTGCGCATCAGCGCACCGGGGAGCAGCCCCGCTTCGGTCAGCACCTGAAAGCCGTTGCACACGCCGAAGACGGTGACGCCGCGATCCGCGGCCTCGACCACGGCGCGCATGATCGGTGACCGGGCGGCGATGGCGCCGGAGCGTAGATAATCACCGTAGGAGAAGCCGCCCGGCACGCCGACGAAGTCGACGCCGTCGGGCAGTGCGCTGTCGCCGTGCCAGACCATCATCGGCTCGCGACCGGTCACCGCCTTCAACGCGACGGCAAGGTCGCGGTCGCAGTTCGAGCCGGGGAAGACGATGACCGCGCTCTTCACGCCTTTTCCACCCGATAATTTTCGATGACGGTGTTCGCCAGCAACTGGCGGCACATCGAATCTATGTCGGCGTCGCTGGTCGAATCGGCGACGTCGAGCTGGATCAGCTTTCCCTGACGCACATCCTCGACGCCCTGGAACCCCAGGCTGCCAAGCGCGTGGTGGATCGCCTTGCCCTGCGGGTCGAGCACGCCCGGCTTGAGCGTGACGTAGACGTTCAGCTTCATTACTTGCCCCGGCGCTTGCGGTGGGAGTCGAGATCGAGGACGGCGCCATCCTCGCCTTCAGGCAGCAGGCCGAGCCGGCGCGCCACCTCCTGATACGCCTCCGCCTCGCCGCCCAGATCGCGGCGGAAGCGGTCCTTGTCGAGCTTTTCGTTCGATTCCATGTCCCACAGCCGGCAGCCGTCGGGGCTGATCTCGTCCGCCAGGATGATCCGGCCGTAGTCGTTGTCCCAGATCCGGCCGAATTCGAGTTTGAAATCGACGAGGCGGATGCCGACGCCGGCGAACAGGCCGCACAGGAAGTCGTTCACCCGGATCGCGAGGTCCTGGATGTCGTGCATTTCGTCCTGGCTGGCCCAGCCGAAGGCGGCGATATGCTCGTCGGTGATCATCGGATCGCCGAGTGCGTCGTCCTTGTAATAATATTCGATGATCGTGCGGGGCAGCTGCGTGCCCTCCTCGATCCCCAAGCGCTTCGACAGCGAGCCCGCCGCATAGTTGCGGATCACCACCTCGATCGGCACGATCTCGACCTGGCGGACAAGCTGTTCGCGCATGTTGAGGCGGCGGATGAAGTGGGTGGGGACGCCGATCGTGCCGAGCAGCGTGAACACATGCTCGGAGATGCGGTTGTTGAGGACGCCCTTGCCGTTGATCGTGCCCTTCTTCTGGGCATTGAAGGCGGTCGCATCGTCCTTGAAATATTGGATCAGCGTGCCGGGCTCAGGACCCTCGTAGAGGATCTTGGCCTTGCCCTCGTAGATCTGACGGCGGCGAGCCATGCGCGTTACCTCGCATAAATAGTGAGCGGCCCGGCGGCGAGGGGCGCGGCCGGGCCGTTGAGATGCCGCGGGCTATAGGGGATGGGGGCGGGGGGTGCAATCACGGGGCGCTTGCCCACGGCGAATGTTGAGACTCTTCACACACCGAATGCCATGGGTGAAGCGCGCCGCACGTCAGCCGGCGGGTCGCTCGACGACGAACCGTCGCAGGATCGATGGGCCGAGGCGGCGCCAGCCGAGCCAGAACAGGACCAGCAGCAGGAGCGGCGGGCCAAAGGCCGCGGCGGTGCCGAGCGCGACGCCGAGGGTGAGCTGGGCCGAACCGATCGCGATCGCGGCGGCGCTGCGGATGGGTGCGCTGGCGTCGAAGCCGGCGATCGCGGGCCCCGAATCATAGGCGAAGCTCATCGGCGTGGTAACGAGGCTGGCGCGCTGGCCGGCGGCCTCGTCGTCCAGGCTCGCGAGGCGGCGAGCCGCATCGGCCCGCTGGTTTTGGAGGGTATCACGGTCACTGGCGCGGCTGCCGGCGGTGGCGAGCTGGGCATCGAGGCGGCGCTGTTCGTCGATCGCGCGGGTGCGGTCGGTGGCGAGCCGGGCGAGTGCGGCGCCGGCATCCTGGCCGGTGATGTCGGCATCGACCAACGTACCCTGGGCGGCGGTGATTGCGTCGATCCCGCGCTTGTCAAAGGCGCGGGCAAGCGTGGGATCGAGCTTGAACTCGAGGGCAGCGCGGATGTCGTTCTCGCCGGCAAGCTGGTAACGCATTCCAGTTATCCGACAGCGACTGACACCAAGCCTTTCACAAGCCTGGGCATGCGCCTCCTGCGCGCCGGCGATGCGGGCGGCGGGCAGGCGGAAGCGATAAGCGTAGGTGAAGGCGACGCCTGGCGCGGCGGTGACGTTGACGGCAGGGCCGGCGCTAGGCGCGTCCGCGGCGTCGTCGGCGTCGGGCGCCTTGGAACAGGCGGCCAGCGCCAGCAACGACGAGATCAGCAGACGTCCGCGCATCCTTGCCCTCCCACGATGATATTCAATCACCATCTACTTCGTGGGAATTAAGGCGAGGGGGCGTCAGGTCACGGTCTGCCGCTCGGCAAAGCGCGGGTCGCGCCATGCTTCCGACGTCATGACGTCGGCGAGGATGTCGCCGGCGTGAAAGACGTCCTCGTAGCTGAGATACAGCGGCGTCAGGCCGAGCCGCAGGATGTCGGGATCGCGGAAGTCGCCGATGACGCCGCGGTCGATCAGTGCCTGGGTAATCGCGTAGGCGTGAGGGTGGCGGAAGCTGATGTGGCTGCCGCGCTTTGCCGGATCGCGGGGCGAGACGCAGTCGAGGCCCAGCCCATCGCCGGCGGCGGCGATTATGTCGAACAGCTGGGCGCTCTTGGTGGCGACGGCGCGCTGATCGACGTCCCGCCAGATGTCGAGCGAGGCTTCGAGGGCGGCAAGACCGAAAATCGGTGGGGTGCCGACCAGCCAGCGGCGCATGCCGGCGGCAGGGGCATAGGCGTCGGTGAAGGCGAATGGCTCGGCATGCCCCATCCAACCGGACTGGGGGTTTGCAAACCGTTCTTGCCATCGCTTGGCAACAAAGAGGAAGGCCGGGGCGCCGGGGCCACCATTGAGATATTTGTAGGTGCAGCCGACCGCGAGATCGGCGTTCGCAGCGTCGAGATCAATGGGGACGGCGCCGGTCGAGTGACTGAGATCCCACAGGATCAGCGCGCCTGCCTCATGCGCCGCATGGGTCCAGGCGGCCATGTCGAATTGCTCAGCGGTCTTGTAGTGGACGTGGGTGAGCAGGACGACGGCGGTATCGGGACCGATCGTCTGGGCCAGTCCATCGCGGGGAACGGCCACGAGGCGGGCGCCCTCGACGCAGCCGGCAGCACCCTCGGCGATATGGAGGTCGGTGGGGAAGTTGCCCGTCTCGCTGACGATGGTCCGCCGTGCCGGATCGACGCGAAGCGCGGCGACGAGCAGCTTGAACAAATTGGAGGATGTGGAATCGCCGACGATCACGTCGTCGGCCGCGGCGCCGATCAACGGGGCGATCTTGGCACCAAGGCGGGCCGGTGCGTCGATCCAGCCCTCGTTCCAGCTGCGGATCAGGCGCTCGCCCCATTGGCGGGTGGCGGTGTCCTGGAGCGCCGCGGGCACCGCGCGGGGCAGCGCGCCGAGAGAGTTGCCGTCGAGGTAGATGACGCCTTCGGGCAGAGCGAAGAGATCGCGGTAGCGGGCGAGCGGGTCGGCGGCGTCGAGGGCGCGGGCGGAGGCGAGGTTCATGTCCTCAGTCCTTTCCGGCATGGGAAGGCGCCACGTGTTTCACGGGCGATGAGTTTGGCGGAGAACCCCCTCCACCATCGCGTGTCGCGCGATGGTCCCCCTCCCCGTGCCGGGGAGGATTTAGGATCGCCAGGATCAGGCGCTTGGCCTCGGCCCAGGCAGGGGTTTCGGGGGCGATCAGTTCGACGTGGCCCGTATCGGGAACGGTGTGGAGGGTGGCCGTGTCGCCAGCGGCCTTGGCCTTGGTGACATAGTCGGTGGCGAGGCGGTAGGGGATGATCTTGTCCTCGCGCCCGTTGACCAGATCCTGGGGCACGCCGAGCGGCAGCAGGCGAGGGACCGAGGTGTCGGCATAGTGTCCGCTGATCAGCTTGCTCACCACCTCGGTCCCGCAGCCGTTGTCGGGGCTGGCGGCGGTCGCCTCGAGATCGGGCAGGCCACCGAGGCTGATCGCGTGGGCGATGCGCAGCGGGCTGGCGCTCCACAACGGGCTGGTGCGGGGCAGCCTGGCGCGGCCCGCGAGCCATAGCGCCAGATGGCCGCCCGCGGAGTGGCCCACCGCAACGATCCGCCGCGTATCGAGATTGTATTTTGCTGCATCGACAGCGAGTTGGTCTGCGGCCTTGGCAGCATCTGCGAAGGTGCCGGGATAGCCGCCGCCGGTACGATCGACGCCGCGATAGTCGATGTTCCACACCGCCACGCCGCTGTTGACGAGGTCATCGGCGATCCAGTCCATGATGCGACGGTCGGCGATCTCGGTCTGCCAGCAACCGCCATGAACCATCAGGACGACGGGGAACGGCCCCTTGCCGCGCGGCAGCCAGACATCGGCCTTCTGCATCTGGTCGTCGCCATAGGCGACGGTGGCGCTCGGCTGAGGGTGCGGGCGGTCGAGCAGCGCGGGCCAGCGCATGGGCGTGTAACTCGGCATGGCGGACTGCATGGCGAGCGCGGCGGCGAGCGCAAGACGGATCATGGCGGGTTCCTAGCGAAAGCCTTCCACGCTTGCTATCCATGGCCCCAACCATGGCCACCGACATCACCGACGAACCGCCGATCGGCATCCTCGACGCGCCTTTCGACAGTGCGCTGTCGGAACGCTATCTCGTCTATGCGCTGTCAACGATCACGGCGCGTTCGCTGCCGGACTTGAGAGATGGTCTGAAGCCTGTCCATCGCCGGTTGCTGTGGGCGATGCGGCTGCTGAAGCTCGATCCGAGCCAGGGATACAAGAAGTGCGCGCGCGTCGTCGGCGACGTGATCGGCAAATATCACCCGCATGGCGACCAGTCGGTCTATGACGCGATGGTCCGCCTGGCCCAGGATTTCGCGCTGCGGTATCCGCTGGTCGACGGGCAGGGCAATTTCGGCAACATCGACGGCGATAACGCCGCGGCCTATCGCTACACTGAGGCGCGGCTGACGCAGGTCGCGATCGACCTGATGGACGGGCTCGACGAGGACGCGGTGTCGTTCCGCCCGACCTACAACGGCGAGGAGCAGGAGCCCGAGCTGTTTCCAGGGCTGTTCCCCAACCTGCTGGCGAATGGCGCGAGCGGAATCGCGGTGGGCATGGCGACGAGCATCCCGCCGCACAATGCCGCCGAGCTGCTCGACGCGGCGATCGCGATCATCGACGATCCGACGATCGATCCGTTGCAGTACGTCCAGGGCCCGGACTTCCCGACCGGCGGGTTGCTGGTCGATGCACCGGCGATCATCCGCGAGGCCTATGCCACCGGGCGCGGCAGCTTTCGCGTGCGCGCGCGCTGGTCGGTCGAGCGTGAGAAGGGCGGCGGCTGGCAGGTGGTGGTCAGCGAGATCCCCTATGGCGTGCAGAAGGGCAAGCTGATCGAGGCGATCGCGGCGCTGGTCAACGACCGCAAGCTGCCGATCCTGGCCGATGTGCGCGACGAGAGCGACGCCGAGATCCGGCTAGTGCTGGAGCCGCGCAGCCGGACGGTCGATCCGCAGGTGCTGATGGACGGGCTGTTCCGGCTGACCGATCTGGAGAATCGCTTCGCGCTGAACCTCAACGTCCTCGACAAGGATCGCACGCCGCGGGTGATGGGGCTGGGCGAGGTGCTGCGCGCCTGGGTCGAGCATCAGTTCGTGGTGCTGCGACGGCGGACCGAGCATCGGTTGGGCAAAATCGCCGACCGGTTGGAGCTGGTGGGCGGCTATATCATCGCCTTCCTCAACCTCGACCGGGTGATCGAGATCATCCGCACCGAGGACGAACCCAAGGCAGTGATGATGGCTGAGTTCGGCCTGACCGACCGCCAGGCCGAGGCGATCCTGAACATGCGGCTGCGTTCGCTGCGCAAGCTCGAGGAGATGGAGCTGAAGCGCGAGCAGGCGGCGCTGGAGCAGGAGCAGGCGATGCTGACGACGCTGCTCGGTTCCGAGGCGCGGCAGCGGACGCGGATGAAGCGTGACCTGACGAAGATCCGCGATCGTTATGGCCCCGACACGGCGCTGGGCAAGCGGCGGACGACGATCGAGGAGGCTGGGCCGACGCGCGACATTCCGCTGGAGGCGATGATCGAGCGCGAGCCGATCACCGTCATCCTGTCGCAGCGCGGCTGGATCCGCGCGATGAAGGGGCATGTCGACCTGGCAAGCGCGGAGACGCTGAAGTTCAAGGAGGGCGACGGCCCCGCCTTCGCCTTTCATGCGCAGACCACCGACAAGCTGCTGCTGGCAGCGGAGAACGGACGTTTCTACACGCTCGCCGCCGACAAGCTGCCCGGCGGGCGCGGATTCGGCGAACCGGTGCGGGCGATGGTCGACCTCGACGGCGCGACGGGAATCGTGAAGCTGTTCACTGCGCGCGGGGTCGACAAGCTGCTGATCGCGGCGAACGACGGGCGCGGTTTCATCGTGCCGATCGCCGAGACGATCGCCGAAACGCGCAAGGGCAAGACGGTGATGACGCCGCGCACCGGCGCGAAGCTGATCGTGGTGCGGCCGGTGGCGGCGGGGGCGGACTATGTCGCGGCGGTCGGCGACAATCGCCGGTTCCTGGTGTTTCCGCTGAGCGAGCTGCCCGAAATGACGCGCGGGCAGGGCATTCAGCTGCAGCGGTTCCGCGAGGGACAGCTGGCCGATGCGACGACGTTCGTGTTCAGCGAGGGGCTGAGCTGGCCGATGGGCGGCGAGAGCGGGCGGACGCGGACCGAGGTAGACCTGTCGCTGTGGCGCGCGGCGCGCGGTGCGGCGGGACGGACGCCGCCGAGCGGCTTTCCCCGGAGCAATCGTTTCGATGGGTGAAACGCGGCGTTCGTCGATTAAAACCGATTTATTGTTTCAGCCGCTCTTAACTCCCGTGTGGCTATCGCGTTCGGCGATGACGCGCGTAATCCCATCGCGAGAGCAACCGTTTTCAGAGGAGCCGCCGGAGCGCGGCTGCGACCTGGTGCCCGTGCCCGCCGCCCATCTGGTGCGCGAGGGCAGCGGCTTCGCCTTCGAAGCCTATAACGCGCCCTATCGTCTGGCGGGCCTGGGCATCGTCGCCGAGCGATCGCCGATGTTGCAAGCACTGGCGGCGCGGATCGACGCGTTCCTGCTGTCCGACGACATCCAGCAGACGTTCGACTGGAGCTTCGGCGCGGTCATCGACTGCCGTTTTTACAAGGTCACGCTGGCGCGGCCGAGCGTGCGGCGGCGCGACGCCTGCGCGATCACCTTCCTCGACCAGACGGCGCAGGTGAATTCGGAGCGGACGCTGCGCCGCGAGATGACCACCGACAGCCTGACCGGGCTGACCAACCGCGTCGGCTTCAGCGACATGCTGGAGGCGGTCGACGTGACCGGCGGACGCTATGCGGTGCTGGTCATCAACCTCGACCGATTCGGCCGGCTGAACGCGTGTCTGGGCAGTTTGGCGGGCGACGAGCTGCTGATCACGATCGCGCGTCGGATCAAGGGCGTGCTGCGCGCGCGCGATGCGCTGGCGCGGATCGGCGGCGACGAGTTCGGCGTGCTGATCGAAACCGACGAGGGCTCCATCGAGGCGGCACAGCTGGCGGCGCGGATCGATCGGGCGCTGACCGACCCGTTCCGCCTGAGTGACTATGAAATTGGCGTCGCCGCCTCGATCGGCATCGCGGTCGGCAATGCCGAGATCGACGATCCCGAGGACCTGATTCGCAACGCGCAATTCGCGGTGAAGCGCGCCAAATCCTCCGGTCGGGTCGAGCTGTACCAGCCCGACGCCTTCTCGATCGCGCGCGAGCAGTTCGCGATGGAAACGGCGCTGCGCCGTGCGATCGACGGCAACGAGCTGCGGCTTGCCTATCAGCCGATCTATGACCTGGCATCGGGCCAGATCGTGTCGTTCGAGGCGCTGGCACGCTGGACCGACCGTGAGGGGCGCGTGCATTCGCCCAATGATTTCATCCCGGTAGCTGAGGAATCGGGACTGATCGTACCGCTGGGGCGCTGGGCGATCGACCAGGCGGCGGCGACGCTGGCGCGCTGGGACAAGGCGGCCGGCGGCGATTGCGGGATCAAGCTGGCGGTCAATCTGTCGGCGATCCAGCTCCATCGCGACCAGATCACCTGGGTGATCGAGGACGCGCTGGCGCGGCACCGGGTCGAGGGGCATCGCTTCACGCTCGAGCTGACGGAAAGCGCGATCGTCGGCGAGCCCGATCGAATCGCGACGATCATGGAATCGCTCAAGGGGCTGGGCTGCACGCTCGCGATGGACGATTTCGGGACGGGCTATTCGAACCTCGCCTATCTCCAGCGGCTGCCGATCGATGTGCTGAAGATCGACCGGAGCTTCGTCACCGGGATGCTGGCCGACCGCGACAAGGTCGCGATCGTGCGCGCGGTGCTTGGCCTGGCGCAGGCGCTGGGGATGTGGACGACGGCGGAAGGGGTCGAGACGGTCGAGCTGGCGCAGACGCTGGCGGCGCTCGGCTGCTCTTACGGCCAGGGCTATTACTACGCGCGGCCGCTGGAAGAGGCGGATGCGCTGGCGATGCTGGTGCCGACGATCGCATCGGCGATCTGATCGACGCGAGCGGCGTCGGGAAACCCCTCGGCGATCCATTGCGCCTCGATCGCGCGAAGTGCGGCAGCGACCGCAGGCCCTTTCGACAGCCCACGCTCGACCAGCGCACCGCCGCCGATCGGCAGGCGTGGGACGTCCCACCCGAGGATGTCGTCGACCGGCGCGCCCGCGAACAGCAGGCGGTCGAGCGCGGAGGTAATGCCGATGCGATAGGCGAGGCCGCGGGCGCCCTCGTCACCGACGCCCAGGCTGGCGGCGACGAGTCGCTTGCGGTCGGCATTCGACAGCTTCAGCCGCGCGCCCACCGCATCCGCCGCGGCCGGCGGCAGCAGCGCGGCGAGGCGGCGGACCGAATCGGCGCGAACGCCCGCCGCCGCTTCCCGCGTGGCGAGGCCAGCGAGCGGGCCGGCGTCGGCGATTTCGGGCAGGACGGCACGCAGGATGCCGCGCTCGACCATCAACCGCATCACCGGCACCGCGCCGGGCGCGACGAGCAGTTTCATCAGCTCGCTGGCGATTCGCTCGCGCGACAGGGCCATCAGGTCGTTGGCGCGCGCCTCGCACGCGGCGAGACCGTCGGCGTCAATCGTATCGCCGAATCGGGCATGGAAGCGGAAGAAGCGCAGGATGCGCAGGTGATCCTCGGCGATGCGCTGATAGGGATCGCCGATGAATCGGACGCGGCGCGCGGCGAGATCGTCGAGGCCGCCGAAATAGTCGAACAGTCGCCCCGAGACGGGATCGGCATAGAGCGCGTTCATCGTAAAGTCGCGCCGCGCGGCATCCTCGCGCCAATCGTCGGTGAAGGCGACGACGGCATGGCGGCCGTCGGTATCGACGTCGCGGCGCAGGGTCGTGACCTCGATCGGTCCGGAAGGGAGCACCGCGGTGACGGTGCCATGGGCGAGCCCCGTCGGCACGACGCGAATGCCGGCCGCCTGCAGCCGGCGCATCGTTTCCTCGGGCGGGAACACGGTGGCGATGTCGACGTCGGCGGCGTCGATGCCGAGCAAGGTGTCGCGAACGATGCCGCCGACGTAGCGCGCGCAGCCCGCCCCGGCATCGAGCGCGGCCAGCAGCGTGTCGATCCCCTCGCGGTGCCGGAACGGCGCGTCGTCGAGCGTCAATGCCATGCCAGCCGCCGCGACAGATTGACGATCATGCCCGCGGTCGCGCCCCAGATACGACGATCCTGCCAGAGAATCTCGTAATAGTGACGCTCGCGACCGTTCCACATCGCCGAGGCGCGGCGGTGGTTGGCGGGATCGAGCAGGAAGGCGAGCGGGACCTCGAAAACGCTGGCGACCTCCGCCTCGGCAGGGACGAGCGGCAGGTCGGGCGGGACGACCCCGATGACGGGGGTGATGTCGAAGCCGGTTCCGGTGCGATAGCGGTCGGCGACGCCGATCACCGCGACGACGCCGGTGGGAAGCGCAATCTCTTCCTCCGCTTCGCGCAAAGCCGCGGCGATGGCATCGGGATCGGTCGGGTCGACGCGGCCGCCGGGAAAGGCGACCTGGCCGGGATGGCGGCTGAGCGTCTCGGTCCGCTGGGTCAGGATGACGCCGGGATCGGCGCGGTCGGTGATCGCGACCAGCACCGCAGCATCGGCCAGATCGGTCGCCACCTCGACGTCACGCCCGTCGCCGGTCAGGATCGGCAGCGTCGGATCGTCGTGGAGCACTAGGGCGTCGGCCAGTCGTTCGGCCAGCGTCATGCGGGCCCGGCGGCAAGCGGGAAGAAGACGCCGTCGCTCCAGACACCGGGCACGTCGCGGTCCTCGGCCAAGGCGCGCTCGGCGAGTTCGTAGTAGATCGGGCGGGCGACCAGTGCCTCCATGCCGCCACGGACGTGGAGATAGGGGCGGGGACCGTCCGCTTCCTCGGCGAAACGCATCGCATGATCAGGGCCGGCGGTGACGAGGTCACCGGTGTTGAGGCGAAAGACGAGGCGGGCGTCGCGGCCCTCGCCATCCGCCTTCATCTCGACGGCGACGAAGGGCGCATCCTCGACCGCGATGTCGAGCTTTTCGACCGGGGTGACGAGGACATAACCGCCATCGGCCTCGCGCCGCAGGATGCTCGAGAACAGGCGTACCATCGTCTCGCGACCGATCGGCGATCCCTGATGAAACCAGGTGCCGTCGCGCGCGATCCGCATCTCGCTGTCGCCGCAATGCATCGGATTCCACTGCTCGACGGGCGGGAGGCGGCGTTCGGCCGCGAGTCGCGCAATTTCGGGCAGGCTGAGCGTGGCCAGGTCCGGAAGGGCATCCATCGGCATGGGGGCGAGGTAGGCGCGCGGGGCGGGGGCGTAAAGGGTCGGGGCGGTGTTCGATCAATCAGCCGTCACCCTGAACTTGTTTCAGGGTCTCCTTGGGGCGGGCGTCTCGCGCGGCTCAGGGAGGTGCCGAAACGAGGGCGTGTCATCATTTGCCGGATTCCCAAGCGGCTCGCTGCGTGATTCATAGGGTGCCGGTAACGAGGACCGGCAGATGGTGAGACGCTATGGG
>NZ_JACIEV010000001.1 GCF_014197105.1 Sphingomonas jinjuensis | reverse complement strand
GTCGATGCAGCGCCGGCGCCGCGCGGGGCTCAGAAGTTTCCCCGTGCCGCCTCCTGCAGGATGAGCTTGTCCAATGTCAGGTCGGAGATCGCGCGGCGCAGCCGCAGGTTCTCTTTCTCCAGGTCCTTCATCCGCCGTGCCTGATCCGTCTTCAGGCCACCATACTCCTTGCGCCAGCGATAGTAGGTCTGCTCGCTGACTGCGATCCGCCGACATGCCTCGGCGGTCGTGCCGCCTTGGCCCAGCATGATCTCCACTTCACGCAGCTTGCCGATGATCTCCTCGGGCTTGTGCTTCTTCGAAGGCATTCGTCGTCCCTTCCTTGATCCAGACTGTCATAGTCGATGGACCACTCAGAAGGGGGCAGCTCACAGGGTGGCCAGGACGGTGGGTCCGATACCGGGAACGGCGGTCAGGAGCCGGGCCTGTTCGGACAGGGCCTGATCCTGGGCGATGAAGCCTGCGATCTGTCGGTCGAGCTCGGCGATCTGCTGGCCGAGCAGCGTGATCATGGCCTCGATGGCTTGTGCGATTTCGGGCTCACCGGCGCTGTGGCGATGCAGTTTTTCGGCCTTGCGCATGTCGACCAACTGCCTGCGACGACGCAGGAAATCGGCCAAGCGCGAACGGGCCGGGCTGAGCGGGATGGTAGCGGGCAGGTCGAGCGCGGCGCCCATCTGCGCGAGCACGCGGGCATCGACGCGGTCGGTCTTGGCCAGCGTGCCGGTGGCTCTGGCGAACTCGCGGGCCTGACGCGGATGGACGAGCGAGAAGGGATGGCCGCGTGTCGCCAGCGCGGCGATCAGGTCGCCGTCGCAGCCGCTGGTGGCCTCGAAGACGAGGCGGATGTCGTGATCGAGCATGTCGAGCCATGCGGCGATGGCATCGGGTGTATTGGCGATCTGCCCGATCCGACCTGATGGCAGCTCGCAAATGTCGATGACGGCACGTGAAAGGTCGCAGCCGATGACGGCTTGTGGCATGGTATAGGCTCCTGTCCATGTCGTGCGGGATCAGCAGTCCCAAGCAACTGTTCAGGGTTGTGACCAACGCGGAAGGGACCCTTGCTCCCTATCGGGCTCCAGACCCTCGGGGGGGACGGGCTCCCTTCCGCAACCTCTTCATACCATCATCGCATCAGACAGGGGGGGGGCAAACCAGCCGCTCGAGTGTTCCAACTTCAGGCGCAGAGCCGGGGGGGCATTGGATGGCTTCTGGCGAGCGATCCGGACCGACGCGGCCCTGCCCGGCGTGCGCCTGCATGATCTACGCCACAGCTTCGCGAGCTTCGCCGCGCGTCGCTCGGAGACGCTCCCCATGATCGGCAAATTATTGGGGCATGCTAAAGCCGAGTCCACCTCCCGCTACGCCCACCTAGATGATGGCTCGGCGCTCCATGCCTGCGAACCAAGAGGGGACACTGCTGGCTCACTGCGGGGTCCCCTGAGGGTGAGTGAGAGTTCGCATGCCTAGCGCCACGCTGAATCAGTCGCACTCTCGCATTCCATGCGGTTCAACGATATGGGTCCCCCCGGGGAGATATATCGTTGAAAACGCTTCCGCAGGTGACTGCAACGCCCGAGCAGCTGCCGCTCGTCAGCCAAAACAGATTAGGCGTTGAGGTCATTCGGGGAGCCGCGGGAAGCGGGAAGACCTCTACGGCGCTGCTGCGGCTACGATCGTTGTGCTTCATGTTTGCGGCCCGCCGCGCTCGTCAGAACGACTCCACGCCAGTTCGCGTGCTCGTACTCACGTTCAACCGGACGCTTGCTGGTTACGTCAGAAGCTTGGCGGAGCACCAAATTGCGCCGAGCATTGCTGTCGACTTACGCATAGATACCTTCAGCCGGTGGGCGATGACGGAATTGGGCTTTCCGGCAGTTGGTAACGATGCCGCTAAGGCCGAACTACGTCGCCTCGCGTCCCACATAAAAGGGCTCGCTGCTGATTATATTATCAAAGAGGTCGAGTACCTGTTGGGCCGATTTGAGCCGTCAAATCTTGAGCTCTATATGAGTACAGAACGCACCGGCCGCGGACTACTCCCCCGTGTGGAAAGTCCGGTGCGCAGACGCATTCTGGACGAGGTGGTATATCCTTACCTACAGTGGCTAGATGAGTCGGAAGTACTCGACTGGAACTTAGTCGCACTCCAGATGGCGCAACGACCTCAATCCCTTGACTACGATGTGGTAGTTATCGACGAGAGCCAAGATTTCTCGGCCAACCAGCTGCGTGCCGTAAGGGCGCATCTCGCCCAGGAGCACGCGGCCACCTTCGTTATTGACACGGTACAGCGCATCTATGCTCGCGGATTTACGTGGACTGAAGCTGGCTTTGATGTTCGGCCAGAGCGCGTACACACGCTCCGCGCAAACCACCGAAACACGGTTGAGATTGCTACCTTTGCCGCCGGGGTTCTGAACGGGATCGGCGTAGATGGCGATGGCGTGCTGCCCAACCTTGCCGGCGCCACTTCCCGCGGCCCGAAGCCCGTTGTCATATCGGGATTGTACAACGAACAAGTCGAATGGGCACTAGACTACATTGCGAACTCCGTTGACCTAACAACGGACTCAGTCGCGTTTCTTAAGCCGCAAGCCGGCAAGTGGTTTGCCTACATAAAGGCGCGACTTAGAAGCAGGCGCATACAATATGCGGACATAACTCGTGAGGCCGACTGGCCGCAGGGTCCAGAGAATGTGGCTCTTTCAACGTTCCACTCCGCAAAGGGCCTTGAGTTTGATCACGTGATCATACTCGGATTCAATGACGAGAACACGCCCTTTGTTGATGCGGCAATGGACGATGAGGTCTTTGTGCTTCGGCGCTTGTTGGCCGTAGCAATCGCGCGAGCTCGGAAGTCCGTAGTGGTCGGTTACAAACCTGGTTCAGAGTCCGCCCTTGTTCAATATTTTGCCGCTGGGACGTTTGATGGTGTTACGCTATGACCATAGCCAATTTACTTGTGAGCCGCGGGATTTCCGAGCTTCTCCATTTTACCACAAATCGCGGGATCGTAGGGACCCTTGCGAGCGGTGCCCTGCTGTCGAGGTATAAGCTCCCCGAGGAAAAGTACTTAAAGCATATTCTTCATGTCAATGCAGCAAACCGACCCGAGGCGGGAGCCTTCTTTGACAAAAGTGAGAACTGGCTTGATTTTGTTAACCTTTCAATCTCTGAGATAAATAACAGATACTTTCAAGTATCTCAGAGGTGGCACTTAGGTGCCGATGTATGGTGGGGCATTCTATCCTTCGACGCGGTGATCGCGACCCACCCGGGAGTGGTTTTTGGAACGACAAACAACTCCTATGATCGATGCATCCGCGCAGGCGGTGCGGCCGGATTGAACGCGCTTTTCGGACCGCTGATTGGGCGCAAAAGCCCGAATTGGTCTGTCACACGTGGGCTCCGTGGGCCGGCGCTCCCCACATGTGAGCAGGCGGAGGTTCTCTACCCCACTGCGGTACCGGCAGAGTTCCTGCGGAGGATTTACGTTCGGGAGGGCGACCATCACGACGCTGTGAGTGGCTGGCTTGCGGAGTTTGGCTTCGACGCCGTGGAGGTTGTATTGTCCCCCGAGAAATTTGCAGGGAAGCCAAATTGAGCACTGAGGTTCACATGGATATCGAGGCTGCGCCTCACCCGCAGGCGGTTAGCGAACGCGCTCTTCGCGTGCGGGCGGTTCGCAACTCTGCTTTGTGGGCCGCCGCAGGAGATGCGCTTGGTTGGATAACAGAGCTTTCACGAGGTGCCGCAGGAGTGTCCCACCGGGCAGGCGTCTCCGAAGTCACAGAGCCCGTCAACTGGCAGCGGATCATCGGCGGGCGCAGCGGAGTGCGGGTCGACCTCCCAGCGGGGACCTACTCTGACGACACTCAGCTAAGATTGGCCGTTTGCCGCTCCATACGAGGGGACGGCTCGTTCGACGCAGAAACGTTCGCCAAAATTGAAGTAACTGTCTGGCCGACATACGCGCTAGGGGGAGGGCTCGGCACCAAAGCGGCAGCCACTAATTTAGGCAAGCGCAGTGTTAATTGGTTTTCTAACTTCTTTGAGGTGTCGGGCCAGAGCTATGTCAAGGGTGGCGGAAATGGGGCTGCCATGCGTATCCAGCCGCATGTCTGGAATTCCTTGAGCACCACTGACGAGATGCTTGTCAGTGTTCTCCAGGACTCTCTGGTTACCCATGGTCACCCGCATGGATTCTGTGGCGCTCTGTTCCACGCTCTTTGCCTGAGCTACGTCTTTGTTCATCAGAAGTTACCAGGGGTGGAGGACTGGAACGGCTTTGTTGTCCGCTTCAGCGACGTGCCTCGCTTGATTGCCTACGATCCGCAACTTGCGGCTTTTTGGCTGTCGACATGGGAAGCGCAATCTGGAGCGTCTCTTCAAGCAGCAATGCTGCAGATGCAAGACGAGGCTATCCAGGATGTGCGGGCTGTAGATAAATTACTTCAAGGTAGTGGTGCGAAGGCTTACCGGGACATCCTCGACTCTATCGGCTGTCTGACCCCTAAGTTTCGTGGTTCCGGATTCAAGACTGCTTTAGCGGCTGCAGCGCTAGCTAGGCTATGCGCAAAGGAAATGCCGCAGCATGCATTGATCCTAGCTGCTAACGAACTCGACAGCGACACGGACACTATAGCTACAATGGCGGGCGCGCTTCTTGGTGCTTTATCATCTGACGAACCGCGATGGGCTATTCAGGACAAGGAATACATAGCGCACGAGGCCGAACGGTTGGCGCTGATCTCTCTTGGCGAACCACAGGATAGCTTCGATTATCCTGATCTAGGACGCTGGACCGCTCCCGCGAGGCAGACTGCGTCCGTGGGGAGGATCGAAGGGAAGATAGCCATTGCGGGCTTAGGCTTCTTGGCTCCTCTGGGTGAGGAGTACCGGACTAGCGACGCAGTTTGGCAGTGGTTCTCGCTGCCTTTTGGACAATCAATCCTGGCGAAAAGACGCGCTAACGAAATTGGGGAGCTCGCACCCTCTCAGATGCCGGGCCCACGTCAGCCAGCACCGCAGCGAACGACTAGGGCGGTCCCCCGCGAACGGGAGGCGCAAACATCTTTGCCGCTCGACTCAGTTGTGAGTCGGCCCGTTGAAGCTAAGCGCGGGCCTGAATCTCGCCAATCTGCGATTGCTGCTCGCGACACCTTGGATGCTTGGACCGACGCTGTAATTCAGAGCGACTTTGACGACCTAACACTTGGTCGCTTGTTGAACCGTTGCATAGAGCGTTCATCGTCGATCGACTCTGCCGTCGCTTTCGCGGCGATCGTTGCCAAAGCGAAGTTGGCCCGCATGCGACGGCGACGATAACGAGCCAGGAAGCGGTTCGAGACGTCTCATTGCGGAGGACGGACGGGACTACAATACACTGAAGCGTGGAAACCTGAGTACGGCGCCTTCTGCCGTAAACTGGCGGTCATCAAATCTAATTTGCCGTCGAGTTTGAGGGCGGCCGCCCCGAACCTGAAGCGCAGCGCGCCTTTAAGCTCGGCTATGCGCTTGAAATCAGACACACCTTACGCGGCAAGGCGCCTGAATAAACGGCCGCCTAGGCTTGCAGAGCGCCCGAAAGCGGTCAGTCCGCAATCCACCAAATCTCGTCGTCCGAGCCTGCTTCCAAAGTGCAACGAACAGCCGCCATTACGATCAAGCTTCAGGAGCGGCCGGACCTTCCCCTCAACTCCCATTCGGTGGACGTCGCCCGGGTTTCTGGTAGGGTTACAAAAATGACGCCGGTAACCGCGATAGCGCCGGCCACATACCAGTAGAAGCCGCTCTCCATCCCCGCTGCCTTGAACGACAAGGCGACATATTCCGCAGTGCCGCCGAAGAGGGCATTCCCCACCGCGTAGGGCAGCGCAACACCAAGCGCTCGGATGTGCGGCGGGAACAGCTCGGCTTTGAAAAGGCCGCTAATCGCGGTGTAGGCAGTCAGGATCAACAGCAGCCCAACGATTATGACCACGGCCGCCCCGGCGCTTTGGGTGCCGGCCAATATGGTGAAGGCCGGAACCGTTGCGATCGTGCCGAGCATGGCGAATGCCAGCATATTCGGTCTGCGCCCGAAGCGATCAGAGATGTGCCCGGCAAGCGGCTGCGCCAGCATATAGATCACGAGGGCTGCAGTCATAATTTGCGTCGCGCTGCCGCGCGAAAAACCGGAGGAGTTGACCAGGAACTTCTGCATGTAGGTGGTGTATGCATAGAAGGCGAGGCCGCCACCGCCGCTGACAATCGCGATCCGCACGAACAGCGTCGGGTAAGCGCGCCAGAGCGCCGTTAGCGATGATCGCGGCCGATCCACCCCCACATCGATGAAGGCATCCGTTTCGGCCATTCGCCGGCGCAAGCCATAAGCCATCAACGCCAGCACCGCCCCGATCGCAAAAGGAATGCGCCATCCCCAGGCCTGAATTTGCGCCTCCGACAGTAACACGCCGAGCACAAGCGCGACGAGCAAGGCGCATAGCTGTCCGCCGATCAGCGTCACATATTGGAAACTCGCCCAAAAGCCACGGTTCCGCCCCTCGGCCATTTCGGATAGATAGGTCGCACTCGCTCCATATTCGCCACCAACACTTATGCCTTGAAGCATTCGTGCGAAAAGCAAAATTGCGGGGGCGGCAGATCCGATTGCTACGTGTGTCGGCGTCAGCGCGATCAGTGCTGACCCGCAGAACATGAGAATTAGCGACAGTGTAAGGCCGGCCTTCCGTCCCCGGCTATCGGCATACATGCCCATCCACCATGCGCCGAGCGGTCGCATTAGGAAACCAACCGCGAACACCGCGGCGGTTCCGAGCAGTTGAGACGTCCGATCGTCGCTAGGGAAGAACGCGGGCGCGAAATAGAGCGCGAAGGCGGCATAGGCGTAAAAGTCGTACCATTCGACAAGATTGCCGATCGATCCACCGATGATTGATATGAGGCGACGGCTCCCCACGATCGGCCTTTGCTGCGCCATTCTCGAAAAGCACTCCCTCTCCCTAGACGCGGCCCTTGTGAAAACCCGCGGTAAACCGGCCTGACGCGGATCAGCTCGAATGTTCCGCGTTTTTGGACGCGGCGGCGGGCGCGTTCTTGCGGCGATCATGCGCCTTGCCGATCAAATAGTAGCGGATGTCGGCGGCGTCCTGACGATCCAGCACGTCGGCAAAGTTCGCCATCCCCGAACCGCTCAAGGCGCCTTCCCGCAGTACCGAGAACCAAGCCTCTTCGCCTAGCAACGGGCTGTAGCGCAGGTCAGGCTGGTTCCCGAGGCTGACGGCATCGTAGCCATGGCACACCGCGCAGTAGCGAGTATAGAGCCCCTTTCCGCGCTCCATCGCCGCAGCGCTGGCGGTTGCGGGGGGTGGGTTCAACACCATCGGTTGTGCCGCGGGCGCAGGCGGAAGCTTGGCCCTGCCATCGAGCGCGAAGACGAGCAGCCGGTCCAAGTTCGGCCGGCGTCCGTCCTTGTCGACCATGCGGCAGGCGGAGCCGTAGACGCCGCCACAGCCGGCGAGGACGGCGACATATTGCCGGCCCTTGACGCTGTAGGTCATGGGCGCCGCCAGCACCCCGGCCTGCAGCCATTGCGACCAGAGCTCTTTGCCGTCGCTCGCGCGCATGACCTTTAGGAAACCGGTCCCCGTGCCCTGGATCACCAGCCCGCCGGCAGTGGTCAGCACGCCGCCATTTCCAAATGTGTCGCGCGGCGCCCGCCACACCTCGCGCTGGCGCACCGGATCCCAAGCCAGCAGATATCCCTTCGCCGCTGGTATCGGGGGCTTCAGCGATGCGTCCCGGGTGCCCAGCTTCGTCGCGGTATTGTAGCCGATCGGCGACTTGCGGAATGTCCGGTCGGCGACGAACAGCACCGACAGCTCCTGCGCCGGAATGTAGACCAGCCCGGTCCCCGGATTATACGCCATCGGCGGCCAATTATGCCCACCGAGCGAGCTGGGGGTGGCGTAGAAGGGCTTGCCCAACTCGCTGTACCGCGCCGCCGGGTTTTCGACCGGGCGCCCTGTAGCAACGTCGATCCGCTCGGCCCAATTCGCGGGAACGTATTTCTCGGCCGAGATGAGCTTTCCCGTGGCGCGATCGATGACGTAAAAGAAGCCGTTCTTCGGCGCCTGCATTAACACCTTGCGCACCGAGCCGCCGATCTTCAGGTCGGCGAGGATGATGTGCTGGGTGGCAGTATAGTCCCATTCGTCGCCCGGCACCTCCTGATAATGCCAGACGTATTCGCCGGTATCGGGCCGCACCGCGACGATCGAGGAAAGGAACAGATTGTCGCCCTTCCCCTCGCTGCGCGCCGCACGCGACCAGGGGGAACCATTACCCGTGCCGATGTAGAGCAGGTCGAGTTCAGGGTCATAGGCGAAGGCATCCCATGCCGTGCCGCCCCCCGCCTTCTGGCGCCACCAGGCGTCGCCCGACCAGGTCTTCGCCGCCATCTGCATCGGCCGGTCCGACACTTCCCCGTCAGCCTTCCCCGGCTCGCCCGGTACGGTGTAGAAGCGCCAGATCTTCCGCCCCGTTTCTGCGTTGTAGGCGCCGACATAGCCGCGCACGCCCAATTCCGCACCGCCGTTCCCGATGATCACCTTGCCCTTGATGATGCGGGGCGCCCCGGTGATCGTGTAGGGCACGCTCGGGTCGGTGGTCTGAACGCTCCATACCGGCTTGCCAGTCTTTCCGTTCAACGCGATTAAGCGCCCGTCCAGCGTCGCAATGTAGATTTTGCCCTTCCACGCCGCGACGCCGCGATTGACCGCGTCGCAGCACGCCTTGACCAATTGAGCCCGAGGCACCTCCGGATCGAAGGACCACAGGGGCTTGCCCGTGGCGGCGTCATACGCCTTGACCATGCTCCACGCCGTCGAGACGTAGAGCACGTCGTCGATCACTAGGGGTGTCGCTTCTTCTCCACGCGACAGATTGAAATCGTCGTACCAAGCCAAGCCCATCCGCCCCACGTTCGTGGCATCGATCTGCGACAGCGGGCTGAAGCGTTGTTCGTCGTTGGTCCGTCCCGTGCTGGTCCATTCGCTGCCGTCCCCGCCGTCGGGAGTGGGAGAACGGGCGCAGCTTCCCGCCGTAACCGCCAAGACGAGCGCGGCGCAGAGCTGCGCGATGCGGCTAAAGATTGGCGAGGCGTCAGACATCGGCGTCACTGTTCCCCCAGATAGGTGGCGAAGGAGGCGTCCCAGGGCGCGGGCCGTCCTTCCTGTTCCGCCCGATCGATCCGCCCGAATGCGCTCTGAACGTAGCGGACACCAAGCCAGCGGAGCGGCTCGGGCTCCCAACGCCGTGTACGGGCGCGATGCATCGGCAGATCCTCCAGCCCGCTCGCTTTGCCGCTGATCAGACCCGCAAGCAGCTTGCCTGCGAGATGGCTCGTCGACACGCCCCGTCCGGTATAGCCGTGAAGGCGCCCGATCTTCGCAGCGGGATCGAAGTTGACGGTGGGCATCCAGTCGCGCGGTACGCCCAAATATCCGCCCCACGCATGAGAAAAGCCGACCCGAGCCACCGAGGGGAACCAGCCGCACAGGCTATCGCGCATCCAATCGTAGAAGAGCGCGCTTTCGGACGTCACGTCTGGCGTCGTCGATCCATAGGTGTAGAGCGCGCCGCGACTGCCGTACAGAATCCGCCCGTCGGCGGTGCGGGTCAGATAGTTCTTTAGGTGTGATTGCGAGCTGAGGCTTTCGTGTCCCGCCCAGCCGATCTCCTCCCATACATCCGCCGGCAACGGGTTGGTCAGCACGATCATCGACGACATCGGCAGGACATGACGCCGGAACGCCGGCAGGCCGGGGAGATAGGCCTCGGCCGCGACGATGAGGGCCCGGCGGGCGCGGACGCTACCGTTCGCGGTGACCAAACGCGGAGAGCTGCCGGCTTCCACGCCCTCGACCGCGGTGCGCTCATAGATGGTGCCGCCGAGCCGCTCGACTGCGCGCGCCAGGCCTCGGACGAGGTTGCCGGGATGGATCGAAGCCCCCGCTTCGGTCCGGAGCGCGCCGGCCATCCCCTGCACGCTGACCCGCTCGCGCGCTTCCGCAGCGTCCAGCAGGCGATTGCCCTCGCCGAGCCCCAGTTGCCGATAGGTGGCGAGCGTGGCGGCGAGGCCGGGAAGCTGGTGATCTCCGATCGCGACGCTCAGCAAGCCACCGGGAACGTAATGCGCGTCGATCCCCTCCCGCTTCGTGATCGTGCCGATCTCCTCAACCGACGACTGAAGCGCCAGGATCGTGCGGCGTGCCCGCTCAATGCCGAACGTCTTGATGAGCGGCGCAGGGTCGACGGGGAATCGCGGCGAACACCAACCGCCGTTGCGCCCAGACGCACCGTAGCCGACGATATCGCGCTCTACGATGGCCACGTCCATCGTGGGATCGTCACGCAGCAGGTGATAGGCCGTCCACAACCCAGAAAAGCCGCCGCCGAGTATGGCGACATCGACCGTCAGGTCGCCAGCGACGGCGGCGCGCGGGGTCAGATCGTCCGGCGTCGTCTCCAGCCAGAAGCTGGTTCGGCGATAGGCACTGGCATCGCGCGCCTCGCTCATGCGCGACGGCTTTCGTCGAACAGGACGAAGACCTTGCGGCTGGTCGAGCGAATATCCCACACGCCGGAGCTGTTCTCCGGGAAATAGACGATGTCGCCTGCCGCGATCGCGATCGGTTCGCCGTCGTCGGGCTGGAACACGCAATCACCTTCGAGGAAATGGCAGAACTCGGCCTGGGTAACCTGGCGGCGCCAGCGGCCGGGCGTGCACTCCCATACCCCGCAGCGCGAGGTCGACGCGCTGGCGGACGTCTGCGACATGGATCGAACCTGCGAGACCGGCTCGCCGATCGGTGCGGGAACCGGCTTTCCCTCGCCCAGCGCGTCGAACGCCTCGCCTGACCTGATCCTGATCGCTGCCACAACATCCTCCTCGCCCCGTGCGGTCGAGTCACGCTGGGGCAGTGGCGGCGGTGACTGAAGTTGCGTTCGCCGGTCTCGCCGGTGTCCGGATGTCACCAGATCAGAGTGGCCGCAGCACCCGGTCGAGGAACAGCCGCGTACGCGGCTCCTGCGGATCGGTCAGCATCGCGCGCGCGGCCCCCTGCTCAACGACCGTGCCTCCGTCCATGAAGATGGCGCGGTCGGCGACCTCTCGGGCGAAGGCGATCTCGTGGGTGACGACGATCATCGTCATTCCCTCTTCCGCCAGCGACCGCATGACCTGCAGCACCTCGCCCACACGCTCGGGGTCGAGCGCGGAAGTGGGCTCGTCGAACAACACCGCCTGCGGCCGCATCGCCAGCGCGCGAGCGATGCCGACGCGCTGCTGCTGGCCGCCCGACAGGCGCATGGGGAATTCGTCGGCGCGATCGCCCATCCCCACGCGCGCGAGCAGGTCGCGGCCTCGCGCCTCTGCCTCGGCGCGCGGTTCTTTCAGAACGTGGACCGGCCCTTCGACGACGTTCTCCAGCACGGTACGATGGGGAAATAGGTTGAAGCGTTGGAACACCATCGCCACCGATCGCCGGATCGCGGGGAGCGTCGCGTCGCCCAGTTCCTGCCCGGCCACCCGGATCGATCCGCTATCCGCTCGCTCCAGCCCGTTGATGCAGCGCAGCACGGTGGACTTGCCCGATCCCGAGGGGCCGATCAGGCACACCACTTCCCCGGCCTCGACCGTGAAGGTGACGCCGCGCAGGACGTGATTGGCACCGAATGCCTTGTGGATGCCCTCGATCGCGATCATCGCGTCGCCATCCGTCGCTCGAGCATCCGAACGCCGGCCGCCAGTGGCAGGCTGGCGGCGAGATAGAGCAAGGCGATCAACACGTAGACCGTGCCATTCTTGAAGGTCGAGATCGCGAGAAGTTGTCCGGCGCGGGTCAGCTCAGCGATGGTGATGGTGGAGGCGATAGAGGAGTCCTTCAGCAGCATGACGGTGGTGTTGCCGAACGGGGGCAGCGCGATGCGAATGCCTAGCGGCAGGACCACGCGCCGCATCGCCAGCCGATCATCCATGCCGAGCGATTTCGCCGCCTCCAGCAGTGCTGGGTCGACGGCCTCGAACCCGGCACGGAAATTTTCCGCCTGATAGACGGAATAGGCAAGGCCAAGCCCGATAACGCCCGCCGCGAAAGGGTAAAGATTGATCCCCGCCTCGGGCAGCACAAAGTAAACGCAAAAGAGCTGAACGATGATCGGGATGCCCCGCACGACGTTGATGATCGTCGCCGCCGCGGCGCGGAGTGGTCCGAAACGTGCCCGCGCCATCGTAGCCCAGACCAGCCCCAACATCACGCTGACCACCAGCGCACACAGGGTCAGCAGGATGGTCGTCCAAAGCCCGCGTAGTAGAACCGGCAAAAACAAGGCCGCGTCCGTCAGGAACTCGTTCATCCGTCCAGTCCCCAATGCGCCCTGATTGTCGCGAGCCGCGTGTCTTTCAAGCGACCGATCGCCTCGTTCACGCGCGCCATCACCGGATCACCCCGACGCATGATGAGGCATAGCGCCTCTTTCCCGGGCGAGACGAATTCCCGTGCGAGGCGCAACCCCTCACGTGGGCGTACCCGCAGTTGATAAGCGAGCACCGGCTCGTCCCCATAGCCGGCGTCGAGCCGCCCATGATCCAGGTCGCGCAATACGTCCGACAGGCTCTCGTACGTGGCAACGTCAGCGACGCCGGCCTCCGTCAACTGATCGGTGAAGCGGGTGCCGACTTGCGCGCCGACGCGCAACCGCTGGACGGCCGCGAGATCCCGGAACGGCCCGGCGTCGCGACGCACCACGAGACCGCCGCCATAATCGTACAGCGGCTCGCTGAAGGCGACGATCTTCTCGCGCTCCGGCGTTCGCAGCATCGCCGCAGCGATCAGATCGATGCGACGGGTGAGCAGCGAGGAGATGAGAGCGGCGAAAGGGGTAATCGCGGTGTCCGCCGGAATCCCCGCCGAAGCCGTCACCGCCATCGCCATATCGATCATCGACCCGGTCAGCGCGTTTGTTGCCGGATCGACGAAGCTGAATGGCACGCCGGTCGGCGACGAACCAATCCGCAACGCCCCCTTTGCTCGCGGCGGCTCGCATCCGCCCAGCGCGGCGCAGGCAACGAGGCCGGCGAGCGCACTGCGCCTCGAGGGTCGCGTCGGAAGCGGAAGCGGTGTCACAAAGCGATCGTGTCCGGTGGATCCGATCGCGCAAAGATGACAAGTGTCCAGATGCCGGTGACTCGCGGTCACCATCGGTCGATCATGCCTGCGCCTCGGCCATCGCCTTCTCCAGCCAGCGGCGGAAGCCCTGGATCACCTGCTCCTGCCAACGATCGCGACGCGCGGTAAAGACATAGCCGCCGAGTGAAACCGGCGGAAATTCCCCGATCTCGACAAGCGACCCGCGCTCTAGATCGTCGGCGACGAGGAGGCGGTTCGTCAGCGCGATGCCCTGCCCTCGCCGCGCCGCTGCCACGGTCATGTGCGCGTGCCACAGCTTCGCGCCGCCCAGCGTGTCGCCCACTTCGACGCCATGCGCGCGGAACCACCGTCGCCATTGGCCCGTATCCGATTCGTGCAGCAGCGGCGCATCGAGCAACGTCGCAGGGCTGTCCACGCTGCCGATGCGGCGACTAAATTCTGGACTTGCCACCGCGATGATCCGCGGTCGCAGGATCTCTACCGATCGCGTATCGGTGTCGAGCGTAGGGGGCGTCTCTCCGTCGATCGTGTAGGAGATGTGTGCGTCTGCCTCGTGCGATGCGAATAGGGGCACGTTGTCGGTCGGCTGCACCTCCAGCTCCACATCCGGATGAAGCGCGCTGAACCCACCTAATCGCTCGATGAGCCATTGCGATGCGATTCCGGGGACGGACCAGACGCGCAGATGGCGATCGTCGTTGCGGTGAGTCAGTTCGGCGCTGGCGGAGGCAAGTTCGCCGAGCGCCGCGCAGATGCGCTGATGGAACCGCTCACCTTCTCGCGTCAGTCCGCCCGATCCGCGATCCGCCAGCGGCACGCCGGCCCATTGTTCCAGCGCGCGCAGATGGCGGCTGACGGCGGCATGATCGAGCGACATCGCGACCGCAGCACGGCGAATACCGCCGTAAGTCCCGATCGCCTCGAACGCGCGGATCGCGGCGAAGGGCGGCAGTGCGCGCCTTTGCGCCGGGGTGAGCCCGGGCCGTGACTGTCTTACCCCCATCGCTGCACGATCCATGATAAGCCGTTGTCGCAGCTTGATGATGAACGCCGGTGTCGTCATGTCAACGCCTCGGCCCCGATCACGGTCCGCGTTGCACGTGTTGACCAAGGGTCACCAGTGGGCTGCAATTTTGCGCCTACCGCTTTCTTGCCCCGCTCGCGACGAAGAAGGCGACGCCCGATGGAGACACCCATGCGACTTTCCACATCCTTTGGTGCGATCGCTTCGGCCCTGCTGTTAAGCGCGACCGGACACGCGCAGACGGCACCCGCCCATGGCGGCGCGGACCTCGTGCTCGTCAATGCGAAGGTCATCACCGTCGATCCGAAGGAACGGATTGCACGATCCGTCGCGATCCTGGGCAATCGCATCGTCGCGGTGGGCGACACCGACGGCTGGGTCGGCCCTGCGACGAAGGTGATCGATCTCAAGGGGCGCGCGCTGCTTCCGGGCTTCATCGACGCCCATTCGCACGTCGAGGGGATGGCGGACGTCCAGGCGCATACGATCGATATCCAGGCACCGCCGCTCAAGGACGGCAAGGCGATTATCGCGCGACTGAAGGAAGCGCAGAAGGCGCTTCCTGCCGGCGCGTGGCTGCGCGGCAACGGCACCTACAATCAGGTGATGCCGACGCGCGCGGAACTCGACGCGGCATTTCCCGACAATCCGGTCCGTCTCGACTGGAGCGCGCACGACAATCTCATCAACCACGCCGCAGCCGTGGCCTTGAAGCTCGACCGCACCTTCCCGGATCCGCCTAAGGGTTCGACCGGACGGCTCGAGCGAAACAAAGACGGCGAAGTCACGATCATCCGCGACTACAAGGTCGACTTCCCTGCCACGCCCTTCCCTTACGCGCAGAAGAAGGAAGCGCTGCGAAACGTCCTGCGCGACTTCTATCTGAATCGGGGCGTCACGACGGTGTCGGACCTTTCCACCGCCGAGGCGTATCGAATGTATCAGGATCTGAGGGACGAGGGCGCGCTGCCAACCCGCGTCCGCATGAACCCATTCATTCGCCAGCCCGAACAGCTCGACGCTCTTCTCACCACCGGCATGCGCACCGGCTTGGGGGACGACACGCTGATGCTGGGCGCGGTGAAGATCATTCTCGATGGTGTGTGGGGAACCACCGCGGCGGTCTATAAGCCGTTCTGGAACGGATCCGGGACGACCTTTACGCCCAACAACACCGGCGGCACCAGCCGCGATCGGGATCAATTGACCCGCGAGATCGTCGCCGCGCATAAGGCTGGTTGGCAGGTGGAGATTCACGCCAACGGCGACCGCGCGCAGGACATGACGCTGGACGCCTACGAAGCCGCGCAGAAAGCCGCTCCCCGTCCCGACGCGCGCGATCGTATCGAGCATTTCGGCCACTTTTTGGTTCAGGATCCGGCCCGCACCGAACAACGCCTGCGCCGGATGGTCGCTGATCGGATCATCCCGTCTGCCCAGGTAGCGTTCCTGTGGCGCCTCACCGACACCAATATCCGGGAACCGGACGTGCAGTTCTTTGCGCTGCGCCGTCTGATCGACCTCGGCCTCCACCCTTCCGGTGGCGTCGACAATGTCGGAACTCAGCCGTTCGCCACCAACCCTCTGTTCTCGATCCAGCGCGCGGTGGCGCGCGACACCAAATACGGCAAGATCGTCCAGCCGGAACAGGCCATCACGGTCATGGAAGCGATAAAGATGTTCACGATCTGGGCGGCGGAGGCGAACTTCCTGGAGAAGTCGCTGGGCAGCATCGAGCCTGGCAAGCTCGCCGACTTCGTCGTGCTCGGGCGCGATCCCCTGACCACGCCCAAGACAAAGCTGTCCGAGATCCCGGTCGAGATGACCATCCTCGACGGCAAGGTCCGCTACGACCGAGCCTTTCCTTCTACCACCGCCCGCTGAACCCCCGGGGAGTCCAGGAATGACGACGAACATTGACCTCGCCGCGCGCCGCAGCGCGGCCGTGCCCCGCGGCGTGGGCTCCTCCACCGCCATCTACGCCGACCGTGCGGAAAATGCCGAACTCTGGGACGTGGAAGGTCGGCGCTTCGTCGACTTCGCGGGCGGGATCGCGGTGCTGAACGTCGGCCACCGCCACCCCGCCGTGATGGCGGCGGTGCGCGCGCAGCTCAACCGCTTCACCCACACCGCCTTCCAGGTCGCACCGTACGAAAGCTATGTCGCTCTCGCCGAGCGCCTGAACGCGATCGCGCCGTTCACCGGCCCGGCGAAGACGATCCTGTTCACCACGGGAGCGGAAGCGACCGAGAATGCCGTGAAGATCGCCCGCGCGGCGACACGGCGGCCCGCCGTAATCGCCTTCGCCGGCGGCTTCCACGGTCGGACGTTGCTGGCCTCCGCGATGACGGGCAAGGTGATGCCGTACAAGCGCGGCTTCGGGCCATTCCCCGGGGACATCCATCACATTCCCTTTCCGATCCCGGGCAAGGGCATCGACACGGCCGACAGTCTGCGCGGGCTCGACATGCTGTTCGCAGCGGACGTGGATCCCATGCAGGTCGCCGCGATCATCATCGAACCGATCCAAGGCGAAGGCGGCTTCAATCCCGCTCCGCCCGACCTGCTGCGCGCACTGCGCGAGCGGTGCGACAAGCACGGCATCCTTTTGATCGCCGACGAAGTGCAGACCGGCTTCGCCCGGACGGGTCGCATGTTCGGGATCGAACACGGCGGCGTGGAGCCGGATCTCATCTGCATTGCCAAATCGATGGCGGGGGGGTTCCCGCTCTCGGGGGTGATCGGCCGCGCGGCGGTGATGGATGCGGTTGATCCGGGCGGGCTGGGCGGCACCTATGGCGGCTCGCCCGTTGCCTGCGCCGCGGCGCTGGCAGTACTGGACGTGATCGAGCAGGAGGGACTCGCCGAACGTGCAGCGGTCATGGGCGGCACCATCCGCGACCGTATCGAGGCCGCCGCCCGGCGCAACGGCAACGTTGCGGTGGCGAATCTGCGTGGCCACGGCGCGATGATCGGCTTCGACATCGTCGATCCCGACACGGACGCTCCGGATGGAGATGGCGCGAAAGCGGTCTGTGCCCGGGCGCTGGAGGCCGGGCTGATCCTGCTGTCGTGCGGAACGCAGGGGGAGACGATCCGCATCCTCGTGCCCCTGACCGTCAGCGATGCCGTTCTGGACGAGGGACTGACCGCACTGGACACCGCGCTGATGCGTGACGCGCCCGCCGCCCCCAAGGAAGGGGTCGGCAGCGAGGCGGCACCAGCGTGAGCGTTGCCGTCACTTCTGTTCCCCTCGCTCGCGCCGACCTTCTGCGGAACGGTAGCTACATCGATGGGCATTGGGTGAACGGATTGGAAACGATTCCGGTCACCAACCCCGCTGACGGGTCACTGGTTGGCATGGTTCCGAACCTTAGAGACGATGCCGCCACTCAGGCCGTCGATGCCGCCGCCAACGCACTGCCGGCATGGCGTGCGCGGACTGGCAAGGAGCGCGCACGAGCGTTGCGACACTGGCACGAAATGATGCTTGCCCATGCCGACGATCTGGCTCGCCTGATGACTGCGGAACAGGGTAAGCCCTTGGCAGAGGCGCAAGGGGAGGTCGTCTACGCCGCCTCGTTCCTGGAATGGTTCGCCGAAGAGGCGAAGCGGGTACGCGGCGAATTGCTGACGCCGCATCTGGCAGACAAACGCCTTGCCGTTCTGCGTCAGCCGGTCGGCGTCGTCGGCGCGGTGACGCCGTGGAACTTTCCCCTGGCGATGATCACCCGCAAAGTAGGGCCGGCACTCGCCGCAGGCTGTACGGTTGTGCTCAAGCCATCGGAGCTGACCCCGCTGTCCGCGCTGGCGCTTGCCGTGTTGGGGGAAGAGGCCGGAATTCCCGCCGGCGTGTTCAACGTCGTGACCGGCGACGCGGCCGCGATCGGTGCGGTGCTGACCGGCGATCCGCGGGTCGCAAAATTCACCTTCACCGGCTCTACTGCGGTAGGCAAGATGCTGGCGGCGGCCTGCATGGGGACGGTCAAGCGCGTGTCGCTCGAGCTGGGCGGAAACGCGCCTTTCATCGTGTTCGACGACGCCGATCTGGATGCCGCGGTGGAGGGCGCCATCGCATCCAAGTTTCGCAATACGGGCCAGACCTGCGTCTGCGCCAACCGCTTGCTGGTGCAGTCCGGCATCTACGATCGCTTCGCGCACGCGTTGGCCGACCGCGTGAAGGCGATGGTGGTTGGCGCTGGCCTCGAAGGCCGTACCGATCAGGGGCCGTTGATCGATGCACGCGCGGTGGCGAAATCGCGCGCGCACGTCGACGATGCGGTTGCTCGCGGCGCTGAGGTCCTGACCGGAGGCAGCGCGCTCGATCGCCCCGGGCATTTCTTCGCCCCTACCGTACTTCGCGACGTGAGGGCGGACGCCCTGCTGTGTCGCGAGGAAACCTTCGGCCCCGTGGCGGGCCTGGTACGCTTCGAAACCGAAGCGGAGGCGCTGGGGATCGCCAACGGCACCCGCGCCGGGCTTGCCGCCTATTTCTTCACCAGCAATGCCGATCGCAGCGTGCGGATGGCGGAAGCGCTCGAATATGGGATGGTAGGCCAGAATACCGGGCTGATTTCGACCGAGGTGGCGCCGTTCGGCGGCATCAAGGATTCGGGGTTGGGCCGGGAAGGATCGCACCTGGGGATGGACGACTATCTCCACCACAAGCTGGTCTGCGCGCATGTGCGCGCCGCCGCCTGAGCGGCGGAAGCGGGGGAGCAACACGGCGCTCCCCCGCCCTCGGTCACTCCATCGTCGGAATGACGAAGCTGCTCTGCGCCGCGCTGTCGTCCGACGGCCAGCGCTGGGTCACCGTTTTGGTGCGCGTGTAGAAGCGGATGCCATCGACGCCATATTGATTGAGGTCACCGAAGCCCGAACGCTTCCATCCGCCGAAGCTGTGGTAGGATACCGGCACCGGGATCGGCACGTTGATCCCCACCATGCCCGCCTCGACCCGAGCGGCGAACTCGCGCGCGGCGGCGCCGCTGCGCGTGAAGATCGCTGCGCCGTTACCATATTGGTGGCGCGTCGCATGGCCGATCGCCTCTTCCAACGTATCGGCGCGCAGGATCTGAAGCACGGGGCCGAAGATCTCCTCGACATAGCTGCGATGGTGGGGCCGGACGTGATCGATCAACGTCGGGCCCATGAAGAAGCCCTGCTCGTAACCCTGAAGCGCGAAGCCGCGCCCATCGACGACGAGCTCCGCCCCCTCCTCGGCCGCCACAGCGATATACGCCTCCACGCGTTCGCGATGCGCGGCGGTGACGAGCGGACCATAGTCTGCGTCCGGGTCGTTCGACGTACCGACACGCAGGCCGGCGATTTCGCGGACCAGCGCGCTGCGCACCGCCTCCGCCGTCGCCGCGCCGACCGGCACCACCACGGGAAGCGCCATGCAGCGCTCCCCGGCAGATCCGTAAGCGGCGCCCAGAATGTCCGCGACCGCCTGGTCCACGTCGGCATCCGGCATGACGATGCCATGGTTCTTGGCGCCGCCCATGCACTGCATCCGCTTGCCCGCCGCGGCGCCGCGCCCATAGACGTAATTGGCGACATCGGAGGATCCGACGAAGCTCACCGCTTTGATATCGCGGTGGTCGCAGATGGCATCGACGATCGTCTTGTCACCCTGCACCACGTTCAGCACGCCGCGCGGCAGTCCCGCCTCGATCGCCAGCTCGGCGAGCCGGATCGGCACCGACGGGTCCCGCTCGGACGGCTTCAGGATAAAGGCATTGCCACAGGCGATCGCCGGCGCAAGCATCCACAGCGGGATCATCGCAGGGAAGTTGAAGGGCGTGATGCCCGCAACGACGCCCAGCGGCTGCTTCATCGAATAGACGTCGATCCCGGGCCCGGCGCCTTCGGTATACTCTCCCTTCAGCAGATGCGGGATGCCGCAGGCGAACTCCACAACGTCCAGGCCGCGCTGGATGTCACCCCGAGCGTCCGAGAGCACCTTGCCATGTTCGCGCGAGAGCATCGCGGCGAGCGCGTCCATTTCGCGCTCGATAAGCTCCTTGAACCGGAACAGCACGCGAGCGCGACGTTGCGGATTCGTCGCCGCCCAGTCACGCTGCGCCGCCGCCGCGACCGCCACTGCCTGGTCGAGTTCCCGAGGGGTAGACATGGCGACCTGCGCCTGAACCTCGCCGGTATCGGGTGCAAAAACGTCGCCGAGGCGTCCGGCCCCGCCGTTCCGGTGCTGACCGTCGATGAAATTGCCGATGACGCGCATGGCCGATCCTCCGTCTGTGTGGGCGGATGGGTACGGCGCGCGGCAGCGACCGGAAATGGGCAGGATCGCAGGACGGCGCTGCGCTGATGCCGGTGCCGGATTGGGATGATCTACGGCTCTTTCTGGCGGTCGGGCGCGCCGGCGGACTCAGCCGCGCCGCACGGCACCTCCGCGTGGATCAGACGACAGTCGCCAGGCGCCTGGCGGCGCTGGAGGAGACGCTGGCGATCCGTCTTGCGAACCGCACGCCGCGGGGCATTCAGCTGACGGATGCCGGCCAGGCGCTGCTGGCGCGAGCGGAGCGGATCGAGGTTCAGGTGCTGGCGGCGCAGGCCGAAGCGAGCGCGGGCGACACGATGGTGCGGGGCACGGTCAGGATCGCGACGCCGGAGACGCTCGGCACCCATATCATCGCGCCCAACGCCGCCGCCCTCCGCGACGCACATCCGCATCTTCGCTTAGAACTGGTGCCCGAATCGCGCGACGTCCGGCTGGCGAACCGCGACGCGGACATCGCCATCACCTTGCGCCTGCCGGACCATGGCCCACTCCACGCGCGCCGGCTCGCGGACTATGACCTCGGCCTATACGCGGCACCGTCCTATTTGTCGGCCTGGGGCACGCCGCGCACGATCGGCGATCTCGCGTCGCATAGGATGGTGGGCTATATCGAGGATCTGGTCGATCTTCCGCAACTGCGCGTCGAGGGGCCTGTCGCGCCCGTGATCTTCCGGTCCACGTCCAGCGCGGCACAATATGCCGCGGTGGTGGGCGGCACGGGGCTGGGATGGCTGCACAGCTATGTGGCGGCCGAAGACCCCCGGCTGGTACGCGTGCTGGCATCGGCGGCGGAGAAGCGGAGCTATTGGCTGTCGGTCCACCGCGACCAGCGCGCGATGCCCGCAGTTCGGGCGGTGATCGACTTCCTCGACGATCTCGCGCGTCGGCTACTGCCCGGCGAAGCTCAGACAGTGCGCCTAAACACCAGGATCGACAGCACGGCGCCGGACGGATCGTAGAGCAGGCTGAGCAGGGTTTTGCCATCGATCGAGACGCGATGCTCGATGATGCGCCGGATCCCCACGTCCGGCGTCATTTCCGTGATCGTGCGCCCAGAGGGCAGACGACGGATGCGGGCACGTCCGACGACGTTCCCGGCCAGTGACATCAGCGGCACCTCGGGCCCATCCACCGTGGCTGCGAACCGGGCACCCGTCACCTTGCCCTGGAAACGGACAGTGGCGGAGTAGGTGACGTTCGTCTCATCGCCACCGATCACGACGGTCTCACCGATGACGCGTTCGTGGGCCGACGCTCCCGCGTCGAGTTCCCACGTTCCTCTGACCTCGGGGGCGGCAGCCGTTTGCGCAGGCCTTGTCTCCGCCTGCACCGGCGCAGCAAGCGTCGGCGCCGCAATCGCGATTAACGCCACCCAGCGTGCGCTCGCCACGGTCAGTACCGCGCGATCAGTTGGAGCCCGATTGTCCGCGGGCGGGCCGCGGCGCCGCGCCAGAGCGGGCCACGGACGTAAGTTGGAGCATTCACGAGGTATCCGTTGTCGTTCAACACATTCTCGGCATAGACCGAAACGTTGACCTGCCCGACGTCCACTCCTGCACGCAGATCCAAACTTCGGAAATCATTGGGATAGATGCGCGTCGGATCGTAGGTCGTCGCGGTCGGCTCCTGAAACAGGAACAACCCCTTGTTGACCGATTTGAGATTGTACTGAGCGCGGACGAAGGCTTCCTGCCGCCCCACGTGGAAACGATATTCGACGTTGCTGTTGACGGTCCAGGGGGTGGCGCCAAGCGTCTGATCGGCGAGCACCTGCGGCGCCGTCCCGATGAGGATCGTCTGGTCGTACTTGGCGTCGACATAGCCTACCCCGAACCCCACGGTCAGGCTGCGCGAAGGGCGAAGCGTCAAGTTGAGGTCAAAGCCCTTGCTGGTCGCTTCCGCCGTGTTCTGCACCAACGCGAACAGGCATTGCAGTCGAAGCTGCTGCTGGATGTTCTGCCACTGCACGTAATAGGCACTGGCCTCGTAGGACAAGGTTCCGCCCAGTACCCTCCCCTTCGACCCGATTTCGTAGCTCTTAGTCTTGTCCGGAGAGAAGTCGCGGGCGTTGAGGCCGAGCTGCTGCGCCTCCGCCTGGCAGACATCGGGGAGCGCCCTGTTCACGCCGCCGGTGCGGAAACCCTCCGAGTAGGTCGCATAGTAGAGCGTGTCCCGCGTCGCCTGGAACGACAGGCTTGCCTTGGGCAGGAAGGGATGCGAGCGTTGCTGGCCCTGATAGCGGGAGATGCCGAGCGGCGGATAGGACACGCCGCGCTCGGTAACGTCGAAGTCCAGCTTGTTGCGTGAATAGCGTCCCCCGATGGTGGCGGTCAGACGGTTCGTCACGCGGAAATCGACGTTGGCAAAAGCGGCGATTTCCTGCTCGGTTGTGTATTCGTTGCCGAAATAGATCGCATCGCCGACGCGAGGGGGGATCCCCGCCTGCTCCGGCGTGCGACCGAAGCGGTACAGATAGAGCGCTGAATAGGTCGGCAGCGTGATCGGCAGCGACGTTTCCACCGAGCTGCGCGAGTAATAGAGGCCGGCGGTATAGCGGATCAAGGCGTCGCTTTCGCCACCCGATATACGCAGCTCCTGTGCGAACAAGCGCTGGTGAGTGTCCGGGTTCTGCGTGCCGATCGTGCGCGGAACGGTTGGCGTGATCGGGAAAAGATAGGCGTTGCCGAAGTAATTGCGCGCGTTGATGTACGTCGCGTCGTTGAGGTCGGTGACGTGCCGCCGGAACAGCGACGTCACGGATGTAACCGACGTTGAACCCCACTCGCCGACGACTTTCAGCGACGGTAGGACGAATCGATCCGTGCTCGGTTGAGCGACAGGCGAATAGCTCAGGAATTTGCCATTCTGCGGGTCCGACGCGCCAAGCGGACAGGGGTTCAGAGTGCCGGTGCTGCCAGGAGACCCGGTCGACGCGGGACACCGCGTCCACAAGTCGGCACGGTCGTCGAACTTCAGCTCTTGATAGGTGACGCTGGGCGCGATCGATAGCCAATCCGTCGGCCGGAACAGCAGCGAGCCCCGCGCGACAAATGTCTGGTCGCTGTTGGCGTTCTCTTTGCGATCGTTAGGGTCGAGCCAGCTCTGACGGTCGATCCAGCCGGCATTGTACCTGCGGTAGACGCTCGCCCTAAAGCCGAGCACGTCGTTGACGATCGGACCGCCAAGGGCAGCACCCGCCTCATAGCCGGTGCCCCCACCATCCACGACGTTCACCGCGGCGCGGCCGTAGGCGCTGTATTGCGTAAGGCTGGGCGTCGGCGTGATGAAGCGCACCGCGCCGCCCTGGGCGCTGGCGCCGAACAGCGTCCCCTGCGGCCCGCGCAGCACTTCGACGCGTTCGACATCAAAGATGAAAGGGATAGTCGTGCCGTTGTAATTCAGTGAAGAGTTGCGGGTCTGGATCGGCGTGTCGTCGATGTAGATGGCGGAGGTCGCCGCACCGGCGTTGGAATCGATGCCGCGGATGATGAAGCGTGTCTGACTGCCCGACCCGCCGGCTCCCCGGCTGATATCCAATCCTGGCGTCTGCGCAACCACGTCACGAATGTCGCGAATACCGCGGGAGTCCATATTCTCCTGCGAGAAGGCCGTGATAGAAATTGGAACCTTGGAAAGCGATTCCGACCGCTTGGTTGCGGTGACGATGATGTCGTCGCTGGTCGCGGGTTCGGTAACGCGGCCCGGCACCTGATCTTGGGAGGCATCCTGCTGCTGCGCTTGCGGGGTCATCTGCGCCGCGTCCTGCGCAACTGCCGCCGACGCCCAGCAGAGCACGATGAGTGATACACTCGACGCCGCGAGAACGCGCCTTGATCCGAGGTTCACCGTCATTGCCATTCTCCCCTGTGTCGACCGACTCTCGCCATCCCGACCGTGCTGCGTGGATCCCGCTCCACAGGAGGAAGTCTGAGGTGGGCTCGTCGAGCGTTAAAGTTGCGAAATGGCAAGGGCGCGGTGACCTGGCGTCACCAATGTCATCCGGAGTACCTTAATCATGCTGAAGGTTTACGTCTGCGGGCGCTTGGAGAGCCAAGTATGGTCGCCCCTTGGCTAGAGGCACCGGGCAGGCAGCGTCTCCCTGTCTTGAGGCATCGAACCCCCTTACTCGCCGACTGGCTGGGCAGCAGCGTTTGATAGCTGACCGCCCCCTGGCGGAGGGAGCGCTTTCCTCCAACGGTAGGTATAATAGTCCCAGTGCCCCCGCCGCTTGCGCGACCATCCTCTCTCTCGCGATCGCCGTCTGAAAGCGGACTGGCGATTTTCCATCACGATTAGCCCTACGATCGTCTCTGTATGTGGAACATTGCGACCGGCGAAAGTGCGTGACCGGCCACCGCCACAATGACCGGCAATCGCCGAACCGCCGATTAGCCGTCGAATATTCAACCTCTCCGCTCTTCCGCTGCACATTCCATTCGACTTGGCCGCGCACCAGAGCGACAGCGGATGCACACGGACGCGAGATCGAGTCGCCCCGCTGCCCCAGGTGATCCGCTCACCGGGGCTGTGGCCGGTGGGAGCAGCAACAGGGCTGTCTCCCGCCGGAGACACCACCATGATCACCCTCACCGATACCCAGCGCATCCTCCTCAGCGCCGCTTCCCAGCGCAAGAGCGGCAGCATCCGTCCTACCCACGGCAGCCTCAAGCCCGGCGGCGGAGCGGCCAAGTCCATCGTCTCGCTGATCCGCCACGGGCTGGTCGAGGAGCGAGAGACGATTGACCAGGCCGAGGTCAACCGCACGGACGGCGATGTCCGCTACGGCGCCTACATCACCGCCGCTGGCCTCGCCGCGATCGGCATCGACGAGGAGGGTGAGGCCCTGCCCGGGCACACGCCAGTTTCGCTGCCCGAGATCGTCGACGTCGAGAAGGCGCCCACTAAGATCGCCCAGGTGCTGGAGCTGCTGGCACAGCCCGATGGTGTGCTGCTGCCCGACCTCATGGAGGCGACCGGCTGGCTACCGCACACCATCCGCGCCGCGATCACCGGCTTGCGCAAGAAGCGCCACTCCATCCAACGGATCAAATGCGACGGCGTCACCGGCTATCGCCTGCTGAGTGCAGCACAATGACCGCCGGCGTGAGCACTTCCGCCGCGATAGCTGAGCTGGAGACACTGGCTTCGCCCGCGCTACGCGCCCGTTGGACAGCGCTGGTCGGCGGCCCCGCTCCCCAGGTCAGCCCCAAGATGCTGCGCCTCGCCCTTGCCTGGGAGATCCAGGCAAGGGCAACCGGCGGCCTGTCCCGCGCCACGACGCGGACACTCGATCAGCTCGGCCGGGGTGAGACGCGAACGAGCGCTGCGACGGCAGGCATGCGGCTGGTTCGCGAGTGGCAGGGCCAGATCCATGTCGTCACCGTCGGCGAGGACGGTGTCATCCGCTGGGACAACCGCGAGTGGCGCTCGCTGTCGGAGGTTGCCCGTGCGATAACCGGCACCCGCTGGTCGGGGCCCGCCTTCTTCGGCCTGAAGAAAAAGGCGGCCGCCGCATGAAGCCGGTTCGCTGCGCCATTTACACCAGGAAGTCGTCGGACGAGGGCTTGGAGCAGAGCTTCAACAGCCTCGATGCGCAACGCGAAGCGTGCGGCGCCTACATCCTCAGCCAGGCCAGCGAAGGCTGGATCGCGCTGCCCGAGGTGTATGACGACGGCGGCCTGTCAGGCGGAACGCTGGAGCGGCCTGCGCTCAAGCGTCTGCTCGCCGAGGTGGCGGCAGGCCGCGTCGACATCATCGTCGTCTACAAGGTCGACCGGCTGACGCGCTCGCTGTTCGACTTTGCCAAGCTGGTCGAGACGTTCGATGCGGCAGGCACCAGCTTCGTGTCAGTGACTCAGTCGTTCAACACGACGACCAGCATGGGACGCCTGACGCTCAACATGCTGTTGTCATTCGCCCAGTTCGAGCGCGAGGTCACCGCCGAGCGCATCCGCGACAAGATCGCCGCGTCCAAAGCGCGGGGCATGTGGATGGGCGGCACTCCGCCGCTCGGGTATGAACCGAACGACCGCACCCTCACCATCGTCGAGGAACATGCCGCGCTCATTCGCCACATCTTCACTCGCTACCTCGCACTCGGCAGCGTGCGGCGGCTGCAAGAGGAGCTGGCAGCGGAGAGGACTACCATCCCCTCCCGCGTCAGCATCAGCGGTAAGCCGCTGGGCGGCGGGGCTTTCACGCGCGGCCAGCTCTACGCCATCCTCAAGAACGTGATCTACCAGGGTAAGATTGGACACAAGGACAAGATCTACTCCGGTCTTCACGAGCCGATCATCGACGAGGACACGTTCGCGGCGACGCAGGCGATGCTCGCTGACCATCTCCAGGGTCACCGCAGCCGTGCGGCCGCAGCCGAGACAAGCCCGCTCGCCGGTAGAATCGTCGATGACGCCGGCGAACCGCTGGTCGCCAATCATGCGTGCAAGGGCAAGGTGCGACACCGCTATTATGTCAGCCGCGCGCTTCAGCACGCGACCGCGACCACAGGCCTCCGCGTGCCCGCGCGTGAGATCGAAAGACTTGTCGCTGACGCCGTAGCAGATCTGTTCACAAAGCCGTTCGAGCTTGCGGCGGCAGCGTCGCTCGATCTCCCGGTTCACCAAGTCGAAGCGTTTCACGCCCGTGCCGCGGCCATGGCCGCCACGGTCACCGAGCGGCGCTCGCCAATCCTGACTGGCATTATCAACGAGGTGAAGGTGGGCGACCGAGCCGTGACCCTCACGTGTGAAACGGCGGCGCTGGCAGATGCCCTTCAGATTGCGCAGCACGCCGATGCTCCGGCCACCATCGAGATCAGCTGTCCGGCTCGGCTGATCCGCTCAGGACGCGCGCTCCGGTTGGTCCAGGACAACGGCGCGGTCGCGCAAGCTACACCTGACAAAGCGCTGGTCCGGCTGCTCGTCCAGGCGCGTCGCTGGTGGACGATCCTGAGGGCCGGCGACATCAGCATCAGCCAGCTCGCCGGTCGGGAAGGAGTAACCAGCTCCTATATCAGCCGGGTCGTCCGCCTGGCCTTTCTCGCGCCTAGCGTCACCGACGCCATCCTCGCGGGGCGGCAGCGCGCCGGTGTGACGGCTGCCAGTCTCACCCTGGAAGGTGAATGGCCCTCCGACTGGAACGCTCAGGCGGTGAGCTTCTTGCCGGCTAAGCCTCGCTTAACATCGTGATGGATTAGTCGGGATAGCGCTGCATGCGTCGGATGCTGTCGACGGCATCGGCGATCGTCAGAATGTCGTTCGCGGCCGCCCGCATGGCGCTGGTCAGTTCGGCGCTCGCTGGCTCCAGGACCAGCCTCGCGGACAAGTCCTCGAGCAGCATTCCGGCCGCGGCCATGAAGGCCCGTATCTTCTCGTCATCGGTCATCGCAAAACCTCCTGTGCCCGACAGGAGCCCGCAATTGGCCGGTCAATCCATACGCAGCTTTTTTACTGCCGCTTCAGATTGATCAGGCGATCAGATCACTCGCCGACACACCGAACGGCACCGCAAGCTTCTCGACGATCGTGATCGTCGGGTTGCGCGCCGCGCGCTCGATGTCGCTGACATAGGTGCGGTGGATGCCGGCGCGGTCAGCGTAATCCTCTTGGCTCCAGCCATGCTGCCCACGCAAACGTCGCAGGTTCGAGGCAAGGCGCTGGCGGATGTCCACAGGGCCATGAAGACCGCGCTGTCGACGTTCGATCTACAGACGATCAGTGACATTCCTGTTGATTTCACTGCCGCGTCGAGCATGAAGTCTGTCACTGATCGTCGACAGTAAAGCCGACGACAGCGGGAGTGAGAGATGACCGCCTACCACGTAATGCGCGCCGGGCTGGGGAGCCTGGGTGTGCTGATGCTTACCTTGGCACCAGCAACCGACGCGCTGTCCCAGCGCAGGGCCGCGGCAGCACCGTCGCGACCGTCGGCAGAGAAGGAGAGCGCACCCGCCCTGAACGCCGAGGCCGTCGCGGAGGCGCGCCGTGAGTTGGACAACAACCTGCTCGACTATCCCCGCGCCCGCTTCCGTACCGTCCGGCTGGTCCAAAGCAGCAAGCGCTTCAAAGCCTTCTGCGGTGACATCAACGTGACCAACCGCATGGGCGGTTACAATGGTTGGCAGCCCTTTGTGCTGCCGCTAGGTAAGGACGGGGTCGCAGGCCTCTACGACAAGCCCACCATTACGGGGCAGCCAACGACGATAGGCTCCGTCATGAGCAAATATGGGCAGAAGAGCAGCGTCAGCGATATTGCCGGGCGGCAGGTCAGCGGCGCGTGCGGAAGCGATGCCACAAGGCTCGACGACACCGACTATGCTGCGGCCCTATCCTACGATCGACAAGGGCAAGGTTCGGAGCCAGTGCGATGAGCGGACGTACCGCTGCCACGCTGATGCTGGCCATCGCGACCACGGCGTGCGCCGCCACACCTTGGAACTTTCCGGTGCCGACCATGATCGGTGATCAACAGGGTGTCTCGATGACCGGCTTCATGAAAACCGACAGCGAAGCTGAGGTGCGACGACGGCTGGCCGAGCGGATGAAGTGCCCGGGCCAGCTCGACTTCGCCAGCCTCGTCACGCAACGCGCGGACAATGCCGTGGGCACAAAGATACTGCAGTATCGCGCCGTCATGCGATGCGTTGGTGCAAGTCCTCCCGGAACGGGAGCACCTCAGCCCTCACAATAAGAGCTTCTTTTTCCGTCGCCCCATATCATCGTCGCCGAGCGGGGTCGGGACGGCGGCTGCCCTTCGCCAGCACCGCAGCGCGGGCGTTGCGGTTCATCACCCAATGCGCAAATTGCGTGACGCTATCCACCTGGTCATCGTGCGCGAGGTACGGAAAGCCCGTCATCTCGCGCTTCAACGATGCCAGCCATGGCGCCGATTGCGGGAAACGGATCTTGCCACTGTAGAGCCGTTCGACACTGACGGTCAGACGATCCTCCTTGCTCATCTTGGGAGTGATCGCCTGCCTCGCGCAGGACGGCGCATGATGGTCGGGCTCGCTCGTGCATCGAAGGTCTCGGGCAAGATCGGCGAGAAGCGCAATGCCGACGCCGGCATTTTCCACCAGAATCGTGTCGGTCTGCCATCGCTTACGCTCGCTTCGCACGAGCGCGAGGAGGTCGGCATAGAGCTTACGGACCTGCTTGACCTCGAGGAGCAGCCAACTGTCGTTGTGGAAGCCCCAGGTCGTGCATACCGAATAGTCCGACTTCGGGCCGTCGCTGAGCGCAGTATCCCATGATTGGACCACATGGAGGATGCGGTCGCGCGGCGGCGCTTCCTCATAGGTCTGAATGCGATTCCACTCGATCAGTGCACTATCCGGCGGCGTCGGGTTCTGCTGGTATTGCGCTTCGAAATCCGGACCACCCATGCCCACGCGGATCTCGTCGAGAATCTCGCGCGGTTCGCTTCGCGGCTTCAACAGGTCACCGGGCTGGCGAACGAACACCTGTCCGCTCGACAGTCGAAACTCCTGCCGCTCCTCGGCGATCGCGGGCAGATTGAGATGGTCAAAGCCAAGGCCCTGAAGATAGGCGGCGATGTCCTCTTCGTGGAGGCGCTGCTGAACCGCGATGATCGAGCCCGCCGCCTTGTTATTGAGACGGCTGACCAAGGTATTACCGTAAAAGTGCCGAGCGCGCTCGCGCGCAACCGGCGAACGAGCATCCGCCGCCTTCATCAGGTCGTCGATGATGATGAGGTCGCCGCCGAGGCCGGTCAGCGTCCCGCCCAGCGAACTGCCGAGCCGGAAGCCGTTCTGCCGTGTCCGGTATTCCCGCACCGTGTTGCGCTCGACGTTGAGCGCCGTGTCGGGAAAGACGTGAGCATACCAGCCCGAGCGGACAACCTTCAGGAAATTGCGCGAATGATCCGCGGTGAGGTCGCTGGCGTAACTCACCGTGAGGATGCGTTTCGTCGGGTCCCGCCCCAGCACCCATGCCGGCAGCGCGATGGATGCCGTCACCGATTTCAGATGACGTGGCGGGATGGTGACGAGCAGCCGTTTGATCTCGCCGCGCTCGACGCGGGCAAGATGATCGCACAAAACGGGTAGATATGTACCGCGCTCCAGCGTCTCACCGGGGTCGAGGGTCGCAAAAACCCGTTCCACGAACGCCTGGAAGTCGGTGCGGCATACCTGGTTCAGTGCGGATGGTATGTCGAGCGGCCTATCCATGGGTCCCGCTCCCCCCGCCTTGCCGGCGCAGATACTCCTCCATTATTTCACGCTCGCGCGCTGGATCGGTGTCCATCGGTGGCAGCGTCGTCTTCGAGGCCGCCTCGTCGCCATATTTAAGAACCGCCTCGATCGATCTGTGATCGCCCTTCATCGCGTTATCGACCAGCCGCATGACAATAGCCTCGCGCTTCGCGACCTTCGTCTGGCGACCACCGACCGTGGCGTTCACCGTCCGGTCCAACTCACGCTTGATCAGCGTGGCGAAGTTCTTCGACCCTTTCGGGCGCCCCGCAGGATTGCCCGAGGTTCCTTTGGTGAAGCGATAGGCGCGCGGGGGTTGCCCCCGCGCTGCACGATAGTCGTCGGCACCCGACGGCTGATTGCTACCGTCGGCATTGCCTTCAGAGGAGTCTGACATGCCACCCTCCTCACGCTGCACGACGCGTGCGAACACGCGGCGGTGGAAATGCCTGAGCGTCCGTAGTCAGTGCACCAGCGGTTCGTTCCGCCCTCACCTCTCGCCAGGTCTGACCGGTTGTAGCCAGGCGCGCCTCCTTGCCCGAGAAGTCCTGCCATCGATTGATCGTGGTATCGACATAGCGCGGGTCGAGATCCATCGCGGCGCCGCAACGCCCCGTCTTCTCGGCTGCCACGATCGTCGTGCCACTGCCGGAGAATAGATCGAGCACCAGGTCGCCGCGCGCCGTGCAGTCGAGGATCGCATCGCTGACCAGCGCTAACGGTTTGACGGTCGGATGCATCTCACGGTCGCGCTGCTTTTCAGGCCCGAAGCCATTCACGCCAGGATACTGCCAGACGTTGCTCCGGTTGCGGCCGTGCTTGCCGAGCTGGACGCGGTTGCAATGCGCCGCACCGGGCTTGGCGAGCAGGAAGATCAGTTCATGTGCCGACCGGTAGAAGCCGCCCATGCCCGCTTGCTTCGACCAGACGATGAGATTTAGCAGCTCGAACTCATTGGCTTCCGCCGCATCGAGCACGTTGCGCATGTGACGAAAGTCCATGCAGATGTAGGCGAGCCCTCCCGGCCGTAGGGCCTCATGCATCCGAGCAAAACTGGCGGTTAGGAACTCGGTGAATTGACCGTCGGTCATCTCTCCCGAGGCGGAGACGAACTCGCCGTGGTGCGACGAGCCAGTGACATGGCCCTTTATCTTCACGTTAAATGGCGGATCCGAGAACACCACGCGTGCTTCGTTGCCGTCCATCAGCACCTTTAGCGTCTCGGGATGAGTCGCATCGCCGCACAGCAGCCGATGCTCACCGAGCAGCCAGAGATCGCCCACACGGCTAGTGGCGTCGGAGCCGGGCGCACTCACCTCAGCATGACGTTCGTCACCATCTTCGTGGAACATGAGCGCATCAACTTCCGGCGCCGAGAAGCCGGTGACCTCGATGTCAAAGGTAAGATCTAGCTCTACCAGTTCAGCGAACTCGAGCGCGAGGATCTTCCTGTCGAAGCCGGCGAGGCTTGCGAGCTTATTCTCGGCGAGCACGAAAGCCCGTTTCTGCGCATCATCGAGGTGAGAGAGCGTTACGACGGGAACGGTGGGCAGGCCAAGGTTGATGGCGGCTTCGATGCGGGCATTGCCGGCCAGCACTTTTTCAGTCTCATCGACGACAATAGGCACGGAGAAACCGAAGGTCTTGATGCTCTCGCCGATCAGGCGCAGCTGCTCCTTCGAGTGGATCCGCGCCTTACGACCTAGGGCAGCGAGCGAGGCGGGCGGCAGATGACGGACAGCGAGCGGCAAGCCGGAAAGCAGGTCAAGCTGCTCCGACCCCGCCTGCGACAGAGTATCGGTCATAATGATATTCCGATGTGAGTGGTCGCAATCTTAAAGAAAAGTAAAAGCGACCATGTGGGTGAGGGAGGCCAGTGGGCGCCGCAAATACGCGGCGATTTCAAGCTGGCTATGCTTACGAGGCCGTCTGCCTCGTTATCCCTTCACCCATACACTACCTCATTGGTTCTAGCGTAAGCCGCAGATATGTTGGCCAACGCTGAGCTTCAAGACGCAGCCTTTTGACCCTGCAACGATTTTGTTCCATGGGAAAACCTGCCTTGATCGCGATCGCGAAAAAGGCGTGCTATCCGCTTGCGGCGACGGAACTGCTCCGTCGCGGGATGCCGGCTAAGCCAGCAACGCACATGATCTGCACTGTATTAGCCCTGTAAAAGCAGGCGGCCGGCTGCGCAGCGGCATTCCGTACTGCCCCGACTGGCGGCGGAGAAAAATACACGAAAGTCGGCATCGGGCCGCTCTCAGTTCGCCCTCCCAAGTACGGCACTCTACTCTACGAGCGACCGAGAATGGCCGAAGTCCGCGAGCTTTGCCCACGCCGCTCGTTGGAGTTAAGGCTGAAGCTGAAACTTGTGGGACTGAATGGCGGAGCGGGAGGGATTCGAACCCTCGATACGGTTTTGCCGTATACTCACTTTCCAGGCGAGCGCCTTCGACCACTCGGCCACCGCTCCGCATAGGTCCTGGACAGGAGGGGCCGCGTAGCGCGTCGGGGCGTGCGGGGCAAGCGTTGCGCGGCGGCGGCGAGTGAGGCAGGTTCGCGCGCGATGATCTCGCTCGCGCTCGCCACCCTCTTCGCCGCCGCCGTCCAGGCCACGCCGGCGCCTTCGCCCGCCGATCCGATCGATGCCGACTGGCGAGCGATCCCCGACGACGAGTTGCTCGTCATCACGCTCGGCAACGGCAAGCGCGTCGTCGTCCGTCTCGCCGCAGCGCTCGCGCCGCAGCATGTCGCCAACATCCGCACGCTGGCGAAGACGCGGTGGTGGGACGGCGCCAGCGTCTATCGCGTCCAGGAAAACTGGGTCGCACAATGGGGCGACGCGACCGAGAAGAAGCCGTTGCCGGCCGGCGTCACCGATCGCCCTGCCGCGGAGTTCGACATTCCCGCCTTCGCCCCCGCGGTGCGGATGACGCGCGCCGATCCCTATTCCACCGCCTCGGGCATCACCGCCGAGGGCTGGCCGGTCGCGACCGACGGCAAGGCGGCGTGGCTGACGCACTGCTATGGCATGGTCGGGGTCGCGCGTGACGCGCTGCCGTCGACGGGCAGCGGGGCGGAGCTGTTTACGCCGATCGGCCAGTCGGCGCGGCGGCTCGATCGCAACTACACCGTCGTCGGGCGGATCGTTGAGGGCATGCAATATTTCTCGGGCCTGCCGCGGTCCGACGCGCCGTTGGGCGTCTATGCGACCGAGGGCGAGCGGCTGCCGATCGTGACGGTGCGGCTCGCGAGCGACATGCCCGCGACCGAGCGGCCCCACTATCAGTATCGCGCCGCCGACAATCCGCGCTTCGCCGCCGCCGTGCGCCGGCGTGAGAACCCGGAAGCGCCGACGGTGTCGCTGGGCGGCGCGGCGGTGTGCGACGTGCTGCCCGCGGTTCGCAAGGCGCCCTAATCGGGGCGCCGTTGCAAGCTTAGGGTTCGTACTCGATCAGAACTGGGATGGTGATCGCCCGGCGAGGGCCGCTGGCGGCGTCGCGGCGTCGGTCACAATGCTTCGGCATCGCTCCCTCCTCGCTCCTAGCCCGACCGCCATTTCCGCTCCGTTCCGACCCTGTTCTGATCGAGTACGAACCCTAGCGACCGACCCAGTCGGCGACCTGCCCCGCGACCTGGTTGGCCGCCTGGCTGAGGCCGGTGCCGGCCGCATCGGCATCGATCGCAGCGACCGGCACGCGCGCCTCGAAGCGGCGCTTCTCGACGTTTTGCGAATCGGCGCGCATCAGCGACGCGTCATAGATCACCACCGCCTGGCGCGCGCCGGCGTCGAGGCCGAACTGGCGCAACTCACCGCCGAGCCGCGCACCGGGATCGGCGATCGACTGCGCCTGCGACAGCACGACACGCCCGGTCCGCGCGGTCACCGTGTCCGCCAGCAGCCGCGCGAACAGGCGCGCGGGCACCTCAGCCCAGGCGGCGTCCTTGACATAGGCGATCGTCGTCGGCGTCGCCTGCACCGGCACGCGCGTCGTCGCGAGGGACTGCGGCACTGCCGGGACGGCGATCGTCACCGTCTTGGCGCTGGCGCTGCTCTGCTGCTGGCCGACGGGCACCTCGGCGGTCGACGACAGCGTGAGCAGCGAGGGCGGCGGCTTCGCGCCGAAGCTGACGCAGCCGGCCAGCGGCATGGCGGCGGCCAGGACAAGGACGAGCGTTGCGTTGAGTGGCTTCATGTCACTTGCCCTTGTAGTCGGGGAGTTTCTGCTGGCCGATCAGCGAACCGGCACCCTGCTGGTCGACCTTTTCGGCGACCGACGACAGCGACTGCGACATCACGCGCAGATCGCGGACGAGCTGGCCGACCTCGGGGATAGTCTGCTTCGAAAACGCCTGGAGGCCGGGTCGCGCATCCTGGATCGCGGCGTTGAGCGTATCGGCGGACTGCTGCGCCGAGGCGATCGCCTTGTTCAAATTCTGCATCGCCGGCTTGACGTCGTCGGCGAGGACGCCGTTGGTCGTCTGGGCCAGCTGACCGATCTGCTGCGCGGCATCGCCCGCCTGCTGGATCGCAATCCGCGTCTGGGCGAGCGTCGCGGCAATCTCCGGCCCGCGATCGGCGAGCGCATCGGACAGGCGATTGGTATTCTCGAGAATACCGGCGATCGACGCCTGGTTGCGATCCGACAACAGGCCAGTCAGCCGCTCCGTCAGCGTCGACAGCCGCTCGAGCAGCTGCGGCGCCGAATTCAGGATCGCGCCGAGGCCACCCTGCTTGGTCGGAATGACGGGAACGCCATAGGGGCAATCGTTCGGCGACGGCTGGTCGGGGCAGGTGATCGACGGCGCCCCCTTGCGCGCACCGTCGAGCGACACCTGGCTGACGCCGGTGAAGCCGACGCCCGAAATCGTCGCCGTCGTCCCCTGAAGCACCGGCGTGTCGTCGTTGACGCTGATTCGCACCCGCACGAACTGCGGGTCGTTACGCCACAGCGCGATGTCCTTCACCTGACCCGACGGTACGCCGGAGAAGGTGACCGCCGAGCCCTTGGCTAGGCCGTCGACCGACTGTTTGAAGAAGATGTCGTATTCCTTCGACGCGGTCCCGCCCAGCCGGGCGATCCACACGGTGAAGATCGCCAGCACGGCGAGCAGGATCAGCACGACGGCGCCGACGAGGACGTGGTTGGACCGGGTTTCCATCAGTCTGCCTCTGCTTGCGTTGCGGGCCGCCGCCGATTGTCGTCGTCCGTTCCGCCGATCGCCTGTGCCTCGACTAGGTCGACGCGGCGTTCGGACTGGATGTCGCCCTTGCCCGCCTGGGCCGCTCGGCCCCGCGGGCCGTTGAAATATTCCTGGATCCACGGCTGGTCCAGCTTGAGCAGCTCGTCGATCGTACCGACCGCCACGACCTTCTTGTCGGCCAGTACCGCGACCCGATCGCAGATCGCGTAGAGCGTATCGAGGTCGTGGGTGATCAGGAACACCGTCAGCCCCAGCGTCTTCTGCAGCGATCGGGTCAGCTCGTCGAACGCCGCTGCACCGATCGGATCGAGCCCAGCGGTCGGCTCGTCGAGGAACAACAATTCCGGGTCCAGCGCCAGCGCGCGGGCCAAGCCAGCGCGCTTCTTCATGCCGCCCGACAGTTCGGCCGGAAACTTCGGTCCAGCTTCCGCGGGCAGGCCGGTCATCACCACCTTGTACGAGGCGATCTCGTCAAGCAGCGCCTGGTCGAGGTTGGGATAGAATTCGCGCAACGGCACCTGCACGTTCTCGGCGACGGTCAGCGTCGAGAATAGCGCGCCGCCTTGGAACAGCACGCCCCAGCGCTTACGCACGTCGGTCGCCTCGTTCGGATCGGCGTCGATCGTCGGTTCACCGAACACGGTGATCTCGCCGGCCACCGGCACCTGAAGGCCGATGATCGAGCGCATCAGCACCGACTTGCCGGTGCCAGACCCCCCGACGACGCCCAGGATCTCGCCACGGCGAACCTGAAGGTCGAGGTTCTCGTGAACGACCTGATCGCCGAAGCTGTTCTTCAGCCCCCTGACGTCGATGATGACCTCGTCACCGGCGGGACCCTGCGGCTGTGCCATCAGTCCCATCCCAGCCAGGTGAAGAATACCGCGAAGAAGGCGTCGAGCACGATGACGAGGAAGATCGCCTGGACCACCGCCGCCGTCGTGCGCAGCCCGACCTGCTCGGCATTCGCCTCGACCTGCATGCCCTGGAAACAGCCCGCAATCGCGATGATTGCGCCGAATACCGGCGCCTTGATGAGGCCGACGTAGAGATCGGTGATCGGCACGACTTCGCGGATGCGCTGGACGAAGGTGACCGGCGGAATGCCGAGCGTGATCCAGCACAGCAGGCCGCCACCGATCAGCGCGATCAGCGACGAATAGAAGCCGAGCAGCGGCATCAGGATGATCGCCGACATCGTCCGCGGCACCACCAGCGCCTCCATCGGCGATACGCCGATCGTGCGCATCGCGTCGATCTCTTCGGTCAGCTTCTGCGTACCGATCTGCGCGGCGAAGGCAGAGCCAGATCGCCCGGCGACCATGATCGCGGTCATCAGCACGCCCATCTCGCGCAGCGTCAGCCGCCCGACGAGGTTGATGGTGAATACCTCGGCGCCGAACTGGCGCAGCTGCACCGCGCCCTGCTGCGCGATGACGAGGCCGATCAGGAAGCTCATCAGCCCGACGATGCCGAGCGCGGAGACGCCGACGACCTCGAACTGCTGGACCACGGCGTTGAAGCGGAAGCGGCGCGGATGGCGGACGACGCCGGCAAAGGCGATCGCGGTTGCACCGAGGAAGCCGAGCAGGCCGACCAGCGTCCGGCCCGTCGCGACGATCGCGGTACCGATCTCGCCGAGCACGCGCATGACGCTCGACGATGGTCCGGCGCGCGGATGGATGGGGGCCGCGGCGTTGGCGACCTGATCGAACAGCTGCTGATTCTCGCGGCCCAACCCCTCGACGCGGGCACCACGCTCGGCGGCGAAGCGGTGGACGATCCACGCCCCGACGCTGTCGATCCGGCGGACGCCGCTCAGGTCGACCGTCGATACGCCGCTGCTCACGCCGTCGAGGCGGCGCGGCAGGTCGCCGATCCGGGCGAGCAGCAACTCGCCGGTGAAGCGTACCGTCCCGTCGCGCTCGGTGAAGTCGGGCTGACCGCTCATCGCCGCAACCCTTGGGCGAAATGTGCGCGCGCGGCAAGGCGATACGCAACGGCGACGAACCGCATCACAACAGCACGTCGATGCTGTGGATCGCCAGCCCGACGAGCCCGCCGACCAAGGTCCCGTTGACGCGGATATACTGGAGATCGCGACCGACCGCATTCTCCAGCCGGCTGGTGATCGTCCCCGCGTCCCAGCCGCGCACCGTCTCGGACACGAGCCGGACGATGCCGTCGCCATAGGCCGCCGCGGTCCCGACCGCGGTCCGCCGGACGAAGCGGTTGATCGAGCGCGCGAGTCGCACATCGCCACGCAGCGTATCGCCGATCTGGCGCAGCATGTCGCCGATCTGCCCCGCCATCGCCGCCTCGGGATCGCGCGCGATCGAGAGCAGGCGACCGCGTGCCTGTTCCCACAATCCGTCCATCCAGCGCTGCATCGCCGGATTGGCGACCAGCTCCGCCTTCAGCCCCTCGATCCGCGCGCGCGTTTCGGGGTCATATTGCAGGTCCCAGGCGAGGCGATCGAGCCCTTCGTCCAGCTTGATCCGCAGCGGATGCTCGGCATCCTCGACCATGTCGGCGAGCAGCCGGTCGAGGCCGTCGATCAGCTTGTTTGCGACCGTCTCGTCGAGCCCGGTCCAGCGCAGGATCGAGCCCGCCCGCTCATGCACCATCGCACGGATCAGCTCGTCGTTGCTGGCGAGCGCGCGGCCCGCCCAGGCGATCGCGCCCTCGATCAGCGGCCGGTGGCGGCCCTCGGCGATCGCTGCCTTCAGCAGCTGGCCGGTGATCGGCGACAGCTCGATTCGCCGCAACCAGTTGGCGAGCCCGGACTTCACCATGCCGCCGAGGCGCGCGGGGTCGAGTCCTTCGAGCACCTGCGCGACCAGCTTCGAGGCGCCCTGGCGGAATCGACCGCCCGCGGCGGTCGGCGGATCGGTCAGCCAGCGGACGATCGCCGCCGCCACGTCCAGTCGCCGCATCCGCCGTGCGATCACGACGGGGATCAGGAAATTGTCGCGCAGGAACTGCGCCAGCGTATCGCCGATCCGATCCTTGTTGCGCGGCACGATCGCGGTGTGCGGGATCGGCACGCCGAGCGGATGGCGGAACAGCGCGGTGACCGCGAACCAGTCGGCAAGGCCGCCGACCATCGCCGCCTCGCTGAACGCCTGGACGAAGCCCCAGCCGGGGTGGATCGGCGCCAGCTGGCGGCTGGCGAGGAACACCGCCGCCATGAACACCAGCAGCCCGGTCGCGACCAGACGCATCCGTCGAAGCGCAGGCGGAGGGGCCTCCCGGGCCCGGCGCGCGCTGGCGATCGGCATCATACCCGAAACAATCCCCGAAACCGGGGATTGTTCAAGTCGTCATTCCGCCGGTTGCGTACCGTCGTCGTCCCGATAGCCGATCTGGCCGTTGACCGGCGCCAGCCGCGGCCCGCTCGGACCAGCGATGCCGATTACCTCGCTGCCGTCGTCGCCGGGGCGATAGGTGAGCAGACGCCGGCCAAGCCGCGGCCCCGCCCAACGCTCGACGCCCACGGCCAGGCTGAAGACAGCGGGCACGATCAGCAACGTCAGGACTGTCGACAGCGTCAGGCCGCCGATCACGGTGATGCCCATCGGCGCACGGAACGAGCTGTCGCCGCCGATCGACAGCGCGGTCGGGATCATGCCCGCGACCATCGCCACCGTCGTCATGACGATCGGCTGCGCGCGCTTGTGACCGGCATCGATGATCGCGGTGCGCGTGTCGACGCCCTTGATCATCTCTTCCAGCGCGAAGTCGATCAGCAGGATCGAATTCTTGGCGACGATGCCCAGCAGCATCAGCAGACCGATGAACACCGGCAGCGAGATCGGCTGCCCGGCGATCCACAGCGCGATGAGGCCGCCGAGCGGCGCCAGACCCAGCGAGCCCATGTTGACGAACGGCGGCAGCGCCCGGCGATACAGCAGTACCAGTACCGCAAAGACCAGCAGCGTACCGGCGATGACGGCGACGATGAAGTTCTTCATCATCTCCGCCTGCCACTTCGACTGGCCCAGCGTCAGCCGGTTGACGCCGATCGGCAGGTTCTGCAGCGTCGGCAGCTTGTCGATCTGCTGCTGCGCGACGCCCGCCAGCACGCCCGGTGCCAGGTCGGCGCCGACCGTCAGCTGGCGTTGCTGGTTGACGCGGTCGATCTTGGTCGGCCCGGCGCCGAGCCCGATGTCGGCGACGACGCCCAGCGGCACCGAACCGCCGCTCATCGTCGACACCGGCATGTTCTGGATCGTCGAGAGGCTGGTCCGCGACGACTGGTCGAGCGCGACGCGGATCGGCACCTGGCGATCCGACAGCGAGAAGCGCGCCGAATTCTGATCGATGTCGCCCAGCGTCGCGATTCGGATCGCACTCGACAGCGCCGACGTCGTCACCCCCAGGTTGGCGGCGAGATCCAGCCGCGGCCGGATCACGATCTCGGGCCGATTCAGATTGCCCTGCACCCGCGGCGCAACCAGCGTCGGCAGCGCCGCCATCTCGGCGACGATCTTCTGCGCCGTACGGTCGAGCAACGCCGGATCGTCGCCGCCCAGCGTCACCGTCATGTCGCGCCCGCTCGACCCCCAACCGAACTGCGATCGGAAACCGACGCGCGCGTCGGGGATGGCGGCAAGCTGAGGCGCCAGCTTGCGTTCGAACTCGGTGCTCTTGACGGTGCGGTCGTCGCGCAGCTGCGCGGTCACGCTGCCGCGATTGACGCCGCCGCCGCCACCGACGCGCGCATAGACCGACGACACCTCGGGCTGGCGGCGCAGGAAGTCGGCGACCTTGGTCACCACCGCATCGGTCTGGTCGAGCGTCGTGCCCGGCGTCATCTCGATCGTCGCGGTCGACGAATCGGAATCACGCGGCGGCTGGAACTGCATCGGCAGCGCACCGAACATCAGGATCGTCGCGACGAAGGTCAGGATCGCGATGCCGAACACCCAGATGCGGTGATCGCGGAACCGTCCGCGCAGGCGGGAAAGCATCCCGCGCTGCTCGTCGCCCTCGCGCTTGCCCGTGCGCAGAGACCAGCGCAGCACGCTCATGTAAGCGTCCATCGCCCGGCCCTCGCCATGGGTGGCGGTGCCCTGCGCTTTGAGGAAATAGGCCGCGATCATCGGCGTGATGAGACGCGCGACCGCTAGGCTCATCAGCACCGAGGCGACGACCGTCAGGCCGAAATTCTTGAAATACTGGCCCGAAATGCCCGGCATCACGCTGACCGGCATGAACACCGCGACGATCGACATCGTCGTCGCCAGCACGGCAAGACCGATCTCGTCGGCGGCGTCGATCGAGGCCTGATAGGCGGTCTTGCCCATGCGCATGTGGCGGACGATATTCTCGATCTCGACGATCGCGTCATCGACCAGCACGCCCGCGACGAGGCTGAGGCCGAGCAGCGTCATCTGGTTGAGCGAGAAGCCGAGCAGCTCCATGAACCAGAAGGTCGGGATCGCCGACAGCGGGATCGCCAGCGCCGAGATCGCGGTCGCGCGCCAGTCGCGCAGGAACAGGAAGACGACGAGCACGGCAAGGACCGCGCCCTCGACCATCGCGTGAATCGCGCTCTCGTAATTCTCTTCGGTATATTTGGTCGAATCGAAGCGCAGCACGAACTTCACGTCGGGATTGCGCTTCTCGAGTGCGGCCAGCTTCGCCTGCGCGCCCTTGAACACGTCGATGTCCGACGCACCCTTGGCGCGCTGGAAGTCGAAGCTGATCGCCGCGCGCCCGTCGACCGCGGCGCGGCTGCGCTGTTCGGCGTAGAGGTCGCGCACCTCGGCGATGTCCTGCAGCCGGACGGTACGACCGCCGCCCACCGCGATCTGGGTCTGGCCCAGCTCATAGGCGTTCTTGGCATTGCCGAGCACGCGCACAGCCTGCTCCGTCCCGCCGATTTCGGCGCGGCCTCCCGCGGCGTTGAGGTTCACCTGGCGCAGCTGCTGATTGACCTGGCTCGCGGTGAGGCCCTGGCTCTGGAGCTTCAGCGGATCGAGTATGACGCGAATTTCGCGGCTGACACCGCCGTTGCGGTTGACCTTGGCGAGCCCGGGAACGCCCAGCAGCTCCTTCGACACCGTGTTGTCGATGTACCAGCTCAGCTGCTCGGGCGTCATGTTCTGCGCGACGGCGGAATAGCTGGCGAGATCGTTATCGGTCGAATCGGCGCGGCCGACCTGCGGCTCCAGGATGCCGTCGGGCAGGTCGCTGCGCACGCGCTGGACGGCGCTGCGCACGTCCTCGACCGCGCGATCGATGTTGGTGCCGATCGACAGCTGGACCAGCGTCTGCGACATCCCCTCCGTCACCGTCGAGTTGATCTCGTCGATGCCCTGGACGCTGCGGACCGCGGCCTCCACCTTCTGCGTCACCTGGTTCTCGAGCTCGGTCGGCGCGGCGCCGGGCTGCGAGATCTCGATCCAGACGATCGGAAAGTCGATGTCGGGATCGTTGTTGACGCTCATCCGCGAGAAGCTGACGATACCCGCCAGCGTCAGCGCGATGAACAGTACGATCGGCGGAACCGGGTTTCGGATCGCCCAGGCGGAGATATTGCGGAAGCTCATCGATCAGCTCCTTGCGACGACCGGCTTCACCTTCTGGCCCGGTGCCAGGAAGCCGCCCGCCGACCGGACGACTCGTTCGGTGCCGTTGAGGCCGGAGCCGATCACCACGCCGCCGTCGACCACCTGGCTGACCTTGACGTTGCGACGCGCCACCTTGTCGTCGGAACCGACGATATACACGTAACTGCCCTGCCCATCGCTCTGCAATGCGGAGTCGGGAAGCAGCGGCGCCGACGCGCTGCCGCCGACCAGCGTCGCCGCGGCGAAACCGCCCGGCCGCAGCGCCGGATCATAGGCGAGCTGGACGCGCACCGTGCCCTGGCGGGTCTGCGGGTCGATGACTGGCGACACCTGCCACACGGCGCCCTCGAACGTGCGGTCGGAACCGACCGGCGTCACCGTGGCGCGCGCACCCGGATGGATGCCGGCGAGGTCGGCCTCGCTCACCAGCGCGCGCAGCTCCATCTGGCCGCCCTGTGCCATCCGGAACAGCACGCCCGATCCAGCGCTGACGATCTGCCCCGGCTCCGCCTGGCGGGTCAGGATCAGGCCCGCGGCGGGCGCACGGATGTCGAGCCGGCCGTTGCGGGCCCGCGCCTCGCGCAGCGTCGCCTGTGCCACCTTCACGCGCGCCGCGGCGGCATCGCGCGTCGCGGTGCGGCGCTGCAGGTCCGCCTTCGAGATGAAGCCGCGATCGACCAGCGCCTGCGCGCGGTCGAGCTCGGCCTGTGCGATCGACTGGTCCGACTGCGCCACCGCGACCTGTGCCGCCAGCGACTGCGCGGTCTGCGTCTGCACCGAACGATCGACGGTCGCGAGCACCTGCCCCGCCTGGACCCACTGGCCCGGCTCGACCAGGACGCGGGTGATCATCCCGCCTTCGCCCGCGACTCCGACCGGCATCTCGCGCTTGGCGGCGAGCGTCCCGGTCGCCGTGACCTCGCGATCGATCGTCTTGCGGCCGGGCACCGTGACGGTGACGTTGGGCAGCTGAGCGACGGGCTTGCCGCCCTCGACCTTCTTGTTGCCGAACACGAACCAGGCGATCGCCGCCAGTGCGATGACGGCGACGATGCCGATCACCAGCGCGCGCTTGCGCCGCGGCTCCGCCACGTCACCGGGAAGCGCCAGCCGCTCCTCGTGTCCGATCGTTCCCCGGTCGTAGTTCATGCGCGTCCAGTCCCACCCCTGCTCACGGCTCGATCCGCTGTATTATCCAAATAAGGCACCCCACTCAAGCCCCTCATTGCCCCCGGGCGAGCGCGGCAGCGACATGCGCCACAACCGGCCAAATCGCAAGGTAATGCGTGTTCATCGGGGGTTGATTCGCACCCGCCCACAAGCGACGCCACCGCCCACCGACCAAGGGAGAATAAAGCGTGAAGTTGAGTGCCTTCATCGGCGTGGCCGCCGCGATCGCCGTGCCGTCCGCCGTCGCCGCACAACAGACGGCCCCGACGACGGTCGAGCCGTTGATCCCTGCCGCCAGCACCGTCCTCGACATCTCGGCGGAGGGGAAGGCGACGCGTCCCGCCGATCTGGCGACGATACGCGCCGGAGTCGTCAGTCAGGGCACGAGCGCGGGCGCGGCCTTGAGCGACAACGCCGCGCGGATGGCGCGCGTCCTCGCCGCGCTGAAACGCGCCGGCATCGCCCCGCGCGACATCGCCACCGCCGACGTCTCGCTCAGCCCGCAATATCGCTACACCGATGGTCAGCCGCCAGCGATCACCGGCTATCAGGCGACCAACAGCGTCGCGGTGAAGTTCCGCGACGTCGCCAAGGCGGGGCCGATCCTCGACGCGCTGGTAGCACAGGGGGCGAACCAGATCGACGGCCCGAGCCTGTCGGTCGCCGAGCCGGACGCCGCGCTCGACGAAGCACGCGGCGATGCGCTGAAGCGGGCACGGGCGCGCGCCGATCTGTACGCCAGAGCGGCGGGGCTGCGCGTCGCGCGGATCGTGTCGATCAATGAAACCGGTCAAGATGCCGGCGGCCCCAATCCGCCGGTCCTCTATGCCCGCGCCATGGCGGCGGATGCGCGCACCGCGATCCAGCCGGGTGAGAAGGATATCACCGTCACGCTCGCGGTGCGATTCCTGCTTCAGTAACGCAAAAAGGGCCGCCCGGTCGTGCCGGGCGGCCCCTTTCGCCGTAGTGACTGTCTGTCGTGCTTAGCGGACGCTGCCGCGCCGCACGAGGTTGACGATCCCCAGCAGAACGACTGCACCAAGCAGCGACACCAGGAACGACGTCACGGTCAGCGGGGCGTTGTTGATCGAACCGCCGCTCATCACCAGGCCACCGATGAACGCGCCGACGATGCCGACGACGATGTTCAGGAAGATGCCCTGCTGCGCATCAGTGCGCATGATGATGCTCGCCAGCCAGCCGATGACGCCACCGACGATGAGCCAAAGGATAAGTCCCATAAGTCCCTCCGTTTTACCCGATACGCGGGCTGCCGGAGAAAGACTCGCAAGGGGCATATGTTGTTCCGTTGGCGTTTCGGTTTTTGCGCGCCCCGCCCCCCCGGTCAGTATTTCTGCTGGCGTTCGTAGAGCGACTTGTAGTGCTGGATCCGGGTGACGCGCAGGCCCGGCATGCCCGAGCGATCGACCGCGCGCTGCCAGCCGGCGAACTCCTCGACCGACAGGCCGTAGCGATTGCAGACGTCGTCGACCGACAGCAGCCCGCCGTTGACCGCGGCGACCACCTCCGCCTTGCGGCGCACGACCCAGCGCGTCGTCGACGGCGGCGGCAGCGAATCCAGCGTCAGCGATTCCCCGAGCGGGCCGATGACCTTGGCAGGACGGATTTTCTGGTTCTCGATCATACTAACCCTCGATCGGGGCCGGGGCCCCTTCTCCAAACTCGACCCGATTTGAGTAGACCAGGGTCTTGAAGATCGGCTGAAACGCCGCGGTAAACATTGCCTTCACTCGTCTTTCCACCGCACTAGCGCGGCCGCCATTGTGCCGTTGAAGGCACCCGACGAACCATCGGTCGCCGGCGGGGACTCGACCGGCGCGCTCTTCTTCTCGATCTCGAGCCCACCCGTGGCGAGTGCCGCGACGTCGCGCGGCAATCGCGAAAGCGGCTGTCGGCGATCGAAGGGAGAGTGGTTGAGGTTCAAGGCCTTGATCTCTTTGCGGTCATCACCCTTCCGCTCTAGCCGCCATGTCGTGAATTCGCGGTAAAGCCGGTGGAAACAGATCATTGACCTTCCCTAACGCGCCGCCGCTTTGCGCCTTTCGCCACCTTCGCCTATGGGCTGCGGCCATGGATGCGGTCGATTTTCAGCTGGATCAGCCCGGTCGCCGGCGCATCGTCGTCGCCATGTCGGGCGGCGTCGACAGCTCGGTCGTGGCGGCGCTCGCGCAGGCCAGCGGGGCGGAGACGATCGGCGTCACCCTTCAGCTCTACGACCACGGCGAGGCGACCGGGCGGACAGGGGCGTGCTGCGCCGGGCGCGACATCCGCGACGCGCGCGCGGTATGCGACCGGCTGGGCATCGCCCATTATGTCTTCGATCACGAGAGCGCGTTCCGCCGCGACGTCGTCGATCACTTCGCCGACGAATATATGGCCGGGCGCACGCCCATCCCCTGCGTCCAGTGCAATATGGGGCCGAAGTTCACCGACCTGTTCCAGCTGGCCCGCGACCTCGGCGCGGACTGCCTGGCGACCGGTCATTATGTCCGCCGCGTCGTCGAGGCCGACGGCTCCGCACTCTACCGCGGCGCCGATCCGGCGCGCGACCAGAGCTATTTCCTGTTCGCGACGACCCGCGACCAGCTCGATTTCCTGCGCTTCCCGCTCGGCGGCTTGCCCAAGGCCCGGGTCCGCGAGCTGGCGGCGGAGATGGGCCTTGCGGTCGCGGCCAAGCCCGACAGCCAGGACATCTGCTTCGTGCCCGATGGCGATTATGCCGGTCTGGTCCGCAAGCTGCGGCCGGAAGCGGCTACGGGCGGCGACATCGTCGACCTCGCCGGCCGCAAGCTCGGCGAGCATCGCGGCATCGTCAACTACACCGTCGGCCAGCGCCGCGGGCTGGAGATCGGCGGCCAGGCCGAGCCGCTCTACGTCGTCCGCGTCGAGGCGGATGCGCGCCGCGTCGTCGTCGGACCGCGCGCCGCGCTCGCGGTGGCCGCGGCGCGGCTCGAGGATCTAAACCGGCTGGGGCCCATGGACGGCCCGCTGACCGCGAAGGTGCGATCGATGGCGAAGCCGGTGGCGGCGCGCCTCCTCGGCGACCGGCTGGTGTTCGATGCGCCCGAATATGGCGTGTCGCCGGGGCAGGCGGCGGTGCTCTACGCCGGCGACCACGTGCTCGGCGGCGGCTGGATCGCCGAAACCGAGGCGGCGCTGGCCGCCGCCTAACGACGCACGGTTCAGGGCAGCAGGAACGTCCCCTCGATCACCGTCACGCAGCCGCCCGACAGGATCACGCGGTCGCCCTCCACCTTCACGCCGAGCCGGCCGCCGCGCCGGCTGGCCTGGAAGGCGGTGAACTGATCGCGGCCGAGCTTCTCGGCCCAATAGGGCGCGATCACCGCATGGGCGGAGCCGGTGACGGGATCCTCGTCGACCCCCGCCCCCGGCGCGAACATCCGGCTGACGACGTCGGTGTTGCGTCCCCGCGCCGTCACGATCGCCTGGTGGTCGCCCGTCGCGGCAAGCGCGCGCAGGTCGGGCTGGACGGCGCGCACCGCTTCCTCGCTGTCGAGGACGATGACGCCATAGCCGCCCTCGCGCCACAGCGTCTCCACCACCCCGTCGACGCCCAGCGCCGCGACCACCTGGTCGAGCGGCCTGGGCTCGGGCTTCCACGCCGGCAGTGCCAGCGCATAGCCGGTGCCGGAACGAGTCACCGTCAGCACGCCGGCCTGGCGTGTCAGGAATCGAACCGAATCGCGGGCATCGTCGGACGACAGCACGAAATGGCCGCTCGCCAGCGTCGCATGGCCGCACAACCGCACTTCACGCCCCGGCGTGAACCAGCGCAGCTCGAAGTCGGCCTCGTCCCCGGCGAAGGGCACGAGAAAGGCCGTCTCGCTGAGATTGTTCTCCATCGCGATCCGCTGGAGAACGTCGTCGTCGAGCCATTGGCCGAGCGGCATCACCGCCGCCGGGTTTCCCGCGAAGGGCGCGTCGGCGAAGGCGTCGATCTGGGCGAAGGGAATACGCATCAGTGACCTACTCGCTTGCCGAACCAGTGCGGCGTGACGTCGGCCTCGACCAAGGGATTGTCGGTGTCGACATGGCCTTCGGGATCGAGGTGGATCAGCACCTCGACCTTGGGAAAGGTCTGGCGAAGGCTCTTTTCGACGCGCTCGACGATCTCGTGCGCGGCGCTGACCGTCAGGTTCCGGTCGACCTCCATATGGAATTGCGCGAAATCGTGGCTGCCCGAGCGGCGGGTGCGGAAGTCGTGGATGCCGCGAATCCCGTCCTGGCGTGCCGCGACGTCGAGGAAGGCGGCACGCTGGTCGTCGGACCATTCCTTGTCCATCAACTGGTCGATCGCGTTCGACGACGCCTGGAAGGCGCCCCAGGCGAGCCACAGCGCGATGGCGATGCCCATGACCGGATCGGCGCCGTGCCAGCCGACGAACTGGTCGAGGACCAGCGCCAGGATCACCGAGCCGTTGAGCAGCACGTCCGACTGGTAATGCACATTGTCGGCCATGATCGCGACCGAGCCCGTCTCGCGGATGATCCGCCGCTGATACCAGAGCAGCACCACGGTCGCCGCGATCGCGACCACCGACACGACGATGCCAAAATCGGCGTCCTGCGTTTTCGTTTCGCTGCCCAGCGCCATGATCGCACGCCAGGCGATGCCCGCCGCCGACGCGGTGATCAGCGCGACCTGGAACAGCGCCGCCAGCGCCTCCGCCTTGCCATGGCCGAAACGATGGTCCTGGTCGGCCGGCGTCGCGGCGACGCGGACGCCGTAGAGCGTCACGAGGCTGGCGAGCAGGTCGAGCCCGGTATCGGCGAGCGAGCCCAGCATCGCCACCGAGCCGGTATGCCACGCGGCAAAGCCCTTCAAGGCCAGCAGGAAGCACGCCATCGCCACGCTCGCCAATGCGGCGCGGATGGCGAGGGGAATGATCCTGCGGCGTTCGTCCTGGGTCATGGGTAGAGCAAGCCTTCGTTCCAACCGTCGCCCGATCGGGTGAACAGTCGGCGCTCATGTAGGCGATGCGCGCGGTCCTGCCAAAACTCGATCTGTCTCGGGATGACGCGATAGCCGCCCCAGAAGGGTGGGCGCGGCACGTCGCCGCCCTCGAATCGTGCCTTCATCGCCTCGAACCGCGCCGCGAACGTCTCACGCGCATCGAGCGGGCGCGATTGATCGGACGCCCAGGCGCCCAGCTGCGAATCGCGGCTGCGCGATGCGAAATAGGCGTCCGACTCGGCATCGGACACGATCTCGACCGGTCCCTCAATGCGGACCTGGCGCCGCAGCGACTTCCAGTGGAACAGCAAGGCGGCCTCGGGATTGGTGGCCAGCTCGCCCGCCTTGCGCCCCTCGCGATTGGTGTAGAATACGAAGCCCTGCGGCCCATAGCCTTTCAAGAGCACCATCCGCACCGACGGTCGCCCCCGCGAGTCGGCGGTGGCGAGCGCCATCGCGTTGGGATCGTTGGGTTCGCTGGCCTTGGCTTCGGCGAACCAGCCATCGAACAGGGCGAAGGGATCGTCGGTCATGACGCCCGTCGCCTCGCGAATGTTGAGAATGTTGAGGCCATGCGTTTGGAATTCCTGTGCGTGGAGGAAGGCGTTTCCCGACACAACGCGCCATGCCATGATCGGTTGTTATAGGACAGGTGGGCGCTCGCGTACCTGCTCCGGTTCCCCCAACCGTTCGCCCTGATATAGGCTGAGCGCAGCCGAAGCCTCGTCTCGAAGGGCATGCCCAGCCAGCCGCGCTTCGAGACGGCGCTTCGCGTGCGCTCAGCGCCTCCTCAGCACGAACGGCGGGTGAAACGCAGGAACGTTGCATCCGCCCGCCGGTTTACCCCAAATAGGGGCAGTTCAGTTCGCGTATGAAGGTATCGGGTCGTCATGACGGGTGGCAAGCAGGAGCAACGTCGGCGCATCGCGCTGGTCGGAGAGACGCTGCGCCATGGGGTCGAAACGCCGACGGACACCTACATCACGGGTGATATTCCGTTACTTCTTACACGGTTAGGTCAGATTCCCGCCGCACCGCCGCGTCCCCGCCGGGGAACGACTCCTGCGCCCAAGGATTGAATCGCCCTCGTAACGAGGGGCTGAGACAATGGCGGCACGTGCCTATTGGCAGGGACAGATCCGGCTGGCGCTGGTGTCGATCCCCGTCGAGATCTATCCCGCGACCCGATCGGGCGCGTCGATCTCGTTTAAGCAGATCCACGAGCCGAGCGGCAAGCCGATCCATTACGAGAAGGTCGTGACCGGCGTCGGGCCGGTCGACCGCGACGAGATCATGAAGGGGTACGAGGTCGAGAAGGGCGAATTCGTCCTGCTCGAGCAGGATGAGATCGATGCGGTCAAGCTCGAGTCGAAGAAGACGCTGGAGCTGACCCAGTTCGTCGACGCGCGCGACATCGACGTGATGTATTTCGAAAAGCCCTATTTCGTCGTCCCTGCCGACGACCTGGCCGAAGAGGCGTTCATCGTCCTGCGCGAGGCGTTGAAGCGGACGAAGAAGGTCGGGCTTGGCCAGCTGGCGATGCGCGGCCGTGAGTATGTCGTCAGCCTGAAGGCGTGCGGACGGGGCATGGTGCTGGAAACGCTACGCTATGCCGACGAGGTCAACCGGGCGCAGACCTATTTCCGCGAGATTCCCGACGATGCGCCCGATCCCGAGCTGCTCGACCTGGCCGAGGCGCTGATCGAAAAGAAATCGGGCACCTTCGATCCCAAGGAGTTCCACGACCGCTACGTCGACGCCCTGAAGGACCTGATCGAGCGGAAGCGCAAGGCGAAGGGCCGCAAGATCATCGAAGACAAGGACGATGGCGGCGGCCAGCGCAACGGATCGAACGTCGTCGACCTGATGGCGGCGTTGAAGAAGTCGATGGAAAAGGGCGGAAAGGCCGCCGCGACGAAGGCGCCTGCCAAGAAGACGCCAGCGGCGAAGAAGCCCGCAGCCAAGACTGCCGCCAAACCGGCGACACGTAAGCGTGCCTGATCCCCTCGCCCCGTACAACGCCAAGCGCGACTTCACGCGGACCGCGGAGCCGGCCGGTACGCTCGAACCCGGTCATGGTAACGGCTTCATCGTCCAGAAGCATGACGCGACCCGGCTGCATTGGGACTTCCGGCTCGAGATCGACGGCGTGCTCAAGAGCTGGGCCGTCACCCGCGGCCCAAGTCTGGACCCCGACGAGAAGCGGCTGGCGGTGCGCACCGAGGATCACCCGCTGTCCTATGCGACGTTCGAAGGGACGATCCCCACGGGCGAATATGGCGGCGGCACGGTGATGCTGTGGGATCGCGGTACCTGGGCGCCGATCGCGGGCAAGAGCGCGCACGATCTGGACAAGGGCCACCTCCACTTCGTGCTCGATGGGACACGGATGAAGGGGGAGTGGCTGCTGATCCGGTTGAAGCCGCGCGGCAAGGAAAAGCGCGAGAACTGGCTGCTGCGCAAGATCGACGACGTCCATGCCGGCGGCACCGACACGCTGACCGAGGAGGCGCTGACCAGCGTCGCCACCGGGCGGACGATGGCCGAGATCGCGGAGGGGAAGAAGGTCAAAAAAATCCTCCCCCGGAGGGGTAGGGGGACCGGCGCAGCCGGTGGAGGGGTAGGCGCCGCCGGTGGGTCGGTTGCGGCGAGTACCCCTCCACCACCGCGCTCCGCGCGGCGGTCCCCCTCCCCCTCCGGGGGGGGATTGAAGCTACCCCCCTTTCGCGAACCGCAGCTGTGTACCCTCGTCGATGCCGTCCCCACGGGGTCCGGCTGGCTCCACGAGATCAAATACGACGGCTATCGCACGCTGATCGCGGTGGCGGGCGGCACGGCGAAGGTCTTCACCCGAAGCGGGCTCGACTGGACCGACAAATTCGCGCGGATCGCCGAGGCGGCGGCGGCGCTGCCGGTGCGATCGGCACTGATCGACGGCGAGATCGTCGCGTTCAAGGACGGGCGACCCGATTTCTCGACGCTGAAGGACGCGATCGCCGGCGCCGGTGACATGAGCTGCTTCGCCTTCGACCTGCTCGAACAGGATGGCGAAGACCTAGCCGGCCTGCCGCTCGTCGAGCGCAAGGAACGACTGCGGGCGATCATCGGCGACGATGGGCGGCTTCAGTTTGCCGAGCATGTGCTGGGATCGGGCGAGGAGCTGTTCGCGGCGATGTGCCGCGAAGGGCTGGAGGGTGTCGTCTCGAAGCGCGGCGATGCGCCCTATCGATCGGGGCGGAGCCGCGGCTGGCTAAAGATCAAATGCACGCGGCGGCAGGAGTTCGTCATCGTCGGCTGGACCGCGTCCGACAAGAAACGCGGGTTCAAGTCGCTGTTGCTCGGCGTCCATGACGGCGGCACGCTGCGCTATGCGGGCAAGGTCGGCACCGGCTTCGACCAGGCGCTGATGACCGAGTTGCGCGCCAAGCTCGACCGGATCGAACGCAAGACGCCGACGGTCGATGCGCCGCGCGCCGCCGTCCGCGGGGCCCATTGGGTCACCCCCAAGCTGGTCGCCGAGATCGCCTTTGCCGAGGTGACGCCCGATGGCGTGCTTCGCCATTCGAGCTTCCTGGGCCTGCGTGGCGACAAACCCGCGGCCGAGGTGGTGGTCGAGACGCCCGAGCCGATCGCGGAGGCCCCGCCGGTGTCGATCAAGGTGTCGAGCCGCGAGCGGCTGCTGTTCCCCGACAGCCAGGTGACCAAGGGCGATCTTGCCGACTACTACGCCGCGATGGCCCCGGTGATGCTGCCCTGGACGGCGCGGCGGCCGATCAGCCTGGTGCGGTGTCCGCAGGGGCGCGCCAAGCGCTGCTTCTTCCAGAAGCATGATGCGGGCAGCTTCGGCGACCATGTCCACCATGTCGACGTCACCGAAAAGGATGGATCGGTCGAGCCGTACCTGTGGGTCGACGATGCCGACGGGCTGGTCGCGTGCGTGCAGATGGGGACGATCGAATTCCACGGCTGGGGCAGCCGCATCGACGCGCTGGAGAAGCCGGACCGGCTGGTGTTCGACCTCGACCCCGACGAGGGACTCGATTTCGCCGACACGAAGAAGGCGGCGGAGCATATCAGCGGCCAGCTCGCGGAGATCGGGCTGACGAGCTTTCCGATGCTGTCCGGGGGCAAGGGCGTCCACGTCGTCGTGCCGCTGACGCCGGATGCCGAATGGCCCGTGGTCAAGGACTTCGCCGACCGTTTCGCCCGCGCGGTCGCGGCGGCGGAGCCCGACCGCTACGTCGCGGTGATGACCAAGGCGAAGCGCAAGGGAAAGATCTTCATCGATTACCTGCGCAACCAGCGCGGCGCGACCGCGATCATGCCCTATTCGGCGCGCGCCCGTGCGGGGGCACCGGTCGCGGTGCCGGTGTCGTGGAGCGAGCTGCGCGAGATCGAGACGGCGGCGCGATGGCGGGTGACCGATCGCGACGAACTGCTGGCGCGGGCGACGTCGCGGGCGCTGGTCGGCTGGGGGGTGAAGGACCAGGTGTTGCCGGATCTGTGAGGCGCCCGACCCCGGCATTACCCGTCTTCGTCATCCTGAACTTGTTTCAGGATCTCCGGCCGCAGGTTCCGACGCCAAGAGATGCTGAACCGAGTTCAGCATGACAGACTAGATGATTAGATCAGCCCTTCCACGCCCAATACAGCTGCGCCGGCGGCACGTTCCACCACTCCATGTCGTGGTCGATGTCCTTGAAGTGCGGCGTCAGGAAGTCGCGGACCTTGGGGCTGAACTGATAGACCAGGAACGCGCCGCCTTCGCGGATCACGCGGTGGGTGGCGGCGCCGATCGCGTCGCCGACGCCCGGCGGCAGTGTCGAGAAGGGGAGGCCCGACAGCACGTAATCGGCCTGTTCGAAGCCATGGTCGCGGACGATCTGTTCGACGTCGGCGGCCGAGCCGTTGACCGCGACGAAGCGCGAATCGGTGATGACGTGATTGAGGTAATTGATGAAGTCCGGGTTGGTGTCGATCGCGATCAGCGTCGCGTCGGGAGCCATCCGCTCCAGGATTGGGCGGCAGAAAGTGCCGACGCCGGGGCCATATTCGACGAAGACCTTGCACGCGCTCCAGTCGACCGGGCCAAGCATCTTGCGGATCAGCTTGTCCGACGACGGGATGATCGAGCCGACCATCACCGGATGCTTCAGAAAGCCCTGGAAAAACATCGCGAGCGGGCCGGGCACGCCGGCGGGACGGGTGCGAGCGCGCCGGGCGGCAACGGTGGAGTCGGTCATCGGCATCCTTCGATCGTGCTCCCCACACTCGCGCGCGGGACCTTATAATCAACTGTTGGTTCCGTTCGCACGTTTCCCGAACGCGTTTCAAGTCGCGAAGGTTGCCGCAGCGCCCCTCCATCCGTCGCTTGTCAACGTAGGCCAACCGCTTAACGAAGAGGGATGGACGGCGACCGAAACGACGAAACCGCAGTGATCTTCACGTCGCGGCTGACGGGAACCGATCCCGCCGGCTATGCCGAGGCGGCGTCCCGGATGGAGACGCTGGCGGCGCAGCAGCCCGGCTATCGCGGGATCCAGAGCGCGCGCGGCACCGATGGCCTGGGCATCACGGTCAGCTATTGGGCGAGCGAGGCGGACGCGGTCGCCTGGCGCGACCAGCCCGACCATGCCGCGACGCGCGAGGCGGGACGCGCGCGCTGGTATGCCGAATATCAGGTCGTTGTCGCGCACGTCGCCCGCGATTATCGCTGGACGCGCGGATGAGCGGGATGGATCGCCGCTTTGCGCTGATGTTCCTGGTCATGCTGACGATCGCGGCGGGCAATACCGCGCTGCAATCGGTGTTGCCGGCGCTGGGCCGGTCGCTTCACGTCGACGACCGCGCGGTTGCGGCGGCCTTTTCGGTGTCGGCGTTGCTGTGGGTCATCGCCGCGCCGATCTGGGCCAACCGATCCGACCGGCGCGGGCGGCGGGCGATGATCCTGCTCGGCATGGGCGGTTTCGCGATATCGCTGACGCTGTGCGGCATCTTCCTGGCGGCGGGGATCAACGGCTGGATCAGCGGCACCGCGGCGTTCGTCGCGTTCATCGCCGGGCGGATGATCTACGGCACCTTGGGCTCGGCCGCGCCGCCCGCGGTGCAGGCGCTGGTCGCCGGCGAGACGACGCGCGAGGAGCGGACGCGCGCGCTGACGCTGCTCGCCAGCGCCTTCGGGCTCGGCACGATCCTGGGGCCGGCGATCGCGCCCTATCTCCTGCTGGGGCGGATCGGGGGCGTGGAGATCGGACTGGCCGGCCCCGCCTTCGTCTTCGCGCTGTTCGGTGTCGGCGTCTATGTGACGGTGCGCACGATGCTGCCCGACGACCGGCCGAGCGCGACGGCGGAACATGGCGCGAGCCAGGCCTATCCGTCAATCGGCGGTGCCCCGACCGGCGCCAGCGTCGCCGCCGCGACCCAGCCGCACGTCGAGCGCATCGGCTATTTCGATCCGCGCGTCCGCGCCTGGATGATTGCCGGCCTCGTCATGGGGCATGCCCAGACGATGACGAGCCAGGCGATCGGCTTCCTCGTGATCGACCGGCTCGACGTCGCGCCGGTCGATGCGCTGCAACCCACCGGGCTGGTGCTGATGATGGGCGCCGGCGCCGCGCTGCTGACGCAATGGGGCATCATCCCGCTGCTGAACCTCAAGCCGCGGCAGCTGGTGCTGACCGGCCTGGTCCTCGCCGCGATCGGAACGGCGCTGACGGGGATCGCGACGTCGCTCTACGGCATCGCCACCGCCTATGCGCTCGCGAGCTTCGGCTTCGGCTTCACCCGGCCGGGCTTCACCGCGGGATCGAGCCTGGCGGTCGGCCCGGCGGCGCAGGGCTCGGTCGCGGGCAAGGTGACGAGCGTCAACGGCGCTAGCTTCGTGCTGGGCCCGTCGATCGGCGTCGCGCTGTACCAGGGACAGCATTCGCTGCCCTATCTGACCGCGGGCGCGGCGCTGGTGGTGCTGTGGGTCTATTGCAGGGTGGCGTTGACCCGGAGCTGAAGCCCCTCCCCTGAAGGGGAGGGGCTTGAAAGGGCTATTCCGTCCCCTTCGGCCCCCTCGGCGTCAGCTGGCCCGGCGAGATGAAGCCCAGTGGCTGGATCGCCGCGGCGTCCTGCTTCAGCTTAGAGGCCATCGCCTCATATTCCTTCTCCATCTCGGGCGTCACGCTGGCGCGGCTGTCGGTCAGCGCCTTGTCGAAGTCGGCCATCGTCACCTCGCTCGCGCTCAGCGAGCGGCGCAGGGCGGCAAGACCGGCCCGGCGGGTCAGATCCTCAAGGTCCGCGCCGGTGAAGCGCTCGGTCCGCTCGGCCAGCGTATCGAGGTCGACATCGCCGGCGAGCGGCATCTTGCCGGTCTGGATGCCCAGGATCCGCCGCCGCCCCGCGCGATTGGGCACGCCCACATAGACCAGCTCGTCGAACCGCCCCGGCCGCAGCAGCGCCGGATCGACCAGGTTGGGCCGGTTGGTCGCGCCGATCACGACGACCGACTGCAACTCCTCCAGCCCATCCATCTCGGCGAGGATGGTGTTGACGACGCGCTCGGTCACCTGCGGCTCGCCAAGACCACCGCCGCGCGCGGGTACGAGGCTGTCGAGCTCGTCGATGAAGATCACCGTCGGCGCGACCTGGCGGGCGCGGGCGAACAGGCGCGTGATCTGCTGCTCGCTTTCGCCATACCATTTGCTGAGCAGGTCGGACGATTTGGTAGCGATGAAGTTTGCCTCCGCCTCGCGCGCGACCGCCTTCGCCAGCAGCGTCTTGCCGGTGCCCGGCGGGCCGTAGAGCAGGAAGCCCTTGGCCGGGCGGATGCCGAGCCGGCGGAACGCGTCGGGGTCCTTCAGCGGCAGCTCGACGCCCTCCTTCAATCGCTCCTGCGCGGCGTCGAGGCCGCCGACATCTTCCCACCGCACCTGCGGCGCCTGGACCATCACCTCACGCATCGCCGAGGGCTGGACGCGCTTCAGCGCCTCGAGGAAGTCGTCGCGCGTGACCGACAGCTGGTCGAGCACCTCGGCGGGGATCGTCCGCTCCTCGAGGTTCAGCTTGGGCATGATCCGCCGCACCGCCTCGATCGCCGCCTCGCGGGTCAGCGCGGCAAGGTCGGCGCCGACGAAGCCATAGGTGGTGCGCGCCAGTTCGGCGAGGTCGACGCCGTCGGCGATCGGCATGCCGCGGGTGTGGATGCCCAGGATTTCGCGCCGGCCGCGCTCGTCAGGTACGCCGACGACGATCTCGCGGTCGAAGCGGCCGGGCCGGCGCAACGCCTCGTCGAGCGCCTCGGGCCGATTGGTCGCGGCGATCACGACGAGGTTCGCGCGCGCCTCCAGTCCGTCCATCAGCGTCAGCAGCTGCGCGACGAGGCGCTTCTCCGCCTCGCCCTGCACCTGGCCGCGCTTGGGGGCGATCGAATCGATCTCGTCGATGAACACGATCGACGGCGCGGCCTTGGCCGCCTCCTCGAAGATCTCGCGGAGCCGGCCTTCCGATTCGCCATAGGCGGACCCCATGATCTCGGGACCGTTGATCAGGAAGAATTGCGCGTCGCTCTCGTTGGCGACCGCGCGCGCCAGCCTCGTCTTGCCGGTGCCCGGCGGGCCGTAGAGCAGCAGCCCCTTGGGCGGCTCGACGCCGAGCCGCTCGAACAATTCGGGATAGCGCAGCGGCAATTCGACCATCTCGCGCAGCTGGTCGATCGTCGCGGCCATGCCGCCGATGTCGTCATAGGTGACGTCGGCACGGCGCGCCTGCTGCGGTTCTTCATATTCGGGGCGCAGCTCGACGTCGGTATTCTCGTCGATGTGGACGACGCCCTTGGGCGTCGCCGACACGACCACCAGGCGAATCTCCTGCAGCGCATAGGCCGGGGCGTTCATGTAGCGCTGGATGCTCGCCGGCATGTTGCCGACGCGCTGGTGCCCCGCCGTCGCGACGACATCGCCCTGGCAGAAGGGCCGCCCGAAGAAGGTGCGTTTGAGCGCCTCGCTCGACCCCTGGAGGCGCAGATTATGTTGCGCAGGCGCGAACACGACGCGGGTCGCGGGCTTCGAATCCGCCTTGCGCACTTCGACGTAATCGCCGGAGCCGACGCCGGCATTGGCGCGCTGGAGGCCGTCCATGCGTAGCACGTCGAGCCCTTCGTCCTCCGGATAGGGCGCAACGGCGCGCGCGGCGGTCGATTGCTTGCCGACGATCTCGATCGCATCGCCCTCGCCGACGCCGATCGCGGCCATCAGCGTGCGCGGCAGGTGCGCGATGCCGCGGCCGGCGTCTTCCGGCCGGCTGTTGGCTACCTGGATCCTGTGTACGGTGTCGTCGCTGTCGGCCATGCCGCTCCCCTGAAACGCTCAAGCAAGCGCGCGAGATAGGAAGGCGGTTCCGGGATCACCATCGCGGCGAAGCATCAAGCGGCCGGCAAATGGACAAAAAAAGGGCCGGCACCCGAAGGGCCAGCCCGTGAAAGTTTTTAGGAGAGGATGCCTGAAAGGCACGGTCTTTTTGCGTCGCGGCCGGTTATGTTGCAAGTGCGAAAAGATCGGCTACAGTTGCATTCGCTGCATTCGTCCAGGTAGGAACAGGTCGCGCCGAAAGGGGAATCACGATGCGCAGATTGCCGCCGCTGGGAGCGATCGAGGCGTTCGTCCAGGTCGCCCGACTGGGATCGGTCAAGGCCGCCGCCGAGGAACTGGCGCTGTCCGCCCCCGCGCTCAGCCGCCGCGTGCAGAGCCTGGAGCGATTCATCGGCAAGCCGCTCTTCGCTCGTCGTCATCAGGCGATGGCGCTCAATGCCGACGGTGAGCGGCTGCTGACCCAGATCGCGCCGGCACTTGACGCGCTGTCCGACGCGGTCGAGATGATGACCAGCTCGACCGAGGTGCTTCGCCTGCGGCTCGGCGTGCTGCCGCTGTTCGCCTCGCAGCGCCTATTCCCGCGGCTGGGGGAATTGCGTGCGGCGCATCCGCAGCTCCACCTCGACATCGACACGGCCGGCCACGGCATCGCGCGGCTCGGCGACGGACTTGACGCGGTGATCGCGCTCGCGCGGGAGATCGACCCGTCGCTGTATGCGCGGCGGCTCGATCGCAACTGGGTGTACGTCATCGGCGCGCGCTCGCTGGTCGAGGGGCCGAACGCGCTGTCCGATCCGGCGCAGATCGCGGGGCTGACCGCGCTGATCCACCGCGACATGCCCGACACCTTCACCGCCTGGCGGCAGGCGGCGGGGCTGGAGGACGTCGAGCCCGCGGCGATCGACCTGTTCGATTCGGGGCAGCTGATGCTCGAGGCGGCGGCGCAGGGCCTCGGCATCGCCTTCATGCTCGAGAGCCACTACCAGGACGCGAACGATCCCCGGCTGGCGCACCTGTTCGATATCGAGGTGGAAAGCCCGTACAGCTATTGGTTCGTCTGCCGCCCGCGTGCGCTGCAGCAACGACCGGTGCGGATGTTCCACGACTGGCTGATCAAGACCATTGGGCAGAATTAGGAAAATTCCTCCCCGGCCCGGGGAGGGGGACCAAGCCGCCAGGCATGGTGGAGGGAGCTTTCCACGCAGCGATTCGCCCGTGGCGCTCCCCCTCCACCACCAGCCTGCGGCTGACGGTCCCCCTCCCCGTACCGGGGAAGATTTGCATCACGCCGTGCGCGCCTTGACGATCGTGCCGGGATCGCGCGGCGGCTCGCCCTTGGGCAGCGCGTCGATCAGATCCATGCCGTCGGTCACTTCGCCCCACACCGTATACTGGCGGTCGAGGAAGCGCGCGTCGTCGAAGCAGATGAAGAACTGCGAATTGGCCGAGTTGGGATCGTTGGTCCGCGCCATCGAGCAGACGCCGCGGACGTGCGGCTCTGCGTTGAACTCCTGCTTGAGGTTCGGCTTGGACGAACCGCCGGTGCCATTGTGGTTACCGCCGTCGCCGCCCTGCGCCATGAAGCCGGGGATGACGCGGTGGAACGGCACGCCGTCGTAGAAGCCCTCGTCAGCCAGCTCGGCGATGCGCTTGACGTGCTCGGGCGCCAGGTCGGGGCGGAACTTGATCGTCACGTCGCCGGTGTTGCCGTCCTTGGTGTCGACGGTCAGCACCAGCGTCTCGGGGGTATCGGCCATGTAAAGTCCTTTCGTTGCCGGGGCGCAGGTAGGGATGCGGTCGCCCGCTGGCAAATCGCATCGCGCCGCGATAGAGCGCCCAGGCCAGCGAACCGAGGGAGGCGGCGATGAGCGAGACCGAGCTTTCCCACGAGATCGCCGATGCCGAAGGCGAGAACCAGCTCGACGAGGATGACCGGCTGAAGCCCGAATATGTCCGCGCCGTTCTCGACGCGGTCGAGGCAGGCGATGCCGAGGGCGCGCGCGCGCTCGTCGAGCCGCTCCACCCCGCCGACATCGCCGACCTGTTCGAGCTGACCCCGCACGAGGATCGCCCCGGCCTCGCCCATGCCGTCGCCGACCTGCTCGACGGCGACGTGCTCGCGGAAATGAACGATTACGTCCGCGAGGACCTGATCGACGCGCTCGACCCGCGCGAGGTCGCCGACCTGGCGTCCGAGCTCGACACCGACGACGCGGTCGCGATCATCGAGGATCTCGATGCCGACGAACAGCGCGAGGTGCTGCGCCAGATGGAGCCCGACGATCGCGCCGCGATCGAGGAGGCTCTGTCCTACCCGGAGGAATCCGCCGGCCGCCTGATGCAGCGCGAACTGATCGCGGTGCCCGAGCATTGGACCGTCGGCGATGCGATCGATTATCTGCGCGGCCACGAGGAACTGACGACCGACTTCTGGGAGATCTTCGTTGTCGATCCGGGGCACAAGCCGGTCGGCACCTGCCAGCTGTCGTGGATCCTGCGCACCCCCCGCTTCGTGTCGATCGCCGACGTGATGAAGCGCGAGCAGACGCTGATCCCGACCGACATGGACCAGGAGGAGGTCGCGCTCCGCTTCCAGAAATATGCGCTGATCTCGGCGGCAGTGACTGACGCGTCGGGCCGGCTGGTCGGCATGATCACCGTCGACGACATCGTCCACATCATCCAGGAAGAGGCGGGCGAGGATACGCTGCTGCTGTCGGGCGCAGGCGACGGCGACATCAACGAGCCGATCCGCTTCACCGTCCGAACCCGGCTGACGTGGCTGACGATCAACCTGGGCGCGACGATGCTGTCGGCATCGGTGATCGGCCTGTTCCAGGGTGAGATCGCCCGCTACGCGCTGCTGGCGGTGCTGATGCCGATCATCTCGGCGTTGGGCGGCAATGCCGGCACGCAGACGCTGGCGGTGATGGTCCGCGCGCTGGCGATGAACCAGCTGACCAGTTCGAACACGCTGCGCATGCTGGGACGCGAATTCTCGGTCGCGATGTGCAACGGCGCCGCGCTGGGGATGATCGGGGCGCTGGGCAGCTATGTCGTGTTCCGCGACCCGACGCTGTCGGCGGTGTTCGGCATCGCCATGTCGTTCAACAGCCTCGTCGCCGGCATAGTCGGTGTGATCGTGCCGGTGACGCTCGACCGCGCGAATATCGATCCGGCGGTGTCGTCGGCGGTGTTCGTGACCACGATCACCGATATCATGGGGTTTCTGAGCTTCCTCGGGCTCGCGGCACTGGTGGGACTCGGCGGGTAGCAACCGCCGCCAACCCATTGCCCCGTCGGCAACTCTCCCCAAATAGCGGGCGATGTCCCTCCACCTCACCAAGGTCGCGTTCGGCGTCACCAGCGTCGAGATGCTGGCCGATCGCCTGGAGGCGCGCGCCGCGGCTGGGCCGCTGTCGCTGACGACGCGCTATCTGCCCAAGCGGCACGAGGAGGTGGCAGGCCGCGGGTCGCTGTTCTGGATCATCAAGCATCAGCTGGTCGCCCGATCGCCGATTACCGGCTTTGGCGAGGCGGAGGGCGGTCGCGTCGCGATCCACCTCGATCCGGGACTCGTGCTGGTACAGGCGCGACCCAAGCGGGCGCATCAGGGCTGGCGCTATCTGGAGGCGGACGATGCGCCGCTTGACCTCGGTGGCGGCGACGCGTCGGGGCTGTCGGCCCTGCCGCCGGCGTTGATCGGTCGGTTGGCGGAATTGGCGTTGATTTGAGCGACATCGTCATCCCCGCGAAGGCGGGGATCCATCACCACTGAACGCCTTGGGTCCCATGAAGCGCAGCCAGCATGGATTCCCGCCTTCGCGGGAATGACGAAAATCTAACGCGCCACGGCCCCACAAGCCACCGGACCGCCGGCGCGCGCCGAGACGGTGCATTTCGGATTGCCTCCGACGACCACCCGACCAAGCCCGATATTGTTGACCCTAGCGGTGTAGCGCGCCTGCCCCTTCACGTCGCCCGGCCCGTCCAGCGTCGCCTGAAGATCGCCCGCGACCACCCCCGCGGCGTCGATCGTCGCGGTGCCGTTGACTGCCAGCCGCGCCCGCGCCGCCTTGCCCGACGCCACGTTGATCGCGCCGACGCCGATCGCGGTCGCCGCCAGCTGGTCCGTCTCGACCGCCTCGACCGCGATCGATCCGCTGCCCGTCATCGCCAGGTCGACGCGCGGTGCCTTCATTCGCGTCGCCACGATCTTCGCCCCCGCCAGGCTGGTCGCGCTGGCCAGCGTCGGCGTCGTCAGTGTGACCACCGCAACCCCCGCCGACCCGCGCCGCGGCGTCTCGCCCCACGCCTGGTTGCCGGGGCGGATCGTCAGCGCGGTGCCGTCGACATTCACCGACAGGCGCTCGACCGCGTCGCGATCGCCACTGAGCTTCGCACTCGCGGGCTGGCCGGTGACGACGCGGACCTCGATCGGCCCATCGACGCGCAGCCGTTCGAAGCTGCCGATACCGACGGTGCGATCGGCGGCAGCGGCGGCGGTGGGCAGCAGGGCGAGCGCGAGCGGCAGGAAGCGGATCATGCCGGGCAGCGTCGCACCGAACGCCGCCGCACCGCAAGCCCTGCGTCCCATCCCTACATCACTGCGCGCAGCTGACCTTGCCCGATCCCATCTTCGACACGGTGCATTTCGCCTGCGGGCCAAGATTGACGTCGCCCGAGCCCAGGATCGACACCTTGGCATCGCCGCTGACCTGCGCGCTGACATCGCCCGATCCGGCCACCGCCACTTCGGCCCCTTCGCTGCGCAGGCCCGTGCCACGCAGATTGCCCGAGCCGGCGACATTGACCTTCAGCATCCGCGCGGTGCCCGCGACCTGGGCATCGCCCGATCCAGCGATCGACAGTTCCGCCTCGTCGACCGCCAGCGCCGCCAGCGACAGTGTACCCGATCCGGCGACGACGCCCTCGAACTTCGCGCCATCGACACGGTCGATCGCCATGTCGCCCGAACCGAGCACGACGCCCTGGCCGATCCGTGGCAGCGTGACGAAGACCTTGACCTTCTGCGCATCACCCCAGCTCAATGCGTTGCGCTTGCGCCCGATGACCAGCGTATCGCCGTCGAGCGCGATGCGCAGCTTGTCGAGCTCCTCGCTCGGCCCCTCGGCACGCACCGAAAAGCCGCCACCGACGCGGACATCGACATCGTCCGATCCCCGCAAGGCGACGTCGGCGAAGTTTGCGACGGCATAGGTCCGCGACGTGCCGCTGCCGTTGGCGTCGAGCGCGCGCCCCTTGTCGTCGCCGCCGATCTGACAGGCGGCGAGGGGCGTCGCAATGGCGACCAGCAGCAGCGTGCGGCAGTGACGAAGGCGCATCATCTTTCCCCTTGTCAGCCGCGACGCCGGCACGTGACGCGGCCCGACCCCATCTTGGTCACGTCGCAGCGCGCGTCAGGCCCCAGATCGACGTCGCCCGATCCGGTGATCGTGACGTCGGCATCGCCGACCACGCGGGCGCGCACGCTGCCCGAGCCCGCCACCGTCACATCGGCCTTGGCGGCGGTCAGCGTCGGCGCCGCCACGTCGCCCGATCCACCGATCGACACCGACAGGTCGTTCACCCGGCCCGCCGCCCGGATGCTGCCCGACCCGCCGATGTTGAACGTTGCCTCGTTCGACGCCAGCTGGCCGATCGCGATCATGCCCGAGCCGCCGACATTGGCCTCGAACGCTTTCGCATCGGCGCGATCGATGTCCAGGCTGCCCGATCCGCCGACATTGGCGCCCTCGATCCGCGGCATGGTGACGAACACCGTCACCGGCTTCGCGCCGCGCCGCTGCCACTGGCCGCGCTCGCGCCGGATGTCGATCGCATCGCCCTTGCGCTCGATCTTCAGGTCGGCGAGATCGGCCGGCAATCCTTCGGCGCGCACCGAATAGCCGCCGCCGACCCTGACCTTGACCGCATCGGCGCCGCCCACGCCCACCGACGTGAAGCCCGACAGGGGGTAGGAGCGCTGCTCGGCCAGAGCCGGTGAGGCCGCTGCGAGACTGGCGAGCGAGGCGAGGATCAGGACACGGCGCATGGTGGCTCCTTCGGGTGTATTATTTCAACACTACACGCAGCGAGGCGGAGCCGCAACGAAAAAGGGCGGCACCGTTCGGCACCGCCCCTTGATCGTATCGGATGCCGACACGATGGCCGGCGATGCCGTCAGGCCGGCACCTTGTCCTTGTTGTAGATCGCGGCCGCGGCGCGGAGGATCTCGAGGATCTTCTCCTGCGCCTTGGGCTCGTCGATGTCTTCCATCGCGGCCAGCTCGCGCGCCAGGCGGCTGCACGCCGCCTCGAAGATCTGGCGCTCCGAATAGCTCTGCTCGGGCTGGTCGTCGGCGCGGAACAGGTCGCGGGTCACTTCGGCGATCGACACCAGGTCGCCCGAGTTGATCTTCGCCTCATATTCCTGCGCACGGCGCGACCACATGGTACGCTTGACCTTGGGCTTGCCCTTCAGCGTCTCCATCGCCTCGCGCATCGTTTTGTCCGACGACAGCTTGCGCATTCCGACGCTCTCGGCTTTGTTGGTCGGCACGCGCAGCGTCATGCGCTCCTTCTCGAAACGAAGGACGTAGAGTTCCAGGCTGGTCCCCGCGATTTCCTGTTTCTGCAGCTCGATGACCCGACCGACACCGTGCTTGGGATAGACGACATAATCACCGACATCGAAGGACAATGCCTTGGCAGCCATGGGGGGCCTTTCCTTTAGGTCAACAGGCCGCGGGCCGGCGGCGGGAACCGCGTCGTGAGCCCGGGGCGGATGGTAACGAATATATTCGTTCGCCGAGAACCGCGACTGATCCCGACGGATCGGTATATAACATGTCGGTAATAAAATTACCAGCGGGGGAGTCGGCCACCTATCCGTCCTCCCCACGTCGTGGGGAGGACGTTGGCGTCACACGTCGAGGTTCGCGACGTTCAGCGCGTTGTCCTGGATGAACTCGCGGCGCGGCTCGACGACTTCGCCCATCAGCTGGGTGAAGATCTCGTCCGCCGCCTGGACGTCGTTGCTGGTCACGCGCAGCATCGTACGGTTCGACGGGTCGAGCGTCGTTTCCCACAGCTGCTCGGCATTCATCTCGCCCAGCCCCTTGTAGCGCTGGATCGACAGGCCCTTGCGGCCCGCCACCAGGATCGCATCGAGCAGCTGCGACGGTCGCGCCACGCGCGTCTCGCCGCGTGCCAGCGTCCGCGTGCCGCCGGCGGCGACCGGCGCTTCGCCCTCACCGTCACCGTCTCCCTCGGTCGAGCCGTCCTCCGGCTCCGCCTCGGTCGTCACGGTGGCGGCACCCTTGACCGGCACGAGCTTGCCCGCGGCGGCGTAGGCGTCGGCCTGTTCGGCGGCGAGCGTATGGAGCTTGCGCGCCTCGGCGCTCGCCAGGAAGCCCGCCTCGACGATGTGGTGGTCGGTCACGCCGCGCCAGAAGCGCTGGAAGTGGATGCCGCCCTCTTCGGTCAGCTGCGCGGTCCACGTCGCCTCGTCGTCACCGGCGTCGAGCCGCTTGGTGACGTCCTGCACCGCCGCCTCGCGGCCCGGTCGGTCGATCTGCGGGTCGAGTGCGCCGCCGAGCGCCAGCGCCTCGATGATGGCGGGATCGTAGCGCCGCGGCACATACCGCATCAGCGTGCGCATCCGCCGGGCATGCTCGACCATCGGGCGCAGATGCGCGCCCGTCAGCTGCTCGCCGTTCGCGTCGAGCGCCATCATCAGCACGCCAGCCTCGACCAGATATTCGTCGAGCGCGGCGTCGTCCTTCAGATACACTTCCGATCGCCCCTTGGTTGCCTTGTAGAGCGGCGGCTGGGCGATGTAGAGGTGACCGCGCGCGATCAGCTCGGGCATCTGGCGATAGAAGAAGGTCAGCAGCAGGGTGCGGATATGCGCGCCGTCGACGTCTGCGTCGGTCATGATGACGATCTTGTGATAGCGCAGCTTGTCGGCGTTGAAGTCGTCGCGGCCGATGCCGGTGCCCATCGCCTGGATCAGCGTGCCGATCTCCTTCGACGAGATCATCCGGTCGAACCGCGCGCGCTCGGTGTTGAGAATCTTGCCCCGGAGCGGCAGGATCGCCTGGAAATGCCGGTCGCGGCCCTGCTTGGCCGACCCGCCGGCTGAATCGCCCTCGACCAGGAAAAGCTCCGACTTGGCGGGATCGCGCTCCTGGCAATCGGCCAGCTTACCGGGCAGCGAGGCGATGTCCATCACCCCCTTGCGCCGGGTCAGCTCGCGCGCCCGCTTCGCCGCCTCGCGCGCGGCGGCGGCGTCGATCACCTTCTGGACGATCGCGCGGCCATGCGCCGGGTTTTCCTCGAGATATTCGGCCAGCTTGTCCGCCATCAGGCTTTCGAGCGGCTGGCGCACCTCGGAACTGACCAGCTTGTCCTTGGTCTGGCTGGAGAATTTCGGGTCGGGCAGCTTCACCGAGACGATCGCGGTCAGCCCTTCGCGCATGTCGTCGCCGGTGAGGGTGACCTTCTCCTTCTTCAACATCCCCGACTTTTCGGCCCAGTTGTTGAGCGTGCGGGTCAGTGCGGCGCGGAAGGCGGCGATGTGGGTGCCGCCGTCGCGCTGGGGAATGTTGTTGGTGAAGGCGAGGACGTTCTCGTAATAGCTGTCGTTCCACTCCAGCGCGACGTCCATCCCGATCATCTCGCGCTGGCCCGAAATGGCGATCGGCTCGGGCATCAGCGGCGTCTTCGACCGGTCGAGCCACTTCACGAACGCGGCGATGCCACCCTCGTAATACAGCTCGACGGTGCGCGGCTCGTCGTGACGCGCATCGGTCAGGAACAGGCGGACGCCCGAATTGAGGAACGCCAGCTCGCGGAAGCGATGCTCGAGCTTGTCGAAATCGAACTCGACGATCTTGAAGGTGGTCGGCGACGGCAGGAAGGTGACGCGCGTTCCCTTCTTGCCTTCCGCCTTGCCGACGACCTTGAGCGGCGCGACCGCATCGCCGTGGGCGAAGCGCATGTAATGCTCCTCGCCGTCGCGCCAGATCGTCAGGTCGAGCCATTCGGACAGCGCGTTGACCACCGACACGCCGACGCCGTGGAGGCCGCCCGACACCTTGTAGGCGTTGTCGTCGCTGCTGTTCTCGAACTTACCGCCGGCGTGGAGCTGGGTCATGATGACCTCGGCCGCGCTCACGCCCTCCTCCGGGTGGATGCCGGTCGGGATGCCGCGGCCATTGTCGGTGACGCTGACCGATCCGTCGGCGTTCAGCTGGATATCGATCCGGTCGCAATGCCCCGCCAGCGCCTCGTCGATCGCATTGTCGCTGACCTCGAACACCATGTGGTGGAGGCCCGAACCGTCGTCGGTATCGCCGATATACATGCCCGGCCGCTTGCGCACCGCGTCGAGGCCCTTGAGCACCTTGATCGAAGAGGCGCCATATTCGCTGGAATTCTGCTGCTCTGCCATGGCGGAGATATAGGGATGACGGGGGTGAAACGGAAGCGAAATGGCCGGTGGGGGTGGAAGGGGTGTGGGGGTGAAGTGAAGGGTGGTGGAGGGTTATGTTTTCACTTTGACCCCGCTCACGCCGGGTGTCGCATCAGCCTTGTGGCGCGTCAGGGGCGTGTAGGACAGTAGTAATTCGAGCCGGGTGCAATCGCCAAAGCTGGTGGTTAGCCGCCGCTACCGTAAAACGTTTCCCACGCTGCCGCTTCAAGGCGACCATCGCCATCCGCGATAATCTCGCCTCCCTCACCGTTCAGCTTGAAGGCTTGCTGGCAGCCTCCCAGCGACGCCGACCCATCCAACGCACGTAGCAATGTATAGAAGGCCTCCGATAAAGCTGCATCAATGGCGGCAAGTACTTCTATTCGTTGGAGTGACGTCAGGTTGGCGGCAGCGAGGCGGTCTGCGACGGCTGACCCTCCTTGGGGATTGGCGAACGTATAAAGCAGCGCGTCGCGCTCCATTCTAACTGCCAGGGCAAATCCTTTCGGCCCCATCGTCATCTGCTCCCTTGCGCGGCGAGACTAGTGAGCGAACTTACATGAGCCAACGTCCACTCATAGGACGAAAGTGGACGGTGCCTTCACGTCAACTCCACCCGCGTCGCCCCCGCATCGATCGCCGCGAACAGCGCCGGTTCGGTCCCCGTCATCCACACCTGACCCCTGCCAGCCAGCCGCGCGAAGAGCGCTGCGCGGCGGGCGGGGTCTAGGTGGGCGGCGACTTCATCGAGGAGGAGGATGGGCGCGCGACCCGTGCGGCTCGCCACCAAGGCGGCGTGGGCGAGGACGATGCCGAGGAGGAGCGCCTTCTGCTCGCCGGTCGAGGCGAGCGCGGCGGGCTGGGTCTTCTCGACGTGGGTGACGGCGAGGTCCTGGCGGTGCGGGCCGACGAGTGCACGGCCGGCGGCGGTGTCGCGGGGGCGATTGTCGCGGAGGCGGGTCGCCAAGTCGGTGGCGTCGTCGCCTTCGATCGTCAGCGCGGCGCGAGGGAAGTCTGGCGATCCTGACGCCAGCGGCGCTTCCAGCAGCGCCACCGTCTCGCGCCGCGCCGCGTCGAGGGCGGCGCCATGCTCGGCCATCTGCGCCTCCAGCGCCGACAGCCATTCGGGGTCCGCAGGCCGGTCCTCCGCCAGCAGTCGGGTACGCGAGCGCATCGCCGCCTCGTAGCGCGCCGCCGCCTGGGCATGGCCGGGGAACAGCGCCAGCGCGAGGCGATCGAGGAAGCGGCGGCGGCCGCTGGCGGGCTCGACGAACAGGCGGTCCATCGCCGGGGTCAGCCACAGCACCGTCAGCCATTCGGCGAGCGCGTTGGCGGGGGCGGCGGCGCCTTGGACGCGGACGATGCGGCGCTCGGGCGCCGACGCCAGCGTGCCGGTCGCGATCTCGACCTCGTCCGCCAGCGACGCGGCGACGCCGAAGCCGCCCGGCCCGTCCTGCCGCGCCATCGCCGACAGCGCCGCGCGGCGCAGCCCCTTGCCGGGCGCGAGCAGCGACACCGCTTCCAGGATGTTGGTCTTGCCCGCGCCGTTCGCGCCGGTCAGCACGACGAAGCCGGGCCCTGGCGACAGCGTCAGCGCGGCGTGATTGCGAAAATCGGTGAGGGTCAGGCGGGTGAGCACGAGGCGCCGGGGCTCAGCCCAGCGCCGCCTGCTTTTCCGCCGCCAGCCGGTCGAGCTCGGCGCGCCTCTTCTTTTCCGCTGCGGTCTTCAGCTGGCCGCACGCGGCATCGATGTCGCGGCCACGCGGGGTGCGGGTCGGTGCGGAAATGCCCGCCTCGAAGATGATGTTACTGAACGCGCGGATCCGTTCCGGCGTCGAGCATTCGTAATTCGCGCCCGGCCAGGGATTGAACGGGATCAGATTGACCTTTGCCGGCAGGTCGTAGTGGCGCAGCAGGCGGACCAGCTCGCGCGCATCGGCGTCGCTGTCGTTCTTGTCCTTCAGCATCACATATTCGAAGGTGATGCGCCGCGCATTGTTGGCGCCGGGATAGTCGGCGCACGCCTGGAGCAGCTCCTCGATGCCGTATTTGCGGTTCAGGGGCACGATCTCGTCGCGCACTTCCTTGCGCACCGCATGGAGCGACACCGCTAGGTTGACCCCGATCTCCTCGCCAGCGCGCGCCATCATCGGCACGACGCCCGACGTCGACAGCGTGATCCGCCGCTTCGACAGCGCGAGGCCGTCGCCGTCCATCACCAGCTTCAACGCGTCGCGGACGCTATCGAAGTTATACAGCGGCTCGCCCATCCCCATCATCACGATATTGGTGAGCATCCGCCCCTCGGGCTGCGATGGCCATTCGCCGAGCGAATCGCGCGCCAGCATCACCTGGCCGATGATCTCGCCTGCGGTCAGGTTGCGGACCAGGCGCATCGTGCCGGTATGGCAGAAGGTGCAGTTGAGCGTGCAGCCGACCTGGCTCGACACGCACAGCGTTCCCCGATCGGCGTCGGGGATGAACACCATCTCGTAATCCTGCGCGTCGGGCGATCGCAGCAGCCACTTGCGCGTGCCGTCGGTCGATACCTGCGCCTCGACCACTTGCGGCCGGCCGATCACGAACCGCTCGGTCAGCCACGGGTGCTGCGCCTTGCTGATGTCGGTCATGTCCTCGAACCGCGTGGCGCCGCGATTGTACATCCAGTGCCAGATCTGCTTGCCGCGCAGCTTCGCCTGGCGCGCGTCCAGCCCCGCGTCGGCCAGCGTCTGGCGCAGCTGGTCCTTGGACAGGCCGATCAGGTCGATGCGGCCATCCTCGCGCAACGTCTGGGGCCGTGCGACGGGCACGGGATCGATGTGCCCGGGGATGGGCATGGGCGGGGCAACGCTGTCGAGCATCGCGCGCATATAGGGGAAAAACCCTGATCCGTCATCCCCGCGGAGGTGGGGATCCAGACTGGCTGATCATTGTGGGTCTCACGATGTGCAGTGGTGATGGGTTCCCGCCTGCGCGGGAATGACGGGATGGGCGTCACCGACACGCCAGAACCGCGGCGTCGATCGCGGTGGCGGCGCCGGAGAGGGCATACACGTCGGCGAACGGACGCCCGCCGCGACCGACCGCCTCGACGCTCATGCTTCTTCCCGATCGCATCGCCGAGACGATCGCTCGGTCGCTGGCAAGATCGGTGGCGAAGGCGTCAAAGCCGCTCGCGACCAGTTGGAACCGCCGCTCGCCGATCGTCAGCGTCACCGGCGCGGAGCGATCGCGCTCGCGGCTGAGGCGGACGTAGAAGGACGCGGTCAGACCGCGATCCGGCCATGTCGCGACGCTCGCATAGCCGCCGACGCGCCCGCCCGCTGCGATCGGCCGGGCGATGGCGAAGCAGCGCGCCGGCTGGCGGTCGCGGAACGCGCCCCAGGTGCGATAGACGCCAACGGTGTCGCGCGCCGCCGCATTCGCCGCCGCCGCTGCCGCCAGCAGCAGGAGCGCCGCCGCCTTCACGCGGGCGTGTGGCCGGTGCCGAGATGCGCGACGCGCTCGACACCGCCCTCGACCAGCACAACGCTGCCCTGCGGCAGGTTCGATGCGACGGGCACCCCCGCCATCGGATCGACCGGCGCCGCCGTCATCACCCCGCGCAGCACGCGGCTGGAGATGCCGTGCATGATGACCAGCCGGTCGCCATCGTCGTCATCGGTATCGGCGAGCCACGACGACACGCGCGCGGCGATCGCGTGATAATCCTCGCCATCGGGCGCCGGCCGCAGCAGCCCTGTGGCGGGATCGATCACCGGCCCCACCTCCCCGATCACATCGGCGTAATAGCGCCCGCCCCATGCACCCATGCCGATCTCGACCAGCCGCGCATCGTGGCGGGCCTGGTGCCAGTCGAGCCCGAGATGCTCGGCGATGATCGCGAGCGTCTGCAGCGCGCGGCCGGTCGGCGAGGCCCATAGCGTCAGCCGGGGCCGATGCCCCAGCAGGTCGCGTAGCGCCCGTCCCATCTCGTCGGCTTGCGCGAAGCCGGCGCGGGTCAGCGGCGTGTGCGGCGCCTCGCCCTGAAGCCGGCGCGCGGCGTTGAAGACGGTTTCGCCGTGCCGCGCGATGACATCGCGGCCGCGGCGGCGCGCGGGGTTCGGGTTCATGGGCCGGCGCTTTCAACCCCGTGTGGCGCGAATGCAACGCCTTTCCCCGTTTAGCTGAGGTTCATGCAACATCGCCGCGTGCCGGCCATTGAGCGCCTCCCGGGGTGTACTGCCCCGGCAACACGCAATTGTTCGATGGAGTACCGAAATGCGTAACCTGTTCCTGATCGTCGCGGCATCGACCGCCCTCGCCACGCCCGCGCTGGCCCAGACCAGCAGCGCGCCGCACACCGGCCTGCGCGTCGAGGGATTGGTCGGCTACGACAGGCTGAGCGATGGCGGAAACCAGGATTCGAGCTCGAGCAGCGGGATCGTCTATGGCGGCGGCGTCGGTTACGACGTGCCCGTCGGCAGCATCACGCTGGGCGCCGAGGCCGAGCTGACCGGATCGACCGTCGACACGCGTACCGACAGCCTGCTGGTGGCCGGCGACCGGCTGCGGCTCGACGCCGGCCGCGACATCTACGTCGGCGGCCGCGTCGGCTTCCCGATCACCCCGGCGACGCTGCTCTACGCCAAGGGCGGCTACACCAACGCGCGTGTCCAGGCCCGGTACGACGCCGGCGCGGCCAGCGTCGACGACCATGCCGACCTCGACGGCTTCCGCCTGGGCGCGGGCGTCGAGCAGGCGCTGGGCAGCAACAGCTACGTGAAGGCCGAGTATCGTTACTCACATTATTCTAAGGTCGACGATTACGACATCGACGCCGACCGCCACCAGCTGGTCGCGGGCGTGGGCATCCGGTTCTGACGCATGCTCTCAGCCGTTCGTGCTGAGGAGGCACTGAGCGGAAGCGAAGGGCCGTCTCGACGCACAGGCGGCTTGGCTTACGCTTCGAGACGAGGCGTCGATTTGCTCAGCCTCTCCTCAGAGCGAACGGGAAAATAGAACGCCCTTAAGGCGCGAAAAGAGGGTCGGGGCGCTTGCTCCGGCCCTTTCTTCTTGGCTAGGACGATGATGGGTTGCCCCCCGCTTCAGACTCGCGGGCGAGGCCGGGGGATGATGATGAAGGCGACGATCGAACGCGCGACGCTCCTCAAGGGGCTGAGCCATGTCCAGTCGGTGGTGGAACGCCGCAACACGATCCCGATCCTGTCGAACGTGCTGCTTGAGGCGACCGCCGAGGGCGCGCTCAGGATGATGGCGACCGACCTCGATCTACAGATCAACGAGAGCGTCCCCGCCGCGGTCGACCAGCCGGGCGCGACCACCGTGTCGGCGCACACGCTGTTCGACATCGCGCGCAAGCTGCCCGAAGGCGCGCAGGTGTCGCTGGCCGCCGCCGAGGGGCGGATGACGATCGTCGCGGGTCGCGCCCGCTTCTCGCTCGGCACGCTGCCGCGCGACGATTTCCCGGTGATCGCCGAGGGCGAGCTGCCGACGAGCTTCGAGATGCCGGCGGAGACGCTGAAGCAGATCATCGACAAGACGCGCTTCGCGATCTCGACCGAAGAGACGCGCTATTATCTCAACGGCATCTTCCTCCACGTCGCCGACGACACGCTGAAGGCGGCAGCGACCGACGGCCACCGGCTGGCGCGCGTCACCACCCCGCGTCCCGACGGCGCGGAGGGGATGCCCGACGTGATCGTGCCGCGAAAGTGCGTGGCGGAGCTGCGCAAGCTGCTCGACGAGGTCGACGGATCGGTCGGCGTGTCGCTGTCGCCCACCAAGATCCGCTTCGACCTGGGCCAGGCGATCCTGACCAGCAAGCTGATCGACGGCACCTTCCCCGATTATTCGCGCGTCATCCCGACCGGCAACGACAAGATCCTGAAGATCGACCCGCGCGGTTTTGAAGAGGGCGTCGACCGCGTCTCGACGATCGCGACGGAAAAGACCCGCGCCGTGAAGATGGCGCTCGATCGCGACAAGATCACGCTGTCGGTCACCAGCCCCGAGAACGGCACCGCCGCCGAGGAAGTGCCGGGCGAATATGTCGCCGCACCGTTCGAGATCGGCTTCAACAGCCGCTATCTGCTCGACATCCTAGGCCAGATCGACGGCGACATGGTCGAGGTCCACCTGGCCGACGCCGCCGCCCCGACGCTGATCCGCGAGAACGACAAGAGCCCGGCGCTGTACGTGCTGATGCCGATGCGGGTGTAACAACGCCGTTGTCGCCCCCCTCTATCCGACCTATGTTGGTCAGGTACATGGTCAGGAGCGGCGTATGACGGCAGTGAACATTGCTGAAGCAAAGGCGCGACTGAGCGAACTGGTCGAGCGGGCGGCCTCGGGCGAAACGGTCGAAATCGCACGACGCGGGCGGGTGGTCGCCCGGCTGGTGTCCGCAGAACCTGTCCGCCCGCCCATCGACTGGGAGGCGCTTGATCGACTGCGCGGATCGATGCCGGTTTCGACGTTGACCGTGGCGGAGATGCGCCGTCGCAACCTGCTGTGATCTATTGCGACACATCTCTGCTGGTGTCGCTGCTGACCGCGGAGGCGAACAGCGATCATGCCGTCAGGTGGTTCCGCGATCAGGCGATCGACAATCTGATGGCCAGCCCCTGGACGATGACCGAGATCGCAAGCGCGTTGGCACTGAAGCGCCGAACCGGTGCGCTCGACCACGAATTGCATGACATCGCTCTCGACGCGGCGAAGGCGCTCATTGCCGCGCTGCGCGATGTCACCGTTACGCCGCAGCATTTTGCGGCTGCGGCAGATCGCTTCGTCAACGCGCCGCCGGCGGGGCTGCGCGCTGGAGACGCTCTGCATCTGGCGATCGCCGTGGAAAGGGGAGCGGCGTTGGCGACCCTCGATCGGCAACTGGGCGACGCGGCCGCCACGGCGGGATTGGTCGTGCCGCAAATCCTGCCGACTTGATTTTAGCGAACGCTCGCTATAACTGACAACACTGTCAGTAAGGAGCCTCGCACCATGGCCGCCACGCTTCCCCCCTTCCCCGGCACATCCGGGCGCCGCGATTGGCGCACCGCGGTCGACGCGATTCGTAAGCTGCTCGCCAATGGCGACGACACCGCGCAGGTGTTTCGCATCATGCGCGCGCTCAATGTCGGCAACGCGCCGATGAACTATGCGCGGCTGATCGCGACCGAGAAGGGCGGCCGTATCGCCAGCCAGCATGTCGAATTGGCGCAGCGCTTTTCCGATCCCGCCTTCGTCGCCAGCTTTGCCCCCGGCACGGTCGGCGCGGCCTATCGCGATTTTCTTGAGAGCACCGGCTATTCGGCCGACGGGCTGGTCGCGGTGTCCAAGCTGGAGCCGAGCGAGGACGACCTGGCGCACCCCTATGCCTGGATGGGGCGCCGCATCCGCGATACGCACGACATCTGGCATGTGCTAACCGGCTACAAGGCGGACGAAAGCCTGGGCGAGGCGTGCCTCGTCGCGTTCAGCTATGCGCAGGTCGGCGGACTCGGCTGGGCGTTCATCGGCGGGGCCGCGGCGCTCAAGAGCCTGAAGGTGACGGGCAACAGCCTGTTCGCGAAGGCCGTGATCGAGGGCTATCGCCATGGCCGTGCCGCCAAGTGGATTTCGGGCGAGGATTATCTCGAGCTGCTGCACGAGCCGATCGATGCCGCGCGCGAACGGCTCGGCATCCGCACGCCGCGCGCCTATCTGAAGGCGCAGACCGAATTGGGGCCGGAGCTGGCGTCGTATCTCAGCACGCAACGCGCGGCGGCGAAGCAGGCGGCAGAGGAGCCGCGGCTGGCGGCGTAAGCTGCCTCACCGCACACACGGTCATGCTGAACTCGCTTCAGCATCTCCCTGAGAGCGCGCGCTCCCCCGCCGGAGATGCCGAATCAAGTTCAGCATGACGGCGTGTGGTTGGTGATCGGCGTCGAACCGTTCAGAAGGTGTACGCCAACCCCACCGCGCCGAGCCACTGGCCGCGCGAACCGGCGATGCTGACCACGGGGCTGTCGCCGAAGTCGTTGAGCATCTTGCGATACGTGCCGCCGGCGACGATCTTGAAGCCCTTCAGCAGGTCGCCGGTGATCGAATAGGTCGCCAGCGCGCCGGCGTTCCAGTTCTTCCAACCGCCGCGGGTGGTGAAGACGGGCAGTCCGCTCGCCACCGACCCCGCCGACGACACGTCGAAATAGGCTCGGCCATAGCCGCGACCGGCATGCTCGGCGGAAACGAACAGCGCTACCGCCGTCTTGCGGCTGAGCGGGGTCAGATAGTTGATCGTCGGCTGCCAGATCCCGCTGTCGTGGACGCCACTGACGTCGTGGCGATAGCTGAGCGACACCGACAGCTTGTCGTACGGGCTGGTGATGACGCCGGTCTTGCCGATGCCGACATAGCCGCCCAGCTCGATCGCGGTGCCGCGCTCGCCCAGCGCACGCACCCGGCGGTCCGAGATGTTCTCGATAGCGTTGCGGTTGAAATTGACCACGCCGATCGGGCCGGCCTGGATATCCCAGACGGGGCCGGGCTTGTTGGGAATGAGGTCGACGCTGGCGCGGTTGCCGGCGATCAGGAAGGAAAAGCCCTTGTACGATCCGATCGCGCCGGGGGCGGGCACGACGCGATAGTCGTTCGAGCCTTCATAGTCCGACAGATAGACCGCCGCGCCACCGATCGTCAGCGAATCGCCACCGATCGAGGCGGCAGGATCGGCGGGCGTCTCGGGCGCGGGCGGCGTGGCGGCATCCTGCGCCGCGGCCGGCACGGCGGCTGCGAGCATGAAGGCGGCAAGGCCACCAGCGAGCGCGACACGAATGGACACCGAAATTTTCCCCTATCTTGCGGCGGGGAAACCAACACGCATCAAATTGGGTCCGAGAGCCTGTCTAGAAAATGTAACGCATCCGAATCTGTTGCTCGGCTGCATCACTCGCAATGGCGAAGCGCGCGGCGTCGAACCGCGGTGCGCTGAAGCGGATCGCCGGGTTGCGCGAGAAGCCGAAGCCCTCGCGCGGGATGCCCGCGAAGGTGTCGAGCTTCGAATTACGATTCTCGTCGTGGATCACCGCGACGGCGTAGTTGCCGTGCGGCAGGCCGTCCAGACGCAGGCTGTGGACAGAAGCCGGGATCGAGCGGGTCACCGCATCGGCATCGTCGATACAGGCGGGGAAATTCTCAGGGTCGGCGGTCAGGCAGACGCGGATCAAGCCCTTGGCCGAACGCAACCCATCGACGTCGATGTCAAGCCGCGCGACCGGGGCGGCCCCCACCGCCAGCGTCAGCGCCGCCGCCAGCACGCCGAGCCGCCCGGGCATGGTCGCGCGCGAAGTCGCCCAGCCCTTCGTCGGTGCCGCAGACGCGATCCCAGAATCGGAAGTAAAGCCCATAGTTGCACCCGTACCGCTCATGATGCCGCTGGTGGTGGCTGGCCGTGATCAGCCAATCCCCCAATGCCCCCCTCCACATGAACCTAGGGAACATTTCCCAGCCCATGTGGTTGGTCACGCCCATAACGGTCATGATCGTCAGTACCAGTCCCAGCGCGGCGACGTGGATCGGAATTGCGAGCACCAGTAGCGGAATGGCAACAGCTCCGCTGATCGCCTCGATCGGGTGAAACGCCATCGCCGCCCAGGCGGTCGGCGGGCGGCTGGCATGATGGAGCGCGTGCGCCAGCTTGAACGGCCGCGGCCGGTGCATCCAGCGGTGCGTCCAGTAGAACCAGGTATCGTGCAGAATCAGATAGATCAGCACCGACACGGGCAGATACCAGAGCGGGTAGTCGTGGACGTCGCTATACACCCGCGTCCAGCCATGCTCGCGCCAGCCCCAGGCGAGCACCCCCGCCGGAACGCCGTAAATCGCCGCCGATGCCAGGCTCCACACGACCTCGCGTCGCATCTGTGCATCGAGACCGCGATAGAGGCCGGGATATTTCGCACGCGTCGCGAGCGCGAAGCCGCCGCTGGTCGCCAGATAGCGAATCGCGACGATGACGGTCATCGCCAGGGCGGAGAGGATGACGGCGATCAGCATGCGGGCGTTGTAGGCGCTTCCCCCTCGATCGTCATGCTGAACTTGTTCCACGTCGTACTCGCGGCCCGAGATCCTGAGACAAGCTTAGGATGACGATGCACCAGCCGCTCCCGTAAGCCGCTCGTAAAACAATGTAGGCCGGTCGCCGTATGTGCCGCGGGTCATCAGGCGATAGCCCATGTGCTCGGCCAGCCTGATCGACGCGACGTTGGCCGGGTTGATGATGCATACCGTCCGCGCGAAGGGATAGGCGTCGCCCCAGGCGAACACCGCCGTCAGCGCCTCGCGCGCGAAGCCCTGGCCGTGGGCCCAGGTGGATAGCGCCCAGCCAACCTCGGGCGTGCCCTCGAAATTGGGGTCGGTGTCGCGCCGCGAATCCATGAAGCCGGCATTGCCGACCAGCCGCCCCGTCGCGGTTTCGCGGATCAGCCAGTTGCCCCAGCCCAGCGCTTCCCAATGCCCGATATAGCGCAGCAGCCGTTCCCAGCTTTCCTGCCGCGTGAACGGCCGCCCGGTGATGAGCGCGTGGACCGCCGGATCCTCCCACATCGCGATCATCTCGTCGAGGTCGTCGGGCCGATGGGGCAGCAACGTCAGCCGCTCGGTGGTGAGGATCGGGGTCATGCGGGCAAGAGTGCGAAATGGATGGGGCGTGGGCAAGTGGCTGCCGCTAACCCTCCGTCATTCCCGCGAAGTCGGGAATCCATACTGGCTGTCGATAGTGGGCCTCACCGACCGTCGTGATGATGGATCCCCGCCTGCGCGGGGATGACGGAGGCGGGTGACCGTGTACGATAACCAACGCCGAACAGGGCGTTCCCCTCCGCCCCGCGATCCTCTACGCGGCGGGAATGGGCTCCACGATCACCTGCGACGTCGCCATCGTCGGCGCCGGGCTTGCCGGCGGGCTGGCCGCGCTCGCGTTGAAGGGGCGGCACCCCGACATGGACGTGCGCGTGATCGACGCAGGCTTGCGCGCGGGCGGCAATCACGTCTGGTCGTTCTTCGGCAGCGATATTGCGGCCAAGGACCGCTGGATCCTGACGCCGCTGATCGTCCATGCCTGGCGTGGCTATGACGTCGCCTTTCCGGCGCATCAGCGGACGATCGACGCGACCTATTATTCGATCACCGGCGAGCGGCTGGACGAGGTACTGCGCGAGGTGCTGCCCGCCGAGGCGCTGATGCTGGGACGACCGGTGCTCGACGTGACGCCGACGACGGTCCCCCTCGCCGACGGCAACCGGGTCGAGGCGACCGGCGTGATCGACGCGCGCGGGCCCGGCGACCTTTCGACGCTCGATCTCGGCTGGCAGAAGTTCCTCGGCCGCGAGCTTCGCCTGACCGATCCGCACGAGCGCGACCGGCCGATCGTGATGGACGCGACGGTGCCGCAGCTGGGTGGCTATCGCTTCGTCTATTGCCTGCCGTTCTCGCCGACGCGGATGTTCGTCGAGGACACCTATTACAGCGATACCCCCGATCTCGACGTCGCTGGCCTCGGCGAGCGGATCGAGGGCTATGCGGCGACGCAGGGGTGGCACGGCGACAATGGCGGCGGACGCGACGAATCGGGGGTGCTGCCGGTCACGATGGGCGGCGACTTCGATGCCTATTGGCGCTCGACGGGCGCCGGCATCGGCAAGCTCGGCATGCGGGCCGGGCTGTTCCATCCGACCACCGGTTATTCGCTGCCCGACGCGGTGCGCACCGCCGCGTTGATCGCGGACCGGCGGGAATTCGCGGGCGCGGCGCTGGCCGATGTCACCTTCACCCATGCCCGGCGGACGTGGCACGACCGCGGTTTCTATCGCATGCTCGACACGATGCTGTTCCGCGCCGCCGAACCCGCGGAGCGATATAGGGTGCTCGAGCGCTTCTACCGTCTCAACCCGGCCCTGATTGGCCGTTTCTATGCAGGACGATCGACGATGAGCGACAAGGCACGCATCCTGACGGGCAAGCCCCCGGTGCCGATCGGCCGCGCCGTGCGCGCCATCCTGGGGGCAAAGGCATGAAGAACGCGGTCGTCGTCGGCGCCGGCTTCGGCGGTCTCGCGCTCGCCATCCGCCTGCAATCGGCGGGCGTCGCCACCACGATCGTCGAGTCGCGCGACAAGCCCGGCGGGCGCGCCTATTATTGGGAACGCGACGGCTTCACCTTCGACGCCGGGCCCACCGTCATCACCGACCCCGCCTGCCTGCAGGAATTGTGGCAGCTGACCGGCCGCGACATGGCGGAGGACGTCACGCTCGAACCGGTGATGCCCTTCTACCGGCTCAACTGGCCCGACGGCACCAATTTCGACTATACCAACGACGATGTTCTGCTGCGCCAGGAGATCACCCGGCTGAACCCCGACGACTGGGCGGGATATCAGAAGTTCCTCGATTACTCCGCCGGGGTCTTCAAGGAAGGCTATGAGAAGCTGGGCCATGTCGCCTTCCTCGACTTCGCGTCGATGATCAAGGCGGCGCCGGCGCTGGCCAAGTATCAGGCGTGGCGATCGGTCTATTCGATCGTGTCGAGCTTCGTGAAGAGCGAGAAGCTGCGCGAAGCGCTGTCGTTCCACACGCTGCTGGTCGGCGGCAATCCGATGACGACCAGCGCCATCTACGCGCTGATCCACAAGCTGGAGCGCGACGGCGGCGTGTGGTTCGCCAAGGGCGGCACCAACCGGCTGATCGCGGGCATGGTCACGCATTTCCAGCGGATCGGCGGCACGTTGCGGCTGGACGATGCGGTCAAGTCGATCGACACGCTCGGCGACCGGGTAACCGGCGTGACGACCGAAAGCGGTTGGCACATCGATACTGATGCGGTCGCCGCCAATGGCGACATCGTCCACAGCTATCGCGACCTGCTCAAGACCTCGCGCAGCGCGCAGCGCACGCTCGCGAAGCTGGAACGCAAGAGCTATTCGCCGTCGCTGTTCGTCGTCCATTTCGGCATCAAGGGGGAATGGCCAGGCATTCCGCACCACATGATCCTGTTCGGGCCGCGCTATAAGGGCCTGCTCGCCGACATCTACGACCATGGCGTGCTCGCCCAGGACTTCTCGCTGTACCTTCACCATCCGACCGTCACCGATCCGTCGATGGCGCCCGAGGGTCACTCGACCTTCTATGCGCTGGCGCCGGTGCCCCACATGGGCAAGTTCCCCGTCGACTGGGACGAGGTCGCGCCGATCCTGGAAAAGCGCATCCTCGACGAGGTCGGCCGCCGCCTGATCCCCGACATTCACGAGCGGGTGGTCACGAAGTTCAGCTACGCCCCGCATGATTTCGCGCGCGACCTGAACGCCCATCTCGGCAGCGCCTTCAGCCTGGAACCGGTGCTGACGCAGAGCGCCTATTTCCGCGTCCACAACCGCGACGACAATATCCCCAACCTGTATTTCGTCGGTGCAGGGACGCACCCCGGTGCGGGCATTCCGGGCGTGGTGGGTAGCGCCAAGGCGACGGCGGCGCTGATGCTGGGCGCGCGGTAACAATCTCTTCGCGTCACCCCGGCCTTGAGCGGGGGTGATGGCGGTTACGTCGTCATCCTGAACTTGTTTCATTATCTCCAGGCATCTGCGCAACGGCGGGGAGATGCTGAATCGAGTTCAGCATGACGGATGGAGGCTGTTGGAGAGGGCTTGGCCTCGACCGTCAAACCCCCTAGCGCCACCACCATGAAGCGCCTCGCCATCTATTGCGGCTCCGCCACGCCTGCCGACCCCGTCTACATCGAATCAGCCCGCGACGTCGGGCGGACGCTGGCCGAAAGGGAAATCGGCGTCGTCTATGGCGGCGGGCGGCTGGGGTTGATGGGCGCGGTCGCCGATGCGGCGCTGGCGGCGGGGGGCGAGGTGATCGGCGTCATCCCGCAGGCGCTGGTCGATGCCGAGGTCGCGCATCGCGGCCTGACCGAACTCCACGTCGTCGAGGGCATGCACCAGCGCAAGGCGGCGTTCACCGACCTTGCCGACGGCTTCGTCACCATCCCCGGCGGCACCGGGACGATGGACGAATTGTGGGAGGCGCTGAGCTGGGCACAGCTCGGCTATCACGCCGATCCGGTCGGGCTGCTCAACGTCGCGGGCTATTACGACACGCTGATCGCGTTCTGGGAGAAGATGGGCGACGTCGGCTTCCTGCGCCCGCAGCACCGCGATCTGTTGGTCGTCGACGAGACGCTCGGCGGGCTGCTCGACAAGATGGCCGCGCACCGGCCGACCCAGCCGATCGTCAGGATGAAGGCGAGCGACCTTTGATATCACACGCCGTCACCCTGAACTTGTTTCAGCATCTCAGGCCGCATGCGATACGGCAGGAGACCCTGAAACAAGTTCAGGGTGACGAGCTGTGACAATGGACCGCGCCGCGATCGTCGCCGCCGCGCATGCCTCGATCGCGAAGGGATCGAAGAGCTTCGCCGCCGCCAGCCTGTTGTTCGATCCCGCCACCCGCGAACGCGCGTGGCTGCTCTACGCCTGGTGCCGCGCGGGCGACGACATCACTGACGGGCAGGATCATGGCCATGGCATGAGCCGCGTCGCCGATGCCCCGGCGCGGGTCGCGCGGCTGTCGGCGTTGACCGAGGCGGCGTTGGCGGGCGAGACGACGGGCGAGCCGGCATTCGACGCGCTGGCGCTGGTCGCCGCCGAGACGGGGCTGCCGCCGCGCTACCCGCGCGACCTGATCGAGGGGTTCCGCCTCGACGCGGAGGACTGGCGGCCGCGCAGCGAGGGCGATCTGTACCGCTATTGCTATCACGTCGCCGGCGCGGTGGGGTGCATGATGGCGATCGTCATGGGCGTATCGCCGGACGACGAGGCGACGCTCGACCGCGCCTGCGACCTCGGCATGGCGTTCCAGCTCGCCAATATCGCCCGCGATATCGAAGAGGATGACCGGGTCGGCCGCTGCTATCTGCCCGTCGAATGGCTGGTCGAGATGGATATCCCGCCGGGCCAGCACATGAAGCCGCCGTTCCGCCCGCGCCTCGCGGTGCTCGCGCGCCGGCTGGCGACCAAGGCCGAGGCGTTCGAGGCGAGCGCGCGGCAGGGGACGCGGGCGCTGTCGTTCCGGTCGGCCTGGGCGGTGCTGGCGGCGGCGGACATCTACGGCGCGATCGCGCGCAAGGTTGCCGCGCGTGGCGAGCGTGCGTGGGATCGCCGGGTGTCGACGGGAAAGATGGAGAAGGTCGGCTTCATCCTGCGCGCCGCGCAGCACGCCAGTCGCGGGATCACGAGCGACGAAGTGCCGCGCGACCCGAGCTTGTGGACGCGGCCGCGCTGATCGAGCGACGGTAATCGACCTCCTCGCCACCACCGTTCGTGCTGAGCGCAGTCGAAGCACATGCCACAGGCGGCGTGGCTTGCGGCATGTCCTTCGACTGCGCTCAGGACGAACGGGGTGGTGTCAGCGTCGAAGCGACGTGGGTGCAGTCTCCGCCCGCGCATATTGCGCGCCGCTCGCCCGGCAGTTGGCGCCGATCGTCGGATAGGGCACGTCGGTGTTGCGCGCAATTTCGTTCGCCAGCGCGGCGCGGCACTGGGCCATCGACTGATATTGCACGGGCACCAGCCGGGCCTCGGTACATGCCGTGTTGCCGTCGCCGCAGCCTAGGATAGCCATCACGTAGAAAAGCGGTTCCATCGCGTCACCTCACGCCTCTGCAACGGCGATCATCGGTCAGAGTTCCTGCCTTGCTGCATTGTCACCTGCGTGTAGTATCTGCCCAATACACGGAAGCGTCCCAGGGGGAGACAGACGATGCGCAAGCTGAAGATGGTGTTGGCGGCAGGAGCGGCGTTGATGGCGGTGCAGGCGACGGGCGCGGCGGCGCAGGCGATGGCGGGCGTACCGCTGATCGAGCGTGCCAAGCTGTTCGGCAATCCGACGAAGAGCGCGGCGAAGCTGTCCCCCGACGGCAAGTGGATCACCTTCATCGCACCGCGCGACGGGGTGATGAACGTGTGGGTCGCCCCCGCCGACCGCCCCGACGATGCCAAGCCGCTGACCGCGGAAAAGACGCGACCGATCCGCCAGACCTTCTGGTCGCCCGACTCGAAGCAGGTCCTGTTCATCAACGACAAGGGCGGCGACGAGAACTTCCTGCTCTATGGCGTCGACGTCGCCACCGGCGCGCAGCGATCGTTGACCCCGTTCGAGAAGACCCGCGTCCAGATCGTCGGCACGAGCGAGACGATCAAGGATCGTATCCTGGTGGGCGTCAACAATCGCGACCCGCGCTGGCACGACGTCTATTCGCTCAATCTCGCCAGCGGACAGCTGACCAAGGTGATGCAGAACGACGGCTATGCCGGCTTCCTGGCCGACGACGCGCTCAACCTGCGCATCGCGACCAAGGCGCGGCCCGACGGCGGCAACGATTATTTCCGCGTCGTCGACGGCAGGGTGGAGGCGACGCCCTTCACCAGCAACACGCTGGAGGACCAGCTGACCACCGCGCCCGCCGGCTTCACCACCGATGGCAAGACGCTCTACTGGGTCGATTCGCGCGGCCGCGACACCGCGGCGCTGATCGCGCAGGACATGGTGACCGGCAACAAGACGATCGTCGCGCAGGACCCCCGCGCCGATATCGGCGGTGGGCTATTCAACCCGACCACCGGGCGCATCGAAGCCTATTCGGTCAATTATCTGAAGAACGACTATGTTCCGGTCGGCGACGCGGTGAAGGCCGACCTCGCCTTCCTGAAGAGCCAGAACAAGGGCGACTTCGTCGTCGGCAGCCGCACCGATGCCGACGACAAGTGGATCGTTGGCTTCGATCCCGTCACCGCCCCGCCGGCAACCTATGTCTACGACCGCCGCGCGAAGTCGCTGAAGCTGCTGTACGTCAGCCGCCCCGAACTCGCCGGTGCGCCGCTGGTGCCGATGCAGCCGGTCGAGATCAAGGCACGCGACGGGCTGACGCTGGTCAGCTATCTCAGCCGGCCGAAGGGCGTCAGCGGCCCCGCGCCGATGGTTCTGTTCGTCCACGGCGGCCCCTGGGCGCGCGACGGCTATGGCTTCAACGGCTATCACCAGTGGCTGGCGAACCGCGGCTATGCGGTGCTCAGCGTCAACTATCGCGGCTCGACCGGGCTGGGGAAGAAATTCACCAGCGCCGGCGACCTGCAATGGGGTCGCAAGATGCACGACGACCTGATCGACGCGGTCGATTGGGCGGTGAAGCAGGGCGTGACCACCCGCGACAAGGTGGCGATCATGGGCGGCAGCTATGGCGGCTATGCGACGCTGGCTGGCCTCACCTTCACCCCCGACACCTTCGCCTGCGGCGTCGACATCGTCGGCCCGTCGAACCTGTTCACGCTGCTCAAGACGATCCCGCCCTATTGGGAAGCGGGCAAGCAGCAGTTCTACAAGCGGATGGGCGACCCTACGACGCCCGACGGCCAGGCGTTGCTGAAGGAGCGCAGCCCGCTGACCTTCGCCGATAGGATCAAGAAGCCGCTGCTGATCGGCCAGGGCGCCAACGATCCGCGCGTCAACATCGCCGAAAGCGACCAGATCGTGTCGGCGATGAAGGCGAAGAACATCCCCGTCACCTATGTCGTCTTCCCCGACGAGGGCCATGGTTTTGCCCGCCCGGTCAACAACATCGCGTTCAATGCGGTGACCGAGAACTTCCTGGCGCCGTGCCTCGGCGGCCGCGCCGAACCGATCGCCGACGCGATGGCGGGATCGACCGCGCAGGTCCGTGAGGGCGCGGGCTATGTGAAGGGGTTGACCGCCACCGCGGCGAAGTAGGCGCCTCATCCCCCTCCCTGAAAGGGAGGGGTTAGGGGTGGGTCGTCGCCGCGAGGGACACTCTCTGCGAGGCTCCCGACCCACCTCCAGCCCCTAACTTGCAGGGAGGGGAGTTTGATCCGCCATTGATCCCACGCGCCCGCGGGCCGACATGGAGGGCCAATGCCCCCCATGTCCCTCCCCACCACCGGTACCGAACCGCCGCTGATCCCGACGCTGCGGCGCTTCCTGCCGTATCTGTGGCCAGCCGGCCAGCCCGGGCTGAAGCTGCGCATCGTCGCGGCGATGTCGCTCGTCGTCGCGTCCAAGCTGGTCCAGGTCTATGGCGCGCCCTTCGCGTTGCAGGGCGCGGTCGACGGCATGGCGTCGAACGATCGGTCGGCGACGACGCTGATCGTTGCGCTGGTGCTGGGCTATGCCGCCGCGCGGCTCGGCACCACGCTGTTCGACAATCTCCGCAATACCGTGTTCGAGCGGGTCGGCCAGGACGCGACCCGCCGCCTCGCGGCGCAGGTTTTCCGCCACCTCCATCGGCTCAGCCTCGACTTCCACCTGTCGCGGCGCACCGGCGCGGTGACCAAGGTGGTCGAGCGCGGGACGAAGAGCATCGATACGATGCTGTATTTCCTCCTCTTCAACATCGCGCCGACGGTGCTCGAACTCAGCCTGGTGCTCGGACTGTTCTGGACGCGGTTCGGCTGGCCGCTGGTCGCGGCGACACTGGTGATGGTGGCGGTGTACATCTGGTTCACGCGGACCGTCACCGATTGGCGCGCGGCGCTGCGCACCCGGATGAACGACCTCGATACCGGCGCGGTCGCGCATGCGGTCGATTCGCTGCTCAACTTCGAAACGGTGAAATATTTCGGTGCCGAGGAGCGCGAGGCGAAGCGCTACGAGCGCGCGGTGGATGCCTATGCCAAGGCGGCGGTGCGGTCCGAAAACAGCCTGGCGTGGCTCAACATCGGCCAGGCGGTCATCACCAACCTCATGCTCGGGCTGGGCATGGCCTATGTCGTGTGGGGATGGAGCCAGGGGCGCTTCACCGCGGGTAACGTGGTGTTCGTGTCGACGCTGCTCAGCCAGCTGTTCCGCCCGCTCGACCTGCTCGGCATGGTCTATCGCACCATCCGCCAGGGCGTGATCGACATGGCGGCGATGTTCGACCTGGTCGATACCAAGGCGAGCATCGTCGACGAGCCCGGTGCGCCGGCGCTGCGAGTCGGGGCGGGCCATGTCCGCTTCGACGGCGTCCGCTTCGGCTACGACCCCGATCGCGCGATATTGAAGGGCATCGATCTCGACGTTCCCGCGGGCACGACGCTGGCGGTGGTCGGCCCGTCGGGCGCGGGCAAGTCGACGCTCGCACGGTTGCTCTATCGCTTCTACGATGTGGACGAGGGCGCGATCACCATCGATGGCCAGGATATCGCCGCCGTCACCCAGGCGTCGCTGCGCGAGGCGATCGGCATCGTGCCGCAGGACACGGTGCTGTTCAACGACACGATCGGCTACAACATCGCCTATGGCCGTGCTGACGCCGATCAGGCGCAGGTCGAGCGTGCGGCGCAGGGCGCGGCGATCGCCGGCTTTATCGAGCGCCAGCCCGACGGCTATGCCACCCGTGTCGGCGAGCGCGGCCTGAAGCTGTCGGGCGGCGAGAAGCAGCGCGTCGCGATCGCCCGCACCCTGCTGAAGGACCCGCCGATCCTGATCCTCGACGAGGCGACGAGCGCGCTCGACAGCCGCACCGAGGGCGAGATCCTGGCGACGCTGAACGAGATCGAGCGCGGGCGGACGACGATCGTCATCGCCCATCGGCTCTCGACGATCGTCCACGCCGACCAGATCGTCGTGCTCGACGGCGGAGTGGCGGCGGAACGGGGCACCCATGCCGAACTGCTCCGGCGTGGTGGCCTGTACGCGCAGATGTGGGCACGCCAGGCGCAGGAACGCGACGAGGCGCTGGCGGCGGAGTGAGGCACACAAAGCCCCTCCCCTTCAGGAGTTCTGGGTCGGTCGACGCCCCGCTTCGACCTGGAGCTGCCGGGGGCAGCTTCACCCGGAACTGGGTTGGGGGTGGGGCGTGTCTCACCGAGACCAGCGGCTGCCTCCCCCACCACAACCCCTCCCCTGAAGGGGAGGGGCTTGAGACGCCTTATCTGACCAAGTCCCGATACTCCGGATGCCGCTCGATATAGGCCGCGATGAACGGGCACTGCGGAACCACGTTCAGCCCCTGGTCGCGCGCGCTGTCGAGCGCAGCGCGGATCAGCTTGCTGCCGACCCCCCGCCCCTCGATCGCGGGCGGCACCACGGTATGGGTGAAGACGATCGTCCGCCCCTCCAGCTGATAGGCGGCGACGGCGCGGTGGCCATCGATGTCGAGCGTGAATTCCTGCTCGGCACGATTGTCGATGACGTGGCTCATGGTCGCGGGAACGCTGGCGCGCGCGATCGGTGCCGTCAATTGCAGCTGAGGCGGATCAGCCCGGCCGGCTTGTCGAACACGATCGACGAGCAGCGCGCCAGATAATCGGCCCCCAGCGACACCGTGTCGCGGCGAATGTCGCGTTTCTTGCCCTTCGCCGTCACCACCACCTCGTCGGGATCGAAGGACGCGGCGCCCGCCTCGCGGATCGAGGCCGCCGAGCCGGCATCGGCGACGCGCACCCCGAGCGCGACGATCGCCAGCGGCCCGATCGCGAACGGCCGGCGCAGTGTCAGGTCGCGCACCGGTCGCTTGACGCCGAAGAAGATCTCAGTGGCGCGCGGCTCGCCAGAGACAGTGCCGTCGAACACGTGCGCCAGCCGTACCGCCGCCCCGGCGGTCGCGAGCGTGCGCGGATGGAAGGGGTCGAGACGCAACCGCATCGGCTCGCCGGCGACCTCGATCGCCGCAAAGGTGGTGCTGAAATTGCCGAACAGGCCGAACGGGCCGGTGTTGCGGATCATGGGCAGCGCGACCGTCCGTTCATCGGGGCGGGGGCTGTGCAGCTGGAAGCGGACAACCGGCTCGGGCAGTGCGTCCGGCCCGACGCTTCCCTCGGCCGCTGCCGAAAAAGGCCTGCTGCTCCAGCCGATCCGCCGCTTGTCCGCCCCTGCGCCAAGGTCGAGCGGCACCACCTGCGTCCGCGTCATCACCGATACCGGGCCGACCGCATAGCCGATGCTGATCCCCCACTTGCCCTTCAGCTTCAGCCGCGCCCGTTCGGCAAAGGCCTGGTCGAACAGCGGCATCGCCGGCGCAGCGGGATCGATCCGCAACGTCGCGGGCACGTCGCCGACCCGGCTGCGCAGGAGCGCGTCGCCGCTGACGACGCGTTCGGCGGGTGGTGCCTTTGCGCCGATCATCCCCAGTGCCACTATCGCCATCGTCCGTCGCATGCCCAGCTCCTGCAATTCACGGCGGCGCTAGGCGGCGATCGTGTCGGAACGGTGGCGCAACGATGTCTTAGCCCGTCCGATGGCGTCGCCAGTAGAGGAAGGAATAGGCCACCGGCACCAGCGCTGCGACCAGCACCGCCGCCATGACCAGCGGCGCGCGGATGTCGCCGGCGATCGGGGCCAGCGCCAGTGCCATGACGATGACGCCTCCGCCGATCATCGTCCGGCTGCCCAGCCGATGCGTCGCGATCCAGTTTTCGGGGTCGGTCAGCGTCCAGGGCGTGCGGATGCCGACGAAGAACCCGGGCCGCGACTTGGGCAATGCGTTGCCGATCACCACCAGCAACAGCCCGACCGCGACCAGCATCGTCGCCGGCGGCGGCGTTATCCCGAAGGCGGGCGCAGCGATGACCAGCTCGACGAAGACCATCAGCGCCAATAGCCCGCCCCAGGCGGTGCGATAGAGCGGTGCGCTCTGGCTCAAGCGATCCTGCAGCGGCTCGATCGCGGGCAACGCCGCCATCAGCAGCGACAGGCCGATCGTCACCGCGACTGGCATCGCCAGTGCCGTCCCCGCATCGGCGAAGCGGTCCGCGGCGCCGTCGGGCCCCCAATGCGTCGCCAGCTGCGTTCCCGCGGGCAGCCGTTGCGCCGCGACGACCGCGATTCCCGCCATCGCGGCGGCCACCGCCGCCGATGCCGCCACCATGCCCCGATATCGCATCACTGCTCCTCCTCGCCCGCGCCGACGCCCAGCCGCCCCATGAACCCCATCACCACTTCCTCGAGCGCCGACAGGTTCAGCGAATAGACCACCGTCGTGCCCTTGCTCTCCGCCTGCACCAGTCCCGCCGCCTTCAGCTTGGCGAAATGGCCCGACATCGTCGGCTTCGACACGTCGAACCGCTCCGCCAGTTCGCCTGCGCTCATGCTGCCGCGTTTCAACAGCTCGAGGATGCGGCGCCGGGTCGGATGCGCGAGAGCGTCGAAGACCGAGTCCATGGCTTTCATTAGCCTTTTTCCTAATTAGCGTCAACGCTAATCGCTCGCGAGTTGCGCTGCCCTTCCAAGCGAGTAAGGACGGGCACGCTCCCGCAATGCTCGATCCCCTTCCCACCCTTCAGCGCGTCTTCGGCTTTCCCGGCTTTCGCGGCGTCCAGGCCGATGTCGTCGCGCGCGTGCTCGCCGGCGAGCGGACGCTGGCGGTGATGCCGACCGGTGCGGGCAAGTCGCTGTGCTATCAGCTGCCGTCGGTGATGCTGGAGGGAACGTGCGTCGTCGTCAGCCCGCTGATCGCGTTGATGCACGACCAGCTGCGCAGCGCCGAGGCGGTCGGCATCCGCGCCGCGACGCTGACCAGCGTCGACGAGAACCGCGCCGAGACGATCCAGCGGTTCAAGGCGGGCGCGCTCGATCTGCTCTACGTTGCGCCAGAACGCGCCTCGTCGGGGCATTTCCGCGAGTTGCTGGGGCAGGCGAAGCTCAGCCTGTTCGCGATCGACGAGGCGCATTGCGTCAGCGAATGGGGGCACGACTTCCGCCCCGACTATCGCCTGCTCGAGCCGTTGATGGATGCGTTCCCCGAGGTCGGCCGGCTGGCGCTGACCGCGACCGCGGACGCGCATACCCGCGCCGACATCTTGAAACAGCTGGGCATTCCGAACGACGGGCTGATCGTGTCGGGCTTCGACCGGCCCAACATCCGCTATTCGATCGGCGCCAAGGACAACGTCAACCGCCAGATCGCCGACGTCATCGCGCGCAACCCCGGCCCCGGCATCGTCTATGCCCAGACCCGCGCCGCGACCGAGAAGCTGGCCGAGGCGCTGGGCCGGTCGGGGCGGCCGACCCGCGCCTATCACGCCGGGCTCGACGCCGCGGTGCGGGCGAAGAACCAGGCCGATTTCGTCGCGTCGGAGGACATGGTGATCTGCGCCACGGTGGCGTTCGGCATGGGTATCGACAAGCCCGACGTCCGCTTCGTGGCTCATGCCGGGCTGCCCAAGTCGATCGAGGCCTATTACCAGGAAACCGGCCGCGCCGGCCGCGACGGCGACCCCGCGGTCGCGCATCTGTTCTGGGGTGCCGACGACTTCGCCCGCGCGCGCCAGCGGATCGGCGAGGTCGAGCCGGAGCGTCAGGCCGGCGAGCGCACCCGGCTGCAGGCGCTGGGCGCACTGGTCGAGACCGCGGGCTGCCGCCGCCGCATCCTGCTGAAGCATTTCGGCGAGGATCTGGCCGAGGATTGCGGCAATTGCGACAATTGCCTCGGCTCGCCCGATGCGATCGACGCGACCGAGACGGCGCAGAAATATCTCTCCGCGGTGTTCCGCACCGGCCAGATGTTCGGCGCCGGCTATATCGAGCAGGTGCTGCTGGGCCAGTCGAGCGAGCGCAGCCTGACGAACGGGCACGAGGGGCTGTCGGTGTGGGGCATCGTCGAGGGCGACGAGGTCCGGCTGGTGAAGCCGGTCGGCCGCGCGCTGCTGCTGCGCGACGCGCTGCGCACCAACCACCATGGCGGCCTGGAGTTCGGCCCCGGCGCGCGCGGCATCCTGAAGGCGGGCGACCGCGTGTCGCTGGTCGTGCCACCGCCGCGCGAGCGCCGCGCGCGCCGCCAGCCGGCGGTTGCGAGCGATCCCGCCGACAATCCGCTGTTCGAGGCGTTGCGCGCCAAGCGCCGCGAGCTGGCGCAGGCCGCGGGCGTGCCGCCCTACGTCATCTTTCACGATTCGACTCTGCGCGACATGGCGGCGCAGCGCCCGACGACGCGCGCGGCGCTCGCGATGTTGTCGGGCATCGGCGCGCGCAAGCTCGACGCCTATGGCGACGCGTTCCTCGACGTGATCCGGGGTTTCGAGGGCTAAGAACCTCCCCGTCCCGGGGAGGTTTATGAGTTCGCTTATCCCCACCTACGTTACGTAACGGGGCTGACGCGCCACCGCTCATCGCCTACAGCGCTCCGATGGTCGATATCCGCCCCCTGAACGAGAGCGTCGCGGTCGCGCCGCAAATCACCGTCGACGATGTCGCCGCGATCAAGGCCGCGGGCTATGTCGCGATCGTCAACAACCGCCCCGACGACGAAGAGCTCGGCCAGCCCGAAGGCGACGCGATCCGCGCCGCCGCCGAGGCGCTTGGCCTGACCTATACCGCGATTCCGGTCGGTCATGCCGGGCTGGGCCATGCCCAGATCGACGCGATGGCGACGGCGCTGGTCGAGGCCGACGGCCCGGTGCTGGCCTATTGCCGCTCGGGCACGCGGTCGTGCAACTTGTGGGCGCTCGCCGCGGCCAAGGCGGGACGCAATCCCGAACTGATCGTCCGCCAGGGTGCCGCCGCCGGCTACGACCTCGGCGGCATTCGTCCGACGCTGGAGGCGCTGGCGGCGCGATGAACGAGACGGTGATCGGCCTGTCGCTGCTGGCGGGAGCGGCGACGCTGCTGCCCGTCGGCGGCGCCGTCTGGTGGTGGCGTCGCGGACGCCAGGGCCGGATCGAGACCGCCGAGGAAGCCGCCGACGCCGCCGAGGCTGCGCTGCACGGCTTCGCAGTGACGGGCGCGGTGGTCGGCGCCGATGGCGCCGGCGCATTGGCGGTCGCGAACGACGGCCGTGTCGCGGTGATGACCCGCCGCGGCAAGCGCATCGCCGTCGCCGAGGTGGCCTGGTCGATGCTGCGATCGGCGCCCGGTGGCGTGGTCGTCGAGCTGCGCGATCGCGCGATCGCGATCGTCGGCGTCAATGCGCTCGATATCCGGCGCGTAGCCGGCGCCTCGGTGCGGGTGCCGCTGCGGGACTAGGCCAGACCAACTCCCCGCCGTCATCCTGAACTCGTTTCAGGATCTCCCGCTAGGGCGCCGTACGGCCAGCCAACGACGAGATGCCAAAACGAGTTCGGCATGACGGAGATTGGGGCGACGAGCTGCCGCAAATGCCCCCCGCCTGCCCCATGCCCGTTCGTCCTGAGCGACGTCTAAGCCTGCCCTGAGCGTTACCGAAGGGGACATGCCACGAACGGTAAAGAATTGGCGACCGCCCCCCCCTCCGCACATAAAAAATCCCCGACACGTTGCCGTGCCGGGGAAGGATCGTCCGCAGGAGGAACGTCGGTGGGGTGCGGGGCCTGTCGCCCCGCGCCCGATCAGTTGTAGGCGCGCTCGCCGTGCTCGCCGACGTCGAGGCCTTCGCGCTCGACTTCGGTGCTGACGCGCAGCCCGGTCAGTGCCTTGGCGATGAAGATCGCGATCACGGTGCCGATCGCCGCCCAGACGATCGTCGTCGCGGTGGCGAGAAGCTGGGTGACCAGCTGGCCGCCCATCGCATAGTCGGGCTTGCCGGGGCCGCCGAGCGACGGGGCATAGACCACCGCGGTGCCGATCGCGCCGATCATGCCGCCGATGCCGTGGATGCCGAAGGCGTCGAGCGAGTCGTCGTAGCCGAGCTTCGGCTTGACGTAGGTGACCATGTAGAAGCACGCGACCGAGGCGATGGCGCCCAGCACGATGGCGCCGAACGGACCCGAATTGCCCGCCGCCGGCGTCACCGCGACCAGCCCGGCGACGATGCCCGAGCAGAAGCCGAGCGCCGAGCCCTTGTGGCCGTTGACCCGCTCCGCCAGCATCCAGAACAGCGCGGCCGAGGCGGTGGCGACGAAGGTGTTGATCATCGCCAGCGCCGCCGAGCCGTTCGCCTCGAGCGCCGAGCCGGCGTTGAACCCGAACCAGCCCACCCAGAGGAGGCCGGTGCCGACGCCGGTCAGCGTCAGCGAGTGCGGCGGCATGTAATCGGTCGGATAGCCGAGCCGCTTGCCCAGGATCAGCGCCGCGACCAGCGCCGAGACGCCGGCGTTGATGTGGACCACGGTGCCGCCGGCGAAATCGAGCGCGCCCATCTTGAAGAACAGCCCGCCCGACGCCCACACCATGTGCGCGATCGGCAGGTAGACGATCGTCAGCCACACCGCGGCGAAGACCATCGCGGCCGAGAACTTCAGCCGCTCGACCACCGCGCCCAGTACCAGCGCGATGGTGATCGCGGCGAAGGTCATCTGGAAGCAGATGAAGACATATTCGGGAATGGCGACGCCGGCGCTGAAGGTCGCGGCGGTCGATTCCGAGGTGACGCCGGCGAGGAACGCCTTGCCCAGCCCCGACACATAGTCATTGCCGCCGTCACCGAAGGCGAGCGTGTAGCCGTACATCACCCAGATCAGCATCGCGAGGCACGCGACCGCACCGATCTGGGTCATCGTCGACAGCATGTTCTTGGCACGGGTGAGACCGCCGTAGAACAGCGCGAGGCCGGGCAGGATCATCATCAGCACCAGCACGGTGCTGGTCATCATCCAGGCCGTGTCGCCCTTGTTAACCGTCGGCGCGGTCGCTGCCGCGGCGGGTGCCTGCAACCCGGCGTCCTGCGCCCAGGCGGGCAGCGCCACCGTCAATGCCCCCAGCGCGGCGAGCGCGGCGGCCGTCTTCAGTCCCTGCTTCATCCCAACCCCCTTCACAGCCGCGCCGTTCACAGCGCCGTCTCGTCGGTTTCCCCGGTGCGGATGCGCACCGCCTGGCCGACGTCGAGCACGAAGATCTTGCCGTCGCCGATCGCGCCGGTGTTGGCGGCATGCTGGACAGTTTCGACGACGCGAGCGGCGAGATCGTCGCTGCACACCACCTCGACCTTCACCTTGGGCACCATGTTGGTGCTGTATTCCGCCCCGCGGTAGATCTCGGTCTGGCCCTTCTGACGGCCGTATCCCTTGACCTCGGTAACGGTCATTCCGCTGACGCCGAGCGCGTTCAGCTGCTCGCGCACCTCGTCGAGCTTGAATGGTTTGATGACGGCGATGACCAGCTTCATGAAGCCCCCTTGCCCCGGATAACAAGGAGCAACGATGCAAAGCGCGTGCCAACCGAAATTTGCTGCGTTTGCGAGCACAGGCGAAGGCCGGCACGCGAGCCTAGCGTCTAATCGTTAAGCAACCGATACGAGATGCCACTTTTTCAGGCAGGCGATCAGCGCGCCAGTTCGCGCCAGCCGATGTCGCGTCGGCAGAAGCCATCCGCATAGTCGATCGCGTCGACGGCGCGATAGGCTGCCGCCTGCGCGCTCGCGATGTCGGGGGCCATCGCGGTGACCGCCAGCACGCGGCCGCCCGACGCGACGACCGTCTCGCCCTCCTGCCGCGTGCCCGCGTGGAATACCGTCGCGCCGGTCGCCGCGGCCGCGTCGAGCCCGCGGATCGTACCGCCCTTGGCGGGGGTGCCGGGATAGCCCTTGGCCGCGACGACCACGGTCATCGCCGTCTCGGGCGCGAACGCCGGCGGCGGCAGCTCGCCGAGCCGCCCCTTGGCCACCGCCAGCAGTACCTCGACCAGGTCGCCCTGGAAGCGCATCAGCACCACCTGCGTCTCGGGATCGCCGAAGCGGGCGTTGTATTCGATCAGCTTGGGGCCGCTGCTCGTCAGCATCAGTCCGGCATAGAGCACGCCGACGAACGGCGTGCCGTCCTCCGCCATCGCCTTCACCGTCGGCGCGACGATCTCGTCGATCGCTTGGCTCTCCAGCGTCGGCGTCAGCACCGGCGCTGGGCTATAGGCGCCCATGCCGCCGGTGTTGGGGCCGGTGTCGCCCTCGCCGACGCGCTTGTGGTCCTGCGCGCTGCCGAACGGCATCAGCGTCGTGCCGTCGGTCAGCACGAACAGGCTCGCCTCCTCGCCATCGAGGAATTCCTCGATCACCACGTCGCCAGGCTCGGCAAACAGCGCATCGAGCGCCGCCGCCGCTTCATCCCGCGAATAGGCGATGGTCACGCCCTTGCCCGCCGCCAGGCCATCGGCCTTGATGACCACGGGATAGGAAAAGGTTGTCGCCAGCGCATTGTCCGCCGCCTCGCGCGTCGTGCAGCGGAAATAGCCGGCGGTGGGGATAGCGGCTCGCGCGCACAGGTCCTTGGTGAAGCCCTTCGACCCCTCCAGCTGCGCCGCCGCCTTGCCCGGCCCGAACACGGGGATGCCGGCATCGCGCAGGCTGTCGGCGAGCCCGTCGACCAGCGGCGCCTCCGGCCCGATCACGACGAGGCCGATGTCCTGCGCGCGCGCGAACGCCACCACCGCGGCGTGATCGGTCGCATCCAGCGGGACGAGCGTCGCGTGTGCGGCGATCCCGGGGTTGCCTGGCGCGGCATAGAGCGTACCTAGGCGGGAAGACTGGGACAATTTCCAGGCAAGCGCATGTTCGCGACCGCCCGAGCCCAGCAGCAGGACGTTCATGGCCAGTACCCCCTTCGACGACACGAGCCGGCTGGTAGCCGAGGACCGCCCCGGCGACAACGCCATGGCGCTGTCGGTCGGCGAGCTCGCCGGCCGGCTGAAGCGGATGGTCGAGGGCGAGTTCGGCCATGTCCGGCTGCGCGGCGAGATCTCGGGCTACAAGCGCGCCGCCTCGGGCCACGTCTATCTGTGCCTCAAGGACGAGAGCGCGGTGATCGACGGCGTGATGTGGAAGGGCCAGGCACTCGCGCTGCCGTTCCAGCCGCAGGACGGGATCGAGGTGATCGCGACCGGGCGGCTGACCACCTATCCTGGGCGATCCAAATACCAGATCGTCATCGAGCGGATGGAGCTGGCCGGCGCCGGCGCGCTGATGGCGCTGCTCGAGAAGCTGAAGGCGAAGCTGGCGGGCGAGGGGCTGTTCGATCCGGCGCGCAGGAAGCCGCTGCCGTTCATGCCGCGCGTGATCGGCGTCGTCACCTCGCCCACCGGCGCGGTGATCCGCGACATCCTCCACCGGCTCGAGGATCGCTGTCCGACCCATGTCGTCGTGTGGCCGGTCAAGGTGCAGGGCGATGGCGCCGCAGCCGAGGTCGCGGCGGCGGTCCGCGGCTTCGATGCGCTGCCCGGCGACGGCAGCGGCGCGGTGCCGCGACCCGATCTCGTCATCGTCGCGCGCGGCGGTGGTTCGATCGAGGATCTGTGGGCGTTCAACGAGGAGGCGGTCGTGCGCGCGGTCGCCGACTGTCGCATCCCGATCATCTCGGCGGTCGGGCACGAAACCGACACCAGCCTGTGCGACCATGCCGCCGACCTGCGCGCGCCGACGCCGACCGCCGCCGCCGAGATTGCGGTGCCGGTGCTCGCCGACCTGCGCTACACGATCGACAGCCATGCGGCGCGCACGCTGCGCTGCGCCAGGCGCTACACCGAGCGCGGACGCGAGCGGCTCGACGCGCTCGCGCGGCTGCTGCCCAAGCGCGACGCTCTCCTCGGTCCCCAGCGCCAGCGCGCCGACGATGCCGCGATGCGGCTGGGCCGTGCGCTCGAGCGCCGCGCTGCGATCGCCCGAACCCAGCTCGACCGCGCGGCGGGAGCGCTGCGCCCGGCGACGCTTCAGCATCGGGTCGACGCCGCCCGGTCGCGGCTCACATCGACCTGGCGGCTGGTCCAGTCGCTCAATCCCGATGCGGTGCTCGACCGGGGCTATGCCCGCGTCACCGCCCGGGTCGGCGGTCATACCCTGCCGAGCGCCCAGGACGCCCGCAGCGCCGGTGCGGTGACGCTGCACTTCCGCGACGGCGCGGTCGATGCCCGGATCGAACGTGCCGGGGCGAGGCCCCATGCCGCTCCCCCCGCGCAGCCGACGCTGCTATAGGGCCCCACGTCATGCTGATGTCCCACACCGACCGCGCCGCCCGTCTCCACTATATGGCCAACGGCTTTCGCGTGCTCAGTCCCGGCGACCATGTCGTCTGCGCGACGTCGGGCGCGCGAATCCCGCTCGACCTGCTGCGCTATTGGAGCGTCGCCCGGCAGGAGGCCTATGCCAGCGCCGCAATCGCCAGCGAGGCGCTTCGCCCGCAATGACGCGAACGGCGAGGGCGTTCGCCGGGCTGCTGGCGCTGGCAGGCTGCGTCGCGCCCACCGCACCGCCGGTCGCGCCCGTCACGGCGCCGCCCCCCGCCCCGGCGCCCACGCCGATCGCGACGACGCCGTTCCGGTGGACCGGCAATCTCGTCCAGGGCGGCCTTATCGTCGGCACCGCGCCGGTCGGCACCCGCATGCTCGCCGCCGACGGCAAGGCGATCGCGCTCGCGCCGGACGGTACATTCCTGCTGGGCTTCGACCGCGACGCGTCGTCGACCACCACGCTGGTCGCGACGCTCGCCGACGGCCGCATCGTCACTCAGCCGCTGACGATCGCCCCGCGCGGCTGGTCGATCTCGCGCCTGTCGACGCTGCCGAAAATCCCTGTCCCCGACGCCGAATTCGCCGCCCGCCGCCCTGCCGAGCTGGAACGGATCAAGGCGGCGCGCGCCATCGCTAGTGACGCCCAAGGCTGGCGTCAGCGCTTTGCCTGGCCGGCGACGGGACGGATATCGACGCTGTTCGGGTCGCAGCGGATCTATCGCAACGGCGAGGCGGGTGCCTATCATTCGGGCGTCGACGTCGCGGTGCCGACGGGTACGCCGATCCTCGCCCCCGCCGACGGCGTCGTCGTCCTCGCCGCGGACGATCCCTTCACGCTCGAGGGGAAGCTGTTGATGGTCGACCATGGCATGGGGCTGGGCAGCGCGTTCCTGCACCTGTCGCGGATCGACGTCCGCGCGGGCGATCGCGTCCGCCAGGGCCAGCCGATCGCGCTGTCCGGCGCGACGGGGCGCGCGACGGGGCCGCATCTGCACTGGGGCATGACGTGGCAGGGCGCACGCCTCGACCCGCTGCTCGCGGCCGGCGGCATGCCGCAACGCTGACGGATTTTACGCCACGGATCTGCTGCACTGCCGCACAAATGTGCAATTTAATGACGATAGCGACGCCGCAACATGACGTGTGTGTCATTTGTGATACAGCAACGATGAATCCGTAAACGTCAGCTGAACGGCCGCTTTACAGCGTTACGGCCAGATTACATTCCTTGCGTCATGCCTCTCGGGCACCGTCGTTGGCGGTGAAAGGGGGCAGTCCACTTCGGGCGGACCGCCACAGCGGCCACCCGGTGCAAGCGAGGGAAAGCTTCACGTGACCACAACCTTGAATTTCGCCCGTCGCGCGCTGCGCGGCGGTACCGCTCTACAGGCGCTGGCGCTGCTCGGCGCCGGTGTCGGCGCCGCCGGCATCGCGACCCCGGCCGCCGCGCAAGATTACAGCCAGATCAACGCCACCGGCCGGATCCTAAGCACGAGCGGCGAGCCGATTGCCGGCGCCACCGTGACGGTGACGTCGAACGGGCAGGGTTTCACCCGCACCGTCACGACTGGCAGCGACGGCACCTACCGCGTGCCCAGCCTGCCGCAGGGGAGCTATACCTTCACCGTCGAGGCGCAGGGGTTTGACACGTTCAGCGACGCCAACGTCTCGCTAACGCAGGCTGGTGCCGCGAACCAGTTCACGCTGGCTCCCGCCGGGTCGGCGACGGGCGGCGAGGTCGTGGTCACCGCTGGACGTGTTGCTGTCGTCGATTTCGACCGGAACACCACGGGCGCTGTGATCAACGTTGGCGATCTCGCTACCCGGGTGCCTGTCGCCCGAGACATCACCTCGGTCGTCCTGCTCGCACCGGGCACCCAGCTCGGCGATCCCGCTTTCGGCAACGTGCCGCAGATCGCTGGCTCGTCGGTCTCCGAAAACACCTACTACATCAACGGCCTAAACATCACTGACTTTCAGACCGGAATCGGTGGCAACACGGTGCCTTTCGATTTCTACCAGACAGTCGAAGTGAAGACCGGCGGCGTTTCTGCCGAGTTCGGTCGTTTTACCGGTGGCTTTGTCAACGCTACGACGAAGTCAGGTTCAAACGAGTTCCACGGTGGCGTGACCTTCAACTGGGAGCCGGATGACCTCCGATCGAAGACCAGGAACACCTACTTGACCGATAACGACTCGCGCTACAGCGAGCGCAAGGAGTTCATCGCTCAATTGTCCGGTCCGATCATCAAGGACCATCTGTTCTTCTACGGTATCTACAATTCGCGGAACGTCGTCACCGCGCTTGGGTCGACCACCGCCGTCAGCGCAGGCGATCTGACCCGGGGTGGCCGGGCAACCGTTTCTGCCGCGACGCTGGCAAATTCCTGTTTCGCCAATCCGTCGACGTGTTCGTTCTCCTATCCCGGGCCGGCGAACTCGGCACTCAACGCCGCCTTGGGTGTCAGCGCCGCGAACCCGACGGGCTTTCCGTCGTTCTACTCGAACTTTGCCCTCGCCGGCTCGGGATATACCCGCAGCACGACGAAGAGCCCGTTCTATGGTGGCAAGCTCGACGCCGTCATTATCGATGGTCAGCGCCTCGAGTTCACATACTTCAACACGGAAAGCGTGACCCGCAACGACACGTTCGGTAACGGCACCTTCACGCTTGCAAGCGGCGGTCGCTACAACCCGAATACCAATGAGCCGGGTCGTTACGCGTCGACGAACGTCACGCGGACTGGTGGCGAGAATTACGTTGGGCGTTACACTGGAACGTTCACCGATTGGTTCACGTTGTCAGGCGCCTATGGTCGAGCTTACACCGCCGGCGACAGCGCGTCATCGACGCCCAATTTCCCATCGATCATCGATCAACGCACCGGCGCCGCGAATTCCGTCGGCAACCCCACAGGCAACAGCACCTTCCAAAAGGCTCGCCGCGAGTTCTACCGCGCCGATGCGGACCTCTACGTCAAGCTGCTTGGCAATCACCACTTCCGCGGCGGATATGACCGCGAGAATCTTCAAGTTACCTCGAACACGCTCGCTAACGGTAATTATCAGCTAACGTACCTCAACTCTGGTGCGGCAGGTGATAACCGCGTTGCGGCTCCAAATACCCAATATGTAACGCGTCGCTATTTCCGCAACGGTGGGTTCTTTACGACTAATGGAGAAGCCTACTACCTGCAGGACAACTGGACGCTGTTGGGCAATCGTCTGAACCTGAATGTGGGCGTCCGCAACGATCGCTTCACGAACAAGAATGCAGATGGCGAAACGTTCTTCAACTCGGGTGACAATTGGGCACCGCGCCTCAGCGCGAGCTTTGATCCCGTGGGTGACGGACGAACCAAGGTATTCGGCTCGTTCAACCGCTATTTTCTCCCAGTTGCGACCAACACCAACCTTCGCCTGGCAGGGCCGGAGCTGGATTACACACAATATTATGTGTTGACCGGCCTCAATGCGGATCAGACCCCGATCTATGGCGCACCGATCGCTATTCGGGGCGGCGGCGCCTCTCAGTGTCCGGCGCTTGCGATCGAGCCGACCGCCGGCAACGTCGCCAATTGCACGGTGAATAGCGATGGAACGTCGCCGCCGTTCAACTCGCTGGTCAGCCAGAACCTTCAGGCTCAGTCGGTCGATGAGTACCAGCTTGGGTTTGAGCAGCGCATCGGCAGCCGGATCCGTGTCAGCGCCTTCTACACGCAGCGTGATCTTCGCGTTTCACTGGAAGACGCTTACATCGACTCCGGCGTGCAGGCATACTGCCGCCGGACGCAGACCGGGGCCGTTCTCGCCTCGTGCCTGAACACCTTCACGGGCGCTCACCAGTATGCGCTGTTGAACCCGGGCAAAGATGTCGTGGTAGCTCTTGATGGATCGTCGCTTAGCGGCCAGTTTGTAACGCTGAGCGCGGCGGACATCGGTCTTCCCAAAGCTGTGCGTAAGTACAAGTCGATGACGTTCACCTTTGATCGCGAGTTCGACGGCAAGTGGAGCCTGTCGGCTAATTACACTCTCTCTGCCAACGTCGGTAATATCGAGGGTGGCGTTCGGTCGGATAACGGACAAACCGACAGTGGCCTGACGACTAACTTCGATTATCCTGCTTTGACTAACGGCGCCTACGGTTATCTACCGACCCACAATCGGCACAACATTAAGGTGTACGGAAGTTACCAGCTGTTTGACTTTCTCAACCTCGGCGCCAACCTTCAGGTCTTGTCACCGCGCAAGTATGGCTGCATCGGTGTCGTGCCGACGCTGGTTGATGGTGGTAGTGCCGGTGCCTATGGCGCCGCAGGCTTCTATTGCAACGTCGTCAACGGAACGGTGGTCAACAACGCCAACGGTTTCGTGACACGTAACGATGCTACCGGATCGACCCTGCAGCTCACGCCTCGCGGTAGCCAACTGCAGAATGACTGGCAGTATAACGTCGGCCTCGACGTCGCTCTTCGCATCCCGACGGACTCGTTCGACGGTACGCTTCGACTGTCGGTGTTCAACCTGCTCAATTCGAAGAGCGTGTTCGACCTGCAGGAAGTTGGCACGACGCCAGCAGGTGCACCGTCGCCGAATTACGGCCTCCCGCTGACGTACCAGACGCCGCGCTATTTCCGTGTCCAGTTCGGCGTCAACTTCTAAGCCATCACAAGCCACGACTGGGGCCGGTCTACCAACTGGTAGGCCGGCCCTTTTTGTTTCCCGTCGAGTAGCCGACGCTCTACACCGGAACTCATGAGCGCCTCGGTCCAGCAACTCGCCGCCGCCGTCTCGCAAGCGTTGCAGCGCGGCGATCGGGACACGTTCGTTCGAAGCGTAAAGTCGCTACTGGCCGCGCGCGCACCGCTGACTAGCGGCTGGAAGAGCTTGTCTCAGCCACTCCTGCATTTTGGGGAGTTCGAGCTCGCGCGATCGGCCATCGACCTCTTTGCCGCCGCGCAGCCCGGGAACGCGACGGCAGCATATGATCGAGCGCTCGTCTATGCCCAGACCGGCAAACCGCGTGAGGCGCTGGCCGTGCTCGATCGCACGCCATCGGTCGGCACTCATCCGGCAGCGACGGCCTATCTGCGCGGCACGATCGCGCTCAACCTGGGCGACGCCTCTGCCGCCCGCGCGGCATTGATCGACGCGCATCGATTGCAACCGGGCTCGGGGCAAATCCTGCAGACGATCTCGATGCTGGGCTCGCTGGACGACGACGAGCCGCTCGCAACGCTGATCCTCGACGCCGAGGTGTCGATGCGCAGCGCCAATGCCGAGGATCGCGCCGCCTATCTCTATGCGCTCGGCAAGCTATGGGACGATCGCGGCAATACCGCACGTGCCTACGCCAGCATCGCAGCGGGCGCAGCACTAGTCGCGTCCGTCCGTCGGTACGATGTCGAAGGCGATCGTCAACACGCCAAAGCGGCCGTGAGCGAGTGGACGGGGGATCGGATTGACGCCATCGCCGGACGGGTCCGCATGCCGACCGACCGCGCCATCATCGTAACCGGACTGCCGCGGTCTGGCTCCACCTTGGTAGAGCAGATCCTGGTCAGCCACAGTGCAGTCGTCGACGGCGACGAAGTGGCGCGCTTCGGGGTCGTGGTAGACGCTATCGGCGGCACGAGCTATCGCCACATGGCCGATTGGACGCTGCGTCATAATCCGACCGATGCGTCGCGCACCTATCTCCATTTGCTCGCCCAGCGCTTCGGCCGCATGGGCCGCGTCGTCGACAAGACGTTGGATGCGAGCCGCTATTTGGGGCTGCTTGCATCGATCGCGCCGCAAGCGCCGCTCCTTTGGATGCGGCGCGATCCCCTCGACGTCGCCTGGTCGTGCTTCAGCACTTGGTTCCTTACCGGGCTACCGTGGAGCTGGTCGCAACAGGCGCTGGCCGAGCATATCCGGCTGGAGGAAGAACTGCTCGAACGGTGGCAGGATATCCTCGGCGATCGACTGATGGTGGTCGATTATGAAGCACTGGTGGCCGACAAGCACGCCCGCATTCCGCCGCTGCTCGCCCATGTCGGGCTGGACGTCGAGCCCGACGTCTTCTCGCCCGAACGGACCGAACGGCTGGTGACGACGGCCAGCCTCACCCAGGTGCGCGCGCCGATCAACAACCGGGCGATTGGCCGCGGGCGGCGCTACGCGGACCACCTGCGCCCTTTCGTCGACAGCTACCGTGTGCTCGGCGGCAGCATCGACGAATAGCGGAGTCGATCCGGGCAGGCCGAAGACGCATCACCGGTCCGGTTTTCAGCTGACGCTCAACGCCAGCTTCCCATCGCCCTCGCCGGCAGTCACCGTCGCCCCATCCTTCACCTCGCCGCGCAGGATCAGGTCGGCGAGCGGGTCCTGCAGGTAGCGCTGCACCGCGCGGCGCAGCGGCCGTGCGCCATAGACCGGGTCGTACCCCACCCGGCCCAGCCAGTCGCGCGCCGCATCGGTCAGCGTCAGCGCCACCTTGCGATCCGCCAGCAGCTTTTGGACGCGGCCGACCTGGATGTCGACGATCGGTGCCATGTGCGCCTGCCCCAGCCGGTGGAACAGGATGATGTCGTCGAGCCGGTTGAGGAATTCCGGCCGGAAGTGCGACCGCACCACCTCCATCACCTGCGGCTCGACGCTCTCGACGCTCTCGCCATCGGCCATGTTCGCCAGATATTGGCTGCCCAGGTTCGACGTCAGCACGATCAGCGTGTTGCGGAAATCGACCGTCCGCCCCTGACCATCGGTCAGCCGTCCGTCGTCGAGCACCTGGAGCAGCACGTTGAAGACATCGCCGTGCGCCTTCTCGACCTCGTCGAACAGCACCACCTGGTAGGGCCGCCGTCGCACCGCTTCGGTCAGCACGCCGCCTTCCTCATAGCCCACATAGCCCGGGGGGGCGCCGATCAGCCGCGCGACCGCGTGCTTCTCCATGAACTCGCTCATGTCGATGCGCACCATCGCGGAGGCGTCGTCGAACAGGAATTCGGCGAGCGCCTTGGTCAGCTCGGTCTTGCCGACGCCGGTCGGGCCCAGGAACAGGAATGACCCCAACGGCCGGTTCGGGTCCTGCAACCCGGCCCGCGCGCGGCGCACCGCGGTGGACACGGCGCGCACCGCATCGGCCTGGCCGATCACGCGCTCGCCCAGCCCCTCTTCCATCTTGAGCAGCTTCTCGCGCTCGCCTTCGAGCATTCGATCGACGGGGATGCCGGTCCAGCGGCTGACCACCCCGGCGATGTCGTCGGCGGTCACTTCCTCGCGCAGCATCGCGCCCTTGGTCTGGCCCTGCGCCTCGTCGAGCTGCTTCTGCAGCTGCGGGATGGTGCCGTAGGACAGCTCGCCCGCCTTGGCGAGATCGCCCGACCGCTGCGCCTGCTCCAGCGCCACGCGCGCCGCATCGAGCTGCTCCTTCAGCCGCGTCTCGGCACCGATCTTGTCCTTCTCCGCCTGCCAGCGCTGCGTCAGCTCGGCGGATTGCTGCTCGAGGTTGGCAAGGTCGCCCTCCAGCGTCGCGAGCCGGTCCTGCGACGCGGCATCACTCTCGCGCTTCAGCGCCTCGCGCTCGATCTTCAGCTGGATGATGCGGCGATCGAGCGTCTCGATCTCCTCGGGCTTGCTCTCCACCTCCATGCGGATCCGGCTCGCCGCCTCGTCCATCAGGTCGATCGCTTTGTCGGGCAGGAAGCGATCGGTGATGTAGCGGTTCGACAGCGTCGCCGACGCGACGATCGCGGCATCGGTGATCCGTACGCCGTGGTGCAGCTCGTACACGTCCTTCAGCCCGCGCAGGATGCTGATCGTGTCCTCGACGGTCGGCTCGCCGACGAACACCGGCTGGAACCGCCGCTGGAGCGCAGGGTCCTTCTCGACATATTTGCGATATTCGTCGAGCGTGGTCGCACCGACGCAATGCAGTTCGCCACGCGCCAGCGCTGGCTTGAGCAGATTGCCCGCGTCCATCGCGCCTTCGGATTTGCCCGCGCCGATCAGCGTGTGCATCTCGTCGATGAACAGGATGATCTGGCCGTCGGCGCCCTTCACCTCGTCGAGCACGCCCTTCAGCCGCTCCTCGAACTCGCCGCGATACTTCGCGCCTGCGATCAGCGAGCCCATGTCGAGCGCCATCAGCTGGCGGTCCTTCAGCGTGTCGGGCACGTCGCCGTTGGCGATGCGCAGCGCCAGCCCTTCCGCGATCGCGGTCTTGCCGACGCCGGGCTCGCCGATCAGCGCGGGATTGTTCTTGGTCCGGCGCGCCAGAATCTGGATGGTGCGGCGAATCTCCTCGTCGCGGCCGATCACGGGGTCGAGCTTGCCGTCGCGCGCCGCCTGGGTCAGGTCGCGCGCGAATTTCTTCAGCGCGTCGTACCGGTCCTCGGCACTCGCCGTATCGGCGGTGCGGCCGCCGCGCAGGTCGTTGATCGCAGTATTGAGCGCTTCCGGCGCGACGCCCGCGGCCTTCAGCGCCTTGCCCGCCGCGGTGTTGAGGCTGAGCGCGAGCGCGACGAGCAGCCGCTCGACGGTGACGAAGCTGTCGCCCGCCTTCTTCGCGATCTCTTCTGCCTGGTCGAGCACGCGCACCGCGTCGTTCGACAGCCCCGGCGCATTCTGCGCGCCCGAGCCGGAGACGGCGGGCAGCTTCGCCAACGCCGCATCGGTTTCGCTGACGGCACGCTTGGCGTCGCCGCCGGCCGCCTGGATTAGCCCAGCGGCCATGCCCTGCTCATCCTCGAGCAGCGCCTTCAGGATATGCTCGGGCGTGATCTGCTGGTTGTTCAGCCGGATCGCGACGGTTTGCGCCGATTGCAGGAAGCCCTTGGCGCGGTCGGTAAATTTCTCGAGGTTCATGCGTGGTCCTGTTGCCTTTCCGCCCGAGATGGTGTTGCATTAATGCCACACAAGAGGGTGTCGTGGATTTACGCACCATATGCGCGTGCAAAGAACACGATGGTAGTCGCCCCCGTAACGAACAAGGTCCAGCCGCGGATAATTGCGGGCGACAGCACCCGTCCAAGCTTCGCGCCGCCCCAGCCGCCGAAAACCGATCCCACCACCATCGGCAGGCAGGCGGCCCAGGCGACCATGCCGGCCACCACGAAGACGATCGCCGCCGCCGCATTGGCGATGGCGAGCATCAGCGTTCGCGGCGCGAACAGCTCGCGCGGGGTGTGCCCGGCGAGCAGGCCATAGGTTGCGGTCGTCATCAGCCCGACGCCGCCGCCGAAATAGCCGCCATAGATACCGAGCAGCGCCTGGACGACGATCAGCGTTCGCGTCCCGATCGTCACCCGCGCGCGCAGCCACGCCGAGGCGTGCTGGCCGAAGGCGAGGACGACGAAGGCATAGAGCACCAGCCATGGAATGATGAGATCGAACGCGCGGCTCGGCGTCATCACCAGCAGCGCACTGCCCACGAGGCCAGCGACAAAGGTCACCGCCGACAGCGTGCGGATGCCGACCCCACCGACCGGTCCCAGCTCGTCGCGAAACGCCCAGGCGCTGGTCGCCGCGCCCGGCAAGAGCGCGACGTTGCTGGTGGCGTTGGCGATATTCGCGGGCAGTCCCGCGGCGAGCAGCGACGGCAGCGTCGCGAACGTCCCGCCGCCCGCCAGCGCATTCATCGCGCCGCCGACGACCCCGGCGGCGAACACGACGGCGATGGTAGCTAAGTCCATGGCCATGCGTCGTGGCGGGTGTGGGCGGGAATGTCGATGCCCCAACCGTCACTCACCGACCATCCCAATCCTCCCCCGGAGGGGGAGGGGGACCGGCCGCAGGCTGGTGGTGGGGTACTCGCCCCAAGCGATGCAGCCTGCGGCTACCCCTCCACCACGGCTGCGCCGCGGTCCCCCTCCCCTTGCAGGGGAGGATTTGCCACCGGTCGGTCCTCCCCCGCCAGGGGGAGGTGGCGGCGCGTCAGCGCTGACGGAGGGGGCGGTGGGCGACCATGCTTGTTGGGAGTCCGCCCCCTCCGTCGCCTGCGACGCCACCTCCCCCTGGCGGGGGAGGATCAAGGGCTTAGACCCGCGCCAGCGTCCCCGTCGCCACCACGGGTCCGGTCGGCAATCCCGTCGGCGATCCACCGAGCGGCTCGACCGACACCGCCAGCGTCACGCCATCGCTCAGCAGACCGCGCCGATCGCGCGCCACCGCCACCCGGCGCACGCCCTCGCCACGCAGCAGCCCCAGCGAGCGTGGCGGACCGTCCTTGCCGATCACCCACAGCTCGGCGACGCGCGCCTGCGGCACCGTCGGCGCGCCGGACAGCCGCATCTCGCCCGATGCGGGATCATAGGTCGCCGCGAGCGCCGCGCCCTTGCCGTCGCTCGGCTGGATCGCCGCGACCAGTGCGGCCGGGGCCGGCATCCGCACAATCCGCACCACCGGCTCGCGCAGCATCGCCAGCAGCGCCACCGCCGCGACCAGGCACGCCGCGAGCGCCACGGCGACCGCGCGCCAGCGCACCGCCTGGCTCACCTCGTCGCCCTCGACCGCGGCCATGATCCGCGCCTCGACATCGGCGGACGGCGCGGCCTCGGCCCAGCCCGCCACCAGCGGCGCCAGCGCATCGCGCCACCAGGCGACATCCGCCGCGAACGCCGGCTCCGCCAGCATCCGGCGCAGCGCCGCGGCGCGCTCCTCGCCCTCGAGCAGGCCGAGCGCGACTTCGGCGGCGGCGACGTCGTGCTGCTCCTCAGGCGGCATCGAGGCAGCTCCTGAGGTTCATCAGCCCGCGCCGGACCCAGCTCTTCATCGTTCCCAGCGGCACCGCGATCCGTGTCGCCAGCTCGCTATAGGTCACGCCGTCGAAGAAGGCGGTGCGGATCGCATCGCGCTGCCGATCCTCCAGCCCGTCGAGGCACGCGTGAAGCCGGCGCAGCTGCTCGTCGGCCAGCATCGTGTCGGTCGCGATCGGGCGCGTGTCGGCCAGCTCGCCCGCCATCTCGATTGGCCCGGCGGCACGGCTGCCGCTCGCGCGGCGCCAATCGATCGCCTTGTTGCGCGCGATCGTCGCCAGCCAGCTGATCGGGCTTGCCCGGCCGGGCTCGAACCCGCCCGCACGGCGCCACACCAGCAGATACACGTCGTGCAACACATCCTCCGCCGCCTGTCGCTCACCGCAGATACGCAGGCAGATGCCGAAAAGCTTCGCCGAGGTCAGCCGATAGACCTCGCGGAACGCCGCCCGGTCCTCGTCGCCGGTACGCACCAGCATTTCGGTGAGGCGCGCGCGCGCCGCGGCGGGGTCGTTGGGATGATCCACGGTCATGGTGATAGCCTGCACTGGTACGGGCGCAATCCCCAGCCTTGACCGATAACGTGCCGCAGCGCAGCATCGCGCCCATGCACAGCCTCCCCCGCATCGAGAACACCGCCGACATCCGCTATCTGGGCGCCAAGCTCGGCGAGGTGATCCGCGCCTATGGCGGCGAGGCGCTGTACGAGGCGACCGAGACGATCCGCCGCCATTCGGTCGAGTGGCACAAGGCCAATCCGGTCCGCAACGGCGCTGCCGCGCCCGACCCTGCGGCGGAGGCGCGCCAGCTTCAGCTCGATCAGTTAGGGCTCGACGAGACGCTCGATTTCACCCGTGGTTTCATGCTCTTCTCGATGCTCGCCAACCTGGCCGAGGATCGCCAGGGCATCGCCGCCGAGGAGGGCGCGGACGTCGCCGCCGCGCTCGCGACGCTGGAGGCGGAGGGCATCGGGCGCGACCGCGTGCGTTCGCTGCTCGCCGACGCCCTGGTGTCGCCCGTGCTCACCGCCCACCCCACCGAGGTGCGGCGCAAGAGCATGATCGACCACCGCAACCGAGTCGCTGCGCTGATGAGCCTGCGCGATGCCGGGGTCGAGGAAACCGCCGACGGCGACCGGGTCGACGACGCGATCACCCGCCAGATCGCGCTTCTATGGCAGACCCGTGTCCTGCGCCGCGAGAAATTATACGTCACCGACGAGGTCGAGACCGCGCTCAGCTATTTCCGCGACGTCTTCCTCCCCACCCTCCCCGCGCTCTACCAGCGCTGGGACCGGGCGATGGGCGAGCGCGTGCCCTCGTTCCTGCGCCCGGGCAGCTGGATCGCGGGCGACCGCGACGGCAATCCCTTCGTCACCGCCGACAGCCTGAAGACCGCGCTGTCGCGCGCCAGCGAGACGGTGCTCGCCTGGTATCTCGAACAGATTCATGCGCTCGGCGGCGAACTGTCGATCTCGACCGAACATGCCGAGGTCGACGACGCCGTGCTGGCGCTGGCCGAGGCGAGCGGCGACGCTGCCGCCAGCCGCGCCGACGAACCCTATCGCCGCGCCATCGCCGGCATCTATGCCCGCCTCAGCGAGAGCTATCGCGCGCTGACCGGCAAGGCGCCGCCGCGCGCCGTGCGTGTGACCGGCAAGCCCTATCCCGATCCGCAGGCGCTGCGTGCCGATCTCGTCGCGATCGCCCGCGGACTCGGCCGCGGCGGCGGCGGCACGCTGGCGAGCGGCGGCGCGCTCGGCCGGCTGATCCGTGCGGTCGAGACGTTCGGCTTCCACCTCGCCCCGCTCGACCTGCGCCAGAACAGTGCGGTCCACGAGCGCGTCGTCGCTGAGCTGCTCGAGGTGGCCGGGGTCGAGGCGGACTATGCAAGCCTCGACGAGGACGCCCGCGTCGCCCTCCTGCGCCGCGAGCTGTCGAACGCCCGCCCGCTCGCCAGCCCCTTTGCCGCTTATTCCGAGGAAACCGCCTCCGAACTCGCCATCGTGCGCGAGGCGGCGTGCGCCCACGCCACTTACGGCGCCGCGGCGATCGTCCATTACATCGTCTCGATGGCGCAGTCGGTGTCCGACCTGCTCGAGGTCCATCTGCTGCTGAAGGAAGCCGGCCTCTACCGCCCCGGCGAGCCTGCCACCGCCGCGATCATGGCGATCCCGCTGTTCGAGACGATCGGCGATCTGGAGGCGGCGCCCGCGATTATGGCGAAGTGGTTCGCGCTGCCCGAGGTCGCCGCGATCGCCCGTGCGCGCGGCCATCAGGAAGTGATGATCGGCTATTCCGATTCGAACAAGGACGGCGGCTATCTGACGTCGGTGTGGAGCCTGTCGAAGGCATCGACCGCGCTCGCTCCAGTGTTCGAGGAGGCGGGCGTCGCCATGCAGCTGTTCCACGGCCGCGGCGGCGCGGTCGGGCGTGGCGGCGGCTCGTCCTTCTCCGCCATCCGCGCCCAGCCGACCGGCACCGTTCAGGGCCGCATCCGCATCACCGAGCAGGGTGAGGTGATCGCGGCGAAATACGGCACGCCCGAAAGCGCGATGACCAATCTGGAGGCGATGGCCTCGGCGACGATCCTCGCCAGCCTGGAGCCGCCGCGACTGTCCAATGCCGAGAACGAGCAGTTCGGCGCGGCGATGGACGCGCTGTCGGCCAGCGCCTTCGCCGCCTATCGCGACCTCGTCTACGGCGACGACGACTTCCGCACCTTCTTCCGCCAGATGACGCCGATCGCGGAGATTGCGGGGCTGAAGATCGGCAGCCGCCCCGCCAGCCGCAAGAAATCCGACGCGATCGAGGATCTGCGCGCCATCCCGTGGGTCTTCAGCTGGGCGCAGGCGCGCGTCATGCTGCCCGGCTGGTACGGCGTCGGCCAGGCGATCGCCGCGTTCGAGGACAAGGCGCTGCTCGCCGAGATGGCGCAGGGCTGGCCCTTCTTCGCCGCGACGCTGGCGAACATGGAGATGGTGCTGGCGAAGAGCGATATCCGCCTCGCCGCGCGCTACGCCGAGCTGGTCGAGGACGAAGCCCTGCGCGACCGCCTGTTCGGCCGCATCCGCACCGGCTGGCACCAGGCGCACGACGGGCTGCTCGCGGTGACCGGCCAGTCGCGATTGCTGGAAAAACACCCCGCGCTCGACGCCTCGATCCGGCTGCGCGTGCCCTATATCGAGCCGCTCAACCTGCTCCAGATCGAACTGCTGAAACGCCACCGCGCCGGCGAGGACGACGCCCGCGTGGCGGAGGGCATCCTGCTGTCAATCAACGCGATCGCGACGGGGCTGCGGAATTCGGGGTGACTCCGGCAAGGCCCCTCCCCTTCAGGGGAGGGGTAGGGGGTGGGGCGAGCCTCGCAGAGGCCATCGCCCGTGTCCCCCACCCCAACCCAGCTCCGGGTGAAGCTGCCCACGGCAGCTTCAGGTCGATGCGGGGCATAGACCGACCCGAAACTCCTGAAGGGGAGGGGCTAGAGTCGGTCAGTCCCGCGCCACCGCGAACGGGCCGAAGGCCTGCTGCATCGGCATCAGCTCGATCGTGTTGACGTTGAAATGCCGCGGCTGGCGCAGGATCCACGTCACCGTGTCGGCGATGTCCTTGGCGCTCAGCGGAGTCATCCCGGCATAGACCGCATCGGCCTTCGCCTGGTCGCCCTCGAACCGCACGACCGAGAATTCGGTCTCGCACATCCCCGGCTCGATCGACGTCACGCGCACCCCCGTGCCGATCAGGTCGGCGCGCAGGTTCAGCGTCAGCTGGCGGACGAACGCCTTGCTCGCGCCGTACACGTTTCCGCCGGGATAGGGATAGCTCGCCGCGACCGACGCCATGTTGACGATGTCGCCCGCGCCCCGCTCGACCATGCCGGGCAGCACCGCATGAGCAAGCTCGGTCACCGCCGACACGTTGGTCGCGATCATCTGGCGCCAGTCGGCGATCGACGCCTTCTGCGCCGGCGCCAGGCCCAGCGCGAGGCCGGCGTTGTTGAACAGGATGTCGATGCCGCGGAATGCCTCGGGCAACGCCGCCAGCGCCGGCGCGATGGCCGGTCCGTCGCTCAGGTCGAGCCGCAGCGGATGCACCCGGTCGCCCAGGTCGTCGGCAAGCGCACGCAATCGCTCCTCACGCCGGCCGACCGCGATCACGCGCGCACCGCCCGCGTGCAGCTGCCGCGCCACCGCGTCGCCGAACCCCGAGGTCGCGCCGGTCACCAGCGCGATCCTGCCCTCGGCCCAATTCTCGCTCATTCTTGCATCCTCTTCGCCTCGGCGGCGAGCGGCGCGAAGCGGGCGACCTGGCGGCCGATGAGGCTCAATTGCTCCATCACCGCCGCGTCGCTCGCGCGCCCCTCTTCGTCGAACTTCGTGATCTGGGTGTTGATCGCCGCCGCGAACGGCGTCGGCCAACCGCGTAATGCGTGGACGATCGAACGCAGCGCGGCGATGGTCGATCCCGTCGCCTGCCAGCCATAGGCGGTGGCGATCAGCCCGACCGGCATGTCGCTGAGATACGGCCGCTCGTCGCGCGCCGTTTCCTCCAGCAGGTCGAGCGCGTTCTTGACCACGCCCGAGATACTGCCGTGATAGCCGGGGCTGGCGATGATGACCGCCGACGCCGCCCGGACCGCCGCGACGAACGCCTGCTCCTCCGGCGTGCGCGAGGTCGCGCGCGGATCGTACAGCGGCAGCCGCGCCATGTCGGCACCGCCGAACAGCTGGGTGCGAAAGCCCTGCGCCGCCGCCGCGTCGAGCGCGATGCGCAGCGACCGCTCGGTCGACGACACCCCGCCGATCGTCCCGCCGATACCGACGACGAGGGGAAGGGCGGCGGGATCGGGCGTCGGCATGGTGCCCGCGATAGCGTGGGCCACGCGGCGATGCCATGCCCTTCCCCGCGGCCTTGCTCCAAGATAAAGGGCGTAAAACCAGCGATGCTTGCCGCAGCCGCCTTAGGGATGTAATACACTTCATGGCTGACCGGCTGGACGACCCGATGCGTGACGTGCCCCGTGACTATGACAAGCGTATCCCGATCGCACGGCGCTATGCGCTGGGCGACGACGACCGGGCGCAGCTGGACGACGACGGCTGGCACTATCGCGCCCCTGATTCGCCGGGAAAGCCGCGCCGCCGCGTCGCCTGGGGCAAGTGGATCGTCCGCGGCGCCGCCGCCGGCATCGTCCTGCTCGTCATCGCGATCGGCTGGCTGGCGATCACCGCGCCGCTGTCCAAATCGCTCCAGCCGCCGACGCCGCCGTCGATCACCATCACCGCCGAGGACGGCACCCCGATCGCGCGCCGCGGCGCGATCATCGGCGCGCCAGTCGACGCCGCCAAGCTGCCCAAGCATGTGACGCAGGCGTTCCTCGCGATCGAGGACCGGCGCTTCTACTCGCACTGGGGAATCGACCCGCGCGGCATCGCCCGCGCCGCCTGGGCCAATGTCGGGTCGGGCGGCGTGCGCCAGGGCGGATCGACGATCACGCAGCAGCTGGCGAAGAACGCCTTCCTCGACTCGGATCGCACCGCCGCGCGCAAGATCCGTGAAGTGATGATCGCCTTCTGGCTCGAGGCGTGGCTGTCGAAGGACGAGATCCTCTCGCGCTATCTCTCGAACGCCTATTTCGGCGACAACGTCTACGGCATCACCGCCGCCGCGAAGCATTATTTCGGCCGCACGCCCCAGGCGCTCAACATCGGCCAGGCGGCGATGCTCGCCGGGCTGGTCAAGGCGCCCTCGCGGCTTGCCCCGACCAGTAACCTGAAGGGCGCCCGGGCTCGCGAGATGGTGGTGGTCGCGGCGATGGAGGACGCCGGCTTCCTGACCAAGGCGGAGGCCGATCGCGTCCAGCCGCAGCGCGTCCTCCCCGCCTCGCCCAGCGCGCTACCGACCGGCACCTATTTCGCCGACTGGGTCCTCCCCGAAGCGCGCGAGGCGGCGGGCGCCATCAAGTCCGAAGCGACGGTCAAGACGACGCTCGACCGCAACCTCCAGCGCGAGGCGGAGGCAGTCATCCGCCGCGCCGGTCTTCGTCAGGCGCAGGCTGCGCTGGTCGCGATGCGCCGCGACGGCCGCATCGTCGCGATGGTCGGCGGGCGCGATTACGGCAAGAGCCCGTTCAATCGCGCCACCCAGGCGAAGCGCCAGCCGGGCTCGACCTTCAAGCTGTTCGTCTATCTCGCCGCGATGCGCGCCGGGCTGACTCCCGATTCGACCGTCGACGACACCCGCTTCGACTTCGCCGGGTGGAAGCCGCGCAACGACGACAACCGCTATCTGGGCCCCATTACGCTGCGCCGCGCCTTCGCCCGTTCGTCCAACGTCGCCGCGGCCCGGCTGACTCAGCAGGTCGGCGTCAAGAACGTCATCAAGGCGGCGCGCGACCTCGGCATTTCGACGCCCATTCCCAACGAGGCGACGATCGGGCTCGGCACCGCCGAGGTATCGCTGCTCGAACTGACCGCCGCCTATGCCGGCGTCGCCAACGGCAGCTATCCGGTGCGCCCGCGCGGGATCGAGGAAGTGAAGGACAAGGGCTGGCTGGAAAGCCTGACCGGCCGCGAGACGCGAATGCCCGAGAATGTCCGCGAGGAAATGCTGACGCTGCTCAACTCGTCGCTGCGCGGCACCGGGCGCGAGGCGGCACTGACCGTACCCGCCTGGGGCAAGACGGGCACCTCGCAATCGGGCCGCGACGCGTGGTTCATCGGCTTCGCCGGCGACCTCGTCGTCGGCGTCTGGGTCGGCAACGACGACAATACCCCCAACCCCGGCCTCCACGGCGGCGGCATCCCCGCACAGATCTGGCGCGACTTCATGGTCTCGGCGCTCGACATCGCCCCCGTCGTGAAGGCGCCGCCGACCGACGTGATCGATCCCGAGGCGCTGGTCGGCGATGCCGCCAACGTGCTCGAGGCGAACCAGGCCGAGCTCGACGGGCTGGGCATCAACCTGCGCTTCAACGACGACGGCAGCATCACCGCCGGCCCCTCCCGCCGCGACCGCGACGAACCGCCGCCGCCGGAAGACCGCCGTGAGGAACCACCGCCGCCCGACGGCGGGGAGTTTTAACCTCCCTAACCAGACACCCGTCATGCTGAACTCGATTCAGCATCTCCCCGTGGCGCGCATATGGCCAGCCCCAAGGAGATCCTGAAACAAGTTCAGGATGACGACATGCCGCACTGGCGACTACCCGCCCATCCCGCTAATCGGCGGTCGATGCGCTTCTTTTCTGACAACGCCGCCGCCGTCCACCCGCGCGTGATGCAGGCGATCCAGGCCGCCGATCGCCTCGACACCGCCTATGACGGCGACCGGCTGTCGCGGTCGCTCGACGGCCGGCTGTCGGCGCTGTTCGGGACTGAGGTCGCCGCGCTGTGGGTGCCGAGCGGCACCGCCGCCAACTGCCTGGCACTCGCGGCGCTGTGCCCGCCCCACGGCGGCATCGTCTGCCACCGCGACGCGCACATTCAGAACGACGAGGGCGGCGCGCCCGAATTCTACACCCACGGCGCCAAGCTGTTCCTGGCCGAGGGCGAGGGCGCCAAGCTGACGCCCGCCGCGATCGAGGCGGTGCTCGACGCGATCCCGGACGACGTCCACCGTGTTCAGCCGCACGCGATCTCGATCACCAACGCCACCGAATATGGCCGCGTCTACACCCCCGCCGAGGTCGCCGCGATCGGCGATCTCGCGCGCGGCCGCGGCCTCGGATTCCACATGGACGGCGCACGCTTCGCCAATGCGGTGGCGACGCTCGGCTGCACCCCCGCCGCGGTGACGTGGCAGGCGGGAGTCGACGCACTCAGCTTCGGCTTCGTCAAGAACGGCGCGATGAGCGCGGAGTGCCTCGTGTTCTTCGACCCCGACCTCGCCGCCGTCACCCGCTATCGCCGCAAGCGCGCCGGGCTGCTGCTGTCGAAGGGCCGCTACCTCGCCGCCCAGGTGCTGGCCATGCTCGACGACGACCTGTGGCTCGACACCGCCCGTGCCGCCAACGCCCGCGCCGCGACGCTGGCGGCGGCGGGCGGCGATCGCCTGATCCACCCCGTCGAGGCGAACGAGGTGTTCCTGCGCGCGACCCCGGACGAAGCCGCCGCCCTGCGGGCGAAGGGCTTCGACTTCTACGATTGGGCACCGGGCGAGATCCGCCTCGTCACCGCGTGGGACAGCGACGAGGGCGACGTTGGCGCCCTCGCTGACGCGATAGCGGCACTGTGAGCGACACCAGCAAATCCTCCCCCGGAGGGGGAGGGGGACCGCCGGCGTCAGCCGGTGGTGGAGGGGTAGCCCCAAGCGACACGCCCGCGTCCACCCCTCCACCACTCGCTAACGCGAGCGGTCCCCCTCCCCTTGCAGGGGAGGAACTGGATCGGCCCAACTCCACCCGCGCCGCGATCCTTGTCCCCTTCACCATCGTCACGCTGATCTGGGGCTCGACCTGGCTCGTCATTCGCGATCAGGTCGCGGTGGTGCCGTCGAGCTGGTCGGTCAGCTATCGCTTTCTCGTTGCCGGCATCGCGATGACGGTCTGGGCGCTGGTGAAGCGCGACAGCTTCCGGCTCGACCGTGCCGGTTGGCTGTTCGCGCTGGCGATCGGCGTCCTGCAGTTCTGCCTCAACTTCAACTTCGTCTATCGCGCCGAACAGTTCATCACCTCGGGTCTCGTCGCGGTCGTCTTCGCGATGCTGCTGGTGCCCAACGCCGGCCTCGCGCGCCTCTTCCTCGGCCAGCGGCTGGGGCGGCAGCTCGTCGTGGGATCGACCATCGCGATGGCCGGCGTCGCGCTGCTGTTCCTGCACGAGGTGCGCAGCGACCCGCACGGTCCCGCCACCGCGCTGACCGGCATCGGCTTCACCCTGCTCGCGATCCTGTCCGCCTCGTCCGCCAACGTCCTCCAGGCGACGCCGCTGGCGAAACGCTATCCGATGATCCCGACGCTTTCAGTGGCGATGCTGATGGGCGCCGCGCTCGACGCCGCCTTCGCCTGGTGGCTGCACGGGCCGCCGGTGATCGAATGGCGCGCTAGCTATCTGGCGGGTATCGTCTACCTCGGACTCGCCGCCTCGGCGCTCGCCTTCCCGCTCTATTTCGGCGTGCTGCGCGTGATCGGCCCGGCCAAGGCCGCCTATTCCAGCGTCATCGTCCCCGTCATCGCGATGCTGCTGTCGACCTTGTTCGAGGGCTATCGCTGGTCGCCGCTCGCCGGCGGTGGCGCGGCGCTGGCGGCGGTGGGGCTGGTCGTCGCGCTGAGGGCCAAGAGGCCGGCGCGATAATCGCGATAGCGCGGGCTCCAGCCGAGCACGCGCTTCGCCTTGCCGTTCGCCACCCGCCGGTTCTCGGCATAGAAGGCACGCGCCGGCGCCGACAGCGTGTCGAGCCGCACGAACGGCGGCGGCGCCATCCCCAGCAGCGCGGCGGCATGGGCGACGACGTCGTTCTGCGCGGCGGGCACGTCGTCGGCGATGTTGTACGCCCCCGCGGGCGCCGTCGCGGCACGTACCACCGCGTCCGCGATATCGTGGACATGCACCCGGCTGAACACCTGCCCCTCCACGTCGACGCGATGCGCCGCGCCTTCGCGCACGCGGTCGAGCGGCGATCGGCCGGGCCCATAGATGCCCGGCAGCCGAAACACCCGCGCCCCCAGCGCCAGCCACGCCGCATCCGCCGCGTTGCGATTGGCGCGACGCCCGGCGATCGGCGCGCTCTCGTCGACCCACGCCCCGCCCGCGTCGCCATAGACGCCGGTCGACGAGAGATAGCCGTGCCATTTGCCACCGAGCCGGTCGCCGTAGCGGCTCAGCACCGGATCGCCGTCGGCATCGGGCGGCACCGACGACAGTACATGCGTCGCCGCCGCAAGGGCGGGGCCGACCGCTGCGTCGTCATCGAACCGCAGCGTCCCGTCACGCCCGTCGCGCGTCGTGCCGACCACCACACCTGGCCACCGCGCGGCGATCGCCCGCGACGTGTACCCCATCCCGAAGATCAGCAGCACAACGCCTCCACACCACCACCGTCACCCCGGCTCAAGGCCGGGGTAACGGGCTATTCCTTCTTCGCCGCCGTCTTCTTCGCAGCCGGCTTCTTCGCCGCGGCCTTGGCCGGAGCCTTCGCACCCGCAGCCTTCTTTGCCGGTGCCTTCTTCGCCCCCGGCTTCTTCTTTCCCTTGGCCGGTGCCGCCGCCGCGCGTGCGTCGATCAGCGACGCGGCTTCCTCCAGCGTCAACTCGTCGGGCGTCACCGACTTGGGCAGCGTCGCATTGGTGGTGCCGTCGGTGACGTAAGCGCCATAGCGGCCCTCCATCAGCTTCAGCTCCAGCTCGGTGCGCGGATGCTTGCCCAACTCCTTCAACGGCGCGCGCGCGGCGCCACGCTGCGGCCGCCCGCCACCCGCCGCCGCCTCGGCCAGCTTCACCACCGCCGCGTTCATCCCCGTCTCGAACACCTCGGCGGTCGACTGCAGCCGCGCATATTTGCCGTTGTGCGCGAGATACGGCCCATAGCGCCCGATCGACGCAGTGATGTCCGCCCCCGTCTCGGGATGCTGGCCGACGGTGCGCGGCAGGCTCAGCAGCTTCAGCGCCATCTCCAGGTCGAGTTCACCGATGTCCTTGGGGATCGAGGCGCGCTTTGCGTCCTTCCCCTCGCCGAGCTGGATGTACGGCCCGAACCGTCCCGACTTGCGCTCGACCTCGAGTCCCGTCTCGGGATCCTTGCCCAGCGCTTCGGGGCCGGTGTCCGCCCCCGCCTCGCTCCCGCCCTGTGCGAAGCGACGCGTGTATTTGCACTCGGGATAGTTCGAGCACGCGATGAACGCGCCGAACCGCCCGCCGCGCAGCGCCAGCTTGCCCTCGCCGCAATTGGGGCACAGCCTGGGGTCGCTGCCGTCGGCCTTGTCGGGGAACAGATACGGCGCCAGGAACTGGTCGAGCGCGGCGGTGACCTCGCTCGGCTTCTGCTCCATCACCTCGGCGGTGCGCGGCTTGAAATCGCGCCAGAACGCCTCCAGCACCGACTGCCACTGCGCCCGGCCACCCGACACGTCGTCCAGCTCTTCCTCGAGCTCGGCGGTATAGTCATAGCCGACATAGCGTTCGAAGAAGCGCTCGAGGAACGCCGTCACCAGCCGCCCGCTCTCCTCGGCGAAGAAGCGGTTCTTCTCGATGCGGACATAGGCGCGGTCCTTCAGCGTCTGGATGATCGAGGCATAGGTCGACGGGCGACCGATCCCCAGTTCCTCCATCCGCTTGACCAGGCTGGCCTCGGAAAAGCGCGGCGGCGGCTGGGTGAAATGCTGTTCGGCATCGACCGCCTTCTTCGCCGGCGCGTCGCCCTCGCGCAGCCGCGGCAGACGGCGGGCCTCCTCGCTCTCCTCGTCCTGGCCCTCTTCGTAGAGCGCGAGGTAGCCGGGGAAGAGCACGACCTGTCCGGTCGCCCGCAGGACATGGCGGCCGGTGCCTTCGCTCAGTTCGACCGTGGTCCGCTCCATCCGCGCCGACGCCATCTGGCTGGCGAGCGCGCGCTTCCAGATCAGGTCGTACAGCCGCGCATGGTCGCCGCCGCCGACGCGATCCTTGCCGAAATCGGTCGGGCGGATCGCCTCGTGCGCTTCCTGCGCGTTCTTCGCCTTGGTCTGATACTGGCGCGGCTTGTCGGGGACGTAGCTGGCGTCATAGCGGTTCGCGACCGCCAGCCGCGCCGCGCTGATCGCGCTGCCATCCATCTGGACGCCGTCGGTCCGCATATAGGTGATCGCGCCATCCTCGTAGAGGCCCTGCGCGATCCGCATCGTATGGCTGGCCGAGAAGCCGAGCTTGCGTGCCGCCTCCTGCTGCAAGGTCGACGTCGTGAACGGCGGCGGCGGGTTGCGCGTTGCCGGCTTGGTCTCGACTGATTGGACCGAGAAGCGCCCCGCCTCGACATCGGCCTTGGCGCGCATCGCGCTGGCCTGGTCGCCGATCGACAGCCGGTCGAGCTTGTCGCCGTTCCAGGTGACGAGCCGCGCGACGAAGGGCGTGCCGTCATGCTCCATCTGCGCCGCGACCGACCAATATTCCTGCGCGACGAAGCGCTCGATCTCGCGCTCGCGCTCGACGATCAGCCTGAGCGCCACCGACTGGACGCGGCCCGCCGACTTGGCGCCGGGCAGCTTGCGCCACAGCACCGGCGACAGCGTGAAACCGACCAAATAGTCGAGCGCGCGGCGCGCCCGATAGGCGTCGATCAGGTCCTCGTCGAGCTCGCGCGGTGCCTGCATCGCCGCGGTCACCGCCGGCTTGGTGATCGCGTTGAAGGTCACCCGCTGGACATCCTTGGGCAGCGCCTTGCGCGCACGAAGCACCTCCTGCACGTGCCAGCTGATCGCCTCGCCCTCGCGATCGGGGTCGGTCGCCAGGATCAGTCGATCGGCCTTCTTCGCCTCGTCGGCGATCGCCTTCAGCTGCTTGGCCTTGTCGGCGTAGTTTTCCCATTCCATCGAGAACCCGTCGTCGGGGTTCACCGACCCGTCCTTCGGCGGCAGATCGCGGACGTGGCCGTAGCTCGCGAGAACGCGATAATCCGACCCCAGATACTTCTCGATGGTTTTCGCCTTGGCGGGCGATTCGACGATGACGAGCTGCATGTACGCCTTAGATGGAGAGCCTCACACGTACGCGCGAGGGTGAAGAGCGAACCGGGCCCGCGTCAAGCCGCCGCCCGGCGGGTCCCGCGTCCGATACACCAAGCCGGACCAATCCCAAAAAGGCACAGTGCGACACGTACATTGCAAAGCATTCGTTAACCAGGGTTGGCAACCATAGACTTGCTGCACATGCGAATTTGACTGATGATCCGGTCCGTTAGTCGAGTAATCAAAGCTCACAACGGGGGACTATATCATGATGCGCAAGATGCTCTTTCTGGGCGCGGCTACGGCTGCCCTCTTCACGGCCGGTACGGCCAACGCGACCAAGATGTTCACGGTCAACGGCACCTTCACCGACACCGCCAATGGCAAGGCCGCCGGCACGCTGACCGGCACGATCAGCACCAACGATGCAATGTCGGCGCTCGAAGCCTTCTCGCTGACCAGCAGCGCGTCCGGTAAATTCGAATCCATCCTTTACACCACCAGCACCGCGGCATGGACGATGGGCAGCCTGCCCGGCACGACGCTATCGGGCGCCGCCTTCACCATTTCGTCGCTGGTCAGCGGCAATGCACTGACGCTCCAGTTCCCGCTGCCGCTGACCCAGTCGGTCACCCAGCTCGGATCGCTGTCGGGCGAGTCGCAGCGCCGCAATGTCGTGTTCTTCGACGTCCGCTCGCTGTCGGGCACGATCGCCGCGGTGCCGGAAACGTCGACCTGGGCGATGATGCTCGTCGGCTTTGGCATGGTCGCCGGCGCGGCGCGCTATCGTCGCAAGAGGGTCGCCGTCACCTACGCCTGATCCGCCTCATCGGCTAACGGGGGAGGGGTCGCCGGTGGAGACGCCGGCGGCCCCTTTGTCGTTCGGGCTCAGGCCGACGCCACCCGGCCGCCCGCGTGGCGATCGAGCCGGCCCGCCAATTCGAGCTCGAGCAGCACCAGCTGCACCGCGGCCGGCGCCAATCCCGATTGACGGATCAGTTCGTCGACCGCGACCGGTACGGGGCCGAGCAGCGCGGCGACGGCGCGGCGGTCGGCATCGCTCGGTTCGTCGGCGGGCGGTGGCGTATAGCCCGATGTCGGCGCACGTACCGCCCTGGGATCGATCGGGCGGATCAGCTCCATCACGTCGGCGGCATTCTGGACCAGTGTCGCACCCTCGCGGATCAGCAGGTTGCACCCCTGCGCGCGCGGGTCGAGCGGGCTGCCCGGCACCGCCATCACCTCGCGCCCCGCCTCGTTCGCCAACCGCGCCGTAATCAGCGAGCCGGAGCGCGGCGCGGCCTCGACCACGACGGTGCCGAGCGACAGCCCGGCGATGATCCGGTTGCGATACGGAAAGTGCCGCGCGCGCGGCTCGGTGCCGGGCGGTTGCTCGGCGATCAGCAGGCCTTCGCTCGCCACCCGCTCCTGTAGCTCGGCATTTTCGGGCGGAAAGACGACGTCGATCCCGCTGGCGATCACGCCGATCGTCGCCGGCATCGCGCCGACATGCGCCGCGGTGTCGATCCCGCGCGCCAGCCCAGACACCACCACCGCGCCCTCCCGCGCCAGCTCGTGCGCCAGTCCGCGCGCGAAACGGCAGGCAGCTGCCGAGGCGTTGCGCGCGCCGACCATCGCAACGCACGGCCGCCGCGCCAGCACCAGATCGCCGCGTACCGTCACCGCGGCGGCGGCGTCGGCCAATTCGGCGAGCAGCGGCGGGTAATCGGCGTCGCCCTGGAACAGATAGCGTGCGCCGAGCCGCTCGGTCGTCGCCATCTCGCGCTCGACCATACGCTGGTCGGCGACGCGCGGCGCCTCGCCCCCGCCGCGGCGCGCCAGCATCGGCAATGCCTCGATCGCCGCCGCCGCGCTGCCGAAGCGGCCGATCAGCTGGCGATAGGTGACCGGGCCGATTCCGGCCGTGCGCAGCAGCCGCAGCCGCGCGAGCGCGTCACTCACCCTTGCGACCGACCTTGGGCTCGGTGCCGGCGAGCAGCCGTTCGATATTGGCGCCATGTTTCCACACGACGATCAGCGCCAGCCCGATGAGCAGCGCGACGAGGTCGAACCGCCCGAATGCCGCCGCTGCGACGGGCGCGGACACCGCCGCCGCCATCCCCGCGACCGACGAGATGCGCACCGTCGCCAGCAGCCCCAGCCATACCGCGGCAAAGACCAGCCCGATCGGCCAGTACAGCGCCAGCACGATGCCCATCAGCGTCGCGACGCCCTTGCCGCCGCGGAACCGCAGCCAGATCGGGAAGCAATGGCCGATGAAGGCGCCGGCCGCCGCCAGCTGCTCGTCGCCGGGGAACAGCCGCGACACCAGCCAGATCGCTACCGCGCCCTTGAGCGCATCGAGCAGCAGCGTCGCCGCCGCCAGCCCCTTGCGCCCGGTGCGCAGCACATTGGTCGCGCCGATGTTGCCCGAGCCGATCTGGCGCAGGTCGCCGGCGCCGGCCGCCCGCGTCAGGATCACCCCGAACGGGATCGAACCGAGCAGATAGCCGATCAGCAGCGCAGCCGCGGGCGCCATCCACAGGATCTGGGTTGGCAACTTGTTCCCCCTTCCTTCCCCTCATAACGGCTTGTTCGCGGCTCGCCAACCGCTTGCGACCGGACCAAAGCCGGCTAAGCCGCGCCATGATGGACGCACGGCCCCTATTGTTCTTCGATTCGGGCGTCGGCGGCCTGTCGATCGTCGCCCCGGTGCAGGCGCTGCTGCCGCGCGCGCCGGTGGTCTACGTCGCCGATTCGGCGGCTTTTCCCTATGGCACGAAGAGCGAGGCCGACATCGCGGCGCGTGTACCCGCACTGCTCGGCCGGCTGGTCGAGCGCTATCGCCCCCGACTGGTGGTGATCGCGTGCAACACCGCATCGACGATCGCGCTCCCCGCGGTACGCGCCGCGCTAGACGTGCCGGTGGTCGGCACCGTTCCCGCGATCAAGCCGGCGGCAACGCTTAGCCGTAACCGCGTGATCGGCGTCCTCGGTACGTCGGCGACGGTGCGCCAGCCCTATGTCGACGACCTCGCCCACCGTTTCGCCGCCGACTGCATCGTCCTGCGTCACGGATCGGCGGCCTTGGTCGAGATCGCCGAGGGCGTGCTGGCCGGCATCGCGCCCGATCGCGATCGCATCGCGACCGAACTGCACCGGCTGCTCGACCAGCCCGACGGCGACCGCATCGACGTCATCGTCAACAGCTGCACCCACTTTCCGTTGATCGAGGGCGACCTCATCGCCGTCGCGCCGCCCGGCCTCCGCTTCATCGACAGCGGCGAGGGCATCGCCCGCCGCGTCGCCTATCTCACGCAAGGGCAGGAGTGGCCTGAGCACCCGGAGCACCGCCTCGTCTTCACCCGCCTCGGGATCCGTGAACGGGCGATCGCAGCGACGCTGGCGACCCGCGGCTTCCCGCAGGTCGAGGCGCTGTAGCCTCGATCACAGCGATCGATGGGTCACGCTGGAAATCCGCCGATTACACAGGTAAGGGACCGGTCCATGACCATCGAGGCCAGCGACTCCGCGCGCGTCGACTATTCGCGGGTGTTCACCCAGGCGATCGACCGCCTGCATGCCGAGGGGCGCTACCGCGTCTTCATCGACATCCTGCGCAACAAGGGCGCCTTCCCCAACGCGCGCTGCTTCGCTGGGCATAACGGGCCCAAGCCGGTCACCGTCTGGTGCTCGAACGACTATCTCGCGATGGGACAGCATCCCAAGGTCATCGCCGCGATGGAAGAGGCGCTTCACGACGTCGGCGCCGGGTCGGGCGGCACCCGCAACATCGGCGGCAACACCCATTATCACGTCGACCTCGAGGCCGAGCTCGCCGACCTGCACGGCAAGGAGGGCGCGCTGCTCTTCACCAGCGGCTATGTCTCGAACGAGGCGACGCTGTCGACCGTCGCCAAGATCCTGCCGGGCTGCATCATCTATTCGGACGAGCTCAACCACGCCTCGATGATCGCGGGAATCCGCAACGCGGGCTGCGAGAAGCGCGTGTTCCGCCACAATGATCTCGCGCACCTCGAAGAACTGCTCGCTGCCGACGATCCCGCGATGCCCAAGCTGATCGCGTTCGAAAGCGTCTATTCGATGGAGGGCGACATCGCCCCGATCGCCGCGATCTGCGACCTTGCCGACAAGTATAACGCGCTGACCTATCTCGACGAAGTCCATGCCGTCGGGATGTACGGCCCGCGCGGCGGCGGTATTTCGGAGCGTGAGGATGTCGCGCATCGACTGACGATCATCGAGGGCACGCTGGGCAAGGCGTTCGGCGTGATGGGCGGCTATGTCGCCGCCGACCAGACGATCATCGACGTCATCCGCAGCTATGCGCCTGGCTTCATCTTCACCACCTCGCTGTCGCCAGTGCTCGTCGCCGGCGTGCTCGCAAGCGTCCGCCACCTCAAGTCGTCGAGCGTCGAGCGCGATGGCCAGCAGGCGGCGGCCGCGCGGATGAAGGCGATGCTCGCCGACGCGGGGCTGCCGGTGATGCAGGGCGAGACGCATATCGTCCCGCTGATGGTCGGCGATCCGGTGAAGGCCAAGAAGATCAGCGACGTGCTGCTCGCCGAATACGGCATCTACGTCCAGCCGATCAATTACCCCACCGTCCCCCGCGGCACCGAGCGGCTGCGCTTCACCCCCGGCCCCGCGCATGACGAGGCGATGATGCGCGAGCTGACCGACGCGCTGGTCGAGATCTGGGGCCGGCTGGAATTGAAGAAGGCGGCCTGAGTCTTCGCCACAAACCCGTCATGCCGAACTCGTTTCGGCATCTCATAGTGAGTCTCACGACGAGATCCTGAAATGCGTTCAGGATGACGATTCCGGGCGGCCACTCTTCTCCCCGTTCGCCCTGAGCCTGTCGAAGGGCGCGCCGCAAGCGACGCGCTCACCTCACCAGGCCAGCACCCCCGCCACGATCGTCAGCACCCCCAGCCCCACCGACAGCGGCACCCTCAGCGCCATCCACCCGTTCGGCGCCTCGCCGCTCGCGACCAGCCGCCGCTCGACCATCAGCGTCAGCAGGATCGCCAGCCCCAGTCCGACCAGGCTTCGCCCCATGTCGCCCCGCACCGTCGCTGCGATGCCGAGCGCCAGCGCCACCAGCGACGGCAGCACCGCCACGACCAGCAGCGGCGTCTGCCCGCCCTCGCGCTTGACCGCGAAGCCCCACCAGATGCCGCCGAGAAAGCTCAGGATCAGCGCACCATAGCCGAACGCCAGCATCGCCCCCAGCCGGCCGACGACCGGGCTCGCCCCCGCCAGCATGACGACGGCGGCGATCTGCGGCAGCAGCCCGGCATAGCCGAGCAGCCGGGCCTCGGGCGCGACGCGGCTCGTCACAGCCCGACGATCCGTCGACCGTCGGGCAGCGTCAGCTCCTCGCCGAAGCGGACGACCACCCGATCATCATAGCCGCCGTCGTGCGGTGCCCTCATGCACTGGATGATCTGACCCTTCAGGTCGACGACCCAATAATGCGCGATGCCGGCCGAGGCATAATCGGCAAGCTTCGCCCCCAGATCCTCCGCGAGCGTCGAGTCGGCGATCTCCACGACCAGCATCACGTCGTTCGCCGACAATGCCTTGTTGCGCGGGGCGCCTTGCGCCGCGACGACAATATCCGCCGCCCGCATCGTCTTGTCGGAAACGGCGATCAGCACATCGGTGCCGATCACGCCCGCCTGGCCCACGGCGGCGAGCAGCCGGGCCGCCAGCGTCAGATTGGCCTCGCCATGCGCGAGATACGCCGGCATCATCTTGACGATTTCCCCCTCGACCAGTTCGACCCGCATGCCGGCGAATGCCCCGGCGTCGCGCATGCGCAAGAACTCCCCGGCGGTGAACCACGGCGACGGCTGCGCTGGGTCGGTGTCGATCCTGGCCGGTCTGTTCATGGCGCGAACGCTATCATCGCTTGTCTCGCCACCCAAGCGTTCTCGGGTGGCCATCGCCGCATCGGGGCGCTAAAGGCGCGAGCATCCCGAGACAGGAGCCATCATGCGCGTCGCCATCGCCGCCGATCATGCCGCCATGCCGCTGAAGACCGTGCTGGTCGCGTGGCTGGAACAGGCCGGTCACGACGTCCTCGATCTCGGCACCAACTCGTCGGCCAGCGTCGACTATCCCGACTATGGCTTCGCCATCGCCGAAGCGCTCGCCGACGGTCGCGCGGAACGCGGCGTCGCGCTGTGCGGCTCGGGCATCGGCATCGCCATCGCCGCCAACCGCCATCCCGCCTGCCGCTGCGCGCAGGTGTCGGAGCCTTTGTCCGCCCGCCTCGCGCGCAGCCACAACGACGCCAACGCCATCGCGATGGGCGCGCGCCTGATCGGCGAGACGATGGCGGTCGCTTGCCTCGAAGCCTTTCTCGCCGCCGATTTCGAAGGCGGTCGTCACCAGCATCGCGTCGACATGCTCTCAGCGCCGCGCGTCGCGGCTTCGCCCGAGAGCGACGCGCCTTTCACGGAGGAACGCGCATGAGCACCCAGCCGAGCAGCATCGTCGACACCACGCCCGACGGCTTCTTCACCAGCGACCTCGCCGCGGTCGATCCCGCGATCGCCGCGGCGATCGGTCATGAGCTGAAGCGCGAGCAGACCCAGATCGAGCTGATCGCCAGCGAGAATATCGTATCGCGTGCGGTGCTCGAGGCGCAGGGCTCGGTCTTCACCAACAAATATGCCGAGGGCTATCCCGGCAAGCGCTATTACCAGGGCTGCGCGCCGTCGGACGAGGTCGAGACGCTGGCGATCGATCGCGCCAAGCAGCTGTTCGGCTGCGGCTATGCCAACGTCCAGCCGCACTCGGGCGCGCAGGCGAACGGCGCGGTGATGCTCGCGCTGGTCAAGCCGGGCGAGACGATCATGGGCATGAGCCTCGACGCCGGCGGCCACCTCACCCACGGCGCGCGCGCGGCGATGAGCGGCAAGTGGTTCGACGCGGTCCAATATGGCGTCACCTCCGACACCCACCTGATCGACTATGACCAGGTCGAAGCCTTGGCCCGCGAGCGCCAGCCCAAGCTCATCATCGCCGGCGGCTCCGCCTACCCCCGCCAGATCGACTTCGCCCGCTTCCGCGCAATCGCCGATGCGGTCGGCGCCTATTTCATGGTCGATATGGCGCACTTCGCGGGCATCGTCGCCGCCGGGCTCCACCCGACGCCGTTCGGCCACGCGCATGTCGTGACGACCACCACGCACAAGACGCTGCGTGGGCCCCGCGGCGGCATGGTGATGACCGACGACGAGGGAATCGCCAAGAAGATCAACTCGGCGGTCTTCCCCGGCCTTCAGGGCGGGCCGCTGATGCACGTCGTCGCCGCTAAGGCGGTGGCGTTCGGCGAGGCGCTGCAGCCCGGCTACAAGAGCTACATCGCCGCGGTGGTCGAGAACGCCAAGGTGCTGGCGGCGACGCTGAAGGAGCGCGGCTCGAACATCGTCTCGGGCGGCACCGATACCCACCTGGCGCTGGTCGACCTGACGCCGCTCGGCGTCACCGGCCGCGATGCCGACGAGGCACTGGAGCGTGCCGGCATCACCTGCAACAAGAACGGCATCCCCAACGATCCGCTGCCCCCGGTCAAGACCAGCGGCATCCGCGTCGGCACTCCGGCGGGCACCACTCGCGGCTTCGGCACCGCCGAATTCCGCGAGATCGGCAACATGGTCGCCGACGTCCTCGACGGCCTCGCCAAGAACGGTGAGGCGGGCGATGCGCAGGTAGAGGCGAACGTCAGGGAACGTGTCGCCGCCTTGTGCGCTCGGTTCCCGATCTATCAGTAAGGGAACCGACATGAGCGATTTCGACAGCAAGGCCCGCGGCGTCCAGAGCACGATCAAGAGCACGCCCGGCCTGGGCAAGAGCATGGCCAAATGGTCGGCGCTCGGCGCGGTGGTCGCGATCCCGGTGCCGATCGTCGGCCCGGTGTTCGGCGCGATCGCCGGCGCCGGCTATGCCTACTGGAAAGGCACCAAGAACCGCTGATGCGTTGCCCGTTCTGCGGACACGAGGATAGCCAGGTCAAGGATAGCCGCCCCACCGACGATGGGGCGGCGATCCGTCGTCGGCGTCAGTGCGAGGGCTGCGCCGCGCGCTTCACGACGTTCGAGCGCATCCAGCTGCGCGACCTGTTCGTCACCAAGGCCGAAGGACGCCGGGAGGCGTTCGACCGCGACAAGCTGCTCCGCTCCGTTTCGATCGCCACCCGCAAGCGTCCGATCGAACCGGGCCGGATCGAGAAGCTGGTGTCGGGCATCCAACGGCAACTCGAAACCCAGGGCGACAGCGAGGTATCGTCGAAGCGGATCGGGGAGATGGTGATGGAGGGGCTGAAGGGCCTCGATTCGGTCGCCTATATCCGCTTCGCCAGCGTCTATCGCGACTTCAGCGAAGCGAAGGACTTCGAGGAATTCGCGGGTAGCGTGGAGGACGCGGGGCGGGGGTAAGGTGGACCTCCTCCGTCAATTCGAAAATCCGGTCGCCCTGAGCGAAGTCGAAGGGCATAGCCCGACGCCATGACTTTCTGGACCTACATCCTCCGCTGCGCCGACGGCAGCTACTATGCCGGGCACACCGACAATCTCGAACAGCGTATCGGCCAGCACGACAGCGGCCAGATCGAGGGCTACACGCAGCGTCGCCGTCCGGTCACGCTGGTGTGGTCGCAGGATTTTCCGTCCCGGATCGAGGCGCTGGAAGCCGAGCGCCGGATCAAGGGTTGGACCAGGGCCAAGAAGGAAGCGCTGATCGCAGGCGATTGGGATGCGTTGCATGAGGCCGCCATCCCACCGTCCGAACGTGCCCTTCGACTTCGCTCAGGGCGAACGGAGGAGGGGAATGAACCCGCTTCCCCCTCCCCGTTCGTGCTGAGCGAAGTCGAAGCACAGCCCGATGCTCCTCCCCCCATCATCGTCCTCGTCCGCCCCCAACTCGCGGAAAACATCGGCAAGGCCGCCCGCGCGATGCTCAATTTCGGGCTTACCGAGATGCGTCTCGTCTCGCCCCGTGACGGCTGGCCCAACCCCGCCGCCGGCCCCGCCTCGTCGGGCGCGGACCGGGTCCTCGCCGACGCGCAGCTATTCGACAGCGTCGCCGATGCGGTCGCCGACTGTGCGCACGTCTATGCCACCACGGTGCGCAAGCGCGGCGTGACCAAGCCCGTGGTCACGCCCGAGCAAGCGGCGCGCGCGATCCATGCCGGACCGGGCCGCTCGGCCCTGCTGTTCGGGCCGGAGCGATCGGGGCTGGAGACCGACGACGTCGCGCTCGCCCGCACCATCGTCACCGTGCCGATCAATCCCGAATTCGGCAGCCTCAACCTCGCCCAGGCGGTGATCCTGCTGGCGTACGAGTGGTCGAAAGGCGAGAGCCTTGCCTCCCCGCCCGAGGTCGAGATCGATCCGCCCGCCCCGCACGAAGAACTGGAGGGCATGATCGGCCAGCTCGATGCGATGCTGGAGCGCGCCAACTATTACTTCCCGCCCGATCGCGTTCCCGCCAACCGCCGCACGCTGCGTACGCTGCTGACGAAGCCGGGCTGGTCGTCGCAGGAGGTGCGGACGATGCGCGGCGTCCTGTCGGCGCTCGATGGCGCGAAGAAGCCGAAATAGCTGGCCACGAAATCCTCCCCCGCCAGGGGGAGGTGGCGCGCCGAAGGCGTGACGGAGGGGGAGGTTGCCCACCCTCGCGTTCGTCGCCAACCGCCCCCTTCGTCAGCACTTACGCGCTGCCACCTCCCCCTTGCGGGGGAGGATCGAAGGACATTTAGCGCCGGTCGAACGCCGCCAGCTCGTAGGCGATCGACGTTTCGACCAGCTGCTCCCACAGCGCCGCGATGGCATCGCCGGGCAGCCCAGCCGCCTCGGCCGCCGCCTGCGCGTTGGCGATCACCTGCGCCTTGCGATCCTCGTCGCGAACCGCCCCGCGCACCGGTTTGATCCGCGCCGCTGCATCCATATAAGCAAACCGGCGAGCGAGCAGCGTCACCAGCTCGCGGTCGACCTGGTCGACGCCCGCGCGCACCTCGGCCATGGTCGTGCAATCGGGGCCGGCAAGGATTGTCGTCATGGGCGACGCCTTTAGCGGCGGTTGCGCGACAGGCCAACTTTCCACCCAATCCTTGACTCGGGCCTGACCGCCAGCTAGGCGCGCGCCTTCGCAATCGGCCCCGCATCCCGGTGAAGCGGCGGCCCTGCCCTCTTTTGTGAGCCAGCAGAGCGATACCGGGAACAACGTCGTTACTAGTTGCAAGGAATATAGGAATGTCGAAGCGCTCCAGCGCCAAGCACAAGCTCGACCGCCGGATGGGCGAAAACATCTGGGGTCGCCCGAAGAGCCCGGTCAACAAGCGTGAGTACGGTCCCGGCCAACATGGCCAGCGCCGCAAGGGCAAGGTGTCGGACTTCGGCATTCAGCTGCGCGCCAAGCAGAAGCTGAAGGGCTATTACGGCGACGTCACCGAGAAGCAGTTCAAGCAGTGCTATCAGGAGGCCGCCCGGATGAAGGGCGATACCTCGCAGAACCTGATCGGCCTGCTCGAGCAGCGCCTCGACATGATCGTCTATCGCGCCAAGTTCGCGCCGACGATCTTCGCCGCGCGCCAGCTGGTCAGCCACGGCCACATCCGCGTCAATGGCGTGAAGTGCAACATCGCGTCGCGCCGCTGCTTCGTCGGCGACGAGATCACGCTGGGTTCGAAGGCGAAGGAAATGGCGCTCGTGCTCGAGGCGCAGAACCTCGCCGAGCGTGAGATCCCCGACTATGTCGCGCCCGACGGCAATGCCAAGATCACCTTCACCCGCGTGCCGACGCTCGACGAAGTGCCGTATCCGGTGAAGATGGAGCCGAACCTCGTCGTCGAGTTCTATTCGCGCTAAGCGAATAGACGAGCGAAGGGTCGGCTCGGCCCCGCGAGAAGAGTCAGGCGGTCCCGCATCGGGGCCGCCTTTTTCTTTGCCCGCCCGTCCCCGGCACTTTAACGTCGATCAACCATCAACCGGATCGATCATGCCCATGTCCACGTCCTGGCTTAGCCGTATCGGCGCCGTCGTCTCGAGCAACATCGAGACCGCGATCCAGGCCGCAGAACGCCACAGCAGCGGCCCGCTGATGCGCGAAGCGCTGCGCGAGATGGACCGGGCGCTCGAACGGACGAGGGCAGAACGCGGCGCGATCGACGAGGACCGCCGCCTGCGCGCCGAACGCCGCACCGCGATCGCCGCCGAGACGGCACGGCTCGATGCGGATGCCCGTTACGCGCTGGGTCGCGACCGTCGCGATCTCGCCGCGGCGCTGGTGGCGAAGCGCGTGGCGCTCGATGGCGAGCGGGAAAGCCTGATCGCCGCCGACACCACCGCCACCGCCCGCGCCGCCGCGCTCGACGCCGAACTGGCGTCACTGGCCGCGCGCCGCGACGCGATGCGCGCCGACCTCCACCGCGCTTCGATCGCGCCCGCCACGCCGGGCAGCGCTCACCGTGCCGAAACGATCTACGAGCGCGCCCGGGCGGTCCGCAGCCTCGGTGCCGATCCCTCCGCCGAGGCGCTCGCCGAACTCGACGCGCTTCGCCGTGACGAAGCGGTGGAAGCGCAGCTTGCCGCCATGACCCAGGCCGCGAAGACGAAACGCATGCCCAAGCGCTAGGCTCTATGGACGCGGGGCTGGGCGATTGGCAGAACGTCGCCCATTCCAACAAGCTACGAGGCCCCATGCGTCGCCTTCTCCCCCTTGCTCCCCTGCTATTCGCCACCGCCGCCCAGGCGCAGACGACGCCAGCGATCTCGACCGAGACGCTGAAGACCGTCACCCAGACGCTGTCGTCCGATGCCTATGAGGGCCGCGCGCCGACGACGCCGGGCGAGGCGAAGACGGTCGCGTATATCGCCGAACGCTTCAAGGCGGCAGGGCTGAAGCCCGGCAACAAGGGCAGCTGGTATCAGGACGTGCCGATGGTGGAGATCACCGCCGAGAACGTCCGCCCGCTGACCTTCACCGGTGGCAAGGCGCCGGTGACGATGGCCTACAAGACCGAGATGGTCGCCGGCACCTATCGCGTGACGCCCCGGATCGACGTCGCGAACAGCGACGTCGTCTTCGTCGGTTACGGCATCACCGCGCCCGAAAAGGGCTGGGACGATTATGCCGGCGTCGACGTGAAGGGGAAGACCGTCGTCATCCTCATCAACGACGCCGACTGGCAGACGATGACGCGCGACGGCCCGTTCGAGGGCCGCGCGATGACCTGGTACGGCCGCTGGCCCTACAAGTTCGAGAACGCCGCCAAGCACGGCGCCGCCGCCGCGCTGATCGTCCACGATACCGAACCTGCCGCCTATCCCTGGGCGGTCGTCCAGTCGTCGTGGACCGGCGCGCAGTACGAGCTCGACGAGGCGGACGGCCATATGGGCCAGAGCCAGATCGTCGGCTGGATGCAGCTCGCCAAGGCCAAGGAGCTGTTCGCCAGCGCCGGCAAGGACTTCACCGCGCTTGCCGCGACCGCCAAGACCAAGGGGTTCAGGGCGGTGCCGCTCGGGCTGAAGATGTCGGGCGGCTTCACCAATGCGGTGAAGAAGTCGATGTCGAAGAACGTCGTCGGCGTCCTGCCCGGCACCGCGGCGCCCGACGATTATGTCCTCTATACCGCGCATTGGGATCACCTGGGCCGCTGCGATCCGGTGAACGGCGACGACATCTGCAACGGCGCGCTCGACAATGCCAGCGGCGTCGCCGGGCTCGTCAGCCTCGCCGAGGCGCAGGCCAAGGCGGGACCGGCCAGGCGCTCGATCGCCTTCGTCGCGGTGACGGCGGAGGAAAGCGGCCTGCTCGGCAGCAGATATTACGCCGAACACCCGATCTTCCCGCTGGCGCGCACCGTCGGCGGGGTCAACATGGACGGCCTCAACGTCATCGGCAAAACCCGCGACTTCGTGCTCGTCGGCGCCGGCAAGTCCGAGATCGAGGACCTGATCAAGCCGCTCGTCGCCGCGCAGGGCCGCACGATCAGCCCAGAGGCGAACCCGGAACGCGGCAGCTATTACCGCTCCGACCATTTCAGCTTCGCCAAGCTCGGCGTGCCGATGCTCGACGGCGGATCGGGCGAGGACCTGGTCGTCGGCGGGGTCAAGGCCGGCCATGCCGCGCGCGAGGATTATGTCGCCAACCGCTATCACAAGCCGCAGGACGAATATGATCCCAGGTGGAACTGGGACGGCGCGGTCGCCGATCTGACGCTCTATTATCAGCTCGGCCGCAAGCTCGCCGACGATACGGCGCTGTGGCCCAACTGGTATCAGGGCAGCGAATTCCGCGCGATTCGCGACCGCGATCGCGCCGGCAAGTAACGTCTCCCCACCCCGGCCGGCGCCGGGGTGGGACATGCCGACACAGGGGCTTTAGCCTCGGCGCGCAAGCTATTAAAACGCCCGCATGACCACGCCTCCCCCCGCCGCCGAATGGGCGCCGCACGCCGCCGTCTGGATCGGTTTTCCCAGCCATCCCGAGCTGTGGCAGGACGATCTCGACGCTGCGCGTGACGAGGTGGCGGCCTTCGCCCGCGCCGTCCATGCCGAGGGTCGCGGCGAGACGGTTATCCTGGTCGCGGCCGATGGCGAGGCCGCGGAGGCCGCCGCCGCGCTCGCACCGTTCGCCGAGGTCGTCGTTCAGCCCTTCGGCGACATCTGGTTGCGCGACACCGGTCCGATCCTGCTGCCCGAGGGCCGCGCCGCCGGCTTCGTCTTCAACGGCTGGGGCGGCAAGTACGACCTGCCGGGCGACGAAGACATCGGCCGGCGCCTCGCCGCCGAGCGCGGCCTCGCCTACGCCTATCACGACTGGGTGCTGGAGGGCGGCGCGATCGACGGCGACGGCACCGGCACCGTCGTCACCACCGAACAGTGCCTGCTCAACCGCAACCGCAATCTCGGGATGTCGCGTGCCGAGATCGAGACGCGGCTACACGACGACCTCGGCTTCACCCGCGTCGTCTGGCTCGGCGAAGGCCTGATCAACGACCATACCGACGGCCATGTCGACAACCTCGCCCGATTCGTCGCGCCGGGGCGCCTCGCCATTCCCGAGGCGACCGAGAACGACCCCAACTGGCAGGTCTATCAGCACGCACTGCGCGATGCCCGCGCCGCCGGGCTCGACGTCGTGCCGATCCCCTCGCCCGGCCGCGTCCTGCGCGACGAGGAGGTCGTTCCCGCCAGCTACATGAACTTCTACATCGGCAATGCCGCGGTGGTCGTGCCGCTCTATGGCGCCGGCAATGACGACGCGGCGGTCGCGGCGATCCAGGCGCTGTTTCCCGATCGACGGGTCGTCGGCCTGCGCGCCGATCACATCCTTACCGGCGGCGGCAGTTTCCACTGTATTAGTCAGCAGATTCCAACGACCTGACTGCAATCGTTGTCATACCATCCTTTAACGTCTCGCGCGGTACGAAGGATGGATGACCCGCGCCACCACGCCCCTGCGAACCATTCATCGGGATCAGGTACGCCTCGGGATGTTCGTTCATGCCCTTGAGGGGCCATGGTTTTCCCACCCGTTCTGGCGCGGCAAGTTTCTGATCGCGTCGCCGGAGCAGCTTGAGAGGATCCTGGCGTCGGATATCGACTCGCTGGTCATCGACGAAAGCCGCGGCCTGCCGCTGCTGCCCCAGCCCGATTTCCAAAGCCAGGTGGTGCGCCGGCCCGACCGCAAGCTGAAGCCGATGGCGGTTCGGCTGCAGCGGCCGTTCCGCCAGCCGCAGGCGACCTGGATCACCACCACCGGCCTATCGCCCGAAAAGGAAAAGATTCGCCGGGCGGTCCAGCGGTCGGCGCGCGCGATCGAATCGATCATGAGCGCCGCCGCCGAGGGCAACCGAATCAGTGCCAACCAGGTCGCGCCGCTGGTCGACGACATCAGCGCCTCGGTCGAGGACCATCCCGAGGCATTGGTGGGACTGACCCGGCTGCGTACCAAGGATGAATATACCTTCGTCCATTCGGTCAGCGTCTGCGCACTGATGATGACGCTCGGCCGCCATATCGGCTGCGACGACGAGACGGTGCGCCAGCTCGGCATCGGCGGCCTGCTCCACGACATCGGCAAGATGGCGATTCCCGACGCCATGCTGAAGAAGAGCACGCGGCTGACCGACGACGAGCGCACGCTGATCAGCACCCATCCCGAACAGGGCTATCGCGTCCTCCAGGCGTCGAGCGACGTGTCGCAGATCGTCCTAGACGTGACCCGCCATCACCACGAGCGGGTCGACGGCACCGGCTATCCGCTACGTCTTGCCGGCGACCAGCTGACGATGCCGATGCGCATCGCCGCGATCTGCGACGTGTTCGACGCCGTCACCGCCGACCGCCCCTACAAGCGCGCCTGGACGCCGACCGATGCGGTGACCCGGATGTGGGAGTGGGAGGGGCATTTCGACCGCGCGCTGCTGTTCGCCTTCATGCGCTGCATCGGCGTCTATCCCGCCGGCTTGCTGGTGCGGCTGCGTTCCGACCGCCTCGCCATCACCCTGCCGCCCCGGGCGCGCGGCGCCGCGCTTCAGGTGAGGGCCTTCCTGTCGGCGATCGACCGCCAGCCCTGCGGCGTGACCGACGTCGCCATCGGCAATGCGGCCAGCGACGACCAGGTGGTCGGTGAGGAAGATCCCGCCCGCTGGGGCATCGACAACTGGCTGATCGTGTCCGAACAGCTGCTGACCGGTTCGGGTCGCTGGGGTGACCGGACCGGCTCCTCCATCGCGGCCTGAACAGACACGAAATATTACAGCACCGCTGGCTTGCTCAAGGCGTTGAGGCGTTCGATCATCGGTCGATCTCGTTCGATGCGGAGCAGCCATGATGTCGCTTCTGTTCCTTGCCGTCGCAGTCAGCGCGATGCCGGTGCAGGCGACGACCGGCCCGGATCGATTGCCGACCGCGCAGGACGGCGACGAAATCATCGTCGAGGCGCTCCGCATCCCGCGCAGCAAGCTTCCCACTGGCGTCTATTGGAACGACATGGGCCGGCTCGAGGCAAAGGTCGATCAGGAACAGCGCCGGCTCTATTTCCGCTGTGCACTGTCCTTCAGCGACCCGCTGATGCTGCGAAGGGTCGTCGATGGCGAACCGAACGGCGCGATGGCAACCCATGCGCAGGGACATATCGTGCTGAAGGGGCGGGCATGCCAGCCGGGCCTGTCGTTCATCGCCAAGGTGTCGACCGAGTATCCCAACGTCATCGACTATGGCCGCAGGCCGCAGGATCGCGGCGCCATCATCGAATTGGCGCTGCAGCGTTACTCCCCCGATGCCACACTGACCGCCGCCGAGACGCAGGACCCCGTCGTCCAGCAGCGCTATCGTCAGCGTGAATATGCTCGCAACCGGCTCCGCCTGCCCGCCGATCGCAACGCCTGGCTGGTGACCTCGTGCCTCGTCCGCGAACAGCCGGAGCTGGCCACACGGCTGACCCGAGCGCAGCCCGGCAGCAACCTGGAACGCGGGCTGATCCAGACGATGCTGGTCGAAGGCCGCACGTGCCTGGGCGGGGTCAAGCGGCTGACCGTCGAGCCTGCAACCTATCGGCCCTATATCGTCGACGCCTTCTACCGCTGGGTCGTGGCGGCGCGAAACGTCGCGTCGCTGATCCCCGCCGCATAGCGGGTTTCGCGTGGCCGACGGGACGGGTATGGCGCGCGTCATGACCGAGATCACCGTCGCCGCGCTCCAGCTCGCCTTCTCCGCCGACATCGACGCCAACATCGCCAAGGTGTCGGAAGCCGTGCGCGAGGCGCATGGCCGCGGCGCGCAGGTGATCCTGCCCCCCGAATTGTTCGAGGGCGAGTATTTCTGCCGGGTCGAGGACGAGGGCCTGTTCGCCAATGCCGCGCCCGTCGGCGAGCACAAGGCGGTGCTGGCGATGCAGGCGCTGGCCGAGGCGCTGAGGGTCTGGATTCCGACCAGCTTCTTCGAGGCGGACGGCCAGCATTATTACAATAGCCTGGCGATGGTCGGCCCCGACGGCGAAGTGCAGGGCCTCTATCGCAAGAGCCATATCCCTGACGGCCCCGGGTACGAGGAGAAATTCTATTTTCGCCCCGGCAACACCGGGTTCAAGGTGTGGAAAGGCCCCGATCGCTGGACGCTCGGCGTCGGCGTCTGCTGGGACCAATGGTATCCCGAAACCGCGCGCGCGATGATGCTGATGGGGGCCGAGCTGCTGTTCTACCCCACCGCGATCGGTAGCGAGCCGCACGACACCAGCCTCGACACCGCACGGCTGTGGCGCCGGGCGATGGTCGGCCATGCAGTGTCGAACGTCGTCCCCGTCGTCGCGGCCAACCGCGTCGGCACGGAACACGGCCAGACCTTCTACGGCACCAGCTTCATCGCCGACGAGCGCGGCGACATCCTCGCCGAACTGGATCGCGAGGAGGAAGGCGTCATCACCGCGACGCTCGACCTCGACCGCATCCGCCGCCACCGCGCCGCCTTCGGCTTCTTCCGCGATCGCCGGCCGGACCTTTACGGGCGACTGACAGAGGACGTGTGACGGCGCTCTGGCTCCCGTTCCTTCTGTTGCAGGTTGCGCCCGCTGTGCCGCCGCCCCCGCCCGAGAAGGAACGCGTGCCGTCGCTGCCCTATGACGTGATCGTCGAGGGCGTTCCGCGGCTAGACGAACGCACGTCGGCAGTGACGTCGAGCACGCTCGGCAGCAGCAAGGTCGGCAACGCGCTGAAGACGCATATCGCGTTCGAGGGCGTCGAATCGCTGATCCGCTGCGGCGGCAACAATGCCCGCCGCGTCTATTTCGACCCGACGCATTTTCGCCTGTTCATCGCCGACGCGCTCTATCGCTGGCTGGTCGCGGCGCAGGGCGTCGACACGCTGATCCCGGCGCCGTTGCCACCGGGCTGATCCAATTGCGCGATCACGTGCGGCCTGTCACAGCAATGCATCTACGCATTAACATCGACCGGAGGATCCGTGACGCTAGCCCTGCTCTCGCTCCTCCTCCTCCAGTCTGGCCCGGCGGCGCCGCCGCAGAAGGCGGAGGTTCCGCCGCTTCAGTATGACTTGGTCGTCACCGGTGTGCCCGACCTCGACGAGGCCGACTCCGCCGTAACGCGTAAAACGCTTGGCAGCAGCAAGGTCGGCAACGCCACCAAGACGCGGATCGCGTTCCAGACGGTCGAGACCTTCACGCGCTGTGGCGGAGAAGGGCCGAGTCGAGGTCTGGGATGGCTGCGCGCCGCGCTCGACACGACGACCAACACGGCACGGCAGATATTCGCCCAGCGCCGCTTCATCACCCTCAACGCCGCCTGTTCTGCCAGCGCACAGCAGGTCGCCGAGGCCGGCACCGTCATCGACTATTACAGTGATCGCGGCGGCCTCTACCTGATGGCGCTCGACCGCTTCGCGCCGAACCCGACGCTGACCAAGGCCGAGACCGCCGATCCGGTCATCCAGAAGCGCTTCGACCAGCGCGAGATCCCGCTGCTCGCCAAGCGCCTGCCGGTCGACCGGCGGTATTTCGAAGCCGCGATCTGCTTTGTTCGGCTTCAGCCCGAACTGTCTGTGAAGCTGGTCCAGCCGAGCACCAAGTTCGCCGCCTACGGCCGCATCGAGGCGGCGATCGTCAACGGCGCCAAACCCTGCACCGGCAACGCCCGCCGCGTTTACTTTGACCCTACGCAATTCCGGTACTTCATTGCCGATGCCCTGTACCGCTGGGTGGTGGCAGCGCGCGATGTCGACACGCTCGTCCCGGCCGCGCTACCGGGCGATTGACGCTAATCTGCGTTTGCGCGACCATCGCGCGGTCTAGCGATTGAGGGTCCGGGTGATGAAGACGATGTTGTTCGGCATGGCAGCGTTTCTAGCCACGGCCGCAGTCGCTCAGCAGCAATCGACGACGCCGGTTCCGGCGGAGCCTGCCGCCGGTCAGCAGGCTTTGACTACCGAGACGCCCGAAAACGACATCGTCATCACCGGCTATCGCCTGCGCAAGGACCTCGACACCACCGCGCGCTATCCGTCGAGCATCAACACCTGCAATATCGCGCGCCGCTACGACAATGCCGAACGGCAGGCGAAATGCGCGGCGCGATCGAAGCTGTCGGACCGCAGCCTGCTGCGCAAGGTGGTCGACGGCGAGTTCAACAGCAGCCGCCACGCCTATGCGCAGGACCGGCTCGCCCGCATCTATGCGACCTGCGGCGAGGGATCGGCGGCGCTGGTTCGCACCGGCGCCGAAGCCAACGAATTGCAGGCGGCGAGTGCAATGGGCGGCGACACCAGCGGCATCACCGGCGGTGTCGATCCCTTCCCGCTCGGCCATTCGATTTACGACCGCGGCGCCTATACCATCCAGGCGCTCAAGCAGTTCGCGCCCGACCTGGTCCTGACGCGCGAGCAGACCAACGATCCCGAGGTGCAGCGCCGCTACAATCTGCGCGAAATCCCGCGCAATCGTTTCCGCCTGCCCGCCGACGCCCGCTATTTCGAGGTGGCGACCTGCATGGTCCGGCTCGAACCAGGCCTGTCGGTGCAGCTGGCGATGAGCGACGGCACCGCGAAGTTCAGCGACCTTCAGGCGGCGCTGATCGACAAGGCGCGCCCCTGCGTCGGTGGAGCCAAGTCGGTCCAGGTCGATCCCACCCAGTTCCGCCTGTACATCGCCGACGCCGTCTATCGCTGGGCCGAGGCGGCGCAGAACAAGGGGTCGCTCATTCCGTCGAGCTGATCCCCGCCTCCATCGCCGCCTTCACCTCCAGCGTCCGCGCGAACACCGCCTCGAACATCTCGGTCGTCAGCCGCCCGGTGTTCTGGTTGTAGCGCGAGCAGTGATAGCTATCGATCAGTACGCGGCCGTCGGGCATGCGATGCTCGGCGAGATGGCCGAACTTCGCCTTGGGCAGCTTGCCGCCCAACGTCTTGACCGCCGACTGGTGTGCGATCTGGCCCAGCGCGACGAAGACCCGCGCGTTGGGCAATACGCCGACCTGTCCCTCCAGGAACGGGCGGCACGTGCGGATTTCCTCGGGCGTCGGCTTGTTCTCGGGCGGCAGGCACTTCACCGCATTGATGATGATCGCGCCGGTCAAGGCCAGCGTGTCGTCGGGCCGCCCTTCGTAGGTGCCCGTCGCCAGGCCGTATTTGCCCAGCGTGTCGAACAATAGCTGTCCCGCAAAATCGCCGGTAAACGGTCGCCCCGTGCGGTTGGCGCCGTGCTTGCCGGGCGCCAGCCCGACGATGCCCAGCCAGGCTTGCGGATCGCCGAAGGCATTGACCGGCGCGTTCCACCAATCGGGATATTCGACGCGCAAGGCTTCGCGAAAGCCGACCAGTCGCGGGCAGCGGGGGCAGTCGCGGGGTGGTTCGGTCTCGGGGATCGGGCTGGGTGCGAAATTCATCGGCCTGCGGTAGGGGCGGGGTGGAATGAGGACAACCTACGCGATCGGGATCGGGTCCAACCGGCGTGGCCGCCACGGCAGTCCGCGTGCCGAGGTGACGGCGGCGATCGAGGCGCTGCACGACCTCGTCGTCGCCGCGCCGATCATCGAGACGCCGCCGCTGGGCCCGTCGCACCGCCGCTTCGCCAACAGCGTCGCGATCATCGTCAGCGACGATCCGCCACCGGCGCTGCTTCGCCGGCTCAAAGCGATCGAACGCGACTTCGGCCGCCGCCGTGGCCGGCGCTGGGGGGCGCGGGTGATCGACCTCGATATCCTGCTGTGGTCGCACGGGTCCTGGTCGTCGCCCGGCCTGACCGTCCCCCACATCGGCCTGCGCGAGCGCCGGTTCGTCCTCGCACCGCTCGCCGCCATCGCCCCCCGCTGGCGTGATCCCGTGACGGCACGCAGCATCCGCCAGCTCGCCGCCTCGGTTGACCGCCCCCGCCCCCGCCACTAGGCGATAGGCCGCGCCGCGATGGCCGGGGTCCGTAGCTCAGTCGGTAGAGCAAGCGACTTTTAATCGAGAGGTCCCGGGTTCGAGCCCCGGCGGACCCACCATCGCGCGCCACGTCATTGGTCTGTCCAATGTGGGGGCCATGCCGCTGCCCCGCCCCCCCCCCCCCGACCTGTCTGGTAGACCGCTTCACGATCGGCGCGCTTGCGTGTAGCGTGGTCGGGAACACAGGATTGGTAAGTCAAATGAGCACGAGCGTGGCCCGCAAGACATCGCGCCGGGGCGGATCGAGCACCGCATCCGCCGACGGCCGACTGTACCAGCGGCTGGCGAAGCGCATCGTCGACGCATTGGCGGCGGGCCGCTGGAACGTCGGCGACCGGCTGCCGGCCGAGCGCGAGCTGGCGCTGGAATTCGGCGCCAGTCGCCCGGCGGTGCGCGAGGCGCTGATCGCGCTGGAGGTTCGCGGCCTGATCGACGTGCGGATCGGCTCGGGCGCCTATGTCGTGGCGCTGTCGGCGCAGTACGAGGATGCTGCCTTCGCCATCACCGCTTTCGAGTTGACCGAGGCGCGGCTGTTGTTCGAAGGAGAGGCCGCCGCCCTGGCCGCGATCAACATCGATGACGATGAACTCAGCCGGCTCGACGAATTGATCGCGGCGATCGCCGCCGAGAACCTGCATCTCGAAGTGACCGAAAACGCCGATCGCGACTTTCACCTGACGATCGCCACCGCGACCCGGAACGCCGGCATCCTGCGCACGATCGAAGATTTCTGGCGGCTGCGATCGACCTCGTCGGAGTGCGCGCTGCTCCACAAGAAGGCGCGCGACGCGAAGGTCCGTCCGGTGGTCGAGGAACATGCCGCGATCGTCGAGGCGCTGCGCAGCCGCGACCCGGCCGCCGCGCGCGAGGCGATGCACGCCCATCTGACCGCGGTGATGGACCATCTGCTCTTCGCCACCGAGGAACTGGCGGTCGAGGAAGCGCGACGCCAGGTCGCCAACAAGCGCCGTCGATACGGCAGCGCGACGCTGGTCCAAACCCGCACCGACCCTCGCTGACGATCAGCGCGTCGATGGCGCCCCGCCACCCGCAACGGCATGGCCGACGATCGCCTCGCAGATCGCATGGCTGGCGACGACGGCGGCGGCATCGACCGGGCGGCGCTCGCGCACTTGGCGCAGGAAGTCGTCGCACATCGCCTCGAACCCGCGTTGCTGCCCGACTGGGGTCCAGTCGCCCCGGCGGTGCAGGCACGGCGTGCCCTCCGTAACGATCCGCTCGGACAGGTTCAGGACGGTGCGGCGCGATCCGTTGCCGATGACGTCGAGACGCTCCTCGTCGAGCCCGCTGTCACGGTGCATCACGCCGATCGCAGTGAAGCCGTCGCCGGCCAGCGTCAGGGTGATCGCGCTCAGCAGACCGCCGACGACCTGCGTTTCGATGGTGCGGCGACGGACCGGGCCGGGGGCCAGGAACAGCAGCGTGTCGACGACGTGGATGAAGTCGTCGAAGACCACGCGGCGCGGCGTGTCGGGCTGCCGGTGGCGATGCTTTTCCATCAGGATCAGGCTGGCATCGGCGCGCCACAGGTCGACGTAATCGGGGGCGAACCGGCGATTGAAGCCGACCGCGAGCGGCGTCGCACGCTCGGCGGCGAGCGCAACCAGCGCCTCCACCTCGCCCAGATTGTCCGCGAGCGGCTTGTCGACGAAGGTCGCGACGCGCTGGCCCAGCAACTGCCCGACCAGCTCGCCGTGCGCGGGGGTGGCCGCGTGGACGAAGGCGGCGTCGAACGACGCGGCGGACAGTGCCTCGGCGACGCTGCGGTGCCGGTCCGCGATGCGAAAGCGATCGCCGACTGCAGCAAGCACCGCTTCGTCCCGCGTCGCCAGGTGAACCTCGAGCCCAGCTCGCTGGGATAGCACCGGCAGATACGCCTTGCGGGCGATGTCGCCCAGCCCGGCCACGAGCACCCGCATGTCCTGAATTCCTCGTCGGCGCGATCCGCGCGCCTCGGCGTCGGGCGATAGCGCCTCCGCAGCGTCGGTGTCCATCGCGCGAGCCGCACCGGCCGGTCCACCGCCGCTTTCGTTCAGGCCCAATGCCCCCTAGCAGGATCGTCATGATCGACGATGACGGTACGTCCCCGGCTGGCACGCATCGTCGCGGGGATAGCGGCCCATCCCTGAAGAAGACGCCACCCATCACCCGGCGACAGGTGGCTGGACTGGCGGTCGCCGTCGTCGGCAGCTGGGGCGTGGCGCAGCTGCTGCGGCGCACCGAGCCGATCGGCCGTGACGTCGGCGCGGCCGCGGACGCCATCCTGGCCGATCGCGGCTCGCCCGAGGAGGGGCCCGAGGATGCCGATCTGCGCGTCGCGGTCTTCAGCGACTATCGCTGTCCCGCGTGCCGCCGGGCCTTTCCTGCCCTGCTCGACGCCGTCGGCGCGGATGGCAAGGTGCGGCTGATCCACAAGGATTGGCCGATCTTCGGTCCCGCGTCCGAACGGGCCGCCCGCGTCGCGCTGTCGTTCGACGAGCAGGGCCTGTATGCCGCCGTCCATCGCCGCCTGATGGCCGATGCCCGCGCCTTCGACACGGCCGCGTTGCGCGATGTCGTCGAATCGGTGGGGGGTGACTGGCCGCGGGCGATGGCGTGGCTCGAACACCATGACGCGGCGGTCACGGCGCGATTGGCCGCCAATGGTCGGCAAGCCTATTTGATCGGCCTGTCGGGGACGCCCGGCTATCTGGCCGACCACCTAGCCGTCCTCGGTGCGCTCGACGCCGGCGAATTCCGGCAGCTGTTCGATCGCGCGCGAACGCAGGCCTCGCCGCGCTGACGGGCGGGTGAGGAACCTAGATCAACCTCCTTCGCTTGGCACACGGAACGTCGCGTTCGACGTTACCTGACAGGAGGATACCCATGAAATTCGTCGCCCTCGCGCTTGGTGCCGGCCTGCTGTTGGCCGGGTGCGGCAAGGATCCGTCGGAAAAGCTGGCGAGCCGGGTCGAGGATGCTGCCGACAACCGCGCCGACGCGATGGAGGCCAATGCCGCCGCCCTGCGCAACGAGGCCGAAATGCTCGACAAGCGTGCCGACCGCACCCGCGACGTCGCCGATTCGCGTGCCGACGCCATCCAGGCGGCCGACATGAACGTCGCCGCGATGAGCCAGGAACAGCGCGACGCCATCGTCGCGAACCAAGCCGCCGCCGTCCGCTGACGCCGGGCCCGGTCGCCGGGCAATCGACCGACCATCGGTCGTCGCCCGGCGATCGGCGCCGCGATGCTTGGCCACCATGCGGATCGAGGAGCGAGCCGGATGAGCGACGACACCGACAAGATCGACATCAACGACGCTACCGCAGAACAGCTCGATGCGGTTCCCGGCCTGGCTGGGCATGGCTATGAAATCGTCCGCTATCGTGAGGAACGCGGCGGTTTCACCGATGTTCGCCAGCTGGAAGAAGTTCCCGGCCTGGCCGGCAAGATCGAAAACAGTCGATCCTTCCTTTTCGCCAGAAGTAACTAGCCGTGATTGCCTTGAATCATAATGATCATTTTCCGATCAACGGACACAAGCATCTAGGCCTTCGTTCGGCAGCCTGGGATTAGCCCAGTCGAGAGGATGACAAGATGGCCGTCAAATTTGCCGGGACGATGAACGCGATCAATCGCGGTCTGGATCAGACCAAGGCGACGAAGGGCGCCGACATGGTCGAGGATTGGGAGGCTGCGCTCGCCGATGCCGACGTACCCGGCAGCAAGGGCATCCTTCGCGATCTGGGCTCGCTGCGCAAGCAGCTTGAGAAGGAGGCGCCCGATGCCGACCGCGTCCATGCGCTGCTGCATCGCCTCGGCACCGCCACGACGAAGATCGCCGACAAGGCGGACAAGTCGCAGGACAAGCTGAAGGCGCTGGGCGAAGCGCTGACCGAGGCGGGCGAGGATCAGCCCGACGAGGAAGAAGACGCCGAGGCGGCCGCCGCGCCGAAGCGCGCGCGCAAGAAGTAAAGCGCATCGGGCCGGGTGTCGGCGCGGCACCCGGCCCCGCTCGCCGGCGCAGAAGATGTTCGGTCGCGCGCAACGACCGGCGCCCCCCAGGCATTGCACGCGGATGAGCGACGACATCGACTTCGACTATCCGACGCTATGCGGCCTGCCGACCGGCACCCTCGACGGCCTGACGCCCGGACAGGTTGCGGTGTTCGGGGCCAGTGAGGTGACTCCCTATGACGCTACGGTGGCGAGCCATTCGGCGCAGGCGCCCGGGGCGATCCGCGCCGCATCGAAGGCGCTGGCCGGCCAGCTGAAGCAATTCGACTTCGACATCGGCGCGACGCTGCTGTCCGACGATCGCGATCCGGCCTGGCTGGGCGCCGACCTCGGCGACGTCAGGACCCGGGCGATCGATGCGGCCGGCAATCGTGAGCGCATCGCGGCGGCGACCGCCGCCGCCCTGGGCGCAGGCGCGCGGCCGCTGGTGCTCGGCGGCGACGATTCGGTGCCGATCCCCTTCCTTGCGGGCTTCGAGGGGCACGGCCCGGTCACGGTCGTCCAGGTCGACGCCCATGTCGATTGGGCGGACGTCGTCCGTGGACAGGACAAGGGCTATGGCTCGCCGATGCGCCGCGCCGCCGAGATGCCCTGGGTCGAGGGCATGGTGCAGATCGGCATCCGCGGCCTCGGCAGCGGCGAGGCTTGGCAGCACGACGACGCGCGCGGCTGGGGCAGCAGGCTGATCGGCAGCCGCGACTGGCACCGCGGCGGCGTGGATCGCGCGCTCGACGGGCTGCCCGCCGGCGGTCGTTTCGTCCTGTCGATCGACTGCGATGGCCTCGATCCCACGGTCTTTCCCGCCGTCGCGATGCCGACCCCCGGCGGCCTCGATTACGAGGACATGCTGACACTGGTCGACGGGCTGAAGGCGCGCGGCACGATTCTCGGCGCGGTCATCGCCGAATATGTCCCCGACCGCGACGACGCCGCACGCTCGTCGGCGCTGCTCGCCGCTCGCCTGGCGCTGACGCTGATGGCGGCGATGCGGCTCTAGCATTTCTCGAAAATAGAGAGGTTGCGATGGCACGAACGGCATTGGTGGTAGGCGCGAGTGGGATCGTCGGCAGTGCGACGGCGACGCTGCTGGCGAGGCAGGGCTGGACCGTCCATGGACTGGCGCGCCGTCCGGCGGCGCAGGCGGGGATCCTGCCGGTGGCGGCCGATCTCCAGGACCGCGACGGCACCGCGGCGGCATTGCGCGGCTTGGATCCCGACGCGGTCTTCGTCACCACCTGGGCACGTCAGGACAGCGAGGCGGAGAATATCCGCGTCAACGCGGCGATGGTCCGCAACCTGCTCGACGGCCTGCCCAGCCCGACACGGCCACGCCATGTCGCGCTGGTGACGGGGCTCAAACACTATCTCGGCCCGTTCGAGGCCTACGGGCAGGGCGTGCTCCCGCAGACGCCCTTCCGCGAGGAGCAGGGCCGGCTCGACGTCGAGAACTTCTATTATGCGCAGGAGGACGAGCTGTTCGCCGCCGCCGCGCGCGACGGGTTCACCTGGAGCGTCCATCGACCCCACACCGTGATCGGCCTCGCCGTCGGCAATGCGATGAACATGGGCACGACGCTGGCGGTCTATGCGACGCTGTGCCGCGAGACGGGGCGGCCCTTCACCTTTCCCGGCTCGGCGGCGCAATGGTCTGGGCTGACCGACATGACCGACGCGGGCCAGCTCGCGCAGCACCTGCTGTGGGCGACCGAGACCGAAGCCGCGCACGACCAGGCGTTCAACGTCGTCAACGGCGACGTCTTCCGCTGGCAGTGGATGTGGGGCCGGATCGCCGACTGGTTCGGGATCGAGGCGGCGCCCTTCGATGGCGTCGTTCGCCCGCTCGAGCAGCAGATGGCCGACGACGCCGGGCTGTGGCGCGAAATCGCCATGCGCGAATCGCTGGCGGAGCCCGAGCTTGGCCGCTTGGCCTCGCCCTGGCACACCGACGCCGATCTCGGCCGACCGATCGAGGTCGTCACCGACATGTCGAAGAGCCGACGCCTCGGCTTCACCGGCTATCGCCCGACCGACGACGCCTTCTTCGCCCTGTTCGATCGGCTGCGCGCCGAGCGGCTGATCCCCTAGGCTCCGTCGGCGCCGCGCCCGGCCAGCTCCCGCGCCGCCTGTCTCAGCCGGCACCAGGTGGCATATTCCTCCTGCGCATCGGCGAGCGCGCGGTGGGCAGGGTCGGCCTGCTTTCCCGCATTCGCCTGCGCGACCAGCGCATGCACCTCGACGTCGAGCCGTGCGCCCGGCACCACCCCCTGCAGGATCTCGGTGGCGGTCGCCCGCATCGCCTCGTCGGTGTCGCGCAACCGCAGCGCATGGCGGGGCAGGCCGGCGCCGCGCAACAGCGCGCTCAGCCACTTGCCGTCCCACGACGGCGCGCTGGCGAACAGCTCGTGGTCGGCCAGCGCCTCGACCATCCGGCTCGCGACGACCTCGTGCGGCTCGCCGTCGGTCGCCAGCATGTCGCGGCTGAGGCCGTGAATCGCCTCGGCCTCCGCATCCCAATCGGTCCAGTCCGGTGCGGGCCGGATCAGGTGGCTTTCGCTGCGGCCGTCCTGGAACACCCACGCCACCTCGACCGGAAAGCTGTGGTCGGACAGTGACGACGCCTCGAAATCCAGGAATACCTTCATGGCGGCGGTCTGGCCGACGCCGGACGATCCGCCAAGCGCCGATGCCACCACATGGCTCAAGCGGTACGTCGGCGGACACTCGCCGCCTGAGCATCGTTGAGCAGCGGCACAGCGCCTGAAATCCCGGAGATCCGACATCTTCAACATCGTCTTCGCCATCCCGACGCTGCTCGTCCTCGCACGGTGGCTGTGGCCGCTGCCGCTCCCACTGTGGGCGAAGATCCCTGCGGGGCTGCTGATGCTGGCCGCGTCGCAGTTTCATTTCTGGAGCCGGCTGTCCTCGGGTTCGGTCTTCGCGCCCGAGTTTCCGCGCGTGGTCGTGATCCTGTTCAACTGGGCGTTCGGCGCGCTCGTCCTGCTTGCCGTCTTCCAGCTGCTCCTCGATCTCGGCGCCTTGCTGACGATGGCGGTCAGCCGGTCGACCATCCGCGAACCGGCTATGCTGCGGTACGCCATCGGCGGCTTGGCGGCGCTGCTCGCCGCGATCGGCGTCGCCAATGCGATCCGCGTGCCGCCGGTCCGCGACGTGACGGTGGCGATTCGCGGGCTTCCGGCCGCGTTCGACGGCTATCGGATCGTCCAGCTGACTGATCTTCACATCAGCCGCCTCTTCACCCGTCGCTGGGCGCAGGCGGTGGTCGAACGGACCAACGCAGCCGGCGCCGACGTGATCGTCGTCACCGGCGACTTCATCGACGGCTCGCTCGCCATGCGCCGCGACGCCGTCGAGCCGTTGCGGCAGCTGGCGGCCCCGGACGGCGTTTACGCGATCCCCGGCAACCACGAATATTTCTTCGACTATGCCGAATGGATGCGCCACCTGTCCGGCATGGGGCTGGCGATGCTGCCCAACGCCCATCGCGTCATCGCGCGCGGCGACGCCCGGCTGGTCGTGGCCGGCGTCACCGATCTGTCGGCGCCCAGCGTCGGCGAGGCCGCCCCCGATCTTGCCGCCGCGCTGCGCGGCGCACCCGCCGGCGCGCCGGTCGTCCTGCTCGACCACCAGCCGCGCAATGCGCGCCGCTCCGCCGCGCAGGGGGTCGCCTTGCAGCTGTCGGGTCACACCCACGGCGGCATGATCCTCGGCCTCGACCGCCTCGTCGCCCGCGGCAACGCCGGCTTCGTATCGGGCCGCTACGCCGTCGGCGACATGACGCTGTACGTCGGCAATGGGACGGGTTTGTGGCCGGGCTTCGCGCTCCGGCTCGGCGTTCCGTCGGAGATCACGCGCTTCACCCTGCGGGCACGTCCATGATCGAGCGGCGAAAAGCCTTGCCCGATCGCAGGCCTGATGCGGTACGCGTGGCGTCGATGACGACCCCCGCCCCGCGCCGCCGCCTGCCGTCCGAACTTGCCGGGATCGGGCTGCTCGCCGCGGTCATCGCCTTGGCGCTGGGCCTCGGGCTCGTCGTCGATCACTATCCGTTCGGCTTCGATCGCGCGATCATCCTGGGCTTGCGCAGCTGGGGCGGCCCGTCATGGCTGCCGCGCTTCCTGGCCGACGTCACCGCGCTCGGCGGCGGCGACGTGTTGACGCTGATCGTCGTGATCGCCGCCGGCGCATTGCTGGTGAAAAGGCTGTGGCTGACCGCGCTCGCGCTCGTCGCCGCCAGCCTCAGCGGCGCCTGGCTGATCGAACTGGTCAAGAACCACGTCGTCCGCGCGCGCCCCGACATCGTCGAGCATCTGGTCTCGGCGAAGGGCTACAGCTTCCCCAGCGGCCATGCGACCGCCAGCGCGATCGTCTACCTGACGCTCGCCGCGCTGGTCGGCCAGGTGACGCCCGACCGCGCCCTGCGCCGCTACGGGCTGATCGTCGCGGTGCTGCTGGTCGGGCTGATCGGCACCAGCCGGGTGTATCTGGGCGTCCATTGGCCGAGCGACGTGCTGGCGGGCTGGTCGCTCGGCACGCTTTGGGCGCTCGGCTGGTGGCTCGCCACCGCCAAGGCCCGCGCCGCGATCGGCGGCGAGCGCTAGCCCCTACTTCCCCATCTCGGCGAGCTTGCGCTCCCACGCCAGCGCATCGCGGACGATCGCGTCGAGGTCGTCGCGCGCCGGCCGCCACGGCAGCGTCGCCAGGATCGCGCGATTGTCCGCCACCAGCGCCGCCGGATCGCCCGCGCGGCGCCCTTCGTAGCGGCGCTCGATCGTCATGTTCGTCACCCGATCGACCGCGTCGAGCACCTCGTTGACCGAGAAACCCTTGCCATAGCCGCAGTTGAGTAGCGTGCTGTCGCCCGGATGCGCGACCAGCCACTCCAGCGCATGGACGTGCGCCGCGGCGAGATCGCTGACGTGGATATAGTCGCGCACCCCCGTGCCGTCGGCGGTGTCGAAGTCGGTGCCATAGACCGACACATGCTCGCGCCGCCCCGTCGCCGCCTCGACCGCCACCTTGATCAGGTGAGTCGCGCCCGCGGTCGATTGGCCGCTGCGCACCTGCGGATCGGCGCCGGCAACGTTAAAATAACGCAGCGCGGCGAAGTTCATCGGATGCGCCGCCGCGACATCGCGCAGCATCGCCTCGGTCATCAGCTTCGACATGCCATAGGGGTTGATCGGCCGCTGCGGATCGTCCTCCGCGATCGGCACATGGTCGGGCGTGCCATAGGTCGCCGCGGTCGACGAGAAGATGAAGTGCGGCACGCCCTCCACCACGGCGCTCTCGATCAGCGCGCGCGAGGCGGCGGTGTTGTTGCGGTAATATTTGAGCGGATCGACCACCGATTCGGGGACGATGATCGATCCCGCAAAGTGCATGATCGCCTTCACGCCATGCTCGCGGATCGTGGCGCGCACCTTGTCGTCGTCGGCGACATTCGCCACGACCAGCGTCGCGCGCGGGTCGACCGCCCAGTCGAACCCGGTGACCAGGTTGTCGACGACGACCACCTCGTACCCGGCGTCGAGCAGCGCCAGTACCGCATGGCTGCCGATATACCCGGCCCCGCCCGTCACCATCACCTTGCCAGCAAGCATATCGGCTACTCCCTTTGCGCCCCGCCTAGCCGCTTCCTACATAAGGAGAAAGAACAGGAGACCTGATCCATGACCGAATATGCAACGCTCGCCGGGGGCTGCTTCTGGTGCACCGAGGCGGTGTTCAAGGACGTGATCGGCGTCGAGAGCGTGGAAAGCGGCTATATCGGCGGCCACACCGAAAACCCGACGTACAAGGAAGTCTGCGGCGGCGACACCGGCCATGCCGAGGCGATCCGCATCGGCTTCGATCCACAGCAGCTGAGCTACGGCGACCTGCTCGACATCTTCTTCGCGACCCACGACCCGACCCAGCTCAACCGCCAGGGCAACGACGTCGGCACGCAATATCGCTCGGCGATCTTCCCCGCGACCAACATGCAGGAAGAACAGGCCAACGAAGCGATCAAGCGCGCGCAGGAGGATCGCGACCAGCCGATCGTCACGACGATCGAATATGCCGACAACTGGTACCCGGCTGAGCGCTATCACCAGGATTATTGGGAAACCTCGGGCCGCTCGAACCCCTATTGCATGGCGGTGATCCCGCCCAAGCTGCAGAAGCTGCGCAAGAGCTTCGCCGCGCGCAGCAAGGCGGCGGTGAGCGCGTAAACGCCGCGAAGACCGCCCGTCATCCTGAACAAAGTTCAGCATGACGGCGGTGGTGCACGGACGGCCTCATCCCCAAGTGTCACCCCGGGCTCGACCCGGGGCCCATCCGTCCATGGGCGACTAAGGGCGTTCCTGGCCGAGTCGCTCGCCAACCATCGACTCGAGCCCAAGGCCGGGATGTCGACCGTCAGCGATGCGCCGCGCGCCGCAACCGATCGTTGATCGCCTCTCCAACCCCGACATCCCGCACCGGCGCCACCGCAATTCGCGCCGCCGTCGAAGCATCCGCGATATGCAGCAGGTCGAACAAGCGCGCTGCCGCCTCGACCACGTCACCCATCGCCGATAGGGTCACGTTCCCGGAGACCGCGCCGAACCCGATCAGAAACTCGCCGTCCCGCGCCTCGGTCGCGTCCAGCCGCACCGGCTTGTTCGGCGCATAATGGCTCGCCAGCTGCCCGGGCGCCTCGATCCTGTCCGACCCGCCCCGACCGAAACCGAGGACGTCCGCCGAGATCGGCCCCGGCCGCAGGACGACGCCATCCTTGACGATCGTCGATTCGACCCCGTCCGCACAGGGACCATCGTCGATGATCAGCGGCACCCGCTCGCCCAGGCTCGCGGCGACATGGCCGGCGCGCGTCGGGCTGATCGCATTGCTCGCATTCGCCGACGGCGCCGCGAGCGGCTTGGCCGTCGCCGCCAGCAGCGCCCGCATCGCGCGGTGCGCCGGCACCCGCACCGCCACCGTGTCGAGCCCCGCGGTCACCAGCGACGCGATCCTCGATTCGCGCCGCAGCGGCAGCACCATCGTCAGCGGCCCCGGCCAGAACCGCGCCGCCAGATCGCGCGCCGCGTCGTCGACCACCGCAATCTCCTCCGCCGCCGCCAGATCGAGGACATGGACGATCAGCGGGTTGAAGCTCGGCCGTCCCTTCGCCGCATAGATTGCCGCTACGGCCGCCGCGTTGGTCGCATCGGCGGCGAGGCCATAGACCGTCTCGGTCGGCACCGCGACGATGCCGCCCGCGGCGATCAGCCGCGCGGCCTCGGCGATCGTACGGTCCGAGAAGGCAAGGATATTGGGCGCGGCCATCGCTTCGCCTATAGCGCGCCAAAGCTTAGGAGAAAGCGATGCCCTTCACCCCCGCCGTGCGCGAGCAGCGCTTCGTCCTCGACACCGTCGCCGGCGTGCCCGAGCTCGCCAGGAGCGAGCGCTTCGCTGCGGCGAGCGACGACGTCGTCGACGCGGTGCTGGAGGGGGTCGGCCAGTTCGCCATTGGCGAATGGGCGCCGCTCAACCGTGCCGGCGACACCGTCGGTGCGAAGTGGAGCCCCGAGGGCGTCCACATGCCCGACGGCTATCGCGCCGCCTATCAGGCCTATGTCGAGGGCGGCTGGGGCACGATCGGCGTCGCGGAGGAATGGGGCGGCCAGGGTCTGCCCTTCGCGATCCAGTCGGCGGTGCTGGAGACGCTCGGCAGCGCCAACATGGGCTTCGCGCTCTGCCCGACGCTGACCGTCGGCGCGATCGAGGCGCTGGCGCATCACGGCAGCCCCGAGCAGCAGGCCACCTACCTGCCCAAGCTCGCGACCGGCGAATGGACCGGCACGATGAACCTCACCGAGCCGCAGGCGGGCAGCGACGTCGGCGCGCTGCGCACCATGGCGACCCCGCTTGGTGACGGCCGCTGGAGCATCAAGGGCACCAAGATCTACATCTCGTTCGGCGATCACGACATGGCCGACAACATCGTCCACCTCGTCCTCGCCCGCACCCCCGACGCGCCCAAGGGCACGCGCGGCATCTCGCTGTTCCTGGTGCCCAAGATCCGCGAGGACGGCACCCGGAACGACGTTCGCGTCGTGTCGATCGAGCACAAGATGGGGCTCCACGCCTCGCCCACCTGCGTCCTGTCGTTCGGCGATAACGACGATTGCACCGGCGAGCTGATCGGTCCCGAATATGGTGGCATCCGCGCGATGTTCACGATGATGAACAACGCCCGCCTCAACGTCGGCCTGCAAGGGGTGCAGGTGGCAGAGGCCGCGACCCAGGCCGCGGTCGCCTATGCGCTCGACCGCGTTCAGGGTGCCCGCGCCGATGGCCCCGCGCGGATCGTCGAGCATCCCGACGTCCGCCGCATGCTGCTGCGGATGAAGGCGCAGACCCAGGCGGCGCGCGCTTTGGTCTATTACGCCGCGGGCCAGGTCGATCGCGCCACGCTGGGCGATCGCGACGCCAATCTGCGCGTCGAGATGGTCACCCCACTGGCCAAGGCGCATGCCACCGATCTGGGCAACGAGGTCGCCAGCCTCGGCATTCAGGTGCACGGCGGCATGGGCTATGTCGAGGAGACGGGCGCCGCGCAGTTCTTCCGCGATGCGCGCATCACGCCGATCTACGAGGGCACCAACGGTATCCAGGCCGCCGACCTCGTCGGCCGCAAGCTCGCGCTCGACAACGGCGGCGGCTTCGCTCGCCTGATCGCCGACATGGCGGCTGAGGCGGAGCATGCGGACCTCAAGTCGCTGATCGAGGCGTGCGACGCGCTCGGCCGCACGCTCCAGACCAGCGACGCCGACGACAAGCTCGCCGCCAGCTATCCGTTCCTGACGATGCTGTCGGTCGCGACCTGCGGCTGGCTGCTCGAACGCCAGAGCCGGATGGTCGAGGGCGACGACAGTTTCGCGCAGATGAAGCGCGCCAGCGTCGCCTTCTACCTCGACCAGATCGTGCCCGAGGCGCTCGGCCTGTGCGCCGCCGCCACCGCGCCCGCCAGCCAGCTCTATGCGGTCCCCGCCGAGGCGTTCGCGGCGTGAGCTTCGCCCTCCAACCCTATCTGGAGCGCATCGGCATGCCCGCGCGCCCCACGCTCGACGCCGCCGGCCTGCAGCGGCTGCAGTTCGCACATCGCACCGCGATCCCGTTCGAGAACCTCGACATCCGCCTTGGCCGCGGCATCGCGATCGACTCCGTCTCGGTCTTCGCCAAGCTCGTGGGCCAGCGCCGTGGCGGCTATTGCTTCGAGCAGAACCGCCTGTTCCTCGACGCGCTGGCCGACCTCGGCTTCGAGGCGCGCCCGCTGCTCGCCCGCGTCTGGCTGGGCGCCGAGGCGACCCCGCCGCTCACCCATACGCTCAGCCTGGTGACGCTCGGGGGCGCACCGTGGATCGCCGACGCCGGCTTCGGCGGCAGCTATGCCCCGGTCATGCCACTGGTCGATGGCGCCGCAGCGACCGCACCCGACGGCGCCACCTTCCGCCTGTCGCACGAAGACGGCGAATGGACCTTGTGGCGCGAGGGCGATCCCGCCACCACCGACGGCCGCAACACCGCGCCCGGCTGGCAACGCCAGTTCAGCTTCACCACCGCCGAGGTGCCCGACGCCGACCTCATGATGGGCAATTGGTGGACTCAGTCGCACCCCGACAGCCGCTTCGTCCGCCACGTCATCGCCAGCATCATCCTGCCCCACGGCTTCGCGAAGCTGACCGATCGCTCCTATGCGCGCATGGCGGCGGGCGAGGGCAGCGACGCCGAGATCACCGACCCCCGCGTCTATCGCATGCGCATGAGCCTGATGTTCGGCATCGATTTGACGCCCGAAGAGCTGGCGGGGCTGGGGTTGTTCTGAGTCCCTCCTCATCCTGAACTTGTTTCAGGATCTCCATCCGCAGGCGCAACGCTCGTGGCAAAGAGATGCTGAAACAAGTTCAGCATGACGGTGAGCTTCCCGTCATTGCGAGCGTAGCGAAGCAATGACGAATGAGGTATCGAAAAAGGACCCCTCAGGCCCCCGCGCCATCCCCATGGTCACGCAACATCGCCTGATCTACCCCGTCGGCGGGCCCGCCGACCAGCACGAAGCGCCGGTCGCAATAACCGCAATCGACATATCCCGTCTCGTCGATCTCCAGATAGACGCGCGGATGGCCCAGCGCGGCGCCGCCGGGGATGTCGGTGGCGCCGTCGCAGGCGACGCGGCGCTGGGTGACGCGGGAGACTTCGGGCGGCGGCAACATGGGGCGTGCGATAGCAATGCCGTCGCCCGGCTTCAATCCGTCTCGGATACGTGGTTGGCATTGATGGCCCTGCGGCCTATCGATCGCACCATGACGGACGCGGCGATCTCGATCCAGGGCCTGGGCAAGACCTACAAAGGGGGCAAGCGCGCGCTCGACGGCGTCAGCTTCGACGTGCCGCGCGGCCAGATCTTCGGCCTGCTCGGCCCCAATGGCGCGGGCAAGTCGACGCTGATCAACATCCTCGCCGGACTGGTCAACAAGACCGAGGGCCGCGCGACGATCTGGGGCTTCGATATCGACGAGCACCCGCGCAACGCGAAGGTCTCGATCGGCATCGTTAACCAGGAAATCCTGTTCGACCCCTTCTTCACCCCCGTCGAGACGCTGGAGATCCAGGCGGGGCTGTACGGCGTCCCCAAGGGCCAGCGCCGCAGCCTTGACCTGCTGCGCGCCGTCCATCTGGAGGACAAGGCGAACGCCTATGCCCGCACGCTGTCGGGTGGCATGAAGAGGCGGCTGATGGTGGCGAAGGCGATGGTCCATTCGCCCCCCGTCCTCGTCCTCGACGAACCGACCGCCGGCGTTGACATCGAGCTTCGCCAGCAGCTGTGGGCCTATGTCCGCGAACTCAACGCCGCCGGCGTCACCGTCGTGCTGACGACCCATTATCTCGAAGAAGCCGAGGAGCTGTGCGATCGCATCGCGATCATCAATCACGGCCGCCTGATCGCCAACGAGCCGACCCGCGAGCTAGTCGGCCGCGCACAGGAAAAGATCGTGGCCGTGACGGTCGACCGCGACGTCGCCGCGCCGCCCGCCAACGCCTGTTTCCAGAAGATCGCACTGGTCGGCGACCGCACGCTCGAGATCACCTACGACAAGAGCCGGGTGAATGCCGGCGAGGTGCTGGGCGCGATCACCGCCGAGGGGCTGGGCATCGTCGACGTGTCGACCAAGGAACCCGATCTCGAGGACGTGTTCCTCAGCCTCACCCGCTCGGTGGCGTAGCGATCACTCAATAATAGGTGTCGTAGCTCGGCACCGGCTGGTTGCAGACGCGGCTGTTGCCGCGCTTGCACGCACGCACCTGCTGGCGCCACGCCCACATCGCATCGGCATAGGCGGCCTCCTGCCGCTCGTAGCGGACCTGGTCGTCGATCAGCGTCGCGGCATGGGCAAGCACCGCGGCACGATAGGCGGCGCGATCGGCGGCCAGCGCGGCGGCACGGTCCTGGTTCATTTCCGCCATCGACATCGTGCGCGCCTCGGCCTGGGCGGCGACCGTGCCGTTCGCGGCGGCTACCGGCGCGGTCGGCTGCGCCGGCGGCTGGTCCTGGTTGGGAAGCGAGCCGGGCAGCGGCGTCGCGGTCTGGACGAGTGCGGCAAGAACGAGCGTCAGCATGGGTACATTCCTCGCTGTGAAGCCCCGACAACGGGTTATCGGCGAGGGCGTTCCAGATGCCGCCCCACCCGTCTCGGACACCGACCCCTTCCGTCATGCTGAACTTGTTTCAGCATCCCAGACCGCCAGCGCGACGACGGAGAGATGCTGAATCAAGTTCAGCATGACGAAATTGGACTATCGCCACCCCGATTCGGGATCAGATCGCCGCCAGCGCCTGGTCGAAGTCGGCGATCAGGTCGCCCGCATCCTCGACCCCGATCGAGATACGCACCAGATTGTCGGTGATCCCCAGCGCCTTCTTGCGCGCCTCGGGTACCGACAGGTGGGTCATCGCCGCGGGATGGCTCGCCAGCGTCTCGGTGCCACCCAGGCTGACCGCCAGCTTCGCGATCTTCAGCGCATCGAGGAAGCGGAACGCCTCCGCTTCGCCGCCCTTCACCAGCAGCGAGAAGGTCGATCCCGCGCCGGTGCAGTGGCGGTCATAGATGTCCTGCTGCCGCTTGTCGGTGATGAAGCCCAGATAGCCCATGCTCTCGACCTTGGGATGCTGGCGCAGGAATTCGCAGACCTTCACCGCATTCTCGCCTGCGCGGCTCATCCGAAGCTCCAGCGTCTCCAGGCTGCGCAACAGCATCCAGGCGGTATTGGGGTCGCAGATCGTGCCGATCGTGTTGCGCATCGAGCGGATGGTGTTGATGTGCTCCTTCGACCCCAGCACGCCCCCCGCGACCAGGTCCGAATGGCCGCCCGCATATTTGGTCAGCGAATAGACCACGATCTCGGCGCCATGCTTCAGCGGCTGCGACCAGAGTGGTCCCAGGAAGGTGTTGTCGATCGCGATCGGCGGCTTGACCGCGGCATTGGCGAAGATCGCGTCGCGGCTGGCACGCACCGCCTGCACGTCGACCAGCGCGTTGGTCGGGTTGGCGGGGCTTTCCAGATAGATCAGCGCGACGTTGCCGGTCGCCGCCTTGCTGAGCACCGCGTCGATCTCCTCGCGCGTCGCTCCCGCCGGGAAGTCGAGCCAGTGAACGCCGAACCGGCCCAGGATCCGCGCGATCAGCGTCTCGGTCGCCGCATAGAGCGGGCCCGAATGGACGATCGTGTCGCCCGGCTTGACCATCGACAGGAACAGCGTCGCGATCGCCGCCATGCCGCTGGAAAAGGCGAGCGCATCCTCCGCCTCTTCCCAGATGCCGAGCCGATCCTCCAGGATCTCCTGGTTCGGCCCGTTGAAGCGCGAATAGACGAGGCCTTCCGCCCCGCCCGGCCGCTTGCCCGTCACGCCCTCGAAATGCCGCTTGCCCGCCGCCGCATTGGGAAAGACGAAGGTCGAGGTCAGGAAGATCGGCGGCTTCAGCGATCCTTCCGACAGCGCCGGGTCGAAGCCATGGCCCATCATCAGCGTCGACGGCTTCAGCTTGCGTCCGCCGATCTGGTCGACCTCGGGCTTGGGGCTGACGCGCGTCTCGACAGCGGTCAGGTCGGCTTCGGTCGGCAGGCTCTTCTTGTCGGCCATGATGGTCTCCTTCTGACAGGATCATAGCCGCGAGATAGTCACAAGGGAAACTATCCTCCAAATCCTCCCCCGCCAGGGGGAGGTGGCAGCGCAGCTGACGGAGGGGGCGGTAAGCGACCCACTGTCGGCAGGGCTTCCTCCCCCTCCGTCACGCCCCCGGCGCGCCACCTGCCCTTGGCGGGGGAGGATTTCAGGACGACGGCGCGATCCCGATCAAACTGATCTGCCTTCCGTAATCGGGCTCGCTGCGATGCGTCGCACGGCGATAGCTGTAGAATCGCTCCTCGTCGGCATAGGTATCGAGCCCCAGCGTCTCGACCCGCCCGACGCCCGCATCCGCAAGCCGGTGCGCGACATATGCTTCGAGGTCGAACTGGTATCGCCCGTCGCGCCCGTCGCCGAAGAAGCGCTCGTTGGCGGGATCCTCCTGCGCGAAGCGGCGCAAGAAGGCGGCATCGACCTCGTAGCTTGCGCGCGCGATGCACGGGCCGACCGCGGCGACGATCCGCCCCGCGCGCGCGCCCAGTGCCTCCATCGCGGCGATCGCGGCATCGGTAACGCCGCCGATCGCGCCTTTCCACCCCGCATGCGCCGCGCCGATCACGCCCGCCTCGCGGTCGGCGAGCAGCACCGGCGCGCAATCGGCGGTCAGGATGCCGAGCAGCAGCCCCGGCCGATTGGTGACCAGCGCATCGGCATGCGGCCGCTGTGCGTCGTCATATGGCGCCAGGATCGTCACCGCCTCCGCCGAATGGATCTGGTACGCCGTCGCCAGCCGTGCGCCCGGCAGCACCGCGTCGGCGGCGCGGCGCCGGTTCTCCGCCACCGCGACCGGATCGTCTTCCGATCCCAGCCCGACGTTGAGCCCCGCCATCGCCCCTGTCGACACGCCGCCGCGCCGGCCGAGAAAGCCATGCGCCACCCCATCGAGCAACCGCGCGCGGTTCACCTCGACGTTCACAGCGCCAGCCGCATGAGATCGTCCTCATCGACGTGATTGCCGACCGGAAAGGCATAGGTGCCGATCCGCTCGAACCCCAGCCGCGCATAGAAGCGCTTGGCCCGCTCGTTCTCGATAAACACCGACAGATACAGGTCCTGCGCCCCCTCGTCGCGCGCGGTCGCGATCGCCCAGTCCATCAGCACCGCCGCGACGCCGGCGCCCTGCCAAGGTTTCAGCACATACAGCTGGCGCAGCTCCGCCGATGGACCGCGCGGCTCGACCGGCAGCTTGGGCGGGCCCAGCTTGGCGAAGCCGACGATCCGCTCCTCCTCCTCGGCGACACGAATCCGATAGCCCGGATCGCACAACTCCCCCGCCCACGCCTCCTCGCCGCAGCCGCCGAGAAACGCCGCCAGATCCTCCGCCGCATAGAGATGCCCGAAGGTCGCGGTGAAGCTTTCCGCGAACACCGCCGCCAGCGCCGCGGCGTCGGCGGGCGTCGCGTCGCGATAGGCGATCATGCGCCGAACCCGGCGGGCGTCGGCCACCCCGGTGCGGTCACCGCCATCGCCTTGAACAGGCTGCCCATCTCGCCCACCAGCCGCATCCGGTCGGCGGCGATCCGCTCCGCCAGGTCGGGGCGTGCCCGCGCCAGCGTCGCCGCGCGCGAATCGATGCCCAGCTTCACCAGCAGCTCGGCCTGCTCGATCGGTCCCCAGGCGGTCGTCCCCGCCGCCTGCGCCGCCGCCGCCACTGTCGTGAAGTCGACATGCGCGGTCAGGTCGTTCTCGCCCGGCGTCTCGAACGGATTGGCGAAGCCATGGCCGCGCACCGCCTGCAGCGTCTCGCCAAGCGCCGGGCCTTCATGCCCGTAATCGATCGCCAGCATCGCCCCGCCCTGCCGCGCGAGCCGGCCCGCAAGCCCGCGCACCGTCGTCACCACCGCGGTCGACACCTCCAGGATCGCGCCGGCCGCGGCGTCGCGCAGCGGTTCGGGAATGACCTCGTCCGGCACCGACTTGCCGACGACGGGCAGGAACAGCGTGTCCTGGCACGCGACCAGCCGCTCGTGCCAGCCGTCGCTGCGCCTGACGAGCTGGCGGATCGGCAGCGCGTCGAAGAATTCGTTGGCGACGACGATCAGCGCGACGTCGTCCGGCAGCGTGTCGATCGAATCATGCCAGGTCGCCCCCGGCACCCGCTCGGCCTGCAGCCCGCGCAGCAGCGGACTCGTCTCGACGAAATGCACCGCCGGCGCCAACCCCGCCTTCGCCATCGCGCGCAGGGCGTCGGCCGACAGCGTGCCGCGCCCCGGCCCCAGCTCGACCCACGCCACCGCCGGCCGCCCGGCGCGATCCCACAGGTCGGCGGCCCATAGCCCGACCAGCTCGCCGAACATCTGGCTGATCTCGGGCGCGGTCACGAAGTCGCCGCCCGCGCCCAGCGGATCGCGCGTCGCATAATAATGCGCATTGGCCGCAGCCATATACTGCGACACCGGGATCGGCCCCGCCATCGTGATCGCCCGCGCCAGGCGATCGGGCAGGGTGCCTTCCACGTCGTCACTCACAGGCCGTCATCCGTTTCCCATCACCGTCATCCCGAACTCGTTTTGGGATCTCCCTGTGGCGCGCGCACCGCCTGCCCCACGGAGATGCTGAAACACGTTCAGCATGACGGAGCGTGGCCGACGGTCACGCCACGCTCTCCGTCCCCCAGGTCGGCTCGACCCGCACCCGCCGCTCCGCCGCGGTCAGCATCAGGTACAGTCCGGCCAGGATCATCGGCACGCACAGCCATTGCCCCATGTGCAGCCCCGTCGCCTCGGCGAAGTCGCGCAGCTGGCGGTCGGGCTCGCGGAAAAACTCGACGGTGAAGCGCGCCAGCCCATACCCCAGCAGGAACAGCCCGACGAGCTTGCCCGGATCGTAACGCGCCTTGGTCCGCCAGAAGGCGAAGGCCAGCACCGCAAACAGCAGCACACCCTCCAGCCCCGCCTCGTACAGCTGGCTGGGATGGCGCGCCGGCTCGGCCATGCCGAACGGCACGGTATTCTCGAACACGATGCCCCAGGGAACGTCGGTCGGCTTGCCCCACAGCTCGCCGTTGACGAAATTGGCGAGCCGGCCGAAGAACAGCCCGAACGGCACCGCGCACGCGACATAATCATGGACGCGCAGCCAGTTGAGCCCGTGCCGCCGCGCGAACAGGATGATCCCCAGCGACGTGCCGATGACCCCGCCGTGAAAGCTCATGCCGCCATCCCACAGTCGCAGGATGTTGAGCGGATGCAGGATCATCTCGGGCGCGTAGAACAGGACATAGCCGATCCGCCCGCCCAGGATGATGCCCAGCGTCGCATAGAACACCAGGTCGTCGGCATGGCGCCGCGCCATCGGCGCCCCCGGCTGCGCGAGCAGCTTCAGCAGATACCACCAGCCGACCAGGATGCCGGCGATATACGCCAGGCTGTACCAGCGCAGCGTGAAGAAGCCGATCGAGAAGACGTCGGGGTGAAGCCCCAGGTCTTCGAAGCGGATATGGCCCGCGGCGGCGAGAACAGACAGGATCAAGGCTTTCCCCTCGGCAATCGCGTCTGCATAGTGACGCAAAGGCACAAGACCAAGCGGAGAGAGAGATGCGGACCGAGCTCGACCGGCGAATGGACGAGACGATGGCGGCGCTGACCGGCGAAAACGGGCCGCTGCGCGTCGCCACGGTCGAGCGCGACGGCCGGACGATGCCGATCATCGCCACCGCACCGCCGACCCTCGCCGCCTATTTTGCGCATTTCTGCGCCCAGCACGCCGATGCGACCTTCCTCGTCGCCGGCGACGAGCGGCTGACCTTCACGCAAGTGTACGATCACGCCGGCCGCGTCGCCCGCGCGCTGGTCGGTCACGGCATCGCCAGGGGCGACCGCGTCGGTATCGCGATGCGCAACTCGCCGTCGTGGATCGTGCTCTACATGGGCATCATCATGGCGGGCGGCATCGCGACATTGCTCAACGGCTGGTGGCAGGCCGAGGAGCTGGAGGCCGGCATCGCCGAGGTCGACTGCACGCTGGTGCTCGCCGATCCGCCACGCCGCCGCCGGCTGGACCAGCTCGCCGGCCTGTCGGTGCGGATCATCGAGATCGACGACACCCTGCCGCTCGCCCATGCGCTCGCCGCCTTCGCGGATACCGACGCGACGCTGCCCGCGATCGAGCCGACCGACATGGCGACGATCCTGTTCACCAGCGGCTCGACCGGCCAGTCGAAGGGCGCGCTCGCCGACCATCGCGGCATCGTCCAGGGCATCTTCAACTATCTCGCCCAGGCGATGATGATGCTCGGCCTCGCCACGCAGGACGGCAACCCGCCGACCGGCCAGCCGTCGACCCTGCTGACCATTCCCCTCTTCCACGTCACCGCCGAGATCCCGGTGATGCTGCAAAGCTTCGCGATGGGTCGCAAGCTGGTCATCATGCCCAAGTGGGACGCGCTCGAGGCGATGCGGCTGATCGAGCGGGAGAAGATTACCTATTTCGTCGGCGTGCCGCTGATGAGCTTCGAGATCCTCAACCATCCGCAGCGCGACGCGTTCGACCTGTCGACCGTCACCGACTTCGCCGCCGGCGGTGCGCCGCGACCGGTCGAGCACGTCCGCCGCCTCGACGCCGAAATGGGCGGCCCCGCGCCGCTGATCGGCTATGGCCTGACCGAAACCAACGCGGTCGGCACCGGTAACTGGCGGTCGAACTACATCGCCAAGCCGTCGTCGGCGGGCCGCCCCTCCGCGCCATTGGTCGATCTCGCGATCCTCGACGACGACGGCAGACCCCTAGGCCAGGACGAGCGCGGCGAGGTGTCGATCCGGTCCGTCTGCAATTTCCGCGGCTATTGGCGCCGTCCCGACGCGACCGCCGCCTGCATGACCGCCGACGGCTATTTCCGCACCGGCGACATCGGCTATCTCGACGAGGACGGCTATCTGTTCATCGTCGACCGCAAGAAGGACATCATCATCCGCGGCGGCGAAAATATCAGCTGCCAGGAGGTCGAAGCCGCGCTTTACGAACATCCCGACGTCGCCGAGTGCGCCGTCTTCGGCCTGGCCGACGAGCGCTTCGGCGAAGTCCCCGGCGCGGTGGTGCATCTGGCCGAGGGCTCGACCGCGACCGTCGACGACCTGTGCGGCTTCCTGAAGGACCATATCGCCGCGTTCAAGGTGCCCCAGCGCCTCTGGCTCTCCGCCGTCGCCCTGCCCCGTCTCGGCACCGAGAAGATCGACAAGGTATCCTTGCGCAACACCTACCGCGCGCTGGCGGCGAAGGAGCTGGCCTGAGTCCTGCCCCCCACAAACCACCGTCATCCCCGCGCAAGCGGGAATCCATAGTCGCTGAACGCCTTGGGTCTCACCGCGACCAGCCAGTATGGATCGCCGCCTTCGCGAGAATGACGAGGAGGGCGGGCTAGAACGTGTAAGCCACGCCCAGCGTATACGCCCACTGCCGCGGCGACCCGGCGTCCTTGACGATCGGCGACGCCGCATAGCGCCCCAACAGGCGCGTGTAGTTAACCCCGCCGACCAGCCCCAGGCCATGCGTCAGGTCGCTCGACAGCATATGCTCCCCCAGAACGCCGACCTCCCAGTCCTTCCATCCTGACGACGCCCCGGCCAGGTCATAGCCCGCAAGCCCGCTCTTCGCGCTGCCCGCGGCCGAGATGTCGTAATAATAGCGTCCGAACTTGCGCCCGACATAGTCCGCATCCGCCGACAGGCTGACATAGTCATGATGCGACAGCGGCGTGCTGTAGCTCACCGCCGGCTCCCAATAGCCGCCGCCATAGGCGCCCGACACATCCTGCTGATACGCCACCGACAGTGAGACGCTGTCGTAGGGACTGGTCACCACCCCCGTCCGCTGGATGCCGATCCACGCCCCCGGCTCCCACGCCGTCTTCAGCTTGCCCAGCGCCGACACCTGCACATCGCGGATCAGCGCGGTGCGATCGAGGCGGACGTTGATCGACGGCCCCGCCTCGAGCTTCCACCCCGGCTTGCCGTCGCCGCGGATCGCATCGACCGAGAATTCGGTGCCCGCGGTGCCGAACGAATGCCCCCATAATTGCCCCTGCACCGCGACGCCGGGGATCACGACCGAATTATTCGACCCGATGTAGCTCGGCACCACTGCCGGGCCGATGCCGACGGTGATCCGGTTGCCGCCGACATCGACGTCGTCGGTGGTGGACTGGGCCGTCGCCGGAGTCGCCACGGCGAGGGCGGCAAGAAAAATGAGGCGCATGAGTCGTGTCTCCACCTGCCCTCACCCTTCCCATCGCCTTTGGCGATGGGCCCCTTCCCTCTCCCGCTGGGAGAGGGAGGGAGGCGCGAAGCGCCGGAAGGGTGAGGACATTTGACTCGAACCTACCGCCCCCCACATGATCCCCCCCACACCGCCCGATGACGCCGACGTCATGACGCGCTACGGCAGCCGCCATGCCAGTCACCCGGCGCAACATTTTGATCGGCGGTGGTGCCGGGATCGGCCTGATCGCCGCCTGGGCGCTGTGGCCGCGTACCTACACGCCGAGGCTGACGCTCAATCCGGGTGAGACCGCGTTCGGCGCCTGGCTGAAGATCGGCATCGACGGCCATGTCACCGTCGTCGTGCCGCAATGCGAGCACGGCCAGGGCGTCTACACCGCGCTGCCCCAGATCGTCGCCGACGAGCTTGGCGCCGACTGGCGCACCGTCGGCGTCGAACCGGCGCCGATCGGGCCGTTCTACGCCAACCCCCTCGCGCTCGACGAGCTGTTCGAGGGCAACTTCGATCGCCTCCCGGCCGGCGTCCGCGACACGCTGGCGAAACGCAGCGCGCTGATGCTGACCGGGGCCGCCACCTCGGTCCGCCAGTTTGAGGCGCCGCTGCGCGAGGCCGCCGCCGCCGCCCGCGCCCTCCTCTGCCAGGCTGCGGCACAGCGCTGGGGCATCGACTGGAACCAGACCCGGACGGAGGCGGGCTTCGTCGTCGCCGGCAACCGCAGCCTGCGCTTCGCCGAGCTCGCCGCGGAGGCAACCGGCTTCCCCGTGCCCGATCCGCTCCCGATCGGCACCCAGGGCGCGGGCAAGCTCGCCGGCCAGTCGGTCCCGCGCCTCGACACCCCGGCCAAGGTCGACGGCTCCGCCAATTTCGCCGGCGACGTCCGCCTGCCCGACATGGTCCATGCCGCGATCCGCCAGGCGCCCCCGGGCGACAGTCGCCTGATCCGCGTCGACACCGCGGCGGCCGACCGCGTGCGCGGCGCGATCGCCGTCGTCCAGAACCCGCGCTGGGTTGCTGCCGTCGCCACGACCTGGTGGGCGGCCACCCGCGCGCTCGACGCCGCCGCGCCACGCTTCGAGACGCGCGGCCTGATCGATTCGGCCTCGATCGACCGAGCGCTGGCCGCCGCGTTCGCCCAACCCGGCCACCGTGTCGCGGCGGTCGGCGACGTCGATGCCGCCATGACGTCGGGCCGTACGATCGCCGCCGATTATACCGCCGCCGCCGCCGTCCACGCCGCGATCGAGACGATGAGCGCGGTGGCCGCCTGGCGCGACGATCGGCTCGAACTCTGGATGCCGACGCAGGCGCCCTCCCTGGCGCGCGCCGCCGCCGCTGCGGCGGCCGGCGTGTCCGAAGCGAGCGTCGTCATCCATCCGATGCTCGCCGGCGGCTCGTTCGGCGCCAACCTCGAAGCGCTCGCCGCCGAGCAGGCCGCGATCCTCGCGCTTCGGCTCAAGCGCCCCGTCAGCCTGGTCTGGCCGCGCGCCGAGGACCTGGTCCACGATCGCGTCCGTCCGCCGGCACGCGCACGCATGGCCGCCCGCCTCGCGGGCAACGGCGCGATCCTCGGCTGGCACGCACGCATCGCCGCGCCCGCGACCGGCGCCGAGCTGGCGCACCGGCTGATGCCCGGCGCCGTCACCGACCTGGCGCTCGCCGGTCGCCGCGGCGACCCCTATGCCGTCGCCGGTGCCGCCCCGCCCTATCGCCTGCCCGCGATGGCGGTCGATCATCACCCCGCCGACATCGGCCTGCCTACCGGCCACCTGCGCGGCGGCGCGCATGGCTACACCGCCTTCTTCACCGAGTGCTTTCTGGACGAAATTGCGCGCGCCAGCGGCTCGGAGCCGATGTCGTTCCGCATCGGCATGCTCGGCGGCAACCCCCGCCTCGCCCGCTGCCTCACCACTGCGGCGGCGCTGGGCGGATGGGACGGCGGCACCAGCGGCGGCGGACAGGGCATCGCGGCGCACGCCTTTCGCGGCAGCTTCATCGCGGTGCTGGCAGAAGCGCATCTCGACGACGACGGGCGCCCGGCGGTCGATCGCCTCGTCGCCGCGGTCGATGCCGGTCGGCTGGTCAATCCGGACCTTGCTCGCCAGCAGATCGAGAGCGGCCTGATCTTCGGCATGGCGATGGCGCTCGGTGGCGCCACCGGCTATACCCGCAACCTTGCCGATGCGCGCGGGTTCGCTTCGCTCGCCCTGCCCCGCCTCGCCGACACCCCCGACATCAACGTCGAATTTGTCCCCAGCGATGAGGATTCGGGCGGCATCGGCGATCTCGGCGTGCCCGCCGTCGCCCCCGCCATCGCCAACGCCATCCACGCCGCCACCGGACAGCGGCTGCGCGGCCTACCACTGCGGGCGTCGTGAGGGAGACACACCCCGCCCCGTTGGTTTACCTCATACGATGATGCTTCCCCCCGAACACCCCGCCATCCCGGCGCCCAAGATCGGCGTCCTCCTTATCAACCTCGGCACACCCGATTCGCCCGAGCCGCGCAGCGTGAAGCGCTATCTTGCCGAATTCCTTTCCGACCGCCGCGTCGTCGAGCTCCCCGCCATCGCCTGGCAGCCGATCCTGCGCGGCATCATCCTCAATACCCGCCCCAAAAAATCCGCCCACGCCTATAGCCAGGTCTGGACCGAAGACGGCTCGCCGCTCGCCGCGATCACCCGCGCGCAGGGCAAGGCGCTGGAGGGGACGTTCGGCGATGGCGTCGTCGTCGACTGGGCGATGCGCTATGGCCGCCCCGCGATCGGTGACCGGCTTCAGGCGCTGAAGGACATGGGCTGCGAGCGCATCCTGCTCGCCCCGCTCTACCCGCAATATTGCGCCGCCACGACCGCCACCGCCAACGACAAGGCGTTCGCGAAGCTCGCGACGATGCGCTGGCAGCCAGCGATCCGCACGCTGCCGCCCTATCACGACGATCCCGCCTATATCGACGCGCTGAAGACCAGCGTCGAGGCCGGGCTCGCCACGCTCGACTTCGTGCCCGACGCGATCATCGCGAGCTTCCACGGCATGCCCAAGCGAACGCTGGCGCTCGGCGACCCCTATCACTGCCATTGCCAGAAGACCGCGCGGCTGCTGGGCGAAGCGATGGGCCGCGACCTCGTTGTGGCCTTCCAGTCGCGCTTCGGTCCCGCCGAATGGCTCGGCCCCGCGACCGACACCACGCTCGAACAACTGGCGCAGGGCGGCACCGGCAAGGTCGCGCTGATCGCGCCCGGTTTCTCGGCCGACTGCCTGGAGACATTGGAGGAACTCGCAATCCGCGGGCGCGAATCCTTCATCGCGGCAGGCGGAACCCATTTCGCCTATCTTCCCTGCCTCAACGACACCCCCGTCGGGATCGAAATGTTGCGCGGCTTACTTGCACGTGAACTTGAAGGCTGGGCCGCCCGCCCGTAGCGTCATCTCCAGCTTTTGGGAGAGAATGCATGGCACGGGTGGCGATCGTCACGGGTGGAACGCGCGGTATCGGCGAGGCGATCAGCCTGGCGCTCAAGGATGCCGGGATGACGGTCGCGGCCAATTATGCCGGTAACGACGAGCGGGCGCGCGCCTTTACCGAGCGTACCGGAATCAGGGCGTATAAGTGGGACGTCGCCGATTACGACGCATGCCAGGCAGGCTGCGCGCAGGTCGCTGCCGAGCTCGGCCCGATCGACGTCCTCGTCAACAACGCCGGCATCACCCGCGACGGCACGATCCTGAAGATGTCGTACGACATGTGGAAAGAAGTGATCGACACCAACCTGGGCGGTTGCTTCAACATGGCGAAGGCCGTCTTTCCCGGCATGCGTGAAAAGAAGTGGGGCCGGATCGTCAACATCGGCTCGATCAACGGCCAGGCGGGCCAATACGGCCAGGTCAACTATGCCGCGGCGAAGAGCGGCATCCACGGCTTCACCAAGGCGCTGGCCCAGGAAGGCGCGCGCGCCGGCGTCACCGTCAACGCGATCGCCCCCGGCTACATCGACACCGACATGGTCGCCGCGGTCCCGGGCGAGGTGCTGGAAAAGATCGTAGCCAAGATCCCCGTCGGCCGCTTGGGCAAGGCGGAAGAGATCGCGCGCGGCGTGGCGTTCCTGTGTTCGGAGGAGGGCGGCTTCGTCACCGGCTCGACGCTGTCGATCAACGGTGGGCAGCATATGTACTGACGGGCGCAGGCCCGCGCGTCGCGGGCCGGTCGCGCACCGCGCGAGCGCCCGGCACGGCCGGCGGGTCGGCGCCAGCCGATCCCGTTCGACGTCACGGCGGCGGCTTAGCCGTCGCCGCGCCCGCGGCCCTCTACCCCGTCACCCGTCGCGCTGACCCTGTCGAAGCACCCGTCGGCGACCCATCCTTCGCCAAGCTCACGACGAACGGGGGTGTGAAAGCGCCCCAGCGCATCCCCCACCGCCGACGGCAAAGCCGCCGGCGTGACGTCGACCGGGTTCGGCTGTGCCGACCCGCCGGCCGGTTCGGGCGCTGCGGCGTTTCGCGCGCACCGCACGGCCGTGGCCGCGCCCGAACGAACAGAGGGGCCGGCTGCTTTCGCAACCGACCCCTCACCCCGTTACGCTACAAGGGGTACGCGTACTGCCGACTTAGCGGCGGCAGTAACCCGGACGATCGGATCGATCGATCGCGCGGCCGGCCAGCGCTCCGGCGCCGGCACCCAGCACCGCGCCGAGCGTGCGGTCGCCGCGACCCGCGACGGTGTGGCCCAGCAGGCCGCCGGCGATCGCGCCGACGATGGTGCCGCCGTCGCCGTCGTTGCACTTCTGGCGCGCGCGATAATTTTGATAGCTCTCGCGATAATAGCCGCGGTTACCCCGCGCATAACGGTCACCGCGATCGTAGCGGTCGCCGTAATAACCGCGCTGCGCAGCCGCCGGGGTCGCGGGAACCAGGGTGGTCGCGCCCATCGCCAGCGCCGCGCCGACCAGTGAAAGCTTCTTGAACATCATTCGTCTCCCGTCGTCTCTTCGGCTGGAGAGGTCCGCCGCAAAGGGGGACTCGTCCGTCGATGACGATGCTTCTGGCCGATTCGCGTTGAGCCGACGCTGAATGCACCCGTTATCGGGGGTTCAGGCTTCCGCCGGGCGGCGGAGACGCTTAGACGCGCGATGTGCGCATCGTCTTCGTCGTCCTTGCGGTGCTGCTGCTGGTACCCGGCTGGGCCGGTGAGGAGCGCCTGCGCTTCCTCGACGCGACCGCGCGAATGACCGCCGTGCGCGTGTCGCTCGATCCCGCCGACCCCGCCCGCCGCCGCGTCGGTGCGCTGACCTTCCTCGGCGGCCTTGCCCTGAACAGTCCCGACAAGGCGTTCGGAGGCTTTTCGGCGCTGCATACCGACGGGCGCCGCTTCACCCTCCTCAGCGACGGCGGCAGCATCGTCCGCTTCACGCTGACGCCCGACTGGCGAATCGTCGCGCCCGACTTCGCGCATGTCCCCGGCGGTCCGCGCAACGGCCAGCAGCGCAGCGATCGCGACAGCGAATCGCTGGTGACCGACGGTCGCCACGTCTGGGTCGGCTTCGAATCGGTCAACGAGATCTGGCGCTATGACGCCGGGTTCACCCGCACCGAGCGCTACGTCCAGCCGTCACCCATGCGCCGCTGGCGCCGCAACGGCGGACCGGAAACGATGATCCGCCTGCGCGACGGTCGCTTCATCGTCATCAGCGAAGACCCGCCCAAGAACGAATCGCTGCGCGAGGGCCTGGTCTTTCCCGGCGATCCCGTCCGCGGCGCCCAGCCCTTCGCCTTCCGCTTCGTGCCGCCGGACGGCTATAATCCCAGCGACGGCTGCGAGCTGCCCGATGGCCGGCTGCTCATCCTGCTGCGCAACTGGCAATTCCCGCTGCGATTCGCGAGCCGGCTGATGATCGTCGACCCGGCGACGATTCGGCCCGGCGCGATCGTCACCGGTCGAACGATCGCGACGCTCGCCGCGCCGCTGATCCACGACAATTTCGAAGGCGTGGCGGCGATTCGCGAAGGCGGCGCCACCGTCATCTGGATCGTCGCCGACGACAATCAGCTGATCCTGGAACGCTCGCTCCTGCTGAAGTTCAGGCTCGACGCCTAACGTCGCGCACAGGCGCAACGCGAAAAACCCGCCGCTTCCCCGAAGCGGCGGGCTTTCGTCAGGCCCGAACCGTGAAGAAGGTGTCAGGCCGCGACGGCGGCCGACGAGCGCTTCTTCAGGATGTCCTTCTTCAGCTTGCGGCAGCGCGCCGACAGCTTCTCGTTGCTGGTCTTGACCAGCCAGTTGTCGAGACCGCCATTGTGCTCCACCGAGCGCAGGCCGTGCGTCGACACGCGCAGACGCACGGTCTGGTCGAGGGCGTCGGAGATCAGCGACACATTCTGCAGGTTCGGCAGAAAGGTACGCTTGGTCTTGTTGTTGGCGTGGGAAACGTTGTTCCCCACCTGCCGGCCCTTGCCGGTCAGCTCGCAGATGCGCGACATGGTTTTCGATCCTGAATTTCGGTTGCCCGGAAAGCGTGCGCCACTAGCGGCTCGGGGGTGATCCGTCAACCGCATGGCCATGCAACCAGCCGGCGATACACGGCGTTGTTACGCCAGCGATCCATTCACGAAAAGGTATCCGACGATGCGCGCTCTGCTCACCCTCCTCGCCGTCGCGGCGCTGGTCCTCATCGCGCTCATGTATTTCGGCATCGTCAGCATCGACCAGACCCGCCCCGCCGTTGTCCAGGCGCCCGCCTTCAAGGCCGATGTCGCCCGCGTGACCGTCGGGACCGAGAACAAGACCGTCCAGGTCCCGACCGTCGACGTCCAGAAGCCCGCCGAGCAGCGCTGACGGCCGCTGGACGGGGCCTGCGGCGATAGGGCAAGCGGGACGGGTGTTCCCGCTGCCCGCCCCGATGCGCCACGCCCTCGACGCCGCCACCGCTGCCGCCGCGTCGGGCGAAGTACCCGTCGGTGCGGTGGTGATGCTGGGCGATAGGATCGTCGCCACCGCCGCCAACGCCCCCCGCACGCTCCACGATCCCACTGCGCACGCCGAAATGCTGGCGATCCGCGCCGCCGCTGCCGCGCTAGGCCGCGACCGGCTGGAGGATTGCGACCTGTGGGTGACGCTGGAGCCCTGCGCGATGTGCGCCGGTGCCATCGCCCACGCCCGAATCGCCCGCGTCTATTACAGCGCCCCCGATCCCAAGGGCGGCGCGGTCGAACACGGGCCCCGTTTCTTCACCCAGCCGACCTGCCATCACCGGCCGGACGTCTATGCCGGAATCGGCGAGCGCGAATCGGCCGATTTGCTTCGGCGGTTCTTTGCGGAACGGCGATAGCAGCGACACCAGGCGGCGAGCCGGGAAATCTGCGCCGGCCCGCTGCACCATCTCTTAAGTCCATCCCGCTAGGCATCGTGCGCCATCACGACGAGGTTACCGATGCCCCCGCTTCCCGCCGCCATCCGTGCGCTGCTCGCCGCCGGCCTCCTCGTCTCGACGCCCGTCACCGCGCGCCACGTCGACGCCCCGCCACTGATCGTCTTCGATGCCGCCATTGCAAGCTGCAAGGCGGCGGCGGCGCGACTCGACGCGCAGCCGTCGCTCACCGGCGAAGTCTACGGCGGCGTCGGCCAGTCACTGGCGGCATTGCCGCCACTGCTCCAGCGCTATGTCACCACCGCCAACCAGGGCATTGACCGGCCGCGCACGCTGACCCGCTATCCACTTGCCGACGGTCATCTGTGGGTCATCACCTGGCGGCTTCGGCCTGCCTGCGACATCATGGTGACCGAAACCACCGATCCTGCCGCCCATGCCGCGCTTTTCGCAGAGCGCTTCCATCCGGCGATCGGCTGGGACCGTCGCCTGACCCAGCCTGCCACGGCTACCGCGCCGCTGGCGACGCACGTCTTCACCAGTTGGATCAAGGAACGGTCGCCCACGCACGGCGTCCGCGCCACACTGCGATCGCTCCTTCCGCGGGCCAACGATCCCCGCGACGTCGTGCAGATGGAAGCAAGCTTCGTCGGCGGCGAGATGTCGATCGACCCCACCGACGTCCGCGTCAGAAGCACGATCACCCTTACCGGCTGATCCGCGCCTGACGGAAGGCACGGCGCACTACCGTCACCCCCGGCTGAGCGCCGCCGCCGGCAGCCGAACCGTCATCGCCAGCCCCTCGGCCGGCCACGCCCGCTCCACCGTCCCGCCAAGCTGGCGCACCGCGCTCATCTCGATCAGCTGGCTGCCGAAGCCAGATGCCTCGGCCGGCGCCGTCACCGGGGGGCCACCCTGCTCGCGCCAACCGATCGTCACCTGCGGGCCGTCGCTCGACAGCGTGATCGCGACATGGCCCCTGTCGTTCGCCAGGGCGCCGTACTTGCTCGCGTTCGTCGCCAGCTCGTGGAACAGCAGCGCGAGCGGCGTCGCCGATCGGTCGTCGATCGCCACGTCGTCGCCCTCGATCACGAAGCGCCGCGCCTCGCTGCGCTCATAGGGCGCGAACAGCTCGCCGAGCAGCCCGATCAGGCTGTCCTGGCGCATCATCGGTCGCGAGCTGTGGCTGTGCGGCCTGACGAAATCATGCGCCCGGCCGAGCGCGGTGATGCGGTCGCGCAGGTCGCTCGCCGCCGGTCCGAATTCGGGCCGACGCCGCGCCGCGAAGCCGATCAACCCGGCGATGACCGCGAAGATGTTCTTGATCCGGTGCGACAATTCCTGGCTGATGATCTCGCGCTCTTCCAGCGCCAGCTTCTGCTGATGGATGTCGGTGCAGGTGCCGAACCAGCGCGTGATCGCGCCCTGCTCGTCGCGGATCGGCAGCGCCCGCCCCAATACCCAGCGATAGGTGCCGTCGGCATGCCGCAGCCGATATTCGATCTGGTACGGGTCGCCCGTGTCCAGGCTGTGGCGCCAGACCGTCCAGGCACGGTCCTGGTCGTCGGGATGGAACATGTCGTTCCAGCCCTCGCCGTCGGTGCTGCCGGGCGGGGTGCCGGTGAATTCGTACCAGCGGGCGTTGTAATAGTCGTGATAGCCATCGGGCAGCGTCGACCACACCATCTGCGGCATGGTGTCGGCCAGCGTGCGAAAGCGGTTCTCGCTGTCCGACAGCGCACGCCGGGTCTCGCCGACGGCGACGTCGCGATCCTCCGCCTCGCGCCGGTCGCGCAGTCGCGCCATGACGCTCGCGGCGAGCACGCGCATCCCCTGCATCTGAAGCGGCGTCAGCCCGTCGGGATGCGGCTCGGTATCGATGACGCACAGCGACCCGATCGCAGCGCCCGATCGCGCCACCAGCGGCGCGCCGGCATAGAAGCGGATGTGCGGTGGCCCGACCACCAGCGGCCCGTCGGCGAAGCGCGGGTCGGCCAGCGCATCGGGGACGACCATCAGCTCGCCTTCGCGGATCGTCCACTGACAGAACGAAACCTCGCGATTGGTCGTCTCCAGGTCGGTACCGACCTTCGCAACCAGCCGCTGCTCGGTCGCGCCGACCAGGCTGACGAACGCCGTCGGCACGCCGCACAGCGCCGCGGCGAAGGACAGTGCTTCCTCCAGCGCGCGCGTATCATGCGTCGCGGCCGGCGCGTGTGCTTCGACCTCGGCTACGCGTTCCGATTCGGGCCCGCACCAGCGCCGCGCTGCGGCCATCGCCTCGTCATAAGCCATCAGAAAGGAACGTCGTCGTCGAGATCGTCGGCGAAGCCACCACCCTGGCCGAAGCCGCCACCGCCGCTCGACCCGCCACCACGGCTGCCGCCCGACGAACCGCCGCGCGGGCCGCCGCCGCCCGATCCGCCGCCGAAGTCGTTGCCACCGCCCCAGTCGTCACCGCCGCCGCCGGAACGCGCGCCGCCACCGCCGCCGCCCTGGCCGCCGTTGGGCCCGTCGAGCATCGTCAGCACGCTGTTGAAGCCCTGCAGCACGACCTCGGTCGAATAGCGGTCCTGACCCTGCTGGTCCTGCCACTTGCGCGTGGTCAGCGCGCCTTCGATGTACACCTTCGACCCCTTGCGCAGATAGCGCTCGGCGACGTTGGCGAGGCCCTCGTTGAACACCTTCACGGTGTGCCACTCGGTCTTTTCCTTGCGCTCGCCGGACATCTTGTCCTTCCACGACTCGGACGTCGCGATGCGCAGTTCGACGACCTTGCCGCCGTTCTGGAAGCTGCGGCTCTCCGGGTCCTTGCCCAGGTTGCCGACGAGAATGACCTTGTTGACGCTGCCTGCCACGCAGAACTCCACGATACGGTTAGATTGCTCGATCGAGCTTTAGCGGATAAATCGGGTCGGCGTAGGTCTTGGATGCTAGTTGCCCGTTGGACCGGGGAACATCGCTCGGACACCAAGACCTACGCCTCGAACGAGAATGGACCTCGTTCGTTTCATCAGCCTAAAGTCCGGCAGCTAACGCCAGCCAATAGGTGATGCCCGCCATGACGTAGGCGGCTGCGAACAGATAGCCAACCATGAACAGCGGCCACTTCCAACCATTGGTTTCGCGCCGGGTCACCGCGATCGTCGAAATGCACTGCGGCGCGAACACGAACCACATTAGGAACGCCAGCGCGGTCGGCAGCGTCCAGCGGCTTTGCAGCTGGCGGATCATCGCTCCCTGCCCGCGGCCGCTTTCGGTATCGTCGATCGCATAGACGGTGCCGATCGCCGCCACCGCCACCTCGCGCGCCGCCATCGCCGGGATCAAGGCGAGCGCGATGTCGCGATTGAAGCCGATCGGCCGCACCGCGACCTCCAGACCGTTCGCGATCCGCCCGGCGATCGAATAGTCGACCTGGCTGACGCCGCCGTCCTTGGGCGCCTGCGGAAAGCTCAGCAGCGCCCACAGCACGATTGTGGTCAGCGCGATCGTCGTGCCCGCGCGCTTCAGAAACACCGCGGCGCGGCTGCGCAGCCCCAGCACCACATCGGCCAGCCGCGGCCACTGATATTTGGGCATCTCCATCATGAAGCCCGACGATTCGCCCTTGGTCACCGTCCGCCGCAGCACCAGCGCCGCGACGAACGCGCCCAGGATGCCCATCACGTAGAGTCCGAACAGCACCAGCCCCTGCAGACCGATGACGCCGCCGACCTTCGTCGCCGGAATGAACGCGCCGATGACGATCGTATACACCGGCAGCCGCGCCGAGCAGGTCATCAGCGGCGCGATCAGGATCGTCGTCAGCCGGTCCTTCTCGTCCTCGATCGTCCGCGTCGACATGATCCCCGGCACCGCGCAGGCGAAACTCGACAACAGCGGGATGAACGCGCGCCCCGACAAACCGACATGCGCCATCAGCCGGTCCATCAGGAACGCCGCGCGGACCATATAGCCGGTCTGCTCCAGGATCAGGATGAAGAAGAACAGGATCAGGATCTGCGGCAGGAACACGACGACCGCGCCGACCCCGGCAATGACGCCATCGGTCAGCAGCGAGCGCAACCAGCCGTCGGGCATCGCCCCGGCCACCCGTCCCTCGATCGCGGCGAAACCGTTCTCGATCCAGCCGACCGGCGCCTCGCTCCACGAGAACACCGCCTGAAACATGACGAACAGCAGCGCGAGCAGCAGCAGCGGCCCGAGCACCGGATGCAGCGCCACCGCGTCGAGCGCATGGCTCCACCGCCGCCCCGCCGTCTCCGACACCGTCGCCGCTGCCGACAGCGCCCGCGCGCGTCGTTGCAACGTCACGATATCGTCGTCGATGCTGCCGTCCGACGGCCGCAGCAGCTTGACGCCGCCGCCGCCGACCGCGCCGGTCAGCGCCGCCCGCAGCTCGTCCAGCCCGCGCTTCCTCACCGCCACCGTCGGGATAACCGGCACGCCGAGCTCGCGCGCCAGCACCCCGGCATCGAGCGTCAGCCCGTCGCGCTCGGCCAGGTCGACCATGTTGAGCGCGACCACCACCGGCAGCCCCAGCGCGATCAGCTGCATCGCGAAGCGCAGGTGATTGTCGAGGTTGGCAGCGTCGACCACCACCAGCAGCGCGTCGGGCAGCCGCTCGTAATCGCCCGCCCCGGTAACGACGTCGCGCGTCACCCGCTCGTCGGGGGATGACGGCTCCAGGCTGTAGGCGCCGGGCAGGTCGACCAGCTCGACCGGGCGGCCGTCGTCGAGCACGAAGCGCCCCGCATGCCGCTCGACGGTGACGCCGGGATAGTTGCCGACCTTCTGCCGCGCGCCGGTCAGCGCGTTGAACAGCGCGCTCTTGCCGGCGTTGGGATTGCCGACGAGCGCCACCAGGGGCGCTGCATGCATGTTACTTGGCGGGGAGCGCGTCGAGCTGGACGTGGATGGCGCCGGCGACGGCACGCCGAAGCGCCACCGTCATCCGCCCGATCCGGCACGCGATCGGCCCGCGGCCCAGCGTCGCGCGGTGAAGCACCTCGACGTCGACGCCCTCGTCGAACCCCAGCTCACGCAGGCGGCGCGCCTCGGGCGCGGCGAGTTGCGCCCAGTCGATCGCCGCCACCGTCGCATGGTGGCGACGCGGCAGCGTCTCCAGGCTGAGGGCAGGAATCACGCGACGCGACATATCCATCTGCGAGTGATTATCAGTATGATGAGGCCGACGCCAGCGTTTTCGTACGTCGGGCCCGCCCCGTTGTGGGAAGGCGCCTCGGATGGATAGCTTGCGGCGACTACCCCTCCGTCAGCGCTGGCGCGCTGCCACCTTTCCCTCCGGGGGAGGACTTAACGACAAAAAAACCTCCCCCGGAGGGGAGGGGGACCGCGGCGCAGCGGTGGTGGAGGGGTAGGCGCCGCGCACGACACGCCTCGCGCCGGATCGCCCTACTCGGCCCCGCTCACCAGCAGCTTGTCGATCCGCCGCCCGTCGAGGTCGACGACCTCGAATCGCCAGCCCTGCTCGACGAAGCTTTCGCCCTCGCGCGGCAGGTGGCGGAACGCCGCCAGCGCCAGCCCGGCCACGGTCGCGTAATCGCGGTCCTCGGGCAGGTCGATATCCAGCCGTTCGGCCAGCGCATCCGCCGCGCACGTTCCCGCGACCAGCAGCGACCCGTCGTCGCGCACCACGATCGCCGGATCCTCGTCGGGATCGGTGTCCGACGCGAACTCGCCAGCGATCGCCGCCAGCAGGTTGGCGGGGGTGACGATACCCTCGAAGTGGCCGTATTCGTCGTGGATCAGCGCCATCGGCACCTCGGCACGGCGCAGCGCGATCAGCGCGTCCATCGCGTCGATCCGGTCGATCACCACCGGCGCCTTGCGCATCAGCGTGGCAAGATCGAGCGATTCGCCGCGGAACAGCGCGGCGGCGATGTCGCGCGACTGGACGACGCCCACGATCGCATCGATCGATCCCTGCCCCACCGGCAACCGGGTATGCGGCGTGTCGAGCAGCCGCCGGCTGATCTCGTCCGCGCCCAGGCCGACATCGAGCCAGTCCACTTCGGTGCGCGGCGTCATCACCTCGCGCACCGGCCGGTCCGCCAGCCGCACCACGCCCGAGATGATCGTGCGCTCATGCTCCTCGATCACGCCCGACTTCGATGCCTCGGCGACGATCAGGTGCAGCTCTTCCGCCGTCACCTCGTCGCTCGATTCGCGGTTGAGGCCGAGCAGCTTGAAGATGATCGCGCTCGTCGAATCGAGCAGCCACACCACCGGCGCCGTCGCCACCGCCAGCCAGCGCATCGGCAATGCCATGATGACCGCGATCGGCTCCGGCTTGCGCAGCGCGAACTGCTTGGGCACCAGCTCGCCGACGATCAGCGAGGCGAAGGTCGTCAGCCCGATCACCAGCACGAACGCCGCCGAGCGCGCGGTTTCCGGCGCCAGACCCAGCAACGCCATCCGCGCCGCGGTCGGCTCGCCCAGGCTGCCGCCCGAATAGGCGCCGGTGCCGATGCCGATCAACGTGATGCCGATCTGGACGGTCGACAGGAACTTGCCCGGGTCCGCCGCCAGCGCCAGCGCCGCGGTCGCCCCGCGCCGCCCGGTCCGCGCCATCGCCTCCAGCCGGGCGCGGCGCGACGAGACGATCGCCAGCTCGCTCATCGCGAACACGCCGTTCAGCGCGACGAGCGCCAGGATGATCGCGACGTCGATCCAGGGGAAAGGAGGGAGAGCGGCCATCGGCTGGACGCCTCTTTGCCGCACAACCGCGGGTCCGACAATGGTCCTTCGCGTCAGCCGCCGATCATATCGATCATGGAACAATTCCGGCTCGGTCCATGTTCCCGACCTTTACCCATGTCGAGGTTTGTCATGAAGTCGCGTATTCTTGCCGCCGCCGCCCTGACCGCGCTGGTCACCACCGCCGCCTGCACCACCGATCCCGTAACCGGCGAGCGGCGGATATCGAAGACGGCGATCGGCGGCATCGGCGGCGCGCTGGGCGGTTATCTGGTCGGCGATCTCGTCGGCGGCCGCCGCGACCGGACCGAAAAGATCCTGGGTGCGGGCATCGGCGGCCTCGCCGGTGCCGGGATCGGCGCCTATATGGACAAGCAGGAGCGCGACCTGCGCGCGCGGACCGCGGGCACCGACGTCCAGGTGATCCGCGAGGGCGACAACCTCGTCCTCAACATCCCCTCGGGCATCACCTTCGCCTATGACAGCGCCGACGTGCAGCCGCAGTTCCGCCGCACGCTCGACCAGGTCGCCGACACGCTGGCAAGCTACAATCAGACCTATGTCGACATTTACGGCCATACCGATTCGACCGGCAGCGACGCGTACAATCAGCAGCTGTCGCTGCGCCGCGCCGACGCGGTCGCCCGCTATCTTGAGGGCCGCGGCGTCGTCGCGCCGCGCATCGGCACCCGTGGCTTCGGCGAGACCCAGCCGATCGCCCCCAACGACACCGACGCCGGCCGTGCCGCCAATCGCCGCGTCGAGATCAAGATCGTGCCTATCCCCGAAAGCGACCTACGCCGCTGATCGGCCAGGCCACCTCCGCCATCGAGAAACCCGGATGCCGAGAGCGTCCGGGTTACCCCTATCGGCGTGACAACGAACGGTGAAAGCCCACTCACCACCATTCGTCATCCTGAGCTTGTCTCAGGATCTCTTGGTGAGGAAGCAGAACGTAGCAAGGGGATGCTGAACCGCGTTCAGCACAACCCGTGCGGCCATACCCTCAGGCCAGAAGCTTTGTTACCAGCCCCTCGTCGTTCGCCGCATCACCCCCGCCGGTGGCAGCAGCAGCGGCAGCCAGGATCGCCTTTTCGCTGAACGGCTTGCGGATATAGCCCATGGCGCAATCGCCATCGCAGGTGATCTGCGCCGGATTGGCGGTGACGAACACCACCTTCACCCCATAATCGCGCGCGATCCGCTCGGCGATCTGCGGGCCCGTCGGCCCGTCGCGCAGGTTGACGTCGATGAAGGCGAAGCCGCACTCGGGCGCCGCGGCCAGCGCGCTCTCGCGATCAGCGGCGATCGCCGCGACCGTGTAACCGGCATCGGTCAGGATCCGCTCGAGATCGAGCGCCACGAAAATTTCATCCTCGACGATCAGCGCGGTCTTGGTCACGGATATTACCCTGGTGTGACACCGGGTAACCGACCCAGGTTACTTAGGTTCCGCCCGTGCCAGCAGAAACACCGCATGCTCGGCAAACAGATTGGCCGCCGCCGAGCCGGTTTCGGCATCGCCCGACAGGAACCAGGCCCGCTCCACCCGCACCTGCCGCTCGGCGAGGAACGCACGGAAGTCATCGATCGTTAGGTGATGAATGTTGGGCGTGTCGTACCAGCGCTCGGGCAGCTGCCGCGTCACCGGCATCCGCCCACCCCACAGCAGCGACAGCCGTACCCGCCAATGCGCGAAGTTGGGAAAGCTGACAAACGCCCGCCGCCCGATCCGCAGCAGATGGTCGAGCACCACGTCGGGCGCGCGCGCGGTCTGCAGCGTCTGGCTCAGGATCGCATAGTCGAAGCTGGCGTCGGGATAGCCCGCCAGGTCGACGTCGGCATCGCCCTGCGCCACCGACAGCCCCCGCGCCATCGCCGCCGCGACGTTGGCGGCGTCAATCTCCAGCCCGCGCGCATCGACCTGGCGCTCGTCGCGCAGCGCCGCCATCAGCGCCCCGTCGCCGCAGCCGACGTCGAGCACGCGACTTCCCGCCGCCACATTGGCCGCGATGACGGACAGGTCGGGGCGAAGCGTCACCGCCCCGACCCCAGAAAGCCCGCCATCACCCGATCCAGCTCGGGCGAATCGAGCAGGAAGGCGTCGTGCCCATAGGGGCTCGACAGTTCGACGAAACTGGCCGGTGCCCCCGCCGCGTGCAGCGCGCGGACGATGCTGCGCGAATCGGCGGTCGGATAGAGCCAGTCGGTGTCGAAGCTGACCAGGCAGAAGCGAGCCCGGCTGGCGGCAAAGGCGTTGGCGAGCAGGCCGCCATGCTCCTCAGCCAGGTCGAAATAATCCATCGCGCGGGTGATGTAGAGATAGCTGTTGGCGTCGAATCGATCGACGAACGACAGCCCCTGGTGGCGCAGATAGCTTTCCACCTGGAAATCCGCGTCGAAGCCGAACGTCTTCGCCTCGCGCGCCTGCAGCTTGCGGCCGAACTTCTCGGTCAGCCCCGCTTCGCTCAGATACGTGATGTGCGCCGCCATCCGCGCCACCGCGAGTCCCGCGGCGGGCGGCTCCGCGCCGTAATAATCGCCGTTGTTCCAGCGAGGATCGGCCATCACCGCCTGGCGTCCGACCTCGTGGAAGGCGATGTTCTGCGCGCTGTGCCGTGCCGTCGAGGCCAGCACCACCGCCGCCTCGACCCGCTCGGGATAGGTCGCGGACCAGCTCAGCGCCTGCATCCCGCCCATCGAGCCGCCGACCACCGCCGCCAGCCGGCCGATGCCCAGGTGATCGAGCAGCATCGCCTGCGCGCGCACCATGTCGCGGATGGTGATGACGGGAAAGCGCATCGCATAAGGCGCACCGGTCGCCGGATCGATGCTCGCCGGTCCCGACGTACCCATGCAGCTGCCGAGCACATTGGCGCACACGACGAACCAGCGGTCGGTGTCGATCGGCCGCCCCGGCCCCACCATCCGCTGCCACCAGCCGGGCTTGCCGGTGCGCGGGTGCTCGCTCGCCAGATGCTGGTCGCCGGTCAGTGCGTGACAGACCAGGATCGCATTGCCCTTGTCGGCATCCAGCATGCCATAGGTTTCATAGGCGATATCGACCGTCGCCAGCCGCCCGCCCCCGTCGAGCGACAGCCCCTGCGGCAACGTCACGTTGCGCGATAGGCCGAAGCGCTGGTCGATCGTGTCGAGCATGGACGCGCCCTGTAAGCGGGGCGAGGCCAGCCGTCACCCCTCCTCCCCTGTGCCCAACACGTCATGTTTGCCCAAAGCCGTCATGCTGAACTTGTTTCAGCATCTCGTGGTGGCGTCACGCTCCCTCTCCAGAGATGCTGAAACAAGTTCAGCATGACGGCGTCCATTCAATATCAACGACTTAGCCGAGATCCCACCCCGAACGATGTGTGAAGAGTCTCAACATTCGCGCCATCTGCACCCCCGTGACGTCGCGGCCCCGGCCCGCTAGACGCTGCCCCATGAACGCACCCGCCCCCAAGCCCTGGATCATGGCGATCGCGCCCTATGTGCCCGGTCGCGCCACCACCGACGACGGTCGCAAGGCCGCCAAGCTCTCGTCGAACGAGAATCCGCTCGGCACCAGCCCCAAGGCGCGTGAGGCGTTCATGGCTCATGCCGGCGACCTGGAACGCTATCCCGATGCCGGCGCCACGATCGTTCGCGAGGCGATCGCGGAAAAGTTCGGGCTCGATCCCGCCCGGATCATCTACGGCAACGGCTCCGACGAAGTGCTCCACCTCGCCGCCGGCGCCTTCGCCGGGCCGGACGACGAAGTGATCTACGTCCGCTACGGCTTCGCGGTCTACGAGATCGCGACCCGCCGCGTCGGCGCCACCCCGGTGATCGCTCCCGACAAGGATTATGCGACCGACGTCGACGCGATCCTGGCTGCCGTCACCGACCGCACCCGCATTGTCTTCGTCGCCAACCCCAACAATCCCACCGGCACCTTCGCGCCGCGCAGCGAGATCGCCCGCCTCCACGCCGGGTTGCCCGGCCATGTCCTGCTCGTCCTCGACCAGGCCTATGCCGAATATATCGACGCCGCCGACGACGACGGCGGGATGGAGCTGGCGAAGACCGCAACTAACGTCCTCGTTACCCGCACCTTCTCCAAGATCCATGGCCTCGCCGCCGAGCGGATCGGCTGGGGCTATGCGCATCCCGACATCGTCACCGCGATGCACCGCATCCGCCTGCCCTTCTCGATCACCATCGCCGGCCAGCATGCCGCGGTCGCGGCGCTCGGCGACCAGGCGTTCGTCGACCATACCCGCGAGCACAACAAGCGCTGGCGCGCCTGGTTCGCCGGCGAGATCGCGAAGCTCGGCAACGCCGGCCTGCGCGCGATCCCCAGCGAGGCGAACTTCGTCCTCGTCGTCTTCGAAGGCGCGCTGACCGCCGAAACCGCGTACAAGGGGCTGATGGACGCCGGCTTCATCGTCCGCTGGCTGCCTGGCCAGGGGCTCGCCCAGGGACTGCGCATCACCATCGGCACCGAGGAAGAAACCCGCGGCGTCGCCGCCGCGCTGCGCGCCCTGGCGACGGCGTGACGATGCCCGCTCCCCCCGTTCGCCCTGAGGAGAGGCTGAGCGCAGTCGAAGCCTCGTCTCGAAGGGCATGTGGTTCGGGACGGCGGTTCGGCTACGCTCACCGCCTCCTCACCACGAACGGGTTAGGAAAATAGACCTATCATGCTCCCCTTCGCTCGCGTCACCGTCGTCGGCCTCGGCCTGATCGGCTCCTCGATCGCCCGCGCCGTCCGCGCGTCGATGCCGACCGTCCGCCTGACCGGCTATGACGCCGACGCCGAGGTGCGCGAGACGGCGCGCCGCATCGATCTCGCCGACGACATCGCCGACAGCGCGGGCGCCGCGGTGATCGACGCCGACCTGGTCATCCTGTGCGTTCCCGTCGGCGCGATGGGGACCGCGGCGGCTTCTTTCGCCGAGGAGCTGCCCGCCGAGGCGATCGTCAGCGACGTTGGCAGTTGCAAGGCCTCGGTCGCCGCCGCGCTGACGGAGGCGTTGCCCGGTGCCACCATCGTCCCGGCCCATCCTGTCGCGGGCACCGAACAGTCGGGACCGGAAGCGGGCTTCGCCACGCTGTTCCGCCACCGCTGGTGCATCCTTACGCCCGCCGCGGACACCGACCCCCTTGCTACCGAGCGGGTCGCCGAATTCTGGCGCCGCCTGGGTGCCGACGTCGAGACGATGGACGCCGAGCACCACGACCGCGTCCTCGCGATCACCAGCCACCTGCCCCATCTCATCGCCTACACCATCGTCGGCACCGCCTCCGACCTTGAGGAAGTGACGAAGGGCGAGGTGATCAAATATTCCGCCGGCGGCTTCCGCGACTTCACTCGCATCGCCGCCTCCGACCCGACGATGTGGCGCGACGTCTTCCTGACGAACCGCGAGGCGGTGCTGGAGATGCTCCAGCGCTTCAGCGAGGATCTGTCCGCGCTCCAGCGTGCGATCCGCTGGGGCAAGGGCGACGAGCTGTTCGACCTGTTCACCCGCACCAGGGCCGTCCGTCGCTCGATCGTCGAGCAGGGCCAGGACGACGCCGCCGCCGACTTCGGCCGCAGCCACGAATAGACGCTAGCGGTCGAGCGCGTTGATCCCGCGGTGCGCCCGCGCCTCGACCTCGTCGCGCGACAATCCCGGCGGGATGGGCTCGCCGAACAGAAACGTCACCATTCCCGGCCGCTTGGCCCCCGTCTTCGGCCACAGCCGCCCACTGTCGTTGGCGACCGGCACCGCGGCCATCCCCAGCGCCCGGTACAGCCCCGCAAATCCCGATCGCAGCGGCGGCTGCTCGCCGGGCCGCACCCGCGTGCCTTCGGGAAAGATCAGGATCGACCGCCCCGCCGCCCGCGCCGCCTTTCCTTCGCGGACCATCTGGCGCAGCGCCTTGGCCGACGCGTCGCGATCGACGACGATCGCGCCATAGCGCTGGACCGTCCATCCCCACACCGGGATCCGCGCCAGCTCCCGTTTCAGCACGATCACCGGCGCGTCGAGCAGCACCGGCGCCTGCACCGCATCGAACATCGACTGATGCTTGGCGACGTACAACACCGGCTGGTCGGGCTTCGCGCCCTCACGACGCCAGCGGATGCCCAGGAACGTCGCCGCCGACCAGCGTTGGGTCAGAACCCAGATCCGCACATAGCGGATCAGCGTCGGCTGGCCGAACACCGCCGCGACCGGCGCGAATAGGACGATCGGCACCGACAGGCCGTAGAACACAAGGCTGAAGGCAGCCGTCCGCAACCAGGCAATCACGTCCCCACCCCCGTCCAAAGCGCCACCCCGCGCAGCAGCAACTTGTTATATTCGTTGACCAGCGTCGCTAGCCGCGGCGTCGAGGGCACCCCGTCGCCGAACACCACAACGCCCGGCCCCAGTGCCGCGCTCAGCTCCATCCGGGCGCGCGGTACGTGCCAGTCCGACGTCACCAGCCGCACCGTGCGATAGCCGTGCGCTTCGACCCATGCCGCGGTTTCCTCCGCGTTCGAACGCGTATCGACCGCTTCGCCGCCCAGGTCGATACAGCAGTCGAACAGCGCGGCCGGCACCTTGTACGTCTGCGCCAGGTCGATCGGCCGCACCCCCGGCGCGACGCCGGTGACGAGCATGCGCTTGGCCTGATGCGCCTGGATCAGCGCGATGCCGCGATCGATCCGGCCGGCGCCGCCGGTCGGCACGACGATCGCATCGGTCGTCTGCGCGCGCTCCATCGGCCGCGGCAACAACAGCATGAAGGCCGCGAAGCCCAGGCACCAGACCAGCGCCAGCATGCCGACGAAACGGACGATCACAGCGTCCGCCTCAACGCACCGATCACCGTCGCCCGCGCCGCCAGCGTCGCCAGCCCGACGAAGGCCAGCGGCACCAGCGCCAGCGCCAGCCAGTCGACCACGCCCAGCCGGATCCCGGTCAGCAGCTGCGAATCGAGCGCGGTCAGCCGCCAGCCGAGGAACGCCAGCGTCGCCAGCGCCGCCATCCCGCCGACCCCGCCGCCCAAAGCCGCATCGAGCGCGATCCGCCGCTGAAACAGCCGCGCGACCTGGACGTCGGTCGAGCCGAGCATGTGCATGACCTCGATCGTCGCGCGATGGCTCTCGAGACCTGCCCGCGCCGCCAGCGTCACCACCGCGGTCGTCGCCGCCAGCATGAGCAGCACCAGCGCCGCCGCCAGCCAGCTGAGCGACGTCATGAAGCCGCTGACCGGCGACATCCAGCTCTCGTGCCGGTCGACGCGGATCGTCGGCGACACCCTGGCAAGCGCGGTCGACACCGCCGCCGTCGCCTCGGCCCCCGCCAGGTCGACGTCGATCATCGCTGGCATCGGCAGATCGGCGTCGTCGGCGTCGGTGCCGAGCCAAGGTCGCACCAGCCGCGCGAGTTCCTCGGCCGGGACGCGCTCGACCTGCACCACACCTGGCAGCCGGCGGAGCAAGGCAATCGCCCGTGCCGCGGTCGCCTCGCGCCGCACGGCGTTGCCGTCGATCACCTGCACCGTCAGCCGCCCCTCGAGCTGACGATCGAGCGCAACCGTCGCGCTGCGCAGTCCCAGCCCGCCGGCGGCGGCGAGCAGCGTCAGGAACAGCATGATCGTCATGACCCAGGTCATGGCGCTGAAGCCCCCCGCATCGTCGAGCACCCGGCGCGTCGTCGCCCGCGCGCTCATGGATCGATCTCGTTCGGCGGATGGCGCAGCGAGCCGGTGGGATCGAGCAGGCGTCCGCGGTCGAGCCGCATCATCTGCGCTCCCGGCACGCGTCCCAGCAGGTGGAAGTCGTGCGTCGCGACGACCACCGTCGTCCCCAGCTTGTTCATCGATTCGAACAGGTGGATCAGCCGATCGGCCATATCCGGGTCGACGTTGCCGGTCGGCTCGTCCGCGACGAGGATCTCGGGCCGGCCGACCACGGCGCGGGCGATCGCCACGCGCTGCTGCTCGCCGCCGGACAGTGTCGCGGGCCGGGCATGCGCCCGCTCGGCCAGGCCGACCCAGGCCAGCATCTCGCGGACCGGCTGCTCCACCTCGTCCTCCGGCAACCCCGCGACGCGCAGCGGCAGCGCGATATTGTCCCACGCCGACAGGTGCGGGATCAGGCGGAAGTCCTGGAACACGACGCCCATCCGCCGCCGCATCGCCGGCAGCCGGTCGCGCGACATCGTCACCGCATCCTCGCCGAACAGGCGGATGATGCCGCGGCTCGGCCGTTGCGCGAGGTAGAGGAGCTTCAACAGCGACGTCTTGCCGGCGCCGCTCGCCCCGGTGAGAAAATAGAAGGTGCCGGCGCCCAGCTGAAAGCTGACGTCGCTCAGCGTCTCCTGGCCGGTGCCATAGCGCAAGCCGACGTTCTCGAACTGCACGATGCTGGCCATCCGGTGCCAGCCTTGCCACGAAAGGGCGCGCGGCTTCAAGCTTGCCAGACGCGCCGCCGCCATGCTTAGATTCGCGACCGTCGAGCCACGTCCGTGGTTCGCCTTCGAAGCAGCGCGCGCATGATCCTCGAATGCCCCGAATGCCGTACCCGCTACCTGGTCCCCGACAGCGCGATCGGCGGCGACGGCCGCGTCGTGCGCTGCGCCAGCTGTCGGCACAGCTGGTATCAGGCCCCGGCCGAGGCCGAGAAGCCACGCGGGGCGCTGACCGCGGCGGAGATCGACGACATCCTGCCGCCGCCGCCCCCTCCGCCGCCAGCCGTCGAGGACGTGGGGGAGCAGCCCGAACCGATTGCCGTCGCGCCGGAAATGCCGTTCCAGGCGTCCGCCCCCATGCCGCCGCCTGCCGTCGACGCCGATCCCGACTACGACGCCTTCGCGCACCGGCCGCCGTTCCGTCCGCGCCGCAACCGCGCGCGGACCGCGACGGTGGTGGCGATCATCGCCGGGCTCCTCATGCTCGCCGCGGTCGGCGTCATCGTCTGGCTGGGCGCCCCGGGGCTGCTCGCGCGCATCGGGCTGCCGATCGGCGCCGCGGAAACGCCGCTGCTGCTCAAGGACAATCCGATCGAGCGCCGCGAGCTCGAGAATGGCAGCGAGCTGTTCGCGATCAGTGGCCAGGTGAGCAACCCGTCGAGCGAACGCCAGCGCGTGCCCGACATCACCGCCGAGCTGAAGGACGCGCAGGGTCGCGTGGTGTTCAGCTGGACGATCACGCCGCAGCAGCGGACGCTAGCGCCCGGCGGGACGATCGATTTCAACTCGGCGAAGCTCGACGTGCCACCCAATTCGAAAAAGCTGGAATTGAGCTTCTCGGGCGAAGGTAGCTAGCGCGCTTAAAGGCGTTGCGGGGGGCGATCCGCTTTGCTAGGGGCTCCCGCCTACCCGCCGCCGGGCTCTCCGGCGGTACATCACGTGCGGTCGTGGCGGAATTGGTAGACGCGCAACGTTGAGGTCGTTGTGTCCGAAAGGACGTGGAAGTTCGAGTCTTCTCGACCGCACCAGTGACGGGCAGCCTGCTGTGCCCCTCCCCTCGTCAGCCGATCAGCATCCCAGGACGCGCGACAGGGCGGTCAGCGGCAGCGGCGTGACGAAGCGGAAGCCCAGCCGATCCTCGCGGACCCAGCATACGGTGCCGAACACCGGTTCGGCGAGATCGGGCAGCAGCACCCGGCCGGCCTGCCCTACCTCGACGCCCTCGACCCCAGCCAGCTTCACGCCGCCGGGCGAGATATCGATCAGATCGACCGCCATCGGCCGGTCGCCGATCTTCAGGTCCGCGACCGCATTCATCGCGAACCGCGGCGTGCGTGCGACATGGCCATCATCCGCGCGCAGCCGGAAGACGCGGGTCAGATCCTGCTCCTCGTCGAACTCCAGACCCGCCTTATATTCCTTGACCCAGCGGATTGTCGCCGACACCTCGGGCAGACCGCGCACCTCGATCCGCAACCGGTCGCCGACGCTTGGCGCCACCGTGAAGCGCGCCATCAGGCCGTTCTTCGAGATGTCGTGAACCAGACAGGCGCTTTCGACGTCACCCCGCGACACCCTGCCGATCAGCAGCACCGTGCGGTGGCGCTTTCCCTGGCGCCGCTGCTCGCCGAGGGTGACGGGATCGACCGTCGTGAATCGCAGGTCCGGGGCCGAGTTCATCGCCATGGAGTGGCACGTCCTTGGTAAGCAGAAGGTAAAAATCGGTGACTTTCTTCAGTCATTTCCGATGCCTTAGCGCAGCATCGTGCGATACCGCAGGCGGAAGCGCGAGAGCGGCGCCTGCAGGCCGGTCAGCGTCACCCGGATCGCGCGGACGTTGGCGTCGTAGCCGCCGGTCGACGTCGGCTGGTACGTCCAGTTGATTCCGTCGGTCGAGAATTCGACACCATCGGTGGCGTCGCGCAACCCCTTGTAATTGAGCGACAGGCCGCTGCTGATCAGGCCGGTGCCGAGCAAGCTGCCATCGTTGAATTCGATCGGCCCGGCACCAGCCGTGGCATAGTCGGTGACCTGCAGTTGCAGATAGCTGGGGATAGTATCGACGATCTTCACCTGGCCGACGATATTGTTCGACAGCAGGGTGTTGGGATTGTCGACGGTAAGGGCGACGTCGATCGTTGATCCAGGCAGGGCCTTGGGGTTGAGCGTGTTGACCTGGTCGGCGACGACGGACACCGACTTGGTGACGACCAGCGCCGCGGCCGACAAGGTGCCCGGGATGGCGATCGCCAATATCGGAAGCAGGTAGCGAGCCTTCATCGGCCGATCCCCAGCGCGCGCCCGGCCGCGCCGAGCGACAGCTGGTCGAACTTCAGCCGCATCGTCACATAGGGACCCTGGCGGGTGTAGCGATCATCCTCGAAATCGCGGTCGCGATAGCCGGCAACGTTCCAGCCGGCGCTGATCCAGACGTTGGTCGCCGGCGACACGCCGACCGACGGTCCGCCGCTCCACGACCAGGTCCCGCGATCCCAGCCGTGCTGCACCGATCCCTGCACGCCGATGTCGAAGCGTGTGCCAATGTCGCGGCGCAGGTCGAACCCGGTCACGTCGATGTATCCGTCGAAGCGGTCGTCGGCGAAGCGCCCCTGCACATATTTGGCGCCATAATAGACGGTTGCCTCGATGCCATGGCCGAGCCCCTCGGGGCCTGAGCGATAGTTGACCGCCAGGTTGTTGACGATCCGCGTCGTCGCTTGGGTCCCCGCAGCGAAGGTCGGTACGGCCAGGACGTTATCGGCGCGGAAGCCGGCGTCGGCATCCTCGTGACGCAGCACCAACCGCTCGAGGATCGACCAGCGGCTGTCGAGAGGGCGCCAGGCGAGCGCGACATCGGCCGCCGCCGACGTTGCGACGCGCCCCTCCCCATCGGTCAGGCGATAGGCGCGCACGCTCGACGCCAGCGTCCGCCCCTCGCCCAGCGAGCGCAACACATTGCTGATCAGCCCCCAGCGATCGTCGCGCGTGCCGTCGCGATACTCGATCCGCCCGTTCCACGACCAGCGCGGCGAACGATAGGTCGCGCCGAGCGTGACCGCGGCATAGTCGCCGTTGAGCTGGTCGCGGCCCAGGAACCCCGCCGAGGCGACTGGCTGCAGCGGATTGACGACCGCGCCTTGCGGGATGCGTCCGCGCACCGTGCTGGCCGCGTCGAGCGTCGCATCGATCGTCCAGCGCTTGCCGATCGGCAGCGACTGGTTGAGCCCATATTGGGCGAAGGTGCGCGCGCCATTCTCGCCGATCGCCTGCTGGTTGAGCGTGCTCATCAGCTTGGCACCCGTCCATGGCGCGACATCGAAGCCGATCTGCGCGGTGCGCGCTGCATAATCGCGGCCGTCGGTGATTTCATATCCGCCCAGCAGGCGGATCCCCGGTGTTACCCGCCAGGCGGCGGTCAGCTGGTGGCGGATCGGAAAGTCGACCGATGCCTTGTCGCCGCCGGGGGCGAACTGCGTCTGGCCACCCAGCGTCAGCTTGCCGTCGAACAGCGACTTCGACCCGCCCAGCATCAACAGCCGCGACGACCGATCGCGTCCGTCGATGCCGCGATCGTCGGCGAACTGCCCGCCGGCGAACAGCGTGCCGCCCGGCCGGCGATATTCGATGCGCGCATCGCCGGCGACGCGACGGCCGCTGCCGACCAACATGTCCTGGTACCAGGCGCTCCCGGCGAGGGAGAAGCGATCGGCAATGGCGACGCGGCCATCGAGCCCTACTTTCCGCGTCCCGGCCTCGACCAGATTCTGCTGGCCGAGCCCGAAGCCCACGTCCTGCTGACGCACATAGCCGATGACGTCGACGCCGCCGCCATGATGCTCCGCTTCGGCAAGGATCGCGGTGCCGCTGCTCAGACCCGCGCGGCCTCCGGTCGCCACCTCTGCCCGCACCTCGGTGCCGGCGGCCACCTTGGCGCGCAGGTCGGCACCGACGACGGTAGCGCGGCCAAGCGTCTCGTCGCGCAGCGCCGCCGCACCGATCTCGACGCGACCGACGCGCGCCGCCACCCGGCCCCCGGCGGCGAGCTTACCGCCGCGGCCGCCCTCCACCTCGTAGTCGACGACGATGAAGGTCGGGTTTAACGCGGCGTCGCGGCTCAGCACCGGCTCGCGGAAGCGGATCGTCCCCGCCACGGCGTCGATGTCATAGTCGATGTGGCGAGTCAGCGACGTCGATGCGACGATCCGCTCGGACCGGAAGCGATCGCGCACCTCGATCCGCAACTTGTCGCTGTTGGGGACGATGTCGCTGCTCGACAGGCGATAGGGGCCGCTGAGGCCGTTGCCCTGGATCTCGTCGCGACGATACAGCTGCGCCGTCCGGGCGACGAAGCCCGACGCGCGCAGCCAGCGCCCTTGATAGGCCGCCTTGGCGCCGGTCAGCGTACGGCTGTAGCGGGTCAGCTGGGTGTCGGTCATCGCCGTCTCGATGTCGCCGAACAGCGCGTAGAACTCGCGACGCTCGAGCCGCAGATAGAGCTTCTTCGCCGTCGCCGCGTCATAGCCCTGGCGGCTGCCGTCGCCGTAGACGGTGTAGTAGCGATCGGGATCGATCGTGCCGAGCAGCCCGCGATCGGGGTCGTAGCGGCGGTCGCTGTCATACGCGATCGTCAGCAGCCACGAACCCTTGATCCGGCCCTTGGCATAGAGCGCGAGTTGGCCATCGCCGACCAGCCGGTTGCGCTCGACGCGGGGCAGCGAGCGGCCGTGGCGCGACAGCTGCTCGAACCCTAGGCTGCCGGCGCCGAAGCCGACGACGATCCATTGATTGCGCGTCGCCTCCAGCCAGGCGCGCACCGGGAAACGCTCCACACGCGTGTCGCCGCCCAGCATTACCGTCGCGCTGACCCCACCAGCCTGAGTCGTCGGCTGGAGCGCGATGAAGGCATAGCCGTCGTCGCCGACGACCCGTGCCGTCGTCGCGCCGCGATCGAGCCCGGCGAGCTGACGCCGCTGCTCGAGATCGAGCTCCTGCGCCGCCGCATAGGGCTGTTCGACCGAAAAGGGCACGAGCGTACCGGCGCGAACCGGACGACCGCTCGCATCGGTGATCCGAACCGCGAGCAGCGGCTGGCGGATGCCGTCGGCGACCAGGCGGCTCTTGGCGGCATCGAAGGCGGCGCGGACCGGGGCGCCCGCATAATGGACGGTGCGCGACAGCGTCTCCACCGTGCGCCCATCGTCGGTGAGGATCCGCGCCTCCAGGCGGTTGTCGCCGTCGATCAACGGCAGGCCGCTCCATCGCGTCACCGCGACGATGCCGCTGGTGTCGGTGCCGTCGAAGGCAAGCGGGTCGGTCTGGGTGCCGTTGACGGTCAGCGCGACTCGTTGTCCCGGCAGGTGCTTGATCGCGACGCGCAGTACCGGCGCACGGGGATTGTGGTCGACGGCGGGGAACAGCCAGGCGACGCCCGGCATCTGCCCCGCCAGCCAGTCGCGACTGCCCGCCGCCTCGGCGTCGCCCAGTACCTCGATCGGCAGGGCGGCGGCGGCGTTGACGGTACGACCGGTAGGACGGAGCTGGAAATCGACGCGCTTCACGACATTGCCGACGCCTTCGACGAAGCGCGAGATCGCGCTCCCCGCCTGGCGGGAGTCGGTGTCGCAGGCGACCGGCTCGTAGCTGGCGGGGATGCTGCCGGTGTCGAGCTGAACGACGTGCCGACCGGCGCGGGCGCCCTCGATATGGTACAGGCCGTCGCGATCGGTGACGACGAAGGTGCCGTCCTCCAGCAGCAGGCGGACGCCGGGAATGCCCTTGCGGCGTTCGGCGGGATCGCCGCAGGCACCTTCCGACACACGGCCGACGATGGTGATCGCGTCGCTGAAGGCGAGCGGGCGCAACCTGACCGATGCCGCCGCCTCTGCCGACGCATTGCCCCGGCTGAACGCGCGCGCACGGTTGAGCGCCGGGCCGACCGGCGCACCGGGGGCGATGGTGACGACGTAGCGCAGCTCGACGCTGCCGCCGGGGGCGAGTGGCGTCATGGCGAAGTCGAGCTGGCGGCCGTCACTCGACACGGTCGGCTCGCTAGCACCGCGGGTCGAGCGCGGCTCGTACCGTAGCCCGACCGGCAGCGTGTCGAGCAGATGGACGTCGCTTTCTGGCGCCGTGCCTCGGTTTTCGAGCAGCAGGCGGTACTGGACGATGTCGCCCGGCGACGCGTCGCGCACCGACGCGATCTTGGTGAGGAGCAGCGTATCGGGCGTCTTGCCAGATCCTTGCGTGCCGATCGGATCGACCGGCACGTCGACATAGACGGGATCCGGCGTCGCGAGCACGATCGGCCCGCCGGAACTCGCGGCGCTGACCAGGAAGCGGCCGCCCAGCGGATCGCGCAGCCGCCCGATCGCATCGTCGCTCGCCAGCGATGGCGCGGTATAGCCGGCGGGCGGGGTGATCTTGAGGAAATAGGTGCCGGGCGGCAGCAGCGGGAAGCGATATCGGCCAGGCAGGCCCGGATAGACGCGGCCGCTGGCATCGGTGACTGTCTGTCCGGTCACGACCGTCGACGGATAGGCGCTGGTGCCGTCCTCGCCGATCACCGCCGCTGGCTTGCCGTCGGCGTCGACGATCGAAACGATGGCGCCGTCGACCATCCTGCCGTTGGTCGAATCGAAGACATAGCCGGCAGGGTCGATCAGCAGGTCGACGGTCGACGCCAGACTGCGGTCGTCTTCGGTGAAGCTGAGCCTGATCGGCACGCCGCGGACCCGGCGGACGTCGCAGGGCACGAGATCGGCGTACTTGCCCGACGCGGTGGCGGGAACGCCGCCAGCGAACACCCCGGTGTCGACCCCCGTTTCCAGCAACGGCAGCGTGGTGTGGACGGGGCCGACATCGACGTCGAGCACCGCGGTATCCCGCCTGGCGGGGTCGCGGTTCTGCCCCTCGGCCTCGAGGACGACGAACATATCGGCATAGGCGTCCGCCCGTGCGGCGGGGGTCGAGGCGGCCAGCGCGGCCTCGTCGACCGGTGCCGGCGTGAAGGCCATGACGGGGGTCGTTTGGCATACCATCCCGTCGAAACGGAAATCCGGCGCGGGAAAGCGGAAGCTGATCCTGGTCGGACGCTTCGCCGCTGCCATGACGTCGAGGCTGACCAGGTTCGACGCGACGCTGCGGGGTCCGCCGGCGTCGGTGAAGGTGAGCGTCGCCCGATTCTCGACACGGGTCTGCGCGGCCGCCGGCTGCACGCCGACACCGATCAGGACCAGGACGAGGAGAATGAGGCGATGGACGATAGGCATGGTGGGTCCTTCCCCGGCGCGCCGCAGGGAGGGGGCGGCGCGCCAGGGTCGGTTCTCCTTCGGGGGAGGGAGCTCAGTTGATCTTGACGCGGAAGCTCGCGGCGACGGTGGCGTTGCCGGATAGCGTCGGGATCGTGGCGGTGATCGTCTTGGTCGTTGCGTTGTACGCGCCGAGATACGGGCCGCTTGCCTGCGTGCCGTTGTCGTTCTGCGTGTAGCCGCTGACCGTGCAGTCGGTGAGCACCGATGCGGCGGCGCCGATCACGATCGTGCCCGGGACGTAGGTGGTGTTGGCCGGTACGACGTCGCTCAGCAGGACGTTGTCGGCGGCGACGCCGGTGGTGCCGTTGGTGACCTTCAGGCAATATTCCACGATCGCCCCCGGCAGCGCCTTGGGATTGAGCGTGCTGACGTCGTCGGAGATGACGTTCGCGCTTTTGGTGACGGTCAACGCGACGTTGCTGGCGCGGACCTCGAACGCGGCATAGGCCCAGCCCTGGCCGTTGCGCGCGATGTCGAACCCCACGCCGTCGTTGTCGTTGTCGGCGAAGACGACGTCGATTTCGCTGTCCTGGTTGAGCGTGTTGAGCGGCGTCGGGATCAACACCGCACCCTTGGTGCCGCTGGTCCCGCCGGTCGCGGCGATCACATCGAGTCCGACGAAGGCGAGGCCGGTGCTCTGCGCCGCCGGCACGTCGCCGACGATGAACACCTCGATGTTCGCGTCGGGTGCCAGCTCGTCGATATAGGTCATCGTATCGACACCGGGGTCATAGGTGCCGTTGTTGTTGCCGTCGACGAAGACCTTGAAGTTGTTGAGGTCGTAATTGTCCGTCCCCGGCAGCACCGCGACCGAGATCGCCTGGGTGGCGGCAAGGTGGAAATCCTGGATGCCGTTGGTGTTGTTCGTCACCTTGAACCGGGCATAGGCGGCGGTCTGGCCCGAGTTGACCAGGATGTTGCCCGGCTGGTCGGCGATCACGGTCAGGTTGACCTTGCGATCGACGACGAAGGTCGCGGTATTCGACTGGGCGGTCTGCGAGGTACCATTGACGGTATAGCTCGCCTGCGCCGTGTTGCTGATCGTCGTGCCGGCGGTGGTGCCGGCGGTGGACTGCGCTTCGGCGGTGCCGGCCGCCGCGACGAACGCGACCGCCGATCCCGCGATCAGCGCCTTCCTTGCCCCTGTCTTCGACATGATTGATGCTCCTGTGGACGAATTTCGGTGATGGGGACGGGCGATCAGCGGACGATCGCGGTGAAGCCGAGCTCGCCGCCGCCGCCCGGCGCGACCGGCCGGGTCAGGCGCCAGCGGACCTGGCTGCCGTTGGCGACCAGGTCGGGCGCAGGCGAACCGGCGGCGGGGCCGCGGTAGACGGTCGAGGGCGGCACCGGATTGGCAAGCACCAGATCGGCGATCGGTGCGGTCCCGGTGTTGCGATAGGCGACGACGATCGTCACCCGGTCACCCGGCACCACGCGCGTCGCGGGAACGAGCCGCGTCCGCGTCGTCCCGTCGGCGGCGGCGACGCGCTGTTCGACCATCATCCGCGTCGTGATTGACAGCGGACCGGCCGGCGGCGCCGCCTGGGTCGGCGTCGCGGCGAGCAGCGACAGGACGGCAAGTATGAGCGGCATGCTGGTCTTCCTCATTGGATTCGAGCCTGGAACCGGATGGTGCGGGTGGTGCCCGCGGCGACGTCGCCCAGCGCGACGGTAACCGCTCGGCCGTCGCCGTTGCCGGCATCGCCATCGGCGGTGTCGCTGAGCGCCGCACCGTCGAGCATCAGGCTGCCGGGCACATAGATGGTGCCGGCAGGGACGGGATCGTCGAGCCTGGCCGCGGTAGCCGCAGCGGCGAAGCGTGCGACCAGCGTGTAGGTGATGATCGCATCCCGCACCGCCGTCGCGCTGCCGTCGGGCGCGAGAACGGTCTGCGACTTGACGAGCGTCGCACCCCCCGCGCCACCGGAACCGCCAGCCCCCGGGCTGGGCGAGTCCGTCTCGATCGTCACGCTGGCCTGTGCCCCCGTCGGTCCGACGACCGCATCGCCGCCGCCGTCGCCAGCGCCAGGCCTGATCGTCCCCGGCGTCCCGCTGGCGGTGAGGGCGGCGGCGGAAACGGTGAGGGTCGTGCGCACCGGATCGTCGGAATCGAGGAGGACCAGCAGTCGCCACTGACCGCCCGGCGCCAGCGCTGGCGTCGGCCCCGACAGTAGCAGGTCGATGGCCGGATCGTAGCGTCCGTTGCCATCGCGATCGATCGCGATGCCGCGCACGCTCGTCCCCGGCGTCGAGGTCGTCGCACGGACGTCGAAGGCTTCTTTGCCGTTGCCGCTGTTGGTCAGCACCACGTCGACCGGGCCGCCGTCGTTGGCGACGCGCGCCAGCGTCAGGTCGAGACGCTCGGCGGTGACGAGATCGACGCGATTGGATTGCGCATCGATCGCGCGGCCATCCTGCTGCGCGGAAATCGCGGCAACGTTGACGATGCGGCTTCCTGCGGGAGTCTCCGTGGCATCGGCGGGCGTCGCAACTAGCCAGACGAGCGCCAACATTGGCGCGGAACCAATACGCCTTTGACGCATCTTACTGGTGGTCGTTAAGCGCGGGAACTGCACGAAGGACTCCAAGTGCTTGAACACCTGGTGAAATTCGCTGTTCGCTTTTAACGGATTGCTACGAAGTCACTTTGACACGCTGAAACGCGCAATTGCTTATCATCGTGTATGACGCAGCCGCCGATCAGGCCAGAACCGGTGCTTATTCGTGTGAATCGAACCGGGAGTATGGCGATGCAGGAATCCTGTCCTAAACGCGCCGTGCGCCAAGCGTCGCCAGATAGGTTTCGAGCGCGCGATAACCGTTTTGGCTCAGCGATACTTCGATACGCCGGCGATCGATCGGATCGACGACGCGATCGACTAGGCCCAGTTTGAACAGATGATCGATCCACCGCTGCGACGTGGTGACCGGCGAATGGGCGCTGGATACCAGCGACTTGACGTTCATGATCCGATCTTCCTCGTGCGCTATGTAAAGCGCCAGAAGCATGTCCCAGGCTGGCTCGTGGAACAGATCGGCCGGAAAGTGCTCCAATCGGGCCGCACGTTGCGCCAAAAGGCTCCGCGCCATTTGCACGGGATGGATGGCAATACCGGCCGCTTCGGGCCGCGACGAAGGCGCAGACAATAAGGTATCGGCACGCGTGCCGAAACTATGCGCGATCGACGCGAGTTGGTCGGTCAATTCCTTGACCAGGCCGGCGACGTTCTCGTCCCCCAACGCCTCAATCCCCTGTCGAGCTGTCCACGTAATCGATTTCAGCTAGATACGCTAACTCGCGAGGATCGACATTGTTCATGTTGAAACATGGATCAAATAACCTGCTGTCCCTGGGCGGGGTCAAGCGATAATGCGGTGCGAAACCGGACCATGTCTTGATTTGGATCGAAACCCCGCCTCATGCGTCATAGCCGCGGGGAGTCCGCCATTCGCGTCGGGAGCGCACGTCGGCACCGTACGGCGAGGAGAGTAAAGTGGACAAACTCGGCGGGGACGCTACCGCAGTGTACGATATGCTGCAGGCCGCGTGTAAAACACTGGAATCGTGGAGCGATCACTCAATCGCTGCGGTGGTGAGCCAGGCTATGGCAATGGTGCAGGATCGCTACGGCGTCGGCATCGACCATCTCGACGGCGGCAACCAGCGCTGACCCGCTCGAACGCGGGGCCTATGCCCTCGGTCTTCCTCAACAGCGTCGCGACGGCGACACCGACGAACGACATTCATGCGCTGTTCGTCGATTGGGCATCAGCGCAAATCGAAACGCGACAGCGGCCTTTGTTCGAACGCATGGCGGCACGCAGCGGCATCGAGCGGCGCTGGTCGGTGCTGCCCGATCCCCTCGCTGCGGATGGATTCTATGCCACCGGCATGCCCGGCACCGCGGCGCGAATGGCGATCTATGCCGACGCCGCGCCGACCCTGGCGCTGGCGGCGATCGAGCGGCTCGGCGACGATGCACGTGGCATCACCCATCTGGTCGTCGCCAGTTGCACCGGCTTCGTCGCGCCCGGCATCGACCAGATCATCGCCGCACGGCTGGGGCTCGATCCCGGCGTCGAGCGCATCCTGATCGGGTTCATGGGTTGCTACGCCGCCGTCGCCGCGATGCGAACCGCCCGCCACATCGTCCGCTCCGAAGCCGATGCGCGCGTACTGGTCGTCACCGTCGAATTGTCGACGCTTCACCTTCAGGAGACCGCCGACGTCGAGCCGCTGCTCGCGATGCTCCAGTTCGGCGACGGTGCGGCGGCGGCGATCGTGTCCGCCGAACCGCGCGGGATCGAGATCGGCGCACCCTTTGCCGCGGCGCTCCCCGCGTCCGCCGAGCTGATCCGCTGGACGATCACCGACCGCGGCTTTGCCATGCACCTCGACGGCGCGGTGCCGCGCCATATCGGCGACGCATTGAGCGACCCGGCGATGGTCGAGCGGATCGCCGGCGGGCGCGATCCCGCCGCGCTGGTCTGGGCGGTTCACGCCGGTGGGCGGTCGATCCTCGAGGCGGTCGAGCGGGCGTTGGGGCTTCCCGGCGACGCACTCGACCGATCGCGCGCGGTGCTGAGGCGCGCAGGCAACATGTCGTCGGCGACGCTGATGTTCGTCCTTGCCGACCTTCTGGCGGCGCGGGAGACACGCGACGGCGTCGCCATCGCCTTCGGTCCCGGCCTCGCCGCAGAAGGCTTCGCGTTCGGGCCGGTGCGATGACCCTGGCGGTGCGCGCCGAGGCGGAAGAGCTGATGGACGCGGACGATCTGCCCGCCGACGTCTACGCCGCCGTCGTCGGCGACCTAGCCAAGGTGAACACCGTCACGATGGCGTCCCGACCGACGCTGGGGTTCCTGGCCCGTGCCTTGGGTGAGCGCCGGCACGTCCGGTTGCTCGATGTCGGCTTCGGCGATGGCGACATGTTGCGGCGGATCGCGGGCTGGGCATCGCGCCGCGGCATCACGGCCGAGCTGGTCGGCGTCGATCTCAACCCCCGCAGCGAGGCGGCGGCGCGGGCTCACCCGCCCGCGACGCTCCCCATTCGCTACGTCACGGGCGACTATGCGGCGATGGACGAGCGCTGGGACGTCGTCATCAGCAGCCTTGTCGCCCATCACATGAGCCGGGCGCAGCTGGTCGCCTTCCTTCGTTACATGGAACAGCACGCGGCGCTGGGGTGGTTCGTCAACGACCTCCACCGGCACGGCTTCGCTTATCGCGGCTATCCTTTGCTCGCGACGCTGGCACGTTGGCATCCGATCGTCCGTCACGACGGCAAGCTGTCGATTGCGCGCTCCTATCGTCCGGCCGAATGGTTACCGATCCTGGCGGACGCGGGCGTCACCGATGCTCGCGTGTTCCGCGCCTTTCCGTTTCGCCTGTGCGTCGAACGGCTGCGCTGATCGTCGGCGGCGGGCCGGCCGGTGCCGCCGCCGCCATCACGCTCGCGCGTGCAGCTGCGCCGCATCTGCTGATCGAGCGCACGCGCGAAACCGGCGACCCGCTGTGCGGCGGGTTCTTGAGCTGGCGAAGCCTGGCGGCGCTCGAACGACTGGGTATCGCCGCCGCCGCGCTGAATCCCGCCCGGATCGATCGGGTCCGGCTGATCGCAGGCGACAATGTGCGCGAGGCGCGGCTCCCCGCGCTCGCTCTGGCGGTATCGCGTCACCGGCTCGATACGCTGTTGCTCGCCGCCGCCACGCAGGCCGGGGCGGCGGTCGAGCGCGGTGTCACGGTACGCGCCGTCGAGGGGCGACGGGTGACGATCGACGGCAGCGACGATCGACCCGACGCACTGCTGCTCGCCACCGGCAAGCACGAGGTGCGCGGCGTGAAGCGGGCCGAGGTGGAGGATGATCCCGTCTTGGGTATCCGCGTCCGCCTGGCGCCGACGCTGGCGCTGACGCGGCTGGCGGCGGCGGCGGTAGAGCTTCATCTGGTCGACGGCGGCTATATCGGCGTGGCGCTGCAGGAAGACGGCGCGGCCAACTGCTGCATGGCGGTGCGGCGATCACGACTGCACCAGGCCGGCAATCCCGCGGCCCTGATCGAGGCCTTGGCGCGCGAAGCGCCGCATTTTGCCGAGCGGCTTGACGCCAGTGGTGGACCGGGCGCGATCGATGCGGTCGCCAACGTCCCCTATGGCTGGCGCGCCAGGGTGACGTCGCCGGGCGTGTTCCTGCTCGGCGACCAGGCGGCGGTGATCCCGTCGCTGGCCGGCGAGGGGATGGGAATCGCACTGGCGAGCGGGGTAGCTGCGGCACAGGCCTATCTACGCGATGGCGCGATGGCATCGACCGGATGGCAGGCCGGCTTCTCACGGCGCGTCGCGCGTCCGATGGCGGTCGCCGGGATCGCGCGACAGCTCGCCGAACGCCAGGCGCTTCACCCGCTCGTCGCCCTGCTGCCTCCGGCGCTGATCAGGGCGACGGCCCGATGGACCCGGGTCGACGCCGGTTAGCGAGATCGCTTGTCCGCGCCACGGTTAACGCGTATCGCGCGGGTTGCTCATGGCTCGTAAGCGCACCCGCTCGCCCTCTCCCTGGCGTCGCCGCCTCTCCCTCCTCATCAAGATCGTCGTCGGCCTAGCGGTGCTGGCGGTCGGGGCGTTGGTGATCGCGGTCTATGTCGCGCGCTCGCAGCTGCCGAGCTTCGATCAGCTCAAATCCTCGCCCAACGGGCAGATGATCCGCGTTCACGCCGCCGACGGCACCGTGATCGTGTCGCTCGGGCCCAGCTATGGCGAATGGCTGCCCTATTCCCGTATCCCCGCCGTCATGCGCGATGCGACCATCGCGGTCGAGGATCGCCGGTTCCGCAGCCATCTCGGCGTCGATCCGATCGGCATCGCTCGTTCGGTCCAGGTCCGCTACGAGCGTGGGCGCTGGGTTCAGGGCGGGTCGACGATCACCCAGCAGCTGGCGCGCAACGTCTTCCTGAACAACCAGAAGAAGTTCGGCCGCAAGTTTCGCGAATGGATCCTGGCGCTCGCGATCGAGCGGAAGTTCAGCAAGGACGAGGTGCTCGAGCTGTACCTCAACAAGGTTTACTATGGCGGCGGCGCTTACGGCATCGACGCGGCGAGCCGGAAGTTCTTCGGCCATGGCGCCGATCGGCTGAGCCTGGCCGAAGCGGCGGTCATCGCGGGGCTGGTCAAGGCGCCGTCGAACTATTCGCCGACCGCCGACGCCGAGGCCGCGGTGGGCCGCGCTAGCGTCGTGCTCCAGGCAATGGTCCGCGCCGGCGACATCACCGAGGCGGAAGCCGCCGCCGCGCGGCCCGACGATCTGAAACTGGCGCCGCAGCCGCAGCAGAACAGCGTCCGCTATTTCACCGACTGGGCCCTGCCGCAGCTCGATACGCTGATCGACGAAACCGAAGCACCGCTGGAGGTGTGGACGACGCTCGACCTGTCGATGCAGCGCCAGGCGGACAGTGCCATCCAGGCCAATGTCCCGAAGGGCGCGCAGGGCAGCCTCGTCAGCCTCGACCGCGACGGTGCGGTGCGGGCGATGGTCGGCGGGACCGACTATGTCAGTTCGATCTACAACCGCGCGACGCAGGCGCAGCGCCAGCCGGGATCGGCGTTCAAGCTGTTCGTCTATCTCGCGGCGCTGGAGGCGGGGCACAAGCCGGAAGATTCGATCGTCGACGAGCCGGTGACGATCGACGGGTGGAGCCCGCGCAACGATTCGCGGCGCAACAGCGGCCCGGTATCGCTGCGCACCGCCTTCGCCTATTCGCTCAACACGGTCGCGGCGAAGCTGGGGCAGGAGGTCGGCTTCGCGACCGTCGCCGACATGGCACGACGCTTCGGCATCACCACGCCGGTCAACACCCATCCGTCGATGGTGCTGGGGACCAGCGACGTGCGCCTGATCGACATGACCCGCGCCTTCGCCAGCGTCGCGGCGGGCGGTGTCGCGGTCGCGCCCTATGGCATCACCCGCGTCACCGCGAACGGCGAGACGATCTACACCCACGAAACCGATCGCAGCCATGTACTGGTCGCGCCCTATGTCGCCGCCGAGATGATCGACCTGCTCCAGACCGCGGTGAACACCGGCACCGGTCGCGCCGCGCAGATCGGCCGGCCGACCGCGGGCAAGACGGGGACGACGACGTCGGAAAAGGACGGCTGGTTCCTGGGCTTCTCGTCCGGGCTGACGACCGGCGTGTGGATGGGCCGCGACGATGCCCGGCCGATCCGCGGACTGCATGGCGGCACCGCGCCCGCGCGCGCCTTCGCCGCCTTCATGAAGCCGGCGACGGCCAACCGGCCGATCGAGCAGTTCCAGACCCAGGTGACGCTGCCCGATTGGCAGCTTGAGCCCGACGAAGAAAGCTATCTCGGCGCGCCCGACAATGCGACCTACGTCGATCCCGACGGCAATCCGGTCGGCGGCGGCGACGACGGCCCCGTGGTGACGCCCGGCGACATTCCCGAGGCGCCGGCGGTGCGCGATCCCCGCGACCCGCGCAATCGCCAGGATCCGCCGCCACAGCAGGAGCTGGACCAGGACTTCATCGATCGCGTGATCGGTCGCACCCCCGAGCCGACGCCACGCCGCGATACGCCCGCCACACCGCAGCGGACGCTACCGCCGCGTTCGGCGGCGCCTCAGGACGATCGCCCGAACCAATGAAGCGATGCGCCATACGCGCGTAGCCACGCATGCGCCGGCGCCGGATCTTCGCCGAGCAGCTCGGCGGCGAGCGCGTGAAAGGCGGCCGAATGGTTCATGTGGACGCGATGCGCGACCTCGTGTGCGACGGTCGCGCGGCGGACGAATCCGGGCGCCAGGATCAGCCGCCAGCTGTAGCGGATCGTCCCCGACGACGAGCAGCTGCCCCATCGGCCACGCGCATCGCCGATCGCGACGCGATCGACGGTGACGCCGGCCTGCGCCGCGATGGCGCGGGTTTCGGTTTCGAGTAGCGCAAGCGCTCGGGAGCGGAGCCAAGCCTCGACACGGCGCGCCACGGTGTCCTGCGGCCCCTGCAGCGAGAGAATGCCCTGGGTTGCGTCGATGCGGCGGCGTGGCCCCTCGCTCCAACGAATTTCCATCGGCTCGTCCGCGACGGTGAGACAAAGGCCTGAGACGAAGGGAATCGGTTGCGGCAGATTCGCGCGCTGTGCCTCGATCCACGCCGTTTTCCCCTCGGCCCAGGCAAGCGCCGGCTTGAGCGCTGCGCGGCGGGGGATCACCAGGCGGGCGCGACCGGTGGTGGGGTCTAGCGACAGACGGAGCGAGCGGGCCGTGGGATGGCGGACAATCTCGAAGTCGGGAGCGTTTCCGCCTTCACCCTTCGCCGCCTGCGGCGGCTCTTCCCTCTCCCGCCGGGAGAAGGAGGGAGGCGCGTCAGCGCCGGAAGGGTGAGGGCGGCCTCGCCACCAGTTCATAGCTCGCGATCGACGAGGTGATGCTCGAGATCGCCGACATCGTCTTCGCTCACCGTCCATCCCCGCACCGACTGGCCTGCGGCATGGACACTCTCGCGATCGCCGGAGATCAGATAATGCCAGTCATACAGCGGCTGGCCATTGGCGCGCAGACGATAGGCGCAGGTCGTCGGCAGCCAGTCGATGTCGCGGACGTTGCCGACGGTCAGGCGCACGCACTCGGGCACATAGGCGCGGCGATGCTTATAGTCGGAACAGAAGCCGCTCTTGCGGTCGAGCAGGCGACAGGCGACGTTGGTCGCCATCAGCTCGCCGGTATCCTCGTCCTCGAGCTTGTGGATGCAGCATTTGCCGCAGCCGTCGCACAGCGCCTCCCACTGGCCGCGGTCGAGCGTCTCGATCGGCTGTTCCCAGAATTTGGTCACGACGCCCACTTCTCGATCTCGGTCGCCACCGCCTGCGGCCCCTGGTCGAGCGGCAGCAGGGCCAGCGGCTTGCCGTCGGGGGCCATCAGATAGCTTTGCGTGCTGTGGTTCATCAGATAGCCGCCGCCGGCCGTCGTCTCTCCCTTGTCGGAGAAGATCGCGAATTCCTTCTGCACTTTGGCGATCGCGGCCGGATCGCCGGTCAGGCCGACCATGCGCGGGTGGAAGTTGGTCACGAACGCCTTGAGCGCGGCGGGTGTGTCGCGGGCGGGATCGACGGTGACGAAGATCGGGACGATTCGCCCGCCGAGGTCGGGCTTGTCCGCCTCAACCTGCTTCAGCGCCTTGCCGATCACGGCGGCGTCGGTCGGGCAGACGTCGGGGCAGAAGGTATAGCCGAAGTACATGATGCGATACCGGCCGGCGAAGCTGCGATCGGTGACGGCGCGGCCATCCTGGTCGGTCAGCGCGAAGGGCCCGCCGATGCTGGCGCCCTCGAGCGGAGGGTTGGCGGCGGGGGCGGACGGCTGGCAGGCGGCAGCGGCGAACGACAGCGCGAGCAGACCGTTGCGAAAAATGTTCATGACCGTGCCAGCCTTGATCTGTTAGCGCCGGCTGCGCAAGTTTCCCGCCGCTTTCCAAGAGGGATCATCCCCATGCGTCGCCGTACCCCGCTCCTCGTCGCCACCCTGGTGCTCCTCGCCGCGCCGCTCGCCGCGCAGCAGCAGTCGGAGGGATATAAGTTCCTCGACGCGATCAAGAAGGAGGACGGCAAGACCGTCGTCGACATGCTCGGTCGACCGGGCAGCACGATCGTCAACGTCAAGGAAGTGACGAGCGGTGACGCGGCGCTGCACATCATCGTCAAGAACGGCGGCGGCGAAAATTTCATGAAGTATCTGCTGCAGTCGGGCGCCGATCCGAACATCCGCGACAAGCGCAACAACACGCCGCTGATGCTGGCGGCGCAGTTGGGCAAGGGCAATTACGTGCCGATCCTGCTGGAATACAAGGCGAACCCCAATCTCGCCAACGCGTCGGGCGAAACCCCGCTGATCGCAGCGGTGCAGAATCGCGACGTCGCGACGGCCCGGGTGCTGCTCGACAAGGGGGCCGATCCCGACCAGACCGACAGCGTCGCCGGCATGTCGGCGCGTGCCTATGCGCTGCGCGATGCGCGCAATCCGGCGCTGACCAAGCTGCTCACCGACGCGCCGAAGAAGGTGCAGGCGGCGGTCGCCGGACCGAAGCTGTAACGTAAGTTCATCATCCTGAACTTGGTTCAGGATCTGAGGCCGCACGCGCCGCCGCCTGAGATGCCGAAACGAGTTCGGCATGACGGGCTTGGCAGCGCGTAGCTACTCCAGCGGCAGCGTGAAGGCGTCGGGGTCGGTCAGCGCGGTCACCCGCCGCGCCGCACGGCGGGCGAAGGCAAGCGTGCAGCGCTTGCGGGTATGTGCGGGCAGCGGATGGCTGTGCGCCTCGCGCAGGATCGCGGCGTCATAGCGATCGGCGACGATGATCCCGGTCCGTTCGGGCAGGAAGGCGGGCATGTCGAACGGCGTGGTGTCGAAGCCGGCGGGGACCGCCCAATAGTAGCGATCGCAATGGGCCAGATAATCGGGCCATTTGCCGTCGCCCATCAGGTCGGCACGCGATACCTTGATCTCGACGATGACGAGCGCGCCACGCGCATCGATCGCCATCAGATCGGCGCGGCGTCCGCCCTCCAGCGGAACCTCGGCGATCGTCGACAGGTCGTGACGGAGCAGCAATCGCGTGACGCCTCGCGCCACTTCGGCGGCGCAGAGCGCGGGATCGTCGGTGTCGCGGCAAAGGGCGGGTGCAACGCTGGCCATCGCACCCGCATAGAACATCCAGGGAACGAAACAACCCCGGCGGTCGACCTCAGCGATAGAAGATGTGGTTGCCGATCGACGCGACCCGGGCGGCGCCACTGGGACGACGGCCGACGGCGTTGAAGTACAGCGCCTTGGCGGCCGGGCTTTCCCAGGCGGCGTTAAGCGCCACCTTGGCGACGGCGATGGCCTTGCGATAGGTCGCACGGCCAGCGTCGATATCGGGGATCTCGCCGCCACGGACGAACGAGAACTGGCCGCGCTGCGTCACGACGTCGCAGATATCAGCCGGGAAGCGACCCGACTTGGTGCGATTGATGATAACGTTGGCGACGGCGAGCTGGCCTGCGAGCGGCTCACCCTTCGATTCGAAATAGACGGCACCGGCCAGACAGCGGAGCGCTTCGGCATTGGTGGCGGTCGCGATCGCAGGATCCTGCGCGGCGACGGCGTCGTCGAGGCTGTCGAAGCTGGGCGCCGCGGGCGCAACGGTCGGCGTCGCGGGGGCCGGAGTGACGGGAACGATCGCTGGCATCAGCGGGTTGTTGCCCAGGACGGTCGCGGAAATGGCCGACCGGTCCAGCTCCTCGGCGAGGCCGGGCGAGCTAACGCCGATGAAACCGGCGCACACAAGAGTCATCGCCGCGAACGTAGCGGCGCGCTGAAGAAGCGACATTCAAACGTATCGATATGCGGTTGGACCACGGACCCGATCGGCACGCCGATCGCCCGGGCATCCCCCCGACTGCGTCACCGATCCGGATCGCACCCGGCCACGGCACAACGCCTATGAAGAACTGCCGGACTCCCTCACCGCCGGCACGGGTCGCGTCAACTCGCCGCGATCGTTTCAGCGGCGAACCGTTCGGCGTGTGCGACGTCCAGAGCAACCACCCACAGATCGGGGTCGCTCGATCGGCGGCGGCGCCAATAGCCTTCGACATCCCCGGATGGAGTCGTTTCGATTAACCCAAGCTGTCCGTCGGGCCCGATTCCGCGCTCGACGACACGTGTCGGGCCGTCGCGTTCCTCAAGGATCAGGAGTACGCCGCCGGCTTGCTCATCCCCCCTGGCGCGGACGACGGCGAGGCCGCCCGAATCGTTCACCCGCCGCAACAGCGCGCCGATGGCGAGCGCGGTCGGCAGCCGGCCGCTCATCCGGCGCGATAGCCCGGCAAGCCCGACAATGCGATCTGCGAGCGCATGAAGGTGCCGGTGCCGCGTGCCGCCTCTTCCTCCTCGGCATCGATCAATCGCGCATCGGCGACGAGCACGCGGCGCTTGCCGCTGATCCAGCGGCCTTCGGCGATCACCGGGCCGGGGCCGAGCGGGCGGGTGAAGAGAAGGTTGAAGGCGGTCGTCAGCAGGAAGCGATCGGTGACCAGGCTGTTCGCCGCATAGAAGGCGGCATCGTCGAGCATCTTGAAATAGCTGGTGCCGTGAACGGCGCCGGCGGCGTGGAAGTGACGCTCGTCGAGGACGAAGTGGATGCGCGCGATTCCGGCCGCGACGATCTCGAGCCGTGATTCGAAGAGGCGGTTGATCGGTGCCGAGGCATACAGCGATTCGAGGGCGCGAAAGTGCGCCGCCTCGCCGCTGTCAGGCGGCGGCATCGCGGGCGGCATCGGCGGTGAACAGCACGTAGAGCGCGTCGCGCGACCCGGCACCGCGCAGCTTGGCGAGGAAATCGCGGTCGCGCAGGCGGCGCGAGACGCGGGCCAGCGCCTTCAGATGCTCCGCCCCCGCTTCGGTTGGCGACAGCAAGAGGAAGACGAGATCGACGGGCAGGTCGTCGATCGCGTCGAAGTCGATCGGCTGTGCCAACCGGGCGAAGACACCGACGACCGTCTCGAGCCCCGGGATCTTGGCATGGGGAATTGCCACACCGCCACCGAATCCGGTCGACCCCAGGCGTTCGCGCGCCATGAGTCGTTCGCCGACCAGCTTGGGGTCGAGCGCGACGATGTGCGCCGCCACCCCCGCAAGATGCTGGAGCAACTGCTTCTTGTTGGCGACCGAGACGTCGGTGACGACGGCGTCGTGGCGCAGAAGATCGCTGAGATCGTTCATCGATGTCCGTTCGCCCCCCGGCTTGGGCGCGCACTAGGCGCACCCGCCGGGGGATTCAACCGGTCATGCCGCGCGCTGCGGCTCGACCCAGCCGATGGTGCCGTCGCCGCGGCGATACACCATGTTGTAGGCGCCGGTGCCCGAGTTCTTGAACAGCAGCGCCGCGGTGTTGCGCAGGTCGAGCATCATCACCGCATCGGACACGCTGGCATCGGGCACGTCGACGCGGGTTTCGGCGATGATCAAGGGCGCGTCGCCGGCCTCCTCGGCATCCTGCTGATCCTGGAACAGCGTATAGCCGGCGTTCTGGAACTCGAACTGCTCCTCGACCGCGATCGCGTCGCTCGCGTTATGCGCCTTCAGACGGCGCGTGTAGCGGCGCAGCTGCTTCTCGATCTTGCCTGCTGCGCCATCGAAGGCGAGGTGAGCGTCCTGCGCCTCGTGCCGACCCTTCAGCACCACGCCCTTGGTGACCCCGACGATCACGTCGCACGAGAAGCCGTTGTCGTGCGGGCCCCGTCCGAAGGTGACGTCGGACCAGATCGCCCGGGAGAAATACTTGTCGACGATACCCTGGAGCCGGTCCGTGACGTGGCCCTTCAGCGCATCGCCGGTGGTGACCTGATGACCGGAAATCTGGATATCCATCGTTTTCTTCTCCTTCGCTGTCAGCCGACCCGTTGGCCTTGGCATAACGGGCGTCAACCGGACGCCGCGGCTCCCCAGATCGGTTCGTTCAACTTCGTCAGAAACGCGGCATGAGCGGCGAGTTCTCCCTCGCTGGCACGGAAGATCCGCGGCGGACGCGCCGGACCGGTGTTCGTCGGCGACGACGCGGGCTGGATCGTCGCCATCGTCACGACGATCGGCTCGGCGACCAGGCCGAGGCCGATCTGGCGGCCGCCGGTCAGCTCGACATAGACCTGCGCCAGCAGCTGCGCGTCGAGCAGCGCGCCGTGGAGGACGCGATGCGAGCGATCGATGCCGTAGCGCGAGCAGAGTGCGTCGAGCGTGTGCTTGGCGCCGGGATGGCGGGTGCGCGCGATCTGGAGCGTGTCGACCATCCGCGACAGGGCGATTAGCGGCTTCGAACAGCGCGAGAGCTCGCCGTTGAGGAAGGAGAAATCGAACCCGGCATTGTGCGCGATCAGCGGCGCATCGCCGATAAAGTCGATCAGCGCGTCGACGCCCTCGTGAAAGCGCGGCTTGTCGGCCAGAAAGGCGTCGGAGATGCCGTGGACCGCCTGCGCCTCTGCCGGCATCGAGCGGTCGGGGTGGTAATAGGCGTGGAAGACGTTGCCGGTTTCGACCCGGTTGACCAGTTCGACGCAGCCGATCTCGACGAGGCGATCGCCGCCGGAGAAGCTGAGGCCGGTCGTCTCGGTATCGAACACGATCTCGCGCATCCGACCCCTATCCGCCTTTGCCGCCCGAGAGGCAAGCGATCAGCGCCATGACCTGGGCGCGCGTCTCGTCGAGGGGCACGTCGGTGGCGATGACGTGATCGGCGCGCCGGCGCTTCTCGGCATCGGGAAGCTGGCGGGCGAGGATGGCGTCGAGCTTATCCGGCGTCATGCCGGGGCGGGCGAGGACGCGGGCGCGCTGGATGTCGGGTGCGGCGGAGACGACGGCGACCTGGTCCACGTTCCTGTCCCCACCGGTTTCGAAGAGGAGGGGTACGTCGAATACGACGAGCGGGGCGTCGGCGTGATCGCGTAGGAAAAGGGCGCGCTCCTCGCCGACGGCGGGGTGGACGATCGCCTCGAGGCGGCGAAGCGCGTCCGGGTCGCCGAGGACGGCCCTGCCGAGCGCGGCGCGGTCGACGCCGTCGGGGCCGATGGTGGCGGGGAAGGCGGCCCCGATCGCGGCGACGAGACGGCCGCCGGGGCCCTGCAGGCGGTGGACGGCGGCGTCGGCGTCGAAGACGGGAATGCCGAGGTCGGCGAACATCGCGGCGACGGTGGACTTGCCCATGCCGATCGACCCGGTGAGGCCTAGCTTCAGCACGGCTTTCCGTCCTCACCCTTCCCACGCCGCTTCGCGTCGCGGGCCCCTTCCCTCTCCCAATGGGAGAGGGAGAAGCCGCCAGAGGCGGCGAAGGGTGAGCTCGGTTGTGACGTCATGCCGTCAGCAGCTCGCGCAGTTCCTCGTCGCGGTTCCTCGGCGCGGGCTGACCGAAGAAGATCTCGAACGCCAAGGCGGCCTGGCCGACGAGCATGTCGAGGCCGTCGACCGTCTCCAGCCCACGGGCATGGGCCGCGGCGAGCAGCGGGGTTTCGAGCGGGGCATAGACGACATCGTAGACGATGGCGTCGTCGGGCAACGCCGACAGGTCGAGATCGAGCGGAGGCTGGCCGACCATGCCGAGGCTGGAGGTGTTGACCAGTAGCGCCGACGGCGGCGCGGCAGGGGACAGGGGAAGCGCCTGGCCCTTCAGCTTGAACGACGCCAGCAGCGCCGCGCCCTTCAGCGGACTGCGGTTCATGATCGTCACCGGGCCGACGCCGAGGCGCGAGAGCGCGAACAGTACGGCGCGCGCCGCCCCGCCGGCGCCGATGACCGTCACCGGCTTGCCGGTGAGATCGAGGTCGGCGATCGGCGTCGCGAAGCCGGCGGCGTCGGTGTTGGTGCCCGTCGGCTGGCCACCCTCGCCGCGGAACACGGTGTTAACCGCACCGATCGAGGAGCGGACGTCACCGGGGTCGGCGACATGGTCGAGCACCGCGATCTTGTGCGGCACGGTGACGTTGCAGCCGCGCCAGGCCGGATCCGCCGATCGGTCGGCGATGAAGCGTTGAAGCTCGTCCGGCGCGACGCGGGTGGCGCGATAGTCGGCGTCGATGCCGAGCTGGTCGAGCCAGAAGCGATGGATGAGCGGCGACTTGCTGTGGGCGATGGGGTCGCCGATCACCTCGGCGTAAGGCTGTGTCATGGCAGGCTTTCGATCGCGAATGTTGAGACTCTTCACACCAGAAACGGGTCAACGCAGCAGGAGGCCGCGATCGCGCAGATAGCCGAGCACCGGGAGCAGCGGCATCCCCAGCACGGTGAAGTGGCTGCCCTCGATCCGGTCGAACAATTGCACGCCCGGCCCCTCGATCCTGAAACAGCCGACGCATCCCTCGATCGCGGGCCATTCGGCGTCGAGATACGCCTCGATGAACTCGCCGGACAGCGTCCTGACATGAAGTCGCGCACGCTCGACGTGGCGCCAGACGGCACGCTGCCCCTCCGCGATGACGACGCCGCTCCAGATGTCGTGGGTGCCGCCCGACAGGCGGCGGAGATGATCGGCGGCATCGTCGCGGCTGACGGGCTTGTCGAGGATGGTGCCGTCGGCGAGCGCGACGAGCGAGTCGGAGCCGAGGACGAGATCGCCGGGATGGCGCGCGGATACCTTCAGCGCCTTCAGTTCGGCGAGGGCATCGGCGAGATCGCGGGGGGACAGATGGGCGAGCGACGCCTTGGCGGCAGCTTCGTCGACATGCGCGGCTTGAGCGGAGAAGGGGACGCCGGCGTCGCTGAGCATCGCGCGGCGCGAGGCGGATTGGGAGGCGAGGATCAGGGGCATGAATTTGGTCCTTCGTCACCCCGGACTTGATCCGGGGTGACGGGGTTGCGGATTAGTTCTGCGCCGCTTTCCGTTCGTTGCACAGGGCGATGATCGCGGCGGCGGTTTCCTCGATCGAGCGGCGGGTGACGTCGATCACCGGCCAGCCATTGTCGGCGAACATGCGGCGGGCGAACTGGATTTCGCGTGTCACCGCATCCTCGTCGACATAGGCGGTGTCGGGCATCTGGTTGAGCGACAACAATCGGTTACGGCGTACCGCGATCAGGCGATCGGCGCTGGTGGTAAGACCGACGACCAACGGATTTTGCAGGGAATGCAGCGATTTGGGTGGAGGACTTTCGACCACGATCGGGATGTTGGCGGTCTTGAAGCCGCGGTTGGCGAGGTAGATCGAGGTCGGCGTCTTCGACGAGCGGCTGACCCCGGCGAGGACGATATCGGCTTCCTCCCAATCCTCCGCCCCGATGCCGTCGTCATGGGCAATGGTGAACTGGATCGCGTCAACGCGCGCGAAATAGGCGGCGTCGAGGACGTGCTGGCGGCCCGGCCGCGCCTTCGCCTGCTGGCCGAGCAGCCCCGACAGCGCATCGTTGACGATGTCGAGCGGCGCCACGGCGGGGAGGCCGAGCGCGACGCAGCGTTCCTCGAGCATCCGCCGCGTAGCGGCATTGACCAGGGTGAAGACGACGAGGCCGGGATTCTGCGCGATTTCCTGAAGGATGCGCTCGAGATGCGCCTCGGTCCGCACCATCGGCCAGAAATGGCGTACCGTCTCGACATCGTCGAACTGCGCCAGCGCCGCCTTGGCGATATTCTCGAGCGTCTCGCCGGTCGAATCCGACAGCAGATGGAGGTGAAGACGCATCATGTCGGGGGCGCTGGACCGATCTGTGGATAACGGGCGGACGAACGCTAGCGCAACTTCCCCCACCCGCCAACCGAACCGATCGGCGTGGAGAAACGGCTATTTATCCACATGCCCGTCCCCAGCGAACAGTTCCGTCCACCCCCTGTGGATAATGGGGACGGCGTTCGCGAATCCGAGGAGAATCCCGCCGCCTTGCCGGTCAAGCTGTGGACGGGTACGGCACGGATCGATTGATCCCGCGTTCCACGTGCCAACCACTTCATCAATCCTCTTTAAAAATACTTAACAGGAAGAAGGACGCTGACCGACCGTTCGTTCAAGCCGTTGCTCGCGACGCTGAAGGGGGAGCGGCAGGCCGTGCCGCCGATATGGCTGATGCGTCAGGCGGGGCGCTATCTGCCCGAATATCGCGCGCTTCGGGCGGAAAAGGGCGGCTTCCTGGCGCTGGCGACCGATCCGGACGCGGCCGCGGAGGTGACGCTGCAGCCGATCCGCCGCTTCGGCTTCGACGGTGCGATCCTGTTCAGCGATATCCTGATGGTGCCGTGGGCGTTGGGGCAGGAGCTGACGTTCGGGCCGGGCGAGGGGCCGCGGCTGAGCCCGCCGCTGGTCGATGCCGCGCTGGACGGCCTGGCGCGCGTGTCCGGGCGTTTGGAGCCGGTGTATGGCACCGTCCGGCACGTTGCCGCGGCGCTGCCGCCCGAGGTGACGTTCCTGGGCTTTGCGGGATCGCCCTGGACGGTCGCGACGTACATGGTCGCGGGCCGGGGGTCGAAGGACCAGGCGGAGACGCGCGGCTACGCCTATCGCGACGAGGGCGCGTTCGCGGCGATCATCGACGCGATCGTGGCGATGACGATCGATTATCTCGCCGCGCAGATCGACGCGGGAGTCGAGGCGGTGCAGCTGTTCGACAGCTGGGCGGGGACGCTGAGCCCGGCGCAGTTCGAACGCTGGGTGATCGCGCCCAATGCGGCGATCGTGGCGGGGCTGCGCGCGCGCTGCCCGGGCGTCCCGATCATCGGCTTTCCCAAGGGGATCGGCGGCAAGCTGCCCGCCTATGCGCGCGAGACGGCGGTCGACGCGCTCGGGCTGGACGAGACGGTCGATCCGGCCTGGGCCCACGCCAACCTGCCCACCAAGCTGCCGGTACAGGGCAACCTCGACCCGCTGGCCCTGATCGCGGGCGGTTCGGCGCTGGACGACGGGATCGACCGGATACTTGGCGCGCTGGCCGAGCGGCCGCATATCTTCAACCTAGGCCATGGGATCGATCAGCATACCCCCGTGGCGCATGTCGAACGGCTCATCGCAAGGGTGCGGAGAGGGGCATGATCCTGGAGCGACTGGCAGTGGCGTATACCTGGTTCCTGGCGGCGCACATCATCTTCGTCATCTTCTGGATGGCGGGGCTGTTCATGCTGCCGCGCTATCTGGTCTATCATCAGGAGGCGCTGGCGGCGGGGCGGCAGGACGAGGCCGCGCTGTGGATATCGCGCGAGGGCAAGCTGCGCTCGATCATCCTGACGCCGGCGATGATCGTGGTGTGGCTGCTGGGGCTGACGCTGGCGACGATCGGGCAGCATTGGGGCGAGGGATGGCTTCACGCCAAGCTGGCGCTGGTGCTCGCGCTGTCGGCCTATCATGGCTGGGCGGTGGGCTATGCCAGGAAGCTGGCGCGCGGGCAGGCGCCGCTGAAGGGCAAGACGCTTCGGATGCTCAACGAGGTGCCGGCGTTGGCGGCGGCGCTGATCGTGGTGCTGGTGGTGGTGAAGCCGTAGGTTCCAATCAAAGGCCGTCTTGCTGAACTTGGTTCAGCATCTCCCTGAGAGGGCGGGTGCCATCGCCGGAGATCCTGAAACGAGCTCAGGATGACGCGAGTGGCTGGCCCAGGATGATGCCGGTGGAGAGCCCCGGCGCACGTCTTGGCTTGACTAGCCCCGTCCCGCTACCTACCTCCTGCCCGCGTGTAGAGCGGCGTCCTGCCGATCCGCGCATCCCTCCTCAAGCCTTCGGTCCTCCTAGCGCCTCGCCGCCGACCGAGCTCTCCCCCTGAATACCTGCATCCGGAACATTTCCATGCACTTGAAAGACCTGAAGAAAAAAACCCCGGCCGAGCTCGTGCAGCTTGCCGAGGAGCTGGGCGTCGAAGGCGCCTCGACGCTGCGCAAGCAGGACCTGCTGTTCGCCATCCTAAAGGAACAGGCGGAGCGCGGTGACCAGATCATGGGCCTCGGCACGATCGAGGTGCTGCAGGACGGCTTCGGCTTCCTGCGCAGCCCCGAGGCGAATTACCTCGCCGGCCCCGACGACATCTATGTCAGCCCCAACCAGGTGCGGAAGTTCGGTCTGCGCACCGGCGACACCGTCGAGGGCGAGATCCGCGGACCGAAGGACGGCGAGCGCTATTTCGCGCTGGTGAAGCTGGTCAGCGTCAATTTCGACGATCCCGACGCGGTTCGCCACCGGGTGAACTTCGACAATCTGACGCCGCTGTATCCCGAATCGAAGCTGACGCTCGATCCGTCCGACCCGACGCAGAAGGACAAGTCGGCACGGGTCATCGACATCGTCTCGCCCCAGGGCAAGGGCCAGCGCACGCTGATCGTCGCCCCGCCGCGCGTCGGCAAGACGGTGATGCTCCAGAACATCGCCAAGGCGATCTCGGACAACCATCCCGAGGTGTTCCTGATCGTGCTGCTGATCGACGAGCGACCTGAGGAAGTCACCGACATGCAGCGTTCGGTGAAGGGCGAGGTCGTGTCGTCGACCTTCGACGAGCCGGCGCAGCGCCACGTCCAGGTCGCCGAGATGGTGATCGAGAAGGCGAAGCGGTTGGTCGAGCACAAGAAGGACGTCGTGATCCTGCTCGATTCGATCACGCGTCTCGGCCGCGCCTACAACACCGTCGTGCCGTCGTCGGGCAAGGTGCTGACCGGCGGTGTCGACGCCAATGCGCTGCAGCGGCCCAAGCGCTTCTTCGGCGCGGCGCGCAACATCGAGGAAGGCGGTTCGCTGTCGATCATCGCCACCGCGCTGATCGATACCGGAAGCCGCATGGACGAGGTGATCTTCGAAGAGTTCAAGGGCACCGGCAACTCCGAAATCGTCCTCGATCGCAAGGTCGCCGACAAGCGCATCTTCCCGGCGATGGATGTCGGCAAGTCGGGTACGCGCAAGGAAGAGTTGCTCGTCGAGAAGGACAAGCTGTCGAAGATGTGGGTGCTTCGCCGCATCCTCATGCAGATGGGCACCATCGATTCGATGGAGTTCCTGCTCGACAAGATGAAGAATTCGAAGACCAACGACGATTTCTTCGATTCGATGAACCAGTAGGAAGCGCTTGCCGCAGTACGGCAATGCTGCTGACGTGATTTGATACGACGCACGGCGCGGGCTTCCACCCGCGCCGTTTTCGTGGATAGAGCGGGATACGTGGCGCCGGCCCGTCGTTGGTCGGCCATCATCCGGGAGTCGCAATCGTGTCGATCATCACCATGCTGGCCGAGGCGGCGAGCGTTCAGGGGCCGGGCTCGCTCGGCGATATCTGGCAGCATATCGTCGCCGACTTCTCCAACCTGTCCGACCCCAAGGCGCTGGCGACGTTCGGATCGGTGTTGATGATTGACCTGGTGCTGGCGGGCGACAATGCGATTGTCGTCGGTGCGCTGGCGGCAGGGCTACCCGCGGACCAGCGGCGCAAGGTGATCGGCATCGGTATCGGTGCGGCACTGGTGCTGCGCATCCTGTTCGCGCTGATTGTTACGTGGCTGATGGGGATCGTCGGGCTGATCTTCGCCGGCGGCCTGTTGCTGTTGTGGGTGAGCTGGAAATTCTGGCGCGAGATTCGCGAGGGCGGCAACCACGAGGATAACGTCGAGCAGGGTATCCGCCCGGTGAAGAGCTTTGCCGCCGCGGCCTGGGCGGTGGCGGTTGCCGACGTGTCGATGAGTCTCGACAATGTCCTGGCGGTGGCCGGTGCGGCGCGCGAGCATCCCGGCATTCTGGTAGTCGGCTTGCTGCTCTCGGTGGCGCTGATGGGGCTGGCGGCGAACTTCATCGCGCGGATCATCGATCGCCACCGCTGGATCGCGTATATCGGCCTGGCGGTGATCGTCTTCGTCGCGGGGCGGATGATCTACGAAGGCTGGGTCGGCACCGACGAGACGATCGGGATCGCCAGCCTCTTCTGAGGAAGTCGGCGGCCAGTCCTCCCCCGCCAGGGGGAGGTGTCGCCCCGACGGCGTGACGGAGGGGGCGGAGGCCCGGGCGTTGCGGGGCGCCAACCGCTCCCTCCGTCAGCGTCGCTGTCCCCTCCCCCTAGCGGGGGAGGATTGGGTTCAGCCGAGGTGCTGCTCGAAGAAGGCCGCGGTACGCTCGTCGGCAAGTGTGGCGGCGTCGTCATCGCGGCGCTGGCCGAATTCGGTGGCGAAGCCGTGGTCGACGCCGGGATAGTCGTGGATCGTGACCTTGGCTTCGTCGTCGAGCCCGGCATGAACGCGGGCCTGCTGGTCCTTGTCGACGAAGTGGTCCTCGGCGGCGATGTGCAGCATCAGCGGCTTGGCAATGGCATGCTTCTCGCCGAGCAGCTGGTCGAGGCCGACGGCATAATAGCCGACGCTGGCGTCGATGTCGGTCCGCGCCGCGGTCATATAGGCGAGGCGACCGCCGAGGCAGTAGCCGACGGCGCCGACCTTCGCCGCATCGTCGCCCAGCATCGCGCGGGTGGCGCGGATCGTCGCCTCGATGTCCTTGATGCCGGTATCCTGGTCGAACTGGCCCATCAGCGACAGCGCGCGCTGCATCTCGGGCTCGACATCGGGGTCGAGCTCGATGCCCGGTTCGATCCGCCAGAACAGGTCGGGCGCGATGGCGAGATAGCCCGCCTCCGCCAGCGTGTCGCACTTGCGACGGATGCCGGCGTTGATGCCGAAAATCTCTTGGATGACGATGATCGCTGCCTTGGCGGTGTCGGCCGGGCGCGCGACATAGGCGTTGAAGCTGGCGTCGCCATCCAGCGTTTCGATCGGGGTGGTTCGGGTCATCATGCTACTCCGCAGGTCGTCGCGCTCTCTCGCGCGACGAGCCGTGCGCCGCTATGCAGGGGGCCGGACGATGGCTCAAGGGGGCGGCGATGAAGGTGAATGTCGAGGTGGAATGCACCCCCGAGGAAGCGCGGCGGGCGCTGGGGCTTCCCGATCTGACCCCGATCCACGAGCGCTATGTCGCGATGGTGAACGAGGCGATGAGCGGCCAGGTGAAGCCCGAGCTGATCGAGGGCATGATGCGCAGCTGGGCACCGATGAGCGAGGCGGGGATGGGCTTCTGGCGACGAATGTTCGAGGGCAACGCGCCCAAGCCCGACTGATGGACACGATCTTCGCGGTCTCGAGCGGCCGGCCGCCGGCGGCGATCGCGGTGCTGCGGGTCAGCGGTGCCGGCGCACTGGCGGCGGTCGGCGCCCTGGCTGGGACGCTGCCGCCACCGCGGCGGGCGGGGCTGCGGCGGCTTCGCGACGGCGATGGTCGGATCCTGGACGAGGCGCTGGTGCTCGTGTTTCCCGGACCGGCGAGTGCGACCGGCGAGGACCTGGTCGAGCTGCATTGCCATGGCGGACGCGCGGTGATCGACGCGGTCGAGGCGGCGCTGGCTAGGCAAGCGGGGTTACGGCGGGCGGCGGCGGGGGAGTTCACGCGAAGGGCGTTGCTGAACGGCCGCATCGACCTGACCCAGGCGGAGGGGCTCGCCGACCTACTCTCGGCCGAAACCGAGCGACAACGGCGCGCGGCGATCGATGCGGTCGAGGGGCGACTGAGCAGCCTCGTGCGCGACTGGCTGGGCGACGCGGCGATGCTGGCGGCGCGGTGCGAGGCGCAGATCGATTATGGCGACGAGGGCGACGTCGCCGAGACCGCTGACGGGCTGGACGCGATCCTGGCCGATGCGCATGCGCTCGCGGCCCGGATCGAGGGGGTGGCGTCGACGCCGCCGGTCGAGCGCTTGCGCGACGGGATCCGCGTCGTGCTCGCCGGGCCGCCCAACGCCGGCAAGTCGACGTTGCTCAATCGACTGGTGGGGCGCGAAGCCGCGATCGTGACGCCGATCGCGGGAACGACCCGCGATCGGATCGAGGCACCGGTCAGCCGCGACGGGGTGGCATATCTGGTCATCGACACGGCGGGGATCACCGAGACGCTCGATACCGTTGAGGCGATCGGGGTCGACCGGGCGCTGGAGGCGGCTGCGGTGGCGGATATCGTGCTGTGGCTGGGGGACGAGGCGCCGCCGATGGCCGGGACGATCCGGGTCCATGCGCGCGCGGATGTTGCGGGTCGCGAGGTGCTCCCCGCCGGCAAGACGATCGCGGTGGCAGCTGACGATCCGGCGAGCGTCGCGCGGCTATGGGATGCAATCGCCGAGCGTGGTGCGAAGCTGCTACCGGCAGAGGATACGCTGGCGCTGTCGCGGCAACAGATTGAGCTTTGCCGCGATGCAGCATCGGCACTGGCGGTGAGGAGCTCAGATGGCATCGTCATTGCGGAGCATGTGCGTCGGGCGACCTCGTCCCTGGCCGCCATCCTGGGCGTAGACGCTGTCGACGCAATGTTGGACGCGCTCTTCTCGCGGTTTTGCGTCGGAAAATGATGTTCCACGTGGAACAATTTTGACCAGAGAGGGCGGCGGCGGTAAGCGACCGCGATGGTGGATGTCGTCGTAATTGGTGGTGGTCATGCGGGTGTCGAGGCCGCCGCGGCGGCGGCGCGCCGCGGTGCCAGCGTCAACCTGATCGTTCTGTCGGCAACGACGATCGGGGCGATGTCCTGCAATCCCGCCATCGGCGGCGTTGGCAAGGGGCATATCGTCCGAGAGATCGACGCCTTCGACGGTATTATAGGTGTCGCCGCTGACGCGGCGGCAATCCACTATCGTATGCTCAACGCCAGCAAGGGTGCGGCGGTTCGCGGACCGCGGGTCCAGGCCGATCGGCGCCACTATGCCGCTGCCGTACAGGGGACACTGGCTGCCCTGCCGAATGTCGATGTCGTCGAGGGCGAGGTCGTCGAGCTGCGGCTGGCCAATGGCCGCGTGGCGGGCGCGGTGCTGGCCGACGGCAGCTTGATCGAGGCGCGAGCAGTGGTGATCGCCACTGGGACCTTCCTTGGCGCGACGATGTTTCGCGGCGACATGCGGATGGCCGGCGGGCGCGTCGGTGAGCGGGCGGCGGGGCGGCTCGCCGAACAGTTTCGTGGGCTCGGCCTGCCGATGACGCGGTTGAAGACGGGGACGCCGCCGCGGCTCGACGGGCGGACGATCGACTGGTCGGCGCTGCCCGAACATCCGTCGGATGCGGCGCCATGGACGATGTCGCCGCTGACGTCAGCGCGGCAGCTACCCCAGATCGCGTGTGCCATCACGCGAACGGTGCCGGCGACTCATGACGTCATCCGACGCAACCTCGATCGGTCACCGCTGTTCACCGGTGCGATCGAGGCATCGGGACCGCGCTATTGTCCGTCGATCGAGGACAAGGTGCAGCGGTTCGGCGACCGCGACGGACATCAGCTGTTCCTGGAGCCCGAAGGATTGGCCGATTACCTCGTCTATCCCAACGGCCTGTCGACGTCGCTGCCGACCGATGTGCAGCAGGCGATGGTCGCGACCATTCCTGGGCTCGAGCGAGCGACGATCGTGGTGCCGGGGTATGCGGTGGAATATGATCATATCGACCCGCGGGTGCTCGACACCCGCCTGGCACTCGACGAGATCGAGGGGTTGTTCTGCGCTGGACAGATCAATGGCACCACCGGTTACGAGGAAGCGGCGGGGCAGGGGCTGGTCGCCGGACTGAATGCGGCGGCTCATGCGCTGGGTATGGCGCCAGTCGTGCTCGACCGGGCGTCGAGTTACATCGGGGTAATGATCGACGACCTGACCCTGCAGGGCGTGACCGAGCCCTATCGCATGCTGACCGCGCGCGCCGAATATCGGTTGTCGCTGCGCGCCGACAACGCCGAAACGCGACTGGGAGCGTTGGCGCGTGAGCTGGGATGCGTGAGCCGCCGTCGATTGGCGCATCAGCAACGGCGGGAGAACGAGCGCGCGGCGATCATGGCGTTGCTAAATCGGCTACGGACGGCCGGCGACATTCGCGCAGACGGCCTGCCCAACGATGGGATGCGGCGGTCGGGATTCGACTGGCTGCGGTTCGACGGTGTTAGTCTGGCGGATGTCGAGGTCGGCGGATGGCACGCGGACGTCGTCGCCGAGATCGAACAGGATGCGACTTATGCGCCCTATCTCGATCGGCAGCGGGAGGAGATCGTTCGGCTACGCCGCGACGAGGCGATGACGCTGCCGGAGGATATCGATTTCGCCGCGATTGCCGGTTTGTCGAACGAGATGGTCGAGCGGCTGAGCACGGCACGACCGCCATCGCTTGCAGCGGCTGCGCGAGTTCGGGGTGTGTCGCCCGCGGCGCTGGCGGCGATCCATCTGCATCTGTCGCGGCGGGCGGCATGACGGAGGAGGAAGCACGCGCATGGGTTGCGGACAAGGCTGGCGCCGATACGATGGCGTCGATCGAGCGGTTCCTGGCGATGGTAACGGACGAGAATGATCGCCAGAACCTGATAGCGCCATCGACGATCGCGACGATCTGGAACCGGCATGCGTTGGATTCCGCGCAGTTGTTGGCACTGGCGCCGGCCGGTGCGGTCAGCTGGCTGGATATTGGCAGTGGCGGCGGCTTCCCGGGGGTGATCGTTGCGCTGATGTCGGACGCGCATGTTACGATGGTGGAACCTCGCCGGCGTCGTGCCGAGTTCTTGGCCCATGCGGTCGAGGTTTTGGGGCTTGATGCGGTGGTCCACCACTCGAAGATCGAAGCCGTCGAAGAGCGGTTCGACGTCATTTCGGCAAGGGCGGTAGCGGCGGTCGACAAGTTGGGTGCGATTGCCGGACATTGCGCGCATGCCGCGACCCGTTGGCTGTTACCGCGGGGTCAGCTCGACGAAACCACGTTGTCGACACTCGTTCGCAAGCGTAGAGTGTTCCACGTGGAACAGAGCGTGAGCGATCCCGCCTCCTCGATCCTCGTCGTCGAGGGAGTATTGTGATGAGCATCTGCATCGCTATCGCCAATCAGAAGGGCGGTGTCGGCAAGACGACGAGTGCGATCAACGTCGCGACGGCGCTGGCAGCGACGGGCAAGCGCGTGTTGCTGATCGATCTCGATCCCCAGGGCAATGCCTCGACGGGGCTCGGCGTCCATCCATCCGAACGCAAGTTGTCGAGCTATCATGTCCTGATCGACCGGGCACCGCTCCCAGACGCGGTGGTGGCGACGCGCGTCCCGGGGCTGGATCTCGTCCCGTCGACGGTCGACCTGTCGGGTGCCGAGATCGAGCTGGTCGGGTTCGACGGGCGGACGCACCAGCTCGACCAGGCCGTGCGCGCGGTACGTGGCCGGTGGGATATCATCCTGATCGATTGCCCGCCATCGCTGGGCCTGCTGACGATCAATGCGATGGTCGCGGCCGATGCGCTGCTCGTGCCCTTGCAGTGCGAGTTCTTCGCGTTGGAAGGTCTGTCGCAATTGCTGACGACGGTGGAGCGGATCCGTGAGCGGTTCAATCCCGGGCTGTCGATCATCGGCGTGGTGCTGACGATGTTCGACCGCCGCAATCGCCTGACCGAACAGGTCGCGAGCGACGTGCGCGCGGTGCTGGGGCGGGTGGTCTTCGACACGGTAATCCCGCGCAATGTCCGCCTGTCGGAAGCGCCGAGCCACGGCTTGCCCGCCCTGATCTACGACCATCGCTGCTCGGGCTCGGAGGCGTATATCGCGCTGGCGCGTGAATTGATCGCGCGATTGCCGCGCGAGAAGGTGGCGGCATGACCGACAGGCGACGTCCCGGCGGCCTGGGTCGCGGATTGAACGCACTGCTGGGCGATATCGCTGTCGAATCGCCCGTCAACCGCGATGGTGCCGGCAACGGCAACAGTGTGCGAATGTTGGCGGTCAGCGCGCTGTCGCCGCATCCCGACCAGCCGCGGCGCCACTTCGACGATGCGGCGCTTGATGAACTGGCGGCGTCGATCGCGGCGCATGGCGTCATCCAGCCGATCGTCGTTCGGCCCCACGGCCATGACTATCAGATCGTCGCCGGCGAGCGCCGCTGGCGCGCCGCGCAGCGCGCGCGGCTGCACGAGGTGCCGGTCGTCGTTCGCGAGTTCGATGATGCGGTGACGCTCGAAGTGGCGTTGCTGGAAAATATCCAGCGGCAGGACCTCAACGCGATCGAGGAGGCACAGGCGTATCAGCGGCTGGTCGAAGAGTTCGGCCATACCCAGGAAGCGCTGGCGAAGACCGTCCACAAGTCGCGCAGCCATGTTGCCAACCTATTGAGATTGCTGGAATTGCCGGCGTCGGTTCAAGGAATGCTGACCGACGGCAGCCTGACGATGGGCCATGCCCGCGCGCTGCTGGGCGCGCGCGACGTCGAGGCGCTGGCGGAGCAGGTCGTCCGCGACGAGCTGTCGGTGCGCGACACCGAGAAGCTGGCGAAGGGGGCCAAGCCGGCGAAGGGCAGGGCGGTGTCGGCCGCGCGTGCAGCGGCGCCGCACGACGATCCCGATATCGCGGCGCTCGAGCGGCAGCTGGCGGACCTGCTCGGCCTGGCGGTGAAGGTCGTATCGCACGGTGAGGGCGGGACGTTAACGATCGGTTATTCGACGCTCGATCAGCTGGACATGGTGTGCCAGCGGCTGACGGGCGGGGATCTGTAAGGCGTGCAGGCGGGGGTCAACCCCGCCGCTCGACGCCGCGGGTCATGTCGATCAGGCGCTGGTCGGCGACGACCGGACCGGGATTGCAGCTGGCCATGACCGCGCGTTCGGCCTGGCGAACGCGATCGATGCCGGCGGCGAGCATCGGGGCGTTCCAGCGACGCAAGGCGCGCGCGGTTTCGTCGGTTTCCTTCCAAAATACCCGGTGACGCTTCATCACCTCGTCGGCGGCGCCGCCGCGGTCGATATCGGCGCGCATTTCGGCCAGCGCGACGAGCCGGCGGACGAGCTGGCGTAGCCACGGGATCGGCGAAGTGCCGGCATCGGCAAAGCGCACCAGTTCGTCGCCCAGCGCCGCGGTGCGGCCTTCGACGACCGCAGCGACGAGTCGCGTGGCCTCGGTATCGCCGAGATCGGCACCCACGGCGTCGAAGGCGGTGTCGTCGAGATCCTGCGGGCGGTCGGGCGAGGCGTCGAGATAGAGGGCGAGCTTCTCGACCTCGCGCGCCATCACCGCGCGGTCGCCGGCGGCGGCTGCGGCGATCCGGCGCGCGGCATCACCGACGGGCCGCAAGCCCGCCTCGCGCGCGAACTGGGCTGCGATCTTCTCGGCGTCGGCAGCGGACGGCTCGTAGCAGGCGAAGGCCATCGCGCACGGCGATTCGATCGCGAGTTTCACCAGCTTGCCGGTCGCCTTGACGGTGGGGGCGAGCATGACGACGGGATTGCCCGCGCGGTCGGCGGACAGGAGCGCGGTGACGGCGTCGAGGCTTTCCTCGCCCGCCTGACTGACGCGGACGAAACGCGCACCGCCAAACAGCGACAGCGACGCCGCCTCGTCGGCAAGGCGGGCGGGATCGCTGCGGAGATTCGCCCCGTCGAGATCGATGCGTTCGGCCTCTGATCCCATAGCCTTGCCGAGCCGTGACGCCATGGCGGCTGCGGCCGATCCGTCAGGTCCGTGGAGCAGATAGAGCCGGATGTCGGGGGAGGCACGGTCGAGCGCCGCCTCGATCTCGCCGGCGCGCGAGACCTTCACGGCGCGGGCGGCGCCCGGCGCTGGGCGTAGAGCGCGAGCCGCGCGGTAATCTGGTCGGCGACGATGGTGGCGAGCCGTTCCATCGCGGTATTCTCGGCGGCGATGGTGGCATATTCGGAGCGGACGACGTCGATCCCCGCATCGGAGCCGGCAGTGGAGTCGACCAGTATCGAGCCGTCGGCGAGGTTCACCAGCTGATAGCGGGCGCGCAGCGTCCGCCGCTCGCGCGTGACGCTGTCGTCGCGGCGCACGCCAAGCCCGGCGATCTTGTCGTCGAGACGAACGTCGAGCCGATATTGCGGCGCGCCATTGGGCACGAGCCGATCGCGCAGCGCGTTGCTGACCAGCCAGCCAGCACGCCCCTCGATCGGCGCCACCTCGATCTGCGACAGCGACGCGGCGACCGGCCCGGCGCTGCCGTTGGCATAGAGCGGCTTCAGCCCGCAGCCCGGCAGCGTCAGCGCGAGCGCGGCGAGGGCGGCAAGCCGCTTCATGCGACGAGGTTCACGAGGCGGTCGGGAACAACGATCACCTTTCTGGGCGGCTTTCCGTCGAGGACGCGGACGACATTGCCGCTGGCGAGTGCGGCGGCTTCGACATCCTCGCGCGCCATGCCCTTGGGCAGTTTCAGCGTATCGCGCAGCTTGCCGTTGATCTGGATGGCGTAGGTGACCTCGTCTTCGACGAGCAGCGCCGGATCCGCCTCGGGCCAGGGCGCGTCGGCGATCAGGCCGTCGCCGCCCTGCATCGACCAGGCCTCCTCGGCGAGGTGCGGGACCATCGGCGAGGCGAGGAGCAGCAGCGTGCGGACGGCATCGGCGCGCGACGCGGACGGCGCCGCGCGCTCGATCGCGGAGGTCAGCTCGTAGAGCTTGGCGACGGCCTTGTTGAACGCCAGCGCCTCGATGTCGGCACCGACGCCGGCGATCGTCTTATGGACCTTGCGATCGAGCGCCTCATCACCGCCTTCGCCGGGCTCGATCCCGTCGGCGTCGACCAGCCGCCACAGCCGCTGGACGAAGCGCCACGCGCCTTCGATTCCCGCCTCGGTCCAGGGCAGGTCGCGCTCGGGGGGCGAGTCGGAGAGCATGAACCAGCGCACGGCATCGGCGCCGTAGCGGTCGACGATCGGTTCGGGATCGACGGTGTTCTTCTTCGACTTCGACATCTTCTCGACGCGGCCGACCGTCACCGGCTGGCCCGATGCCGTTTCGATACCGTCACGAATATCGTCGGGCGACAGCCAGCGGCCGTCGGCGGACTTGTAGGTCTCGTGTGTGACCATGCCCTGCGTGAACAGGCCGGTGAACGGCTCGGCCACGTCGAGCAGGCCCATGTGCTTGAGCGCGCGTGTCCAGAAGCGGGCGTAGAGCAGGTGAAGGATCGCATGCTCGACGCCGCCGATATACTGGCCGACCGGCAGCCAGCTTTCGGCGACCGCCTTGTCGAACGGCTTGTCCTTGGGCTGGCTGGCGAAGCGGATGAAATACCAGGACGAATCCGCGAAGGTGTCGAGCGTGTCGGTTTCGCGCACCGCGGCGCCGCCGCACGACGGGCAGGCGACATGCTTCCATGTCGGATGGCGATCGAGCGGGTTGCCGGGGATGTCGAAGGTGACGTCGTCGGGCAGCGTGACGGGCAGCTGGTCCTTGGGCACCGGCACCACGCCGCAGGCGTCGCAGTGGATGATCGGGATCGGCGTGCCCCAATAGCGCTGGCGACTGACGCCCCAGTCGCGCAAACGATAGACGGTGGTGCCATGGCCCCAGCCGCCCTCCTGGGCGCGGGTGATGACCGCGCGCTTGGCGTCCTCAACGTCCATGCCATTGAGGAAGTGCGAGTTCACGATCGTGCCGGGACCGGTATAGGCCTCGGCTTCCGCGAAATCGGGCGCGGTCTTGTCGCCGTCGGACACGACGCGACGGATCGGCAGCCCGTATTTGGTCGCGAAGTCGAAATCGCGCTGGTCGTGCGCCGGCACGCCGAAGACGGCGCCCGTGCCATATTCCATCAGCACAAAATTGGCGATGTAGACGGGCAGCTTGATCGACGCATCGAGCGGATGCGCTGCGGAGAGGCCGGTGTCGAACCCCTGCTTTTCCTGCGTCTCGATCTCGGCCGCGGTGGTGCCGCCGAGCTTGCACATCGCGATGAACGCTTCCGCCTCGGCATTGATCTCGGCCAGGGCGCGCGCGATCGGGTGATCGGCGGCGACGGCGACGAAGCTGGCGCCGAAGATCGTGTCGGGACGGGTGGTGAATACCTCGACGCTGCCGCCGTCGGACAGGGCGAAGCGGAACTGCAGACCCTGGCTCTTGCCGATCCAGTTCTCCTGCATCAGCTTGACCTTGTCGGGCCAATGCTCAAGCTTGCCGAGCCCCGCGATCAGCTCGTCGGCGAAGTCGGTGATCTTGAGGAACCACTGGTTGAGCTTGCGCTTCTCGACCAGCGCGCCCGATCGCCAGCCGCGGCCGTCGATCACCTGCTCGTTGGCGAGCACGGTCATGTCGACCGGGTCCCAGTTGACCGACGACTCCTTGCGATAGACCAGACCGGCCGCGACCATGTCGAGAAACAGCGCCTGTTCGTGGCCGTAATAGTCGGGCTTGCACGTGGCCAGCTCGCGCGACCAATCGAGCGCGAAGCCGAGCCGCTTCAGCTGTGCCTTCATCGTCTCGATATTGGCGAGCGTCCAGGTGCCCGGGTGGACGCCCTTTTCCATCGCCGCATTCTCGGCCGGCATACCGAAGGCGTCCCAGCCCATCGGGTGGAGCACCTCATGCCCCAGCATCCGCCGATAGCGCGCGAGGACGTCGCCCATCGTGTAATTGCGGACGTGCCCCATGTGGATGCGTCCCGACGGATAGGGAAACATCTCAAGGACATAGCTCTGGGGCTTGCCGCTATTGTCGCGGGCGCGGAACGTCTGGCGCTCGTCCCAGGCGGCCTGCCATTGGGCGTCCGCCTTTTGGGCGTTGAAGCGTGAAGCCATGGTCAGTCGTGCTTATCCGGCGATCGAGGCGCGGCGCAGGTCGCGCGCCTTGGTGAGGATGATGTCTTCCAGCTTCTGCGTCGTCGCCGCCTGGACCGGCGCGGCGACCCACTGGCCGCCCTGGTTGACCTGGCGCAGCGCCGCGACGCGAACCGCATCGGCGCGCAGGTCCTGGTCGAGGATCGAGACGGTCACCTTCATCCGCTCGGTCGGAACCTGCGGATTGACGTACCAGTCGGTGACGATGACGCCGCCGTTGGAATCGGTCTGCAGCAGCGGCATGAACGACAGCGTGTCGAGGCTGGCACGCCACAGATAGCTGTTGACGCCGATCGTCGTCACCTTGGACGCGGCGAGGTCGGTCTTGCCGAGCCCGCTCCGGCCACCACCGCAAGCGGCAAGCGGCAAAGCGACAACGGCGACCAGGAGGGCGATACGCGACGGGCGGGTCATGGGAACGTCCTGCAAGAAGAGGCAGTCTCCGCCTCTACTCGGGCACCACACGCCTCGCAAGCATGGCGCTTGATCCCATATGCCGGACAAGCTGTGTGCTGATTGCAACACTTGAAGAGAAAGCGTGCGCCATGACAGCGGTGTCGGTGTCGACGTGACGCCGAATCATGGTAGGCGCGTTGAGCGAGAGTCGAGGGGACTAACGTTGATCGGTGCACGTGCCACTGTCGGGATTGTCGTGGGAGCGCTGGCGGTAGCCGGCACGCTCGTCGCGCCCGCGTTCGGCGCGACCGAGCAGACCCGCGCACGTCGCGTCGCCGCCGCACCCGCCGGCAACGCCCCCCGCTTCAACGGCACCTTCACGCCGGCTGCGGCCGATCCGCGTCTGGCCGCGGTGTTCGCCCGCAGCGGGATCGATCCCGACTCGTTCCAGTTTACCCCCGCCGACCTGCGCAGCGATCGCCGCGCGGTGACGGTGGCGGTCCGCGCCCGGTCGAACCGCAGCGCGATCGCGGCGTTGGGCGCGTCGCGTGCCCAGGCACAGGCCCCGACCGTCGGCATCGCGCCGATCGCCTATAACCTGGGCGTCTCGGTTGGCTGGAAGCGCTTCGCGGTCGCCGGCAATGCGACTCGCATCGATACCGCCAGCCTGCCGGGCGGGCGTGAGGCGGCTGACGTCGCCGTCACATACAATGCTGGCCGCGCGTCGAGCCGACTCGCTGCGACCGCCGATCGCCCGCTCGAGGGCGCGAGCAAGCTGATCGAGCCGCCGTCGAGCTATTCGGTCGACCTGTCGAGCAGCTATTCGCTGACCCGCAATCTCGATGTGACCGCGGGCTTGCGCTATCGGTCGGATCGCGAGCGGCTGACCAACCTCGACACGATGCGTCGCGACAGCCAGGCCGTCTATCTGGGCACCGCCTTCCGCTTCTGACGTGGGGCGAAGGCGTCGATCGCCGCCCACCCGTCGAATCCCAGCCGTGCGATCCGCCGGAACCGGCGCGCGTCCATGCCGCCGAGCGCGATGGCCCGACCGTCCAGCCCCCTGGCGATTCGTGCCGCGGCCATGACGCCGAGGGCGGGGGCGCCGGGATGCGAGCGGGTCGGGAAGACCGGCGAGACGAACAGGAACTGCGCACCAAGGTGGACGGCGCGCATCGCTTCGCGGCGATCATGCGCGGCGGCGGTGAGCGGGCGCGGGCCGTTGTGGCGACCCGTCGCACCCGGCATGGCGCCGACGACGGTGACGTGCAGCCGCCGCGCCCGGGCGATGCGACGGACGGCGAGGAACAGCCTGCGCCGCTCGCGTTCGGGTGTGGCATAATGGCGGAAGACGACGCCGCCACCGGGCGGCACCCGGCGCACCGCGTCGAGCAGCGCAGGGCCGAGCCGCTCGTCGGTCATCAGCCAAGGGTTCACCACGCGCATCGCCTCGCTATAGCGGGCGCGATGACTGCCAGCACCCTTTCCGCCATCGACTCTTCGATCACGCGCGCGGCGCGCCTAGCCGGACGCCAACGTGGCGACGTGACGCTGATCGCCGTGTCGAAGACGCAGCCGCCCGAAGCGATCGAGCCGCTGCTCGCCGCCGGGCAGCGCGACTTCGGCGAGAACCGCGTCCAGGAGGCGGCGGCGAAGTGGCCGGCGCTTCGCGAGGCCTATCCCGATGTGACGCTTCACCTGATCGGCCAGCTCCAGTCGAACAAGGCCGATGAGGCGGTGGCACTGTTCGACGTCATCCATGTCGTCGACCGGCCGTCGCTAGTCACCGCGCTCGCCCGGGCGATGGAAAAGGCGGGGCGGCGGCCCGATTGCTTCGTCCAGATCAACATCGGTGACGAGGAGCAGAAGGGCGGCTGCGCGATCGCCGAGCTGCCGGCGCTGCTGGCGGCGGCGCGTGACGCGGGGCTGCCGGTGGTCGGTCTGATGTGCCTGCCGCCCGCCGATCTCGCCCCCGCGCCCTATTTCGCGCTGCTGGCGAAGCTGGCACGCGAGCAGGGGCTGGCAGGGCTGAGCATGGGGATGTCGGCGGATTACGAGACCGCGGTGACGATCGGCGCCACCCATGTGCGCGTCGGCAGCGCGCTGTTCGGGCCGCGCGCATGAGGTTCGCGGCGATCCTGTTCGACTTCGACGGGGTGCTGGTCGAAAGCGAATATGCCGGCAACCTGCACCTCGCCCATTGGCTGACCGAGGCCGGGCATCCGATCGACCCGACCGAGAGCATGGCGCGGTTCATGGGCTATTCGGGCAAGGATTTCCTGTCGCGGATCGAAGCGTTCATCGGCGGTCCGATCCCCGACAGTTTCCATGCGGCGCGCCGGGTCGAGGACGACCGGGTGATGGCCGAGGGCGTCGGCGAGGTTGCGGGCGCGGTGGCGTTCGTCCGCTCGTTGCCGGCCGCGCTGCCCAAGGCGATCGTGTCGTCGTCGGGCAAGCGCTGGATCCGCCGGCATCTGGCGCATATCGGCCTGGCCGATGCCTTTGGCGACCATATCTATTCGGGGCGCGAGGATGTGGCGAACGGTAAGCCGGCGCCCGACTTGTACCTCCATGCCGCGGCCAAGCTGGGGGTGGCGATCGAGGATTGCGCGATCATCGAGGATTCGCCGGTGGGGGCGACCGGGGCGGTGGCGTCGGGCGGCTATGTGATCGGGCTGTGCGCCGGGCGGCACTGCGGGGTGGGGCATGCCGATCGGTTGCGCGCGATCGGGGTGCAGGCGGTGGCGGGCGGGTTCGATGAGGTGCGTGACATCATCCACCCCAACCGTTCGTGCTGAGGAGGCGCTGAGCGAAGTCGAAGCGCCGTCTCGAAGCACCTGCCTGGGACCTGCCCTTCGAGACGAGGCTTCGACTTCGCTCAGTCTCTCCTCAGGGCGAACGGGTTGAGAGGCGCGTGCAATGGAATTGAGGTCAACCCGCCTTCATCGCCTTGACGCGACCGACCACATCCTCGCGCACCGCTGGGGTCACGAACTTGCCGATCTCGCCGCCGAACAGCGCGATTTCCTTGACCAGGCGGCTGGCGATCGGTTGCAGCGCGACGTCGGCCATCAGGAACACCGTCTCGACCCGCGGATTGATTTGCTGGTTCATGCCGGCCATCTGATATTCGTACTCGAAGTCGGCGACCGCGCGTAGGCCCCGGACGATGACCTTCGCGCCTTCCCGTTCGGCGAAGTCCATCAGCAGCGAATCGAAGCTGACGACGTGGATCTCGCCGCCGATCCCCTCGACCTCGCGACGGACCATCGCCATCCGCTCGTCGAGGTCGAACATCGGCGACTTGGAGGGATTGGTCGTCACGCCGATCACCAGCCGATCGACCAGCTTGGCGCCGCGACGGATGATGTCCATGTGGCCGAGCGTCACCGGATCGAAGGTGCCGGGGTAGACGCCGATCCGGGTCAATGGTCGCGCTCCACGACGTAGCGGGCGATGGCGCGCAGCAGGTCCGCCTCAGCGCCGTAATGGCGCAGGTGCTCGATCGCCTGGTCGACGAGCATCGCACAGCGCTGGCGCGCCGGCTCGACGCCGAGCAGCGACAGGAACGTCTCCTTGCCCGCCACCTCGTCCTTGCGCAGCTTCTTGCCCGCCAGCTCCTCGTCGCCCTCGGCGTCGAGCAGGTCGTCGGCGATCTGGAACGCGAGGCCGAGGTCGTGCGCATAGCCGCGCAGGCCAACGCGGCCTTCGGGCGCGACGCGGCCGAGGATCGCGCCCGCCTCGACCGCGGCGGTGATCAGCGCACCGGTCTTCATCTGCTGGAGCCGGGTGACGGTGGCGAGGTCGAAGCGGCTGCGCTCCGCCTCCAGATCCATCATCTGGCCGCCCGCCATGCCGGTGGGGCCGGCGGCGCGGGCGAGGTCGAGGACCAGCTCGGCGCGGACGAAAGGATCGGGATGGGTGGCGGGATCGGCGAGCACCTCGAACCCCAGCGCATGGAGGCAGTCGCCCGCCAGAATCGCGGTCGCCTCGTCGAAGGCGATGTGGACGGTCGGCTTGCCGCGGCGCATGGCGTCGTCGTCCATCGCCGGCAGGTCGTCGTGGATCAACGAATAGACGTGGATCGCCTCGATCGCGGTACCGACGCGGCCCGAGCAGTCGCGATCGACCGCGAACAGGTCGGCGGTGGCGCGGGTCAGCAGTGGGCGCAGCCGCTTGCCGCCGCCGATCGCGGCATGGCGCATCGCCCGGTAGAGATCGGCCCGCGCGTCGTCCGGGATCGTGAGCCACGCGTCGAAGCGCGCGTCGACATCGGCGGCGACCTCGGCGAGCGCGCCGTCGAGCAATGATCCCGCCATATCAGGCAGCGGCGAAGGGGCGCGTGCCCGCGGGTCGGCCATCGGCATCCAGGCGGATCGCCTCGATCCGCGCCTGGGCGGCATCGAGCCGGTCGGCGCAGCGCTGGCGCAGGCGATCGCCGCGTTCGTAAAGCTGGATCGACTCGTCGAGCGTCGCCTCGCCGCTTTCCAGCCGGGCGACGATGCGTTCGAGTTCCTTCAGCGCGTCTTCGAACGTCAGCGTCTCGATCGGCGTATCCATGCCGAACCTATGGGGCAGGGGCGCGGGCGAGGCAAGGCACGAGGATGGCCGGGAGTCTACGATGCGATGGGCGCGAATCCTACCCCGCCAGGGGGGGGTGGGCCGCGCAGCGGCTCGGAGGGGGAGGAATGCCCGCTCTCTTGATGATGCGCCGCTTGCCGCCCCCTCCGTCAGCTTCGCTGCCACCTCCCCCTAGCGGGGGAGGATTTCAGGCGTTCTCGCGCTGGAGCAGGTCCGCGGCGTCGAGGCCGAGCAGGTCGATGTAGCCGCGGATGCGTGGCCACTGGTTCTTCACGAAATTGTCGCGCTCGGCGAGGCGGAGCCGCTCGGCGGCACCGGGCAGGACGAACATGCCGACGCCGCGGCGCACCTCGACATAGCCATCGTCCTGGAAGCTTTGATAGGCCTTGGCGACGGTCAGCGGGTTGGCGCCGTTCTCCGCGGCGAAGGCGCGTACCGAGGGGAGCTGGTCGCCCGCGCGATAGTCGCCGCGCAGGATCCCGGCCGCAATCGTCGCGCGAAGGCGGATGTAGACGGGGCTATCCTCGTTGCTGAGCGCTGTCATGCTCGTTTAATACACTAATCCGCGCGTCCGTCGAGTCCCGTGCCGCCCCAGGTTGAGACGATCCGTGCCATGTCCGGGCGCGGACGTTCGTCGAGGTCGCGCGACGGCGTGCCGATGAAGACGAAGCCGACGATCCGCTCCGCCGCGGTACCGAACGCATTGCGGACAGTGTCGGAAAAGGCGGGCCAGCCGGTCAGCCAGCCCGCGGCGAAGCCGTGAGCATGGGCGGCGTGGAGCAGGTTCATCGTCGCGGCGCCGGCGGACAATTCCTGCTCCCAGCGCGGGATATGGCTGTCGCGGGGGGACGACAGGACGACGACCAGCGTCGGCGCCTGGCGCGCGAATTGCTCGAGCGAGGCGATCTCGGTCGCCGACGCCTGCGGTCGTTCGGCGCGATAGGCGCGGGTGATGACGTCGGCGAGCGCGCCGCGGCGGGTCGCCGGCACGACGACGAAGCGCCAGGGCGCGAGCTTGCCATGGTCGGGGGTGCGCGCCGCGATCGACAGGATCGAATCAAGCTGCGCGGCGTCGGGGCCGGGGGCGACGAGGTCGCGCGGCTTGCCCGATCGGCGGGTGGCGAGAAGCGACAGCGCAGAGGTGGGATCGTTGAGCATGGCGCCTTTTACCCAATCCTCCCCGCGCAGGGGAGGATTTACAGGACTCGTTCAGCCGCTAGTGTCCCTTGTAACTAATTGGCGCCGCGACGAGCGTGGGTGTGAGGGAGCGTAGCGAATGGTCGATGGCGTAGCGGGCGCAAGCGTGCGGCCGACGTGGCTGGGGCATCCGCGGGGCCTGTTCCTGCTGTTCTTCGTCGAGCTTTGGGAGCGCTTTTCCTTCTACGGCATGCGCGCGATCCTGGTGCTGTACCTGACCAAGCACTTCCTGCTGGCGGAACAGCCGGCCTATGCGATCTACGGCGCCTATACCTCGATGGTGTACATCACCCCGATCCTGGGCGGATTGCTGGCCGACCGGCTGCTCGGCGCGCGCAAGGCGGTGCTGGCGGGCGGCATCTTCATCACCATCGGCCATTTGCTGATCGCGGTGGTCGAGGGGCCGCAGGGGCAGCAGGGGTCGGCGCTGCTCGGCTTCTACCTGGCGCTGGCGTTCGTGATCGTCGGCACCGGCTTCCTAAAGGGCAATATCTCGGTGCTGGTCGGCGCGCTCTACCCGCGCGACGACATCCGCCGCGACGGCGCCTTCTCGATCTTCTACATGGGGATCAACACCGGCGCCTTCGTCGGGCCGATCATCGTCGGCATCCTGGGCGAGACGGTCGGCTGGGGCTGGGGCTTCGGAGCCGCCGGGATCGGCATGGCGCTGGGGCTGGTCGCGTTCCTGTCGTTCCGGCGCGAGCTGGCCGGGGTCGGCGAGCCGCCGGTGGCGGGTGCGTTGCGGCGCCGATCGCCGATCGGGATCAGCAACGAATGGCTGATCTACGTCGGCGCGATACTCGCCGTCTTCGCCTCGTGGTATCTCGTCGGCCAGCAGGGGCTGGTCGGCCTGCTGTTGATCGCGGCCGCGGTCGTCACAGTCGGCGGCATCATCGTCACCGCCGTCACCAAGCTGCCCCGGCAGGAGCGCGACCGGCTGTTCGCGGCGCTGTTCCTGATCATGCTGTGCCCGTTGTTCTGGGCGCTGTTCGAGCAGACGGGCTCGTCGCTGACGCTCTACACCGACCAGGCGGTCGACCGCACGATCCTGGGCTTCGCGATCCCCGCCTCGGTGTTCCAGTCGGTCAACCCGGCCTTCATCATCACGCTGGCGCCCGTCTTCGGCGCGATCTGGGTGAAGCTCGGCCGCCGCAAGCTCGAGCCGTCGGCGCCGTTCAAGTTCGGCATCGGCCTGATCCTGGTCGGCGCCGGCTTCTTCGCGCTGATCCTCGGCGCGCCGAGCCAGGGGCTGACCCCGGCGATCTTCGTCATCCTGCTCTATCTGTTCCACTCGGCGGCCGAGCTGTGCTTCTCGCCGATCGGGCTGTCGTCGATGACGCGGTTGTCGGTGAAGAGCATGACCGGGCTGATGATGGGCACGTGGTTCCTGGCGACGGCGGCGGGCAATTTCATCGCCGGGTTGATCGCGCAGGCGACCGGTGGCGAGGGCGCGGGCGCCGAGCAGGTGCTCGAGGTCTATGCCCGAATCGGCTGGTTCGCGATCGGCGTCGGCGTCGTCGTGCTGGCGGTGGCGCCGTTCGTCGCGAAGCTGATGCACCTCGATACGCTGGGCGACAGCGACCACGTCCTCGCCGGCGATCCGCTGAACGTCGAGCCGGCGTCGGTGGGGCTCGACACGCGTGGAGAGCGCAAGCCTTAGGATGTGAGCCGATGGGACAGCTGATCGCCGCGTGCATCGCCTTCGTGGGCACGCATTTCCTGCTGTCCCATCCACTCAGGGCGCCGCTGGTCGCGCGGTTCGGCGAGCGCGGGTTCCTGGGCCTCTATTCGCTGGTGGCGTTCGCGACGCTGGGCTGGATGGCGGCGGCCTATCGCGGCGCCCCCGCGACGGCGCCGTGGTGGCCGGTCGGCGACGGGCTGTGGGCGGTGGTGACCGCCGTGATGCTGATCGCGAGCGTGCTGCTGATGGGGTCGCTGATCGGCAACCCGGCGCTGCCCGACCCCGGCGGCGCGGCGAAGCCGGTGCCGGCGGCGCGGGGCGTGTTCGCGATCACGCGGCATCCGATGATGTGGGCGTTCGCGCTGTGGGGGCTGTGCCACATCGCGGTCTATCCGCTTCTCGCCAATGTCGTGCTGGCGGGATCGATCATCGTCCTCGCGCTGGCGGGCGCCGCCTTGCAGGACCGCAAGAAGGAGGCGCTGGAGCCCGAGCGCTGGCGGGCGTGGGAGGCGCAGACGAGCTTCTGGCCTTTTGCGGCGGTAACGGCGGGGCGGACGCGGCTTGGCGGCTTTCGGCCGCACGACTGGGCGGGCGGCGTTCTCATCTGGCTCGCCGCGACCTGGGCGCATGGCCCGCTGGCGGGATGGGCGGCGGGAATCTGGCGCTGGATCTAAGGCTTGTCATCAGCCCTCGTTAACGCGGGCTGTGGTCTTACATTCGCGTCATGGCGACGACGATCGGACTTCCTCCGCGCGAACGAGCGGGCGTGGCGCTGGCGAGCGCGGCGATCACTGCGCTGCTGGGCTGGGCGCTGATCGCGGGGCTGGCGGTGAATGTCGTGCCCGCGGCGCGCGAGGCGCTGGTCGTGCTGCAACTGTTGCCCGCCGATCCGCCCGAGCCACATCGCGTCGTGCCGGTGCCAAAAGCGAGCAAGCGTCCGCAGGGCGAGGCGGCGCCCCCGGCGCTGCGGGCGAACCCGACCGAGGTCGTCGCGCCCAAGCCGGTCGTCGTGCTGCCACCCCCGCCGCAGCCCGTCGTGGCGGCACCCGTCGCCCGTACTGGCACGGCGCCCACGGCGGGGGCGGCAGCGACCCCCGGGCCGGGGCAGGGCGCGGGCGGGATTGGCAACGGCTTCGGCGCCGGGGGATCGGGCGATGGCGACGGCGGCATGGGCGACGAGACGCCGCCGCGGCGGATCAAGGGCCGGCTGAAGGATTCGGACTTTCCGGCGGAGGCGGCGGAATCGGGGATCGGCGGCACGGTGACAGTGCGCTACGCGGTAGAGGTCGACGGCCGGGTGACGGGGTGCCGTGTGGTCGAATCGAGCGGCTATCCCGAGCTCGACGCGCAGACGTGCCGGTTGATTACTCAGCGCTTTCGCTACGACCCGTCGCGCGATGCCTATGGCCGGCCGGTGCGGTCGATCATCATTGTCGACCATGAATGGGTGAATGATAATCGGTGAGGAGGGGGGCACGTGCCCGCCAGCGTCATCCTGACGACAGTCAGGATCTCACCGTTGTTGAAGCCTTTCCGCGCCGCCGCGGGAGATCCTGACTTTCGTCAGGATGACGTGGGGGTTGTTAGAGGTCCGCCAGCAGCCCGCTGCCCAGGATCAGTAGCAGTTTCGCGTCGATCCCAAGCCCCCCACGGCGGCGCTCGGCAATAAAGGCGGGGGCGTCGTCCAGCGGCACGCGCCGCACGGTGATGTCCTCATTCTCCTCGCCGCCGCCATCGCCGATTCGCGTCAGCCCGGTGGCGACGACGATGGTGAAGCGTTCCGACGTCATCCCCGGCGACGAGTAGAATTCGCCATATTCCTCGACCGACGCAGCGTGATAGCCGGTTTCCTCTTCAAGCTCGCGGCGGGCGGCGTCGGTGACGGCCTCGCCCTCGCTGTCGTCGCCGACGAGGCCGGCGGGCAGTTCGAGGCAGACCTTGCCGACCGGAATGCGATATTGCTCGACGAGCAGCAGGTGGCGATCGGCGTCGACCGCGACGATCACCGCGGCGCCGATATCGCGCTTGCGCTCCGCATATTCCCACGGTCCCTCGGTGACCGCGGTCAAGAAGCGACCTTCCCAGACGACCGTCCTGTCGCTCATAGCTCGATCAGCCGATCCGGCAGCTCGTTGATGTCACCCTCCGACCGCGGGAAGTGTTGGGCGAGGACGCCACCGATCAGCCGCACCGCTTCCGCCATGCCGTGGCCGGGGCGGCGTTGCTTGATCTCGGCGATCAGCGCGGCCATCGCCGCCCCCCATTCGCGCTCGTCGACGCGGCCGTGGATCGCGGCGTCGGCGATCAATTCGGCGCGATGTTCGCCCAGCGACACGTACAGCAGCACGCCGGTGGCGGCGACGGTGCGCTGCTCGGCGGCGGTGCGGAACAGCGCGAGCGCCTTCGCCCGCACGCGGCGCTGCTTGGTCGCGCCCGGCGTCAGCGCGAAGCGCAGCGGGCCGGGGCGCAGGACCAGTCGCACGATCAGGAACGCCGCACCGCCCAGGATCAGCGCGATGGTCAGCGCATCGCGCTGGCTGGCGGGGGTGCCCCAGGGATCGAACAGGCCGTGGAGATGATCGATCGCGACGGGAAAGGCGGCGAGCAGCGCGATGACCAGCACCATCGCGGTCACCGCCCAGTGAAGCGCGACGTCGTGATAGGCGTCGGACTGGCGCGCGACGACGGTGACGATCTCGCCATCGGTCTGCTCCTCCGCCGCCGTCACCGCGCGGGTGACGAGGTCGTGATCCTCCGCCGTCAGCCGCATCACCAGTCCCCCGAGGCGCCGCCGCCCCCGAAATCGCCGCCACCGCCGCCGGTGAAGCCACCGCCGCCCCAACCGCCGCTGCTGCCGCCGTCGCCGCCTCCGAATCCGCCGCCGCCCCAGCCGCTGCTACGGCTGTTGCCGGCGTTGCGCGCGATCTCGTTGGCAATGCTCCATAGCACGACCGAGCCGATGCCGCTGTCGTCGTGGTAGCGCCGGCCCTGGCCACGTCGGGCGAAGGACAGGAGGACGAAGAGGAGGACCATGCCGCCGAAAACGAGGGCGATGGGGAAGCCGCCGCCGCTGCCGCCGCGTCGGGCGTGCTGGCGATCGAACTCGGCGATCGCGGCGTCGGTTCGCGCCTTGGCCTCGTCGGGAGAAGCGCGCAGCTGCTCGACGATCGCGTCGGTGCCCGCCTCCATCGCCTGGGCGATCTGGCCCTGCTTGAGCAGCGGGACCATACGCTGGTTGATGATCGTGCTCGACAGCGCGTCAGTAAGAACGGGTTCGAGCCCTCTACCCACTTCGAGGCGAGGCCCGCGCTGGCCGGGCGGGTTGTTGGGAGCGATGAACAGGATCGCGCCGTTGTTCACGTCCTTGAGACCGACGCCCCACGCGCGACCTAGCCGATAGCCGTATTCCTCGAGCGGATAGCCCTGCATGTCGCCGATCGTCGCGACGACCAGCTGGCGCCTGGTGTCCTTCTGCAACGCTTCCAGCTTGCGCGTCAGGCCGGCTTCGACGTCGGGCGGCAGGACGTTGGCGTCGTCGACGACGAGCCCGGTGAACTTCGGAAAGGTCGGGTCCGCCCACGCGCTGCCGCCCGCGAACACGAGCAGCAGCGCGACGAGCGCGAGCAGGCGGCGCAACGCCGGCATGGCGGTCGACTTCAGTTGGTGTTCCCGAAATTGACGGTCGGCGCCGTCTCGGCACCCGGGGTCGTCGCCGCGAACGGCACCATCGGCTTGGCGCCGTAGAAGATGCGCGCGCCGATCGCCGCCGGGAAGGTGCGGATCGTGGTGTTATACTGCTGCACCGCGGTGTTGTAATCGTTGCGAGCGATGGTGATGCGGTTCTCGGTGCCCTCGAGCTGGCTCATCAGCGTGGTGTAGTTGGCCTGGCTCTTCAGCTCGGGATAGGCCTCCTGCAACCGCTGCAGCGACAGCGTCAGCCCGGCCTGCGCCTGCTGATAGGCCTGCACCTTGGCCGGATCGGTCAGCTCCTCGGGCGAGACGCGCGCCTGGGTGGCGCCGGCGCGGGCCTGCGTCACCTGGACGAGGATGTCCTTCTCCTGCGCGCCGGCGGCCTTCACCGTCGAGACGAGGTTGGGAATCAGGTCGGCGCGGCGCTGGTACTGATTCTGGACATCGGCCCAGCGCGCCTTCGCATTCTCCTCGGCGGTCGGGATCGAATTGATGCCGCAGCCGGACAGGGCCACCAGCACGGGAACGGCAACCAGCGAACGACGGATCATGAACCGGGTCTCCTGAACTCTCTGCCTTAGGCATATAGGACAGCGATGGGGGTTGGCGAAAGCCCCCGTGAGGCATAGCCTGCCGGCCAGGGCCAAAGAGGGAGGCAGTATGTTGAAGGAATTCAAGGCGTTCGTCGCTCGCGGCAACGTGCTCGACTTGGCCGTGGCAGTCATCATCGGTGCGGCATTCGGCAAGATCGTGACGTCGCTGACCGACGACGTGCTGATGCCGATCATCGGCAAGATCTTCGGCGGGCTCGATTTTTCGAGCTATTTCGTCGCGCTGGCGCCGATCCCCTCAACCTATACCGGCTCGCCGAGCGACTATGCCGCACTCAAGAAGGCGGGCGTGCCGCTGCTCGGCTATGGCGAATTCGTGACCCAGGCGGTCAATTTCGTCATCGTCGCCTTCATCATCTTCCTGATCGTGCGCAGCGTGAACCATGCGACGACGCGGCTCGAGCGGAATCGCCCCGAAGCAGCGCCTGCACCGGATAGCGCCGAGGTCGCGCTGCTGCGCGAGATCAGGGACGAGTTGAAAGCGCGGCCGCGCTGATCGTCAACGTCGTAGGTGCCGGCGTCACGTCTCAGGCGACCGCCAGTTCCTCGGCCGTCGCGTCGGCCAGGCTGGTGCCGTCGAGGATCCGCGCCGTCTCGTCACGCACGCGCATCATCGCGTGGCGGATCGCGCAGTCGGCTTCGCTCTTGCAATCGCCGCAGGGGCGATAGGCGGTGCGGCTGACGCAGGGGACCAGCGCCAGCGGCCCTTCGATCGTGCGGATGATGTCGCCCATCGAAATCATGTGCGTCGGCTTGGCCAGGCGATAGCCGCCCATCTTGCCGCGCATCGACACCAGGAATCCGGCATCGCGCAGGTCGGCGAGGATCAACTCCAGAAACTTGCGCGGAATGTTCGACTCGACCGCGATCCGGGTCATCGGGGTGGGCGCGGCGTCGGTGGACTGCTCGGCCAGGAAAAGCATCGCACGCAATGCGTACCGGGAACGCTGGGTCAACATGGTGTCCGCGCCTATGCGCCACCAATGTGGCGAGCGAAAGGCCCGGATCGGTGATTGCGCAGAAGCATATGCGCGCCTACATCGGTCGGGCCGGCGGTTCGCCGTCGGCTATGGCGATAAAGGATTGCGTGCAATAGATGCAGCGGACCCGGGGGCAGTACCCGGCGGCTCCACCACAGGAGCTGACGCGAGCGGCACCACGCGTGAAGCGTGGCGCCGAGCGCCTCAGCTTCGCTGATGGGGCCGAACCAGGATCGACGTGTGTTGAAAAGCGCTGTCTTTCGCTCGGAATGGGACCACCGCAACGGCCCATTACACAAGTGCCAACGATAACGAAGCACTCGCGATTGCGGCGTAACTGAGGGCCTCACGGCCTAAGGTTACTCCAAAATAGCGCGGTCGGACCCCACCGGGCAACAGAAGGGGATTCCAGCGGTACGGGGAGCACCGGGCAACAGAAGCTCCCCACTTCTTTTCCAAATCCTACGACCGTCATGCTGAACTTGGTTCAGCATCTCCCGGTAAGGGTGGGCGTCCCCTCAATGAGGTCCTGAGACGAGCTCAGGATGACGGTTGTGGGGCGAGGCATTGGAAGCAGGGCCCCGATTGAGCCTGCCACCGAACCGGCGTACACCAGTCGCAAACAGCAACTGGAGAGACCCGATGGCAACGCTCGCCCCCGTCGACACCGCCACGCAGATGGCGCCCGGCGAATGGGAGGCGCGGGTCGATCTCGCCGCCGCCTATCGGCTGGTCGCGCATTACGGCTGGGACGACCTGATCTTCACGCACCTGTCGGCGCGGGTCCCGGGGCCCGAGCATCATTTCCTCATCAATCCCTACGACATGATGTTCGAGGAGATCACCGCGTCGAGCCTGGTCAAGATCGACGTCGAGGGCGATCCGGTCGGGCCGAGTCGGCATCCGGTCAATCCGGCGGGCTTCACCATCCATTCGGCGCTGCACATGGCACGGGCGGATGCGGCGGCGGTGATGCACCTGCATACGCCGCATGGCCAGGCGGTGTCGGCGATGGAATTCGGCCTGCTGCCGCACACCCAGACCGCGATGATCGCCAGCCACGACGTCGCTTATCACGACTATGAAGGCATCGCGACCGACCTGGAAGAGCGCGAGCGGCTGGTCCAGGACATCGGCGACAAGCATGCGATGATCCTGCGCAACCACGGCACGCTGACTGTCGGCGACAGCGTCGCGTCGTGCTTCATCCGGCTCTATTTCCTCGAGCGGGCGTGCGAGGCGCAGGTGCATATGCTGAGCGCCGGGCGCGAAAACCTGACCAAGCCGCATCAGGGTGTCGAGGAGAAGGTGGCGCACCAGTCCAACCCGCAGGGCATGGGCATGCTGGCGCAGCGGCTGGCGTGGCCGGCGCTGCTGCGCAAGCTTGACCGGATCGATCCGAGCTATCGGGAGTGAGCGGCGCTCCGGTAACGGACCTTCTCCATCCTCCCCCGCCAGGGGGAGGTGGCACGCCGAAGGCGTGACGGAGGGGGCGGAAGCCCAGCATCATCGATCGAGCGTCGCCTACCTCCCCCTCCGTCAGCGTCGCTGCCACCTCCCCCTGGCGGGGGAGGATCGGCTTGGAGCGACGCCGACTCGATAATGGTACGGATAGGCATCGACGAACCCTAGGCCGCGATACAGCCGTCGCGCGGGTTCGTTGGCGTCGAGCACTTGGAGCAGGGCCTCGCCGGCGCCTTCTGCCGCCGCCCAGGCCAGGATCGCGCTGACCAACCGCTGGCCCAGGCCCTGTCCTCGGTGATCCGCCGCCACCGCGATGTCGTAGAGGCAGGCGCGGCCGTCGCCGAAGCCGGCGATGCCCCAGCCGACCGGCTCGCCGCCATCGACCAGCGTCGCCACCCCCATCCGCTCGACGTGTGCCAGCAGCGCCGCATGGCCATTGCGCTGATCGGCCGACCAGCCGAGCGCGCCGGCGAGTCCCTCCATCCACGTCGAACCGACGGCGGCGGCGATCGTCACCGCGGGGTCGATCGGCGCCGGCACCGGGCGCATCGTCATGGTCCACGACTCGTCAATGCGGGCCAGGCCAGCGTCAGCGAGGAGCGAGTCCGCATCGGGCTCGGCCAGTGGCGTCAATCGGTAGCGGACCGGAAGGTCATGCTCGGCGTAAAGCCGCTCGGCAGCCACCCGAACGTCGGCCAGCCGCGCGCCGGCGACGGTGGGATTGGCAGAGTTGACCCGCTTGGTCGGCCCGCCGCTGACCCGGATCACCCAGCCGGGCACCTCCACCTCGGTGAGCGCGGGCAGCGCCAGCCGGGCGCTGCGCTCGACTGCTTCGATCACAGCTGATGCCCGGTCCGGTCGCGCTTGGTGGCGAGATAGCGCTCGTTGTGCGGATTGGGCGGCAGGAAATGCGGCACGCGCTCGACGACGGCGACGCCCGCCGCCTCCAGCCCCGCGACCTTGGTCGGATTGTTGGTGAGCAGCCGGACCCCGCGCTGGCCGAGCAGGTCGAGCATCCGCGCCGCCACGCCGAAATCGCGCGCGTCGACCGCGAAGCCGAGCCGCGTGTTGGCGTCGACGGTGTCGAATCCCTGGTCCTGCAGCGCATAGGCGCGCAGCTTGTTGACGAGCCCGATGCCGCGGCCCTCCTGACGCAGATACAACAGGATGCCCCAGCCGCTCGCCTTGATCGCCTGGATCGCGGCGGTGAGCTGGGGACCGCAATCGCACTTCAGGCTGCCGAGGACGTCGCCGGTCAGGCATTCCGAATGCAGGCGGACGAGCGGCGGATTGCCGTCGGGCTGGCCGATCAGCAGCGCGACATGCTCGTCGGCGCTTTCGGGCGAACGGAAGGCGACGATCTCGGCGTCCTCGGCACCCTCGACCGGCAGGCGCGCGCGGGTGGCGAGCTGAAGCCGGGTCGCATCCTCATGCGAGTCGATGTCGACTGCGGTGATCGCGACCTCGACCCCGATGCCGCCGACGAAGAAGGCGGGGAGCAGGCCGGCGATCCGTGCGAGCCGGAGCGCTGCGGCGGCAGGCGCGGGATCCGCCAGCGGCAGCGTGCGGTACGGGCCCTTCAACGGGGTCGCGAGGTCGAGGCTGGGATCGGCGAGCGCGGTGGCGGCGGCGAAGTCGAGCCACGGCGCCCTGTCGACGAGCACTGGCTGGTCGGGGTCGGCGGCCTCGATCTGGTTGGCGAGCTTGAGCGTCGCGGCGCGGCCCGACGAAATCAGCACCGCTGCCTGTTCCGTCCGGTCGAAGGCCTTCAGCCGCCCGGCATCAGCCGTCTCGATCGCCAGCAAGGCGACGCCGTCGATCGCGACCGGCCAGCCGCGGCGCAGCGCATCGATGGCGCGGGCGGCGGCACGCGGGTCGGTCAAAAGGCGAACTCGGTCATGATCGGTACGTGGTCGGACGGCTTCAGCCAGCTGCGGCACGGCTCGAATACCTGGTGCCCGGTCGCCTGCGCCGCAACGTCGCGCGTCGCCCACATATGGTCGAGCCGGCGACCGCGATCGGATGCCGCCCAGTCCTTCGCGCGATAGCTCCACCAGGTGTAGAGCCGCTCGGGCGCGGGGATGAAGTGACGGCCGAGGTCGACCCAGTCGTTCGCGGCCTGCAGCCGGGCGAGCGCCTCGACCTCGATCGGCGTGTGGCTGACGACGTCGAGCAGCGCTTTATGGCTCCATACGTCCGATTCGAGCGGCGCGACGTTGAAGTCGCCGGTCAGGATTGTCGGGCCATCGAGCGACTCGGACCAGCGGGTCATCCGCTCGAGAAAGTCGAGCTTCTGGCCGAACTTGGGGTTCACCTCGCGATCGGGAACGTCGCCGCCTGCGGGGATGTAGACGTTCTCGAGCCGCACGCCGTTGGGCAGGCGGACGCCGACGTGGCGCGCCTCGCGATTGGCCTGCCAGTCGAGCCGGTCGTCCTCGACCAGCGGCACCCGGCTGATGATCGCGACGCCATGGTGCATCCGCTGGCCGTGGATGATGACATGGTCATAGCCGAGCGCGCGAAACGCATCCTTGGGGAAATCGGCGTCGATAACCTTGGTTTCCTGGAGGCACAGGATGTCGGGCGCGACCTCGCGCAGGAACTGGTCGACGATCGCGATCCGGAAGCGGACCGAATTGATATTCCAGGAGACGATTTTCACGGCGGCTCGCTTACGGCGGAATGGCGACGGGGACAAACCCCCCGGGGACCCGGACGCGCGATCAGGACGTCGGCTGGATCGTCGTGGTAGTGGTCGAGCCCGACGCCGGCGTGACCGGCATCGACAGCGCGGTATTGTCGAGGATGTCGAGCGCGCGGCGAGCGAGGATGTAGCGTTCGGCGGCGGTCATCCAGTTGGCGGCGTCGTCGACCCCCGGCAGCCGCTGCACCTCGGCGCGGGCCGCCTGGACCTGACCGGCGTCGAGCAGGCGGCGGATGCGGTCGAGCCGGTCGGCGGGGAGCGGCGAGGGGGTGCCGGCCTTGTGCAGGACGATCAGCGTCGACATCTCGCGCCGCAGCCCCGAGAACCAGCCGTCGTCGGCGGGGCCGGCGATCTCGGGCGCAATGGCATCGAGGCCTTGGCGCAGATCCTCCAGCGTCACCGCATGATGCGCCGCCTGGATCAGATAGTTGACTGCGCGCGGCTGAAGCGTGCCGAAGCGCTGGCGCAGCTGCTCTTCGAGATAGCCGAGCGGCTGGCCCCGATCGATCGCGCGGCGAGCGGCGGCGAGGACCAGCACGGCTTCGGCGCGGCCGGCCTGGTTGCTGGCCGCGGCGGCATCGGCACTGACCGCCGCCGTGCGCGCCTCGAGCGCGGTTAGCTGCGCCGCCAGCGCCGCCTCGCGCGTCGCGAGAACGGCGGGATCGCTGTTGGGCTCGCCATTGGCGTCGAGCGGCGCGGCGGGGGTGAACTGGTTGGCGGTGCTCGACGTGACCGGGCGGGTCGCGGCCGAGTCGTCGGGCTGGAGCCAATGGACGCGGCGGACCGCGATCCCCATCAGCACCAGCCCCGCGGCGAAGGCGATCAGGATCAGGGTGACGACGAGCGCGGTGCGATGGCCGCGCGTGCGGGGCGCGGAGGGCGCTCGATCAGTCATGGCGGTCGTTATCTCCGCCGCCGCGGGCGCGGTCAATCGCGCACGTGACGAGCGCGATGTCGCTCGGCTGGGCGGCGACGACGACATCGCGCCATCCGGCGCCTGCCGCCTGGGCGACGGCGGGACCCAGCGCTGCGATGGCAATGGCTTGGCGGGCGTCGCCGACCAGTTCGGCGAGCCGCCGGGCGGCGCGGGGCGAATGGAGCAGCGCGGTACGGCCGGCGAGGTCGGCGAGCGCCGCCGGCGGCGGCTCGACCGGATCGGCGGCATAGACGGCAAGCGCGGGGACGCCGGGCAGCGCGACATGGTCGCGGCCGGTGAGGTGAAGCAGGCGGCGGCCTGCTGCCAGCGTCAGCGCCGCGCGCGCATCGCCCGTGCCCACGGCCGCGATCGCGAAGCCCGCAGCCTCGGCGGCACGCGCGGTCGCGGCACCCACTGCGATCACCGGCAGATGGCGAAGCGACGCCATGGCGTCACCGCCGTGGCGCACGGCATTGGCGCTGGTGACGAGAAGCGCATCGACGTCGCCGAGTGGCGGCCGTGTCCAGTCCAGCGGGCCGACGACGAACAGCGGCAGGCGGAGCACGTCATGGCGGGCGAGGCGCGCGGCGGTGGCGGCGTTGCCGGGCTCCGGCCTGAGCACGGCGAAGCGAAGGCTCACCCGCCGAACAATCGCCGCACCGACTCGGGCGCGTGGGTTAGCAGGTCGGCGGCAAGTTCCTGGCCGACGCAGGTGCCGTCGATCCCCTCGCCGCTGCCCTCGACATGGGCGCTGCCGTCCTCGCTGATGAGTTCGGCGCGGAGCGTCAGCATCTCGCCGGCAAGGCCGGCAAGCGCGGCGACGGGCGAGTGGCAATCCGCCTTGAGTGCGGCGAGCAGCGCGCGCTCGGCGAGGACGCAGCGGCTGGTCGGCGCATCGTCGATCGCGGCGAGGGCGGCGAGCACCTGGACATCGTCGGCGCGCGCTTCGATCCCGATCGCGCCCTGCGCCGGGGCGGGCAGCATCGCCTCGGTCGGCACGGCATGACCCGCGTCGCGGCCGAGCCGGTCGAGCCCAGCCGCGGCCAGCAATGTCGCATCCACCTCGCCGCTCGCCAGCTTGGCGAGGCGGGTGTCGACGTTGCCGCGGAGCATGACGATCGCGAGGTCGGGGCGGTGGCGGAGCAGTTGCGCGCGACGGCGCGGCGAGCTGGTGCCGACGGTCGCACCGTGCGGCAGCGTCTCGATCGAGGTGGCCCCGATCAGCCGGTCGCGCACGTCGGCGCGCGGCAGCATCGCGGCGATCGCGATCTCGGCGGGACGGACGGTCTCGACGTCCTTCATCGAATGGACGCAGGCGTCGATCTCGTTCGCGAGCAGCGCGCGGTCGAGTTCCTTGGTCCACAACGCCTTGCCGCCGATTTCGGCGAGCGGGCGATCCTGCACCCGGTCGCCGGTGGTGCGGATGACGACGGTCTCGATCTCGTCCTCCGCCCAGCCGTGCGCGGCGGCGAGCGCGGCGCGCACCATCGCGGCCTGGGTGAGCGCCAGGGGGGAGCCGCGGGTGCCGAGGCGGAAACGGATCATGGTGCGCGCTTTGGCTTAGCGGGGCGGACGGGGCAAGGTTTTGGGTTTTGAGTTCGCGCGAAGGCGCGAAGACGCGAAGAGGGTCTGTTCGCGCGGAGGCCCGGAGGCCCGGAGGCGCAGAGGAAGTGGATGCCGCACGACCTTGCTCGCCGCGAAGCGGCAGATAACGGCCTGAGACGGAGAAAGCCGCTCCGCGGCAAAGCTCTACGCCAACCTCCGCGTCTCCGCGCCTCCGCGTGAACCAATCCACTCCCTCTTCGCGTCTTCGCGCCTTCGCGCGACAACCAGTCTTCTTTGCGCCGCCCCGTCGACGTCCCTACAAAGGGCGGATGTTGATCCTTGGCCTCGAATCCTCCTGCGACGAAACCGCCGCCGCGCTCGTGACCGGCGACAGGCGCGTGCTGGCGCACCGGCTGGCGGGGCAGGAGGCGGCGCATGCGCCTTATGGCGGGGTCGTGCCCGAGATCGCGGCACGCGCGCATGTCGAGGCGCTGGAGCCGTTGATAGAGGCGGCGTTCAGCGACGCCGGCGTCACTCTCCACGACGTCGATGCGGTCGCCGCCACCGCCGGGCCGGGGCTGATCGGCGGGGTGATGGTCGGGCTCGTCACCGGCAAGGCGCTGGCGCATGCGGCGGGCAAGCCGCTGGTCGCGGTCAACCATCTGGAAGGGCACGCGCTCAGCCCGAGGCTCGCCGATCCCGACCTCGACTTTCCCTATCTGTTGCTGCTGGTGTCGGGCGGGCATTGCCAGCTGCTGCTTGTGGAGAATGTCGGCCGCTATCGCCGGCTGGCGACGACGATCGACGATGCCGCGGGCGAGGCGTTCGACAAGACCGCCAAGCTGCTCGGCCTGGGCTTTCCCGGCGGTCCGGCGGTCGAGCGGGCGGCGGCGCTGGGGGATCCCCGCGCGGTGCCGCTGCCGCGGCCGCTGAAGGGCGCTGCCGAGCCGCATTTCTCGTTCGCAGGCCTGAAGAGCGCGGTGGCGCGGGCGGTGGGCCAGCATGGCGCGGAGGATATCGCCGCTTCGTTCCAAGCGGCGGTCGTCGATTGCCTGCTCGATCGCACGCGCAAGGCGCTGGTCGGCATAGAGGCGAGGCCGACCGCGCTGGTCGTCGCCGGCGGCGTCGCCGCGAACGGCGCGGTGCGGTCGGCGCTGCAGGCGCTGGCGAGCGAGCACGGCCTGCGCTTCGTCGCCCCGCCGCTGTGGCTGTGTACCGACAATGCGGCGATGATCGGCTGGGCTGGGGCGGAGCGGTTTGCCGCCGGGCTGACCGACCCGCTCGACACGCCGGCGCGGGCAAGGTGGTCGCTCGACCCGAATGCGGCGCCCGCTCGGGGTGCGGGGGTGAAGGCATGAGGATCGGGGTGATCGGCGGCGGCGCCTGGGGCACCGCGCTGGCGCAGGTCGCGGCGAGCGGCGGGCGCGACGTGCTGCTCTGGGCGCGCGAGGGCGAGGTGGTCGAGGCGATCAACGCCGGGCATCAGAACCCGCTGTTCCTGAAGGACATTCCGCTATCCCCGACGATCCGCGCGACCGGCGATCTGGACGAGCTGGGCACGGTCGACGCGATCCTGGTGGTGGCGCCGGCGCAGCATGTCCGCTCCGTGCTGGCGGCGGCGCCGATCGGGTCCACGCCGCTGGTGCTGTGCGCCAAGGGGATCGAGGCGGGGACGAGGATGCTGGTCGGCGAGGTCGCGCGCGAAATATGCCCCGATGCGCCGATCGCGGTGCTGTCCGGCCCGACCTTCGCGCATGAGGTCGCGCGCGGGCTGCCGACCGCGGTGACGCTGGCGTGCGAGGACGAGGGCCTGCGCGCTGCGTTGAGCGAGCGGCTCGCCTCGCCCGCGTTCCGCCCCTATGCGTCGAGCGACGTCGTCGGCGCGGAGATCGGTGGCGCGGTGAAGAACGTCCTCGCCATCGCCTGCGGTGTCGTCGACGGTGCGGGGCTGGGGCAGAATGCGCGCGCAGCGCTGATCGCGCGCGGCTTTGCCGAAATGACTCGGTTCGGGCTGGCGCGGGGCGCGCGGGCGGAAACGCTGGCGGGACTGTCGGGGCTGGGCGACCTGGTGCTGACCTGTTCGTCGACCGCGTCGCGCAATTTCTCGCTCGGCGTCGGGTTGGGGCGCGGCGAGGCGGCGGCGGACCTGATGGCGGATCGGCGCACGGTAGCGGAGGGCGCGTTCACCGCGCCGGTGCTGGCGGAGGCGGCGCGCGAGGCGGGCGTCGACATGCCGGTGAGCGAAGCGGTCGGCCGGTTGCTGCGCGGCGAGCCGGTCGGCGAGGTCATCGGCGCCCTGCTGGCGCGGCCGTTGCGGGAGGAAGGGGTTTAGGCCTGCCGCGACGTCGCCTCTCCATGCCCCTGCCCCCACACGCCCCGTCATGCTGAACTTGTTTCAGCATCTCCTGGTGAGGAAGGGAAAAAAGCCGCGGGAGATCCTGAGACAAGCTCGGGATGACGGCTTTTTTGGCTGGTGTCGGGACCAGACTTCAAAAATCGATCGCGATTCCCTTCAGCTCCCAGTCGCCGTAGCGCACCGGATCCTTGCCCAGCGGATCGGTCGCCGGGCGGACCAGCGGCTCGGGGGTCGGGACCGGCGGGCTCTTCGACAGATGCGCGGGCGGTTTGACGTGGGGCGGGCGCTTGCCCATGCGCGTTCCTTTCCAATGATCGACGCTGCCTAGATGGCGGCGCCAGGAGTGCATACAAGTGAAGCCCCAGCGCCAGCCCCGTCAGCCCGTCGAACCACTCGGCACCGCCACCCGCCGCGCCGCGCTGCGCCTGCTCGACGCGGTACTACGCCGGGGCGAACCATTGGAAGCGGCGCTCGCCGCCGCGGCGCGGGCGATCCACGGCCCCGACCGCGGGCTGGCGCACGCGATCGCCGCGGAGACGCTGCGACGGCTGCCCGATCTCGACGCGCTGATCGACCAGGCGACCGAACGGCCGCTGCCCGAGGATGCGAAGGCCCGCAACGCGCTGCGCATCGCGCTGGTCCAGGCGCTGGTGCTGGGCACGCCGCAGCATGCCGCGATCGCGACGGTGCTGCCGCTGGTCGACGGGGGGCCGCGTAAGCTGGTCCACGGCGTGTTCTCGGCGGTGATGCGCTCGGGTCTGCTGCTGCCCGAACATCCGGCGCTGCCGCCGGAGGTCGAGGCGCGGTGGGAGGCGCAATGGGGCGAGGGCATGGTCGAGGCGGCGCGCCGCGCGATCGCCGCGCCGCCGCCGCTCGACCTGTCGCTCGCCGACGCGAGTGCGACCGAGCAGTGGCGCGAAACGCTGGGCGGCGAGAGCCTGGCGCCGGGGCAGCTGCGGCTCGGTGATCACGCGCCGGTGCCCGAGATGCCGGGCTATGCCGATGGCGCCTGGTGGGTGCAGGACGTCGCGGCGACGATCCCCGCCCGGCTGATCGGCGCGGGCGCCGGCCGCGTGATCGACCTGTGCGCCGCGCCGGGGGGCAAGACGCTTCAGCTCGCCGCCGCGGGGTGGCAGGTGACCGCGCTCGACAGTTCGGCGTCGCGGGTGAAGCGGCTGCGCGAGAACCTGTTCCGCACCCGGCTGAAGGCCGAGGTGGTGGTCGAGGACGTCATGGCCTGGGCGCCGGCCGAACCCGCCGATGCGGTGCTGATCGACGCGCCGTGCAGCGCCACGGGCATCTTCCGCCGCCATCCCGACGTGCTCCACCGCGTCCATCCGCGCATCGTCGCGGATATGGCGGCGTTCCAGGCGCGGCTGCTGGCGCGGGCGGCGGACTGGGTGAAGCCGGGCGGGACGCTGGTCTATGCGACGTGTAGCCTGGAGCGCGCGGAGGGCGAGGCGCAGATGGCGTCGTTCCTGAGCGCGCGACCCGAATTCTCGGTCATACCGCCGACCGCGGGCGAATTGCCGGCCGGCATCGACGCGACCGAGGAGGGCTGGGTCAGGACGCTGCCGGGGATGCTGGCGGACCAGGGCGGGTGCGACGGCTTCTTCATCGTCCGGCTGCTGCGGGCCTGAGCGCTACCCGTTCGTGCGTCGACAGCCTCAGCACGAACGGTAAAGAGTGGAATTGATCTGGGGATAGAGTTGTTCGAGGGATAGATAATAGGCCCACGCATGGTTAAGACGCCGCCATGCAGCCGGTCCGTATCGCCCCTTCGATCCTCTCCGCCGATTTCGCGCGTCTCGGCGCGGAGGTGCAGGCGATCGACCAGGCGGGTGCCGACTGGATCCACATCGACGTGATGGACGGACATTTCGTCCCCAACATCAGCTTCGGTCCGCCGATCATCAAGGCGATCCGGCCGCTGACGACCAAGCCGTTCGACGTCCATCTGATGATCGCGCCGGTCGACCGTTACCTCGATGCCTTTGCCGAGGCGGGCGCCGACACCATCTCCGTCCATGTCGAGGCGGGGCCGCACATCCATCGCAGCCTTCAGCACATCAAGTCGCTCGGCAAGCGCGCGGGCGTGGTGCTGTGCCCGGGCACGCCGGCCAAGTCGCTCGACTATCTGCTCGAGCTGGCCGACCTGGTGCTGGTGATGAGTGTCAACCCGGGGTTCGGCGGGCAGAAGTTCATCGACAACCAGCTCAAGAAGATCGCCGCGATCCGCAAGATGATCGACGCGAGCGGTCGGGACATCGACCTGGAGGTCGACGGCGGCGTCGACCACGACACCGCGCGCCGCTGTATCGAGGCGGGGGCGGATGCGCTGGTCGCGGGCACCTCGGTCTTCAAGGACGGGCCCGACGGCTATGCGCGCAACATCGCCGGGCTGCGCGCGGGGTGAACGACATGAGCCGCGATCCCACGCCCGATGGGATCGACGAGGGCAAACGGCTGGTCAAGATCGGCGGCGACCGCGGCCTGTCGCTGGCCGAGCGTCTGTCCGAACGGCTTCACAAGCTGACGTGGCGCACGCCGCTGCACACGATGCGGCTGAAGGGGCGCTATCCGCTGAAGCTGATCGCGGTGCCCGACGATCCGATGATCGGCGATGCGCGGCGCGGGCAGGCGCTGCTCGAAGGGCGATTGAGCTTCCGCGACGAGGTTCATGCGATCGACGCGCTCGATCTCGCGCGGCGCGACTGGGGCCGCCCCTTCGCCGAACATGTCCACAGCTTCGCCTGGCTGCGCGACCTGTCCACGGTGGCGACGCGCGCTACCGGGGCGCCGATCGCCGAGGCGCTGATGGCGCGCTGGCTCGGCGCCTATGCCGACAAGGTCGATGCCCTCGCCTGGTCGCCCGATCTGGTGGGGCGGCGGATCCTGTTCTGGACGGCGCATGCGCCGCTGATCCTGTCGTCGACCGACCTCGTCTATCGGTCGAGCGTGCTCAACACGCTGGCGCGGGGCGCGCGGCACTTGGATCGCTATGCCGACAAGGCGCCGCCGGGCAACCGCCGCGTCGCGGCGTGGTGCGGTGTGGTCGCGGCTGGGCTGCTGGTCCCCGGTGGCGAGCCGCGGCGGGCGTTCGGCGAGGCGGGGCTGATCCGGGCGCTGGCGGGGGCGGCGTTCGACGACGGCGGCGTCGCATCGCGCTGCCCGGCGCTGCTGGCTGATGCGATCATGCTGCTGGCGATGTTGCGCGAATGCTATGCCGCGCGCCGCGCCGAACTGGCGCCGCCGGTCGCCGACATGCTGCAGCGGATGGTGTCGGCGCTACTCGGTGCGACGCTGGGCGATGGCGCGCTGTCGAGCTGGCAGGGCGGCGGGCCGTCGACCGCGGCCGAGGTCGCGGCGCTGATCGAGGCGAGCGGGGTGCGGACGCGCCCGCTGCGCCAGGCGCGCGACTGGGGCTATCAGCGGCTGGCGGCGGGCGCGGCCGTGCTGCTGGTCGATGCCGCACCGCCGCCGGTGGCGCGCGTGGTCGAGGGCGGCTGCGCCTCGACGCTGGCGTTCGAATTCGCCGATGGTGCGCAGCGGCTGGTGGTCAATTGCGGCGGGGCACAGGCGCTCAGCGCGCAGCTGCCCGCCGAGATTGGCCAGGCGTTGCGGTCGACCGCGGCGCATTCGACGCTGGTGCTCGCCGATACCAATTCGACCGCGATCCGCCCCGACGGCACGCTGGGCCGCGGCGTGTCCGAGGTCGAGCTGTCGCGCCAGGAATCGGAACATGCCAGCCGGATCGAGGGCAGCCACGACGGCTATGCCAAGCGCTTCGGCTTCGTCCATCGCCGCCAGCTGGTGCTGACCAGCGACGGGCGCGAGCTGCGCGGCGAGGATTCGCTTCTGCCGCGCGGGCGGCGACGCCGCGGCGGGAACACGCCGTTCGCGATCCGATTCCACCTGGGGCCGGGCGTGTCGGCCTCGGCGACGGCGGACGGGATGGGCGCGATCCTGCGCCTGCGCGGCGGCGCGCTGTGGCAGGTCCGCTGCCGCGGCGGGGCGGCGGCGATCGAGGAATCGCTATGGATCGACGGCGACGGCCGGCCGGTCTCGACGCAGCAGCTGGTGATCAGCGGCGAAGCTGCGGCCGGCGGCGCGAGCGTCAGCTGGGCGATGAAGCGGGCGTTGTAGGCGGCGTCGTCATTTTTTAACGCTTAGGAAGTGAGCGCGCTCATCGAAAGCCGTTCGTGCTGAGGAGGCGCTGAGCGAAGTCGAAGCGCCGTCTCGAAGCACATGTCCCTGGAACTGCCCTTCGAGACGAGCCTTCGCTGACGCTCAGTCTCTCCTCAGGGCGAACGGGATCGATCGATTGGGGGGCTTCGTCTCACGCCACAGCTGTGCCACAGCACGGCATGACCAGTGCCAGCAGCGACGTCCTCATCATCGGTTCCGGCGCGGCGGGGCTGACCGCGGCGCTGAACCTCGCCGACCGGTTTCGCGTCACCGTCCTTGCCAAGGGCGCGCTCAACGAAGGGGCAACCGCCTGGGCGCAGGGCGGCGTCGCGGCGGTGCTGGAGGAAGGCGATACCTTCGCCAGCCATATCGAGGACACGATGGTCGCCGGCGCGGGCCTCAACGACCGGGCGATCGTCGAAATGGTGGTCGAGCGGGCGCCGGCCGCGATCGCGCGCCTCCAGGCGCTGGGCGTACCCTTCGCCACCGAGGGCGAGGGGCTGCACCTGACGCGCGAGGGCGGTCATTCGCACCGCCGCATCGTCCATGTTGCCGACGCCACTGGCTGGGCGGTGCAGGAGGCGTTGCAGAAGGCGGCGGAGGCGCATCCCAACATCACGCTGGTGCCCGATCAGGTCGCGATCGACCTGGCGACGAGCCGGCATGAGGAACGCTATTCGGGTGCGGGCAACGTCTGGGGCGTCTATGCGGTCGATCGGCGGACGGGGCGCGTCAACCTGTTCACCGCGCGCGCGACGATCCTCGCGACGGGCGGGGCGGGACGGACGTACCTGTTCTCGACCGCGCCGCGCGGCGCGACGGGGGACGGCATCGCGATGGCGTGGCGCGCGGGCGCCCGCGTCTCCAACATGGAGATGATGCAGTTCCACCCGACCTGCCTCTACAACCTCGAGGTCAAGAACTTCCTGATTACCGAGGCGGTGCGCGGCGAGGGCGGGCGCTTGTTCAACCCGCTGACCGGCAAGCGCTTCATGCCCGATTACGACGAGCGCGCCGAACTGGCGCCGCGCGATATCGTCGCCCGCGCGATCGACGCCGAGATCAAGCGCGACGGCCTGGACTACGTCCACCTCGACATCAGTCATATGCCCGCCGACTTCGTGCGCGGGCATTTCCCGACGATCTACGACAAGCTCCTGGGCCTCGGCATCGACATGACCGCAGCGCCGATCCCGGTGGTGCCCGCGCAGCATTACACCTGCGGCGGGATCGTCATCGATCGCGACGGACGTACCGACCTGCCCGGTCTCTACGCTGCGGGCGAGTGTACGGAAAGCGGGCTGCACGGCGCGAACCGGCTGGCGTCGAACAGCCTGCTCGAATGCTTCGTCTTCGGCGAGGCGGCGGCGAATTATATCGCGGCGGGGTGGGACGCGCTGCCCGCAGTGCCGGCGATCCGGCCGTGGGACGAAAGCCGGGTGACCGATTCGGACGAAGAGGTCGTCATCAAGCAGAACTGGACCGAGATCCGCCGCTTCATGTGGAACTACGTCGGCATCGTCCGCACGACCAAGCGGCTGCAGCGCGCAGCGGCGCGGATCAAGCTGCTGACCGACGAGATCGGCGATTATTATGGCCATTTCCGGGTGACGCCCGACCTGATCGAGCTGCGCAACCTGGTACAGACCGCCGACCTGATCGTGCGCAGTGCGCTGCACCGCCATGAATCGCGTGGGCTCCACTACACGCTCGACTGGCCGGAAACGCTGCCGGAGGCGGTCGACACGGTGCTTGTTCCGTAACTCGCCGCACCTCAGACTCTGTTCATCGCAGCTGGGCTAACGCGCGGTTCCCCTAGGGAAATCCGTGCATAGGATGATGGGCTCAACGCGGGGCGGGTATTGCTTATGATCGGGAAGAGGGCGACGGCCCGGTTCCTTCTGTTGGCCGGCATGGCGGCGATGCTTGGATCGTGCGGTTCGACCTCGCGACCGAGCGCCACCGCGGATGCGCCGCAGGCTGCGCCGACGCCGGTGGTGTCGATCCCGATTCCCAGCGTCGTTCCCCGCCCGGTGCGCGCCGCGCCCGCTGCCCTGGTGCAGACGGTCGATCGCCTCGCCGCCGGGTTCCAGGGCAAGTTCGGCATCGCGGTGCGCGCGGTCGACGAAGGCTGGACGGTAACGTCGGCGGGCGCGCGCACGAAGTTGCCGCAACAGTCGGTGTCGAAGCTGTGGGTGGCATTGACGCTGCTCGACCTGCGCGATCAGGGCAAGGCGCGGCTCGACGATCCGATCACGGTGCATCAGGAAGACCTGACGCTGTTCCACCAGCCGATCGCCTATCTGGTGAAGGGCGCGGAAGGCTATCAGACGACGGTCGGCGACCTGCTGACACGCGCGCTGACGCATAGCGACAATACCGCCAACGATCGGTTGCTGACCTATGTCGGCGGCCCGGCGGCGGTGCGATCGATGATCGAGCGCAAGCAGCTCGGCGGCATCCGGTTCGGCCCGGGCGAGCGGCTGTTGCAGGCGGGGACGGCGGGGCTGACGTGGCAGCAGAGCTACGCGACCGCCGGCGGTTTCGAGAATGCGCGCTCGCGGCTGAGCCCCGAGGCGCGCTCGGCGGCGCTCGACGCCTATGTCGCGAACCCGCCCGATGGCGCCGAGCCGCTGGCGATCGCCGACGCGATTGCGCGGCTGGCGCGGGGCGAGCTGTTGAGCGAGACGTCGACGCGGGTGCTGCTCGACACGATGGGCATGTCGGTGACGGGGCGTGCTCGGCTGCGCGCGGCGCTGCCCGGCGGGTGGCAGATCGCGCACAAGACCGGGACCGGGCAGGACCTGGGCGGACGCAACGCCGGGTTCAACGACGTCGGTCTGCTGACCGCGCCTGATGGCCGGCGCTATGCGATCGCGGTGATGATCGGCGACACCCGCAGGCCGATCCGCGAGCGGCAGCAGCTGATCCAGGGCGTCGCGGCGGCGGTGGCGACGTACGCGACCGGAGCAGCGAGTTCGAACATGGCGGCGCAGTAGGCCTGCCCCGTCATTCCGGCCTCGCGCCGGGATCCAGCGGTGCCACGCGCAACTGACCCGAGTGTCTATCGAGTCGCCTGCGGACGGATGGATCCCGGCTCGAGGCCGGGATGACGGAAGGTTGAAGGCCGGCCGTCACGCCACCATCGGCAGCTTCGCCAGATGCTTCTCCAGCGTGATCGGATAGTCGCGCACGCGCACGCCGGTGGCGTTGTAGATCGCGTTGGCGATCGCCGCGCCGACGCCGCATAGGCCAAGCTCGCCGACGCCCTTCGCCTTCATCGGCGACGTGGTGTCGTCGGGATAGTCGAGGAACACGACCTCCTGGTGCGGGATGTCGGCGTGGACCGGGACTTCGTAGGTGGCGAGGTCGTGGTTGACGAAGAAACCGAAGCGCTTGTCGACCGCCAACTCCTCCATCAGCGCCGCGCCGACGCCCATCGTCATCGCCCCAATCACCTGGCTGCGCGCCGAGGTGGGATTGATGATCCGGCCCGCATCGCACACCGCCAGCATGCGGCGGATGCGGATTTCGCCAGTATAGGCGTCGACGCCGACCTCGACGAAATGCCCGGCGAAGGTCGACTGCTGATATTGCTTTGCGAGGTCGCCATATTCCATCGTCTCTTCGGCGGAGAGGCCGGCGGCGTCCTTAAGATCGGCGGAGCGGTTTCCGCTCGTGACCTTGCCGTTCGCGAAGGTGACGTCGGTTGCGTTGAAGCCAAGCTTCTGCGCCACTGCCTCGCGCAGCTTCATGCAGGCGGCATAGACGCCCGCGGTCGAGCTGTTGCCGCCCCATTGCCCGCCCGAGCCCGCCGAGACGGGGAAGCTGGAATCGCCGAGCAGCACGTTCACGCTATCGATCGGCACGCCCATCATCTCCGCCGCGGTCTGGGCGACGATGGTGTAGGTGCCGGTGCCGATGTCAGTCATATCGGTGGCGACGGTGACCATGCCCTGCTTGTCGATGCCGACGCGCGCCGCCGACTTCTGGTTCATGTTGTTGCGAAAGCCCGAGGCGACGCCCATGCCGACCAGCCAGCGGCCGTCACGTACCTGCGCCGGCTTGGCGTTGCGGCGCGACCAGCCGAACCGCTGCGCGCCGTCGTTGAGGCACTGGACGAGGTGACGCTGCGAGAATTTGCGCTCGGGCTTCTCGGGATCGACCATCGTGTCGTTCTTGATGCGGAACTGCACGGGATCCATCCCCAGCTTCTCCGCCATTTCGTCCATCGCGATCTCGAGCGCCATCAGCCCCGGAGCCTCGCCGGGCGCGCGCATCGCATTGCCCTCGGGCAGGTCGAGCACGGCGAGCTTCATCGCGGTCATGCGATGCGCACCGGCGTAGAGGAGCTTGGTCTGCGACACCGCGGTCTCGGGGCCGCCGCCGGGCAGGTCGCCCGAGCCGCTCTCGTGCGCGATCGCGGTGATCGTGCCGTCCTTGTCGCAGCCGATACGGATGCGCTGGATCGTCGCGGGACGGTGCGTCGCGTTGTTCGCCATCATCGGCCGCGCGATCGTCACCTTGACCGGGCGCCCCGCCTGACGCGCGCCGAGCGCCGCCATCACCGCGTCGGCGCGCAGGAACAGCTTTCCGCCGAAGCCGCCACCGACATAGGGCGAATCGAGGCGCACCTTCTCCTTGGGGAGGCCCAGCGTCTTCGCCAGATCGCCCTTGGTCCAGTTGATCATCTGGTTCGACGTCCAGACGGTCAGCTCGTCGCCCTTCCACGCGGCGATGGTCGCGAACGGCTCCATCATTGCGTGCGACTGGTCGGGCGTGGTGTATTTCTGGTCGAGCTTGACCGGTGCGCTGGCAAAGAAGCGCTCGAAATCGCCGACCTTGTCTATCTTGGGGCCCTTGCCGTCGTTGGCATTGGGATCGGGGACGGGCGGCGCGCCGGGCAGCGCGGCCTCCAGGTCGTACTTGCCCTGGCCGCGCGCATAGTCGGCGCGCACCAGATTGGCGGCGGCGCGAGCCTGTTCGAACGTCTCGGCGACGACCAGCGCAATTGCCTGGTGGTAATGGTCGATCTCCGGCCCGCCGAGCAGCTTGGCGGTGTTCATGTTGCCCTTGCCGAGCTTGCCCGCGGTGTCGGCGGTCACGATGGTGACGACGCCGGGCGCCGCCTTCGCCTCGTCGAGGTGAAGCGCGTTGAGCCGGCCCTTGGCGATGCCGGCGTGGACGATCACGCCATAGGCGGCGTTCTCGGCGACGTCGTGGCGCTCATAGGCATAGGGCGCGCGGCCGCTGGTCTTGAGCGGACCGTCGATGCGCGGGGTGGGACGGCCGACGACCTTGCCCTGGTCGATCGGATTGGTGCCCGCGGGCGTGTCGAACTTCATGCCTTGGCTCCCTCGGCCATCACTGCCGCGATCGTGCGTTCGACCAGCGGCACCTTGAATGCGTTGTCGGATGTCGGGCGCGCGCCGGCGAGCAGGCGCGTCGCCACCGCCTTCGCACCCTTGGGCGCCAGCGCCTCGGCTTCCGCCATCCGCCACGGCTTGGGCGCGATGCCGCCGACCGCGAACCGTGCGCTGCCGTCGGGCTGGATCACCGCGGCGACCGAGACGAGGGCATAGGCATAGGAGGCGCGATCGCGGACCTTGCGATAGATATGGGTGCCGCCGATCGGCTTGGGCAGCGTCACCGCCGTAATCAGTTCGCCGCGTTCCAGCGCGGTCTCGACATGCGGGGTGTTGCCCCACAGCCGGTGGAAGTCGGCGATCGGAATACGCCGGGTCTGGCCGTCGGGCTTCACCGTCTCGACCGTCGCGTCGAGCACGCGCATCGCCACCGCCATGTCGCCGGGGAAGGTGGCGATGCACGCGTCCGACGTGCCGATGATGCCGAGCTGGCGCGAATAGCCGCCGATCGCGGCGCAACCGGAGCCGGGCTTGCGCTTGTTGCACGGCTGGTTGGTGTCGTAGAAATAGGGGCAACGCGTGCGCTGGAGCAGGTTGCCCGCGGTCGACGCCTTGTTGCGCAGCTGACCGCTGGCGCCGGCGACGATCGCCCGGGTCAGCGCACCATAGTCGCGGCGGACCCGGTCATGCGCGGCGAGGTCGGTGTTGCTGACGAAGGCGCCGATGCGAAGCCCGCCGTCGCTCGTTTCCTCGATGCGGTCGAGCTTCAGGTCCTGGACGTCGACGAGATGGCTGGGCGTCTCGATCTCGAGCTTCATCAGGTCGAGCAGATTGGTGCCGCCCGCCAGGAATTTCGCGCCCGGATTGTTCGCGACCGCCGCCGCCGCCTCGGCGGGAGTTTTGGCGCGTTCGTAGGTAAAGGCCTTCATGCCTTGGCTCCCGCGACGTCGGTCATCGCTTCGAGGATGTTGGAATAAGCGCCGCAGCGGCAGATGTTGCCGCTCATCCGCTCGCGCATCTCGTCGTTGGTGACGGCGGGACGGGCGGCGACATCGGCTTGCGCATGGCTGGGAATGCCGCGCTTGATCTCGTCGAGCACGCCGACCGCCGAGCAGATCTGGCCCGGCGTGCAATAGCCGCACTGATAGCCGTCGTGCTTCACGAAAGCCGCCTGCATCGGGTGCAGCTTGTCGGGGCTGCCCAGCCCCTCAATCGTCGTGATCTCGTCGCCCTGATGCTGGACGGCGAGGCTGAGGCAGGAATTGATGCGCGTGCCGTTCACCAGCACGGTGCAGGCTCCGCACTGGCCATGGTCGCACCCCTTCTTGGTGCCGGTCAGCTTCCAATGCTCGCGCAGCGCGTCGAGCAACGTCGTGCGCGTATCGAGATCGAGCGTCCCGGACTTGCCGTTGACCTTCAGCGTCACCGGCATCGTCGTCGGCTTCGCACCGGGCATGGGTTGTGCCGCGTCTAGCGCGGCGGCGGGCAAGGCGGTGGCGGTCATGCCGACGACTCCTGAGGCGATGACAGTGCGGCGGCAAGGACCGGCGGCGGCGCCGGAAGGAGGATTGGTGGCCATGACCACTACAAACGCACGTCCCGGGCGCATGATCCCCCCCCTTCTCGTCGATCGGCGCGCCCGTACGCTAGCGGTCGCGGCCGGCGGGTGTCCGATCCAATCCTTCCCCGCCAGGGGCAGGTGGCAGGCGAAGCCTGACGGAGGGGGCGGAAAGCGACCGCGGACGTCGGGAGTCCTCCCCCTCCGTCGCCTGCGGCGCCACCTCCCCCTGGCGGGGGAGGATCGGCTTTGCCGCCGCGGTGACGTGCTTGTCATCTACGTGCCATGGCGTCGATACGACGGCGGGCGTAGCAAGCGGCAATGGACCTTGGACCCATTCGTCGCCGTCGCCGTCGCCGCTGGCCGTGGGTCGCGGGAATCGTCGTGCTGTTGGCCGGCGTCGCCGCGCTGGTCGCGTTCATGGCGGGCTATTTCGATCGCGACCCGATCAACTATTTCGATCCCGACGGCCAGCCGAAGCCCGTGGCGGCGCTGTATTTTTCAGGCGACATGGGACTGCGCCTCGGCATCGGGTCGTACATCTGGCCGGCGCTGGCGAGCGAGGGCGTGCCGGTGACGGGGTTCAACTCGCCGAGCTATTTCTCGACGGGACGCAGCCGCGCGGAAGTCGAGCGAATCGTCGCCACCGCGATTCGCCAGGCGCTGGCGCGGCATCCCGACGACAAGCTGGTGCTCATCGGCCAGTCCTATGGCGCCGATATCCTGCAGACCGGCCTTGCCGCGCTACCCCCCGACCTGCGCCCGCGGATCGCGGGGCTCGTCCTGGTGGTGCCGGGCGAGACCGTCTATTTCCGCGCCGATCCGTCCAGCCTGGCCTATCACAGCGCGCCCGACAGCCTGGGGGAGAGCACCGCCAACACGCTGACCTGGCTGCCCGTCACCTGCATCTATGGCGCGGCGGAAACCGACAGCCTGTGTCCGAAATTGCGATTGGCCAAGGCGACGGTGATCCGAATGCCGGGCGGCCATTTCCTGGGCAACGATCACACCGCGCTGATCGGGTACATCGTCGGCGCCATCAAGAGCGCGGTGCCCGACGCCTTCGTCAAAAAGGGATGAATGACATGCGTTTGCTTCGCCTGGCCGCGGTCGCGGCCCTGCTGCCCGTCGTCATGGCCGGGCCGTCGATCGCCGCGCAGGCGCCCGAGCTGCCGGTGATCGGCAAATGGGCCAATCCGAAGAACACGCTCGCGGTCGAAACCAAGCCCTGCGCGCAGGGCAATCTGTGCGGCGAGATCGTATGGGCGAGCAACGACGCGTTGAGCGATGCGAAAGAGGCCGGCGTCGACAAGCTGATCGGCACCCAGTTGCTGCAGGACTATCGCCCGGAAGGGCATGGCAGCTGGTCCGGCCGCGTCTATGTGCCCGACATGGGGCGTAGTTTTTCGTCGCGGATCAAGCTGACCTCGCCCGACACGCTCGCCATCTCGGGCTGCCTGGTCGGCGGCTTCCTGTGCAAGACGCAGGTGTGGCACCGCGTCGCCTGACATCGTGACGCCCGCGGTCCCGTTCTTCCGGCGCGCCCTGCTGTGGGCCGAGCGCCATCGCCGATGGCTGGTCGTCGCCGCCGTCGCGGTGGTCGCGCTGCTGGCGTTCGAGGCGCTGCGGCTGGTATTGAGCGAGGTCCATCTGAAGGACGTACGCCTAGCGCTGCACGCAGTGCCGCCGTCGCGCATCGCCGCGGCGCTGGGGCTGACCGTCGTCAGCTATCTGGCGTTGACCGGCTATGACAGCGTCGCGTTGCGCGCGATCGGGCGGCCGATGCCCTGGCGAATCGCCGCCGAGGGGTCGTTCACCAGCTATACGCTGAGCCACAATCTGGGCCTGTCGCTGCTGACCGGCGGGTCGGCGCGCTATCGCGTCTACAGCGCGGCGGGGCTCGACCTGGGCGATGTCGCGCAGGTGTCGGCGATCGCCGGCATCACCTTCTGGGCTGGCGTGCTCGCCACCGCTGGCCTGGCCATGGCGGCGGGCGGGGCGCCGGTCGATGTCGCCGGCTGGCGCATCGAGGGCGGCTCGACGCGCGGCATCGGCATCGCGCTGATCGCCGTGGTCGCGATCCTGCCGCTGCTGCGGCTGACCGGCCGGCATGCGATCAGCAGCGGCGGCATGCGGCTGCCGGTGCCGACGCTGGGGCAGCAGGCGGTGCTGCTGGCGGTGTCGCTGGTCGACATGATCGCGGCGTCGGCGGCGCTGTTCGTGCTGATGCCGGGGCTCGGCCCGACCGCCTTTCCCGCCTTCTTCATCGCCTATGCGGTCGCCATCGTCGTGGCGCTCGTCACCCATGTGCCGGGCGGGCTGGGCGTGTTCGAGACGGTCGTGCTGGCGCTGGTGCCGGGCGATCACCCCGCGGTGTTCGCCGGGCTGCTGCTCTATCGACTGATCTACTACCTGCTGCCGCTGCTCGCCGCCGGGGTCGGCATCGCGCTGCGTGAGGGCTGGCGACTGCGCCATCCGATCGGGCGCGGACTAGGGATCGCCGACCGCGCCGGCCAGCTCGTCGCGCCGACCGCGGTGACGGCGCTCGTGTTCCTCGGCGGGTTCGTGCTGCTCGTCTCGGGCGCGCTGCCGGGGGTGAAGGGCCGGCTAAACCCGCTCGACGACCTGGTGCCGCTGCCCTTCATCGAGGGCTCGCATTTCGCGGGCAGCCTGGTGGGCACCGCGCTGCTGCTGGTCGCGCCTGCGCTCAATGCGCGGCTGCGCAGCGGGTTCGAGGCGGCGCGCGTGCTGCTGATCGGCGGCGCACTCTTCTCGCTGGTCAAGGGCTTCGATTACGAGGAGGCGGCGTTGCAGGTCGTCATCCTCGGCGCGCTGCAATATGCCAAGCCAAGCTTCTATCGCCGCGGTGGGCTGGGCTCGGGGCCGCTCGACCGGCGCTGGCTGGGCGCGGCGGCGGTCGCGATCGGGCTAAGCGTCTGGGCCGGCTTCTTCGCGTACAAACGCGTGCCCTATAGCGACGATCTGTGGTGGGAATTCGCGCTCCACGCCAATGCGCCGCGATTCCTGCGCGCGAGCGTCGGCGCCTCGGTGCTGCTCGGCGCGGTGGCGATGTGGCATCTGCTGACCGGGCGGGGCGTGACACCGCCCGCGCAGACGCTGGACCCGGCGGTGGCGACCGTCGCGCTGGCGGCGGCGACGCGCACCGACGCCAACCTCGCCTTCACCGGCGACAAGAGCTTCATCGTGTCGGCAAGCGGCGACGCCTTCCTGATGTACCGGGTGCAGGGGCGAACCTGGGTGGTGATGGGCGACCCGGTCGGCCCCGAGGCGGCGTGGAGCGAGCTCGTGTGGAACGTGCGGCGCCAGTGCGATGCGGCGGGCGGGCGGCTGTGCTTCTACCAGGCGAGCCAGGCGATGCTGCCGCTGATCGTCGAGCTGGGGCTGGAGGCGATCAAATATGGCGAGGAAGCGCAGGTGCCGCTCGAGCGGTTTACGCTCGCCGGGCCGAAGGCGAAGAACCTGCGCCATGCGCTGCGCCGGGGCGAGGAGGCGGGGCTCGCCTTCTCGGTCGTGCCAGCGGCGCAGGTGCCGGGGATCATGGACGAGCTGCGTGCCGTGTCCGACGCCTGGCTCGACGACAAAGCGGGGGCGGAGAAGCGGTTCAGCCTGGGGCCGTTCGACCCTGACTATCTGGCCCGCTTCGACTGCGCAGTGGTGCGACAGGGTGGCGAGGCGGGCGGACGAATCGTCGCCTTCGCCAATCTGTGGACGCTGCCCGACGGCGAAGAGTTGTCGTGCGACCTGATGCGGCATCTGCCCGATGCGCCCTATGGCACGATGGACATGATGTTCGTGAAGCTGTTCGAATGGGGCCGCGACCAGGGGTATACCCGCTTCGACCTCGGCATGGCGCCCTTGTCGGGGCTGACCGGCGGGCGGCTGGCGCCGCTGTGGGCGAAGCTGGGGCGGGCGTTGTTCGAGAATGGCGAGCGGCTCTACGGCTTTGCCGGGCTGCGCGCGTTCAAGGCGAAGTTCCAGCCCGAATGGGAACCCCGCTACATCGCCACCCCGCGTCGGCTGGGCATGGCGCACGCGCTGATCGATCTCGCGCGGCTGGTGAGCGCCTGAACGGCAAGTCTTCCTCGGCGGGGAAGGATTGCCGCGCTTTCCTTCGCTTGTCGCGCGGCCTATAGCGCGGGGCTGAACGATGACCCCTGCCACCCCCCTGCTGCCACCCGCCGATTGGCGCGATTTCCTGGCGTTGACCAAGCCACGGGTGATGACGCTCGTCGTGTTCACCGGGTTGTGCGGGATGCTGGCGGCACCCGTGCCGATCCACCCGGTGCTCGGCTTCACCGCGATCCTGTGCATCGCGCTCGGCGCCGGTGCGGCGGGCGCACTGAACCAGTGGTACGAGGCGGACATCGACGCGGTGATGCGCCGCACCGCCAAGCGGCCGCTGCCCGACGGGCGGATGGATCGTCAGGCGGCGCTTCATTTCGGCGTCGGCCTCGCGGCGTTCTCGGTGCTGCTGATGGGCCTCGCGCTCAACGTCGCCGCGGCGGCGATCCTGCTCGTCTCGATCCTGTTCTACGTGCTGATCTACACCGTCTGGCTGAAGCGCCGCACGCCGCAGAACATCGTCATCGGCGGTGCGGCGGGTGCCTTTCCACCGCTGATCGGCTGGGCGGCGGCGACGGGGCAGGTGGCGTTGCTGCCGTTCCTGTTATTCATGCTCGTCTTCCTGTGGACGCCGCCGCATTTCTGGGCGCTCGCGCTGTTCGTGAAGACCGATTACGCCAATGCCGGCGTACCCATGCTGCCGGTCGTGGCCGGCGAGCGGGTGACGCGGCGGCAGATCGGGCTGTACACCATGCCGATGGCGGTCGCGGCGATCGCGCCCTGGCCGCTGGGGCTGACCGGCGCGATCTATGGCGTGACATCGGTCGCGGGGACGGCGCTGTTCGCCGCGATGGCCGCGCAGGTCGCGACTCGGCGCCAGGCGCCCGACGACGCGATGCGGCCCGAGAAGCGATTGTTCAAATATTCGATCCTGTACCTGTTCCTCCTATTCGGCGCGCTGGTCGCCGACCGGTATCTGACATGACCCCAGACGACCAAGACCTGATCCGCCGCCGCCAGCGCCAGCGCTCGATCGTGATGGCGGTGCTGCTGGCAGCGCTCGTCATCCTGATCTTCGCGATCTCGCTGACCCGGATCCGCGAGGCGCTGCAGTGACACGCCAGACGCGCACCGCGATGCTCGCGGTGATCGGCATCTGCTTCATGACCGGGCTCGCCTTCGCCAGCGTGCCGCTCTACCGCCTGTTCTGCCAGGTGACCGGCCTGAACGGCACGACCCAGCGCGGCGAACGCGCACCGGGCGCGGTGAACCACCGGATCACCGTCGACTTCGACGCCAACGTCAACGTCAAGCTGCCCTGGGTGTTCAAGCCCGAAAGCCCGCGCGAGACGGTCGACATCGGCGCGCGCGACATGGTGTTCTTCACCGCGCGCAACCAGGCGAACCATCCGATCACCGGCACCGCGACGTTCAACGTCACGCCGGCCCAGGCGGGCAAGTATTTCACGAAGATCCAGTGTTTCTGCTTCACCCAGCAGACGCTGAAGCCGGGCGAGACTCAGCGGATGCCGGTCATCTTCTACGTCGACCCCAAGATCCTCGACGACCCCGACGCGCGCGACGTCGACACGATCACGCTCTCCTACACCTTCTATCCGGTGGATTCTGCCAAAAAGGCGAGCTAGGGGTTGGGCAAACGATAGACAGGGATGTGCCAATGGCCGGCGCCAAGAACCACGACTACCACATTCTGCCCCCCAGCATCTGGCCGCTGTTCGGCTCGCTTTCGGCGCTGGTGATGGCGGCGGGCGGGATCATGTGGATGCATGGCGGCCATGTCGACAAGCCCAACGGCGGCGGCTGGATTTTCTTCATCGGTCTCGCCGGCGTGCTGTTCACCATGTATTCGTGGTGGGCGCAGGTGGTGCGCGAGGCGCATGCCGGCGACCATACCCCGGTCGTCCAGCTCCATTTCCGCTATGGCATGATCCTGTTCATCGCCTCTGAAGTGATGTTCTTCGTCGGCTGGTTCTGGGCGTTCTTCGACTTCTCGCTGTTCCCCACCGCGATGCAGGTGGTCGAGGGCCAGGTCGAGCGCGCATCGGAAGGCGCGGCGGCGATCGCGGCGCAGTGGCCGCCCAAGGGGCTGGAGGTCATCGACCCCTTCAAGTTCCCGCTGCTCAACACGCTGATCCTGTTGACCAGCGGCACCACGGTGACCTGGGCGCACCATGCGCTGATCCACAACCAGCGCGGCGGCGAGAAGACCGGGCTGTGGGGCCTGCTGGGCGTCGGCAACCGCGACGGCGTGCTAAAGGGGCTGTGGCTGACGGTGCTGCTCGGCGCGCTGTTCAGCGCGATCCAGGCGTTCGAGTACATGCATGCACCGTTCCCGTTCAAGGGGCTGAACTATGGCGCCGCCTTCTTCATGGCGACGGGCTTCCACGGCTTCCACGTCCTGATCGGCACGATCTTCCTGATCGTCTGCCTGATTCGCGCCTATAAGGGCGACTTCACGCCCAAGCAGCACTTCGGCTTCGAGGCGGCGGCCTGGTACTGGCACTTCGTCGATGTGGTGTGGCTGTTCCTGTTCGTCACCATCTATGTGTGGGGCGGCTGGGGCGCGCCGGTCGAGGCGGGCTGATCCACGGGCCGACATTGTTGCGGGGGGCGGTTGGCCGAGCGGCCGGCCGCCCCTTCGCTTTTGTGGGGAGTGAAGCGTGAAGCGCGTGCCGCTGGTGCCGACGTTGGTGGTGGGGTTGGCGGTCGCGGCGATGATCGCGCTGGGGCTGTGGCAGCTGCTTGACCGGTTGCCGCAGAAGGAAGCGTTCCTGGCGCAGCTGCGCGCCAATCCGTCCAAGCCGGCGATCGCCTTTCCCACCATCCCCGACGAGCAGCTGCTGTTCCGCCAGTCGTCGGTGATGTGCCTGGAGCCGCTGAACCAGCGGCTGGCCGGGGCCGGGGCGGCGGGATATCGGTTGATCGTCGACTGCCGCACCGGCGCCGAGGGACCGGGTGCGATCGTCCAGCTGGGGACGACGCGCGACCCCGGATACCGCACGCGCTGGACCGGCGGCGTGGTGAGCGGCACGATCGGCCATGCCCCCGATTCGCGCTCGCTGATCGGATCGCTGTTCGACCACACGCCGACGCGGCTGATGCTGGTGGCGCGCGAGCCGGTGGCCGGCCTGGCGGCGAACGCCGCGCCCGATCCCGAGTCGGTGCCGAACAACCACCTGTCCTATGCGGTGCAGTGGTTCATCTTCGCCGGGATCGCGGTGGTGATCTATCTGGTGGCGCTGCGGCGGCGGGGGTAACTCCCTCTTCGATCCTCCCCCTGGCGGGGGAGGATTGGGGGTCTGCAAGCCGTCCTTGGTTGCTCCCGCAGCGCAGCATCGTTACCCAAGCCCGCCATGCGCTATATCAGCACCCGCGGTTCCGCCCCCAGCCTCGGCTTTCGTGACGTCACGCTGACCGGCCTGGCCCGCGACGGCGGTCTCTACGTGCCCGAAAGCTGGCCCAGCTTCAGCCGCGACGAGATCGCAGGCCTCGCCGGACTGTCCTACGTCGATACCGCGGTCGCCGTCATGACGCCGTTCGTCGGCGACGCGCTGACCCGCGACGAGCTGACCGAGCTGTGCACCACCGCCTATGGTCGCTTCGCGCATGCCGCGGTGACGCCGCTGGTCCAGCTCGACCACGACCAATGGCTGCTTGAACTGTTCCATGGTCCGACGCTGGCGTTCAAGGACGTTGCGCTCCAGCTGCTCGGCCTATTCTTCGAGCGGTTCCTGGACGGCGACGATGCGCCGCTGACGGTGGTCGGCGCGACCAGCGGCGATACCGGATCGGCGGCGATCGACGCGCTGGCGGGCCGTGCCGGAGTCGACATCTTCATGCTCCATCCGGCGGGGCGAGTGTCCGACGTTCAGCGGCGGCAGATGACGACGGTGCTCGCACCCAACGTCCATAACATCGCGATCGAAGGCGATTTCGACCAGGCGCAGGCGCTGGTGAAAGCGATGTTCAACGATCGCGATTTTTCCGGCCGCTTCCGGCTGTCGGCGGTCAACTCGATTAACTGGGCCCGGCTGATGGCGCAGGTGGTCTATTATTTCTACGCCGCGGTGCGACTGGGCGCGCCCGACCGCAGCGTCGCCTTCTCGGTGCCCACGGGCAATTTCGGCGACGTCTTCGCCGGTTATGTCGCAGCGAAGATGGGGCTGCCGATCGAGCGGCTCGTCGTCGCCACCAACGTCAACGACATCCTCCACCGTGCGATCTCGGCGGGCGATTATTCGAAGGGCGGGGTGCGCCAGACGCCGACGCCATCGATGGACATCCAGGTGTCGTCGAACTTCGAGCGGCTGCTGTTCGATCTTGGCGGGCGCGACGGTGCGGCGCTGGCGGCGCAGATGACGGGCTTCGACGACAGCGGCGCAATGCGGCTGACCAATGCGCAGCGCGAGGGTGCGGCGGGCTTGTTGAGCAGCGACCGCGTCGATCTCGACGAGATGACGATGGCGATGCGCTGGGCGTGCGAGGAAGCAGGCGAGGTGATCGATCCGCACACCGCGATCGGCCTGGCGGCGGCGCGGCGCGCGGGCGTCGATGCGCCGATGGTGACGCTGGCGACGGCGCATCCGGCCAAGTTCCGCGATGCGGTGGAGCGGGCGACGGGGACGCGGCCGACGCTGCCCGCGCGCGTCGGCGACCTGTTCGACCGCGAGGAACGCTTCGTGACGCTGCCCGCGACCTTTGCGGCGGTCAGCGGCTGGATCGCCGAGCGCGCGACCTGCAAGGCATGAAGCTGGACACGCTGATCGGCGAGCCCTGGCCCGACTATGGGCTGGTCGATTCGGGGCATGGCCGCAAGCTGGAGCGCTATGGCCGCTTCCGATTCATCCGGCCTGAGCCGCAGGCGCTATGGGCGCCGGCTTCCCCCGACTGGCGAGCATCGGGTGAGTTCGTACCGGGCAGCGACGAGGACGGCGGCGGCCAGTGGCGCTACGACCAGCCGGTGCCGCACGAGGGCTGGCCGCTGAAGTGGCACGAGGTGCGCTTCACCGCGCAGACGACGCCGTTCCGCCACCTGGGCTTCTTCCCCGACATGGCGCCGGTGTGGAGCTGGATGCGCGGGCAGCTGGCGGGCGTCGAGTCGCCCGAGGTGATGAACCTGTTCGGCTATACCGGGGTCGGCACGCTGGCGCTGGCCGCTGAGGGCGCGCGGATGGTGCATGTCGACGCGTCGAAGAAGTCGGTCGAGGCGGCGCGCGGCAACGCGGCGCTGTCGGGGCAGAGCGACGCGCCGGTGCGCTGGATCGTCGAGGATGCGGCCAAGTTCGCCGCGCGCGAAGGGCGGCGGGGGCGGCGCTATGACGGTATTCTTCTCGACCCGCCGAAATATGGGCGCGGACCGACTGGCGAGGTGTGGCGGCTGGAGGAGAACCTGCCCGGGCTGATCGCCAGCTGTCGCGCGTTGCTCGACGAGCGTTCGCGGTTCCTGTTCCTGACGGTCTATGCGGTGCGGATGAGCGCGCTGGCGATCGGCGAGATGCTGCGCCAGGCGTTCGCCGACCTGCCGGGGACGGTGGAAGCGGGCGAGCTCGGCGTGCGCGAGGAAGCGCGCGGGCTGGTGTTGCCGACCGCGATCTGGGCGCGGTGGTCGAATAGCTGAGGCTGCGTCCCGAGGGGCGTCATGCCGGACTTGTTTCGGCATCTCGTCGTGAGTCGGTTGCGGAAGGAGATCCTGAGACAAGCTCAGGATGACGGATTATTACTCAGTCCATCCCTGCCCGCATCGCCGCAGCGGCGACGAAGGGCGCGCCGGCGGTCAGCAGCAGCGACACCGCCGCCAGCAGCTTGAGTGCGCCCGAGCCGCCGTCGATGGCGCCGGCGCCGAAGATCAGCAGCGGAACGGCGAGCGGCAGCATGACGAGCCCTGCCACCGCGCCCGCCCCGCGCAAGCCAGCGACGAGCGCGCCGGTCGCGATCGCCAGCGCCGCGAGGCCGGGGGTACCGAGCGCCAGTCCCAGCTCGACCCGCCATAGCGTCGCGGCCGACAGGTCGAGCAAGCCGGCGGCAATCACCGCGGCGAGCATCAATGGCGGCGCGAAGGCGAGCCAGTGGCCGAGTGCCTTGGCAGCGGCGACGACCGCCATCGGTGTGCCGCGGATCGCCAACTGGTCGAGCACGCCCGACTCGAGGTCGGGGCCGACCAGCCGCTCGACCGGCATCAGCGCGGCGAGCAGCGCCGCCGCCCAGATCACGCCGCCGCCGACCCGGGCGAGCAGCGTCGCTTCGGGGCCGATCGCGAAAGGAAAGAGCAGCGCGACGAGGAGGAAGAAGGCGATCACCAGCGTCGCCCCACCGCCGGCATAGCCGCGACGCGCCTCGCGCCATACCAGGGCAGCGATCACAGCCTGACCTCGATCGCATCGGGCAGAGCGATGGGCAGATGTGTGGCGACCAGCGCGATGCCGCCGCGCGTGCGATGCTCGGCGATGAGCGCGGCGAGGCGATCGACGGCGGGCTGGTCGAGGCCGTTGGCGGGCTCGTCGAGCAGCCAGATCGGGGAGCCGCTCGCCACTACGCGCGCCATCGCGGCACGGCGACGCTGGCCGGTGGACAGGATGCGCACCGGTGCCGCGGCAAGCGGCGTCAGGTCGAGCGCGGCGAGGGCGGCGGGCACCGCCTCACGCGCGGCACCGTCGAGCGTCGCCCAGAAACGCAGCGCGTCGGCAAGCGTCCGGTCGTGATCGAGCGCCGTCGCTTCGGCGAGCAGGGCCAGCCCACCGTCGCGGATGACGGCGCCCGATGCCGGGGCGAGCAGCCCGGCGGCGATGCGGACGAGGCTGGACTTGCCGGCGCCGTTCGGTCCGGTGACGAGTGCGGCGTCGCCGGGGCCGAGCGCGAACGACAGGGTTTCGAAGAGCAACTGCCCGCGGCGAGCGCAGGCGACGCGATCGAACGCCAGGCGGTTCAATCGCCGGCCTCGTCCTCGAGCGCGTGCATGTCGTCGTCGGAGAGGCCGAAGTGGTGGCCGATCTCGTGGATGGTCACATGGGCGACGAGTTCGTCGAGCCGCACGCCGGTTTCGCACCATTCGGCGAGGATCGCCTGGCGGTAGAGGTGGATGCGATCGGGCATGGCGGCCGAGTCCATCGACGATTTCTCGCCGACGGGCCGGCCGTTGTAGACGCCGGTCAGGTCGAGCGGATGCTCCAGCCCGAGCGCCGCCAGCGTTTCGTCGTCGGCGACCTCGTCGACGAACAGCACGACGTCGCCGAGATGCGCGCGGAATGCCGCGGGAAGCCGTTCGATCGTCGCGCGCGCGATCGCTTCGATCACATCGGCGCCGGGCGCCACGCCGATGGCCTCTTGCCGCGTCATCGCTGCCGACATACCGCCGCAACGACACCAACGGCAAGGAGGCGAGGATGGTCGAGGCGCTGAGCGAGGCGGAGCGGGCCGATGCGCTCGATGGCCTGCCCGAATGGGATTACGACGAAGGCCGCGATGCGATCACCCGGACGGTGGTGTTCGACGATTTCGTTCAGGCATTCGGCTTCATGACCCAGGTCGCGCTAGTCGCCGAAAAGGCGAACCATCATCCGGAATGGACCAATGTCTACAACCGGGTGGAGATATTGCTGACGACGCACGATGCGGGTGGGCTGTCATCGAAGGATATCGAACTGGCCGATGCGATCGATGCGATGATCGAGGAGTGATTTAAGCTGAGGCCCTCCCCTGAAGGGGAGGGGCTTAAGGTTCACTCCACCGGCACGTTGTCGATGAGGCGGGTCTGGCCCATGCGGGCGGCCGCCAGAAGGCGGCGAGGGCGGTCGGGCGCGGCGTCGGCGGCCAGCGTCTCGGCGTCGACCAGTGTGATATAGTCGAGCTGAAATCCCGCCGCGGTCAGCTGCGTCGCCGCCTCGGCCAGGACCTGTGCCGTATCTTCACCGCGGACGATCGCGCGGACGGCGATGCCCAGCGCGCGCGGCAGCGCCACCGCGCGGACGCGTTCGTCCTCATCGAGATAGATGTTGCGTGACGACAGGGCGAGGCCGTCGTCGTCGCGCTGCGTCGGGACGCCGATCACCTCGATGGGCAGATTGAGGTCGATCGCCATGCGGCGGATGACGGCGAGCTGCTGAAAGTCCTTCTCACCGAAATAGGCGGCGTCGGGCGCAACCTGGGCGAAGAGCTTGGCGACGACGGTGGCGACGCCGTCGAAATGGCCGGGGCGCGACGCGCCCTCGAGCGGCGTGCTGACCCCGCCAACGCTGATCGTCGTCGCGAATCCGTCCGGATACATCGTCTCGACGCTCGGCAGCCAGAGTAGATCGCAGCCCGCGTCGGCCAGCATCCGCGCATCGGCCATTTCGCGGCGGGGATAGCGCGACAGATCCTCGCCCGCGCCAAACTGCATCGGATTGACGAAGATCGAGGCGACGACCTTCGTCCCCGGCCTTTTCGCAGCCTCGATCAAGGCCATATGCCCGGCGTGCAACGCGCCCATGGTGGGCACCAGCGCGATGGAGAGGCCCTCGGCGCGCCAGCCGGCGATCGTCTCGCGCAAGCCGTGAAGCTCTCGAACCGTCTGCACTGCGTGAACCCCCTCGAACAATGAGCGCGCGGCTTCTATGGAGGGGGGAGCTAGCGATCAACAGGGAATAGAGCGTGGCGTCAGGGCCCCATGTCATCGTCTTCGCCAACGAGAAGGGCGGAACGGGAAAATCGACCACCGCGGTCCATGTCGCGATCGCGCTCGCGGCGAAGGGCGCGCGTGTGGCGTGCTTCGACCTCGACCATCGCCAGCGCACGATGGGCCGCTACCTCGACAATCGCGAGGCGACGATCCGGCGCACCGGCCAGGATCTGCCGATGCCCGTCCATATGACGCACGACGGCACTAACGAGGATGTGTTCGAGACGAAATGGCACGAGCTCGCCAGCCAGGCGGACTATCTGATCGTCGACACGCCCGGTCGCGACGACCATTTCGCGCGCACCGCGGCGGCGCTGTCGAACACGCTGGTGACGCCGATGAACGACAGCTTCGTCGACTTCGATCTGATCGGCCAGGTCGATCCCGAGAATTTCTCGGTGACGCGGCCGAGCTTCTATTCGGAGCTGATCTGGGACGCGCGCAAGCAGCGGGCGCGGGCCGATGGGACGCAGATCGACTGGGTGGTGCTGCGCAACCGACTGCAGCACATCGAGGCGCGCAACATGCGCCGCGTGTCCGACGCGCTGGCGCAGCTGGCAAAGCGCGTCGGCTTTCGCATCATCCCGGGGCTGGGCGAGCGCGTGATCTATCGCGAGATGTTCCCCGCCGGGCTGACGATGATCGATAGCAAGGCGTTCGGCGCGATGGGGCTGGGCCATGTCGCCGCCCGGCAGGAGCTGCGCGAGATGGTTGCGGCGCTGCAATTGCCTGAACCCGCGCTGCCGCTGTTCGCCGCATGATCAAATGGATCGTCGCGCTAGGACTGATCTGGCTGGTGTGGCGCTACTGGCGCCCGGCGCCCAAGGCCAAGCGACCGGGCCCGGTGGCGGAGGCGTGCGCGCTGCTGGGCGTCGGCCGCGATGCCGATGCGGCGACGATCCGTGCCGCGCACCGGCGGCTGGCGGTGGAGGTCCATCCCGATCGCGGCGGATCGGCGGAGGCGGCGCGGCGGATCAATGCGGCGCGGGATTTGTTGCTGGCGCGTCTCGATAGCTGATCCTCCTGCCCCAAGCCGTCATGGGCGATGATCGCGAAAGACCCTGAAAAAAGTTCGGGGTGACGGATGCTTTGGAGTGTCGGTGACCCATATTCTCAACCCCGCCATCCTGCGCGAATACGACATCCGCGGCACCGTCGGCCGGACGCTGGGCGAGGACGACGCCTATGCGGTCGGACGCAGCTTCGCGACGCGGGTGCGGCGGGCGGGGGGTATTCGGGTCGCCGTGGGGCGCGACGGGCGGCTGACGTCGCCGATGCTCGAGGCGGCGCTGGTACGCGGGCTGACCGAGGGCGGCGTCGACGTCGTGCGGATCGGCATCGGGCCGTCGCCGATGCTGTATTGGGCCGAGGCCACGCTAGAGGTGGATGGTGGCGTGCAGGTAACCGGCAGCCATAATCCCCGCGACGACAATGGCTTCAAGATGATGCTGATGCGCGCGCCGTTTTACGGCGAGGACGTGAAGCAGCTCGCCGAGCTGGCCGCGGCGGGCGACTGGAGCGAAGGCGCGGGCAGCGTCGCCGACGTCGACGTGCTGGGCGATTATGTCGCAAGGCTGGTCGCCGGCGGGCAGGGCGGCGCCTTTCGCATCGGGTGGGACGCCGGCAACGGCGCCGCGGGCCCGGCGATCGAGCAGCTCGTGAAGCTGCTGCCGGGTGAGCATCATCTGCTGTTCACCGATGTGGACGGCGAATTCCCGCATCATCACCCCGATCCGACCAAGGAGGCGAACCTAGCCGCGCTGAAGGCGCTGGTGGCGGAAAGAACGCTCGATTTCGGTGTCGCTTTCGATGGCGACGGCGACCGGATCGGCGCGGTCGACGCGCACGGGCGGGTGGTGTGGGGCGACCAGCTGCTCGCGATCCTGGCCGATCCGGTGCTGCGCGCGCTGCCGGGCGCGCCGATCATCGCCGACGTCAAGTCGAGCGCACGGCTGTTCGAGCGGATCGCCGAGCTGGGCGGCGAGCCGGTGATGTGGAAGACCGGGCACAGCAACCTGAAGGTGAAGATGAAGGAACTGGGCGCGCCGCTCGCGGGCGAGGCGTCGGGGCATATCTTCTTCGGGCACGACTGGTACGGGTTCGACGACGCGCTCTATGCCGCGGTGCGGCTGATCGGCGCGGTGCATCTGGCGGGCAGGACGCTGGCGGAACTGGTCGATGCGATGCCCATCGCGGTGGCCACGCCCGAGCTGCGGTTCGCGGTGCCAGAGGGCCGGCGCTGGGCGGTGATCGACGAGGTGCGCGCGCGGCTGGAGCAGGCGGGCGCGACCGTCGATACGACCGACGGCGTGCGGGTGACCACGCCGGCCGGATGGTGGCTGCTGCGCGCGTCGAATACCGAGGACATGCTGACCGCGCGCGCCGAGGCCGACGATCAGGACGGGCTGGATCAGCTGGTCGCCGAGATCGACGCCGCGCTCGCCGCCTCGGGTGTACGACGGCGTTGACACACGCAGGCCAGCGGATACCGTCGCTGCCCATGGAACGCGGGATCGATAGCTTCAAATCCTCGACTGGCCGCTGGCTGTTCGGGACGCTTGCCGGCTGGGGCACCTTGCTGCTGTGCGCGGTCGGCGTCGGGCTGGTGATCCTGGGCTATCGCTGGCTGGCGAACATGGCCTCGGTGTACGAGGTGACCGACCAGCGGCTGATCGTGAAGCGCGGGCTGTTCATCAAGTCGATCGACGAGATCGAGCTGTATCGGATCAAGGACGTCCGGCTCGACTATTCGCTGCTCAATCAGCTGGTCGATATCGGTACGATCACGCTGACCTCGACCGATCCGACCACCGGCAACGCCCGCTTCGTGCTGCGCGACGTGCCGATGGCGCGCGACCGGCGCGAGGGCCTGCGCGGGCTGGTCGAGCGGGCGCGGCAAAAGCGCGGGGTGCGCGAGATCGACGTCGACGAGGACCGCGGCTTTGCCGGCTGGGGCCGCGCGACTGGATAAACCGGCGGCGATCGCCCACATAAGCGGGATGCGTCCGACCCCCCAGATCATTCGCGTCGTCGACCTGGAAACCACCGGCAGCGCGCCGCCCGCGCACCATGTCGTCGAGATCGGATGGCAGGATGTGGCGCTCCAGGCCAACGGCCGCTGGGAGCTGGAGGGCGTGGGCGGCAGCATCCTGGTCAATCCCGGCCGCCCGATCCCGCCGATTACGCAGGCGATCCACCACATCCGCGACGAGGACGTGGCCGATGCGCCCTGGTGGCACGACGTCGCGCGGCGCGTGCTCGATCCCTATCCACGGCGTGTGGCGCTGGCGGCGCATCGGGCCGATTTTGAGCAGCAGTTCTGTACCGCCAACCTGACCCATGGCGCCGACTGGATCTGCACCTGGAAATGCGCGCTGCGGCTGTGGCCCGACAGCCCGTCCTTTTCCAACCAGGTGCTGCGCTATTGGCGCAAGCCCGAGGGGATCGATCACGAGCGCGGATTGCCGGCGCATCGCGCCTTTCCCGACGCCTATGTCACCGCGTTCCACCTGCGCGACATGCTCAACGAGGCGAGCGTCGCGCAGCTGGTGGAATGGTCGAAGGTCTACGGCCTGCTGCCGCGCGTCCGCTATGGCCCCGATCGCGGCAAGAGCTGGCAGGAGATCGACCATGAATCGCTGATGGGCTTCCTGACCGATCGCGATCCCGACGTGCGCTTCACGGCGCAGCACGAGTTCGACCGCCGACGTGGTGGGGGCACGGTAGGCAAGCCGAGCGTGCAGGAGTTGTTGTTGTAGTGCGTTGATCCTCCCCCGCCAGGGGGAGGTGGCGCCGAAGGCGACGGAGGGGGAGGTAAGCGACGCATCATCGAGAGCGTATGGCGTCCTCCCCCTCCGTCAGGTTGCGCCTGCCACCTCCCCCTGGCGGGGGAGGATTTGAATGTCAGGGCTTCCTGAACTTGTAGACGAACTGATCGGTCTTGCCGCGGATCGCGGGGTCGAAGACGTTCTTGCTGTGATCGTCCGCCGGATTGCGCAGCACCTTCGATTCGCCGACGAAGCGGAAGCCGGCGGCTTCGACCTGGCGCTTCACTGCGGCGGGATCGATGCGATGGGTGGTGTCGGTGTTCTTCATCTCGTTGCCGGGCGCATCGGCGTGGTCGATGATGACGTAGGTCCCGCCCTTCTTCAGCAGGTTGAACACCGCCTGATCAAAGGCGCGAAGCGCCGGCTCGCCGCGGCCGCCGTTGGGGATGTCGTGATAGTTCTGCACGGTCCAGAACAGGTCGGCGGGGACGGGGCTCGACGGCAGGTCGCCGGGCTGGATCTGCGCGACGACGTTGGCGAGGCCGCGCGCGCCAAGCGCCGCGACGGTCGCCTTCGCCTTTTCGGATTGCCCCGCGCGCGCCGGCCAGGCGGCGTAGACGCGGCCCTTGGGCCCGACGACACCGGTGAAGATCCGCGTCCAATAACCGCTGCCGGGCAGGTAATCGACGACGACGTCGCCGGGCTTCACCCCCGAAAAGGCGAGTACCGCGGCGGCCTGGCGCCGGGCATCGTCGCCCTGCTGATCGGCGCGCGCGGGATCGGCCAGTGCCTTGGCGATCGGGGCGTTCGCGGTCTGGCCGGTGCGAGTTTGGGCGATGCCCGTTCCGGCGACCAGCATCGCCGTCGCCACCGCTATCGTGATCCTGCGCATCGCCGTCTCCTTTTATCAGCCCATCAAGGCATTAGATGGCATCCATGGCCGATCTTCGCGAGGCAATCCAGGCGCAGGTCGCCGCACTGTTCGGCACGACCGACGACAACCGGCTCGACCTGACGCGCCCGCCCGGCGATCCCGGGCTGTTCGCGCCCGATTCGGCGGCGTGGAAGGTGCATGGCGACCTGACGTCGATGATGGTTGGCGGCACCGCGGCGCTGCTGTTGCAGATGCTCCATCCCGGCGCGCTGGCGGGGGTGTGGGATCACGGCAGCTTCCGCCATGACCTGACCGGGCGGCTGCGGCGAACGGCGCAGTTCATCTCGGGCACGACCTATGGCTCCACGGCGATGGCGGAGGAGCTGATCGGGCGGGTGCGGCGAATCCACCATGTCGTGCAGGGGACGCTGCCCGACGGGACGCCGTACAGCGCCAACGATCCGGCGCTGTTGACCTGGGTCCATGCCGCCGAGGTGCAATGCTTCCTCGGCGCCTATGTGCGCTACGTCGATCCGGCGATGACCGGCGCGGCGCAGGATGCCTATCTCGACCAGGCGGCCGAGGTCCCGGTTCGGCTCGGCGCGATCGAGGTGCCACGCGACCGGGCGGCGCTGGCGCGCTATTTCGACCGGGTGCGCCCGCAGCTGCGCTATGGCCATCGCACCCGGGTGGTGGCGCGCGCGCTGTTCGCGCAGGCGGCGCCGAGCCCCGCACTGGAGCCGTTCCAGACGCTGACGCGCGAAGCGGCGATCGATCTGCTGCCCGACTGGGCGCTGGCGCTCCACGGCTGGCGGCGAAGCGCGCCGCAGCGGCTGGCGGTGCGGGCCGGGATCGGCGGGACGGGACGGATCCTGCGCTGGGCGCTGCAGGGCGGCTGATCGACGCGAAACCGGTTCAGGATGCCGACGGTTCGGGCTAGGTGATCGCGATGCGCCATTCCTCGATCCGCCATTTCCTGACGAGCGAAGCTGCCGGCGGCGTGGCGCTCGTGCTGGCGGCGGCGCTGGCGCTTATACTCGCCAACAGCGGCGCGGCGCATGGCTATCACGCGCTGGTCGATGCGGTGGTCGGGCCGACGCTCGCCCCGGCGCTGGGACCGATGACGGTCCATCTGTGGATCAACGACGGCGCGATGGCGCTATTCTTCCTGCTGGTGGGGCTGGAGATCAAGCGCGAGCTGGTCGGTGGCGAGCTGGCGAGCGCGGAGCGGCGGCGGCTGCCCTTCGTCGCGGCGGCGGCGGGCATGATCGTGCCGGCGCTGGTGTATCTTGCCGCGACGGGGGGCGCGGCCGAGCTGCGGTCCGGCTGGGCGATCCCGGCGGCGACCGACATCGCGTTCGCGATCGGCGTGCTGGCGCTGCTCGGCGACCGGGTGCCGATGGCGCTGAAGCTGTTGCTGACGACGATCGCGATCGTCGACGACATGGGCGCGGTCGCGATCATCGCGCTGGGTTATACCGCCTCGATCGACGCCACCGCGCTGATCGCGGCGGTCGGCGTGGTGCTGGTGATGCTGCTGCTCAACCGGCGCGGGGTGAGGGCGCTGTCGCCCTATCTGTTACTGGCCGTGCTGCTGTGGTGGCTCGTGCTGCGGTCGGGCGTCCATGCGACGATCGCGGGCGTGGTCGCGGCGATGCTGGTGCCGGCCGGATCGAGCGAGGCGACCTCGCCGCTCGACCGGCTGGAGCACGCGTTGCAGCCGTGGATCGCGTTCCTGGTCCTGCCGCTGTTCGCGTTCGTCAACGCCGGGGTGTCGCTGGGCGGGGTCGGCGCGGCGCTGGGCGATCGGCTGGCGATCGGCATCGCGCTGGGGCTGTTCCTGGGCAAGCAGGGCGGCATCCTGGCGGCGATCTGGGCGGCGGACCGGACGGGATTCGCGCGGCGGCCCGACGGCATCGGCTGGGTGCAGCTTCACGGTATGGCGCTGGTCGCGGGGATCGGCTTTACGATGAGTCTGTTCATCGGCGACCTTGCCTTTCCCGGCGATGCGGGGATGGTCGAGCGGGTCAAGATCGGGGTCATCGCCGGCTCGCTGCTGAGCGCGCTGACGGGGATCGCGGTCTTCTCGCTGGCTCGGCGGAGAAGGACATGAAGCGCTATTTCGCCCCGGCCCAGCTGACCCACGCGCCAATTCGCGAGCTGCATAACGGCGGCTTTACCGCCTATGCCGAGGTGCCATCGCGCGCCGAGGCGATCCTGGCGGCGATCGGCGGTGCGCATTTGCCCGAGGAGCGCGGCGAGGCGCCGATCCTGGCGGTGCACGACGCGGGCTATGTCGCGTTCCTGAAGGAGGCGCCGGCGATGTGGCGCGATGCGGGGCGGCCGGGCGACGCGATCCCCTATGCCTTTCCGGTGGTGGGGCGGCGGCCGCTGACGCTCGACCGGATCGATGCGCTGATGGGGCGCTACAGCTTCGATGCGACGACGCCGATCACCCCCGACAGCTGGACGAGCAGCTATTGGAGCGCGCAGACCGCGCTCGCCGCGACGCATGCGGTGCTTGATGGTGAGCGGGCGGCATTCGCGCTGTGCCGGCCGCCGGGCCACCATGCGGGGGCGGATTATTGCGGCGGCTATTGCCACCTCAACACCGCGGCGATCGCGGCGCAGGCGGCGCGCGATGCGGGGGTGGAGCGGGTCGCGATCCTCGACATCGACTATCACCACGGCAACGGGACGCAGGACATCTTCTGGACGCGGGGCGACGTGTTCTACGCCTCGCTCCATGCCGATCCGAGGAGCGATTACCCCTTCTATTGGGGGCATGCCGACGAGACCGGCGAGGGGGAGGGCGCGGGGACGACGCTCAACCTGCCGCTGCCGCAGGGGACCGATGGCGCGGCGTTCCGCGCAGCGCAGGCACGAGCGCTCGATGCGATCGCGGCGTTTGCGCCAGGGGTGCTGGTCGTCAGCTTCGGCGCCGACACGTGGAAGGGCGATCCGATCAGCCGCTTTTCGCTGGAGACGGCGGACTATCGCGTGCTGGCGGAGGACATTGCGGCACGGGGCTGGCCGACGGTGATCGTCATGGAGGGCGGCTATGCCGTCGACGCGCTCGGCGCCAATGTCGCGAGCTTCCTTGCCGGTTTTTGAAGGACATGCGCGGGGAAGTGCTGATTACCGGCGGCTGACGCTGGCGATGCTGTTCGCCGGCTTCTCGACCTTCTCGCTGCTCTACGCGGTGCAGCCGCTGTTGCCGCTGCTGGCGGCCGAATACCGGCTGAGCGCGGAAGGCGCATCGCTGGCGGTGTCGCTTGCGACCGGGCCGCTCGCCTTCGCGATCCTGGTGGCGGGTGCGATCAGCGATCGGGTCGGGCGACGGCCGATGATGGTCGCGGCGATGATCGCCGGCGGCGCGCTGACGCTGGCGGCGGCGGTGGCGCCGGGCTGGTATGCGCTGCTCGCGCTACGGCTGCTCGCGGGCGTCGCGCTGGCGGGTGTGCCGGCGGTGGCGATGGCCTATGTTGCCGAAGAGGTCGACGCCGCATCAGTGGGCGATGCGATGGGCCTGTATATCGCAGGCAGCGCGCTCGGTGGGATGGGCGGGCGGCTGGTCGCGAGCCTGGTCGCCGACGTCGGCGGCTGGCGCTGGGCGATCGGCGCGGTGGGGCTGGCCGGGCTGGCGATGGCCGAGGCGTTTCGCCGGCTCGCGCCGCCGTCGCGGCGGTTCGCGGTGACGGTGCGGCGGGGCGGATGGCGGGCGTTGTTCGCCGACCGGGCGCTGCCGTTGCTCTATGCCGAGGCGTTCGTGCTGATGGGGGCGTTCGTCACCGTCTACAACTATGTCGGCTTTCGCCTGATGGCGCCGCCCTATGCGCTGGGGCAGGCGGCGGTGGGGGCGATCTTCCTCCTCTACGTGCTCGGCTCGGCAAGTTCGGCGTGGTTCGGCGGGCTGGCGGGCAGACTGGGGCGACGGCTGGTGTTTCCGGTGCCGGTGCTGATCCTGGGCGCTGGCGTCGCGCTGACGGCGGCGCGACCGCTGGCGCTGGTCGTGGCGGGCATCGCGGTGGTGACGATCGGCTTCTTCGGCGCGCATTCGATCGCGAGCGCCTGGGTCGGCCGCCGCGCCGAGGGCAATCGCGGGCAGGCGGCGGCGCTGTATCTGTTCTTCTATTATCTGGGGTCGAGCGTGCTCGGGTCCGCCGGGGGATTCGCGTGGACGCATGGCGGCTGGGGCGGGGTGGTGTGGTTCTGCCTGGCGCTGGGCGCGGTGGCGCTGGTGGGGGCTGGGTTGCTGGCGCGGGTGCGGCCGTTGGCGGTCGGGGCGTGATCCTCGCCGGCACTCACCCCGTTCGTGGTGAGGAGAGACTGAGCGAAGGCGAAGGCTCGTCTCGAACCACCTGTCCTTCGAGACGCCGCTTCGACGGCGCTCAGCGGCTCCTCAGGACGAACGGTTGCGAAAAGCGAATGGCGTTCAAGCCGTAACGATCGTCCCATCCCTTACCGTGACAGGCCAGGGCGTGAGCGCCTGGCCGACGCACGGGCCGCCGACGCAGGTGCCGCTCTCGATCGTGAACAGCGCGCCGTGCCACGAGCAGGCGATGAGGTCCCCCTTGGGCGTCAGATAATCGTCGAGCGTCTGGGCGAGTGGGACGCCGGCGTGCGGGCAGCGGTCGAGATAGCCGTGGACGCTGTCACCCCCGCGGACGACGAAGCCGTGGAAGCGGCCGGCGCGCAGCTGGAGGACATAGTTGCGCGCCTTGCCGTCGGGAATCGCGTCGAGCGGGCCGAGGGCCACGCCCGGCGGGGTCGCCGTCAGCCGAGCATCGCTCACGCGGGGTCGGCGTCGGGCTGGCGGCTGGGGTGGGCGCTCGTCGTGCGAGCCGCGGTCGCGGCACCGGCGGCGACGAGGCGCGGGTAGGGCGTCACGTCGACGCCGAAGCGGTTCGCCGAATAGAGCGCGGGCACGATCAGGCAGTCGGCGAGCGTCGGCGTCGCGCCATAGGCGAAGCCGTCGCCATGGCGTTCGATCAGCGTCTCCAGCGCGGCGAAGCCATCGGCCATCCAGCGACCGACCCACGCATTCGAATGCGCCTCATCCTGCCCGAAGTCCTTCTTCAACGACTTGAGGATGCGCATATTGTGGAGCGGATGGATGTCGGCGGCGATCGCCATCATCATCGCGCGGACGATGGCGCGGCCGTTGGCGTCGGACGGCATCAGCGGCGGTTCGGGGAACCGCTCGTCGAGCCATTCGAGAATCGCGACGCTCTGCGTCAGGACGACGCCGTCGACCTCGAGCGCGGGGATCAGCCGCTGCGGATTGAGCCGGGCATAATCGGGTGCCGCCTGTTCGCCGGTGCGCAGGTCGTGGTTGACCTGGCTGTAGGCGAGGCCCTTGAGCGCCAGGCCGATGCGGACGCGATAGGCGGCGCCCGAGCGCCAATAGCCGTGGAGGATCATCGCGGCAGCGCCGCCTTCGGGAAATCGGCCCAGACCGCGTCGTAATCGAGCTGGCTGTGTTCGAGCGCGTACAACGTCGGGCGATAGGGCCAGCAGCTTTCGAGCATGAACGCCATCGTGCCGTCGATCTTGTGCGGCTTCAACTCGGCATTCGACGCACCCTGCCAGCTGGCGACATCGGGACCGTGGCCCGCCATGAGGTTGTGGAGCGAGATGCCGCCGGGCCGGAAGCCTTCCGCCTTGGCGTCATAGGCGCCGGTGATGAGGCCCATCGCTTCGGACATGACGTTGCGGTGGAACCAGGGCGGGCGGAACGTGTCCTCCGCCACCATCCAGCGCGGGGGGAAGATGACGAAGTCGGCGTTGGCGCGGCCGGGCACGTCCGACGGGCTGGTCAGCAGCGTGAAGATCGACGGATCGGGATGATCGAAGCTGACGGTGTTGATCGTGTTGAAGCGCGACAGGTCATAGCGCCAGGGCGCGAGGTTGCCGTGCCACGCGACGACGTCGAGCGGCGAATGATCGAGCGTCGTCGTCCACAGGCTGCCGAGGAATTTCTGGACGACCTGCGTTTCCTCGTCCTTGTCCTCGTACCAGGCGACCGGCGTTTCGAAATCGCGCGGGTTCGCGAGGCCGTTGGCGCCGATGGGCCCCAGATCGGGCAGGCGGAACAAGACGCCGTGATTTTCCGCGACATAGCCCGATGCGGTGCCGTCGGGGAGCATCGCCTTGAAGCGGACGCCGCGCGGGATCAGTGCGATCTGGCCCGGCGCCACCTCGATCCGGCCGAGTTCGGTCAGCAATTCGAGCCGGCCGGCCTGGGGGATGAACAGCAGCTCGCCATCGGCGTCCATGAAGACGCGCGCGTCCATGTCCCGATTGGCAGCGTAGACGTGGAGCGCGACGCCCTCCAGCTCGGCGGGATCGCGGTTGGCCATCATCGTGACCATGCCGTCGATCAGGTCGGTCGGCGTGGCTGGCATCGCCAGTGGATCCCAGCGCAGCCGGTTGGGAGCGAGCGGGGTATCGTCGGTGCCGGGGGCGAGCAGCTTGGCGCCGTCATAGCGTTGGTAGGCGGGGTGCTCGGCAGTCGGGCGCATCCGGTAGAGCCAGCTGCGGCGATTCTCGTGGCGCGGCGCGGTGAAGGCGGTGCCGGACAATTGCTCGGTGTAGAGGCCGAAGGCGGGTCGCTGCGGCGAATTGCGGCCGATCGGCAGCGCGCCGGGCACCGCCTCGGTCGAGACGTGGTTGCCGAAGCCGGGGATATAGGCAGGGGTTCGGGGGTGGTGGTCGGTCATTGTTTTGGCGTCCTCTCCTGCTTCCACCACCCCTGCATCAACCCCTCTCCCGGCGGGAGAGGGGCAAGCCGCGTCAGCGGCGCGGGGTGAGGGCGGAGGCGACCCATGGCATGGTCGCCACCCTCACCCTTCCGCCGCGCTGTGCGCGGCTCCCTCCCTCTCCCACAGGGAGAGGGAAATCATGCGTCGACGGTAATGACGCCCCGCCGGATCTGATCGAGTTCGATGCTCTCGTACAACGCCTGGAAATTGCCGTTGCCGAAACCCTCGTTGCCCTTGCGCTGGATGATCTCGAAGAAGATCGGGCCGACCATCGTCTCGGTGAAGATCTGGAGCAGGATGCCCTCGTCCTCGACGTCGCCGTCGATCAGGATGCGGTTCTTGCGCAGCCGCTCGAGGTCCTCGCCGTGGCCGGGGACCCGCTTGTCGACAAGCTCGTAATAGGTTTCGATCGTGTCCTGCAGCTTGACGCCGCGGGCGCGCAGCTTTTCGACCGTGGTGAAGATGTCGTCGGTCGTCAGCGCGAGGTGCTGGATGCCCTCGCCGTTATAGTCGCGGATGAATTCCTCGATCTGGCTCTTGTCGTCCTGGCTCTCGTTCAGCGGGATGCGGATCGCCTTGTCGGGGGCGATCATCGCCTGGCTGAACAGGCCGGTCGCCTTGCCCTTGATGTCGAAATACTTCTGCTCTTCGAAGCCGAAGATGCGGCCGTAGAATTCGGACCACACGCGCATCTGGCCACGGCGGACGTTGTGGGTGAGGTGGTCGAGCAGGTCGAGGCCGACGTTGTTCTCCGCCTCCGCCTGTTGCCAGCCCGGCACGTCGTCCCAGTCGGCGAACAGGTCCTTATCGTCGACGAGATAGAGCAGCGAGCCGCCGATCCCCTCGATCGCGGGCACGTCGTCGAGCGCGGCGCCGGCGGGCGCGGGCTTGGCGCCGGCGGCGATGGCGGCCTCGCGCGCGGCGTCGGCATCGGCCACGTTGAAGCCCATCGCGCTGGCCGAGGGGCCGTGCGCGGCGCGGAAGTCGGCGGCGTGGCCGTCGGCCATGCGGTTGAGCAGCAGGTTGATGCGGCCCTGCTTGTAGCGGACCACGTCCTTCGTCGGATGCGTCGCGGCGGCGACGAAGCCCATCATCTCGAACTGGCGGGCAAGCGCTTGCGGATCGGGCGAGGTGAACTCGCAGAAGGCGAAGCCGTCGAGCCCCATCGGATTGACGTCCATATGTTCCATATCGTCGCTCCCGAACTGGTATCAGTTGTTACCAAAGTCTCTGCGCCGTTGCCAAGCTGGTGTCAATCGTTACCACTCTGGCCATGGCGAACCGCAGCCTCGTTCTGGCGAACTTCATCCCCTATCGCCTGTCGGTGACATCGAACCTCGTCAGCGACGCGATCGCGCGCACCTATGAGGCGTTGTTCGGGCTCAGCATTCCCGAATGGCGGCTGGTGGCGGTGGTGGCCGAGGCGGGGGCGATCACGCAGCAGGCGATCGGGCAGCAGACGCGGATGGACAAGGTGACGGTCAGCCGCGCCGCGATCGCGCTGGTCGAACGCGGGCTGATGGCGCGTGCCGCGAACCCCGACGACAAGCGATCGCACCTGCTCGAGCTGACCGGGGCGGGGCGGCAGCTGTACGCGGCGATCGCGCCCAAGGCGCTGGCGCTGGAAGAGCGGATCTTCGCGGCCTTCAGCGCCGAGGAGGTGGCGGCCTTCACCGCGATGCTGGCGCGGATCGAGGAACAGGCGCTGGCGATCGAGTGACGGTGGCCGCCGCCGGCCCGGTGGGGGCGCGGCGGCGGGGAGCAAGGATCAGAAGCGAACGCCGAGCGAGCCGGCGAGCTGACGGCGCTGGAGGTTGAGGTCGTAGAACCGGCCATAGTCGCCGTAGTTGATTTCGACCGCGCCGTAGAAACGACGACCGAAATTCACCCCGATGCCAATCGCGCCCTGGACGCCATCGGCGGTGTCGCTGGCGGTCAAGCCGGTGTCGCGGGCACTGATCTTGATCTGGGTGTAGCCGAGCTTGCCGTACAGCTGCGCCTTCGGGCTGATCTCGATGCCGACGCGACCACCCGCACCGATATTATGGTTAACATCCAAGCAGATGCTGCCGTCGCACAGTGACACACCCGACGTTTCATAGGTGCCGTAGGCGCCGAGCGTGACCGTCTTCGACACCGCGAGGTCATAACCGATCTCACCGCCGAACGACGCAGCGCTACCGATCTTGTAGACTTCATCGTCGCCATCGGTGGTGACGGTCGGCGTCTCATAGCCGATCCGCGCTTCGATACGCGCGCCGGCGAAGTCCTGCGCCGACGCAACGGTCGGACACGTCACGACAGCTGCCGCGAGCAGCAAACCCTTATACATATTGATTATTTCCCCGGATAAGCTTTCCGACCTTTGTCGGACGCGCCGCACTTATTTGCATCAATACTTCAGTGCAATGATTCCGGCGAAGGATTCATCCAAACAGGAAGCTGTTGATGCTCAATCGCCCCGTGACGGGATCGGCCGGGAGCGGGATGTCGGCAGGAATATGGGCGCAGTGGAGCAGGTGGCTGCGATAGATCAGGGCGCGGTTAGGCCGCGCGTGATGCACCGCGACCTGCTCGTAGAGCGGCGTGTCGCCGGCGATATAGGCGGGATCGGGCAGGCCGTGGGCGGCGATGCCGCGTTCGAGCGCCGCCTTGAACGCGGGGTGGCGGGCAGCGTCGATCGTCTCGAAGCCGGTCTCGCGCTGGCGATAAAAGGCGGTGCCGCCCTGCTCGGCGCCCGACAGGTAGATCAGGATCGCGAGCCGGTTCGGCTCAAGCCCGTCGACGTGTGGCAGGCGTTGGATCGGGGCGAGGGCGGACGGGGGCGTGGTGACGATCGAGAAGAAGCATTCGAGCACCGGCGGCACCGGATCGAGCGCGAAGGTGTCGCTGATCAGCGCCGCCAGCTCGTCGCGCATCCGGGTGGCCACGCGATAGGGCACCGGGCTGCGGATGCCGGGGTAGTGGGCGCCCATCGTGCCATAGTCGGCGGCCTCCGCCAGCCCACGCCATTTGGGCAGGTCGGCGAGCATATCGTCGATGACGATCACCGGCTGCTGCTCAAGGCCCTGCCGCTCGAAGCGGATGGTCGCATCGGGATTGAGGATTGCCGCCGGCATCAGAACAGACCCGGCACCTCGCGCTGGGCGGTGTCGGGGCGGTCGGGAGTCAGCAGCGTGCGATTGCCGCTGTTGCCGAGGTGCGCCGCCTGGACGGTGACGTCGCCCGCGATTGCGCTGCACGGCCGTCCGGCGAGGAAGTCGATCGCGGCGCGCGTCGATGCCTCTTGCGGGTCGCCAAGCGGCTTGCTGGTGTCGTCGGCGGCGCGGCAGGTCGCCTCCATCGTGCCGGCGAGCCCATCGAAATAGCCGCCCTGGCGCGCGGCGTTCTGGGTGGCGAAGGCGATGACGCGGAGCCGGTCGTCGCACGACGGCCGGTCGATCGCGATCTGGCCGACCGGCTTGCCATAGGTGTTGGTGCCGATCAGCGCCGCCGCACCGTGGAGATAGGGGATGAAGGCGTTCATCACCAGCTCGCTGGCCGAGGCGCTGGCGCCGGTGCCGATGAAGGCGATCCGCGTCGCGCCGATCGATTGCGGCTGGGGCGAGAAGTAGCGGGTCGAGTTCTGCGACGACTTCGACGCGCGATAGGCAGTATAGCTGAAGACGTCGCCGGTCGAGCGCTTCCCGCCGAGCAGGTTGCCCATCAGCTCCGCGATCGAGACGAGCCCGCCGCCGTTGTAGCGCAGGTCGACGATGATCTTGTCGATGCCCGCGCTTCGAAATTGCGCGAAGATGGTGCGCAGCGCCGGATCGGCAGGGCCGATGAAGGTGCGCAGGTTGACGTAGCCATAGCGCTGGCCCCCGTCCTCGAGGATCTTGCCGCCGTAGCGCGACGACACGGGGGTAAGGTCGTAGGCCGCCTTGGTAATGGTGACGTCGCGCACCGTGCCGCCGGGATCGGTGACGCGCAGCACGCGGGTGATGCCGGCGGTGTTGGGACCGAGCGCGGCGCTGACGCCGCCGGTGCCCTCGCTGGCGATGATCGACGAGACGGTGCGCAGGTCGGCGGACGTGGTGCCGATCGCCAGGATCTCCGTCCCGCGATCGAGGCCCGCGGCTAGCGCGGGCGCACCCTCGAAGGCTTCGGCGATGAAGGCGCGGCGGGCGGCCGCATCGGTAGACAGGCGGACGCCGAGACCCGCGCTGCTGCCCGAGTCATAATAGGCGTCCTCGCTCGCGATCGACGTGAGATAGGTGAAATAGCGGTCTCGCCGCTGGGCCCGCGCCGTCGCCGTCAGCGCGTCGATATAGGCCTCGACGGTCGAATAGCTCGACGGATCGAGGTTGGCCGGCAGCGTTTCGGGGAAGAGATACCATTCGTTGAGCTGAGCCGCGGCCCAATCCTGGCGGCCGCGCAGGCTGCAACTGGCGGTCGGCGTCGGGCTGGGCGCCGGCGTCACCGTGCCCGAGGTGACGGTCGGACCGATGCCCCCACTGGTGCCCCCGCCGCCATCCCCGCCGCATCCCGCCAGCGTCGCGGCCATCGCCGCCGCCACCAGCCACCGCCGCTGCCTCATCATCGCCACATCCATCCTTCGCCGCGCAGCTTAGTACAGCGACGCAAGCGCGCCAGATGAATTCTAGTCACGGCCGCGCAACGATTGGTCTACAGACGAATTGTCGATCCGATGCGACCGAACAGGAGGAAGTCATGACGATGCGTGCCGCTCTTCTTTGTGCATGTGCGTTGTCGCTGGCGGCGTGTGGCGAACCCGTCGCCGACCAGGGCAACAGCATCGCGGCGGCAGCGGCGGGAAAGCCCGACGCCGAATTCGCCAAGCGCATCGCGTCGCTGACGCCGCAGCAGCTCAACGGCCTGTTGTTCCGCGCCGTGCGCGATGCGGGACGCGACTGCCAGCAGGTGACATCGTCGCAGAAGCAGGCCGATGTGGGCGGCCGCCCCGCCTGGACCGCGGTGTGCGACGAGCGGACGACGTGGCTGGTCGTGCTGGGCGCCGAGGGCGTCGCGACGGTGACCGCGGCGGGGACGACGCCGGCCGCGGGGTAATAGCTGAACCCGTTCGTGCTGAGCGAAGTCGAAGCACATGTAACGACCGGGTCGCCCGGGGCATGTCCTTCGACTTCGCTCAGGACGAACGGATTGGGGGTGTCGGTCTCTGGCTAATCCAGACTCTTCGATGCCTGTTCGAACAAGTCCTTCGACAGGCCCGGCGTCGCGACGATCCGTTCCAGCTCGGCGCGCATCAGCGCGGCGCGGTTGGGGTCGAAGCGGCGCCAGCGGCCGAGCGGCGGCATCAGCTTGGCCGCGGTCTGCGGATTGAGCTTGTCGAGCGCGATCAGCTGGTCGGCGAGGAAGCGATAGCCGCTGCCGTCGGCGGCGTTGAAGGCGCGCTGGTTGGCGCCGAACGCGCCGAGCAGGCTGCGCGCGCGGTTGGGGTTGGCGAGGGTGAAGTCGGGATGCTCCGCGAGCTGGCGGACGACGTCGCCGGTGTCGTCGCGCGACGACAGCGCCTGGGTCTGGAACCACTTGTCGAGGACGAGACCGTTGTCGGCGTAGCGGTTGTAGAAGATGTCGAGCGCCGCCTCGCGCTCGCCCGCGTCGCCGTTCGCCAGCGCCGACAGCGCGCCCTGGCGATCGGTCATATTGTCGGCGGACTCGAACAGCGAGAAGGCGAGGCCGGCGGCATCGGCCGCACCGCTCGCCGCGATATAGCCGAGCGCGACGGCGCGCAGACGGCGGTGGCCCTTCGCCGCCGGCGTGTAGGCATACGGCCCATCGGGCGCCGCCGCATAGGCGCTGCGCCACTGGTCGGCGAGTCGCTTGCCGAGATCACGGCGTAGTGCTTCGCGGGCGTGGAACACCGCGTCGGGATCGACGATCGCGAGCTGGTCGCCGATGAATGCCTCCGACGGCAGCAGCACGGCTTCGGCGACGAAGGCGGGGTCGAGATCGGGGTTGGCGAGCGTGTCGGCGACGGCGTCGACCACGGCGTCGTGATCGGCGCGCCCCTCGATCGCGGCGGCGACGAGCGTGTCGAGCATCAACTGTTGCATCGCTTCATAGCGGGCGAAGGGATCGTCGTCGTGGCGGGCGAGGAAGGCGAGGTCGGCGGCGCTGCGGTCGCTGTCGATCACGACGGGGGCGGAGAAACCGCGGTTGATCGACAGCACGGGGCGCTCGGTCACGTCGTCGACGACGATCGTCGCGGCAGGGTCCTTGAGCAGGAACAGCTGCTCGTCGGTCAGCGCGCGGCCGGTCTCGGCACCGAACAGGCGCAGCTTGAGCGGGATGACCATCGCCGCCTTCTCGGGCTGGCCGGGGGTCGGCGGCTGGTGCTGGGCGAGGCGGATCGTGGCGCGGCCCTCGCCCGCGTCATGCGCGATGCTGGCGGCGACGCGCGAGGTGCCGGCCTGCGAATACCAGCGGCGGAACTGGCCGAGGTCGATGCCGCTCGCCTCCTCCATGCACGCGACGAAATCCTCGCAGGTCGCGGCGGTGCCGTCGAAGCGCTCGAAATAAAGGTCGGTCGCGGCGCGGAAGGCCTGCGGGCCGAGGATCGTCGCCATCATACGGATCAGCTCGGCGCCCTTGTTGTAGATGGTCGCGGTGTAGAAGTTGCTGATCTCGATATAGCTGTCGGGGCGCACCGGATGCGCGAGCGGTCCCGCATCCTCGGGGAACTGGGCGGCACGCAGGCCCCGGACGTCCTCGATCCGCTTGACCGCGGCCGAGCCCTGATCGGCGGAGAACCCCTGATCGCGATAGACGGTGAAGCCTTCCTTCAGGCTCAGCTGGAACCAGTCGCGGCAGGTGATCCGGTTCCCCGACCAGTTGTGGAAATATTCGTGCGCGACGACGGCGGCGATCGCGTCGTAGTCATAATCGGTCGCGGTGTCGGGATCGGCGAGGATGTAGCGGCTGTTGAAGATGTTCAGCCCCTTGTTCTCCATCGCACCGAAGTTGAAATCATCGACGGCGACGATGTTGAACACGTTGAGGTCGTATTCGCGCCCATAGACCTGCTCGTCCCAGGCCATCGACAGCTTGAGCGCGTGGAGGGCGTGCTCGGTGCGCGCGATGTCGGCCTGGCGCACCCAGATGCCGAGCTGGACGGTGCGACCCGAGCGGGTGACGAACTCGCCGCGATTGACCGCAAGGTCGCCGGCGACGAGCGCGAAGAGATAGGATGGCTTGGGAAAGGGATCGCGCCATTCGGCCCAATGGCGACCGTCGCCGGCATCGCCCGCCGCGATCGGATCGCCATTGGCGAGCAGCACGGGGAAGCGCGCCTTGTCGGCGGTCAGGCGGACGAGGTAACGCGACAGCACATCGGGCCGATCGGGGAAGAAGGTGATGCGGCGGAAGCCCTCGGCCTCGCACTGAGTGCAGAGGTTCCCGCCGCTGGCATAGAGGCCCATCAGCTGGGTGTTGCGATCGGGGGCGATGCGGACCTTCGTCTCGATCGTGTGGGCGTCGCCGGGCAGATCGATGACGAGTTGATCGCCCTCCATCCGCCAATCGTCGATCGCGATGCCGTCGACGCTGACCGTCAGCAGCTCCAGCGCCTCGCCGTCGAGGCGCAGCGGTTCGTCGGCCACGCCGTTGCGGGCGACGGTCAGCCGCGCCGTGACGATCGTCGCGGCGGGATCGAGATCGAAATCGAGCGCGATGTCGGGCACGGCCCAGGCGGGCGGCCGATAGTCGGCACGGCGGATGGCGGCCGGCTGGGCGATGGCGTGCAGGGCGTCGAGCATCCCTTCTCTATAGGTACGCAAGCGGAAGAGCGGAAGGATGACGGAGGGGCTTGCGCGGATGGGCTTCTCCTGTGCTACCCGAACGATACACAGGAGAGACCAAGCCCCATGATCCGCACGCTGAGCGCGCTCGCGCTCGTTCTCGCTTCCACCGCCTCGTTCGCCGCCGAGGACCGGCCGCTGCCCGCCGACCAGGCGGCGATGAAGGCGCATGTCATGTTCCTCGCCTCGGACGCGATGAAGGGGCGCGAGGCGGGCAGCCCCGAATTCGACATCGCCGCGCAATATGTCGCAGCGCAGTTCTTTGCGGCGGGGCTGAAGCCGGGCGGCGACGACGGCGGTTATCTGCAGAAGGTGCCGCTCGTCAGCTATCAGGCGGCGGACAAGGGCGATGTCGTGTGGACCCCGCGCGGCAGCCAGCCGCAGCCTTTAGTGTTCGGCGAGGATTTCGTGCCGTCGCCCAACGCCGGGGCGGCGGAGACCAAGCTGTCGGCGCCCGTCGTCTTCGTCGGCTACGGCATCCTCGCGCCGCAATATGGCCACGACGACTACAAGGGCGTCGACGTGCGCGGCAAGATCGTCGCCTATGTCGGCGGGGCACCGGCGCGCTTCGGCGGCGAGGAGCGTGCGTTCTTCCAGTCGGGCGGGACCAAGGCGACGACGGCGATGCAGCGCGGCGCGGTCGGCGTGGTCACGATCGAGACGCCACGCGCGGGGCGCCCGTCGGGCATCGCGCGCATGGCGCAATTCTACGACGCGCCGCGGATGACCTGGGCGACGAAGGCGGGGGTCGGCCAGCTGACCGGTGCGCCCAACCTCGGCACGATCAGCCAGGCGGGAGCGGCCAAGCTGTTCGCGGGGGCCCGGATGCCGTGGTCGGCGGTGGTCGCCGAGCTGGCGAAGCCGGTGCCACAGCTGCGCAGCCAGCCGCTGATGGGACGACTGACCGCGGTGACGCGAACGCGCTTCACACCGGCGGCGAGCAGCAACGTCGTCGGCATGATCCCCGGCAGCGACCCGGCGTTGGCAAAGGACGTGGTGATCCTGTCCGCACACCTCGACCATATCGGCGTCAGCCGCGCCGGCGAGGGCGATCGGATCAACAACGGCGCGCTCGACAACGCGATCGGCATCGCCAGCCTGATCGAGGAAGCCAAGCGCTTCACCGCGAGCGGCGAGAAGCCGAAGCGGACCGTGATGTTCCTGGCGGTGACGGGCGAGGAGAAGGGCCTGGTCGGATCCGACTATTTCACCAACAACCCGACGGTGCCGCTGAAGAGCATCGTCGCCGACGTCAATCTCGACATGCCGATCCTGACCTATCGCTTCGAGGACATGATCGTGTTCGGCGCCGAGCGATCGACGCTGGGGCCGATCGTGCGCGATGCGGTGGCGAGCGCGGGGGTGTCGCTTTCTCCCGATCCGATGCCGCAGGAGGGCATCTTCGTGCGCTCCGACCATTTCCGCTTCGTGCAGAAGGGAATCCCGTCGGTGTTCCTGTGGCCGGGGCAGAAGGGGCCGGGCAAGGCAGCGGTCGAGACGTTCATGGCGAAGAACTATCACCGCCCGTCGGACGACCTGTCGCAGCCGATCGATTGGAGCCAGGGGCCGCGCTTCGTCGACGTCAACTATCGCATCGCGCGCGCGATCGCCGATGCGCCGACCCGGCCGCTGTGGAACCGGGGGGATTATTTCGGGACGTTGTACAAGGGCCCGATGGGGAAGTAGCCGGCCGACGCTTCGTTTCCGTCACCGTCATGCTGAACTTGGTTCAGCATCTCCTCGCCGCAGGCGTTTCGCCCGGTCGAAGGAGATCCTGAAACGAGTTCAGGATGACGCTTGCTGTGGATCAGGCCGCGCGGCGCTGGGTCGAGCCGAGCCAGGCGCGGGCCGCGGCCTGGGCGGTGGCGATTTCGCGCGCGGTCATCTCATCGGCGATCTCGGCGCGGCAGTGGTGAGCCTCTTCGGACCCCGCGACCGCGGCAAGGTTGAACCATTTATGCGCTTCGATCAGGTCGATACCGACGCCGCTGCTGCCGGTCGAATAGCAGACGCCCAGATCATACAGGGCGTCGGTCGAGCCGTGCGCGGCATCGCGCATCCGGCTTTCGATCAGGAACTGGGCACTCTTGCTGCTGTTGGCCATGGAATCTCATCCCGCATATCCATGACCTCTGCATGCAGTGATTCGGCCTGATAAATGGTTAACGTCGCTGTTGACGATAATGTCGTTGCGAAAACGTAACTTAACCGCCCAATGTTCGCTTCATTCGCTTGCGCAGCGAGCCGGGCATCCAGCGCGCGGCAAAGGCCAGCCGATGCGCCGTCTTGCCGACATAGGTGTGCAGGCGCGTGCCGTGGACTGCGGCCCAGGCGGCCTCCGCCACCGCCTCGACCGGGGTCAGCTCGAGCCCCGCGGCGGTCACCGTCTCGCGGATGCTGCGGTTGCTGTTCGCCGACACGCCATCCAGCAATGGTGTCTCGATAAAGCTGGGCACTAGATCGCGGACGCGGATGCCCGCGGCATGCCATTCGCCGTCGAGCGCCTCGGTCAGCGCGCGGACCGCGAACTTGGTCGCGGAATAGGTGGCGAGCCCCGACGAGCCATAGATCGCCGATGCCGAGGCGGTGTTGAGCAGGCACGATCCCGGCGTGCGGGCGAGATAGGGATAGGCAAGCTTCGCGCCGTTGACGACGCCGGTGAAATTGACCGCGATGGTGCGGTCGACATCGTCGAAGCTGGTGTCGGCGAGCGGCCCGCCGGTGCCGATCCCGGCGTTGTTGAACAGGACGTCGAGCCGTCCGCCGCTCGCCTCGACGAAGGCGGACAGCGCCTCGTTCCACGCCTCGCGGTCGCGCACGTCGAGGTGGTAGCGTTGCGCCATGCCGCCGCCGAGCAGCGCCATCGTCTCGGCCAGGCCGGCATCGTTGACGTCGGCGATCCCGACCCGCCAGCCGCGCTGCGCGAACAGCCGTGCGGTCGCGCGGCCGATCCCCGATGCCCCGCCGGTGATGAAGATCGAGCGGATCTCGCTCATGCTGTCACGCCTCTCCTGGTTTGACCTTGGCCGGAGCATCCCGCATCACGCCAGGCGATGCCAGCACAATCGCTTGTCTTCGATGGCGTGACCAAGCGGTTCGGCGGGACGGCGGTGGTCGACGACGTCTCGGTCGCGATCGAAGGCGGCAGCCTGGTGGCGCTGGTCGGCACGTCGGGATCGGGCAAGTCGACGCTGCTCAAGACGATCAACCGGCTGGTCGAGCCCGATGCGGGCCGCGTGCTGATCGACGGCAGCGATGTCGCCGAGGGGCCGGCGCCGCTGCTGCGGCGCGGGATCGGCTATGTCTTTCAGGGCATCGGGCTGTTCCCGCACCTGACGGTGGCAGAGAATGTCGCGATCGGGGCGCGGATCGCCGGGCGGGACGCGGACGTGGCGGCATTGCTCGACCTGGTGGCGCTGCCGCGCGCCATGGCGGATCGCTATCCCTCGGCGCTGTCGGGCGGTCAGCAGCAGCGCGTCGGCATCGCCCGCGCGCTGGCGCCGAAGCCTGGCGTGCTGCTGCTCGACGAGGCGTTCGGCGCGCTCGATCCGGTGACGCGCGATACGCTGGGGCAGGAAATACGCGCGCTGCACGAGCGGTTGGGGCTGACGACGATCCTGGTGACGCATGACATGGCCGAGGCGCTGCTGCTCGCAACGCGGGTGCTGGTGATGCAGGCCGGGCGGATCGTCGGCGATGCGAGCCCGCGCGACCTGGCCAATGGCGGCGGTGGTGAGGCGGCGCAGTCGCTGATGGCGGTGCCGCGGCATCAGGCCGAGCGGCTGCGCGCACTGGAGCACGGCGGGTGAGCGCGTTCTTCGACGCGATGGGGCGGGTGCCGCCGCTGCTGGCGCAGCATGTCCTGCTGGCCGGCGCGGCGTTGCTGCTGGGGATGACGATCAGCCTGCCGCTGGCGGTGTGGTCGGCGCGGCGGCCGGGGGTGGCGCGGGTCGCGCTGGGCGCGGCGAGCCTGGTCCAGACGGTGCCGGGGCTCGCACTGCTCGCGCTCTTCTATCCGCTGCTGCTGTGGCTGTCGGGACTGGTCGGTGGGGGAATACCGGCGCTGGGATTCCTGCCGGCGCTGCTGGCGCTGACGCTCTATGCGGTGCTGCCAATCCTGCGCAACGGCGTCGCCGGTCTGGGCGGGATCGATCCGGCGGTGCGCGAGGCGGCGGATGCGGTGGGGATGACGGCGGCGCAGAAGCTGCGGCTAATCGAGGCGCCGCTGGCGTTGCCGGTCGTCGTCGCCGGCATCCGCACCGCGGCGGTGTGGACGATCGGCGCGGCGACGCTGTCGACGACGGTGGGCCAGCCAAGCCTGGGCGACATGATCTTCGCCGGATTGCAGACACAGGCGTGGGCGCTGGTGCTGGCGGGCTGCGTCGCGGCGGCGGGGCTGGCGCTGGCGGTGGATGCGCTGATCGGGTTGATCGAGCGCGGGCTGACGCGGCGGCGGCGGGGACTGTGGGTGACCGGCGTGGCGCTGCTCGTCGCCGGGTTGGCGCTGGCGACCGCGCCGCTGTGGCGTCATGGCGGCGAGCGGACCGTCGTGGTCGGCGCCAAGAATTTTTCCGAGCAATATATCCTTGCCCGGCTGATCGGCGACCGGCTGGAGAAGGCGGGATATCTCGTTGAATATCGCGACGGGCTGGGTTCGGCGGTGGTGTTCGGCGCGCTGTCGAGCGGGTCGGTCGACGTCTATGTCGACTATGCGGGCACGATCTGGACGGCCGAGATAAAGCGCACCGACACGCCGCCGCGGGCCGAGATGGTGGCCGCGATCGGCGATTGGGCGAAGCGGACGCGCGGCGTCGGACTGGTCGGCGCGCTGGGGTTCGAGAATGCCTATGCCTTTGCGATGAAGAGCGATCGTGCGGCGGCGCTGGGCGTGACGAGCCTCGACGACTTGGTCGGCCGAGCGCCGGACCTCGTGCTGGGCAGCGATCTGGAATTCCTCGACCGGCCGGAATGGGCGGCGGTACGGCGGGCCTATCCGCTGCGCTTCGCCAGGACGGCGCCGTACAGCCCGACCTTCATGTACCGCGCACTGGAGAGCGGTGCGGCCGACGTCATCTCCGCCTTCTCCAGCGACGGGCGGATCGCGGCCGACAGGCTGACGGTGCTGAGCGATCCGCGCGGGGCGATCCCGGGCTATGACGCGATTCTGCTGGTCTCACCCAAGCGGGCCGCGGACGCGCGCTTCACGGCGGCGTTGCGGCCGTTGGTGGGGCGAATCCCGGTCGAGGTGATGCGCGAGGCGAATTATCGGGTCGACCGGGATACGAGGAAGCAGACGCCTGAGGCAGCGGCGCGGTGGTTGGCGGCGAAGGTGGGGCTCAAATAGCCATCAGAAGAACAGCTTGCGCACGCTCACCCGCACCGCGCGGCCGAGCGGGTCGAGATAGGCGGGCTGGTAGCTGACGGGGACGGTGCCGTCCGACGTCGTCACCCGCTGGCGGCTGTTGAAGAGATTGGTCACCGCGAAGGTGACGCGCATGCCGCGCACCCAGGGATGCTCGCGCACCAGCCCGAGCTGCTGGCCGAGATCGGCGAACAGCCTGAGGTCGGCGGTGCCGAGGCCCGAGAAGTCGAGCGGTTCGGGATTGCCAGGCGTGCCGCCATTGACCCGCGTGCCGCTGGCGTAATTGACCGACAGTCGCGCGCCGAGACCGTTGTTGTTGTAGCCGGCCTGGCCCTCGATCTCGTGCCGCGACGTACCGCCGCCGCCGCCGAGCGTGTCGCCGTTGAGCAGGTCGAGCGTCGGGCCACCGTCCGCCACCGTGACGCGGTTGGTGAAGCGCCAGGTGTGATAGACCGCGAATTGCAGCCGCCCGCCACCGCCGCCCCGGCCGCCGCCGAACCCACCACCGCGGAAGCCGCCGCCACCGCCGCCAAAGCCGCGACCGCCGAAGCCGCCACCGGGACCGCCCTGCCCCGCCTGGCCGCCGCCGCCGGGCGCGTCGGGGTTGCGGTTTTCGCCCGGCGCGGTGCCGGTCGGTGCATCGCCCGCATTGGGCGGTGGTGGCGTGGTGTCGCCATCGCCGCGATTGCGCCGCGGCTGGCCGTCGCCGCCGGCGGGCCCGCGTCCGCCGGGGAAGGTCAGGCCGGCGAAGGGATTGGGTCCGGTGCCGGCGCGGAATGCCTCGATCTGCTTCTGGATCTTGGATTTCAGCGGCACCGAGAAGTTGATGCCGTAGCGCAGCTCCGATGCCTCCGACCTGGCGAAATTGACCGGGCGGGTGTCGACGCGCAGCAGGTTGCCGCCCGCGTCGCGGACGAAGCGATCGGGGAAGACCGCCTGGATCGCCGCGGTCGGCGACGTCAGCGACTGGATCGGATCGTCGATCCGGGTGTGGGTGAAGTTGGCGGTGAAGTTGACGTCGCGCTTCGTCCAGGGCGCGATCGTCAGCCCGATCTTGTCGACGCGGCGGTTGTCGGCGCGCAGGTTGGGATTGCCGCCGGTGATCGCGGTGATGGTGGCGGTCGTCCCGGTGACGAAGTCGAAGAAGCGCTGGTTGGGCGTTACCAGCTGCGGATTGCCGAGCTGCTGCGCGCTCGGCGCCTCGTCCTGCTGGCTGACCGACCCGATCAGGCGCACGCCGACCACCGGCGACCAGTTGGCGCCATAGCCCCAGCTTTTGAGCGTGCCGAAGTCGGACAATCGGTTGATTGCGGCGTTGCCGTTGACCGACAGGTTGCCGAGGAACGCGAGCACGTCCTTGCCGCGGCTGGCGATCGGCACGTCGAGGTTGATGCGGCCGTTGACGCTGTCGCGCGACACGTCGCCGGTCTGGATCAGGCCGGCACGATAGGAGCGGCTGGTGAAGTCGCTGGTCGTCGCGCCGACGCGGATGCTGGTCGAGACATCGCCGGCCGGCAGGGTGAAGATCGGCTTGTAGGCGAGCAGGTTGACGTTGCCGGTGTTCGATACCGCATAGCCGCGGTTGGCCGGCGAGGCGCCGATGTCCGCCGGGGTCAGCAGGCCGAGCGGGTTGGCGGAGGGATCGCCCGCCAGGAGGCGCGCCTGATAGGCGGCGCTGTCGACGCCGACGTCGGTGAAGGTCTGGGTGGCGCTGCGATCATAGGCGCCGGTCAGCGTCCAGTTCCAGCCCGACGTCACGCCGTTGGCGGTGGTGCCGAGGTGGGTGTTGATGATCGAAGTGCGCGTTTCGAGCGGGTTGAACCCGCCACCATTCAGGACGCGCGACACGCTGCCGCCGCCGGGCAGCGTAAAGTTGACGGTGGGCAGGCCGAATTGGCCGGTCGTTTCGGTGATGTCGATCTGGCCGTTGAGCGTCGCCGACACCGATCCGATCGGCCGGGCATAGACGGCGTTGACCGAGGCGCTGCGACTCTCGGGCAGCAGCGTGCGGTAGGGCCGCTGGTCGAAGGCGACCGCCGCGCCCTCGGTCGACTGGGCCGAGATGTTGCGCTCCGCCTCGGTCAGCGCCGAGCTTTGCGACAGCGTGGTGTGGAGGTTGAAGCGGCGGCCTTGGCGGATCGTCAGCAGGTCGAGATCGCCCTGCGGCGTGTTGCGGCCGCCCGCGGTCGGCTGGGTATCGCGCAGCTCGACGGTGGTGGCGCGGAAGCGGCGGCGAAGGACGATGTTCACGACGCGCTGGTCGGCGCTGTAGCCGTATTTCAGCGCGACTTCCTCGGGCAGGATCTCGGTCCGGGCGATCGCCTCGGTCGGGATGTCGCGGATTTCCTGGAAGCCGGCGATGCGCTTGCCGTCGAGCAGGACGACCGGCGCGCCGCCCGCACCGCTGCGCGTCTGGGGCGCGAGTTCGGTGAGCAGGTCGGCCACCGAGCTGACGCCGTAGCTGCGGATATCGGCCGGCCCCAGCGTCTGTTCGGGCGAAATGTCGCCGACGACCGAGCCCGGCGGCTTGCGGCTGCCGGTGACGATGATGTCGGGCTCGTCGGCTTCCTCTTCCTGCGGCGCCGGGGCGGTCGCCGCCGGGGTTGCCGGCGCCGCCGGCGCGGGCGTCGCCTGCTGCGCCGCCGCCATCGCCGGCCAGCTCGCCGCCATCATCATCGCCCAACCGTATCGCATGTTCGTCCCCTGTCTTCGAGCGCGGGCGGTAGGGGGGAAATGTCGCAAGATTATGCCGGATTTATTGTGATGGCGTTCAAGCCCCATCCGTTCCTGGTGAGGAGGCGCTGAGCGAAGTCGAAGCGCCGTCTCGAACCACACGCCCGGAACCTGCCCTTCGAGACGAGGCTTCGACTTCGCTCAGCCTCTCCTCAGGGCGAACGGAGGTAGGGGAGTTAATGCCCCTTCTTCCGCAGCCGGTACGCATGCAGCAGCGGTTCGGTGTAGCCGCTGGGCTGGTCCACGCCTTCGAACACCAGCGCGCGGGCGGCCTGGTAGGCGAGGCCCGCGCCGCCGCTCAACGGTTCGTAGGCGGGGTCGCCGGCGTTCTGGGCATCGACCTTCGCGGCCATGCGGGTGAAGGCGGCGTCGATCTCTGGCGGGGTGACAACGCCGTGGAGCAGCCAGTTGGCCATGTGCTGCGCGCTGATGCGCAGCGTCGCGCGGTCCTCCATCAGGCCGATGTCGTGGATATCGAGCACCTTGGAGCAGCCCACGCCCTGGTCGATCCAGCGGACGACATAGCCGAGGATCCCTTGCGCGTTGTTGTCGAGTTCCTCGCGGATCTCCTCGGGCGACCAGTTGCGGCCCTTCGCCAGCGGCACGGCGAGCAGCTTCGACAGCGGCGCCACCGGCTCGGCGGCGCGTTCGGCGCGGCGGGCGAAGACGTCGACGTCGTGATAGTGCGTCGCGTGGAGCGTCGCCGCGGTGGGGCTCGGCACCCAGGCGGTGTTGGCGCCGGTCATGGGATGGCTACGCTTCTGGTCGAGCATGTCGGCCATGCGATCGGGGGCGGCCCACATGCCCTTGCCGATCTGCGCCCGGCCCGACAGGCCGCAGGCGAGGCCGATCTGGACGTTGCGATCCTCGTACGCGGCGATCCAGTCGCTCGCCTTCATCGCGCCCTTGCGGATCATCGGCCCGGCCCGCATCGAGGTGTGGATCTCGTCGCCCGTCCGGTCGAGGAAGCCGGTGTTGATGAAGACGATACGGTCCTGCACCGCGTGGATCGTCGCGACAAGATTGGCGCTGGTGCGCCGCTCCTCGTCCATCACTCCGACCTTGATCGTGTGGCGGGGCAGGCCGAGCAGGTCCTCGACCGCGTCGAACAGGTCGTTGGTGAAGGCGGCTTCGTCCGGCCCGTGCATCTTGGGCTTCACGATATAGATCGAGCCGGTGCGGCTGTTGCGGAAGCGGCCCAGGCCCTTCAGGTCGTGGAGCGCGATGGCGCTGGTGACGATCGCGTCGACGATGCCCTCGGGCGCCTCGCTGCCGTCGGCGAGCAGGACCGCAGGCGTCGTCATCAGATGGCCGACGTTGCGGACGAACAGCAGCGAGCGGCCGGGGACGATCAGCTCGCTGCCGTCGCTGGCGGTGTAGCGGCGGTCGTCCTCGAGCGTGCGGGTCATCGTCTCGCCGCCCTTGGTGAAGCTGGCGGCAAGGTCGCCGCGCATCAGGCCGAGCCAGTTGCGATAGGCCGCGACCTTGTCGTCGGCATCGACCGCGGCGATCGAATCCTCGAGGTCGATGATCGTCGTCAGCGCGCTTTCGAGGAGGACGTCCGCGATATGGGCAGGGTCGGAGCGGCCGATCGGGTGGGCGGGGTCGACGACGACCTCGATGTGGAGGCCGTGGTGGCGGAAGAGCCAGTTATCGCCGTTGCGGCCGACCAGTTGCGACGGATCGGCGAGCGTCGGGGTGCCCCCGGTCCAGTCGGCCCAGCTGCCGTCCGCTAGGGGTACGGCGCGGTCGAGGAAGGCCTTGGCCCAGGCGATGACCTTTGCGCCGCGGTCTGGGTCGTAGCCCTTGCCGGCCGGTGAGCCGGGTATCGCATCCGTCCCGTACAGCGCGTCATACAGGCTGCCCCAGCGGGCGTTGGCGGCGTTGAGCGCGAAGCGGGCGTTGAGCGCGGGGACCACGAGCTGCGGGCCGGCGAGGCGGGCGATCTCGTCGTCGACGTTCTCGGTGGCGACCTCGAAGGGCGCAGGCTCGGGGACGAGATAGCCGATGGCGCGGAGGAACGCCTCGTAGGCGGCAGTATCGGTGACGTCGCCGTCCCAGCCGTCGATCGCGGCCTGGAGCTCGTCGCGGCGGGCGAGCAGGGCGCGGTTGCGGGGGGCGAACGCGGCCAGGATCGCGGCGGTGCCATGCCAGAAGCCGGCGGCGTCGATGCCGGTGCCGGGCAGCACCTCGGCCTCGATGAAGTCGGCGAGGGGCGCCGCGACCTTAAGGCCGGCCTTGTCGATCATGTCGTCACTCCTTCACGTGCCGCACGGATGCGGCATCGGGGTTGGGCGCCTGGGGAGGACGGGGGCGATGTGGCCGGATCGGGGGGCGAGTGCAAGGGGGCTCCATGCGAATGTTGAGACTCTTCACACTCGGATGGGGTGGGCATAGGACAGTTATCCCGACCCAGACCGTCATGCTGAACTTGGTTCAGCATCTCTGCGTGGTCGGCTCCGCGGCCCGAGATGCTGAAACGCGTTCAGCATGACGGTTTTTGGGGGGGACGTGCCGCGTCAGCCGAGCGGATGGCGCATGGCGACGTTGCAGCGGGCGTAGGTGGCGCCGTGGCTCGCCAGGATCGCGGCGTCGTGGACGAAGCCCGCCTTTTCATAGAGATGGATCGCGGCGGCGCATTTGCTGCTGGTGAGCAGGTAGAGCGTCGTCAGGTCGGGCAGGTCCCGCGCATGGGCGATGAGCGCGTCGAGCAGCACCGCGCCCGCCCCCGTGCCGCGGACGTCGGCGCGCACGCCCATCTTGGTCAGCTCATAGCCGCGCCCGCCGGTCGGCATCAGCGCGCCGGCGCCGATCACGCCATGATCGGGGTGGTGGACGAACAGGATGGTGCCGCCCTTGTCGACGATCGCCTCGCGCGGGTGCGACAGGACATGCTCGTCATGCGGCTCCAGCACGAACATGTCGGCGATCCACGCGGCGTTGATGGCGTGAAACGCGGGGGCGAGGTCGTCGGTGTAGGGGAGGATGGTGAGCATGGGGGTGAGTAAAAAGACGGCTGAGGCGGATTACCCCCGCCGGTTTTCCCTGGCAGCTTAGATCATTGGGACTAGCAACGCGTTGTATGTTCCCGGTTCATCGGAAAACGCTTTCTCAGCAACGACTTTGAATAGCAGCGCTTTAACTTCGGGTTCCGTTTTACCCGACACAGTCATCAGGTGTGTCACGAAGTCATCGTAAGCTCTTTTAGCCTCAGCGCGAAGATCCGAGCCATGCAACTGATCTACAAAACCAAAAGATCCTCGGTTTATACCCACTCTTGCACTCATCAACTCACGTCGCAATTCCGCTTGGTAGAAATCCGCACCGATGTACATTTGTCGACAAACAAGCACCTCTGGAACCCAGGGCAGAAAAGAAGTTCGACGACGTATTTGTTCGAACTCGGCCAACCTAACGGCGTTTCCACTCCTCTGCCAGCGCCCAAGCGTCTCTGTTTGAACGTCTTCATCCAAAAGTGCGTGTTGCATAACATGATCTGGCAACATGGCGGCGCTGCCCCTCATAAACCGCATCACGGCTGAGAAAGGGCCTATCGGTACGATGCTAACAGTCGGAAAAGCCTCCATCCGGTCATATTTTTCACGGATTGCTAGCTTCACAAGAGGCTCAACCGCATACGCGGCGGCCTCGTCTTCAACGTAGATGAAACTATCGGCGATACGCTCTTCCGTGTCTGCCAAGTAACCTAGCGCTAAGGCAGGGAAGCACCCATACATTGGCTCGACATTGTCACCAACACGATTCAGTAGAATTATGCTTCTTCGTCTAGCCGCCTTTAAGAGGGTGACGGAATGTGTCGAAAATATTACGGTAAGACCTTTGCGCTGAGCTTCCTCTATAAGGTATTCTAGGAGATTGCGCTGGGCCTTTGGGTGTATTGCTAATTCCAGTTCGTCGATAAGCAAAAGAGAGTTATTGCGGCATTCGTTTATTTGTTGAAGCAAGTTCAAGACGCATAACTCGCCCATGCTAAAGTGATTTTCAGAGTGATAGGTACGGGGATTATCATCATGCGCCATAACATACGCGCGATTCCAGCCGCCGCGGGTCAGATTTACGCTCCGGAGCAACGAATACCGGTCGGTGTCAAATATACGATTTGCATTTTGCACCACGTACGGAGCTGCTCTTTGAACGCGACCAGTATCAAAGTCCCCGGGCCTTGGTGATATCCGATCTGCGGTCGCTCCGATGTAAACTACATCAGAATAACCAAACCGGCTAAATATTTGACTATTCTTCTTCGGTATAGGTGCCCATCGAATACCACTATATGAATAAGTCACTGAGTCATCGTTAATTTCGTAAGTTATACGGGCATTATCAAAATTATCTAAACGTTCTGATCGCTGAGAAGTCGGGAAGTGCACAGGGAATGCTTGACGATACCCTAGCCGACGAAGGCAAGCTAATAGTGAGCTCTTGCCCCCACCATTTCCGGCAGTGAGCAGCCAAACTCCCCGATCGGGTATCTCGAATTCAAGCCTGCCTACGTTGCGGATGTTCTCAAGAATGACCTTGCCTGGCATCGCTTATCCGATCGATTTCGACAGTGCGCTCTGCTGCAATCAGCAACGCTGTCAACCGTTATGGACGGTAAGCATTGCATTGGTCAATCGTGCTCCCGATTGCCTCCCCCCATGTACAGTTCCCGCCCGGTATGGTGGTACAGCTCACTCATCGCTGCCATCCCCGCCTCGGCATCCTCCGCCGCGACGAACGTCTCCACCGGTGCATTCTGCTTGGCGGCGAAGTCGCGGACTTCCTGGGTGATCTTCATCGAGCAGAACTTGGGGCCGCACATCGAGCAGAAGTGGGCGGTCTTGGCGCCTTCCGCGGGCAAGGTCTGGTCGTGGTATTGCTCGGCCGTCTCCGGGTCCAAAGACAGGTTGAACTGGTCGCGCCAGCGGAACTCGAACCTCGCGCGGCTCAGCGCGTCGTCGCGCAGCTTGGCGGCGGGGTGGCCCTTCGCCAGGTCGGCGGCATGGGCGGCGAGCTTGTAGGTCACCACGCCGACCTTCACGTCGTCGCGGTCGGGCAGGCCGAGGTGCTCCTTGGGCGTGACGTAGCAGAGCATCGCGGTGCCGTACCAACCGATCATCGCGGCGCCGATGCCGCTGGTGATGTGGTCGTAGCCGGGGGCGATGTCGGTGGTCAGCGGCCCGAGCGTGTAGAAGGGCGCCTCGCCGCACGCTTCCAGCTGCTTGTCCATATTCTCCTTGATCTTGTGCATCGGCACATGGCCGGGGCCCTCGATCATCACCTGGACGTCCTGCTCCCAGGCGCGCTTGGTGAGTTCGCCCAGCGTGTAGAGCTCGGCGAACTGCGCCTCGTCGTTGGCGTCGGCGATGCTGCCGGGGCGCAGGCCGTCGCCGAGCGAATAGGCGATGTCATACGCCTTCATGATCTCGGTGATCTCGTCGAAGCGCTCGTAGAGGAAGCTCTCCTTGTGATGCGCCAGGCACCATTTCGCCATGATGCTGCCGCCGCGGCTGACGATGCCGGTCACGCGCTTGGCGGTGAGCGGGACGTAGGGCAGGCGGACGCCGGCGTGGATGGTGAAGTAATCGACGCCCTGCTCGGCCTGTTCGATCAGCGTGTCGCGGAAGATCTCCCACGTCAGCTCCTCGGCGATGCCGCCGACCTTTTCCAGCGCCTGATAGATGGGGACGGTGCCGATCGGCACCGGGCTGTTGCGGATGATCCACTCGCGCGTGTCGTGGATGTTGCGCCCCGTCGACAGGTCCATGACCGTGTCGGCACCCCAGCGGATCGACCAGACGAGCTTGTCGACTTCCTGCGCGACGTTGCTGGCCACCGCGCTGTTGCCGATGTTGGCGTTGATCTTGACCAGGAAGTTGCGGCCGATCGCCATCGGCTCGGTTTCGGGGTGGTTGATGTTGTTGGGGATGATCGCGCGGCCGCGGGCGACCTCGTCGCGGACGAATTCCGGCGTCACGTAGTCGGGGATGGCGGCGCCGAAGCTCTCGCCGTCGCGGACATATTCCTTGAGCATCTCGCGACCGAGATTCTCGCGGGTCGCGACATATTCCATCTCGGGCGTGACGATGCCGCGGCGGGCATAGTGCATCTGGCTGACGTTGGCGCCGGCCTTCGCGCGCAAGGGGCGGCGGACGGTATTGGGGAATTGCGGCACGCCGCCCGACCGATCGGGGCCGAGCTGGCCGTTGTCCTCGGGCCGCACCTCGCGCGCGTCATACGCCTCGACGTCGCCGCGGGCCATGATCCAGTCGCGGCGCAGCTGGGGCAGGCCGGCCATGATGTCGATGCGGGCGGCGGGGTCGCTGTAGGGGCCGCTGGTGTCGTAGACGTTGAGCGGCGGTTCACCGCAGCCCGGCTCCAGATCGATCGCGCGCATCGCGACGCCGAGAGGCCCGACGTGGATCTTGCGGCTGCCGCGGATCGGGCCGGTGGTCACCTTCAGTTCGGTACGCGCGGGAATATCGGCCATCGTCACTCTCCATCTTGAAGGAGAGGAGGCGGGGGACCGGTGGCGGACGCCGCTTCCACTCCCTACGCCGGTGTCAGCCGGATCAGGTTCGGCGGGTCGGAGGTTGCGGCCTCCCTCTCAAGCGCATGCATGGCGCTCCCCCGGGGATGAAGGCGATCATAGCGGCGGTTGCGGGGCGGCGCCAACGAAAAGGGCCGCCGGTTTCCCGACGGCCCTCAACGGCATCTGCACGATCCGGAGGGGGGATCAGGTCGTGCGGATGTTGCCGTTGATCCCGTTCGGGAAGAAGCCGCCCGAGGTGCGGCCCGTCCCGGCGCTGAGATAGACGACGTTGAGCACCTGCGCCGGCGTGCGGCTGAAGACGATGCCGCTGCTGTCGGTCGGCACCAGGTTCGATGCCTGGACCGTGACGTTGGTGGCAAGGGCCGTGGTGGTCAGCGTGCCGTTGGGCAGCGTGATCCCCTGGTCGAGGTCGCTCGACCCGTCCAGGCTGTCGCGCGCATCGCTGATCTGGCCCGCAGCGGTCCGCAGCGACGGGGTCTGGAGACCCTTGGCGTACAGGATCGTGCGGATCAGGCCGGCGTGATAGCCCTCGGCAGCGTGAATGCCCGCCGCCGCCTCGATATACGTCTTGTTGGTGATCGAGGTGATCGCGCCCTTGTAGGCGGTCACGCCGACGTCCTCGAAGATAAACGCGCCGAGCAGGAAGTTCTCGTCGGAGGCATAGGGGTTGAACGTCCCCGTCGAGCCGACGACGCCCGCCGCGCGCGCCGCCGCGGTGAAGGCACCGTTGGCGTCGCCCGAGATGTTGAGGTTGGGCATCGCCACCGCCGCCGAGCCGAGGGCCGAGCGAAGGAAGATGACGTGAGCCGCCTCGTCCTGCGCGATTTCGCGCGCATATTGACGGACGACGTTGTCGCTGAAGTTCACCTGCGCGCCGCCGGTGACGGTGCCGGTGGTGCCGACGCCCGTGGTCAGCGACGGGTTGAGGCCGACGCCGAACGCCGCCCAGCTATAGAACTGCGCCTCGAGATATTCGAGGTTCAGCGCGAAGTTGAGCACGTCGATGTCGAGCTGCGCCGAGGTGGACGACGGCGTGGGAGTCGGCGTCGGGGTGGGCGACGGTGTCGGATCGTTGTCGTCGTTACACGCGGACAGCAGCGCGAGGCCGCCGACCCCGGCAGCGGCGCCGCCGGCAAAGCGAAGGAAACGGCGACGCTCGTTGCGACGCTCGGCGATGGCGTCGAAGATCTCGAGCCGGTCTTGAATATCGGACATGGGTCGAATTCCTTCCTGGCTCAGGCTTGCGCGGTGCTGGTGCGGATGGTGCCGTTGACACCGTTCGGGAAGAAGCCGCCCATCGTCGCTGCCGCCTTGGTCAGATAGACGATGTTGAGCACCTGGCCGGTCGTGCGGCTGTAGGCGATGCCGTTGGCATCGAGCGGCACGATGTTCGACGCACCCACGGTCTGCGCGGTGGCGAGTCCGGTGGTGGTGATCGTCCCGTAGGGGTTGGTGCTCGACACCGTCGACGCGTTGGTGAGCCCCTGGTCAAGGTCGGTACCGCCGTCGAGGCTGTCGCGCGCGTCGCTGATCTGCGTCGTGGCGGTGATCAGCGCCGGGGTCTGGATGCCCTTGGCGAACAGCGTCGTGCGCACGATCGCGGCGTGATACGCCTCGACCGCGAGGATGCCGGCCGCTGCCTCGAGGAAGGTCTTGTTGGTGATCAGCGGCGACGCGCCCTTGTAGGCGGTGACGCCGACGTCCTCGAAGATGTACGCGCCGAGCAGGAAATTCTCGTCCGACGAATAGGGATCGAACGTCCCGGTGCTGCCGACCACGCCGGCGGCGCGGGCGGCGGCGGTGAAGGCGCCGTTGGCGTCGCCCGAGATGTTGATCGCGGGCTGGGCGACCGCCGACGTGCCGAGTGCGGTGCGCAGGAACTGCACGTGCGCCGCCTCGTCCTGCGCGATCTCACGCGCATATTGGGCGACGAGCGGGTCGCTGAAGTTGACCTGGCGACCGCCCGTGACGACGCCCTGCGTCCCCGTGCCGGTGAGGTTGCCGCTGGCGAGGCCGACGCCGAATGCGGCGAACGAATAGAATTGCGCTTCGAGATATTCGAGGTTCAGCGCGAAGTTCAGCACGTCCGCATCGGTCACGGTCTGCGCACCCGCGCGGGTCGCAAAGCCGAGCGTCGCGGCACCGGCGGTGGCTACGGCGACGGCGCCGAACGCGGATTTGAAGAAGTCGCGACGCTCCTCGCGCCGCTGTACGCGGGCATCGAGTGCATCGATGATATCGTTGGTTTGGCTCATGTCAGGGCTCCTCCCTCTGGAACATAGCCCAGTAAAGCGCGGGACGCGCTACGGCCATGCTACGCGAACAGATACGCGCGGGATGCGGGAAAGATGCCGACGGTTCGACGGTGGGCGCGATAACGCACCGAGTGACATTGTTTTGCTTGGGTGTTCCTGCCCTTCGAGACGAGGCTTCGCATGCGCTCAGCCTCTCCTCAGGACGAACGGGGGTGGTAAGTTCAGCGTCCCGCCGTCGGGGTCGGCGTCGCCGAGGGCAGCGGGGTCGGGTCGAGGCGGCCCTGGCGGGCGGCTTCCTGTTCCTCCGAGGTGACGGTGCCGTCGTGGTTCAGGTCCATGCGGTCGAAGCGGGCGAGCTGGCCCTCGCTGAACTCGATCGCGCTGACCTTGCCGTCGCCGTTGCGGTCGAGCAGCTTGATCCGCGCGTTGCGGCGGGGCAGCTCGGTCTGGTCGATCATGTCGTCGCCGTTGCGGTCGAGCGTGCGGAAGCGACGTTCCATCGCGCTGCCGAAATCGAGGCGCGAGGTGACCGACGGCGGCACGAAATCGGCGGCTTTCGCATCGGCTGCCGCCTGCTTTTCCCGACGCTTTTCGCCGCCACACCCGGCAAGCATCAGCGTCATCGCCATCGCCGTCATCACCGTCCGCACCATCTATATCCTCGCCCGGCCGTCAGGCCTCCAGTTCGATGTCCCAGTAGAGCCAGTCGTGCCACGTGTCGTGCAGATAGTTGGGCGGGAAGCTGCGGCCATGTTCCTGAAGTTGCCAGTTGGTCGGGCGGATTGGCTCGACGTGGAGCGGCATCGCCGCCTGGCGCGGCGTACGGCCGCCCTTCTTGAGGTTGCAGGGCGCGCAGGCGGTGACGACATTCTCCCACGTCGTCCGCCCGCCCTGCGCCCGGGGCACGACGTGGTCGAAGGTCAGATCCTTGGGCTTGCCGCAATATTGGCAGGCGAAGCGATCCCGCAGGAAGAGGTTGAAGCGGGTGAAGGCGGGAAATTGCGACGGCTTGACGAACTGGCGCAGCGCGATGACCGACGGGATCTTGATCGCGGCGGTCGGGCTTCTGACCTCGCGTTCGTAATGGGCGACGACATCGACCCGCTCGAGGAATACCGCCTTGATCGCGGTCTGCCATGGCCACAGGCTGAGCGGATAATAGGACAAGGGCGTATAGTCGGCGTTCAGGACGAGCGCCGGGCAACTATCAGGATGGCGGATCAGATCGGGATGAAACACGGCCCCTCCGACGCTGCTGATGCCGGCGGCCATGGCTGCCGGGCATGACGCACGTATGACAGCACAGCCGGTGATTCGCGGTCAAGGGCCGGGCGTCGTCACCCGCTTTGCGCCCAGTCCTACCGGACGGTTGCACCTGGGGCACGCCTTTTCGGCGATCCGGGCGCACGACTGGGCGCGCGGGCGGGGCGGGTCGTTCCTGCTGCGCATCGAGGACATCGACGGCACGCGCAGCCGGCGCGAGCATGTCGAGGCGATCCTGGCCGACCTGGCTTGGCTGGGGCTGAGCTGGGACAGCGAGGTGGTGTTCCAGTCGGCGCGGCTCGATCGTTATGCGGCGGCGCTCGACCAGCTGAAGGCGATGGGCCTCGTCTATCCCTGCTTCTGCACCCGCGCCGACATCGCGGCGGCGAGCCTGACGGCGCCGCACGGCGCGGAGGCGGTGTATCCGGGGACGTGCCGGGGGATCGATACCACCGGGCGAATTCACGAGCCGCATTGCTGGCGGCTCGACGCAGGCGCGGCGGCGGCGGTCGCGGGGCCGCTGAACTGGTGGGACGAGACGGCGGGGACGGTGGCGGCCGACGCCGCGAGCCACGGCGACGTCGTGCTGGCGCGCAAGGATGCGCCGGCGAGCTATCACCTCGCCGTCACCGTCGACGATGCGGCGCAGGGAGTGAGCGACGTGATCCGCGGCGTCGACCTGTTCGCGGCGACTCACGTCCATCGTCTGCTCCAGGCGCTGCTGGGCCTGCCGACGCCGCGATACCGCCATCATCCGCTGCTGACCGGGGCGGATGGCGAGCGGCTGGCGAAGCGTCACGGCGCCCCGACGCTGGCGGCGATGCGGCTGGCGGGCGAGGACGGTCGCGCGCTTGCCGACGCGCTTCGCCAAGGCCGGCTGCCCACTGGATTTATGGCGTCCGCGCACTAGATTGACGTCATGAACACCTTCCTCGCCATCCTGCTCGTCGCGGCCATGATCGCGACCGTCGTTGCCCTCGTCCGCGGGATCATCGCGTTCCTGCAGGAAAGCCATGCGCAGGTGCGCGATGGCGACGGGCCGAGCCCGGCGGCGCTGAAATCGAACCGCATGATGCAGATGCGCGTGTTCTTCCAGGCGCTGGCGATCCTGATCGTGGTGGTGATCCTGTTCGTCGGCGCCGGCGCGCGGGGGTAAGTTTCGTTCGATCCTTCCCCGGGCTGGGGAGGATTGAGAGGCTCGTCACCCTGAGCTCGTCTCAGGATCTCGGGCCGCAAGCGACTGACGAGGAGATGCCGAAACAAGTTCGGCATGACGGACGTGGGGCGAGGTCCTAAGACTGCCGCCATGGTCAAACTCAACAAGATCTACACCCGCACCGGCGACGACGGCACCACGGGGCTCGTCGACGGCAGCCGGATCGCGAAGTCGGCGGCGCTGATGGAGGCGATCGGCGATGCCGACGAAGCGAACAGCGCGATCGGCGTGGCGCTGCGCGGTGGCCTGCCCGATCCGGTCGCGGGCGAGTTGGCGACGATCCAGAACGATCTGTTCGACCTCGGCGCCGACCTGGCGACGTCGCCGCATATCGACGGCGCGCTCAGGATCGTGCCGCGGCAGGTCGAGCGATTGGAGACGGCGATCGACGCGCTCAACGCCGATCTGCCGCCGCTGACCAGCTTCATCCTGCCCGGCGGCGAAGCGGCGGCGTTGCACCTCGCCCGCGCGATCGTCAGGCGGGCGGAGCGCGCGGCGGTGGCGGCGGGCGAGGCGGTGAGCCCGGCGGCGCTCGCATACCTCAACCGGTTGAGCGACTATATGTTCGTTGCCGGACGGTGGGTGAACCAAAAGTCGGGCAGCGACGTTCTGTGGTTGCCGGGGGCGTCACGCTAAATCGATAATGCCTGATCGATGACGTGGCGCAGCAGGTGCTGCCGACAGCGACGATCGTTGCCGATGACAGGGAGGTGACGACGATGCTTCAGCCTGCGACGACCGCGCATCATCCGCTGGCCGAGCGCTTCGCCCGCGTCCGCGCGCTCAGCATGGCGCTCGCCGAGCCGCTGTCCGACGCGGATGCCACCGTCCAGTCGATGCCCGACGCATCGCCGACGAAATGGCATCTGGCGCACACCACCTGGTTCTTCGAGACGTTCGTACTGCGCGATCATGTGCCTGGCTATCGCCTGCACGACGAGCGTTGGCCGTTCCTGTTCAACAGCTATTATGAGGCCGAAGGCCGCCGCCATGCGCGCGACCGCCGCGGCATGGTGACGCGGCCGACGCTGGACGAGGTGCGGGCGTATCGCGCCCACGTCGACGTCGCGCTGCTCGCGGCGATGACCACGCTGCCCGATGCCGCGATCGAACTGGTCGCGCTCGGCTGTCACCACGAGGAGCAGCATCAGGAGCTGCTGGTCACCGACATCCTCCACCTGTTCGCGGAAAATCCCCTCGAACCGGCGATCTATCCGGCCGAGCCGAAGGTGCCAGTGGCGATGCCCGCGCCGATCGGCTGGCTGGCGCATGACGGCGGGATCGCCGAGATTGGCCATGGCGGCGACGATTTCGCGTTCGATTGCGAAGGGCCGCGGCATCGGGCGCTGCTCCAGCCCCATGCCATCGCGGATCGCACCGTCACCAACGGTGAATGGGCGGCGTTCATCGCCGACGGCGGTTATCGCGAGGCGCGCCACTGGCTGGCGGACGGCTGGGCCTGGGTGAAGGCGGAAGCGATCGAGGCGCCGCTCTATTGGGAGAAGCAGGGCGAGGCGTGGACCCGCTTCGGGCTCGACGGGCGGCGGCCGATCGATCCTGCGGCGCCGGTCACCCACGTCAGCTTCTACGAAGCGGATGCCTATGCGAGCTGGGCCGGGGCGCGGTTGCCGACCGAGTTCGAATGGGAAGCGCACGCCGCGGCCCATGACGCACGGCTCGGCAACCAGATGGACCGTGCCGGGCCGGTGGAGCCGCGCCCGTCGGCCGGCGGCCCCGCCTATTTCGGCGACGTCTGGGAATGGACCGGCAGCGCCTATCGCCCCTATCCGGGGTTCCAGGCGGCCGAGGGCGCGGTCGGCGAATACAACGGCAAGTTCATGAGCGGGCAGTTCGTGCTGCGCGGCGGCAGCTGCGCGACCCCTCGGGGCCACGCCCGCGCGAGCTACCGCAACTTCTTCTACCCCCACCAGCGCTGGCAATTCACCGGCGTCCGGCTAGCCAAGGATTTGCCGTCATGTTGAAGCCCGAGATCGAAGACGGCGACATGACGCTCGCTGACCCGCAGTTCCGTGCTGACGTTTTGTCGGGGTTGGAGCGGCGGCCGCGCGCGATCCCCGCGCGGTGGTTTTACGACCATCGCGGATCCGAGCTGTTCGAGGCGATCACCGACCTGCCCGAATATTATCCGACGCGGACCGAGACCGCGATCCTGCACGATATCTGCGGCGAGGTCGCGGGCCTGGTCGGCGAGGGACGCGCGGTGGTCGAGTTCGGGTCGGGATCGTCGACCAAGACGCCGATCCTGCTCGGCTGCGTCGCGCCATCGGCCTATGTGCCGATCGACATTTCGGGGGAGTTCCTGCGCGAATCGTCGCGGGCGCTGTCGGCGCAATTCCCCGACCTGCTGGTATTGCCGTTCGAGGCGGACTTCATGCGCCCAATGGCACTGCCGCGCGCGATCGCGGATGCGCCGAAGCTGGGCTTCTTTCCCGGATCGACGATCGGCAACATGACCCCCCTGATGGCGGTCGACCTGCTGCGTGCGATGCGCACGTCCCTGGGCGAAGGCGCGCAGCTGCTGATCGGGATGGACCGGATCAAGGACGCGGGCACGCTGGTCGAGGCGTACGACGATGCGGCCGGCGTGACGGGCAAGTTCAACCTGAACCTGCTCGAGCGCGTCAACCGCGAGCTCGACGGGACGGTGCCGGTCGAGGGCTTTCGCCACGTCGCGCGCTGGAACGACGATCGCGCGCGGATCGAGATGCATCTGGAAGCGACGCGCGACATGAAGTTCGAGGTCGCGGGCCAGCGCTTCGACATCGCCGCGGGCGAGACGATCCACACCGAGAACAGCCACAAATATGGCGAGCGCGACGCGCGCATCCTGCTGCGCGCGGGCGGGTGGACGCCGCTGAAGAGCTGGACCGACGCCGAGGGCAAGTTCGCGCTGTACCTGGCCGAGGCGCAGGCGGAACGGCCGGCGCCCTAACCGACCGCGGGCCGCGCGGGTGCGGCGGGCCTGCCCCAGCTGACCCACAGCGCCGCGCCCGCTAGGATCGCGGCGACTGCGGCGGTCGGTGGGATCGGCAGGGCGGCGGTCGCCCGCGTCGCCTGCTCCCACGCATCCGTGCCGCCGACCGTCGCGAAGCCGAGCGCCTGAATCACGCTCGCGACGATGACGGCCACGAACGCACCGCCATGGCGGCGGTCGGCGTTCCACAGCCAGGCGGCGATCGCGATCGTCAGCAGATCGGCGAGATAGACCGACAGCACGAAGCCCGAGACGCCGAACGCGCCCCCGAGGGGATAGCCCGGCACGAACCCCATCAGCCGCCCCGCGACCGGCGGCAGCACCAGCAGCGGTGTCGACAGCATCGCGGCAGCGTGGAGGCGGACGCGGCGCCGTTCGGCCACGGCATGGGCGACGAGGATGACGAAGGTGACCAGCGCCACTGTGTCGGCGAAGACGAGCCGCGCCGCATTCTCGGCATAGAAGGGGATACCCCCATCGGCGAACCCGCGCGCCATGGTGATGATGACGCCGGCCCCCGCCGCCGCGAACATGGGCACCGCGGCGAACAGCGCGCGGCCCGAGGCGCGATGCAGGGCCAGACGGCGGCTGCTCGCCGACCAGCTTTGCACGATGAGGAGCAGCAGCCAGAGGGTCGCGGCGAAGGCATGGGCGTGGAGCGCTGGCGTTCGCCGCGCGGTCGGCGAAAAATAGCCCGGCCAGAAGGCGAGCGGGATCGTCAGGGCCAGAGCGATCAGCCACCAGTGCGCACGACGATACGGCATCGCAGAAGCCCCCACTTCCGTTAGCGATGCCCCGCCATAGCCGAATGTGCGGCCCGCGTCAGCCGCCGGTCGTCGCCGCGCGCCAGGTGGTGATGGTGGCGGTGTTGCCGCGGCATTCGCCCATCTCGCTCTGCTCGACCAGGCGATAGCGGTTGCCGTCCCAGGCGAAGCGTTGCGAGACGCCGCAATCGCCCAAGCCCCGGCCCTTGGCATAGCTGGTCAACACGTTGCCGTCGAAGTCGCCGTTGACGACGCTGTGCACGGGCGTCTGCGAATCGGCGCCGGTTTCGTCGAAGCCCGCCGGGGCGTCAGTCTGCGCGGGTGTCACCTTGGTGCCGTCGACGACGAACAGCGCGCCGATGACGTTGTAGGCGCCTGCCGAGCAGGGGAGGACGACGAGAAGCTTGCCGTCGGGCGCCTTCGCGATCGTCGGGGTGGCGTCGACGCCGTCGCCCATCTCACACTGGCCGATGCGGTTCATCTCGGCGGTGACGGTGGCGGGCAGCTTCGCCTGCGATGGTTCGAGCCGCTGGGCCGCGACCGAGGGCAGCATCGGGGCGGCGGGGACGGTGGCGGCGGGCGCCGTACCCTTGGCGATGGTCGCGGTGACGGTGCCCACGCGGCCCTGCTGCGCATCGATGTAGCGCAGCGCGGCATTGGCGCCCTTCAGCGAGACGGTGCCGGCCTGGCCGGCCAGCTTCAGCGCGGTTCCGTTCGCGATCGCCGCGGCCAGGGCGTCGGCGTCCCCGACCACCGCCCGACCGTCGACGGCGAAGCGCGGCGCGTTGCCGTCGTCGCCGGCTTCGACGCTGTAGCGGCCCGCCGGCCCGGGATCGCGCGTCAGCGTCATCGTGGGGCCGTCGCCGAATTCACCCTCGGGCAGCAGCGACGCCATCGAACAGCGTCCGCCATTGTCGCAACCGACCGTCCAGTCACCGAAGGTCTTGAGGGCGCCCGGCCTGGGCGTGACATCGGCCGGCGGGGCGGCGGTGACGGTTGTCGGGCTGGCCACCGGCGTGGGCACGACGGCGGGGGCGGCGTTGTCAGCAGCGGGCTCGCCCGCGGAACAAGCGGCGAGGAGAAGGGCGGGGATGAGCGCGGTGCGGATCATGAGTCCGGAGCCTAGGCCTGCTCATCCTCCCCCGCCAGGGGGAGGTGGCAGCGAAGCTGACGGAGGGGGCGGAAGCCCCGCGATGGTTTATCGCTTACCGCCCCCTCCGTCAGTGCTGCCCACTGCCACCTCCCCCTGGCGGGGGAGGATTGAGGATTGGGTGGCTCGACGCGCGAAAGCGGCTACAGCGGACGCCAACAAGGAGTTTCGGCATGAAGATCATCGGCGTGATCGGGGCGGGGCAGATGGGGGCGGGGATCGCCCAGGTCTCGGCGCAGGCGGGGTATCGCACGCTGCTGGCCGATGTCGGTCTCGCGCGTGCGGAGGCGGGCAAGGCGGGGATCGCCAAGGCGCTGGGCCGGTTGGTCGAGAAGGAGAAGATCGCTGCCGATGCGCGCGACGCCGCGCTGGCGCTGATCGAGCCGGTCGACGGCGCATCCGCGATGGCCGAATGCGACCTGATCATCGAGGCGGCGACCGAGCGCGAGGAGATCAAGCGGCGGATCTTCGCCGATGTCGGCGCGGTGATGACCGATGATGCGATCCTGGCGACCAACACCTCGTCGATCCCGATCACGCGGCTGGCGCAGGCATCGCCCGATCCGGCGCGGTTCATGGGCGTCCACTTCTTCAATCCCGTGCCGGTGATGGGCCTGATCGAGCTGATCCGCGGGCTCGCCACCAGCGACGCGACGGTCGAGGCGGTGACCGCGTTCGGCCGCAGCCTGGGCAAGGAGATCGTCCAGGCGAACGATGCGCCGGGGTTCATCGTCAACCGCGTGCTGATGCCGATGCTGAACGAGGCGTGCTTCGCGCTGGGCGAGGGCGTGGCGAGCGTTCGCGATATCGACACCGCCTGCAAGCTGGGGCTAAACCATCCGATGGGGCCGCTGACGCTGGCCGACTTCATCGGGCTCGATACCTGTCTGGAGATCACGCGCGTGCTGTTCGAGGGCACGGGCGATCCGAAATTCCGCCCCGCGCCGCTGCTGGTGAAGTACGTCGAGGCGGGATGGTACGGGCGCAAGACCGGGCGCGGCTTCTATGATTACAGCGGGGCCGAGCCGGTGCCGACGCGGTGAGCCAGTTCACGGGATATGACGTCGCCGGGCTGATCGGCGTGACGCTGATGCTGATCGCCTATGGCGCGACGGTGGCGGGGAAGATCGACGTCAAGGCGTGGCCGGCACTGCTCGCCAACCTGATTGGCGCGGTGCTGGTGCTGATCAGCCTGGGGCATGACTTCAACCTGTCAGCCGCGGTGATCGAGAGCGCCTGGGCGGTGATCGCGCTGGTCGGGCTGATCCGGCTGGCGCTCGGCCGCCGCTGACCGGCGGCGCAGGAACAGCGCCACCGCGGCGCCGATGACGACGACTGCGGCGAGCGCGAACGGCCAGTGGCGGCCGACGGTGCGGCCGACGAGCCGCTCGACGCCGTTGCCGAAGAGATAGCCGATCGCGGTGAACAGCGATCCCCAGACGACCGCGGCGAACGCGTTGACGAGGACGAACAACGGCATCGACACGCGGCTGGTGCCGATCGCGATCGGGCTGGCGGTGCGGATGCCGTAGATGAAGCGATAGGCGAAGATGAAGCTGCGCGGATATTTCTCGAGCAGCGCCAGCGCCTTCTGCCCGGCGGGCTTTTCGCGCAGGCGCCTGACCCAGGCGGCGTCACGGAAGTGGCGGCCGGTCTGGAAGAAGATCTGGTCGGCGACGAACGAACCGCCCGCCGCGGCGATGCCTGCGCCGATCGGCGAGACGAAGCCATGATGCGCGATCACCCCGCCGGCGACCACCGCGGTTTCGCCCTCCGCCCCGGCGCCGAGGAAGATGGCGAGGAGGCCGTAGTGCTGGATCAGCGATTCGATCGACATGGGGTGATAGACACGCGTGGCCGCTGCGACGTTCCGTCACATCGGTCTTAAACACCCTCCGTTCGCCCTGAGGAGAGACTGAGCGAAGGCGAAGGCTCGTCTCGAAGGGTGGGCCAGGTAACCTGTGCTTCGAGACGGCATTTCGGCTTCGCTCAATGCCTCCTCAGCACGAACGGGGGGTGGAGGCGAACTTTGTGGAGGCGGCAAGGCGTCAGTTATCCCCCAACCCCAGCTGCCACAGCACGAAGGCATGCTCCTCCGCGCCCTCGCGCAGGCTTTCGAAGCGGCCCGACTTGCCGCCGTGGCCGGCGCCCATGTTGGTTTTCAGCACCAGCACGTTGGTGTCGGTCTTGGTCGCGCGCAGCTTGGCGACCCATTTGGCGGGTTCCCAATAGGTGACGCGCGGGTCGTTGAGGCCGCCCGACACGAACATCGGCGGATAGGCGTGCGCGCCGACGTTGGAATAGGGATCATAGCCACGGATGCGCGCGAAGGCCGCTGCATCCTCGATCGGGTTGCCCCATTCGGGCCATTCGCCCGGCGTCAGCGGCAGGCTGGCATCCATCATCGTGTTGAGCACGTCGACAAACGGCACGTCGGCGATCACCGCGCCCCACAGCTCGGGATCGGAATTGACGATCGCGCCCATCAGCTCGCCGCCCGCCGACCGGCCCGCAGTGGCGATGCGGCCCTCGCTGGTCCAGCCGTCGGCGATCAGCGCGCGGGCGACGTCGACGAAGTCGTTGAAGGTATTCTCGCGCTTGTCGAGCTTGCCGTCGAGATACCATTGCTGGCCGAGATCGTCGCCGCCGCGGATGTGCGCGATCGCATAGGCGAAGCCGCGGTCGAGCAGGCTGAGGCGCCCGGTCGAAAAGCCCGGCGGGATCGCATAGCCATAAGCGCCGTAGGCATACAGGAACAGCGGACGTGAGCCGTCGCGCGGGAAGTCGGCCGGGTAGACGATCGAGACGGGCACCTTGGTGCCGTCGCGCGCCGTGACGTGGAGGCGTTCGGTGCGGTATTTGTCGCCGTCATAGCCGGAGGGGATCTCCTGCACCTTCAGCGTCGTCAGCGCCCTGCTCGCGGTGTCGTAATCATAGACGGTGCCCGGCGTGACCATCGATTCATAGCCGAGACGCAGCACCGTCTGGTCGTATTCGGGATTGTCGCCGAAGCCGGCGGTGTAGCTCGCCTCGGGGAAGTCGATCGTCTCGGGCGTCGTCGGCGTCTCGTAGCGATGGATGGCGAGGCGATCGAGGCCGTCGCGGCGACCCTCGACCACGAAGAAGTCGCGGAAACAATCGACGCCGGTCATGTAGAAGTCGGGATCGGGCGCGATCAGCTCGGTCCAGGTGCCCGGCGACGCGATCGGCGCGGTGCAGAGCCGGAACTGCGGATCGATGTCGTTGGTGTGGATGAATAGCGTGCCGTCGTGCTCGTCGACGTCATATTCGCGGCCCGTCTGGCGCGGCGCGACGAGGATCTGTGGCGCGAGCGGATCGGTGGCCGGGATCAGGCGGACTTCGCTGGTGACGTGATCGCCGGTCGAGATGACGAGCCAGCGGCGGTTGCTCGTCTCGCCGACGCCGACGCGATAGCCCTCGTCAGCCTCGCGATAGAGCTCGACGTCGTCCTCGATCGGCGTGCCGAGGCGGTGGAGGCGGGCGTTGTCGGTGCGCCACTGGTCGTTGGCGAGGCCGTAGAGGAAGCCCGTATCGTCGGCGGTCCACACGATCTCGCTGAGCATGCCGGGGATGGTGTCGGGCAGCAGCTCGCCCGTTTTCAGGTCCTTGACGTGGATGGTGAAGCGCTCGGCGCCGCTGTCGTCGATCGCATAGGCGAGCAGCCGGCCGTCGTTGGACGGGGCGAAGGCACCGAGGCGGAAATAGTCGTGGCCCTCGGCAAGCGCCGGCTCGTCGAGCAGCAGCTGCGCCTCGCTGCCGGCGACCGGGCGCCGCCACCAGCGGCGATATTCGCCGCCCTCCTCGAAATCGGACCAGTAGAGCCAGTCGCCATCCTTTTGCGGGACGGTCGATTCGTCTTCCTTGATGCGGCCCTTCATCTCTTTGTAGAGCGTGTCGACCAGCGGCTGGAGCGGCGTCATCACCGCTTCGAAATAGGCGTTTTCCTCGTCGAGATACGCCAGCACGTCCTTGTCGGTGACGTCGGGGTAGCCCGGATCCTTCAGCCACGCCCAGGGATCGTCGATGGTGACGCCGTGTGCGGCGAAGCTGTGGGGGCGGCGAGCGGCGACGGGGGGCTTGGGTTCGGTCATCATGTCCCCATAAACGCCGCGGGCGCGCAAGTCGAAGCGTCGTACGGCTCGACACGGCGCTGCCGGCGGGCATGATGCGCGGCATGAAGGCTTCGGGCTACGAACGGCGGCTGGCGATGCTGGCGCTAACATGGACGGCCGGACTGGCGGCGTCCTTCGCGGTCGCCGCCGATCGGGCGACCTGGGCGATGGAGGTCGCGCCGGCGCCGCTGGTGCTGGCGGGGCTGTTGCTGGCGCGGCGGCGATGGCGGGCGAGCGGGCTGGCGCTGCTGCTAATCGCCGGGCACGGCCTCGTCCTGATGATGGGCGGGGCGTACACCTATGCGAAGGTGCCGCTCGGGTTCACGCTGCAGGACTGGCTGGGGCTGGCGCGCAATCCGTTCGATCGCATCGGGCATTTCCTGCAGGGCTTCGTGCCCGCGATCGTGCTGCGCGAGATCGTGATCGGCACGGGAGCGATCCGGCCGGGGCGCTTCTGCACCGCGGCGGTGCTGGCGTTCTGCCTGGCGATCAGCGCGGCCTATGAGTTGATCGAGTTCGCCGCGGCACAGGCGATGGGACAGGGCGCCGATGCGTTTCTGGAGACCCAGGGCGATCCGTGGGACACGCAATGGGACATGCTGACGTGCCTGATCGGCGCGGCGCTGGCGCTCATCCTGCTGTCGTGGCTCGACGATCGGCTGATCGGCGCGGTTGTGCCGCGCGGCGGCGACGGGCATGAGCCCTAGCGTACAACCGGGGGAATGACCGCATGGCTGGCGGATTGGTGGCGTTGCTCGACGATATCGCGGCGATGGCGAAGCTGTCGGCGGCGAGCCTCGACGATGTCGCGGGCGCGGCGGGACGCGCCGGCGCCAAGGCGGCTGGCGTCGTGATCGACGATACCGCGGTGACGCCGACCTATGTCACCGGGCTGTCGCCGACGCGCGAGCTGCCGATCATCTGGAAGATCGCCAAGGGGAGCGCGCGCAACAAGCTGTTGTTCCTGCTGCCCGCGGCGCTGGTGCTGAGCGCGTTCGCGCCCTGGGCGATCACGCCGATCCTGATGGCGGGCGGTGCGTTCCTGTGTTTCGAGGGCGTGGAGAAGATTCTGCACGCGCTGTCGCCGCATCACGACGGCGACGAGGCGGCGGCGATCACCGATCCGGCGGAGCTGGAGGCGCGGCAGGTGGCGGGCGCGATCCGGACCGACCTGATCCTGTCGGGCGAGATCATGGCGATCGCGCTGGGCGAGCTGGGTGACCAGACGCTGCTCAATCAGGGAATCGCGCTTGGCATCGTCGCGGTGGCGATCACCGCCGGCGTCTATGGCCTGGTGGCGCTGATCGTGAAGATGGACGACATCGGTCTGCACTTGGCGAAGAAGCCGGGGACCGCGGCGCTGGGGCGCGGGATGGTGGCGGCGATGCCGCGGGTGCTGTCGGCGCTATCGATCATCGGCACCGCGGCGATGCTGTGGGTCGGCGGCGGGATCATCGTCCACGGGATGGAGGAATTCGGGCTGGAGGCGCTGCCGCATGCGATCCACCATGCCGCCGAGGTGGCGGGCGAGGCGACCGGGGCGCTATCGGGCGTGGTGACATGGGCCGTCAACGCGATGGGCGCGGCGGTGGTGGGGATCGTCGTCGGCGGGGTCGTGGTGGGGCTGTTGAAGCTGGTGCCGGGGAAGAAGCACTGATCCCGACACCGTTCGTGCCGAGCCCGTCGAAGCACATGACGCAATCGGGTCGTTCGCGGCCCGTCCTTCGACAAGCTCAGGACGAACGGTGTTGGTGGCGTCGTACTTCCATCCCCAACCGTCGGCCAACGTCCACTGGTCGCGCCAGCGTAGGACGGGGGTGTCGCCCTCCCATTTGATCGGCAGCCAGACGTAGCGGCCATCGATCGCGTTCTTCGGGCGCCACTCGTCGGCCATGAAGACGAAGCGCGGCTCGCCGCCGGGGCGGGCGGGGGGCAGCGGCAGGACGAAGGTGCTCTGGCCGCCGAAGGTGGTCGCGGCCTGTTCCGCGGTCCCGCGCACCGGATTGCCGAGCGAGCGCCATGGGCCGGTCACCGCATCGGCGACATAGAGCCGCGCCGGATTGGGCCGCCAACCGGTCAGGCCTGACGCGACCATGTAATAGCGGCCGCGCGCCTTGAAGATTGCCGGCGCCTCGTTGCCGCCATCGGGAGCCACGCGGACGTAATAGCCGTCGTGCGACAGCCAGTCGGGGACGAGCCGGGCAAACTGCAGCGTGTCGTTTTCTTCGGAGGCATAGACGTGCCAGGCGGTGTCGCCATCGACGAACAGCGTCATGTCGCGCGCCATCTGGCCGCCGGGCATGTCGCGGGCAAGGATGGTGCCGGGCGCCTTGTCGGCGTCGGTCGCGTTGGCGGGCCAGATGCCGGGGTTGACGCGACCGGCGCGAAGGAAGCGGTACGGCCCCTGCGGCCGATCGGCGACCGCGACCCCGGCCTGCGCCGCGCCATAGCCGCGCCCCTTCAGCTCGAGGTGGAACCACATCACGTAGCGGCCGGTGCGCGGGTTGCGGATCACCTTGGGCCGTTCGAGGATGCAGCCCCTGGTGATCGGGCTGGCGGGATCGTTGGACACCGGGAGCGCGATGCCCTCGTCGCGCCAGTCGGTCAGGTTGGTCGAGCTATAGGCGTGGACGCCGACAAGGGCGGTGTTGCCGCCCTCGCCCGCGGTCTTGTGCTCGCCGAACCACCACCAGCGGCCACGGTCGCGCAGCAGGCCGCCGCCATGCGCGTTGATATGAACGCCCTTGTCGTCGGGCCATAGGGCACCGGGGTGGAACGCGCCCGCTGCAGTTTGCCGGGCAGACAGGGGCGGGGCGGCGGATGCGGCGGCAAGACCGGCGAGCATCGTACGACGATCGATTTTCATCATCCGCTATCGTATACTATCGATGCGCCCGATACCAGCGGCGGTAGCGTGACATCGGCCACGCGATTAGGAACGCGGCATGACCGATCATCACGCCCGCCTCGCCGCCCTGCGCACCCAGCTCGCCACCGATGGCCTCGACGGCTTCATCGTGCCGCTCACCGACGAGCATATGAGCGAATATGTCGGCGGCTATGCGCAGCGGCTGGCGTGGCTGACGGGATTCGAGGGATCGGCGGGCACCGCGGTCGTGCTGGCCGACAGGGCGGCGATCTTCATCGACGGGCGCTACACGATCCAGGTGCGCGAGCAGGTGTCGGGCGACGACTGGGCGTATGTCGGCGTCCCGGCGGAAAGCGTCGCCGGCTGGCTGGCGGCGGCGGCGCCGGCAGGGGCGCGGGTGGGGTACGACCCCTGGCTGCACACGCGCGCCGGGCTGGCGGATATCGCCACGGTGCTGGCGGAGAAGGGCGGCGCGCTGGTCGCGGTGGCGCGCAACCCGATCGATGCGGTGTGGCACGACCGGCTGCAGCCGTCGGCGGCGATGATGCGGCCCTATGACGAGACGCTGGCGGGGGCTTCTTCGGCGACCAAGCGCAGCGACATCGGCGACTGGCTGACCGAGCAGGGGGCGGACGCCGTGGTATTGTCGGCGCTCGATTCGATCGCCTGGGCGCTCAACGTGCGCGGGGGCGACGTCGATCACACGCCCGTCGCGCTGAGCTATGCGATCGTCAACGCCGACGGATCGACCGACCTGTTCGTCGCGCCCGAGAAGGTCGACGATGCGCTTCGCCAGCATCTCGGCAATGCGGTGCGGCTGCACGCCCGCGCCGACTTCGCGCCCGCGCTCGGCCGGTTCCAGGGGAAGAAGGTGATCGCCGATCCCGAGCGCGCGGTGGCGGCGATCGCCGATGCGATCGAGGCGGGCGGCGGCACCGTGATCGCGCGGCGCGATCCCGTGGTGTTGGCGAAGGCGATCAAGAACCCCGTCGAGGTCGCGGGCCATCGCGCCGCCTCCGCCCGCGACGGCGCGGCGCTCAGCCGCTTCCTGCGCTGGATCGAGGCCAAGGCACCCAGGGGCGGCCAGACCGAGCTGTCGGCGGCGGCAAAGCTGCTCGAATTCCGCCGGGCCGAGGGGCTGTTGCTCGACAGCAGCTTCGCGACGATCTCGGCAACGGGCGCGCACGGCGCGATCCCGCACTATCACGTCAACGAGCAGTCGAACGCGCCGCTCGAGCCCGGCCAGCTGTTTCTGATCGATTCGGGCGGCCAATATGCCGACGGCACCACCGACGTGACCCGGGTCGTGCCGGTCGGTGCGCCGAGCGCGGAGATGCGCGATCGCTTCACCCGCGTGCTGAAAGGCCATATCGCGATCGCGACGGCGGTGTTTCCCGACGGCACCTGCGGCGCACAGATCGACGGTTTCGCGCGGCGGCCGCTGTGGGAGGCGGGGCTCGATTTCGGCCATGGCACCGGCCACGGCATCGGCGCCTATCTGTCGGTGCATGAAGGGCCGCAGCGGATCGCGTCGCCCAATTATCCCGGCGGCGCCAGCCTGGAGCCGCTGCGCGCGGGCATGATGCTGTCGAACGAGCCAGGTTACTACAAGCCGGGCGAATACGGCATCCGTATCGAGAACCTGATCCTCATCGAACCACGCGACATTGCGGGCGGTGACCCCGATCGGCGCATACTGGGTTTCGAGACGCTGACGTTCGTGCCGATCGAGCGCGATCTGATCGATCCGGCCCTATTGACGGATGCCGAGCTAACATGGCTTAATTCCTACCACGCGGACGTCGAGAGGATACTCGGGCCGTTGATGGAAGGAGAGGATCGGCAATGGCTATCGCAAAAATGTGCGCTCGTCGGCTGATGCTGGCAGCGGCGATCGTCGGGATCGGCTTGGCGTTCTCGGGCGTCGCGGTCGGTGTGGCGAACGCCGCGGTGGGCGTCGGGACCTATCTTGGCGGCTCCTGATCCGTCGGCGCGGCAACCGGCGGCGCTGCGTCCGGGCTGACGATGGCGCGCGCCTGCGCCTTTCGCTTGGAGAGGTTGGCGCGCAGCGCGGCGGCGCGGCGATCGGCTTTGGCGTCGGTCATCGTTGCGATTTAGCCCGTCCGCTCGCCGATCGGAAGGACTTGCCCTTGACAAGCGCGCCCGCCTCGTCTCTAGGCGCACCTCGCCCGCGGGTCCTGTCCCCGCCGTGTGCTGCCGTAGCTCAGTGGTAGAGCGCATCCTTGGTAAGGCTGAGGTCGTGAGTTCAATCCTCACCGGCAGCACCATTTTTCCGACGCACCGTTAGGTCGGGGCCGCGTTCGCGCCGCCTTGGGTGGTTGCGCACGCGCGTGGGGCGTGGGAAGCTGGGCGCCAGCAGGAGGCCGGGATGGCGGGAAAGCGCGGGCGACCCGCACATCGGGAATTGGCCCAGCGGATGGGCGTCGAGATCGTCACCGGTGCGCGCGAGCCGGGCAGTACGCTGCCCGGAGAGATCGAGCTGGCCGAGCGCGCCGGCGTATCGCGCAGCGTGATCCGCGAGGCGTTGCGGATGCTGTCCGCCAAGGGGCTGGTCGACAGCAAGCCCAAGGCGGGGACGCGCGTGCGCGAGCGGCACGACTGGAACCTGCTCGATCCCGAACTGCTCGGCTGGATGTTCGAAGGCCCGCAGCCCTCGCTGAAATTCGTGCGCAGCCTGTTCCAGCTGCGCCTGATCGTCGAGCCTGCGGCGGCGGAACTGGCGGCGGTGAACCGCACGACGCGGCAATTGTCGCGGATGGGCCATTCGCTCGAGGAGATGGGCGCACACGGGCTTGGCAGCGACGTCGGCCGCGCGGCGGACCAGAGCTTCCACGCGGTGCTGCTCGAGGCGACCGACAACGAGCTGCTCGTCAGCCTGTCGGCCAGCATTGCTGCGGCAGTGCGGTGGACGACGCTGTTCAAATATCGCGGGACGAAGCCGCCGCGCGACCCGCTGCCCGAGCATCGCGTGCTGTTCGAGGCGATCGCCAACAGCGATCCCACCGCCGCGCGCGAGGCGACGCTGACGCTGGTGCGGCAGGCGCAGGCCGATACCGAGATGGCGATCGAGGAAGCCCGGGGCTAGCCCGCGGTCGGCTCGGTCGCGACCGGCGCCGGCACGGCCGCCATCGACGCCGCCACCGCCTCGACCCGCGCCATGACGCGCAGGACGTTGCCGTTGGCCAGCTTGGCGAGATCTGCATCGCTCCAGCCGCGGCGGACAAGTTCGGCGAAGACCACCGGATAGGCCTCGACCCCCGGCACATCGACCGGCGCCGTGCCGCCGATGCCGTCGAAGTCGCCGCCGATGCCGACATGGTCGCGGCCGGCGATCCGGGCGACATGCTCGATATGATTGGCCACCGTGCGGGCATCGACGCGCGGCATCGGGTGGGCGGCGTCCCAGGTAACCAGCGGCGCCGGCGACTTGGCGCCATAGACGCTGGCGGGGACCCCGATCGACTTGGCGAAGGCGGTGCGCGACTGGTCCCAAGCGCGCCACTCGGCCGACAGGAAGGCTGGGTAGAAGTTCACCATCACCACGCCGCCATTGGCGCCGATCGCGGCGAGCAGGTCGTCGGGGATGTTGCGCGGCACGTCGGCCAACGCGCGGGCGGAGGAGTGGGAGGCGATGACGGGCGCCTTGGTGAGGGCCAGCGCCTGGCGCATCGTCGTGTCGGCGACGTGGCTGATATCGACGATCATCCCGATCCGGTTCATCTCGGCGACGACCTGGCGACCGAAGGGGCTGAGCCCGCCGGCGCGGGGCGCGTCGGTGCTGCTGTCGGCCCAGGCGATGCTCTTGCTGTGGGTCAGCGTCATATAGGCGACGCCGAGCGCCTTGTAGTCGCGCAGGACCGACAGGCGGCCGTCGATCTGGTGCCCGCCCTCGACACCGATCAGCGAGGCGGTGCGGCCCGCGGCCATGATCCGGCGGACGTCGGCGGCGGTGGTCGCCAGTTCCAAGTCGCGGGGATAGGCGGCGGCCATGCGGCGGACGACGTCGATCTGCTCCAGCGTCAGCTCGACCGCGCGCGGGCCGGTGGTGTCTGCGGAAATCCACACCGACCAGAATTGTCCGCCGACATGGCCGCGGCGCAGGCGCGCGAGGTCGGTCTGGAGCGGCTTGGGGGTTTTGGTCGTGTCGCCGGCGATCGGTGCGACATCGGCGTCGAAGGCGTCGCGCAGCTCCCACGGCAGGTCGTTGTGGCCGTCGATCACCGGCGCGCGGGCGAGGATCCGCTCGGCGCGGGCGAGCGCGGGGTCCTGCGCGACGGCCGGGGTGGCGAGGAGCAGGGCGGCGAGGGGAAGGAAGCGCATGGGCTCAGTTGAGCATCATGCGGGTGGGGGTGGCAATGGGGTGAGGTGCTGCGCCATGACCACGGGCGTTATCCTGAACTTGGTTCAGGATCTCTGGGTGAGGGAGGGCGTCGTTCGCCGGAGATGCTGAAACGAGTTCAGCATGACGGCGTATGGGGGCTTGCCGGCGTGCTTTAGTCGTTCAGCCGCCGCGCTTCCTCGGGCAGCATCACCGGCACGCCGTCGTGGATCGGATAGGCCAGGCCGGCCGCCTCGCTGACCAGCTCGTCCGACGCCTCGTCGTGGCGGAGCGGCGTTCGCGTCACCGGGCAGACCAGCTTCGACAACAGCCAGGGATCAATGCTCATTGCAGCGTCACCCGGTCGTCGCCGTCGTGGCGGCCGAAGAACTGCATCAGCTGGATCGTCAGCTCGGCGCGATCCTCGAGCCCGGTCGCTTCGAGCAACGCCTGCTTGGCGGCGACGTCGAACGGCGCGATCTGGGCGATGCCGTTGACGAGGCTCTGGTCGTCGAGCCGATTCACCGCATCCCAATCGACGGCATAGCCCTGCTTGTCGGCGAAGCGGCGTGCCTCCTGCTCGAGCGACGCGCGGCGGCCGAGCGACAGCGTCTCGTCGTCGGCGACGGGCAGCAACTCGGCCTCGATCTGGCGGAAGGGCGTGGTGACGTGGAGTTCGCGCAGCAGGCGGAACAGCGCGACACCCTCCAGCACCAGATTGTAGCGACCGTCGTCGAGCGCCTCGACCTCGGCGATGCGGCCGACGCACCCGATGTCGTACAGCGAGGGCGGCTCGCCCGGCCCGGACGGCTGGATCATCCCGATCCGGCGATCGCGCGCCATCGCGTCGGACACCATCGCGCGATAGCGCGGCTCGAAGACGTGCAGCGGCAGGTGCATGCCCGGAAACAGCAGCGCGCCGGGCAGCGGGAAGATCGACAGGCGGGTGCCGCCACTCATCCGAACAGGATCGCAGACAGTCGCCGCCGCTGCGACGAGACCCAGGGATCCTCCAGTCCGACGACCTCGAACAGCTTGAGCAGCTGGGTGCGCGCGGCGCCCTCGTTCCAGTCGCGGTCGGCGGCGATGATGTGGAGGAGGTTGTCGGCGGCGGCATCGCGATCGCCCGCCGCCATCTGCGCAGCCGCAAGCGCGAAACGGCGCTCCTGGTCGTCGGGGTTGGCGGCGACCTCAGCGGCGAGCGCGCTATGGTCGTCGACCGGCGGCGCACTGCGGGCGAGGTCGATCGCGGCGCGGGCGCGGTCGAGCCCGGCGTCCTTCGCATCCTCCGGCAGCGCGGCAAGCGCCGCTTCCGCCTCGTCGATCATCCCGGCGGCGACGAGCGCGCGGACGCGGCCCGAGGCGACGGCGGGATGGTCGGGTGCCATGTCGGCGAGCTGGTCGAAGATCGACAGCGCGCGGGTGGCATCGCCGCTCGCCAGCACGTCTTCCGCCATGGCGATCAGCGGCTGCAGCTCTGCTTCGGCATCGGCGGCGTCCGAGCCGACCGGCAGCTGGCGGAGCAACTGATCGAGCGTGGTGCGTAACGCCGCTTCGGTCCGTGCGCTGGTCAGGTCGGCGACGAGCTGGCCCTGGAACATCGCATAGACCGTCGGGATCGAACGGATCTGGAACTGCGCGGCGATGAACTGGTTCGCCTCGGTATCGATCTTGGCGAGGACGACGCCCTTGTCGGCATAGGCCGCCGCCACCTTTTCGAGCACCGGCGCCAGCGCTTTGCACGGCCCGCACCAATCGGCGTAGAAATCGATGATGACGAGCTTCGTCATCGACGGCTCGACGACGTCGCGGCGGAAGCTTTCTACCGCTTCCTTTTCGGCGGGGGACATGCCTAGCGTGGCCACGAGACGGGGGTACTCCTGTTGCTGTCGCCGCTATGTGGGACGGGGCGGCCGGTTTGTCCACGCGGGGGTGGGTCTGCACCGAAAACGCACAAGGCGCGGATCAGGGCTCGTTGAGAGTGGTGCATTTCCGATCGTCGGTGCCGGCTGTGCGGGAATGACGGGAGGTGGTGGTGGGCAAGACGATACGAATCTTCGGTTGGGGATCGGCGGCGGCGTTGCTGGCGGCGCCGGCGGTGGCGATGCAGTTCACGCGCGAGGTGAACTGGACGGCATCGGACTTCGTGTTCGCCGCCGTCATGCTGGCAACCGTGGGCGGGGCGCTGGAACTGCTGATGCGGGCGAGCGGCGGCTGGGCCTATCGCGGCGGGGCGGCGATCATGGCGATCGGGCTGTTCCTGCTGGTGTGGATGAACCTGGCGGTGGGGATCATCGGGTCGGAGAATAATCCGGCGAACGGGCTGTACCTGGGGGTGCTCGGGATCGGCGTGGCCGGTGCGGCGGCGGCACGGCTGCGCGCGGGCGGCATGGCGGCGACAACGCTAGCGATGGCGGCGGCGCAGGTGGCGATCGGGGGATGGGCGCTGGCGACGGGAGCGGGCGTTGACGGCGCCGCCTGGCCGCGCGACGTGATCGTGCTGACGAGCGGGTTTACGGGGTTCTGGCTGGCGGCGGCGTGGTTGTTCTCGCGGGCGGTGGGGCAAGGTGACTCGGCAGATCGATCCGCCCCCGCCAGGGGGAGGTGGCAGCGAAGCTGACGGAGGGGGAGGATTTCCGATGTGTTTGAGTCGCTTACCGCCCCCTCCGTCGCCTGCGCCTGCCACCTCCCCCTGGCGGGGGAGGATACGACGTCAATGAAAGTCCCGCGAGGGCGGCATGATCCGCACGTCTCTGGGGTGGTGCGGGCGGGGCCCCCGGCCGCGGGGGTCCTGGCTGGCGATCGGCTTGGGCCGGATCACCTCGTCGGCGGGGCTGAGCGGGGCGTCGCCGATATAGTCCGACGACAAGCGGCGCAGGTCGTTGGTGCGGTCCTGCACCCGTTTGGCCATCAGGTGGACGACGCCCTCCTCGCTGCGCTGGATGACGCCCTCCAGCACCAGCAGCCGCGCCGCCATTACGTCGCGGCGGTTCGCCTCGAAATCGCGCGCCCAGATCAGGCCGTTGGTCACGCCGGTCTCGTCCTCGATGGTGATGAAGATCGCATTGCCCTTGCCCGGCCGCTGGCGGACGAGGACGACCCCCGCCACCTTGGCGCGGCGGCCGTCGCGGGTGTTGCGTGCCTCGGCGGCGGTAATGATCCCCTCGGCGGCGAAGGCGTCGCGCAGGAAGCGCATCGGATGATCCTTCAGCGACAGGCGTGTCGTCTGGTAATCGGCGACCACCTCTTCGCCAAGCGGCATCGGCGGCAGCTTCGCATCGGGTTCGTGGGCAAGCTCCGGCGCGTCGGCGGCGGCGAACAGGGGGAGCTGCTTGGGGGGCGTGCGCCGCACCTCCCACCCGCCCTCGCGCCGGCCGAGCCCGAGCGAGCCCAGCGCATCGGCATCGGCGAGCAGCCGCATCGCGCGCGGCGGCAGGTGGCGGGCGAGATCCTCGACGCAGGCATAGGGCCGGTTGGCGGCGATGATCGCGCCCCAGTCGGCGCGAAAGCCGTCGATCTGGCGAAAGCCCAGCCGGATCGCGAGGTCGCCGTCCTGGCGCACCCGCGGATCCCATTGCCCGCCGCCCTTCGCCGGATTGGGCGCGCGCGTCACGCGTGATCGCCAGCCGGGGGTAATCGGCTCGAGCAGATTGTCCCAGCCGCTGTGGTTGACGTCGATCGGCTTCGCCTCGACGCCATGCTCGATCGCGTCCTGCACCAGCTGCGCGGGCGCGTAGAAGCCCATCGGCTGCGAATTGAGGATCGCGCAGCCGAAGACCGCGGGCAGGAAGCATTTGATCCACGACGACACATAGACCAGCCGCGCGAACGACAGGGCATGGCTTTCGGGAAAGCCGTACGAGCCGAAGCCCTCGATCTGGCTGTAGCAGCGTTCCGCGAACGCCTCGTCGTAACCGCGGCGGACCATGCCGCCGACTAGCTTGGCCTTGAAATTCTCCATGCCGCCGACCTGGCGGAACGTCGCCATCGCGCGGCGCAGCGCATTGGCTTCCTCGGGCGTGAACTGTGCGGCGACGATCGCGAGCTTCATCGCCTGTTCCTGGAACAGCGGCACGCCATAGGTGTGGTGGAGCAGGTCGCGCAGCTCGTCGGGATTGTGCGGCGGCTTGGGCGAGGGGAATTCGGTCGGCTCCTTGCCCGCGCGGCGGCGCAGATAGGGGTGGACCATGTCGCCCTCGATCGGGCCGGGGCGAACGATCGCGACCTGGACGACGAGATCGTAGAATTCGCGCGGCTTCAGCCGCGGCAGCATGTTGATCTGGGCACGGCTCTCGACCTGGAAGACGCCGATCGAATCGCCGTCCTGAAGCATGCGATAGACCGACGCATTCTCCTCGACCGCCAGCGTATCGAGCTGGGGATCGCCGAAGCCGTGGTCGCGCATCAGGTCGAAAGCCTTGCGGATGCACGTCAGCATGCCGAGTGCGAGCACGTCGACCTTCATCAGCCCGAGCGCGTCGATGTCGTCCTTGTCCCATTCGATGAAGGTACGGTCCTCCATCGCGCCGTTGTGGATCGGCACCGTTTCGTCGAGCCGGCCCTGCGTCAGGACATAGCCGCCGACATGCTGCGACAGGTGGCGGGGGAATTTGAGCAGCTGGCCGACCATGTCCTGAAGCCGCGCGATTTCGGCATTGGTCGAGTCGAAGCCGGTTTCGGCGAAGCGCTTCGCCTCGAACCGGTCGGCGAAGCTGCCCCAGACGGTGCTGGTCAGCCGCTGGGTCACGTCTTCGGTCAGGCCGAGCGCCTTGCCGACCTCACGCACCGTCGAGCGCGGGCGGTAATGGATCACCGTCGCCGCGATCGCCGCACGGTGGCGGCCGTAGCGGCGATAGATGTACTGCATCACCTCCTCGCGGCGTTCATGCTCGAAATCGACGTCGATGTCGGGTGGCTCCGACCGCTCCTTCGACACGAAGCGCGAGAAGAGCAGGTCGTACTTCATCGGATCGACCGAGGTGACGCCGAGCAGGAAGCAGACCACCGAATTGGCCGCCGAGCCGCGCCCCTGGCACAGGATCGGCGGGTCGAGGCTGCGCGCGAAGCGGACGATGTCGTAGACGGTCAGGAAGTAATAGGCGTAGTTCTGCTCCGCGATCAGCGCGAATTCTTCGTTCAGCAGCGACAACACCTTGGCGGGCACGCGGTCGTCGTAGCGGTCGAGCGCCTTGCGCCAGACGAGATGCTCGAGCCACTCTTGCGGCGCCCAGCCGTCGGGGACGGGTTCGTGGGGATATTCGTACTTCAGCTGGTCGAGCGAGAAGTCGATGCGGGCGAGCAGCCGCTCGCTCTCGGCGACGGCGTGCGGATGGTCGCGGAACAGCCGCGCGATCTCGTCGCCGTCCTTTAGGTGACGCTCGCCGTTCGCCGCCAGCAGGCGACCGGCGGTGCGGATCGTCCTGCCTTCGCGGATACAGGTGACGACGTCGTGAAGCGGGCGCTGGTCGCGCGTCGCATAGAGCGCGTCGGCGGTGGCGAGCAGCGGTACGCCCGCTTCCCGCGCGATCTCGGCGAGCCGGGCGAGCTGGCGCCGGTCGCGCCCCGCACGCGGCATGGCGGCGCCGAGCCAGACGCGGTCCGGCGCGGTGGCGGTGAGGGTGGCGAGGGTTTTCTCCAGCTCTCCCCGGCGAAGGCCGCGGCCCGGTTGCGGCGGATCGGGTGGGGAGGGTTTTGCGTCGCCATTCGCCCGCTCATCCGCATGCTCGCTAAAAGGCGCGTCCGTGCCACCGACGACCCGCAACTGGGCCCCGGCCTTCGCCGGGGTGGGGCTGGGGGTTGTGGTGGGGATAGGGTCCGTCGGCGCACCGGGATGCGCCTCCTGCTCCCGCTCGCGCGCGGACGATTGCGGCATGACGATCAGCAGCAGCTCGTCGTGATGCGCGATCAGGTCGGCGAGGCGCAGGATGCAGCCGCCTTTGATCGCGCGGCGATTTCCCACCGTCAGCAGCCGCGTCAGCATTCCCCAGCCGTGGCGGGTCGCGGGATAGGCGACGATGTCGGGCGTGCCGTCGGCGAACACCAGCCGCGCGCCGGTCACCAGCCTGAAGTCGACGGGGGGCAGATGCATCCCGATCAGCCCGAGGTTGGCCTTTTCCAGCGCCGCCCAGGCGCGGACTACGCCCGCAACGGTGTTGCGGTCGGCGATGCCCAGGCCGTTAAGGCCGAGTCGGACCGCCTGCTCGACCATGTCGGTCGGGTGGCTGGCGCCATCGAGGAACGAGAAGTTCGTCGCCGCGACCAGCTCGGCGAAGCGGACGGGTGGTGGCGGCGGCCCGGCGTCGCCCGGCGGACGGTCGGGGAAACCGACGACGCTCATGCGAACAGGCCGTGGACGTACCAGCGCGGGTCGTCGACCTCCTCGGTCAGGCCGTGGCGGAAGATCCAGAAACGGCGGCCGCGGCGGTCCTCGACACGGTAATAGTCGCGCGTCGGGATCGCGGCGTCGTGGCGGCGCCACCATTCGCCGGCGATCCGCTCCGGCCCCTCGGCACGCGCGATCTCGTGCGAGGTTCGGCGCCATTTGAAGCGCTTGGGCGGTCCGTCGGGCACCTCCGCCATCACCGCGTCGATCGGCTGGGGCGGATCGAAGAGATAGATCGGGCGCTGCGGCGGCTCGCCCGCTTCCGGCGTCGGCCAGGCGGTGGTGGCGGTGGGCTGAGGCCCGGCGGCGGGCAGCGACAGTTCGGCCTGTTCGGGAATGTGACTGTCGCGCGGGGCGAAGCGGCGGACGCGCGCCTTGCCCAGCCGGGTCGACAGGCGATCGATCAGCGCGGGGACGTCGCCGCCCTCGTTGCCGGCGCCGCCCTCCAGCTTGAGCTGAGTCGCGTCGAGCCGTTCGGCGAGGACGACGTCGAGCCGCACCATGTCATAGCCGAAGCCCGGATCGAGCGGGTCGGCGAGCGCGTCGATCCGCTCGCGCCACAATCGCGCCAGCAGCGCGACGTCGCGGGTCGGCGCGCCCGTCTCGAGGCGCAGGCGCTGGACCTGGCCGTCGGCGCGGAACAGCCGCGCCTCCCAGCGGCGGCCGCCCTGGTGGCGCTGGTCGAGCTGGCCGGCGATGTCGGTGGCCAGGCCGTTCAGCACCTCTAGCGCATAATCGGTGCGTGCGATCGGTTCGGCGAAGCGGCGCTCGGCGAAGATCGGGACCCGCTGCGGGCGGGCGACGATCGGCGCGGCCACCTCGCCCGACAGTCGGCGCACCGCGGTCACCGCCTGCTCGCCGAAACGCGCGGCGATGGTCGACAAGGGCCGCGCCATCACCTCGCCCACCGTTTTCAGGCCGGCCCGCGCGAGCGCCGCAGTATCCTCGGCATCGAGGCCCAGCGCGGCGACGGGCAGGCGCTTCACCGCGCGCGCTTCGTCGGGGGCGGGAACGCCGGCGAACCGGGCGAGCGCCATCGCTATGGCGGGCGTATCGCCGAAGGCATGGCGAGCAAGGACGCCGCGCCGCATCAGCCGCCGCTCGACATCGGCGGCCAGGAAGCGCTCGCCGTCGAAGGCGTGGGTGCAGCCGGCGATGTCCATCACCAGCGCGTCGGGCGGCTCGACCGCGACGCTGGGGGTATAGCGGACGCAGCCGTCGGCCAGCGCCTCCAGCCAGTCGAGATCGGCGTGGGGATCGTGCGGATAGACCTCCAGCCCCGGCACCTGCGCGCGCGCATCGGCCAGCGTCAGCCCGGGCCGCAGCCCCGCCGCCATCCCGGCGCGATCGAGCGCGACGAGGCGGGTGGCGTTGCCCACCGTTTCGGTGAAGGCGATCGGCGCGTCATCCCGAGCGGCGACGAACAGGTGCGGGCGGGTGCCGCGCAGCCGCTCGATCGGCAGCCAGGGGAAGACCAGCGCCAGATAGCGCCGCGCCGCGGAAACTTGTCGTGTCACGATCCCACTCCACACGCCAACGGGCGCCGGCAGGGCCCCCGCGCCGGCGCAACAATTCGATGTCCATCGCCGGCAGGCCCGGTGCGTCCGCCGCCAGCGGCGACGACGCTGCCGCCGCCACCGACCAGCGAGTCGCCGCGGCGCTGGGCACCGGCTCCGCCTCGATCCGCAGGCTCACCACCGTCACCCCCGACGTCTCCGCCGCCAGCATCAGCCGCCGCGTCGCCGTCAGGTCGAGCCCGCGCATCGGGCCGCTGCTCTCGATCAATACCGTGCCCAGCCCCGGGCAGCGCGCCGCGTCGGCACCGGCGCGCAGCAGCGCGGGCGCATCGGGGACCAGAGCGACGATCAGCGCGTCGGGCGGCAGCCCCAGTTCGGCGAGGCCGGTGGCGTGGAGCCGACCGCCCGACCGCTCCACCGCCTCGATCCGAAGCCAGAGCAGCGGCGTCGCCCCCGCCAGGATCGCCTGCATGATCGCGAAGCCGGCGCCGCACGCCGCCTCGTCGGCGCTACTGTACACCTCGTGCAGCTTGCCGCGCGCCAGCCCGTGCGCCAGCCACGAATCCGCCGCGCTGCCCGTCTGGGCACGGACGCCGACCGCGGCCATATGGCGCAGGCGTTCGAGGATGTGCGACTCGACCATCGATGTTCTTGTAATGTTCTAATAAATGAGTCGCCAGCCCTGAATCTGCGTGCGAGGGGTTGCAGGCTCGTGAAACCGCTGCTAGTGGCCGCGCCTCACCCAACCGGTGGCTCCGACGAGCAGCCGGCTATAGGCGCCAGAGCGGGCGTAGCTCAGGGGTAGAGCACAACCTTGCCAAGGTTGGGGTCGAGGGTTCGAATCCCTTCGCCCGCTCCAGTTTTTTTTGCCGAATAGCAAGAATCGTCGGTTTCATCGATATCTGTACGCTCGAAGGTCACGGGGATCGTATCCGTGCGCCGTTCGCCCAAGCCATCGAGCACGGCCGCGGCTGATCCATGTACGGATAACTTTGGTTGGGCGAGGGACGTCCATCGGCCTATGGAGACTCTGCCTTCTAAGCCGTCATCCATCCCATCATGGTCGCCGCCACGACAATACCCGCATTTCTTCAGCATCCCGCCAGCCATGTCGCCACCGAGATCGCGGCATATGACTGGTCGCGTACTGCGCTGGGGCCGATCGAGGGCTGGCCGGTGGCACTGCGCACCACGCTGGCGACGATGCTCGCATGCCCCGTGCCGATGTTCCTGGCCTATGGGCCCGACCTTCAATCCTTTTACAACGACGCCTATCGACCGATCCTAGGCTATCGCGCGGCCATCGCGATGGGGATGCCGTTCCGCACCCTGTGGGGCAGCATCTGGGACGAGATCGCGCCGATGGTCGATGCGGCGCTGGCGGGCGAGAGCCCGATGGTCACCGACATGCGGCTCGACCTGGGGCGGGGCGGCGCGCCCGAGGAGAGTTACTGGAGCTTCTCCTACTCGCCCGCCTTCGACGACGCGGGCGCCATCGCGGGCATGCTGTGCGTCACCAGCGAGACGACCGCACGCGTGCTCGCCGAACGCAGCCGCGACGAGGCGGACGAGCGGCTGCAGATCGCGCTGTCGGCGGGCAACAGCATCGGCGTGTGGGACTGGGACGTCCAGCGCGACTGGGTGCGATCGGATCGCCGCTTCGCCGAACTCTACGGCGTCGATCCGGCGCGCGCGGCGACGGGGGCGCCGATCGCGGCGTTTTTCGCCGGCATCCATTCCGACGACATCGATCGCGTTCGTGCCGAAATCGACGTGGCGATGACCGAGGGCGGCACATTCCGCTCCGAATATCGCCTCGTCCGCTGCGATGGGCGAGTCCGCTGGGTAACCGCGCAGGGACGCTGCGTGTTCGACGCGCATGGCCGATGCGTCCGCTTTCCGGGCGCCAGCTTCGACATCACCGACGAGGTCGAGCGCCGCGAACGGCTGCGCGAGAGCGAGGCGGTGGCGCGCGAGACGACCGAGCGGTTGCAGCTCGCGCTAGAGGCGGGGGCGATCATCGGCACCTGGTTCTGGGACCTGCCGAGCAACCGCTTCACCGTCGACGAGCCCTTCGCCCGCTTTTTCGGGGTGAGCGACGAACAGCGCCAGGCGGGACTGAGCCTCGATCGCGTCGTATCGATGGTCCATGACGACGATCGCCCCGGGCTGGTCGTCGCGGTCAACGAAGCGATCGCGCGCGGCGGTGCCTACGTCCATCAATATCGCGTTACCCGGCCCGACGGCGGCTTCGTCTGGCTGGAGGCGAAGGGCCGCGTCGACCGGGCGGCGGACGGCACGCCGCTGAGCTTTCCGGGGGTGCTGATCGACATCGGCGCGCGCCATGCGATCGAGGTCGAGCGCGACGCGGCGCTGGCCGACCTGACGGCGCTCAACGACGAACTGGAGAACCGCGTCGCCGAGCGCAGCGCCGAGTTGATGCGTGCCGAAGAGGCGCTGCGCCAGTCGCAGAAGATGGAGGCGGTGGGCCAGCTGACCGGCGGGCTGGCACATGACTTCAACAATCTGCTCGCCGGCATTTCCGGTGCGATGGAATTGATCGACATGCGCATCGGCCAGGGCCGGGTGGGCGAGGTCGGCAAGTATATCGCCGCGGCGCAGAGTGCGACCAAGCGGGCGGCGTCGCTGACGCATCGCCTGCTCGCCTTCTCGCGCCGGCAGACGCTGGCGCCGCGCCCGACCGACGTCAACGCGCTGGTCGTCGGGATGAGCGAGCTGATCGAGCGTACCGTCGGGCCGGGAATCGCGGTCGAGACGATCGCGCAGGCGGGGCTGTGGACCGCGCTGGTCGATGCGTCGCAGCTGGAGAACGCGCTGCTCAACCTGTGCATCAACGCGCGCGACGCGATGGCGGCGGGGGGCGCGATCACCATCGCCACCGCCAACCGGACGTTCGATGCCGATCATGCGCGCGGCCTCGATCTGGCCGCGGGCGATTATCTGGTGCTGTCGGTCGCCGATACCGGCGACGGCATGACGCCGGAGGTGATCGCCAAGGCGTTCGACCCGTTCTTCACGACCAAGCCGCTCGGCCAGGGCACCGGGCTCGGGCTGAGCATGATCTATGGTTTCGCGCAGCAGTCGGGCGGGCAGGTGCGGATCGAGTCGGCCTTTGGCGAGGGGACGACGGTGTCGGTCTATCTGCCGCGCCATCATGGCGATGCCGAGCGCGACGATGCGTTCGGCCAGCCGCCGACCCATCACGCGCGGTCCGACGAGCGGACCGTGCTGGTGGTCGAGGACGAGCCGACGGTGCGGATGCTCGTGACCGACCTGGTCGCCGATCTCGGCCATAGCGCGATCGAGGCGCACGACAGCGCCGCCGGGCTCCGGCTGCTGCACTCCGATGCGCGGATAGACCTGCTCGTCACCGACGTCGGCCTGCCCGGCGGCATGAACGGGCGGCAGATGGCCGACGCCGGGCGCGCCGACCGACCGGGGCTGAAGGTGATCTTCATCACCGGCTATGCCGAAAGCTCGATCCTCGACCATGGTCGGCTTGGCGCGGGGATGCAGGTGCTGACCAAGCCCTTTGCGATCGAGGCGCTGGCGGACCGGATCCGCACCGCGCTGGCCTGACCGGATTGAGCGTCGCATCGCGGAACCCAAGGGGAGACCCCTGGGTTAAAGGCTCTGGGGACAAGGATTTTTCGCGAGGCCGGCATGGAATTCACGATCAACGGATCGACGCGCACGTTCGATGTCGATATCCGCACCTCGCTGCTCGACCTGTTGCGAGAGCATGCCGGGCTGCCGGGCACCAAGAAGGGCTGCAACCAGGGCGCCTGCGGGGCGTGCACGGTGCTGGTCGATGGCGAGCGGATCAATTCCTGCCTGGCGCTTGCGGTGCAGTATCAGGGTCGTGCGATCACCACGATTGAGGGCGTCGGTACGCAGGACGCGCTGGCCGACATTCAGGCGGCGTTCGTCGAGCATGACGGTTTCCAGTGCGGCTATTGCACGCCGGGGCAGATCTGCTCGGCGATCGGCATGGCGGCGGAGGCGAAGCGCGGGCTGCCGAGCCATGTCACCCAGGATCTGGCGGCGGACAGCGTGACGCTCGACGACGACGAGCTGCGTGAGCGGATGAGCGGCAATCTGTGCCGCTGCGGCGCATACAACGGCATCGTCGCCGCGGTGCGCCAGGTGTTCGTCGAGGAGGTCGCCTGATGCTGACGTTCGAATATACGCGCGCCGATAGCGCGGCGGCGGCGATCGACCTGGTCGAGCGCGAGGCCGAGGCCAAGTTCCTGGGCGGCGGCACCAATCTGGTCGACCTGATGCGCGAGACGATCGAGCGGCCGCGCGCGCTGGTCGACGTGACCGGTCTGTCGGCGGCGATCGAGGTGCAGGAAGACGGCGGCGTGCTGATCGGTGCCGCCGCGACCAACACCGCGCTCGCCGAGGATCGCCATATCCGAGAACATTATCCGATGCTGGCGCGCGCGATCCTGGCCGGGGCCAGCGCGCAGATCCGCAACATGGCGACGGTCGGCGGCAATCTGCTCCAGCGGACCCGCTGCTATTATTTCTACGACGATGCCGCGCACTGCAACAAGCGGCGCGCGGGCAGCGGCTGCGACGCCGTCGATGGGTTCAATCGCATTCACGCGATCCTGGGTGCGTCGGAGCAGTGCGTGGCGACGCACCCGTCCGACATGTGCGTCGCGCTCGCCGCGCTCGACGCGATGGTGCATATCGAGGGCAAGGACGGCACCCGGCAGGTGCCGGTCGCCGACTTCCACACCCTGCCCGGCGATACGCCGCAGGTGGAGACGGTGCTGGCGCCGGGCGAGTTGATCACCGCGATCGCGCTGCCGGCGAATCCGGCGACCGGCCAAACGTACCGCAAGGTCCGCGACCGCGCGAGCTATGCCTTCGCGCTGGTGTCGGTGGCGGCGTCGGTGCGTGTCGAGGACGGCAGCATCGCCGACGTGCGCATCGCGCTGGGCGGCGTCGCCCACAAGCCGTGGCGCGCGACCAAGGCGGAAGCGGCGCTGCGCGGCAAGGCACCGAGCGAAGACGCGTTCCGTGCCGCGGCGCGAGCCGAGCTGGCCGACGCCAGGCCGCTGCGCGACAACGGATTCAAGATCGGATTGGCCGAACGCACCATCGTGGCGGTCCTGCAGGAGCTGACGGCATGAGCATCGTCGACGAAGCCAAGGCGACCGTGAAGGGCGCCGTCCAGGGCGTCATGCAAAAGGCGATCGCGCTCGCGCCCGACAGTTGGATCCCGGGCGGCGTGCCCGACCCGTTGATCCGCGAGCGCCACGGCCAAACCGGGCGCCCGGTATCGCGCATCGACGGCCCGATGAAGGTTGCGGGGCAGGCACCGTTCGCCGCGGAATTCCCGCTCGACGGCATGGCCTATGCGGCGGTGCTGTTCAGTCGCATCGCCAAGGGCCGAATCGCCTCGATCGACACTGCGATGGCCGAAGCCGCGCCGGGCGTCGTGCTGGTGATGACCCACCGCAATGCGCCGCGAATGGCGGCGATGCCGCCGTTCATGTCGTCGGCGAAGGCGGCGGGCGGCAACGACCTGCCGATCCTGCAGGACGATCGAATCCACTGGAACGGCCAGCCGGTCGCGGTGGTGCTGGCCGAGACGCAGGAGCAGGCCGATCACGCCACGTCGCTGATCGAGGTGAGTTACGCGGCGGACGAGGCGGTTACCAGCTTCGCCGAGGCGAAGGCGCAGGGGACGAAGCCCGGCGAGTTCCAGGGCCAGCCGCTGAAGCTGGCGGTCGGCGATGCGGAAGACGAGCTGGCGAAGGCCGCGTTCAAGGTCGATGCGGTCTACAAGACGCCGCGCCACAACCATAATCCGATCGAACTGCACGCCGCAACGGTGGGCTGGGACGGCGACACCTTGCGTGTCCACGACGCCAGCCAGGCCGTGGCGCACGTCGCCTGGTCGCTGGGCCATATCTTCGGCATCGGCGAGGACAAGGTGCGCGTGACCTCGCCGTTCGTCGGCGGCGGCTTCGGCAGCAAGACGCTGTGGGATCACCAGGTGCTGGCCGCCGCGGCCAGCAAGCTGGCGGGGCGGCCGGTGCGGATCATGCTGTCGCGCGAGGGCGTCTATCGCATCGTCGGCGGGCGGACGCTGACCGAGCAGCGCTGCGCGATCGGCGCCGACGCCGACGGCAGGTTCACGGCGCTGGTTCACACCGGCACGGTGGCGATGACCCGCCACAATGCGATGCCCGAGCCGTTCATCCTGCCGGCACGCAGCGCCTATCAGTCGGGCAGCTTCGACCTGCGCGTCGACGTCGCCTATGTCGACATGATCGCCAACACCTTCATGCGCGCGCCGGGCGAGTCGGTCGGCACGTTCGGGCTGGAAAGCGCGATCGACGAGCTGGCGGTGGCGATGGACATCGACCCGATCGAACTCAGGCTGAAGAACGAGCCCGAGCAGGACCCGACGACCGGCCTGCCGTTTTCGCAGCGCGATGTTGAAAAGGCGTATCGCGACGGTGCCGAGCGCTTCGGCTGGACCGAGCGTCCCAAGACCCCGGGCAGCTGGCGCGACGGCGAATGGCTGGTCGGGATGGGCGTCGCGACCGCGACCTATCCCTATTACCGGATGCCGGGCGGGGCGGCGCGACTGACGGTCGATGCGACAGGCCATGTCACCGTCGACATCGCCGCGCACGAAATGGGGATGGGCACCGCGACCGCGCATAGCCAGGTCACCGCCGATCGGCTCGGCGTCGAGCTGGACCAGGTGACGTTCAACTATGGCGACAATGTGCTGCCCGGCGTCGTGCTGGCCGGCGGGTCGCAGCAGACCGCCGCGATCGGTGCGTCGATCATCGCCGCGCAGACCGCGCTCTATACCGAGCTGCTCAAGCTCGCGGGCAACGATTCGCCGCTCGCCGGGCTGAAGCCCGACGAGGTCGGCGGCTATCGCGGCGGGCTGGCGGCGCTCGACGACCCGTCACGCCACGAAAGCTACGCCTCGATTCTGTCGCGGGCGCAGCGGGATAGCGTGTCGGCGGAAGGAACGCCGCCGATGCCGCTCGAGCTGCAGCACTGGTCGATGCATTCGCACGGCGCGATCTTCGTCGAGGCGCGGGTCAATGCCGTCACGGGCGAAACGCGGATCAGCCGGATGCTCGGCTCGTTTGACTGCGGCGTGATCCTCAATCCCAAGACCGCGACCAGCCAGTTCCGCGGCGGCATGATCATGGGCCTCGGCCTCGCACTGACCGAGGAGACGATGTTCGACGAGCGCACCGGGCGGATCATGAACCCCAGCCTTGCCGAATATCACGTCCCCGTTCACCTCGACGTGCCCGAGATCGACGTGATCTGGACCGGCATCCCCGATCCGCATGCGCCGATGGGCGCGCGCGGGATCGGCGAGATCGGCATTACCGGCGTCGGCGCGGCGGTGGCGAACGCGATCTACAATGCGACCGGCCGACGGGTACGTGACCTGCCGATCACGCTCGACAAGATCGTCGACTGATGGCGGCCGGCGCTATTCGCGTCGGGATCGGCGGCTGGACCTATGAGCCGTGGCGCGGCAGCTTTTACCCCGAAAAGCTGCCGCACAAGCGCGAGCTGGAATATGCCGCGTCGAAGCTGACTGCGATCGAGGTCAACGGCACCTTCTATTCCAGCTTCAAGCCGGCGACCTTTGCCGGTTGGCGCGACGCGACGCCCGACGGCTTCGTTTTCGCGCTGAAGGCGTCGCGTTATTGCGTGACCCGCAAGAAGCTGGCCGAGGCGGGTGAATCGATCGAGCGCTTCGTCGGCCAGGGGATCGTCGAGCTGGGCGACAAGCTGGGCCCGATCCTGTGGCAGCTGGCGCCGACCCGCCGCTACGACGCCGACGACATCGCCGCGTTCCTGGCGCTGTTGCCCGCGCGGCACGAGGGCGTGGCGCTGCGCCACGCGATCGAGGTACGGCACGACAGCTTCATGGTGCCCGAGTTCGTCGCGGCGGTACGCGCTGCCGGGGTGTCGCTGGTGTTCGCCGATTCGGCGAAATATCCGGCGCTCGCCGATGTTTCCGGCGATCTCGTCTATGCTCGGCTGGAGAATGGCGAGGAGCGATTCGTCGCCGGCTATGCCCCCGCCGCGCTCGACGAGTGGGCGGCGACGGCCAAGGCGTGGGCGGCGGGGGAGCAGCCCGACGGCCTGCGCTACGTCGCCGACGAGCCGCCGGCGAAGCAACCACGCGACGTGTTCGTGTTCTTCATCAACGGCGCCAAGGAACGCGCGCCACACGGCGCGATGGCGCTGATCGAGCGCCTGTGATCCGACGGCCCTTTCGAATTATCCGTTCGTGCTGAGAAGGCACTGAGCCCTCCGACTGCCTGCCAAGGCAGGCGCTCAGGATAAACTTCGGTGCCGCGTACCTAAGCCGAAGTGCCGTCTCGAAGCACATGCCCGGCAACCTACCCTTCGAGACGAGCCTTCGCTTGCGCTCAGTCTCTCCTCAGGGGGAACGGAGGCAAAAAAAGAATGGCCCCCGCTCCGGGGGCATGGAGCGAGGGCCTACCTAGCGTCATAGTCACGCAGGGGGATGCAGGTCATGCCCGGGCAACAGGGGGAAAAATCCCGGACGCCCCGCATCCACAAGACAGGCTTTATGACAGATTACCTGTCGCCCTGATGAATAAGTCGAGCAATGTCCGTTCAGTTTCGCCCCGACTTGCTCCGCGGGTCGTTCCAACGGAACGTCTGGTCGCTCACCGTGCCGCCGAACTTCTGGTTTGTCAGCCGGATCGTCGTCCGGTTCGACTGGCTGTCGAGCGCGACCCAGCCCTGCAGCATCAATCCCGCCGGTGCCGCGGCATCGCGCGCGAAGACCAGAGTGATTCGGCCATATTCGGGATGCTTGGGGTCGTTCGCCTCGACCGACACGATGCCGCTGCTGCCGGTCGGCACCAGCTTGGCGAAACGGGTGATGTCGCGGTTGGAATCGAGCAGCACGCCGAGCGGTGAATTCTTGATGGGCCAGCGCTGCACCTGCTTCACCGAATAGTCGACGAAGGTCAGCGATCCGCCCTCGGCGACGATCAGGATCGGCACGCCCTTCTGATATTGGAAGCGCAGCTTGCCCGGCTTCTTGATCGTCAGCGTACCGGTCAGCACCTTGCCGGCGCGATCGGTCTGGGTGAAGTCGGCGGTCATCGTGGTCAGCGCTTGCAGGAATCGCTGCACCGAGGCGAGATCGCCGGCCTGCGTCTGCGCCTGGGCGGGGACGACGGGGGCCGCCGCGACCAGGGCGGCGAGGGGCAGGGCGATCAGCGAACGATAGGTCATGGTGTCTCCTCGCCGGCGGCGATGCCGCGGTGGGCTTTAACCGGCTCTGAACCCGTCAAGCGCGGGATCGATGCACTGCCTAACGCGGCGCGGCGCCTTGAGCCACATCAACCAGTTTGCCGGAGCCGGAATCGGAACGGCACTTTGCGCGGTAGCGTTCCTTCCGCCATGGGGATGAATTACAAACCGATGTTCTCGTGGGCGTCGTCTCGACAGGACGAGCTCGCGGCGCAGTTGCATGACCACGTCGCCGAAGCGGCCTTTCCGTGCGTCGGCGCCAAGGCCGCACTCGCGCGGGGCACGCTCGACGTGCTCGCGGCGCGCGATCTGACCAGTGCTTGGGACGACCTGCGCATCCACGACCGATTGCTTCACTTCGCCGTGGCCTATCGCGAGAAGCCGGCGCTGTTCCGCAGCCTGGCGGTGGTGTTCGAAGGGCCGGGCGATCTGTCCGAGCCGCAATTCGAACGATTGCTGTGGGATCGGGTCCAGTCGCTGTCGGACAAGGACGTGTGGCGCGGCCAACGCTATGACGACAGCGTCAGCCCCGATCCCGACGACCCGCATTTCTCGCTGTCGTTCGGCGGCGAGGCGTTCTTCGTCGTTGGGCTTCATCCCCATGCGAGCCGCCCGGCACGGCGCTTCCCCAACCCGGTGATGGTGTTCAACCTGCACGACCAGTTCGAAATCCTGCGCGCCCAGGGCAAATACGAAGGCATGCGCGAGAAGATCATGGTCCGCGACGAGGCGCTGGCGGGATCGCGGAACCCGATGCTGGCGCGACATGGCGAGGCGAGCGAGGCGCGGCAATATTCGGGCCGCGTCGTCGACGACGCCTGGCAGTGCCCATTCCACTACAAGGGCGATGCGTGAGCGAGATGCACGAGATACCCGAACGCAGCGGCACTGCCTTTCGCCTGAACAAGGGCGAACGGCTGGTGGTGATCGATCCGCGCGGAGAGCAGGTCGCCGATCTGCTGGCGTTCAACGCCCATGACATCGACGAGGTGATCTCGTCGGGGCGGACGCTCGACTATGCCGAGACGATTCAGCTGACGACGGGGCACAAGCTTTATTCGAACCGCTCGTCGGTGATGCTGGCGATCGAGGAGGATACGGTCGGCCGGCACGATTTCCTGCTGACGCCGTGTTCCTATGACACCTTCCACCACTTCTATCCGACGCTGCCGCCGCACCGCGGCTGCTTCGGCAATCTGGCGGCGGCGCTTGAGCCCTATGGCGTGACGCCCGACCGGATCCCCGTCGCCTTCAACTGTTTCATGAATGTGCCGATCGACGGCGAAACAGGAAAGCTGCGCGTCCTGCCGCCGATCAGCCGCGCCGGCGACTTCATCGCCTTCCGCGCGGCGATGGACTTGGTGATCGGGCTGACGGCGTGTTCGGCACCGGATTCGAACGGGGGGACGTTCAAGCCGATCCATTACCGGGTCGAGGCGGCATAGCCTCGCCCGCCGCACCCCGGCCCCCTCGTCATTCCCGCGAAGGCGGGGATCCTTCATCACGGAGCGTTGTGAGTTTCACTGGAGCCAGCCAGTATGGATCCCCGCCTTCGCGGGGATGACGACGGGGGTTGGCCGTTCCCCCAACCGTCACCCCGGCGTTCGCCGGGATGACGGTGTGGTGGTCGTCGACCCGCCTAGATCGCATGCCCCTCGGCATCGCGAAGCACCTCACGCCGCCCGACATGGTCCGGCCGGCCGACGATGCCGTCCTTCTCCATCCGTTCGATCAGCCGCGCCGCCGAGTTGTAGCCGATGCGCAGCTGCCGCTGGAGCCAGCTGGTCGATGCCTTCTGCGATTCGCATACCAGCTGGATCGCCTGGCGATATTGCTGGTCCTCCGCCGAATCCTCGCCGGTCGGCGCGCCTTCGAGTGCGAAGCTTTCCTCGGGCTCCTCGGTAACCGAGCTGATGTAGTCGGGCTGCCCCTGCGCGCGCCAGTGGTCCGCCACGCCGCGCACCTCGTCGTCGCTGACGAAGGGGCCGTGGACGCGGACGATGCCCTTGCCGCCGGGCATGTAGAGCATGTCTCCCTTGCCCAGCAGCTGCTCGGCACCCTGCTCGCCCAGGATGGTGCGCGAATCGATCTTGCTGGTGACGTGGAAGCTGATCCGGGTCGGCAGGTTCGCCTTGATGACGCCGGTGATGACGTCGACCGAGGGACGCTGCGTCGCCATGATCAGGTGGATGCCCGCCGCACGCGCCTTTTGCGCGAGCCGCTGGATCAGGAATTCCACCTCCTTGCCTGCGGTCATCATCAGATCGGCGAGCTCGTCGACGATGACGACGATCTGCGGCAGCGGTTCGTAATCAAGCTGCTCTTCCTCGTAGACCGGCTGGCCGGTATCCGAATCATAGCCGGTCTGGACGCGGCGGCCGAGGCGCTGGCCCTTGGCCTTGGCGGCGCGCACCTTGTCGTTGAAGCCGGCCAGGCTGCGCACGCCGACCGACGACATCTGGCGATAGCGATCCTCCATCGTCTCGACCGCCCATTTCAGCGCGCGCACCGCCTTCTGCGGATCGGTGACGACGGGGGAGAGCAGGTGGGGGATGTCGTCGTAGACGCTCAGTTCCAGCATCTTGGGATCGATCATGATCATCCGGCACTGCTCGGGCGTCAGCCGGTAGAGCAGCGACATGATCATGCAGTTGAGGCCGACCGACTTGCCCGAGCCCGTCGTGCCCGCGACCAGCAGGTGCGGCATCGGCGCGAGATCGGTGATGACGGGATCGCCGGCGATGTTCTTGCCCAGGATGATCGGCAGCTGCGCCGCCTGGTCCTCGAAGCTCTGCGAACCGACGAGTTCGTGCAGCGTCACCGATTCACGCTTGGCGTTGGGCAGCTCGATGCCGATGACGTTGCGCCCCGGGATCACCGCGACGCGCGCCGAGATCGCCGACATGTTGCGCGCGATGTCGTCGGCGAGCGCGACGACCCGGCTCGCCTTGATGCCGGGCGCGGGCTCCAGCTCGTACATCGTGACGACGGGGCCGGGGCGTACCTCGGTGATGTCGCCCTGCACCTTGAAGTCGGCGAGCACGTTCTCGAGCAGCCGGGCGTTGCGCTCCAGCGAGGCCTTGTCGACCGTCGCCTTGGGGCTGGGCGGCGCGGGGGTCAGCAGGTCGATCGAGGGCAGTTGATAGTTGTGACCGAAGTCGAGCTTTTCCTGCGTCGGCCTGGGCCGCGCCGCGCTGGGCGCCAGCTGGCGGTCGGCGATGACCGGCGCGGGACGCGGATCGGGCGCGACCGCGGCGCGTGGCTCGACCGGCTTGCGGCTGAGCGTCAGTGGTTCCTCGTCCTCGTCGTCGAAATTCTCGAGCGGCTTATCGGCGGTGGCCGAGCGATAGGCGACGCGCAGACGACGGTTGCGCCAAGGCCGCGCACCGATGTCGAGCTCGATGCTCCGCGCCCAGATCACGACGCCGGCGACCGCGGCGATCAGCCCCAGGACCCGCGCACCCCACACCGACACCAATGGCTCGCCGGTAAGGCCGAGCAGCGCGTCAGCGGTCTTGACCACGCCCAGGCCGACGATCCCGCCCCAGCCGGCGGGCAGCGCCAGCACCGAGGCGTCGGAGACGAACGCCAGCGCGGTCGCCATCAGCGCGACGCCGATTGCCGCCCCGCGCAGCATCCGCAGCCAGCGACCCGCGGGCTGGTCGCGCCACAGTCGCAGGCCCACGATCGGCCCGATCGGCAGCAGCAGCGCGACGGCGGGCCCCAGCAGCGTCAGCGCCAGATCGGCGAGCCAGGCGCCGGGCGGCCCCGCCAGGTTCTTCACCGGCGAACCCGAGGCGGTGTTCAGCGCCGCATCGCCCGCGTGATAGCTGACCAGCGACAGCGCGATCAGTGCGCTCGCGACGAACAACAGGATTGCCGCGATCAGCGCGCCCGACCGCAGCGCCCCCGCCTTCACCGTCTCGCGCAACAGCGCCGGCTGCGCCTGGCTCGCCATAAATCCCCCACGATGTCCCGGAAAAACGCCCAGGGAATCATCGGCGCTCGGCGCACCGGCGTCAAGCAGGCTGCGGTGGAATGCCCGCCGTGCGTCAGCCCGTCATGCTGAACTCGTTTCAGCATCCCTACCGGCCGGCGCGATCTCGAGAGAGGCTGAAACAAGTTCAGCATGACGTGGATTGTTCATGGAGCGCCGGGCCAGCGCAATGAACCCTGTTCGCCACCGCCGTTCGATCCTAGGAGCATCATATGGATACCGACGTCATCATCCTGGGGGGCGGCCTGGTCGGCGCGACGCTGGCGCTGGCGCTCGATGCGCATAGCCTGGCGAGCATCGTCGTCGATCCCGCCGATCCCGCCGTCACGCTGGCCCCCGGCTTCGACGGCCGCGCCTCGGCGGTGGCGAGCGCGAGCGGGCGGATGCTCGATGCGATCGGCGTCGGCGCGCGGATCGCTGGCAAGGGCTGTGCGATCCGGCACATTCGCGTCAGCGACGGGCTGGCGCCGGGCAAGCTCGATTTCATCCCCGACGACGACGATGGTGCGCTTGGCACAATGTACGAGAACAAGCTGCTGCGGCAGTCGCTGTTCGACGCCGCCACCGCGGCGGCGCGGGTCGATCTGCGGATGCAGACGCGCGCGACGACGGTCGATCGCGCGGCCACCGGCGTCACCGCGACGCTCGACGACGGCACCACGGTGCGCGCGCCGCTGGTGGTGGCGGCGGAGGGGCGCAATTCGCCGACCCGCGCCGCCGCCGGCATCACCGTCGCGCGCTGGCAATACGACCATGCCGCGATTATCGGCGCCTTCCACCACGAAAAGAGCCACGAGAACACCGCCTACGAAATCTTCTATCCCGCCGGCCCGTTTGCGTTGCTACCGCTGCCCGACGATGCGGTCGGGCATCGATCGGCGATCGTGTGGACGGTGGATGCCGTTGACGCGCCGGGGATGCTCAAGCTCGGCGAGCGCGCGTTCCTGGCCGAGGCGTCGAAGCGGATGGGCGGTTTCCTGGGCGAGCTGTCCGACGCCAGCCCGCGGGCCAGCTATCCGCTGGGCTTCCACCATGCCGCGCGGATCACCGCCGAGCGGCTGGCGTTGGTCGGCGACGCCGCGCACGGCATCCATCCGATCGCGGGACAGGGGCTGAACCTCGGCTTCCGCGACGTCGCCGCGCTGGCCGAGGTACTGGTCGAGGGGAGGCGGCTGGGGGTCGACCTGGGCGATGCCGCCTTGCTCGACCGCTACCAGCGCTGGCGCGGGCTCGACACCTTCATGACCGCCTGGGCGACCGATACACTGACCCGGCTGTTCGGGGTCAAGGGCCGGACCGCGAGCGCGGTGCGGCGGGCAGGCATGACGCTGGTCGATCACGTCCCGCCGCTCAAGGCGCGGTTCATGGCGGAGGCGCGGGGCGAGAGCGGGGCGTTGCCGAAGTTGCTGCAGGGGTTGATGATTTAGGAGGGGGCTCCACCCACCCCCGTCATTCCCGCCTGCGCGGGAATGACGGGGTGGGGCGGCTATTCCGCCTTCGCCCTGTCACCCCGAGCCCAGTCGCGCTTTCCTTACCGCCGTCATGCGTGAGGCACCGACGCGGGAGTTAATCCCGCGTCGTCGGACGGCGCCGTTGCTCCGCCGGCCGTGCCGGCGGATGCCGCCAGGCGGCACCGGCGGGCAGCATCGCTGCCCGCCTTCCGCCGTCACAACTTCTCGGTCAGCTCCGGCACCAGCTTGAACAAGTCGCCCACCAGCCCGATGTCGGCTACCTGGAAGATCGGCGCGTCCTCGTCCTTGTTGATCGCGACGATGACCTTCGAATCCTTCATGCCGGCGAGGTGCTGGATCGCGCCCGAGATACCGACCGCGACATACACCTCCGGCGCGACGATCTTGCCGGTCTGGCCGACCTGATAGTCGTTGGGGGCATAGCCGGCGTCGACCGCGGCGCGGCTGGCGCCGACGCCCGCGCCCAGCTTATCGGCCAGCGGATCGATCAGTGCGTGGAACTGATCCGACGAGCCCAGCGCGCGGCCGCCCGATACGATGATCTTGGCGCTGGTCAGCTCGGGCCGCGCGTTCTGCGCGATCTCGGCGCCCTCGAAGGTCGACAGACCCTTGTCGCCGGTCGCGGCCACCGCCTCGATCTCGGCCGAACCGCCCTCGGTCGCCGCCTTCTCGAACGCGGTGCCGCGGACGGTGATGACCTTCTTGGCGTCCTTGGTCTGGACCGTCGCGATCGCGTTGCCGGCATAGATCGGGCGGGTGAAGGTGTCCTCGCTCTCGACCGACAGGATGTCGCTGATCTGCATGACGTCGAGCAGCGCGGCGACGCGCGGCGCGATGTTCTTGCCGGTAGTGGTCGCCGGGACGACGAAGGCGTCGTGGTGCCCCATCAGCTCGACGACGAGCGGCGCGACATTCTCCGCCAGCGCATGCGCATAGGCGGCGTCGTCGGCGACGTGAACCTTGCCGACGCCGGCGATCTTGGCGGCGGCCTGCGCGACGCCATCGACGCCCTGCCCGGCGACGAGGAGATGGACCTCGCCCAGCTTCGATGCCGCGGTCACCGCGGCGAGGGTGGCGTCCTTGACGGCGGTGCCGTCGTGCTCGACCCAGACTAGAGTCTTCATATCAAATCCTCTCGTTCTACCGTTCCGTTCGTCCTAAGCAGCCGCTGAGCGAAGCCGAAGCGGCGTCTCGAAGGACAGGTGGTTCGAGACGAGGCTTCGGCTGCCCTCAGCCTCTCCTCACCACGAACGGTGATGATCTTACTTCGCGATGCCCATCGCCTTCAGCTTGCCGACCAGCTCGTCGACATCGGCGACCTTGACGCCCGCGGTGCGCTTCGCCGGCTCGACGACCTTCAGCGTCGTCAGGCGCGGCGCGACGTCGACGCCGTAATCGGCGGCGGTCTTCTGCGCCAAGGGCTTCGACTTCGCCTTCATGATGTTAGGCAGCGAGGCGTAGCGCGGCTCGTTGAGGCGAAGGTCGGTGGTGATGATCGCCGGCAGCGTCAGCTTGTCGGTCTCGAGCCCGCCATCGACTTCGCGCGTCACCGTGACGCTGCCCTCGGCCAGCTCGACCTTCGAGGCGAAGGTACCCTGGCCGACGCCCATCAGGCCGGCGAGCATCTGCCCGGTCTGATTGTTATCGTCGTCGATCGCCTGCTTGCCGAGGATGATCAGGTCGGGCTTCTCCTCGTCGGCGATCGCCTTCAGGATTTTGGCGACGCCGAGCGGCTCGACCCTTTCCTCGCTCGTGACCAGGATCGCGCGATCGGCGCCCATCGCCAGCGCGGTACGCAGCGTTTCCTGCGCCTTCTGCTCGCCGATCGACACGACGACGATCTCGGTAACGCCCTTGTCCTTGAGACGGATCGCCTCTTCGACGGCGATTTCGTCGAAGGGGTTCATGCTCATCTTGACGTTGGCCAGGTCGACGCCGCTGCCGTCGGCCTTCACCCGGGGCTTCACGTTATAGTCAAGCACGCGCTTGACCGGGACCAGTACCTTCATCAGCGTCCTTCCAGCTCCTGCCGGCAAGGGCGTTTACGCCCTCGCATCGGCTTGTCACATGGCGGTTTTCCGTCGTTTTCGCAAGTGCGGTACGGAAAACCGGCGTTGCCGTAACGGCATTTACACTGTGCCAACGCGTCGGGCCCGGACATGGCGTCCGAGCCCGCGCAATTTCCCGTCAAGATGAGATGCGGTTCACGCCGCCTTCTTCACCTCGGCGACGATCTTCTGCGCCGCATCGCCCAGGTCATTGGCGGGGACGATGGCGAGGCCGGAGTTCGCGAGGATCTCCTTGCCCTTCTCGACATTGGTGCCTTCGAGCCGAACGACGAGCGGCACCGACAGGTTCACTTCCTTCGCCGCGGCGACGATGCCGTCGGCGATGATATCGCAGCGCATGATGCCGCCGAAGATGTTGACCAGGATGCCCTTCACGTTCGGATCGCCCAGGATGATCTTGAACGCCGCAGTCACCTTCTCCTTGGTGGCGCCGCCGCCGACGTCGAGGAAGTTGGCCGGGAACATGCCATTGAGCTTGATGATGTCCATCGTCGCCATGGCGAGGCCGGCGCCGTTGACCATGCAGCCGATGTCGCCGTCGAGCTTGATATAGGCGAGGTCGTACTTCGACGCCTCCAGCTCGGCGGGATCCTCCTCGGTCTCGTCGCGCAGTTCCATCAGGTCCTTGTGACGGAACAGCGCGTTCGAATCGAAGCCGACCTTGGCGTCGAGCACCATCAGCTTGTTGTCGTCGGTGACGGCGAGCGGGTTGATCTCGATCTGCGCGGCGTCGGTGCCGAGGAAGGCGTCGTACACCTTGCCCGCCAGGCTGTGCGCCTGCTTGGCGAGGTCGCCCGTCAGGCCGAGCGCCTTGGCGACGGCGCGGCCGTGATGCGGCTGGAACCCCGTCGCGGGATCGACGGCGAAGGTGTGGATCTTCTCCGGCGTGTCATGGGCGACCGTCTCGATGTCCATGCCGCCTTCGGTCGACACGACGAAGGCGACGCGGCCGGTGGCGCGATCGACCAGCAGCGCCAGGTAGAATTCCTTGGCGATGTCGACGCCGTCGGTGACGTACAGGCGGTTGACCTGCTTGCCGGCGTCGCCGGTCTGGATCGTCACCAGCGTGTTGCCGAGCATCTCGGTCGCGGCGTGGTGAACCTCGTCCTCGGTCTTGGCGAGGCGGACGCCGCCCTTGGCCTCGGCCGGCAGCTCCTTGAACTTGCCCTTGCCGCGGCCGCCGGCGTGAATCTGCGCCTTGACGACATAGAGCGGCCCCGGCAGCTTCTTCGACGCCTCGACTGCTTCCTCGACGCTCAGCGCGGCGAAGCCGGCCGGAACGGGAACGCCGAACTTGGCCAGCAATTCCTTCGCCTGATACTCGTGAATGTTCATGGGCGGCCTCGCCTTATGATGCTGTCGGGAATGGTTCGTTCAGCCCTTTGCACAGGCGGGCGGACGAATCCACCCTCCACGATGGTGGAGCGTCTCTCTGATGCGACTGCATCGCAATATCTGGCGGTTGGGGAGGATGGCCGGATGGTTGCCGCTTTGTATCCCGATCGCGACGGCAAACGGGCGCGCCTCTGGGTAGCGCTAACGCAATGGTAAGCATGGGCTGGCATGGTCCCCATCCATGGAACAGGCCCGCATGACCCCGTCGTTCGACATGTTCGGCAGCGAGCAGCGCCGGGCGTTGCGTCGGCCGGTGAAGCTGCGCGCGAAGCTGCGCGACCGCGGGCAGACGCGGTTCGAGATCGACATCACCGACCTGTCGCTGACGGGGTTCCGTGCCGAAACCAGCTTCACGCTGTGGCCCGGCTCGGTCGTGTGGCTGACGTTGCCGGGGCTCGCCGGACTCGAGGGCACGGTGCAGTGGCGCGACAAGTTCCTGTACGGCTGCTCGCTCGCCAAGCCGCTGCATCCCGCGGTGTTCGAGCATATCGTGGCGCTGGGGGACCGCTAGGCCGCCGCCGGCGCTTCCTGTCGCATCATCCGCGACACTTTCGTCCTCCAGGCGGTAGAGAATGGCTGGGTCGGCGGCTGGCCGGGCTCAGTCGAAGAGCGACGACACGCTGGATTCGTCCGCGATCCGCTTGATCGCCTCGCCCAGCAGCGGCGCGATCGGCAGGTGGCGGATCTTGGCGGTCGCCGAGATCGCCTCCTGGTTGCCGATCGAGTCGGTGATGACGAGTTCGGTCAGCGCCGATCCGTCGACGCGCGCGACCGCGCCGCCCGACAGCACGCCGTGGGTGACATAGGCGACGACGTCCTCCGCCCCCGCTTCACGCAGCGCCGCTGCGGCATTGCACAGCGTGCCCGCCGAATCGACGATGTCGTCGATCAGGATGCAGAAGCGGCCCTCGACCTCGCCGATGATGTTCATCACCTCCGATTCGCCCGCGCGCTCGCGGCGCTTGTCGACGATCGCGAGCGGGGCGTTGTCGAGCCGCTTCGCCAGCACGCGCGCGCGGACGACGCCACCGACGTCGGGCGACACGACCATCAGGTTGCGATCCTGGAACCGCGCCTGGATGTCGGCGCTCATCACCGGCGCGGCATACAGGTTGTCGGTCGGGATATCGAAGAAGCCCTGGATCTGCCCGGCGTGGAGATCGACCGACAGGACGCGATCGGCGCCGGCGACGGTGATCAGGTTGGCCACCAGCTTGGCGGAAATCGGGGTGCGCGGGCCGGGCTTCCGGTCCTGGCGGGCATAGCCGAAATAGGGGATCACCGCGGTGATGCGCCGCGCCGACGCACGCTTCAGCGCGTCGATGATGATCAGCAGTTCCATGAGGTTGTCGTTGGCGGGATAGCCCGTCGACTGAACCACGAATACGTCCTCGCCGCGGACGTTCTCCATGATCTCGACGAACACTTCCTCGTCGGCGAAGCGGCGCACCAGCGCCTCGGTCAACGGCAGTTCGCAATATTCCGCAATCGCCTTGGCGAGCGGGAGGTTCGAGTTGCCGGTGATGAGCTTCATGTGGGTCCCCTTGCGCGAATCGGAGCGCCTTAGAGGCGTGGCCTCCCCTCGCCAAGCTGATGTCTTGTCGAATCGAACGATTACGGCTATTATTTTGGCCGGAAGGTTTGTGTCGATGCGTCACGTTCCCATCGCTGAATTCAAGGATCGCTTGTCGGAGATGGTCGCTGCCGTCGCCGAAGAGGGTGCGATTTCAATTACACGACATGGTCGGGAAGTGGCGCGCTTGATCCCGCCCGAAATGGATGTCGTGGAGCGTCGTCGGCAGGCCTTCACCGCACTTGCCTCTGTTCGCAACGAGATGAAGGCAGAGGGTATTCCAGCCACCACGCGCGCCGAAATCGCAGATTGGATCGCCGAAGGGCGTAATCGCGGGTGATCGTCGTCGACGCGTCGATCATTGCGCCGACGGTCCTGATCGACGAGGAGCCTTGGCCTGGGCATGTCGCCATGCGACTGACGGCTGGGCCGCTCGCAGCGCCGCCTCATTGGTCCGTCGAAGTGGTCAACCTTCTCCATGTTGCGGAGAGGCGGGGGCGACTGACGCGCGCTGGCCGGCAGGCGGCAATCGAAAAGATGCGTGATTTCGGCGTCGTCACTAGCTTACTCGCGCCCGATGCAGGCTGGATGGGTATTTCCGCTCTTGCGGATCGCCATGGATTGACTGCCTACGACGCCGCTTATCTGCATCTGGCCCTGACGAGTGGAGCATCCTTGGCGTCGCTCGATCGCGCGTTGATAACGGCGGCCGCCAGTTACGATCTTGACGTGGTGACCTACTGAAGCACTGAAGGCCATGACCATCGTTACCCGCTTCGCCCCCTCGCCGACCGGCCGGCTTCATGTCGGCAACATCCGTACCGCGCTGCATAACTGGCTGTGGGCGCGGGTGAACGGCGGGCGGTTCCTTCTGCGGATCGACGATACCGATGCCGCGCGCAGCGAGGAGCGGTTCGTCGAGGCGATCCGAACCGATCTCGCCTGGCTGGGGCTGGCGCCCGACGACGAGGTGCGCCAGTCCGCCCGCTTCGCGCTGTACGAGGAGCGCTTCGACGCGCTGGTTGCGGCGGGGCGGATCTATCCGGCCTATGAGACCCAGGCGGAACTGGACCTGAAACGCAAGGTGCTGCTCGGCCGCGGCATGCCGCCGGTCTATGACCGTGCGGCGTTGCGGCTGTCCGACGACGATCGCGCGCGGTTCGAGGAGGAGGGCGTGCGCCCGCACTGGCGCTTCCGGCTCGAGCATGATCGGCCGATCGAGTGGGACGACCTAATCCGCGGCCCGCAGCATTTCGATCCCGCCACGATGAGCGACCCCGTGGTGCGCCGCGCCGACGGATCGTGGCTCTACATGCTGCCGAGCGCGATCGACGACATCGATCTCGGCATCACCCATGTCGTGCGTGGCGAGGACCATGTGTCGAACACCGCGCTCCAGCTGCAGATGTTCGATGCGATGGGCGCCAGCCCGCCGGCCTTCGCGCACGAGGCGCTGCTGACCGGGGCGGAGGGCAAGCTGTCGAAGCGGCTCGGCTCGCTGAGCGTCGATCATTTCCGCGAGGTCGGGATCGAGCCTGCCGCGGTGCGGTCGTTGCTGGCGCGGATCGGCACCAGCGAGCCGGTCGAGCCGCATGTCGAGGTGCAGCCGCTGATCGATAGCTTCGACTTCGTGCATTTCGGCCGCGCGCCCGCCCGGTTCGACGAAAGCGAGCTGTCCGGGCTCAACGCGCGCATCGTCCACCAACTCGACTTCGACAGCGTGCGCGATCGCCTGCCCGCCGGAATGACCGAGGCGGCGTGGACGGCGGTGCGGCCCAATCTTCACAGCGTCGGCGAGGCGGCGGACTGGTGGGGCGTGATCGAGGGGCCGGTGGCGCCGCCGGCCTTCGACGACGAGACGCGCGCCTATCTCGCCAAGGCCGCCGACGCGGCGCGGTCGCTCGACTGGGTGGGCGACCCCTGGCACGCGCTGACGGGGGCGCTGAAGGAGCGGACCGGGCGCAAGGGCAAGGCGCTGTTCCTGCCGCTGCGTCAGGCGCTGACGGCACGCGACCAGGGGCCGGACATGGCGCTGGTGCTGCCGCTGATCGGCGAGCGTCGTGCGATCGAACGTCTCTCGGTGGCAGCGGGGATATGACATATCATTCCGCTTGACGAGGATCGTAATGTTGTAACATTCTGTTTCCCCTGCCGGCCATCGTGGCCAGCCGAGCATGGGAGAAGACCATGTACGCCAACCATCATCTGCCGCCGTCTCGCTTCAACCCTGCGGGCCTGGGCGCCGCGATCGCGATCAACGCCGCGGTCGTCGCCGCGCTGATCTTCGCCGCGCCGCACGTCGAGAAATTCAAGCCCAGCGGTCCTATCAGCGTCTTCACCGATCCGCTGGACATACCGCCGCCGCCCGAGCCCCAGCCGCAGCCGAAGACGCCGCCGGCGGAGAAGATCTTCACCCCGGTTCCGCCGCTCGACCTGCCGGTCAAGCCCGTGGACGCGATGGACACGACGGATACCCTGCCGCCGACACCGCCGTCGTCCGACCTGATCGGCAAGGCCGAACCGCTGCCGGTCCCGGTCGAGCCGCCACCCCCGCCGCTCCCAGCCCTTGTCGAACCCAGTATCGACCAACGCTACGCCGCCGATCTCCAGCCGATGTATCCCCCCGCCGAACGCCGTGCGGGGCGCGAGGGCAGCGTTACCATCCGCGTGCTGATCGGCGTCGACGGCCGCGTGAAGGAGGCGCAGCAGGTCCGCGCGACGAGCGACGACTTCTGGCGCGCGACATTCGATCGGGCGCTCGCCAAGTGGCGCTTCAAGCCCGGCAATAGAGGCGGCGTGCCGGTCGAGGCATGGCGGACGATGACGCTGCGCTTCGTCCTGAAGGACGGCATGTGACACGCTGCCGCACCGCCCCACGGTGCGGCACCGGGCGGGGGCATCGCGACCACTGGCCGCGATGCCCCTCAACACCTACATTAGTGGTCATGAGGTATTTCCGCCGCTTCGCGCCGGTTCGCGCCTATCGTGACCTGCGCTACTTCCTCGCCACGCGCGAGCCCTATGAATATTGGTTCCTGATCGCGGCCATGGCGATCACCGGCTTCCTGGTCTGGGCATTCGCGCACGACAGCCGGTTCGAGCGCGAATACCGGCCCGAGATCGTCTACGTCGAGCAATGGCGTGCCGATCGCAGCGATGCCGACATCGTCGCCCAGCAGAAGATCGACGGGCCGATCAAGGCCAAACGCATGGCCGAGCAGAAGGCCCGCGAGGACAAGGTTAAAGCGCAGTTCCAGGCGGTCGACAACGCGATGGACAAGTGGGGCCTCTGACCAACGACGCGCGATGGATGGGGGCGGCCCTCGCGCTGGCGGAGCGTGGCCGGGGGCGGACGGCGCCCAATCCCAACGTCGGCTGCGTGATCGTCGACGACGCGGGCCGGGTCGTGGGCCGCTGCTGGACCCAGCCCGGCGGGCGGCCGCATGCCGAGGCGATGGCGCTGGCCGAGGCGGGGGAGCGTGCGCGCGGCGCCACCGCCTATGTGACGCTGGAGCCTTGCGCCCATGTCTCGACGAGGGGGCCGGCGTGCAGCGACTCGCTGATCGCGGCCGGCGTGACGCGGGTCGTCGCAGGGATCGAGGATCCCGATCCGCGCACCGCGGGCAGCGGCTTCGCCCGGCTGCGGGAGGCGGGCGTGGCGGTGACGGCCGGCGTGAGGGCCGAGGACGCGCGCCGCTCGATGGCGGGGTTCCTGACCCGCCTCGCGCTGGGACGCCCGTTCGTGACCCTGAAGCTCGCCACGTCGCTCGACGGCTGCATCGCGATGGCCGACGGCACGAGCCGCTGGATCACCGGCGCCGAGTCGCGCGCGCACGCGCACCTGGAGCGCAGCCGGCACGAGGCGATACTGGTGGGCCGGGGGACGTACGAGGCGGATGCGCCGCGGCTCGACGTACGCTTGCCGGGGCTGGAGGAGCGGAGTCCGGAGAGGGTGATCCTTTCCACCCGCCCTCACCCTTCCGGCGCTGCGCGCCTCCCTCCCTCTCCCGCTGGGAGAGGGAAAATGCTGCTGAAGGCAGCGAAGGGTGAGGGTGGCTGGCTGTCGATCCCCTCTCCCCAAGCGATCATCGACCTTCCCGCCGACCACCTTCTCGTCGAAGGCGGCGCGCAAACCGCCGCCGCCTTCCTCCGCGCCGACCTCGTCGACCGCCTGCTCCTCTATCGCGCGCCGATCCTGATCGGCGGCGGCAAGCCCGGCATCGCCGACGTCGGCCTGTCCGACCTGTCGGCCGCGCACGGTCGCTGGCGGCTTGCCGACGCGCGGCGCCTTGGCGTGGACCGGTTGGAGGTATACGAGCGCGCGTCATGTTTACCGGCATCGTCTCCGACATCGGCACCATCCGCAGCGTCGAACAGCGCGGCGACACGCGAGTCGTGATCGACACCGCCTATGACACCGCGACGGTGGATCTGGGCGCGTCGATCGCCTGCTCGGGCGTCTGCCTGACCGTCGTCGACAAGGGCGCGGGCTTTTTCGCGGTCGACGTGTCGCACGAAACGATCAGCCGCACCGCGACCGACCAGTGGGTCGAGGGTCGCCGCCTGAACCTCGAACGCGCGATGAAGCTGGGCGACGAGCTCGGCGGGCATATCGTCACCGGCCATGTCGACGGCGTCGCCGACGTGCTCGGCGTCTGCCCCGATGGCGATTCGCACCGCGTCGGCTTTCGCGTGCCCGCCAGCCTCGCCCCCTTCCTCGCGCCCAAGGGCTCGGTGACGGTCGACGGTGTGTCGCTGACCGTCAACGAGGTGACCGACCAGGACGGCGGCGAGACGCACTTCGCGGTCAACCTGATCCCGCACACCCAGGCGGTGACGACGCTCGGCGATCTGGCGCAGGGCAGCACCGTCAACATCGAGATCGACGTCCTCGCCCGCTATCTGCAACGCATGGAGCATTATCGTGGCCGCTAAGTCCCCCGAGGTCGCACGCCTGCGCCACGCCTTTCTGTCGAGCCCCGAAGAGATCATCGACGAGGCGAAGAACGGCCGGATGTTCATCCTGGTCGACGACGAGGATCGCGAGAACGAGGGCGATCTCGTCATCCCGGCGCAGATGGCGACGCCCGAGAAGATCAACTTCATGGCCAAACACGGCCGTGGCCTGATCTGCCTCGCGCTGACCAAAAGCCGTGTCGACGAACTCGGCCTGCCGCTGATGAGCCGCAACAACGGCACCCGGCACGAGACGGCGTTCACCACCTCGATCGAAGCGCGCGAGGGCGTGACCACCGGTATCTCCGCCGCCGACCGCGCGCGTACCGTCGCGGTGGCGATCGATTCGTCGAAGGGCGCGAGCGAGATCGTGACGCCCGGCCATGTCTTCCCGCTGGTCGCGCGCGACGGCGGCGTGCTGGTGCGCACCGGCCATACCGAGGCAGCGGTCGACGTCTCGCGCCTCGCCGGCCTCAACCCCTCGGGCGTGATCTGCGAGATCATGAACGAGGACGGGACGATGGCGCGGATGGACGACCTCGTCGCCTTCGCCCAGTTCCACAACCTGAAGATCGGCACGATCCGCGACCTGATCGCATACCGCCGCCGTTATGACCATCTCGTCGAAAAGCGCGCCGAGGCCCGTTTCGTCAGCGAATGGGGCGGTGAATGGACCGCGATGACCTTCTGGAACAAAGCCACGGGCAGCGAACAGATCGCGCTGGTCAAGGGCAAGGTCGATCCCGCCAGGCCGACGCTGGTCCGCATGCATGCGATGTCGCCCTTCTCCGACATCTTCGGCGAGGGTGGCGAGCGCGCCGGCCTGCTGCGCCGGTCTATGGAGATCATCGGTGCGGAGGGCGCCGGCGTCGTCGTCGTCATCAACCGCCCGCGTCCCGACCAGTTCACCGTCGCGCTGCAGGCGAAGGCGGGGTCGCTCGAACCCTCGGCGATGGACGAACTGCGCGACTATGGCGTCGGCGCGATGATCCTGACTGAGCTGGGGGTGGAGGAGATGGAGCTGCTCACCAACACCCACCACACGCTGGTCGGGCTCGACGGCTACGGCCTGTCGATCGTCGGCGAGCGCGCGATCGATTGACCTCGCTCAAACCGTTCGCGGTGAGGAGAGGCTGAGCGCAGCCGAAGCCTCGTCTCGAACCACCTGTCCTTCGAGACTCCGCTTCGACTTCACTCAGCGGCTCCTCAGGACGAACGGAAGGGTAAAACATGGCCACCATCCTCATCGTCGAGGCCCGCTTCTACGACCATCTCAACGACATGCTGATCGCCGGCGCCAGGGCAGCGATCGAGTCGGCGGGGCACACGGCCGAGGTCGTCACCGTTCCCGGCGCGCTCGAAATCCCCGGCGCGATCGCGCTGGCGGCGGAGACGGGCGACTACGACGCCTATGTCGCGATCGGCGTCGTCATTCGCGGCGAGACCTATCATTTCGAGATCGTCGCCAACGAGAGCGCGCGCGGGATCATGGCGCTGACGATGGACGGGCTGCCGATCGGCAACGGCATCCTGACGACCGAGGACGAGGCGCAGGCGATCCGCCGCGCCGATCCCGAACAGCTGAACAAGGGCGGCGGCGCGGCTGAGGCGGCGCTGGCGATGCTCAAGCTGCGTCAACGCTGGGGATGAACGGCCCCGTCCTCTGCACGCCGCGGCTGATCCTGCGGCCGCTCGCCGCAGAAGACTGGGAGCCCTGGGCCGCGTTCCATGCCGAGGAGGAGACGATGCGCTTCCTCGGCGGGGTCCAATCGCGTGGGGTCGCTTGGCGCAGCTTGTGCGGCATGGCGGGTGCGTGGACGATCCGCGGCTTCTCGATGTTCTCGGTTGTCGAGCGCACGACCGGCACCTGGCTGGGGCGCATCGGCCCGCACCAGCCGGAAGGCTGGCCCGGCACCGAAGTCGGCTGGGGCCTGGCTCGCGAGCATGCCGGCAAGGGCTATGCGTTGGAGGCTGCGACCGCGGCGATGGATTATGCGGTCGATGAGCTGGGGTGGGATCACGTCATCCACACCATCGATCCCGACAACGTCGCCTCGATCGCGCTGGCGAAGCGGCTCGGTTCGGTCAACGAGGGGCCGACCCAGCTGCCGCCGCCGTTGCAGGACTTCCGGGTCGACGCCTGGGGGCAAAGCGCGGCCGACTGGCGCGCCCGGCGGGGGGCGACTGGTTCGCGCGAATTCAACTCCTTACCCCAGCCCGGTTGAAAACGGAGCCTCCAGCGGCCAAAGGCCCCGCCATGACCGACATCGCCATCCGCCGCGCGCTCCTCTCCGTCTCCGACAAGACGGGAGTGGTCGACCTCGCCCGCATCCTCGCCGAGCGTGGCGTCGAGCTGGTCTCGACCGGTGGCACGGCGAAAGCACTGCGCGAGGCGGGGCTGAGCGTGAAGGACGTCAGCGACCTAACCGGCTTCCCCGAGATGATGGACGGCCGCGTCAAGACGCTCCACCCGATGGTCCACGGCGGGCTGCTCGCGGTGCGTGACGACGCCGCCCATGCCGCAGCGATGGAAGAGCATGGCATCGGCGCGATCGACCTCGTCGTCGTCAACCTCTACCCGTTCGAGGCAACCGTCGCGAAGGGCGCCGCACGCGACGAGGTGATCGAGAATATCGACATCGGCGGCCCGTCGATGGTCCGCTCGGCGGCGAAGAACCACGCCTATGTCGCGATCGTCACCGACCCCGCCGACTATGCGCTGCTGGAGAAGGGCTCGACCACGCTCGACGAGCGCCGCCGCCTTGCCGCCAAGGCATTCGCCGCCACCGCCGCCTATGACTCGGCGATCGCCCAATGGTTCGCCTTCGCCGACCAGGGCGAGCGATTCCCGGCGACGCTGCCGCTGACGCTGAAGCGCGGGCAGACGCTGCGCTATGGCGAAAACCCGCATCAGCAGGGGGCCTTCTACGCCGCCGCCGGCACGGGGGCGACGGGCATCGGCCAGGCGCGTCAGCTGCAGGGCAAGGAGCTGAGCTACAACAATCTCAACGACGCCGATGCCGCGCTGGAGCTGGTCGCCGAGTTTCGCGACGCCGCGCCGTCGTGCGTCATCGTCAAGCATGCGAACCCCTGCGGCGTCGCGACCGCCGACAGCCTGGAGGCCGCCTATGCCGAGGCGTTCGCCTGCGACACGGTGTCGGCGTTCGGCGGCATCATCGCGGTCAACCGACCGCTCGACGGCGCCACGGCGCGGGCGATCACGCAGATCTTCACCGAGGTGGTCGTCGCCCCCGACGCCGACGAGGAAGCGCTGGCGCTGTTCGCTGCCAAGAAGAACCTGCGGCTGCTGTTGACCGGCGCGCTCCCCGATCCGCGCCGCGCCGGGCTGACCGCCAAGTCGATCCTCGGCGGCTGGCTGGTCCAGGATCGTGATGGCGGGATGCTGACCGACGACATGCTGAAGGTGGTGACGAAGCGCCAGCCGACCGCGCAGGAGCTCGCCGACTGCCGCTTCGCCTGGACGGTGGCCAAGCACGTCAAGTCGAACGCGATCGTCTATGCCAAGGACGGTGCGACCGCGGGCATCGGCGCCGGGCAGATGAACCGCCTGGAATCGGCGCGCATCGCCGCCTGGAAGGCCAAAGACGCCGCCGACAAGGCCGGCTGGGGACAGCCGCGGACGATCGGCTCGGCGGTGGCGTCGGATGCGTTCTTCCCCTTCGCCGACGGCCTGATGGCGGCGGTCGAGGCGGGCGCGACCGCGGTGATCCAGCCGGGCGGCTCGATCCGCGACGACGAAGTGATCGCGGCGGCCGATGCGGCGGGGCTGGCGATGGTCTTCACCGGGATACGCCACTTCCGGCATTGATGCCGTCGGTCGCAGGACCGTCAGGCTGAACTCGTTTCAGCATCTCCCGGTGAGGTTCTGCTCCGTCACCACGAGATCCTGAAACAAAATCAGGATGACGCGGGGAGGGGAGAAGCTACCGAACCGGCGCGCCGACGTTCGGCAGCGTCGCTTCCTCCGCCTGCGGCATCTTGCCGAACAGCGACCGGTCGGCGGGTTCGAAGGCGAAGCGCCACAGGATGAACAGATAGGTCGCGGCGATCGCCGGTTCGCCGAACAGCAGCTCGGCCCATTCCAGCCGATGCGGCAGCAGCGTGAAGGCTGTGCCGACGACGATGGCGGCCGCGACCGCGCCGATCATCGGCCAGCGCACTGGATTGACCGATGCGCCGAGTAGGCGGCCAAGTAGCCGCGCCTTGATGATCGAGGTCAGCAGCAGCGACAGCATCAACGCCACCGCCGGCCCCGCCGCCTGCCAGCTCACCGGCCAGCCGAGGCTGCGCATCGCGCCGATCAGCGCGAAGCTGGCGACGATCTGGAACGCCAGCATGCCGGCGGAGATCATCAGGTTGCGGTGCCGGGCGATGTATACGAGCGCCGATTCGCTGACCGCGCCGGTCGACGCCAGCACCTCGGCGGTGAGCAGGAAGCCGAGGGCGGCGGTGCCGGCGACGAATTGCGGCCCGACGACGCCCATCACCGCCTCGCCGGGGATCGATCCCATCAGCGCGAGGCCACCCTGCGCCGCCATGATCCAGAAGGCGACCTGGCGCACCTGGCGGGCGATCGCGGCGCGGTCGTTGATCGCCAGACTCTGGGTGATGACGGGGCCTAGGATCGGGTCGAAGCTGGTCTTCAGCTTCTGCGGCAGCGAGGCCACCTGTTGCGCCATATAATAGATGCCGACGATCTTGGGCTCGAACATGACGCCCAGGATGAAGCGGTCGACGTTGCGGCTGCCCCATTCCAGCGCATCGGCACCGGCGAGCGGGGCGTTGGCGCGGGCGAGTGCGAACAGCTGGCCGATGTGCGGCGACCAGCCCCGCGGCAGGCCATAGCTGCGCAGGAACGGCACCATGCTGGCGATCAGCGCCGCGGTCATCGACGCGACGTAGGAGAGCACGAGGCCGTCGCGGATCGTAAAGAACGAGAACACCCAGGCCGCGATCGAGATCGTCCACGGCTCGACCACCGCACGCGCGGTCACCGCCGCCTTGACGTTGAGCCTGTAAGCCAGCGCCGCGAGGCTGACGTCGGACCAGGCGATGCCGACGATGACGAGCGGCAGGAAGCGGTCGAGCCCGGTGATCGGGCTGTTCGGGTACATCGCCTCGGGAAAGGCGATGAGCACGCCGCTGGCGATCAGCGACAGCACGAAGGCGAGCGCGAGCGCGTCCCAGACGACACAGACATGCGGCTGGTCGGTGCCGGCGAGCGCCTGCGCCAGCCCGCGCTTGAGCCCGAGCGTCGCGACCAGCGCGGCGAGCTCGACCACCACCACCGCCAGCGCGAAGCGACCGACGAGATCGGGGCCGTAGAGGCGGCCGGCGATGAACAGGAACGGGATGCGCGCAGCGAGCCGCAAGACGAAGCCAGCGACGTTGGTGCGGCCGCCCTTGGCGAGGGTGTCGATGTCGACGGTCGACGACGTCACGACCTGCCCTCACCCTTCCCACGCCGCTGCGCGTCGCGGGCCCCCTCCCTCTCCCGCTGGGAGAGGGAGGGAGCGGCGCAGCCGCGGAAGGGTGAGGGCAGGAGCCCGGCCGTGTCGAGCACGCTCAATGCGCCGCGCCCCAGCTCGCGCCCGTTCCGATCTCCACCGCGAGCGGCACGCTCAGCACCACCGCAGGCTCCGCCGCGGTCGCCATAACCCGCTCGATCACCGGCTTGGCGGCCTCGACGTCGCCCTCGGGCAGCTCGAACACCAGCTCGTCGTGGACCTGCAGCAGCATGCGGACGTGCCCCAGCCCTGCCTCGGCGAGCGCCGGCTCCATCCGCACCATCGCGCGCTTGATGATGTCGGCGCTGGTGCCCTGGATCGGCGCGTTGATCGCGGCGCGTTCGGCGCCCTGCCGCTCGTGCTGGAGCTTGCTGCGGATGCGCGGGAAGTGCGTCTTGCGGCCGAACAGCGTCTGGGTGAACCCCTTCTCGCGAACGAATTCGGTCGTTGTCGCGATGTAATTGCGGATGCCGGGGAAGCGATCGAAATAGCGGTCGATCATGCCCTGCGCCTCGTCCGCGCTGACGTCGAGACGCCCGGCCAGGCCCCAGCGGCTGATGCCGTAGAGGATTGCGAAGTTGATCGTCTTGGCGCGGCCGCGGGTGTCGCGGTTGACCTCGCCGAACAGCTCCATCGCGGTCAGCGAGTGGATGTCGTCGCCATTGGCGAAGGCGTCGCGCAGTTGCGGCACGTCGGCCATGTGCGCGGCCAGCCGCAGCTCGATCTGCGAATAGTCGGCGGCGAGGATGACGTTGCCGGGTTCCGCGACGAAGGCGTCGCGGATCTGGCGGCCGGTTTCGGTGCGGATCGGGATGTTCTGAAGGTTCGGCTCGGTCGATGACAGCCGCCCGGTCTGCGCACCGGTCAGGCTGTAGCTGGTGTGGACGCGGCCCGTCTCCGGGTTGATCTCGTCCTGCAACGCGTCGGTATAGGTGTTCTTGAGCTTCGCCAGCTCGCGCCAGTCGAGCACGCGCGCGGCGATCTCGGCGCCGGGCGAGTCCTTGTCGGCGGCGATTCGAGTCAGCTCGTTGACGTCGGTCGAATAGACGCCCGACTTGCCCTTGCGCCCGCCCTTGACGCCCATCTGCTCGAACAGCACGTCGCCGAGCTGCTTGGGGCTGCCGATGGTGAAGGGCGCGCCGGCGAGCCCGTGGATCGTCGTTTCCAGCGTGGCGAGCTGGCCGGCGAAGTCGGCGGACAGCGCCGACAGCTTCTCGCGGTCGATCTTGATCCCGCGCCGTTCCATGCGCGCGATGACGGGGACCAGCGGCCGATCGACCATCTCGTAGACGCGCGTTGCCCCCTCCGCGGGCAGCCGCGCCTTGAAGCGCTTCCACAGCCGATAGGTGACGTCGGCGTCCTCGGCAGCATAGCGGGTCGCTGCGTCTAGGTCGATTTCGTGGAAGCCGCGCTGCGACTTCCCCGTGCCGACGACGTCCTTGTACGCGATGCAGCTGTGCGACAGGTGCGTCGCCGCCAGCTCGTCCATGCCATGGCCGTGGAGCCCGGCGTCGAGGTCGAAGCTCATGACGATGGTGTCGTCGTGCGGCGCGACGTCGATCCCGCAGCGGCCGAGCACGACCATGTCGTATTTCAGATTGTGCCCGATCTTGAGCACCGCCGGGTCCTCGAACAGCGGCTTCAGCTTGGCGAGCGCGAGGTTGCGGTCGAGCTGCACCGGCGTTTCCGACAGCAGGTCGTTGCCGCCATGGCCGAGCGGCACATAGCAGGCGAGGTTCGGGTGGAGCGCCATCGACACGCCGACCAAATCGGCGCGCGTCGCGTCGGTGCCCGTCGTCTCGGTATCGATCGCGATCCAGCCCTGGTGCCGCGCGACCTGGACCCAGCGGTCGAGCGCCGCCTCGTCGACGACCGTCTCATAGGCGGCATGGTCGCAGGGTGGATCCTCCTCCAGCGGGACGCTCGCATTCTCGGGCACCGGCGCATCGGCGACCTGACCCAGGCGGTTCATCAGCGACTTGAAGCCGTGATGGTCGAGGAAGGCGCGCAACGGGGCATCGGGGATGCCCTGCAACATCAAATCATCGAGCGGGACCTGCAATGGGACATCGCAGGCGAGCGCCACGAGCCGGCGGCTCATCCGCGCCGCCTCGGCATGCTCGATCAGATTGTCCTTGAGCTTGCCCTTCTTCATCTCGGGCGCGGCGGCGAGGACGCCTTCGACGTCGCCATGCTCCTGGATCAGCTTGGCCGCGGTCTTCGGGCCGACGCCGGGGACGCCGGGGACGTTATCGACACTGTCGCCCATCAACGCCAGCACGTCGCCGAGCTGTTTCGGGCCGACGCCGAACTTCTCGACCACCTCAGCCTCGCCGATGCGGCGGTTGTTCATGGTGTCGAGCATGTCGAGGCTGCCGTCCTCGACGAGTTGCATCAGGTCCTTGTCGCTACTGACGATCGTCACCTGCCAGCCCTGCGCCATGGCGGCCTTGGCATAGCTGGCGATCAGGTCGTCGGCCTCCCAGCCTTCCTCCTCGATGCAGGGCAGCGAGAAGGCGCGGGTGGCGTCGCGGATCATCGGGAATTGCGGGACCAGATCCTCGGGCGGGGGCGGGCGGTGCGCCTTGTACTGGTCGTACATCTGGTTGCGGAAGGTGGTCGACGATTTGTCGAGGATGACCGCCATGTGCGTCGGCCCGTCGGCCTTGTGCAGGTCGTCGGCCAGCTTCCACAGCATGGTGGTATAGCCATAGACGGCGCCGACCGGCTCGCCATGCTTGTTGGTGAGCGGCGGCAGGCGGTGGTAGGCGCGGAAGATATAGCCCGAGCCGTCGACGAGATAGAGATGGGGCATCGCCGGCGCGGTGTAGCGGATCGGCGGGGGCGGCGGAACGGTGATTGTCGGCCGTTGCGCGGATTTAGGCCACCCTCACCCTTCGCTGCCTTCGGCAGCATTTTCCCTCTCTCATTGGGAGAGGGAGAGAGCGGCTCAGCCGCGGAAGGGTGAGTGCGGGATGTTCGACCCTCAGTGGCTATCCCGCGGCAGGCCCTTCGTCTGGGCGATACGCTGGAACTGCTCAGCGCCTTCCAGGATGGCGCCGGTATCCATCTGGCCGACGACGGCACGCTGGATCGCCTGCCACGGCGTCTGCGAGGCGGGGTAGCGATAGCCGCCCGCCGCTTCCAGGTTGCGGCGACGCTCGGCCAGTTCCTCGTCGGCAATCAGCACGTCGACGCTGCCCTTGTTCAGGTCGATCCGCACCCGGTCGCCCGTTTCCAGCAGCGCGAGCCCGCCCATCGCCGCCGCCTCGGGCGAGGCGTTGAGGATCGACGGCGAGCCGCTCGTCCCCGACTGGCGTCCGTCGCCGATGCACGGCAGCGCGCTGACGCCCTCGGTGATGAGATACGCCGGCGGGCGCATGTTCACCACTTCGGCGGCGCCCGGATAGCCGACCGGGCCGGCGCCGCGCATGAACATGACCGTCTCGGGCGTGATGGCGAGCGCGGGGTCGTCGATACGTTGGTGATAGTCCTCCGGTCCGTCGAACACGATCGCGGGGCCTTCGAAGGCGTTGGGGTCGTCGGGGTTGGAGAGGTAGCGATAGCGGAACTCGGGCGAGATCACGCTGGTCTTCATGACCGCAGCGTCGAACAGGTTGCCCGACAGCACGATGAAGCCCGCATCCTCCATCAGCGGGCGGTCGAACGGACGGATCACCGCCTCGTCCTCGATTTCGACGCCGCGACAGTTGTCACCCATCGTGCGGCCGTTGACGGTCATCGCGCCCTCGTGGATCAGCCCCTGGCCCATCAGCTGGTTGACCACCGCGGGAACGCCGCCGGCGCGGTAGTAATCCTCGCCCAGATACTCGCCCGCAGGCTGCAGATTCACAAGCAGCGGCACCTTGTGCCCCTCGGTCTCCCAATCCTTCAGCGGCAGGTCGACGCCGACGTGGCGTGCGATCGCGGCGAGGTGGATCGGCGCATTGGTCGAGCCGCCGATCGCCGAGTTGACGCGGATCGCATTGTGGAACGCCTCGCGCGTCAGGATGTCCGACGGCTTCAGATCCTCGTGCACCATGTCGACGATGCGCTTGCCGGTGCGCCACGACACTTCCTGGCGATCGCGATACGGCGCCGGGATCGCCGCCGAGCCGGGCAACGACATGCCCAGCGCCTCGCACAGCGAATTCATCGTCGTCGCGGTGCCCATGGTGTTGCAATAGCCGGTCGAGGGGGCCGACGAGGCGACGAGGCGGATGAACTGATCGTCGTCGATCTCGCCCGCCGCCAGCAGCTGGCGCGCCTTCCACACGATCGTCCCCGATCCGGTGCGCTCGCCCTTGTGCCAGCCGTTCAGCATCGGCCCGACCGACAGCGCGATCGCGGGAATGTTCACGGTTGCCGCCGCCATCAGGCACGCGGGCGTCGTCTTGTCGCAGCCGATCGTCAGCACGACGCCGTCGATCGGATAGCCGTAGAGCGTTTCGACCAGGCCGAGATAGGCGAGGTTGCGGTCGAGCCCCGCGGTCGGGCGCTTGCCGGTTTCCTGGATCGGATGGACCGGGAATTCGATCGCCAGGCCGCCCGCCTCGCGAATGCCCTCGCGCACGCGCTCGGCGAGAACGAGGTGGTGGCGGTTGCAGGGCGACAGGTCGCTGCCGGTCTGGGCGATGCCGATGATCGGCTTGCCCGAGCGCAGTTCCTCCAGGCTGATGCCGTAATTCAGGTAACGCTCCAGATAGAGCGCGGTCATGTCGACATTGGCGGGATTGTCGAACCAGGCTCGGCTTCGCAGCGCTGGCTTGGGGGAACCGGTGTCAGTCATCGAAAAGCTCTCCGATCAGCGCGCGGTCGATACGCGATAGATCATGCGGTGGTGATAGGGCTTGCCCGGATCGACGCGGGCGGAGCCGAACGCGGGCTGGTTGGGGGTATCGGGAAATTTCTGCGGTTCGAGCGCGAAGCCGTCGCCCATGCGATAGACGTGGCCCTGCTTGCCGACGAAGGTGCCGTCGAGGAAGTTGCCCGAATAGAATTGGACGCCGGGCTCGGTCGTCCACACCTCCAGCACGCGGCCGGAGGCGGGGTCTTCGGCGCGGGCGGCGAGGCCCGGCTCGGCGGTCGCGCCCTTGTCGAGGACGAAATTATGGTCCCAGCCGCGGCCGATCGCGATCTGCGGCTCGCGCCCATTGCGGATGCCGTCGCCCAGGCTGCGCGGCTTGGTGAAGTCGAACACGGTGCCGGCGACGGCCCGCTGCTCGCCGGTCGGGATCAGCGCGGCGTTGACGGGGGTGAAGCGCCTGGCGGCGATCATCAGTCGCTGGCCGTAGATGCCGCCCGGCGCGCCGTCGCCGGCCAGGTTGAACAAGGCATGGTTGGTCAGGTTGACGATCGTGGGTGCGTCGGTCTTCGCGTCCATGTCGATCGTCAGCGAGCCCTTGTCGTCGAGCGCGTAGGTGACGGTGACGGCGAGCGTGCCGGGATAGCCCTGGTCGCCCGCCGGGCTGGTCATCGTCATGACGACCTTCGCCTGCGCGCCGCTGGCGACCGAGACGATGCGGAAGACGCGCTTGTCGAAACCGTCGCTGCCGCCGTGGAGCGAGTTGGTCTTGTCGTTGAGCGGCAGCTGATAGGGCTTGCCGTCGAGCGTGAAGCGGCCGCCGGCGATGCGATTGGCGTAGCGGCCGACCGTCTGGCCCCAGAAATTGGGCTTGGCGACGTAGCTCGCCAGATCGTCATAGCCGAGCGTGATGTCGGCGACCTTGCCGTTGCGGTCGGGCACGTTGAACGCCTGCAGCGTCGCGCCGAGCGTGGTGATCCGCGCGCTGACGCCGTTGCTGCCGGTGAGCGTCACCGCCTCCACCGCCGTGCCGTCGGGCATCGTGCCGAAGTTTGACCGGGTCGCGGTGGCGGCCGCGGCAGGATCGATCGTGGCCACCGTGACGGCCATCACGGCACAGCCCGCCAGAAACGCCTTCTTCATGCTGAACACCCCTCCGATCGGCCTGTGGTTTGAGCGTTGACTGGCCGCCAGTGCAATATATAGTCAGACATATAACCGCCGCGCAAGACGCCGGCGCAGAGACAATATTGAAGGAGGGATGGATGGCAGGTCCGGTCGGTTCGTCGCATGTGGCGGCGATGCATCCCGGGGGACGTCCCTCCTATGGCCCGGCGCTGGCGCTGCTCGCCTCGCTGTTCTTCATGTGGGGCTTCATCACCGTCATCAACAACACGCTGCTGCCGCACCTGCGCAGCGTGTTCGACCTCAATTACACGCAGACGACGCTGATCGAGTCGACCTGGTTCGTCGGCTATCTGGTCGCCTCGATCCCGGCGGCGAAGCTGATCGAGCGGATCGGGTACCAGAAGGCACTGGTCATCGGCCTCGTCATCATGACGATCGGCTCGGCGGCGATGATCCTGGCGGCGAGCCTGCCGTCCTATGGCGTGACGCTGGCGGCGCTGTTCACCGTGTCGTGCGGCATCGCGCTGCTCCAGGTCGCGGCGAACCCCTATGTCGCCGTGATCGGCCCGCCCGAGACGGCGGAGTCGCGGCTGACGCTGGTGCAGGCGTTCAACACCACCGGCGACGTGCTGGCGATCGTGTTCGGTCGCTACCTGATCCTGGGGCGCACCACCGCGGGCACCTCGGCGGAGGGGACGCAGCTGACCTATGCGCAGCGCATGGCCGACGCGCAGGCGACCGAGCTGCCGTACCTGATCGTCGCGATCGTGCTCGCGATCCTGGCGGTGGTGATCGCCCGTGCGCATCTGCCGGCGCTGGGTGCGTCGACGCAGCGCGCCAATGCCGAGGAGCGCCGCGGCCTGTCGCTGTGGAAGCATCGCAACCTCGTTCTCGGCTGCTTCGGCATCTTCCTCTACGTGCTGGCGGAGATCGGCGTCGGCAACCTGTTCATCAACTTCGCGTCGCAGCCCAATATCGCCAACATCACGCACGAGCAGGCCGCCTATTACCTGACCTTCGTGTGGGGCGGGATGATGGTCGGCCGCTTCGCCGGTGCGTACATCATGAAATATATTGCGCCGGAAAAGGTGCTGGCGGTGTTCGCACTCGGCGCGCTCGTCTCGGCACTGGCGGCGACGTTCCTCCAGGGACCGGGCGCGATGTACGCACTGATCGCGGTGGGGTTGTTCCACTCGATCATGTTCCCGACGATCTTCGCGCTCGCGATCCGCGGCCTGGGGCCGCTGACCGAGGAAGGGTCGGGGCTGCTCATCATGTCGATCGCCGGCGGCGCGCTGGTGTTCATCCAGGGCAACATCGCCGATCGCTATGGCATCCAGTGGGGCTTCATCGTCACCGCGCTGTGCGAGCTGTACGTGCTGTTCTACGCAGTGTGGGGCTGCAAGCCGACCAACGCGCTGCCGCCGGTGGAGCCGCGGCCGGTCGACTGACCGGCGCGGCCCCGGCCGGCCGGGTCAGCGCGCCATCCGCACCGTCGGCAGCCGCTGGCCCGGCACCTCCACCTCGAAGGCGAAGAGATTGCCCGCGGCCGGCTGGCCGGCGCGTTCTTCGTCGCTGAGGCCGATGTGCGCGGTAGTGACATAGGCGGTCTTGAGGTCGGGACCGCCGAGCGCGACCTTGGTGACGTTGGCGGCGGGCAGCTTCACCTCGGTCAGGATCGATCCGTCGGGCGCGTAGAGCCGCGCACACCAGCCGCCCCAGATGCCGACCCACACATTGCCTTGGGAATCGCAGGTGACGCCGTCAGGGTTGCCGTCGGCGGGATCGATCGTCGCGAAGTCGCGCATCGCGCCGGTGCTGCCGTCCGCCTCGATCGTCACCGCATGGATGATGCCGGCGACGGTATCGACGTGATAGAGAATGCGGCCATCGGGTGACACCGCAGGGCCATTGGTGATGCAGACCGGATCGATGCCGGTCGCGGCGACCCGCTCGCCATCCCAGCGATAGACGCGGCCGGACTGCTGCTCGTGCGAATCGTCCATGCTGCCGAACCAGACGATGCCGTCGGGCCCGATCGTGGCGTCGTTCAGCCGGTTGCCCGGGGCATCGGATTCGACGTCGCTCAGGTGAGTGAAGCTGCCGTCGGCTGGGTCGAAGCGATGCAGCCCGGTCTTCAATCCGGCGAGCAGCAGGCCGTTATCGGCAGGCAGCACCCAGCCGACCGGCGCGGGCGCCGCCCAGCTGTCGGTATGGCCGGTGGCGGGGTCGTGACGGTGGACGGCGGGGGCCTTGATATCGACGAACCACAGGCAATTGCGCGCCGCATCCCACACCGGGCCTTCGCCCAACAGGGCCTGTCCGTCCCACAACTGCCGTACCGTCATCGCGCTCTCCTGCCCCATCATGTTGTCGCCAATGGCGGCGATGCCTATAGCGACAATCAAGTCAGACATAAAAGGATCGATCATGTCAGCCACCGACCAGAAGCCGACGTTCCGGGGCATCGCCGCGGCGACCGGCGAGCCGATCGAGCCGGCCTATCCGGTCAGCACGCTCGCCGATGTCGACGCCGCCTGCGCCGCCGCCGATGCCGCGTTCGACGCCTATCGCGCCACCGATGCCGAGGCGCGTGCCGCATTCCTGGAAGCGATCGGCGACGAGATCCTGGCGCTGGGCGATGCGCTGATCGAGCGCGCGATGCTGGAAAGCGGCCTGCCCCAGGCGCGGCTGACCGGCGAGCGCGGGCGCACCGTCGGCCAGCTCAAGCTGTTCGCCGGCGTCGTGCGCGCTGGCCATTGGCGCGAGGTGCGGATCGATCCGGCGATGCCCGATCGCCAGCCGCTGCCGCGCGCCGACCTGCGCCTGCGGATGATCCCGCTCGGCCCGGTCGCGGTGTTCGGCGCGTCGAACTTCCCGCTCGCCTTCTCCACCGCCGGCGGCGACACCGCCTCGGCGCTCGCCGCTGGCTGCCCGGTCGTGGTGAAGGGGCATCCAGCGCATCCGGGCACCGACGCGATGGTGGCCGAAGCGATCCAGCGCGCGGTCGAGCGGTGCGGGATGCCGGCAGGAACCTTCGGCCATGTCCGTGGGCCCGGTAACGAGCTGGGCGAGGCGTTGGTGAAGGACCCGCGCATCGCCGCGGTCGGCTTCACCGGCTCGCGCGGCGGCGGCCTCGCGCTGATGCGGCTGGCGCAGAGCCGGCCGGTGCCGATCCCGGTCTACGCCGAGATGTCGAGCGTCAATCCGGTCGTGCTGATGCCGGCGGCGCTGGCGGCGCGCGGCAAGGCGCTGGGCGAGGGCTTCGTCGCGTCGCTGACGATGGGGTCGGGGCAGTTCTGCACCAACCCAGGCCTGGTGCTGGCGATCGAGGGCGAGGGGATCGACGCTTTCGAGGCGGCGGCAGCCGCCGCGCTGTCGGGCCATACGCCACAGCCGATGCTGACCGGCGGCATCCGGCAGGCCTATGCGAAGGGCACCGAGGCGCTGGCCGGCCATGCCGCGGTGAGGCAGATCGCATGCGGGCTTGCCGGTGATGGCGTCGCGACCGAGGCTTCGCGGCTGTTCACCACCGACGCGCGCGGCTTCCTGGGCGATCCGGCGCTCGGCGAGGAAGTGTTCGGTGCCTCGTCGCTGGTCGTGCGCTGCGCCGATCTGGACGAGGTGAAGCGCGTGCTGCGCGGGCTGGAGGGCCAGCTGACCGCGACGATCCAGATGGATGCGGCGGACGAGGCGGCGGCGGCCGAGCTGGTCCCGGTGCTGGAGCGCCGCGCCGGCCGCGTGCTCGTCAATGGCTGGCCGACGGGGGTCGAGGTGGCGCATGCGATGGTGCATGGCGGCCCGTTCCCGTCGACGTCGGACGGTCGCTCGACCTCGGTCGGCAGCCTCGCGATCGACCGCTTCCTGCGGCCGGTCTGCTATCAGGACATGCCCGCCGCGATGCTGCCGCCCGAGCTGCGCGACGGCGCCGAAGGGCCGAAGCTGGTGGACGGTGTGCCGGCCTGAACTGCACGCTCGCCATCCCGGGGTTGACCCGGGATTCCGCTTCTTGCTCACTTGCGAGAAGAAGCGGGATCCCGGCTCAAGGCCGGGATGACGGAAATATTACCGAACCGCGTCGACCTGATCGATGTATTCGCCATAGCCTTCCGCCTCCATCCGATCGCGCGGGACGAAGCGGAGCGAGGCGGAGTTGATGCAATAGCGCAGTCCGCCGCGGTCGCGCGGACCATCGTCGAAGACATGGCCGAGGTGGCTGTCGCCGTGCTTCGACCGCACCTCGGTCCGCACCATACCGTGGCTGGTGTCGCGCAGCTCGTCGACGTTGGCGGGCTCGATCGGGCGGGTGAAGCTGGGCCAGCCGCAATGCGAATCGAACTTGTCGGCCGACGCGAACAGCGGCTCGCCCGACACGATGTCGACATAGAGCCCGGGCTGCTTGTTGTTGAGATATTCGCCGGTGCCGGGCCGCTCGGTGCCGGCCTCCTGCGTCACATAATATTGCTCGGGCGTCAGCTTCGCGATCGCCTCGTCGCTCTTGCGGTATTCGGGCATGGTCACACTCCTCAGCTCAGCGGCGGTTGGCCATTCGCGGCCGACAATCCGCCATCCACCGGCAAGTTGACGCCGTTGACGAAGTGCGCGTCCTCGCTCGCTAGAAAGGCGATGACCGGGGCGATGTCGTCGGGCTCGGCGCCGCGACCCATCGGGATACGCTCCTCGAACTTGGCGATCAGTTCGGGTTGCTCCTTCATGTCGGCAGTCAGCGCGGTGTAGACAAGGGACGGATTGACCGCGTTGACGCGCACCCCGTTCTTCGCCTCGTCCATCGCCAGTGCGCGGGTGAAGTTTGTGACGCCACCCTTCGCCGCACAATAGAAGCTGTGGTTCCAGTCGCCGCCGATGCCCGACACCGACGAGATGTTGACGATGCAGCCCTTCGCCGCGCGCAGAGCCGCGATGGCGGCGCGCGACATCTGGACGACACCGTACAGGTCGGTCTCGATCACCTTGGCGAAGGCGCTAAAGTCGCCCTCGTCGATCTTGCCGAGGTGATCGACGCCGGCATCGTTGACCAGCACGTCGATGCGGCCGAACTTCTCCAGCGCGAAGGCGACGAGCTTCTCGCATGCCGCCATGTCGCTGACGTCGGTTTCCAGCGTCTCGACCCTGGCATCGCCCAGATCGCCGGCGACGCGCGCCAGCCCGTCGGCGTCGATGTCGCCGAGAACGAGGCTGGCGCCCTCCTCGGCGAAGCGGCGGACGGCCCCCTCACCGATGCCCGATGCGGCACCGGTGACGACAACGACCTTGTCGGTAAAGCGCGCCATCTCAGGCACTCACCGACTGGTCGGCATGGCGGCCTTCGGCAAATTCCTCGACGATCTTGGCGCAGAAGGCGGGCAGGTCGTCGGGGTTGCGGCTGGTGACGAGGCCCTGGTCGGTGACGACCTCCTCGTCGACCCAGTTGCCGCCGGCGTTCTCGATGTCGGTGCGCACCGTCGGGAACGAAGTGAGGGTGCGGCCGTCGACGACGTCGGCCTCGACCAGCAGCCAGGGGCCGTGGCAGATCACACCGACCGGCTTTTCCTGCTGGAAGAAGTCGTGGACGAAGCGAATTACCGGATGGCTGGCGCGCAGCTTATCAGCCCCGACCGAGCCGCCGGGGATGACGAGGCCGTCGAACTCGCGCGCACTGACCTGGTCGATGGTCTTGTCGACGCTGACCGTCTGGCCCGGATCGAGGTCGTTGTTGACGAGCTGCGCCTCGCCGCTCTCGAGGCCGATGACGACGACGGTGGCATTGGCCTGTTCGAGCGCGGCCTTTGGCTTGGTGAATTCGGGTTCCTCAGTACCGCGCGGAGCGACGAGGAGGGCGATGGTCTTGCCGTCGAGGGACATGGGCTTTTCCTTTGCTTGAAGAAGGTCAGGCGACCAGCGTCGCGCGCAGCGAGCGGCGCACCGCTTCGGCCGCGACGCCAAATACGAGATGGCTGGCAACGCCGTAGAAGGTGGTTCCGACGTCGGATTTCCAGGGCGCCTCGCCCAAGCCGACCGCCGGAACGATGGCTTCGTCGAGTACGGTCGCGGTGCCTAGCCCGAAGGCGGTACCATAGCCCGCCGTGACGGCGGGGCGATATTCGGCGGCGATCGCATAGGCGATGCCCAGGCCGATCCCGAGCGCATAGTGGACCGCCTGCCCGGCGAGCGGCTCGTCCGGCTTCGGCACCGGGCGACCCGCAACGGCCTTCGCCACCGCATCCGCCGCCTTGACGGTGGCCGGTTGGGATGGCTCGCCGTCGTCAGCATCGGCGTCACGCGATGACGTCAGCGCCGTCCAGGCAGCCTGAAAGCGATCCATCGCGAAGGAAGCGGCGGCGCCGGCTACGGCACCGGCGACGATCCCGCGCACAAAGCGTGCCGCGTTCGTCTCGTCGACGCCGTTCACGGGCACACGCCATCCTTCGGGCCGACACGGCCACGTAGCTGATACATCGGACTATTCTCGGTTGCGGATAAGGGACGCAGCGAGAACGAGCGACCGTGCGCTCGGTTGCGACCAAAAACGTACCGTCACTGCGGCGTCTATGCTCGGGCTCGTCGGCATCCTACATGGGGGTATGGCCAGCACAGCAGATCCCCGCTCGTTCCTCTATCGCGACCAGCTGTCGCCCGATGCGGCGAAGCGGCTGGCAGCCGATGCGCTCGCGCGGGCCGACGACGGCGAGCTGTATCTGCAATATCGCCGGTCGGAGGCGTTCGGGTTCGACGACGGGCGGCTCAAGACCGCAAGCTACGACAGCAACGCCGGCTTCGGCCTGCGCGCGGTGTCGGGCGAGATGACCGCCTTTGCCCATGCGAGCGAGCTGTCGGAGGCGGCGATCAAGCGTGCCGCCGAGACGATGGCGCTGATCGATCCTGCCACCGGTGCCAAGGCGGCGGCACCGCAGGGCACGAACCATCGGTTGTACACCGATGCCGATCCGCTCGACCTGGTCCCCTTCGCCGAGAAGGTGAACCTGTGCCAGGCGATCGACGCCGCCGCCCGCGCGCGCGATCCCCGCGTCGTCCAAGTGTCGGTGGGCCTGTCGGGCAGCTGGAGCGTGGTCGAGATCGTGCGACCGGATGGCTTCACCGCCACCGACGTGCGCCCGCTGGTGCGGCTCAACATCCAGATCGTCGCAGAATCGAATGGCCGCCGCGAGACGGGCAGCTTCGGCATCGGTGGGCGCTATCTGTACGAATCGCTGTTCGACGAGACGACGTGGCAGCGCGGGATCGACGAAGCACTGGCGCAGGCGCTGGTGAACCTGGAATCGGTGGCGGCGCCGGCGGGCGAGATGACGGTGCTGCTCGGGCCGGGTTGGCCCGGCGTCCTGCTGCACGAGGCGATCGGCCACGGGCTGGAGGGCGACTTCAATCGCAAGGGCACCAGCGCCTTTTCGGGGCGGATCGGCGAGCAGGTCGCGGCGCGCGGCATCACCATCGTCGACGACGGATCGATCGAGGGGCGGCGCGGCTCGCTGTCGATCGACGACGAAGGCACGCCGACGCGCGAGACCGTGCTGATCGAGGACGGCATCCTCAAGGGGTATATGCAGGACCGGCTCAACGCGCGGCTGATGGGCGTGCCGGCAACGGGCAACGGCCGCCGCGAAAGCTATGCGCATGCGCCGATGCCGCGAATGACCAACACGTTCATGAAGGCGGGCCGGGACGATCCCGCCGAGCTGCTGGCCCGTGTGAAGAAGGGCATCTTCGCCAAGTCGTTCGGCGGCGGTCAGGTCGACATCGTGTCGGGCAAGTTCGTCTTCAGCTGCACGGAGGCCTATCGGATCGAGGACGGCAAGCTGGGTGCGCCGATCAAGGGCGCGACGCTGATCGGCGATGGGCCGACGGTGCTGACCAAGGTGACAGGGGTCGGCAACGACTTCGCGCTCGACGAAGGCATCGGCGTCTGCGGCAAGGGCGGGCAGAGCGTGCCCGCCGGTGTCGGTCAGCCGACGTTGCTGGTCGAGGGGCTGACGGTCGGCGGTACGGCGAGCAACTAAGGCCGCCCCTCGTCAGAAGCCGTTGAGATGGAAGTCGATCGAGGCCTTGATCGTCCATTCCTCCTCAACGAGTGATCCAACCGATGTCTTGAGCAGGGTCGCATCGACACTCGTCATAAACTGTGGACCAAGGAGCCACGTTGATCCGTCGAATTCGATCGCAGGATTCAGCCGCGTAATCGACGCTGCATCGCCGTCCGGTGCGATCAAGGGCACGACCAAACGGGTCGGATGAACCGTGGCCAGCGGCGACTGGACGTCGACCACGTATAAGCCGTCAGAAAGCTGGTAGACGTCAAACTGAGCCATCAGATCAGCTTGTATGCCTCAAGCGGATGGCCATTTTTTTCGTACCAGCGATTCCAGCCTTCCATCGCTTCGCGATTTTCTTCTGCCCACTGGCGACCTCGCTCGATTTTGACCGCAGCGCGGATCGCATCCTCGGCGATCCGCGACATGTTGACCCCAGCTTCCTTGGCAGCGGCCACGATCCCCGTGTCGATCGAGACGTTTACGGCTTTGCGCTTGCCGGTACGGATCGGATCATGCTTCATGGGCATCAAGCTATGCGCATGGATCATGCGCGTCAACGCGGGGGTGCGGCATGGAGTTCTTCTCGGCGATCAACGACGATCATCGCGCCTTCATCGCTAGGCAGCCGGTGTTCTTCGTCGCCACTGCGGCGGAGGGCGCGCGGATCAACCTCAGTCCTAAGGGGATGGATAGCTTTCGCGTCCTCGACGGCAATCGCGTCGCCTATCTTGATCTTGGCGGGTCGGGGAACGAGACGCAGGCGCATCTCGCCGCCGACGGGCGGATCACGATCATGTTCTGCGCCTTCGACAATCCGGCGCTGATCCTGCGGCTTTACGGGCGGGGCACGTTCGTCCTGCCGCAGGATGAGGGCTATGACGCACTGGCCGCGCATTTCCCGCGGCTGCCGGGGGCGCGGCAGGTGTTCGTGATCGACATCGACAGCCTTCAGACCAGCTGCGGCTGGGGCGTGCCACGCATGTCGCTGGAGGCGGAGCGGCAGACGCTGGTGAAATATCACGCGCCGCAGGATCCCGAGGCACGGCTCGCCAAGATCGCCGATCGCACCACGAGCATCGATGGCCTGCCGGTGCGCGTCCAGACGATCATGCCAGCGGCCGATCCACGATGAGCCTGGCGGAAGTCGGCCGCTTCGACCGCAACGAGGCGCATATCATCGTCGGCCGCCTCGAGGCGGAGGGCATTCCTGCCATCGCCTTCGACGGCGGCGCCAGTATCGCCGACGGCAGCTGGCTGCTGATCCCGGTCAGGGTAATGGTCGACGAGGACGACGTAGACGCGGCGCGCGCGGTGATTGCGTCGCAGCCGGGCGATTAGGCCTCGCTCCCGCGGCACGGCGACGCTAGGCTTCCGGCCATGGAGAACGCAACCAGCGCCCCCGGTGCCAGCCTGATCCCCGACGGCATCGGCGCCTTCACCGCCGCCCATCTGACGATCATCGCGATCCTGGCGGTGCTGACGGTCATCGCGATCGTCTACGGCGCCAAGCTGCGTCGCGACCGCCGCGCCGCCGAGCGCGAACGGATCGAGCGGCAGGAGGAAATGGAGGCGCAGGCCCCCACGCTGCCCCGCCAGGCGGCGACACCCGCCCCATCGGCCCCCCCGCCTCCCCCGCCTCCGGCCGCTGATGAAGCGATCCCGGCGAACGATCCGATGGCGAGCGAGCCGATTCCGGCTGCTGGGCCGCTGGAGGACAATCCGGCGGTCGAGGCGGTTACGCCGGAACCGGGTCCGGCATCCGGGCCCGAGGACGGACCGGTCACGCAGCTGAAGGGGTTGGGGCCGAAGGTCGCTGCGCGGCTGGCCGAACTGGGAATCACGACGGTCGGGCAGATCGCGGCGCTCGACGCCGATGCGGCGGCGCGGCTCGATACCGAGCTTGGCGCCTTCCGCGGCCGGATGGCACGCGACCGGTGGATCGAGCAGGCGCGCTTCCTGGCGGCGGGCGACCGGGCGGGGTTCGAGGCGGTCTTCGGAAAACTCTAGACGACGGGGTAGCGCAGGCGACCGATGAAGCGCGACAGGCTGGGCATGCGCTCCGAGCGGCCGATCAGGCCGGCCTTCGCCTTTTCGAAGCGCATGATCCCGTCGATCCGCCGCATCAGGAAGGCACGGGTGTCGGCGTGGCCTTCGCTCTCGTCGTCGAGGAACACGGTGACCGTCGCGGCGTAAACGCCGAGCAGGATCGCACGCTTCGTATAGTGATTATAGTCGGTCGCCGTGTCGCCGGCGAGACGCCAGATCAGATCGACCGTCCGCCAACCCAGTCGCGCCGCCGCGGCGACGTTCTGCGGCAGCGCGAGGATCGCGATCGCACGACGCAGCGCCTCGCGATCGGGCGCGGCGGCATCCAGCCGTGCCTCGACCAGTGCGGCGATGCGCGAGCGGATCTTCAAGGTCGACAGCCGGTCGGCGGGGACCGCCTCGATCATCAGCCGGTCGATGTGCGCGAACCAGGCATCGATCATGTCGATCGGCCCGGTCACCGCGATGCGGGCGACGTCGGGGTCGATCCCGCATTGGTCGGCGGCCACGTCGCGCGCGGTATCACCCCAGCCATCGAAGGCGGCGTTGGCGGCAATCGCGGGCGCCAGCAGCGCGCGGATCTCGTCGAGCGTCAGGTCGTCGGTCATCACGCGTCTAGATCGTTCTTTGCGGTGTCCGGCGCAACCTCTCGCCGGCGTACCAGCACCAGCGCCGCCGCGACCATCGCCACGCCGATGAAATCGGCAGGGCCCAGCCGCTCGCCATAGACGATCCAGCCGATCGTGCCGGCGACGATCGGTTGGACGAGCAGCGCGATGCCGATGACCAGCGGCGACAGCGCGCCGAGCGCGTAGATCATCAGCCCCTGGCCGACGACCTGGCTGACCAGCGCCATGCCGATCAGCGGCCACCAGTTGCCGGGCACGATCCGCTCGCCGAGGAGTAGCGCGAAGATCAGCAGCGGCAGGGCGCTGGCGAGCGACGACAGTGTCAGCGCCGGCAGCGGCGGCATCGTCTCGCGCACCCGCGCCATGACGATGAAATAGGTCGCATAGAGCACGCCCGCGAGCAGGCACAGCAAGTCGCCCGCCAGGTGCCGCGGGTCGAGGCTGTAGGATCGCGCCATCAGCAGCCCGCCGCCGGCCGCGGCGAGTGCCAGCGCCAGCGCCTGGATACGCGTCGGCCAGGCGCGCGCCACCAGGAAGCCGTAGATCGGGAAGATCAGCGTCGCGCAATTGCCGAACAGCGTCGCATTGGCGAGCGTCGTGCGCCGGATGCCGAGATGCCAGGTGCCAAGGTCGAGCGCGAAGGCGATGCCGCCGCCGACCAGCGCCAGGATGACGAGGCGCGACGGTCGCCCGACCTTGGACCCGCTTGCCACCGTCAGCCCGGCGAGTACCGGTACGGCGAGCAGGATCCGCCAGAAGGCGGCGGCGACCGGCCCGGTATCGGCCAGGCGAACGAACCAGGGCCCGAACGCCAGCGCCACGTTGGCGATAATCACCGCGACGAACGCAGTTGAGCTTGCCGCGGCAACAATATTCCTTGGGGGCGCGTTGCCGTGCATGCTGCCCCTTAGCCGCCTATCTGGGGAACGTCAGCCTCTTAGAGGAGCTTCAATGCCTAGCTTGTTCGATCCCGTCCAATTGGGCGATATCCACGCCGCCAACCGCATCTTCATGGCGCCGTTGACCCGCGGCCGATCCACCGAGGGGCATGTGCCCACCGAGTTGATGATCGAATATTACCGTCAGCGTGCCACCGCCGGCCTGCTGATCACCGAGGGAACCGGCGTCAGCCGCCTCGGCCTCGGCTGGCCGTTTGCGCCGGGCCTGTGGACCGACGAGCAGACCGAGGCGTGGAAGCCGGTGACCGAGGCGGTTCACCAGGCGGGCGGCAAGATCGTCGCGCAGATCTGGCACATGGGCCGGCTCGCGCGGCCCGACGTGACCGGCCTGACGCCGCTGTCGTCGTCGGCGACGCGCGCGCCCTATCACACCGACGACAATCCTTATGCCGAGGCGCGCGCCGCGACCAAGGACGACATCGCCCAGGCGATCGACGAATATGGCAACGCCGCCGCCAACGCGATCCGCGCCGGCTTCGACGGGGTCCAGTTGCACGGCGCCAATGGTTATCTGATCGACCAGTTCCTGCGCGACGGCACCAACCATCGCGACGATGAATATGGCGGCAGCCCGGAGAACCGCATCCGCTTCATGGTCGAGGCGGTCACGCGCGTGGTCGAGACGATCGGCGCCGGCAAGACCGGTATCCGCCTGTCGCCCAACGGCGAGACGCAGGGCGCCGACGACAGCAACCCCGAGAACGTGTTCGTCCCCGCGGCCAAGGCGCTGAACGACCTAGGCATCGCCTTCCTCGAGCTGCGCGAGCTGTCGCCGACCGGCACCTTCGGCGCATCGGAGGTGCCCAAGCTGAGCCCGAAGATCCGCGAGGTGTTTACCGCGCCGCTGGTGCTCAATCAGGATTACGAGCTGGAGGCGGCCGAGGCCGACGTCCGGTCGGGCCTGGCGGACGCGATCGCGTTCGGGCGCAAGTTCATCGCCAATCCCGACCTCGTCGAGCGCCTTCGCACCCATGCGCCGCTCAACGAGGACGATCGGCGGACGTGGTACACGCGCGGGCCGGAAGGCTACACGGATTACCCGACGTTGGCCGAGGCTGAGGCGGCATAGACCCGGATCAGTCGTCATGCTGAACTTGTTTCAGCACCTCCTGGGGGTTGGCCCGGCGTCCGCCTCTCGGAGGTGCTGAAACGAGTTCAGCATGACGATTGGGCAAAGGGGCGGCCACACCGGCCTTGCCCCCCACGCCTGCCCACGCGATGAAGGTGCCATGAGCGATCTCGGCACCTTCATCGCCGGCCTGCCCAAGGCCGAACTCCACCTCCATATCGAAGGCAGTCTCGAACCCGAGCTGATGTTCGCGCTGGCGCAGCGCAACGGTGTCGCCATCCCCTTCGCCAGCATCGACGAAGTGCGCGCCGCCTACAGCTTCTCGCGCCTCCAGGATTTCCTCGACATCTATTATCAGGGCGCCAACGTCCTGGTGACCGAGGCGGACTTCCACGATCTGGCCGCCGCCTATTTCGCCCGCGTCGCCGCCGATGGCGTCGTCCATGCCGAGATCATGTTCGATCCGCAGACCCACACCGATCGCGGCATCGCGTTCGACACGGTGATCCGCGGGCTGCTGTCGGCGATGGAGGAGGCGGAAGCCGAGCATGGCATCACCTCGCGCCTCATCATGTCGTTCCTGCGCCACCTCGACGAGGAGAGCGCGTTCGCGACGCTGGCGATGGCGGAGCCGTGGCTCGACCGGATCGCCGCGGTCGGGCTCGATTCGTCGGAGCTTGGGCATCCGCCCGAGAAGTTCGCGCGCGTCTTCGCCGCGGCGCGGGCCAAGGGGCTTCGGCTCGTCGCGCATGCGGGCGAAGAGGGCCCGCCCGCGTATGTCGAACAGGCGCTCGACCTACTCGGCGTCGACCGGCTCGATCATGGCAATCGCAGCCTGGAGGACCCGGTGCTGACCGCGCGGCTGGCGCGCGAGGGGATGACGCTGACCGTCTGTCCGCTGTCGAACCTGAAGCTGTGCGTCGTCGACGACATGGCCGATCATCCGATCGACCGGATGCTGGCGGAGGGAATTCGCGCCACGGTCAATTCCGACGATCCGGCCTATTTCGGCGGCTATGTCGCCGACAACTACGTCGCTGCGGCCGAGGCGCGGGGGCTGTCGCGGCAGGATCTGGCGCGGCTCGCGCGCAACAGCTTCCTCGGCAGCTTCCTCGACGATGCCGCGGTGGCGGCGCATCTGGCGCGGCTCGACGCCTATGTCGCGGAGGCGCGGTGATGCCGGTCTACACGCCGATCGATCACGATGCCTTCGTCGCCGACGTTCGCGCGCTGGCCGAAGCGGTGACGAGCGATGGCGGCTGGCGGCCGACCTATATCATCGGCGTCGGTCGCGGGGGTTTGGTGCCGGCGGTCTATCTGAGCCACGCCACCGGCCTGCCGACGCTGTCGTGCGACCTGTCGAGCCAGGTCAAGGATTTCGCCGACGAGGTGCTGGTCCGCCTCGCCCGGCGGACGGTGGATGGCGAGCGGCTGTTGTTCGTCGACGACATCAACGATTCGGGGCGCACGATCGGCGTTCTGCGCGACAAGCTGGCGGCGGCTGGCGCGCCCGACGGCTCGATCCGCTTCGCGACGCTGATGGACAATGTCGTGTCGACCCAGCGCGTCGATTACCGCGCGCGCACGCTCGATCGGACGGTGACCAAGGATTGGTACGTCTTCCCCTGGGAAGCGATGGCGCCCGCCGAGGCGGTTGCGGCGGATGCCGCCGAGGTGCCGGAGCGCATCGCGTAGGCGTTCGTCATCCTGAACTCGTTTCAGGATCTCTGGTGGCGAGCACCACAACGGCGAGACGCCGAAACGAGTTCGGCATGACGGGCTTGGGTCGGCGGGTCAGCCGTCGCTGACGCGTTCGATATCGGCGCCGACCGCCGACAGCTTTTCCTCCAGCCGCTCGTAGCCGCGATCGAGGTGGTAGACGCGGGCCACGCTCGTCTCGCCTTCGGCGGCGAGGCCGGCGAGGATCAGGCTCATCGAGGCACGCAGGTCGGTCGCCATCACCGGCGCACCGACCAGCTTCGTCCCGCCGCGCACGATCGCGGTGCGGCCCGTCACCTGGATGTCGGCGCCCATGCGCGCCAGCTCGGGGACGTGCATGTAGCGGTTCTCGAAGATCGTTTCGGTCAGCACGCTGGCGCCTTCCGCCATCGTCAGCATCGCCATGAACTGCGCCTGCATGTCGGTGGCGAAGCCGGGAAAGGGCGCGGTCGAGAGCGTCAGCGGGCGGAGCGGCTCGGACGCGGAGATGCAGACCGATCCCTTGCGCAGCTCGACCAGCACGCCCGCATCGGCCAGCGCCGATAGCGTCGCGCCCATGTCCTCGGCGCAGGCACCGACCAGTTCCAGCCGCCCGCCGGTGATCGCCGCGGCACAGGCGTAGCTGCCCGCCTCGATCCGGTCGGGCATCACCGCGTAGGTGGCGCCGTGCAGCTTGTCGCGGCCCTCGATCGTCAGCGTTTCGGTGCCGATGCCGTCGATCGAGGCGCCCATCGCGACGAGGCAACGGCACAGGTCGACGATCTCGGGCTCGCGCGCCGCATTCTCGATGACGCTGGTGCCACGCGCCAGCACGGCAGCCATCACGACGTTCTCGGTCGCGCCGACCGATACCACCGGGAAGCGATAGCGACCGCCGGGCAGTCGCCCGCCCGGCGCCTTGGCGCGGACATAGCCCGCCGCCATTTCCAGCTCGGCACCGATCGCCTCCAGCGCCTTCAGATGAAGGTCGATCGGCCGGTTGCCGATCGCGCAGCCGCCGGGCAGCGATACCCGCGCCTCGCCCGATCGCGCCAGCACGGGGCCAAGCACGAGGATCGAGGCGCGCATCTTGCGGACGATATCGTAGGGCGCTTCGGTGCTGGTCAGCTTGCCGGCGCGGATCGTCATCACCCGGCCGAAGTCCTGCGGGCTGGTGCCTTCGATCTGGGTCGAGGCGCCGAGCTGATTGAGCAGGTGGCCGAACCCGTCGACGTCGGCAAGGCGCGGCAGGTTGCGCAGCGTCAGCGGCTCGTCGGTCAGCAGCGCGCACGGCATCAGCGTCAGCGCGGCGTTCTTGGCACCCGAAATGGGCAGGCGACCTTCGAGGCGGCGGCCGCCGCGGATGAGAATGCGATCCATCGCGGTCGAATAAGCGGCGTGCCCGCAAACGGCAACGGTATCCGCCGTCGCCGCGCCACGCCGGTTAGGCGATCAAGCCTTTTCCAGCGTGCACTGCAGCGGGTGCTGGTTCTGGCGGGCGAAGTCCATCACCTGCCCGACCTTCGTCTCCGCCACCTCGTAGCTGAAGACGCCGCAGACGCCGACGCCCTTCTGGTGGACGTGGAGCATGACGCGAGTCGCCGCCTCCATGTCCATGCGGAAGAAGCGCTGGAGGCACAGGACGACGAACTCCATCGGGGTATAGTCGTCGTTGAGCATCAGGACGCGATATGGCGTCGGCTGCTTGGTGCGTGTCCGCGTCTTGGTGGCAAGGCCGGTGCCGTTGCCGGCGCCGTCATCCTCGTCACCCGTGTTGGACGGGCCGGCCATGGTGGTTGAATCGATGATCATCACGTCGCTGCAAAATATGGCATTGCCGGGGGGTCGGGCAAGGGGGCTGCGACAACGAAAAAGGGCGGCCGCATCGTGGCGGCCGCCCCCTTGGTCGCTGCTCGCCCCACGAAGAGCGGCGCGCCGGTTCGCTTAGGCGGCGGTCTTCACCTTCTCCGCGGCGAGCGCGAAGCGGTTCGACAGCGGCTGGACGACCTCGCCCATCAGCTTCAGATAGTTCTCGGTGAACTTGGCGGTCTCGGTCGCGAGCGCGTCGACCGCGCCACGAGCGATTTCCGACTGCAGCTGGAAGAACTCGGTCGGCGACTTCACCGACGCGAACTTGCGGGCGTTCTCGTTCGCCTGGGCGACGGTCTGGCGGGCATAGTCGGTCGAATAGCGCGCGATGTCCTCTGCGCCCTTGGCGGCGATCTTCGACGATTCGATCAGCGCCTCGACGTTGCCCTTGGCGAAGTCGTTCGCCTCGGAGAACATCTGCTGGCTCTTCTCGACGGCGCCCTTGGTGCGGTCGGTAGTGCCGGCGAAGAAGGCCTGCGCCTTGTTGGTGAGGGTCTCGGCGGTGTTCTTGACGGTGTCCATGGTGCTTTCCTTCACTGCGGGGGCCGTCACGGACATCGGGACGGCGGGTTTCGGCGCTGCGGTGGGCTTCGTCGCTTCGGCGACGGGCGCCTTCGCCGCGCCGACCGGCTTCTTGGCGGCCGGCTTGCGAACCGGCGGAGCCGGCTTCGACGGAGCGGGCTGGGGCGGGGTGGTTGCGGCCACCGGCGCTGCGACGGCCGCCGGCTCGACGATCGGCTTCGGCGCACCCGGCTTGGGCGCGGCGAGGATCGCGGGCACTGCCGTCGTCGCGGCGACCGACTTCGCCTTGGCACCCGACTTGGCCGGCACGGCGGCCTTGTCGGCGACCGCGGCTTTGGTGTCGTTCTCGGGCATCGCATCCAACTCCAGCATAATGCTGCGATGCACAATAATCGCGGGGTCGATTTATTTCAAGCAATATTTGTGCAGTGCAACATCAGCCTGGACGGGTGGGGTCAGCGCGCCTTCACATAGCTGCCGGGAGCATCCTCGATCGCGGGCAAATTGCCCTGGCCGGGCACGCGTGCGCCGGTCGCCGCAACGGTGTCTGCGCCACGCTGGCGCAGCCAGTCGATCCAATCGGGCCACCAGCTGCCCTTCGTTTCCAATGCGCCGGCGACGAATTCCTGGAGGGTGCCCGCGGGCGCGTCGTTGGTCCAATATTGGTATTTGCCCGCCGCGGGCGGATTGACGACGCCGGCGATGTGCCCCGATCCGGCAAGGACGAAGCGCAACGGCCCCTTGAACAGCCGCGTGATCGACCAGACGCTTTCGGGCGGCGCGATGTGATCCTCTCGTCCCGCCTGGACATAGGCGGGCGTTTCCACCCTCGTCAGGTCGAGCGGCGCACCGTCGACGCTGAGCGCTCCCGGCTGGACCAGCAGGTTGTCGCGGTAGAGGTCGGACAGGTACGACAGGTGCCATTTCGCCGGCAGGTTGGTCGTGTCGCCATTCCAGTGGAGCAGGTCGAACGGCGCATAATCCTGGCCGAGCAGATAGTTGTTGGTGACGTAGTTCCAGATCAGGTCGCGCCCGCGCAGCAGGTTGAAGGTCGCGGCCATGTAGCGGCCGTCGAGATAGCCCTCGGGCGACAGCGCGGCGATCGTCGCCAGCTGTTCGTCGGTGACGAAGTTCTGCAGCTCGCCGGCGCGGGTGAAGTCGACCTGCGCGGTGAAGAAGGTGGCGCTGGCGACCTTGTCGGCCTGCCCCCGCGCCGTCAGCAGCGCCAGGGTCGCGGCGAGCGTGGTGCCGGCGACGCAATAGCCGATGGTGTGGACGCTCGGCACATCGAGAGCCTCGCGGATGGTGTCGACCGCATCGATCTGCGCGGTGACGTAATCGTCCCACTTGACGTCGGCCATGCTGGCATCGGCCGATTTCCACGACACCATGAAGACGCTGATCCCCTGGTCGACGCACCAGCGGATGAAGCTTTTCTCGGGCGTCAAATCGAGGATGTAGAAGCGATTGATCCACGGCGGGAAGATGACGAGCGGGGTCTTCAGCACCTTCTCGGTCGTGGGTGCGTAGTGGATCAGCTCGTAGAGCGGCGTGCGCTTGACGACCTTGCCCGGCGTCGTCGCCAGGTTGCGCCCGACCTCGAATGCGCCGTCCTGGACATGGGTCAGCTGGCCCTTGCCGAGATCGGCGAGCATGTTCTGCAAGCCTTTGAGCAGGCTTTCGCCGTTCGTCTCGATCGCCTTGGCGATCACCTCGGGATTGGTGGCGGCAAAATTCGACGGGCTCATCGCCTCGACCAGCCCGCGGGTCGCGAACTTCAGCTGTTCCTTCTGCCTGGCGTCGACGCCCTCGAGCGCGTCGACGCCCTTCAGCATGTGGTCCGACACCAGATGATAGCTCTGGCGAACCCAGTCGAAGAAGGGATTCTCACGCCAGGCCGCCGCCTTGAAGCGCTTGTCGCGGGCGTGGGCGGCGGGCTCTTCCGCGGCGGCCGGCGCGTTGGCGGGGTCGAGGAAGCGCTGCCACAGCGTCAGGCTGTCGCGCCAGAAATCGGTGACGCGCGTCATCGCGGCGGGGTCGACGAACGGCGACGTGAAGGCGCTGGTCGGCGCGTCCTTCATCGCGGCGAGGCCCGCCTCCATCATCATCTGCTGCGCCCGGCCCATCACCCAGGTCCAGTGCTGCAGCTCGGCGAGGCTCGGCGTCGTCGGTGCGTCGGTCATGGCATCGTCTCCCTAGGTCGTCCTAGCGGCAAGCGGCGGCGGGCTGAACCCGTTTCAGTGGTCGTGGGGGGGAGCCTCCGTCATCCCGGGCTTGACCCGGGATCCAGCTTGCGGCGGGCGGCTGAGCTAAAGGGGCATGTCAGTCGCTTGCGGCACGCTGGATCCCGGCTCGAGGCCGGGATGACGGTGGGATTTGCCACGCCGGGGTGACGGGACGCGTGCGGCTGGGCTACAACCGCGCTCGAAAGGTCCCTGCATCATGTCCGACGATGAATTCTACCGCATCAAGCGCCTGCCCCCCTATGTGATCGCCGAGGTCAACGCGATGCGGGCGCAGGCGCGGAGCGGCGGCGAGGATATCATCGACCTGGGCATGGGTAATCCCGACTTGCCGCCGCCCGAGCATGTCATTGAAAAACTGTGCGAAGTCGCGCGCAAGCCCGATGCGCACGGCTATTCGCAGTCGAAGGGCATCCCGGGGCTGCGCCGCGCGCAGGCCAATTATTACGGCCGCCGCTTCGGCGTCGACATCGATCCCGAAACCGAGGTCGTGGTGACGATGGGGTCGAAGGAGGGGCTCGCCAGCCTCGCCACCGCGATCACCGCGCCGGGCGACGTCGTGCTGGCGCCCAATCCGTCCTACCCGATCCACACCTTCGGCTTCATCATCGCGGGCGCGACGATCCGCGCAGTGCCGACGACGCCCGACGACGCCTATTTCGAGAGTCTGGAACGGGCGATGGCGTTCACCGTGCCGCGCCCGAGCATCCTGGTCGTCAACTATCCGTCGAACCCGACCGCCGAGGCGGTGGACCTGCCCTTCTACGAGCGGCTGGTGGCGTGGGCGAAGGAGAACGAGGTCTGGATCATCAGCGACCTTGCCTATTCAGAGCTGTATTACGACGGCAATCCGACGCCTTCGATCCTTCAGGTGAAGGGCGCCAAGGACGTCGCGATCGAGTTCACCTCGCTGAGCAAGACCTATTCGATGGCCGGGTGGCGGATCGGCTTCGCGGTCGGCAACAAGAAGCTGATCGCGGCGATGACTCGGGTGAAGTCGTACCTCGACTATGGCGCCTTCACCCCCGTCCAGGCGGCGGCGTGCGCGGCGCTGAACGGGCCGCAGGACATCGTCGAGCGCAACCGACAGCTGTATCACAAGCGCCGCGACGTGATGGTCGAGAGCTTCGCCCGCGCCGGCTGGGACATCCCTAGCCCCAAGGCGAGCATGTTCGCGTGGGCCCCCCTGCCGCCTGCGCTCCAGCACCTAGGTAGCCTTGAGTTCTCCAAACAATTGCTGACTCACGCTCACGTCGCGGTCGCGCCAGGAGTGGGCTACGGCGAAAACGGGGAAGGCTTCGTGCGCATCGCAATGGTCGAGAACGAGCAACGACTGCGCCAGGCGGCGCGCAACGTGAAGCGATACCTGACCTCGATGGGCGTCAACACCCCGTCGCAAAGCGCCGGCTGACGCCCGTGAACCGCCGCCGCCGGTGATCCATCTCCAGCCGCTCTATTCGCTGGCGGGCGTTTTCGTCGGGCTGCTCGTCGGCATGACCGGGGTCGGCGGCGGATCGCTGATGACGCCGCTGCTGGTGCTCGCCTTCGGCTTCCATCCCGCGACCGCGGTCGGCACCGACCTGCTCTATGCCTCGGGCACCAAGGTGGTGGGGACGGGGGTCCATGGCTCTAAGGGCACCGTCGACTGGACGATCACGCGCCGACTGGCGACGGGCAGCCTGCCTGCGACGCTGCTGACATTGTGGGCGATCCACGCCGCCGATGCGCGGACCGAAGCGGTCAACGAGACGATCACCGTGGTGCTGGGCGCGGCGCTGGTGCTGACGGGGATCGCTACCTTCTTTCGCGGCCAGATCGTGTCGCGGCTGACCCACCGCTTCCAGGGATTGCCGTCGACGCGGGTGGCATGGCTGACGACGCTGCTCGGCGTAGTGTTGGGCGTGCTGGTGACGCTGACGTCGGTGGGGGCGGGCGCGCTGGGGATGACGGCGCTGCTGGTCCTCTATCCGCGGGCGCCGGTGGCGCGGCTGGTGGGGTCGGACATCGCGCATGCGGTGCCGCTGACGCTGCTCGCGGGACTCGGCCATGCATCGATGGGAACGGTGGACGCGAGCCTGCTGGTGTCGCTGCTGATCGGTTCGGTGCCGGGGATCATCGTCGGCAGCCTGGTCGCGGCGAAGGTGTCGGAGCGGGTGCTGGTGCCGGTGCTGGCGGTGACGCTGGTGGTGGTGGGCGCAAGGCTGCTGGTGTGATTTTTTCGAAATCCTCCCCCAGCTTGCTGGGGGAGGGGGACCGCTCGCGCAGCGAGTGGTGGAGGGGCTAAGGACAGGGCATCGCCCCTCCACCACCGCCTTCGGCGGCGGTCCCCCTCCCCGAGCCAAGCTCGGGGAGGATTTCATCGTGGAGCTACTCCGCCGCCTCGGCGTGGTCGTGGTCATGCGCGACGTCGGCGGGGAGGACCCAGAGCAGGTCGGCCTTCGTCAGCGTCCGGCCGTCGTGCGACAGGACGGCGATGTCCCGGATCGGCCGGTGGTCGCGGCGGTCGACCAGCACCGGCGAGGCGTTGACGCAGGTCGCCCAGCGCTCGCCCCACTGGCGCAGCGCGATCATCGTCGGCAACAGCGCCGCGCCCTTGTCGGTCAGCGTGTACTGAATCTTGCGGCGGTCGTCGGGCATCGGCTCGCGCACCAGGATGCCGTGTTCGACCAGCCGGCCTAACCGGTTCGCCAGAATGTTGCGGGCGATGCCCAGCTCGGACTGATATTCCTCGAAATGATGCAGGCCGTTGAACGCGGCGCGCAGGATCAGGAACGACCAGCGCTCCCCCATCGCCTCCAGCGCGGCCGGCAGGCTGCACTCGGACAGTTTCTCGCGCAGCTTACCCATCGTCATCCTCTTCTCGGGCACCAGCCTAGCGCAAATGGCCGCCGTCGCGAAGCCCCAATGAGTTTCTAGTTGCAACCTGTGCTGCAGCGCACTAAATCGATGCTAGGTAGCGAATCGCAACTCGTTTCCAACAGGGAGAATTTCGATGAAGACCCTTACCCTCCTCGCCGCGCTCTCCTCGGTCGTGCTCGCCGCTGCCCCCGCCGCGACGCAGACCACCACCGCTTATTACGTCGCCGTGCCGCAGGCGCAGCCGACCAAGACCGCCTTCGTCACCCGCTCGGCGGCGTGGCGCTATCGCGGCGGCGTGCTCATCGCGGCACAGGCGCCCGAGCGCGCACAGGTGCTGTGCCAGCTGGTCGCCGAGACCGCCGGCGGCCTGTCGAGCTTCACCGTCGGCGGCAAGCCGCTCGACGCCGATGCGCTGGCGAAGTGCAACGCGAAGGCGAAGCCGGCCAGCGTCGATGCCTCTGCCGTTGCACGCTAAAGCAACAATAGATTGCAAAGCGGCAGCACGTCGGGCCATCTAGCCCGGCGTGCTGCGGCAATATGAACTGGTCGATCGGGTCCTCGACTACGATCCTGATGCCAACGAGGCGCTGCTCAACCGCGCCTATGTCTTCTCGGTCAACGCGCACGGCACCCAGAAGCGCGCCAACGGCGACCCCTATTTCAGCCATCCGATCGAGGTGGCGGGCATCCTCACCGACCTGAGGCTCGACGACGAGACGATCGCGACCGCGATCCTCCACGATACCGTCGAGGATACGGTGGCGACGTCGGAGGAAATTGAGCGTATTTTCGGCACCAACGTCGCGCGGCTGGTCGACGGCGTCACCAAGCTGTCGAAGATCGAGGCGCAGACCGAGAGCGAGCGCGCCGCCGAGAACCTGCGCAAGTTCCTGCTGGCGATGTCGGACGACATCCGCGTGCTGCTGGTCAAGCTGGCCGACCGGCTGCACAACATGCGCACGCTGCACTTCATCAAGAATCCGGACAAGCGCAAGCGCATCGCCCGCGAGACGATGGAGATCTATGCCCCGCTCGCCGAGCGGATCGGCATGTACGAGTTCATGAAGGAGATGCAGACGCTCGCCTTCCAGCAGCTCGAGCCCGAAGCCTATGAAAGCATCGCGCGCCGCCTGCAGCAGCTGAACGAGGGCGACGGCGACAAGATCGCCAAGATCGGCAAGGGGTTGACCCAGGTGCTGGGCCGTGCCGGGATCGACGCCGAGGTGACGGGGCGCGAGAAGCATCCCTATTCGATCTGGCGCAAGATGGCCGAGCGCCACATCAGCTTCGAGCAGCTGTCGGACATCATGGCGTTCCGCGCGATCGTGCCGACGGTCGAGGACTGCTACCGCGCGCTGGGGATCATCCACCAGCGCTGGCCGATGGTGCCGGGGCGGTTCAAGGACTACATCTCGACGCCCAAGCGCAACGGCTATCGATCGCTGCACACCAGCGTCATCCACAGCGACAATGCGCGTATCGAGATCCAGATCAGGACGCCCGAGATGCATGCCGAGGCCGAATTCGGGCTGGCCGCGCACTGGGCGTATAAGGAAGGTAAGGTCCGCGCCGACACCAACCACAGCTGGATCCGCGACCTCGTCGAGATCCTCGACACCGCCGCCACGCCCGAGGAACTGCTCGAGCATACGCGGATGGCGATGTACCAGGATCGCATCTTCGCCTTCACGCCCAAGGGCGAGCTGGTGCAGCTGCCCAAGGGCGCGACGCCGATCGACTTCGCCTATGCGGTCCACACCGACCTGGGCGACCAGGCGGTGGGCGCGAAGATCAACGGCCGCGTCGTGCCGCTGTCGACGGTGATCGAGAACGGCGACCAGGTGCAGGTGCTGCGATCGAAGGCGCAGGCGCCGCAGCCCAACTGGCTGAACTTCGCGATCACCGGCAAGGCGCTGGCGGGAATCCGCCGCCACCTGCGCCACAAGGAGCGCGACGAGCTGGTGGCGCTGGGGCGCAAGATCTACGACGACATCGTCACCCGCCTACCCGCGCCGATCGGCGCCGACGCGATCCAGCCGGCGCTGCGCCGCCTGCATCTGCCCGACGAGACCGCGCTGATGGCGGCGATCGCGCGACGGACGCTGTCCGACGTCGCGGTCATGGAGGCGTTGATGCCCGGATCGGCGGGGGCGGACCTGCCGCCGCTGGCGCCGCAGTCGAGCGCGATCTCGATCAAGGGGCTGACGCCGGGCGTCGCCTTCGACCTGGCCCAATGCTGTCATCCGGTGCCGGGCGACCGCATCGTTGGGCTGCGCCGCCCGGATGCGGGGATCGAGGTGCATGCGATCGACTGTCCCGTCCTGTCCGAACTGGCGGAACGCGGCACCGACGAGACCGACTGGGTCGACGTCGACTGGGGCGACAAGTCGGTCGGCGCGGTCGCGCGGATCAGCGTGCAGGTGAAGAACGAGCCGGGCGCGCTGGGCGTGATCGCGACGGTGATGGGCGCGCACAAGGCGAACATCATCGCGCTGCGCCTCGACACCCGCGACGCGGCGTTCCACACCAACACGATCGACGTCGAGGTCCACGACGTCCAGCAGCTGATGCGGATGATGGCGGCGCTGCGCGCGACCGACGCGGTGAATATGGTGGAGCGGATTTAGCGGCGGTGGTTGATTTCCCTTTTCCCCGTCACCGGGCGGGCGTTTCGGGAAAAGGCAATCGGGAACAGGTTTCGGGAAAGCGGAAACCGCAGCCGTCCGTCAGCGTGGTCGGCTCTACGAGATTCCCGTCATTGGTTCGTTTGCGGGAATGCCTATGGCGACACGTCAGATAGGTTTGACCGCCTCGTAGTAGTTGTTGTTGCCTTCGTCGGATCGGAAGTCATCCAATTGAAGCCCCACGCTGATAAGGTGCGCAGCGTATGCTGCCGCCCCCAGCGACGTCGATACACGGCCCGTTAGCGTATCATGCCAACGGCATGCCTCCAGTGGGGCGCTGAATAGAAATCGTCCGGCGGGTTCCAGCGCATCGGCCACGCGGGTGAGGAGCTTCCGCTGATCGTCCTCACCAAGCAGAAAAATGAGTCCTATTGAGACCACACCCGCGAAGGTTCTGTTGAAGAAGGAACTGTCCTGAGCAGTCTCGCAGACAGCGGGCATGCCGGGAAGGTTAAACCGGAATGCCGAAATCAGGGAAGGTGACGCATCGATTCCCCATACGGAATAGCCGTCGCCCACTAACGCTTGAGCGATTGGCACGCCGGAGCCGCATCCGATGTCCAAAATTGCAGCCGATTGAGGGAGACGATCTTTCGCCCAATCCCGAACCAACGCCGCCCCGACCTGAGAACGGATGGCTATGAACTGGTTAGAGACTGCCTCCCAGCCCGAAGAGTGGTCCGTCGTCATCCTTCACCTCGCGATGAATCGCACTCCAGCCGAGGGCCATACACAATGCCCCCTTTCTCAATTTTCATGGGAATGACCGGGCCGTCTCGCGGACCCTCCCCAATCGGGGAAATGACCCTCACTGATTGTGACCGCCCCGAAGCACCGCTAATCTTCCCACCGGAATACTTCGTCGAGAGGCTTTCCAAGGACCTTGGCTATGCGAAAGGCAGCTTCGAGAGACGGCGAGTACTTACCCTGCTCGATCGCAGCGATGGTCTGACGTGTTACTCCGATGCGTTCACCTAATTCCGCTTGGGTCATTTCACCGGCTAGAAAGCGCAAGGTGCGAAGCTGGTTGGTAATCCTGCCCTCAACCATGCCAGCCCCGCCGATAGCTCGCCACCACGACGCCGTACCGGACTATTTCGGAAGCGACCAAAGCCAGTAGGGCTGCGTTGCTAATCTGCCATCCTTGTTTGCTGAACGGCATGACGACGCCGACGACGATCATGCCAGTCAGCAGTACGAAATAGGCAATGCGGGTGCCGCGTCGATCGATCGCCCGATCCCGCTCGTCGGCTTTGGCTCGGGCTTCCTTGCCCGCCTGAACCGCCAACAGGATACTTCCGACGATCATGATAACTGCCTGCGCGATCGCGACGCCACCGAACAACAGCAACATGTCGAGCATTGATCGTTCTGACGCCGTAACCAAGGCGAAATAGGCACCGTACGCCACCACCATCACCGACAGCGCCAACCACGCCTGCTTCTCACGCCATGCCATACCGACCCCCGAGTCGATTGAAGATGACTCAGTGTTATATATACCGAACATGAGGTCAAGCTTTATCGACCCTATGAGGATAATCGCCGACTGGCGCCCGGCAGATTAATTTTCCCATTTCTCGATCCTTTTTGGGAACAGCAAGTCCTCGCCCACCGCCATTTCGGCATGTGCCCGGCGCGATCATCGCTCTGGCGGGGGCGGGGTGAGGGAGGTAACGCTGGGGGATCATAACGCATCGAGAGGGACAAGCGCATGGATCGCCGTCATTTCATCGCCAGCGGCGCGGCCGTGGCCGGGTTCGCGCTGGCGCCGTGGGCGCGGGCGCAGGGGACGGCGGGGGATGCCGGGCTGACCGCGGCGTTCGATGCGATCTTTGCCGAGCGGCTGGCCGCCAACCCGCAGATGGCGACCCAGCTCGGGCTCGACAAGGGCGCCAATGCCGCGCTGAAATCGCAGCTGACCGACAATTCTCCCGCCGCATTGAAGGCGTCGCTGGCGCGCAACAAGCGGGCCGAGGCGATGGTCAGGGCGATCGACCCCGCCACGCTGTCGGCCGCGGCGCGGATCGATCGCGAGGTGGTCCTGTATTCGCTGGCGCAGGGCATCGTCGGGCCCGAGCGGTTCGGCATCGCCTCGCCGACCCAGCCCTATCGCATCACTCAGCAGCGCGGCGTCTATTTCGACCTGCCCGACTTCCTCAACTCTACGCACAGCGTGACGACCGCGGCCGATGCCGAGGCGTATCTCAGCCGCCTGTCGCAGATGGGGGCGGCGCTCGACATGGACAGCCAGGTGCAGGGGGCGGATGCGAAGCGCGGGCTGCTGGCGCCCGACTTCGCGCTCGACCTGGCGCTGGGGCAGATGGCGAAGCTGCGCAGCCCGGCGCCGGAGGCGAGCGGGCTGGTCGAATCGCTGACCCGGCGCGCCAAGGCGGCGGGACTGTCGGGCGATTACGGTCCCCGTGCGGCGAAGATCGTCGCCGACAGCGTCTATCCGGCGCTCGACCGCCAGATCGCGCTGGTCAAGCGGCTGCGCGGTTCGGCGCGCAAGGAGGCGGGGCTGTGGGCGGTGCCGCAGGGCGACGCCATCTATGCCGAGGCGCTGAAGGCGTCGACGACCACCGACCTGACCGCCGACGCGATCCATCGCATGGGGCTGGAGCAGGTCGCCGACCTGTCGCGGCAGCTCGATACGATCCTGAAGTCGCAGGGCCTGGCGACGGGCAGCGTCGGCGCGCGGCTGGCGCAGCTCAACGCCACCGCCGCGCAGCGCTATCCCGATACGGCGGCGGGGCGTACCGAGCTGATTGCCGAGCTGAACCGCAGCGCCCGGGCGATGCAGGCGAAGCTGCCGCAGGCGTTCACCAACCCGCCCAACGCCCCGCTCGAGATCCGCGCGGTGCCGGTCGAGATCCAGGACGGCGCGTCGAACGGCTATTACTATCGCGCGCCGCTCGATGGTTCGCGGCCGGCGATCTACTGGATCAACCTGAAGAGCGTCGACGACTGGCCCAAGTACACGCTGCCCTCGCTGACCTATCACGAGGGCGTGCCGGGGCATCACCTGCAGATCACCATCGCCAATCAGGCGCCGACGCACGTGCTGCGCAAGATCGGCTTCTTCGGCGCCTATACCGAGGGTTGGGCGCTCTACGCAGAGCAGCTGGCGGACGAGCTGGGCGGCTATGCCTCGCCGATCGAGCGGGCGGGGTATCTGCAATCCTTCCTGTTCCGCGCGGCGCGGCTGGTCGCCGACACCGGCATCCATGCCAAGCGCTGGACCCGCGAGCAGGCGACGCAGTATTTCGTCGAGACGGTCGGCTTCACCCCGGGCCGGGCGCAGCGCGAGATCGAGCGCTACTGCACGATGCCGGGGCAGGCGACGAGCTACAAGATCGGCCACGCCGCCTGGCTGGCGGCGCGGGCCAAGGCGCAGGCGATCCAGGGCAAGCGCTTCGACCTGAAGGCGTTCTATGGCGTGCTGGCGTCGGGGGCGATGCCGCTGTCGATGATGACCCGACTGACCGAGGAGCGGGCGCGGGCGGGGGCATAGGCCTTTCGCTGGTCCCCTTACCGTCGTCATGCTGAACTTGTTTCAGCATCTTGGGCCGCGAGCGTTACGGCGAGAGATGCTGAACCACGTTCAACATGACGGTTGGTTGGGGGCGGCTGTTGCGTCGGCGCACGACCCATTTGCCGCCGCCCCGCCATCGCCGCTATAGCGGGCGGCGATGCAGCGTCCCGCCCTCTCCGTCGTCGTCCCCTGCTATAACGAGGCTGCGACCCTCGAGCTGTTGCACAGCCGGGTCAGCGCGGCGGCACGCGCGGCGGTGGGGGACGATTACGAGATCGTCCTAATCAACGACGGCAGCCGCGACGACAGCTGGGCGGTGATGCGCAGGCTGGCGGCGAGCGATCCGCGGTTGGTGGCGATCAACCTGTCGCGCAACCATGGCCACCAACTGGCGCTGACCGCGGGGCTCGACCTGTGTTCGGGCGCGCAGATCCTGGTTATCGATGCGGACCTTCAGGACCCGCCCGAGCTGCTCGCCGACATGCGCCGGGCGATGGCCGAGCAGTCCGCCGACGTCGTCTATGCGGTGCGCCGCCAGCGCCAGGGCGAGACGATCTTCAAGAAGGCGACAGCGTCGATCTTCTATCGCGTGCTCGACCGCGTCACCGACACGCCGATCCCGCTCGACACCGGCGATTTCCGGCTGATGAGCCGCCGCGCGCTCGACGCGCTGCTGGCGATGCCCGAACAGGCGCGCTTCATCCGCGGGATGGTGGCCTGGGTCGGGTTCCGCCAGGTGCCCTTCGCCTATGATCGCGCCGAGCGCCATGCGGGCGAGACCAACTATCCGCTGGGCAAGATGGTGCGGCTGGCGTTCGATGCCGTCACCGGCTTTTCCACCGCGCCGCTGCGCTTCGCCAGCCATGCGTCGGTGATGCTGGCGGGGGTGGCGCTGCTGCTGCTGTTCTACATCGCCTGGGGGTATTTCGAGGGCGATTCGGTGCAGGGCTGGACGTCGACGATGCTGGTGGTCGTCGTGCTGTCGGCGGTGCAGATGTTCGTGCTGGGCATGATCGGCGAATATCTGGGGCGGCTGTATATCGAGGCGAAGCGGCGGCCGCTGTATCTGGTCGCGGACATCGCCGGGCCGGTGAAGGGGCATTCGTCGCTGGGGTTCAATGCCGCCGAGCCGTCGCCCGAGTTCGAGGCTGTGGAGCGCGCAGCGGCGGAGTAGTTCTGTCGAGCGGTCGTATTGCGGCAGGTGCTTCGACTGTGCTCGGCACGAACGGTGAGGGAGGCTCGTCATTCCCGCGCAGGCGGGAAACCATCATCACTGGGCTTTGTGAGACCCATCGGCATCAGCCAGTATGGATCCCCGCCTTCGCGGGGATAGCAAAGGGAGGCGCGGCGCCGGACCGAGCGTTACGCCGGCTCGGCCAGCGTCACGATCGACACGCCCGGGGTCAGCGGCAGGCGGCCGACGGCATGGCGTTCGAGGCGGAAGATGCGCTCGAACAGCGTGTTGAGCGGCTTGGCGGGGGGCGAATCGTCGCTGTCGTCGCGGCCCGTCAGGCGGCCGGCGATGCGTGCGGCGGCGGCAAGGGGAAAGAGCAGCGAATTGAAGTAGGTCAGCTTCTTCGGGCGCAGGCCGGCGGTTTCGATCGCCTTCCTCAGCGTCGCCTTCGAGTAGCGACGATGGTGGTGGTTGACGACGTCGTGCGCGCTCCACATCCACTGGTGCGCGGGCACCGCGATCAGGATCTTGCCGCCGGGCTTCAGCAACGTCTTCATCGCGGCGAGCGCGGCGACGTCGTCCTCGATATGCTCGACGACGTCGAGGACGGCGACGAGGTCGTAGGCGCCGCGCTCGATCCCCGGCAGCGCGGGCAGCGGCGCGTCACCGACGGGGCGGCCGAGCCGCTCGCTGGCGATCTCTCGCGCGGCCGGATCGATCTCGATCGCCTCGACCGCGCCGAACTGGCTGAGCATCGGCAGGTTGTGGCCGGTGCCGCAGCCGATTTCGAGGATCCGCGCGCCCTTGGGCACATCGCCGTAGCGGGTCAGGTAATCGGCGAGGATGTCGCGCCGCGCGCGATACCACCAATGGGTGGAATCATGTGCCGCCATGCGGTCGTAGACGATGCGATCCATGTCAGGCGAATACCAGATAGCGGTTGAGGAGGAAGGTGACGATCGTCGCGAGCAGGATCGCGGGGATCAGCGGCACCCAGGCGGGGTAGCCGAGCAATGCGGTGCCGATCCAGGTGACGACGGCGTTGAGTAGCATGCCCGACGCCTGCACCGCCACGAACTTCGCCTGCTGGCCGCCGCCGCGCCGGCGGGTGCCGTGATCCCTGAAGCTCCACCGGCTGTGCATGTAGAAGCCGCAGGTCACCGCGACGGCGAAGGCGAACGGCACCGCATAGACGGCATGTTCGCGCGGGAAGACCCAGAAGGTCAGCGGCAGGTAGACGGCGGAATAGATCAGCGACGAGGCGATGCCGGCGATGCCGAAGCGGACGATCTGTCCCAGCAGCCCGCTTTCGCGCATCCGGTCCAGCCGATGGAGGAGTGCGGTCACCGTCTTGCCCTTTGCCGTGCCCGCGATACAGCAGCGCGGCCTGATCCAAGCCCCAGGCCAGTAGAGTGCCGGAAGGCGAAGGAAAAGACTTGTCGAACCAGCCGCGCCATCCGCTCCTCGTCGACCTGTCGCGCCACTGGATGCGCTGGACCCTTGTCGCCTGGGCGGCGATCGCGGCGTATCACGTCTACGACAGCTGGAACCTGATCCGCTGGCTGTCGCTGGGCGATACCGACGACAATATGCGGATGATGCAGGTGCGCGCGTGGCTCGCGGGCCAGGGCTGGTTCGACCTGCGCCAGTATCGGATGAACCCGCCGCAGGGCTTTGACATCCACTGGAGCCGCATCGTCGACCTGCCGATCGCGGGGCTGATCCTGTTCTTTCGCCTATTCACCAGCAATGTCTGGGCGGAGCGGCTGGCGGCGGGGATCGCGCCGCTGATCCCGCTGTCGATCGCGATGCTGGGGCTTGGCGCGACCGTCCGCCGGCTGGTCGATCCGCTGGCGTGGCCGCTGTCGATCGTGCTGCTCGCCTGCACCGCGGCGACGATGCTGATGTTCCTGCCCGAGCGGATCGATCATCACGGCTGGCAGCTGGCGATGCTAAGCCTGAGCGTCGCCGGGCTGTGCGATCCGCGTCAGGTGCGCGGCGGGGTGATGGTCGGCATCGCCTCGTCGATCAGCCTGGCGATCGGGCTGGAAATGCTGCCCTATTGCGCGATGGCGGGGGCGATCATCGCGCTGCGCTGGGTGTGGGATCGCGGCGAGGCGCGGCGGCTGGCGGCCTATGCCGCGTCGCTGGGGGGCGGATGCGCGCTCGGCTATGCGGCGTTCGCGTCCTACGCCAATGCGGCGATGCGCTGCGACGCGCTGACCCCGGTGTGGCTGAGCGTGATGGTCGCGGCAGGCGCGCTGCTGACGGTGCTGGCGTTCGTCAGCCCGGCCAACCGCTGGGTGCGGCTGGTGCTGGCGGCGGTGGCGGGCGGGGTGATCGTCGCGGGGTTCGTGCATTTCTTTCCGCAATGCCTGGGGCGGCCCGAGGGCGTGTCGCCGGAGCTGGAGAAGAACTGGCTGAACAACGTCCGCGAGGCGAAGCCGATCTATCAGCATCCGTTCCGCATGGGCTTCCCGATCGCAGCCTTCCCCATGGTCGGCGCGATCGGCGCGCTGGTCGCCGCGTGGCGCGCGCGGCGCAGCGAGCATGCGGTCGGCTGGGCGGCGGTGGCGCTGTTCGTCACCTTCGCCAGCCTGATGCTGCTGTGGCAGGTGCGCGCGGGGCCGGCGGCGCAGATGCTGGCGGTGCCGGGCGCGACCGCGCTGGCGTGGTGGCTGCTGCCGCGGCTGCTCAACAGCGGCAACATGCTGGTACGCGTGGTCGGCACGGTGGCGGCGTTCCTGGTCGTGTCCGGCCTGTTCGCTGGCCTTGCCATCAAGTGGCTGCCGATCGACCGGCCGAGCGCCTATACCAAGCGGGTCAATTTCTCGACCGGTCAGTGCCTGCGCACCACGGTGCTGGCGGCGACCAACCGCTATCCGGCGCAGACGGTATTCACCTTCGTCGACCTGGGGCCGCGGCTGATCACCGTCAGCCACCACAGCGCGATCGCGGGGCCCTATCACCGCAACGGCGACGCGATCCTCGACGTCCAGCATGCGTTCGGCGGTTCCGCGGCGCAGGCGCATGCGATCATGAAGCGGCACGGCGCGACGATGCTGATGGTGTGCCCGAACATGGCGGAGTCGACGGTGTACCGTGCGCGCAATCCGGGCGGGTTCTATGATCAGCTGGCGCATAACCAGGTGCCGGCATGGCTGACGCCGCTGGCGATGCCCAAGGGGTCGCCGTTGCGGCTGTACCGGATCGATTGAGGGCCGGGGGTTTCGGCGAGGGGATGCTGAACCGAGTTCAGCATGACGATCTTGGTCTAATAGTCCACGCCACTTCGTGGGGCGGACTGTTAGTGCAAACTCACCTGCAGGCCGTCCATCACGAACTGCACCGCCAGCGCCGCCAGCAGGACGCCGAGCAGGCGGGTGATGACCGCCTCGATCTTGGCGCCGAGGATCTTCATGATCGTCCCCGCCGCCAGCAGGGCGACGAGCGTCAGCGCGAGGATTGATCCCAGCGCCGCGAGCACGACGAGGCTGCGCTCGATCCCTTCGTTGCGGCTCATCAGCAGCATCACCGACGCGATCGAGCCGGGGCCGGCGATCATCGGCATCGCCATGGGGAAGATCGAGACGTCCTCGACCTCCGCCGTCTCCGCGACCTTGGCGGCACGGTCCTCGCGGCGCTGGGTGCGCTTTTCGAACACCATCTCGAGTGCGATCAGGAACAGCATGATGCCACCGGCGATGCGGAAGCTCGCCAGGCTGATGCCGAGCCCGCGCAGCAGGCTTTCGCCGAACAGCGCGAAGACGAGCAGGATCGCCGAGGCGACGCCGGTCGCGCGGATCGCCATCGCCCGGCGGTGCGTCGCGTTGGCGCCGCTGGTCAGCCCGGCGAAGATCGGCGCGCAGCCGGGCGGATCGATGACGACGAAGAAGGTGATCAGCGACGAGACGAAAAGCTCGATCACAGGCCGTCGGGCTCCGGCAGGCCTTCGCGGCGGCACGCGGCGACCAGCGTGTTGCGCAGGAGGCACGCGATCGTCATCGGCCCGACGCCGCCCGGCACCGGGGTGATCGCGCCCGCGACCTCGACCGCCGCGGCATAGTCGACGTCGCCGACGAGGCGGCCATCGGGAAGGCGGTTGATGCCGACGTCGATCACCGTCGCGCCCGGCTTGATCCAGTCGCCGGCGATGAAATGCGGGATGCCGACCGCGGCGATGACGATGTCGGCCGAGCGGACCCGCGCGGCGACGTCGCGGGTGCGGCTGTGCGCGATCGTCACCGTGCAGCTGTCGCCGAGCAGCAGCTGCGCCATCGGCTTGCCGACGATGTTCGAGCGGCCGACCACGACGGCGTCGAGCCCGGCGAGCTTGCCGTCATATGCTTCGCGCAGCAGCATGAGGCAGCCGAGCGGGGTGCAGGGGACGAGCGCGGGCAGGCCGGTGGCGAGCCGCCCGGCGTTGACCGGGTGGAAGCCGTCGACATCCTTGGCCGGGTCGATCGCACCGATCACCGCCTGCGCGTCGATCTGCGACGGCAGCGGCAGCTGGACGAGGATGCCGTCGATCGCGGGGTCGGCGTTCAGCTCGGACACCAGCTCCAGCAGTGCCCATTCGTCGATGTCGGCGGGCAGCCGGCGCTCGACGCTGACCATCCCCGCCTCGCGCGTCGCCTTGCCCTTCGACCGGACATACACGCCGCTGGCCGGATCCTCGCCGACCAGCACGACGGCAAGGCCGGGCGCGCGGCCGATGCGGGCGGCGAAATGGGTGACGTGGCCGGCGACATCGGCGCGCAGCGCGGCGGCGCGCGCCTTGCCGTCGATGATCCGCGCCGTCACGCAGCGCTGCTCATCAGGATGCTCGCGGCGATGTTGGGCAGGATGATCCGGCTGAGGATGATGACGATGATCAGCACCACCATCGGCGCGAAATCGAGCCCGCCCGATGGCGGCAGGATGCGGCGGATCGGGCGGTAGAGCGGATCGGTCAGGCGATCGAGTCCGTCGGCGAGCGAGCGGATGAAGTTGTTCGAGGTGTTGATCACGTTGAACGAGATCAACAGCGACAGCACGAACTGGACGATGAGGATCCACCAGACCACGTCGAGCAGCACCTGGAGGATCTGGATGATGGTAAGCGTCAGCAAGGTCGTCGGCTCCGGACTGGCTTTCCCCGACGCCTAGCCGAGGTCGAAGTTGGTTGCCAGTGCAGGGTGACGCGATCCACTCCCGGCTTTGGACGCCAGCTCGTCCTCCCCCTGGCGGGGGAGGATTGGACATCACGCGTGGACCAGTGTGCCGGCGCCCTGCGACGTGAAGATTTCGAGCAGCATCGCATGGGGCACGCGGCCGTCGAGGATGACCGCGGCATCGACGCCCGCCTCGACCGCGGCGACGCAGGTCTGGACCTTGGGGATCATCCCGCCGCTGATCGTGCCGTCCGCCTCGAGCGCGGCGATGCGCGCAGGGTCGAGGTCGGTCATCAGTGTGCCCGCCTTGTCGAGAACGCCGGCGACGTCGGTGAGGAGGAAGAAGCGCGCCGCGCCCATCGCCGCGGCGATCGCGCCGGCCATGGTGTCGGCGTTGATGTTGTAGGTGTGGCCGTCGGCGCCCAGGCCGACGGGCGCGATGACGGGGATCGCGCCACTGGCGGAAATGGTGTCGATGATCCTGCGGTCGACCGCGACCGGCTCGCCGACGAAGCCGAGATCGACGTGGCGCTCGATGCCCTGGAGCGGATCGGCGTCGCGACGGCCGACCTTCTCCGCCTGAACCAGCCCCGCGTCCTTGCCCGAGATGCCGACGGCGCGGCCGCCGGCCTGCGCGATCCACGACACGATTTCCTTGTTGATCGATCCGGCGAGGACCATTTCCGCGATCTCGGCGGTCGCCTTGTCCGTCACGCGAAGGCCGCCGATGAACTGCGATTCGACGCCGAGCCGCTTGAGCATCGCGCCGATCTGAGGGCCGCCGCCGTGAACGACGACGGGGTTGATGCCGACCGCTTTCAGCAGCACGACGTCCTCGGCGAAATCGCGCTGGCGCTCCGGATCGCCCATCGCGTGGCCGCCGTACTTTACGACGAAGGTCTGGCCGGCGTAGCGCTGCAGATAGGGCAGCGCGTCGACGAGCGTCTCGGCCTTGGCGAGGAGGGCGGTGTCGGGCGTATAGTCGGTCATGGGCGCGCCTTTAGCGGGGGTATGCTGCATTCCCAAGACCCTCACCAATTAGCCGTCATGCTGAACTTGGTTCAGCATCTTCCTGAGAGGGAACGGCGCCATCGCCGGAGATGCTGAATCGAGTTCAGCATGACGGTGGCTAGCTGACGGGCGGGTTACGCCCGATCCAGATTCCGCCCCAGCGCCACGAACAGGTAGATCAGCGGCGGGACCAGGACGGCGGACAGGACGACCTTCGCGATCATCTGGCCAAGCAGCAGCTCGCCGATCGGGAAGACGCCGAGGAAGGCGATCGAGACGAACAGGAGCGTGTCGACGATCTGGCTGAGCACGCTGGCGATGCCGGCGCGGAGCCAGAGCAGGGCGGAGCCCTCGCGGCCCTTCAGCCAGGAAAAGATGGTGACGTTGAGCGTCTGCGAGATGCCGTAGGCGATGATCCCCCCCAGCCAGATCCGCCACGTGCCGCCGAGCACCAGCTGGATGGCATCGCGGTTGGCGGGCCGCATCTCGGGCGAGGCGGGGAGCGCGTGGACGACGAAGGAGAGCAGGATCGACACGATCAGCGGCACGAAACCGATCCGCACCAGCCGGTTGGCGAGCGTCGGCCCATGCAGCTCCGCGACCGCGCTGGAGGTGACAACGAGGAGGAGGAAGGCGAAGATCCCCGCCTCGACTGCGAGCGGCCCCAATGCCACCTGCTTGTTGCCGAGCACGCCCGCGATGCAGACCATGCCGCCGTAGAAGATCGAGAAGGCGAAGAGCGAGCGCGGGATCGCGGGCGCGGGTTGGCTGTCCATCGACGGGTCGTAGCCGAGGCTGCGCCTGAGCGGAAGTCGCTGGAACGCCGCGATCATGCGTGTATGGTCGCGCCCTCGCGCGGGGGGCCGCGTTCTCATTTGACAGCTTACGCGGTACGCACATGACCAGACTGCTGATCGGCCTTGCCGGCATCCTCGTGATCCTCGCCATCGCGGTCGCGCTGTCCACCGACCGGCGGGCGATCCGCCTGCGCGTCGTCGGCAGCGCCTTCGCGCTCCAGGCGATCATCGCGGTGATCGTGCTCTATTGGACGCCGGGGCGCGCGGCGCTGGCGGCGGCGTCGGGCGGCGTGTCGGCGCTGCTCGGCTATTCGCAGCAGGGCACGCAATTCTTGTTCGGCAATCTCGCCAGCCCGGCGGTCGGCGGCACCAGCTTCGCGATCGCGGCGCTGCCCGTCATTATCTTCTTCGCCAGCCTGGTGTCGATCCTCTACTACCTCGGCGTGATGCAGCTGATCGTGCGCTGGATCGGCGGCGCGATCGAGAAGGTGATCGGCGCGTCGAAGGTCGAATCGCTGTGCGCGGCGGCCAACATCTTCGTCGGGCAGAGCGAATCGCCGCTCGTCATCCGCCCCTATCTGGCGGGGCTGACGCCGCCGCAGGTGTTCACGGTGATGACCAGCGGCATGGCCGGCGTCGCGGGGACGATCCTGGCGGCCTATGCGTCGATGGGAATCCGCATCGAATATCTGCTCGCGGCGAGCTTCATGGCGGCGCCGGGCGGCATCCTGATGGCGAAGATCATCATGCCCGACCGGACCGTCGCGCCCGAGGGCGAGCTGCCGCTGGGCGACGTGCCCGACGAGACGCGCCAGATCGAGCTGGCCGAGGCGCGGATCAGCGGGCGCGGGCCCGCCGCGCTGCTGCCCGAGGGCACGCCGGGCGAGCCGCTGCCCGACGCGACGCACGACGAGGAGCGGCCCGCGAATCTCATCATGGCGGCGGCGCAGGGTGCGCAGACCGGCGTCCGCCTCGCGGTGGCGGTCGGCGCGATGGTGCTGGCGTTCGTGGCGCTGGTGGCGCTCGCCAACGGGCTTCTCGGCACGGTCGGCGGGTGGTTCGGCTATCCGACGCTCAGCTTCCAGGGGCTGCTGGGCTATGTGTTCCAGCCGGTGATGTTCCTGCTCAACGTGCCGTGGAACGAGGCGGGGATCGCGGGTGGGTTGTTCGGCGAGAAGATCGTGCTGAACGAGTTCGTCGCCTATATCGACCTCGGCAAGCAGAGCCAGCTGAGCGCGCGGACGGTCGCGATCGTCACCTTCGCGCTGTGCGGCTTCGCCAATTTCTCGTCGATCGCGATCCAGATGGCGGTGACCGGCAGCCTGGCGCCGAACCAGCGGGCGACCATCGCGCGGCTCGGCCTGCGCGCGCTGGCGGCGGGGAGCCTTGCCAACCTGATGTCGGCGGCACTCGCCGGACTGCTGATCGGGTGACCCGCTTCACCCGCCGCTTCGTCGCGCGAGCAGTCGACATCGACGAGCTGGGCCACGTCAACAACGTGGTCTGGGTGAAGTGGGTGCAGGAGGTCGCGGTCTCGCACTGGGAGGCGGTGGCGCCGGCGGAGCACCAGGCGGTGCATGTCTGGGTCGTGACCCGGCACGAGATCGATTACCGCGGCAATCTGGGCGTCGGCGGGGTCGCGATCGGGGAGACGTGGGTCGGCGCGCTGCGGGGGGCTCGGTTCGACCGGCATGTGCGGTTTACCGGCGACGACGGGCGGGTGCTGGTCGAGGCGCTGACGACCTGGGCATTGCTGGACCGCGCGACCGGGCGGTTGTTGCGGGTGCGGCCGGAGTTTGCGGCGCCGTTTCTGGGAGATGCGGAGGGCTAAGCACAGAGCACCCCCAATCTCCGTTCGTCCTGAGCTTGTCAAAGACGTGCCCCCAGCGCTGCGTTTGCTTCATGTGCTTCGAAAAGCTCAGCATGAACGGGAAGGGTAATGGCGGGGGAGGATTAGAGGTTACTTTGCCTCCGCCAGCATCTTCGCCGCCTCGGGCCCGGTCCAGTCAGTGTCGCCGAGCTTGCGCCAGACTTCCTTGCCGTCCGATCCCAGCAGCACCGTCATCGGCAACGTCGCCTGATAAGCGAGGCTGAGCCCCATCTTCTCGTCGCGATAGGGCGTGAGGTCGGTCAACTTGCGTTCCTTCAGGAAGGCGGCGGCCTTGGCGGGGTCGCTGTCCTGACTGATCGCGGCGACCGACAGCTTGCCCTGCTTCGCCAGCGCGTCGAGCGTCGGCAATTCCTTGACGCAGGGCGCGCACCACGTCGCCCACAGGTTGACCAGCACCGGATGGCCCTTGAACGTCGACAGCGTGACCGACTGGCCAGCGGCGTCGGTGAAGGCGACGGCAGGGGGCGTCTCGCCAGCGTGGCTGCGGTCGAATTTCGTCACCGCCGAGGGGGCGGGCGCACCGCCGGCGGCGGATACCTCGCCCGACGAGACCTCGCCGCTGGCCGCGGGGGTTGCTTGATTGGCGGCGTCGTCGGGCCTAGTGCACGCGCTTGCCGCTAGGGCGGCGAGGAGACAGGCAATCGCCGAGCGGCAGGACATGACAGGCTCCAATGCAATGTGGGGCGGCCGCTTCGCCGAAGGACCGGCGGCGGTCATGCGTGAGATAAACGCCTCGATTCCCTTCGACAAGCGGCTGTGGAAGCAGGATGTCGCCGGCAGCCGCGCGCACGTCGCGATGCTGGGCAAGCAGGGCATCGTCGAGGCGGCGGACGCCGAGCGGATCGCCGCGGGACTCGAGCAGGTCGCCGCGGGCTATGCCGCCGATGGCGTGCCCGAGGACCTGACGCTCGAAGACATCCACATGGTCACCGAGGCGCGGCTGGCCGAGGCGATCGGGCCGGTGGCGGGACGGCTGCACACCGCGCGCAGCCGCAACGACCAGGTCGCGACCGATTTCCGGCTGTGGGTGCGCGATGCGATCGACGAGGTGACCGGGGCGCTGCGCGGCTTCCAGACCGCGCTGCTCGCGCGCGCAGAGGAGCATGCCGCCAGCGTGATGCCGGGCTTCACCCATCTGCAATCGGCCCAGCCGGTGACGCTGGGCCACCACCTGATGGCCTATTGGGAAATGGCGAGCCGCGACGTCGGCCGCTTCACCGACGCGCGGGCGCGAATGAATCGTTCGCCGCTCGGCTCGGCGGCGCTTGCGGGGACGGGATTTCCGGTCGACCGCGAGGCGACGGCGAGCGCGCTCGGCTTCGACGGACCGACGCGCAACAGCCTCGATGCCGTCAGCGACCGTGACTTCGCGATCGAATATCTGACCAGCGCGGCGCAATGCGCGCTTCACCTGTCGCGGCTGGCGGAGGAATTCGTGCTGTGGGCGTCGCAGCCGTTCGGCTTCGTATCGCTTTCCGACCAATGGTCGACCGGCAGCTCGATCATGCCGCAGAAGCGCAATCCCGATGCCGCCGAGCTGGTGCGCGGCCATGCCGGACGGATCACCGGCTGCCTCGTCAGCCTGATGGTGACGATGAAGGGCCTGCCGCTCGCCTATTCGAAGGACATGCAGGACGACAAGCCGCCGGTGTTCGAGGCCCACGACCTGCTCGGCCTGTGCATCGCGGCGATGACCGGCATGGTCGAAAGCGCGACGTTCCGGACTGAGCGGATGCGCCAGGTCGCCGAAGCCGGTTTCTCGACCGCCACCGACTTGGCCGACTGGCTGGTGCGCGAGGCGGGGGTACCGTTTCGCGAGGCGCACCACATCACCGGGCGCGCCGTGGCGCGGGCGGAGGCGCTGGGAATCGGGCTCGACGCGTTGCCGCTGGGCGACCTGACCGCGATCGACGGGCGGATCACGGCGGGGGTCTATGACGTGCTGTCGGTCGATGCCTCGGTCGCCAGCCGTATGAGCTTCGGCGGCACTGCGCCCGCGAACGTTCGCGCCGCGATCGCAGCGGCGCGCGAGAGCATGGCGTGATGCGGTTCGGTATCCTCGCGCTCGCGCTGGTGCTCGCCGGCTGCGGCGCGGCGCGCGACCTGCAGCCGCGCAAGGGCGTGCCGCTGCCGCCGGCACCGCGCGGCGCCGACGAGACGCTGACGCCGAGCCAGCTGCTGACGCCGACGACGCAGCAGCGCCCGCAGCGCAGCGACGAGCTGCTGACCCAATCGGACGAGCGGCGCAGCGACGAATTCGACCTTCCGCCGGACTGAGGCCTTCGTGAACCATTTCGATTATCGTGACGGCACCCTGTGCTGCGAGGACGTCAGCCTGACCGCGATCGCGCAAGCGGTGGGGACGCCGGTGTACGTCTATTCGGCGAGCACCTTTCGCCGCCATGCGCGCGTGTTTCGCGAGGCGCTGGCGGGGCTGAACCGCGTCCACCTGGCCTATGCGATCAAGGCCAATCCCAACATCGCGGTGCTGCGCGTCATCGCCGACGAGGGCTATGGCGCCGACGTGGTGTCGGGCGGCGAGATGGCGCGCGCGCTGGCGGCGGGCATCCCGGCGAAGGACATCGTCTTCTCCGGCGTCGGCAAGACCCGCGCCGAGCTGACCAAGGGGCTGGACGAGGGCATCGGTCAGTTCAACCTGGAGCTGGAGGAAGAGGGCGTCGTTCTGGCTGAGATCGCCGCGTCGCGCGGTCAGGTGGCGCCGGCGGTGCTGCGCGTGAACCCCGACGTCGATGCCGGTACCCACGCCAAGATCTCGACCGGCAAGCGCGACAACAAGTTCGGCGTGCCGATCGACCAGGCGCCGGCGATGTTCGACCGGCTGGCGCCGCTCGACGGCATCAACCTGCGCGGTGTCGCGATCCACATCGGCAGCCAGCTGTCCGACCTATCGCGGCTGGAACAGGCCTATGCCCGCGTCGGCGCGCTGGTCGCCGAGCTGCGCGCGGCGGGCCATGTCATCGATCGCGTCGACCTGGGCGGCGGATTGGGCGTGCCGTACAAGGATGGCGACACCTTCCCCGAACCGGCGGAATATGGCGCGATGGTCGCGCGTGCGACCGAGGGCTGGGACGTCGAGCTGATGTTCGAGCCGGGGCGCGTGATCGCGGGCAATGCCGGCGTGCTGCTGACCGAGGTGATCTGGGTGAAGCCGGGGGTCACCGATCCCTATGTCATCGTCGATGCGGCGATGAACGACCTGATGCGCCCGGCGCTTTACGACGCCTTCCACGATTTCGTCGCGGTGACGCCGACCGGCGAGCGGATGACCGCCAATATCGCCGGTCCGGTGTGCGAGACCGGCGACACCTTCGCGATGGGGCGCGAGATCGACGCGGTGAAGTCGGGCGACCTGGCCGTCTTCCGCACCGCCGGTGCCTATGGCGCGACGATGGCGTCGACGTACAACAGCCGGCCGCTGGTGCCCGAGGTGCTGGTCGATGGCGACCGCTTCGCGGTGGTCGCCGACCGGATCGCGGCGGAGACGATCCTGGGCGCGGAGCGGGTGCCGGAGTGGCTGGCGAAGTAGGTCGCCTGGCCATATTCGCCCCGGCGCGGCGGACGAGGAGTGAAGCGTGCGGTCACTGCCGATCTTCATCGTCCTGACGGGGCGGCCCGTCATCCTGCTCGGTGACGACGACGCGACCGCGCCCAAGCGGCGGCTGCTCGAACGCGCCGGCGCTCATGTGGTCGGCGAGGACGATTCCGATGCCCGGTTGGCGATCGTCGCCGACGACGAGGCCGCGGTCACGCGGCTCAAGGCGCGTGGGGTGCTGGTCAATGCGGTCGATCGGCCCGAACTGTGCGACTTCACCTTGCCCGCGATCGTCGATCGCGATCCGGTGATCGTCGCGATCGGAACGGGCGGCGTGTCGGCCGGGCTGGCGGCGGCGTTGCGGCAGCGGATGGAGGGGCTGATCCCGACCGGGATCGGGCGGCTGGCCGAACGGCTGTACGCGCTGCGCGGCGAGTTGCGCGCGCGCTACCCCGACGGTGCCGAGCGGCGGCGGGCGGTGGCCGGGTTGATCGGCGATCCATTGGCGGAAGTGCGGGCTGACACGCTTGCGGGCGCCGGTGGCGTCGAGGCGATCGTGCTGCGCTCCGACGATCCCGACGACCTGACGTTGCGCGAGGCGCGGTGGCTGGCGCAGGCCGATCTGGTGCTTCACCGTGCGGACGTGCCGGCGGCGGTGCTCGACCGGGCGCGAGCCGATGCGGCGCGGGCGCCCTGGGACGGCGGCGCGGTGACGCCGGTCGGGCTGACGGTGACGGTGGAGCGAGGATGAGCGGGTTCGGCTACAGGATTACCGATGGCAAAGCCGAGCGCGTATCGGTGAAGGACGCGCTGACGTGCCACGCCGACCTCGTCTGGGTCCATCTGTCGACCACCGAGGCGGAGGCGCAGAAGTGGCTGCGCGAGGAAGCCAGGCTCAACGACTATGTCGTCGACGCGCTGACCGCGACCGAGACGCGGCCGCGCTGCGAACAATTCGGCCACGGCGCGTTGCTGAACCTGCGCGGGCGGTCGACCGAACCGGCGACGACGGGCGATCCGCTGGCGTCGGTGCGGGTGTGGGCGATCAAGGGGCGCGTCTTCTCGGTGACGAGGAAGCCGCTCTACGCGGTCGACGCGGTGGTCAAGGAGGTCGAGGGGGGCGAGGTGCGCGATCCCGGCGACCTGATCTCGGAAATCGCCACCGCCATCACCGAGGATCTCGATCCGGTCGTCGCGGACCTTGGCGACGAGCTCGACGCGTGCGAGGAGAAACTCGATCCCTCGGCGATCTTCGAACTGCGCCGCACGGTGATGCGGGTGCGGATCGGCGCGATCGGCTATCGCCGCTTCCTGGTGCCGCAGCGGACCGCGCTGGAGAAGCTGGCGCAGCTGCCCGGCGACTGGCTGGCGGAGGACGATCGGCTGCACCTGGCGGCGGCGGCGGACCGAGCGGCGCGGATGGCCGAAGAGCTGGAATCGATCCGCGAGCGCGCGGCGCTGCTTCACGAAACGCTGACCGACCTGAGGGCGGAGCAGATCGACCATCGATCGCTGGTGATCTCGATCGTCGCGGTCGTGTTCCTGCCGCTGACCTTCATCACCGGTTTGTACGGGATGAACGTCGACGGCCTGCCGTTCCAGCATTCCGCCCATGCGTTCGACTGGATCACGATTGGCTGCGTGCTGCTGGGCGCGGGGATATTGGGGTATTTCCTGCGGCGGCACTGGTTCCGGCATTGAGGCCGGTTCACGCCCCGTCCCCGTCATGCTGAAACGAGTTCAGCATGACGGAGGAATGGCGTGGAGGCCAGACGGCAGGCGGATCAGCCCGCCCGTGCGGTCTTCCACGCCGCGGCGATCTCCGCGAGGTCGCTGGCGGCGTTAAGCAGCGGCGCGGGGTCGTTGCCGATCGAGGCGTCGATCACCTGGCGGCGAATGCCGGCGTAGAGGCGGTGGAGCGACACGGCGACGTCGCCGCCCTTGTCGTGATCCAGCCCAGCCTCCAGCGCGAACAGGATCGCGGTCGCGCGGGTCGCCCGCTCGCTCTTCACCGCGACTTGGCCGCGGGCCATCGCGAAGGCGGCGGAGCGCAGTGCTGAGACAAGTTCTTCGTAGAGCAGCTGGACCAGCGCCGGGCCATCCGCCTCGGCGGTGCGACCGACGACGTCGATCTGGCGGTAGGTGTCGTAGGGGTTTCGCAGCAGCGACGATGCATAGGCCATCAGTTGTCGCTCTTGTTCCAGGCCTTGATTTGGCCGTCGAGGAAGGTCTGCGTCTTCTTGTAGGCGGCCACGCGCGAGTTCATCGCGGCATATTGCTGGGACAATCGGGTGGTCATGGCCTCTGAATCGGTCGTGATCCTGGCCTGGCTCTTCGCCACCTCCGTCTTGGCGGCGGTGTAGCGCGCTTCCGACGCGCCCAGCCCGTAGACGGTGTTGGTCGCGGCGTCGGATATCGTCGACAGTACCTTGGCGAGGCCCGTCGTCGTCGAGGCGAACATGCTCTCGATCGCGTCGGGGTTCGCCTTCATCGCGGCGTCGAGCTGCTTGGTGTCGAGCTTGAGCGTCCCGTCCTTGTTGGTGCTGACGCCGATCTCGGCAAGCGTCTTGGGACCCGCCGCGGTGCCGTCGGAGATCGTCGCGAGCGTCAGCCCGCGCAGCGAGCGGAGCAGCGATTGCGCCGCCTGGTCGCCGCGCAGCGGGCCGGTGACAGGGTCGGTCTGCTCCTTCAGCGTCGTCAGTACCTGATTGTAGGTGTCGACGACGTCCTGCACCGCCTGGGTCAGCGCGGTGGTGGGGCGTTCGGAGCTCAGCGACACCGGCGCGATCGACACCGCGTTGAGCTGAAGCTTCACACCCGAGAGCAGGTCGGTGACGGTATTGGTCGACCGTTCGGCCTCGATGCCGTCGATCGTCAGCTTGGCATTGGCCGCCTGGCCCGAAATGGCGGTGGTCGAGGTGTCGGGATCGGTGACCGGCTTCACCTCGAACTGCTGCAGCGCCGGCGTGCTGGCACTGACGGTGAAGGCGTTGTTGGCGCCGGTCTGTCCCTTCAGCGACAGGAAGGCGCCGCCCTTGCCGTCGGCGATGACGGTGGCAGTGACACCGAACTTTTTGGCGTTGATCGCGGTGGCGACGTCGTCGAGCGTCGCGTTGGTCAGATCGATCGTCGTGCTGAACCCGCCGGTCGGGGCATTGAAGCCCGTCATCTTGGTGCCGGTGGAATCGTATGTCGCGGCGCCGAAGTTGAACGTCAGCGTGCCCGATCCGATCACCGCGCTGCGATCGGCGACCGCGGTCTTGGTGCGGACGCTCTGCGCCGAGGCGAGCTGGGTGACGGTGATGCTGCTCGACACGTTCGCCATCTTCGTGCCGGCGATCGGGCTGGCCGTCAGCGACTTGGTATCCGACGACAGCGGCTGCGACTGGAGCGTGCCGCCCTTGATCAGCGACTGAAGCGCGGTCGAGAAGGTGCTGATTGTGTTCTTCATCGTCGACACGCCCGAGATCTGGGACGTGAGGGTGTCGGCCGTCTTCGTCAGCTGCGCGGAGCGGGTCGCGAACTGCGCCTGGACCAGACTGTCGACCAGCGAGCTGGTGTCAACGCCCGACCCGGTATTGAGCGAGGTCAGCAGCGACTGGGTCGCCGACTTCACCAGCGACGACGCGGTCGGGGTGGGGGTCGGCGTCGGGGTCGCGGTAGCGGAAGTGGTCGTCGTCATCGCGTCCCTCGTCGTTGCTGGTTAAAACGGCCGAAGCCGGGCGGGATTTAGGCATTTCAAGCGACCGACAGGCTGACGCCGTTCTCGTCGAAGCGGGCGCCGGCGGGTACGTCGATCGGCGGCGGCGAGCCGCCCTGCTGCTGGTTGAGGCCGAAGACGAAGGCGAGCACGGTGGCGATGGCGAGATACAGGTCGTCGCGCACCTCCTGGCCCTCCTTGCTGGTGTAATAGACCGCGCGGGCGAGCATCGGATATTCGAGGATCGGCGTCCCCGTTTCGGCGGCGAGTTCGCGGATCGCGAGCGCGGTCGCGCCGCGACCCTTGGCGACGACGACGGGCACCTGATCGCGGGTGCGGTCATAGCGCAGCGCGACCGAGAAGTGCGTCGGGTTGGTGAGAATGACGTGCGATTCGGCGACTGCCGAGCGGATCTGGCGGCTGGCCATCGCGCGCTGCTTCTGGCGGATATGCGCCTTCGCCTCGGGCGAGCCCTCGCTCTCCTTGTGCTCGTCGCGGACCTCCTGCTTGGTCATGCGCAGCTTCTGGAGCAGCTGGAAGATCTGCAGCGGCACGTCGAGCAGCGCGATGCCGACCAGCCCCATCGCCATCGCGATCATGATGCCGTTGAAGGTGGCGCCGACGACGCCGAGCGACTGGGCGACGTCGGCCGACGACAGGCCGAGCGTGGTGCGCGTCGACTTCCACAGCATCCAGCCGCCGATCGCGCCGAGCAGCACGACCTTCAGCATCGACTTGCCGAGTTCGATCCACCCCTGCGTACCGACGATCCGCTTCAGCCCGGCGCCCGGGTTGATGCGGCTGAACTTGGGCGCCATCAGCTTGCCGTTAAACTGAAAGCTGCCGAGACCCGCGGCGCCGACGACGGTCGCGACGATGGTGATGCCGAACAGCGAGGCGAGCGGCGCGATCAGCTTGCCCCCTGCCGCGGCGAGCGGGCGGAAGGGTGAGAAATCCTCGACATCGGCATGGTCGAACTGAAGGCTGGCGGCCATTACCGCCTTGCACGCGGCCAGCAGCTGCGGCCCGAACATCAGCAGCCAGCCGACGCCGGCGACCACCACCAGCGCGGTGCCGAAATCCCTGGAGCGAAGTACCGACCCGTCTTCCGCCGCCTTTTCGCGGCGGCGTGCTGTCGGGGCTTCTGTCTTGTCGCCACCCTCCGACATCAGCCGGTCACCAGCGTCTGGATCGCGTCGAGGCTTTCGCGGATGATGACGAGCATATAGTCGCCCATCGCCGGGAAGGCGGTGGCAAGCGCGATGACGCCGACCGCCAGGCTGGCGGGAAGGCCGACCGAGAACAGGTTGAGCGCCGGCGCCGCGCGGCTCATCATGCCGACGACGAGGTTGAGGCATAGCAGCAGGAAGCCCACCGGCAGCGCCAGCAACAGCCCGGCGAGGAAGATGTAGCCGCCGAACAGCGCGATGCTCTTCAGCTGCACCGCGGTCAGCCAGGCGGCGCCCGGCGGCATGGTGTCATAGCTGCGCACCAGCAGGTCGACGAGGACGAGGTGGCCGTCGACCGACAGGAACAGCAGCGTCAGCATCACCGACATGAACTGGCCGAGCGCGGGGGTGGAGCGGCCGTTCTGCGGGTCGATCGTCGAGGCGAAGCCGATACCCATCGAGGTGCCGATGACTTCGGAGGCGACCAGCGGCGCGGCGAAGGCGGCCTGGAGCACGAAGCCGATCGAGAAGCCGACCAGCGCTTCGGCCGCCACCGACAGGATGGTCGTGGTCGCGAATACCTGGGCGGGCGGCGTGATCGGGTGCGCGGCGAGGACGAGCAGCCCGATCGATCCGGTCAGCGCGACGCGCACCGGCAGCGGGATCGTCACCGCGCCGAACACCGGCGCGGCGATGAATGCCGCCCCGATGCGCACCATCACGAAGATGAGTGCCCACAGCTGCGGTTCGATGGCGAGGCCGAAGCCTAGCACGGCGCAGCCTGCGAGTGCACACGCGCCGCGCGCCACGCTGGCGCGCCCGGCCGGCGGGGCGAAGCACCCGTCCGACGAGGCGGCTTCGCCGCGGCGGGCATCGTGCAATGCCCTGCACCACGCCGCGGCAAAGCCGCGTCGTCGAACCTCGGCAATGCCGAGGCCGGCCGTGCTGGCACAGGACGCGCGGGCGTGGCCGCGCTGGCGCTGCGCATTACTTTACGAGGTCCGGAATGCGGTCGAACATCGAGATCGTGAAATCGCTGAGCAGCCCGAGGATCAGGCTGCCGAAGATCAGGATCGAGAAGGCGACGACGACCAGCTTGGGGACGAACGACAGCGTCTGCTCGTTGATCGAGGTCGCGGCCTGGATCATGCCCAGGATCAGGCCGGCGAGCAGCGCGGGGATCAGGATCGGCGCCGAGGCGAGTGCGAGCACCCACATCGTCTGGTTGGCGACGGTCAGGAAGTAATCGGCGTCCATCTGATTTAACTTCCGTTCGTGCTGAGCTTGTCGAAGCACGGGGTCTTGGCACGCCCTTCGACAAGCTCAGGGCGAACGGGATTTGCGCGTAGGTGGCGCTATGTCGCGAACGAGTTCGCCAGGCTGCCCATCGTCAGCGCCCAGCCGTCGACCAGGACGAACAGGAGCAGCTTGAATGGCAGCGAAATGATCGACGGCGACAGCATCGCCATGCCTAGGCTCATCAGCACCGTCGCGACGACGAGGTCGATGACGATGAACGGCAGGAAGATCAGAAAGCCGATCTGGAACGCGGTCTTCAGCTCCGACGTCGTGAACGCGGGCAGCAGAACGGCGTAGGGAATGTCCTTGGGGCTGGCATAGGGGCCCGACTTGGCCATCTGCGCGAACATCGTCACGTCCTTGACGCGGGTCTGCTTGGTCATGAAGTCGTGCAGCGGCGCGCCGGCGGCGGCGATCATCTGCGTGCCGGCGAGCTGGCCCGAGGCATAGGGCTGGATCGCCTGAGTATTCATCTGGTTGATCGTCGGCGCCATCACGAACAGCGACAGGAACAGCGCCAGGCCGATCAGCACCTGGTTGGGCGGCGTCTGCTGAAGGCCGAGCGCCTGGCGCAGCACCGCGAGAACGATGACGATCCGGGTAAAGCTGGTCATCATCAACAGGATGCCCGGCAGGATCGTCAGCAGGCCCATGATGATGAGGACCTGGAGCGACAGCGACAGCGGCGCCGACTGGGTGCCGCCCGATGCGGCGCCCGAGCTCAGCTGGCCGAGCGCGCGGTCGACCGCGTCGCCGACGCCCGGCGCCGCGGGGGCGGCCGGCGCGGCGGGCGCGGCCTGCGCGAAGGCGGGCATCGCGACCGAGACGGCGAGCAGGATGGCGAGCGCGATCAGCAGCCACTTCACCACCGATGTGCGGCGCGGCTTCATGGCGGCACGGTCGCGGATCAGCGCGGGGCCGGCGCCCTTGCGGGTCACGGAAATGCTCACTGGCCCACCTTGTCGACGAGGGTGACGCCGCCGCGGGCGACCGAGACGAGCAGGCGCTTGCCCTCGAAATCGAGGACGGCGAGGCGAACGCCGGGCGAGATCATCATCGTTTCCTTGACCTGGACGAGCCGCGTCGACGGCTTGCCGGGCATGCGGCTCTCGAGCTTCCGCCACAGATAGAGACAGCCGATCATCAGGCCGCAGACCAGCGGCAGGAGGATGACCAGCTTGAGGATGTAGCTCCAGAGCATCGTGTCGCCTCAGCCGCGCTTGTCGGGGTTGACGAGCTCGGTCATGCGCACGCCGAAGCGGTCGCCGACCGTCACCACCTCGCCGCGGCCGATCAGCGTGCCGTTGACGAAGACGTCGAGCAGCTCGTTGGCCTGGCGATCGAGCTCGATCACCGAGCTTTCGCCGAGCGCGAGCAGTTCGCGCAGCGTCAGCTGGGTCGAGCCGATCTCGACGGTCAGCTTGACGTCGACGTCCTGGAGCAGCCGGAAGTTGGCCGCCACCGCGGTATCGACCGCGAAGCCGCCGGTCATGTCGTTCATGCGGAAAGTCCTTCGTCGTCGATCTGGGCGATGGCGGTGAGGCGGACGGCGGCAAAGCCGTTCGAGGTGCCGACGGTCCCGGTGCCGAGACGGTCGCGACCGACCATCACCGGCACGTCGCCGCCGATCGAAATGGGAATGACGTCGCCGGGCTTCAGGTTGACCAGCAGCGACAGCGGCACAACCGGCTCGGCCAGCACCGAGCGGACGGGAAAGCGGACGTTCATCACCGACCGGGTCAGCGCGGTGCGCCAGGCGGGGTCCGCCTCCGCCTTGTCGAGCACCTTGCCGGTCAGCGTCGCGCCATGCGGCTTCAGGCCGACGACGGGATAGAGGATGTCGAGGAACACCGGCGATCCGTCGCCCGCGGCGATGCCGAAGCGAGTGACGATCATCGCGTCGTCGCCATCGATCGGCAGCATCGCGGCGCTCGATTCGCAGCGGCCGGGGCTGAACTCGATCCGGGTCAGCGGCTCCCATGCGGCGCGCAGCGGGGTGGCGAGGACGGCGCCGATCCGACCCGCCAGCGCCTCGGCGGCGGGCGAGAATTCGGCCGGCAGCTCGGCAGGAGCCGCCCCGGTGCCGCCGAAGAACAGGTCGAGCATCTCGAGCACGAAACGGCCATCGAGCACGCACAGCGCCTGCGCACCGGCGGCGGCCGGCACCATCCCGAACGGCATCCAGCCGGTCAGCGCGTCGCCGCGTTCGGACCGATAGTCGGCGAAGCGCTGGACGACGAGCGGCTCGGCCCAGGCGCGGACCTCCTGGCGCAGCAGCGGCTCGAACACCCCCCGAAGCGCGCGGGCGAACCGCGCCGAGAGGTGCTGGAGCGTGTGAAGATCGCCGAACGGATTCAGCTTGGCCGCGCCGAGCCCCTCCGCGTGGGCGGCGGGCGCCCTGTCGCGGGAGCGGCGTTCGGTCGTTGCCTCGGCGTTAACCATGCCTCACTGAACAACGAAACTGGTAAAGTAAACGTTACTGATCCCGCCAAAGCCCTCTTTTTGCTTGAGCACGGCGTTGATCGCCGCGGTCAGCCGCTTGGCCATCTTCTGCTTCCCCTCGGACGAGAAAACCTGGTCTTCCGTGGTGTCGCTGAGCGTCATCAGGATCGCCGAACGGACCGCGATGTCGTTCGTCTTGACGTTTTCGATGACGGTGTCGTCGTACGGCGTCGACACGGCGATGCCGACCTGGACGAAGTGCATCGAATCGCTGAGGTTGGAGGTGAACTCCTTCTCCATCTCGTAATAGTTGGAGGCGTATTTGTCGCCGCCCTCGCCCGATGGCGGGCGCTCGCCGCCGCCGCCACCGCCTTCGCCATGGCCCTCGCCGCCCTCGCCGCCGGCGGCGGCGCGCTTCTGCTCCTCCTTGGGCACCAGCTTGGGTCCGTGGTCTTCCTTTTCGGGGGTATGGCCGCCGCCGCCGAGCAGCCCGGCGTTGGCGGCATACATGCCGGCGCCGACCCCGCCGCCCAGCAGGGCGAGCGGGGCGACGATCATGATGATGAGCTTGCCCTTGCCCTTCTTCTTGGGGGCTGCGGCATCGTCTTCGGCGGGCTTGTCGGCCATGGGGTCAGTCCTTTCGGGCGTCGTCAGGCGATGCGACCGCCGGCCTGGTCGCCGGCGTCGCTATCGGTGGTGGAAACAGGGGCGCGGGGCGCGCGGTTCGCAGTGGTGCGGGCGGCCTCGCGCTGTTGCTGCTGTTGCTGCTGGCTGTGCGCCTGCTGCTGCTGGGCACCGGCGCTCTGCGCGCTGTTGCCGCTGCCAGTGCTCTGGCTGTTGCCGCCGGCCTGGCCACCGGTGCCGTTCTGGGTGGCGCTGTCGGCGACCGTGGCGACGCGGGTGTCGCCGAGCTTGAGCCCGCGATCCTCGGCGGCGGCGTGAAGACGCGGTGCGGCTTCCTGCAGCAGCTGGCGGGTCGCGGCCTGCTCGGCGGCGAATTCGACGTGAATGGTGTCGCCCTCGGTCCGCATCGACACGTCGATCCGGCCGAGCGCGTCGGGGATCAGGCGGATGCTGGTGTCGGCGGCGTTGGCCATGTCGCGCAGGCTCTCGATCCGCGCGATCATGTTGTGTGGCCACTGGCGCTGGGTGACGTCGAGCGGCGGCTGGACGATCTGGGCGATCGCGGCGGCGGGGCGCTGCTCGATCGGCGCAGCGGCGGGCGGCGCTGCGCCGGCGGCGGGCGCATCGACCGCGATCGGCGGCGCGGCCGCTGGCTCGTCGGTGGCGCGGGTGTCGAGCGGCACCGGCTGCGGCTCGCTGCGCTGGATCGCGGCGGCGTGGATCGCGGCGCCGAAGGCGCGCGCGGCGGGGGTGGCGATCGGCGTTGCGGGGGGAGACGCAGGCTGCACCTCGGCGGGAACGGTCGTCGTCGCTTCGGCGGGCTCGTCCGGCGCGACGATGGTCGGGCGCGGCGAGGCGGGGGTGGTCGGGCGCAGGAAGGTGGCGGGCTGGACGGCCGCGATGACCGGCGCCGCGGGCGCGCGGGGGGCTGCCGCTGCGGGCTGCGCGGCGGCGGCGACGATCGGCGCGGCTGGGGCGAAGCGGACGACGGCGGCGGATGGCTGGCTGGGCGCCGCATCGGTCACGGGAGCAGGGACGGTCGCCATGACCGGCTCGACCGTGGCGGCGCGATCGACGGACGGCGTCGGCGGCATGGTGGCGTCGGCCGGGCGACCGGGCGTCACGGCCTCGGCCGGCGCGGTGACCGGCGCAGCGGCGATCGGCTGGGCGACGAGCGGAGCGGCGGCATCGAGCGCGACGATGGGGGTGACGACGGCTGGCGCGGTCTGCGCGGCGGCGGGGACGTCGGCCAGCGGCTGGTCGGCGGTCGCCTGAAAGCGGACCGGCACCGCGACCGCCGGAATTGCCGGGGTGGTGCGCGCTTGCGCGGCGGCGACCTGGGGCGAGGATGCGGCGACGGTGCGCGGCGCCCGGCTTTCCTGCGCCGTCTGGATGTCGCGTGCCTTTGGCATCGGAAGCGGTTGTGAGCGACCGACTTGCGGCGTGGCGACGGGCTCAGCGAGCGGCTGCGGCGCCGCCTGGGTGGTCACAGGCTGGATCGGCGCAGGCGTCGTGGAGGACGGGTGAGCCGCTTCGGCAACCGCGGCATTTGGCGCGGTCGGGGGTGCCGGTGTAACCGCCGGGAGCGGTGTCAGCGCGGTCGTGCCGACGGCGCGGGCGATCGTCTCGCTACCGGTGGCGTCGCTCGGCGCGACCGGTGCGGCGACGTCACTGGTCTCGGGCGCTGGCGGAGAGGGCAGCGCGACGCTCGGCGCGGGGATGGCAATCCGCGCCGCAAGGTCGACGATCGTGGCGCGGTCGCCAGGCGGCGCGGGGGTGGCCGTCCGCGCCGCAAGGTCGACGACCGCGGCGCGGTCGCCAGGCGGCGGCGCGGGCGTGGCGACGGCGGGGGCCGGCACGACGATCGACGGGGCCAGCGCCAACCAGGCGAGCGCGGGGTCGAGCGGGGCAGCGTCCGGGCTGACCGGCAAATCCGTGCCGGTGTCGGCATCATCGTGCCGCTCGCCATCGTCGGTGGCGGCAAGCATGTCCGGCGCGGGGTCGTCCGCCAAGCCGGGATACGCCAGCGCGATGACGTCGGGCGGGGCCACCGCAGGCGCGGCGATCGGCATGGCGATCAGGGTCGGTGTCGCGGGGCCGGCGCTAACGAACGGAATATCCAACGTAAATGCCATCGCGGGCTCGCCGCCGCTGCCCTTGGCGGGGGCGGGGCTGAGCAGCGTCGGCGGCATGGCGGCGGCGGCTGATGAGGCGATGGTCGACGGGGTCATGGCTGGCTATGTTTCTCCAGCCAGCGATCAGCAAGGATCGTGCCGTTTTCGCGCAGACGGCGGCGCGTCCTGAAGCGCGCGCATTTCCTTGACGATCGCGTCGGCGTCAGCGCGAGCGATCAGCTTTTCGATCGCGGTCTGGTCGCGGTGCGCGGCGCGGGTCGCCTCGGTGGCAAATTGCCACTGCGCTTCCGCCGCGGCGACGCGCGAGGTGGCGGCGATGGCGGACTGATGCAGCCGCTCGCGATAATGCGCCTGGGCGGCGAGCGAGAAGCCGCCGGCGCCCGCCATGGTCGGCGCGACCGCATCGGCGAGCGCGACGATACGATCACTGAGCATCGATTCGCTGCGATGCTTTTCCGCCGCCGCGACCTCGTCGGCGCGCTTCAGGCCGAGCTGGAGCGTGCGTACGCGGTGGATGCGCGCGAGCTTCGCGGCGTCAGCCATCGCCGAACACGCCGGTCAGCTCCATGACCGCATCGTCGAGCGACACCGTCTCGCCCGCGCTCTGCGAGACATAGGCCATGATCGCGCCATGCGCGGCGATCGCCTGGTCGATCGCGGGATCGGCGCCCGCGCGATAGGCACCCATCAGCACGAGGTCGCGGTTCTGTTCATAGGTTGCGAGATGCCGGCGAAGCACGCGCGCAGCGTGGATATGCGCGGGCTGCGCAATATCGGTCATGACGCGGCTGACCGATTTGGAGATGTCGATCGCCGGATAGACGCCCTGCTCGGCGAGCGCGCGGGTCAGGACGATATGGCCGTCGAGGATCGAGCGTGCCGAATCAACGACGGGGTCGTTGCCGTCGTCGCCGTCGGCCAGCACGGTGTAGATGGCGGTGATCGAGCCGGTGCCGTGCGCATCGGCGCCGGCGCGCTCGATCAGGTTGGGCAGCATCGCGATCGCGCTGGGCGGATAGCCGCGCGCCGACGCCGGCTCGCCGAGCGCCAGGCCGATCTCGCGGCCGGCATGCGCGACGCGGGTCAGCGAGTCCATGATGAGGAGGACCTTCTTGCCCTCGTCGCGAAACGCCTCGGCGATGGCGGTGGCACGCAGTGCACCGCGGATGCGAAGCACCGGCGAGTGATTGGCGGGTACCGCGACGACGACCGAGCGCGCGCGCGCCTCGCCCGCGACCTTGGTTTCGAGGAAGTCGGCGACCTCGCGGCTGCGCTCGCCGATCAGGCCGATGACGATGACGTCGGCCTTGGCCGCCTTCACCATCATGCCAAGCAGCACCGACTTGCCGACGCCCGAACCAGCCATGATGCCGACGCGCTGGCCTTGGCCGACCGTCAGCAGGCCGTTGATCGCGCGCACGCCGACATCGAGCGGCTGGAGCACGCGGCCGCGATCGAGCGGCGATTGCAGCTTGCCGGCGAGCGGCCAGCTGGCGGCGCCGCGGATGGGCCCGAGCCCGTCGATCGGCTTGCCCGCGCCATCGACGACGCGGCCGAGCAGCGCGGCGCCCACCTCCGCCTCGCCCGGAGGGCCGATTGGCTTGACCGGTGCGCGCGGCAGGAGGGGGGCGGGGCCACCGAGGTTCATCAGCAGCGTCCTGCCGCCGCGAAAGCCGATCACCTCCGCCTCGACGAAACTGTCGCCATGCCCGCCGACGCGGCAGACGGTGCCGACCGGCAGCGACAGGCCGACCGCTTCCATCAGCAGCCCGTCATAGCTGGCGAGCCGCCCCGACACCGATGGCGTCGGGCGGAAGTCGGCGTGGCCGAGGGTGTCGAGATAGTCGGCGGTGAAGCGGTTCAGCATGGGCTTCCACAATCTCTTCCGTTCGCCCTGAGGAGAGATTGAGCGAAGGCGAAGGCTCGTCTCAAAGGGCAGGTGGTTCGAGACGGCGCTTCGACTTCGCTCAGCGCCTCCTCACCACGAACGGAAGTTATTCCACGAAATGGTTAATCATTTCGGCGTCGGCACGCGTTCGATCGCGGCGGCGAGTTGTTCCAGCCACAGCTCGGGGCCGTCCTCGACGATCGTCGACGCGCTTTCGAGGACGAAGCTGCCGCGTGCGACATTGGCGTCGCCGGCGGCGAAGATCGTCGCGGGTAGCTTGCCGTCGAGCAGCGCGACGTCGTCGGGATTGAGGCGAAGCAGCGCGGCTTCCGCCTTGTCGGCGAGCAGACCGGCCGCCGCATCCACGCGGGTCGCGAGCAGATCCGCGGCGACGCCGGTTTCGCCAACGAGCCGCGAGACGAGAAACATCACGGTCTGGCGCAACCGTCCGGCCATCGCCTCGCGATCGAAGCCGCCGCCGAACTTCAGCGCCTCGAGCAATTCGGACACCAGCTGCTGGTCGCGCGCGGCGGCTTCCGCCGCGGCGGCCTGGGCGGCGGCGAGGCCTTCGGCGAAGCCGGCGGCATGGGCGACCTCGATCGGATCGATCTCGGCCGCCATCTGGGCGGCGGGGTCGAGCGGATCCCAGCCCTCGGTCGGGTTGCAGTCGGGATTGGCGGGCGAGAAGTGGCGCGGGCCCTGGACGCGCTCGCGCACGTCGACCGGGGCGAAGCCTGGCGCGGCGGCGAAGGCGGCGGCGAGGGTGCTGGCCGCCGACTGTTCGTGCCGTGCGGCGAAGCCGGCGACGAACGGCGCGGGGGAGGCGGGGGCAAAGGCCATCGCCTCAGACATAATCGTCCTCGCCCGCGCCCATCTGGATGGTGCCGTCCTTGGCCAGGTTGCGCGCGATGGCGATCATCGCCTTCTGCGCCTCCAGCACCTCGGCCAGCTTCATCGGACCACGTGCTTCCATCTCGTCGCGGATGCCCGCCGCGGCGCGCGCGGACATGCAGCCCAGGAAGCGCTCGCGCACCGCCTCGTCCACGCCCTTCAGCGACTTGGTCAGGATCTCGCCGTCGACGTTGCGGATCAGCGTGCCCAGGTTCTTGTCGTCCAGTTCCAGCAGGTTGTCGAAGATGAACATCGCCTCTTCGATCTGCTTGGCGATGTCCTTGTCGATCTTGAACAGCTTGGGCATCACGCGCTGCTCGGTCGCCTTGCGCGCGCCCTGCAGGATCATCGCCGCCTCGCGCGCGCCGCCCAGCATCACGCCGCCGCCCGACGCACTGGCGCCGACGCGATTGTCGAGCAGAGTCTTGAGCGTCTCGACCGCCTCGGGCGTGATCGGCCCCAGCCGCGCGATGCGGTGGAGGATGTCGGGCTGCGCCGCCTCGGGCAGCAGTTCGAGCACCTGGCCGCCGATCGCGGGGTCGAGATTGGCGATCATCACCGCGGCGATCTGGGGATGCTCCTTCTCGATGATCTGCGCGATTTCGGTTGCGTCGAGCCAGGCGAGCATCTCCAGCTCGCACGCGGCCTCGGCCGGGGTGATGCGGGTGAGGACGCTCTCGGCCTTTTCCGGCCCCAGCGCGCGGGTCATCACCGCCTCGATCTTGGGGCGCGGGTCGAAGCCGATCGTGGTGCGCTCGCGCGCGCGGCCGATGAAGTCCTCCAGGACCGTCTCGACATCCTCTTCGGCGACCTCGGCGACGGTGAACATCGCCGCGCCGAGCTGGCGGACCTCTTCGGGTTCCAGCTTCTGCAGGATCGCGGCGGCCTCGTCCTCGCCGACCAGCATCATCAGCACGGCGGCGCGTTCGATCCCGGTGTAGCTGCGCGGGGCGGCTGGCGCGCTCACTTGGCGTCGGCCCGGATCATGTCGCGAACCGCCAGCGCGGCGCGGGCCGGATTGTCGCGGGTGAAGCCGCGGACCGCATCGACGCGTTCGTCATAGCCGCGGCTCTGCTCGAGCTGGTCGAGGCTGACCGGCGGGGCGACGGCGGGTGCCGCGATCGGCTGGCCATCGGCACCGAGCACCGGCGCACCGGCACCCATCGCGGCGCCCGCCTCAGCCTTCGTCGCCTCGTCGCGCTTCTGCATCAGCGCCTTGGCAAGGGGGCGCACGCCCAGGAACAGCACCAGCAGCGCGATCAGGATCGCGGTGGCGTTGCGCGCCACCACCGGCAGCCAGGCGTTGTCGTACCACTTGGGGCCGGCGGCCGCCTCGGCATCGGGATCGGCGAACTTGCGGCTGATGACGGTGACGTTGTCGTTGCGCGCCTGGTCGAAGCCGACCGCGCTCTTCACCAGATCGGTGATCTGGGTGATCTCCATCGCGGTGCGGCGGGTCTTGTCGGGATCGCGCAGCAGCACCGCGACCGACAGGCGCTTGACCGATCCCGGCGCATTGCGGGTGACCGACACTTCCTTGCCCAGGTCGTAGGCGCGCTGATACGCGTCGGATTGTTTGGCCGGATCGGGTGCGGGCTGGCCGGCGACCGGCTGGGGCGAGCCGCTGGCGCCGACCGCGGGGGTGGGCACCTGAAGCTGGCTGGCGGGCGGCGGCGTGTTGCTGAGCGCGCCGGGAATGCCACCGGGGGCGGCGGCGGTCTTCATGTCGCCGGTCCAGTTGCCCGCCTCGGCCCGCAGCGCACCCTGCTTCTCGAAGCTCTCGCGCGTCGCCTGAGTTTCGTCGAGGTTGACGTCGGCCTGCACCTCGGCGGTGAAATTGCCCGCGCCGACGAGCGGCGTGAGCAGCTGGATCAGCTGCTGGCGGACCTTGTCCTCGACGCGCTGCTGGACCTGGAGGCGCTTGTCGCCGTCGGCGCCCGCGCCGGAATTGGCGCCGGGCTTTGACAACAGGCCGCCGAGCTGGTCGACGACGGTGACGTTCTCGGGCTTCATCCCCGGCACCGACGAGGCGACGAGGTTGACGATCGACGACACCTGCGCATCCGACAGTACGCGGCCGCCGGCGAGCTTGAGCACCACCGAGGCGGAAGGCGCGGCATTGTCGCGGACGAAGACGGTGGCTTCGGGTGTGGCGAGGTGGACGCGTGCCTCGGCGACGGCGTCGATCTCCTCGATCGACTTGGCGAGTTCGGTCTCGCGCGCCTGGCGCAGGCGCTCGCCCTCGACGGCGCGGCTGACGCCCATCGGCAGCTGGTCGAGGATCGCATAGCCGCCCGGCGCCGCCTTGGGCAGGCCCTGGCCGGCGAGCAGCATGCGCGCGCGGCTGAACTTGTCCTCGTCGACGGTCAGCGCGCCGGTGCCCTCGTCGACGTGGCTCGAGATGCCCGCCTGGTCGAGCGCGGAGGTGACCGCCTGCTTGTCGGCATCGGTCAGGCCGCTGAACAGCGTCTTCTGCGTCGGCGTCGACAGCGACATCCATGCGAGCGCGGCGGCGGCGATCAGGCCGATCATCAGCGCCATCGGCAGCGAGCGGCGGACCGCGGGCTGCGCCATGACCGTCTTGATCTGGGTGAGCGGGTTGGCGAAGCGTTCGGGATCGCCGCCGGCGGGGAGGGTGGTGAGGGCAGTGCTCATATTACACCGGCATGCTCATGATGTCCTTGTACGCGGCAAGGAGCTTGTTGCGGACCTGAAGCGTCGCTTCGAACCCGACCGAGGCCTGCTGGCGGGCGAGCATCACCTTGGCGATGTCGATCGTCTCGCCGCGCTCGTACGCGTCGGACAGCTTCGCCGCCTGGTTCTGCCCGTCGTTGACCTGCTTGAGCGCGGTCTCCATCGTGTCGGCGAAGCTGGCGGGCTTCGTTTCGGCGGGCGCGGTCGCACTGCCGGTGGCGGCGGTATTGCCGGCGCCGGCGCGGGCGAGCGCCTGGTTCTTCTCCAGGATCTGCGCGCGCAGCGCCATGACGCGGTCGACGGACATGCCGCCGCCGCCGATGCCCCCGACGCTCATGCCGACACCGCCCGGCCAGCGGCGCCGCGATCGAGATCCTCACCCTGCTCGCGCGCCTTGGCGAGGCGGTAGCGAAGCGTGCGCTCGGAAATGCCGAGCCGCTTGGCGGTCTCGATCCGGCTGCCGTTGCACGCGCGCAGCGTTTCGCGGATCGCCTGGAATTCGCTCATCTGGACGACATTGCCGAGCGTCGCCGGCTCTTCGTCGACCACCGCGGGGGCGGCGGGCATGATCGGCACGACGGTGCGCGTCTGCTGGAACGAGAAGGTGATCGGGCGGTCGAACACGATGTGGTCGGCCTCGATCGTGTCGCCGCCGGCGAACAGCAGCGCGCGCTGGATGACGTTGTCGAGCTCGCGCACATTGCCCGGCCAGTCGTGGTGGACAAGCCGCTCGAGCGCGGCGTTGGTCGGCCACGGTACCACGGCGCGGGTGCCGGCATGGCGCAGGACCAGCGTCGCGACGAGCGCGGGAATGTCCTGAAGCCGGTCGGCGAGCGGCTTGGTGGTGAGCGGGAATACCGCGAGGCGGTAGTAGAGATCGGCGCGGAACCGGCCGGCGGCCACCTCGGCCTGAAGGTCGCGGTTGGCGCAGGCGACGACGCGGACGTCGACCGGCTGCGGCTGGGTGGCGCCGATCGGCACGACCTCGCGTTCCTGAAGGACGCGGAGCAGTTTCGCCTGCAGCGACAGCGGCATCTCGGCGATCTCGTCGAGCAGGATGGTGCCGCCGTCGGCGGCGCGGAAGAAGCCCTCGCCACCCGACGAGGCACCCGTGAAGCTGCCCTTCTGGTGGCCGAACAGCATCGCCTCCAGCATCGATTCGGGCAGCGCGGCGCAGTTGATCGCGATGAACGGGCCGTCGCGGCGCGTCGAGCCCATGTGGATCGCGCGGGCCAGCACTTCTTTGCCGGTGCCGGTCGGGCCGTTGATGAGCACGGTGATGTCGGCCTGCGCGACCCGCTCGGCCAGCGCCATCAGCGCCAGGCTTTCGGGATCGGCGGCGGTGGGGGTGTCGGGACCGGCGATCAGCGCGCGGGCGAAGCCGTTGCCGATCGCCGCGTCCTCCGGCCCGAAGGCGATTCGCGCCGGGTTGCCGTTGCGCGAGGGGACGACGAAGCGACCCTCCTCGCCGATCACCACGGTCCGCGCCGCGGCCGGCGGCACCTCGCCCTCGGCGACCATGAACAGGTCGCCCGGGCCAGGCTTCGCGCCGGTATCGGCGGCGCCGACGCCGAAGCCCTGGGCACGCAGGCTGGAGACCAGCGCATACTTGCGGGCGATGACGGCGGCGGATGGATAGATCGAGCGCATTCGCAGATTCCCCATGAACACGATGGGAATGCGGCAATGGTGGTAAATGGGCCGTTAAACCGGCAGCCGCCCCGGCAAATATTTTCCGGGCGCGACGCTCGCGCGCGCGCGAGCCCCCGCACGAGGGGCGCTTTTTTTACTTAAGGCCGCCGCGGCCCGGTCGTTCCATGCTGTGACGGCTCGGCCCTCCGCTCTGGGGGCGGCGGTGAAGCCGTGCAGACGGAGACCAGTTATGACTGTTATCGGAACCAATTCTTCGGCGCTGCGCGCCGCCAACGCTTCGATGGGCGCCAATCAGGCACTGTCGACCGCTATGGAGCGCCTGTCGACCGGCAAGCGCATCAATTCGGCCAAGGACGACGCTGCCGGCCTCGCGATCGCGAGCCGCATGAACAGCCAGATCAAGTCGATGGCCGTCGCGGTCCGCAACGCCAACGACGGTATCTCGATGGCGCAGACCGCGGAAGGCGCGCTCGGCGAGGTCACCTCGATGCTGCAGCGTATGAAGGAGCTGGCGACCCAGTCGGCCAACGGTACGCTCGGCACGTCGGAGCGGGCCGCGCTCCAGTCGGAAGTTACGCAGCTGACCAGCCAGATCAACGATATCTCGAAGTCGACGAACTTCAATGGCCTAAACCTACTCGACGGCTCGGTGAAGAACCTGAAGCTTCAGGTCGGTACCAACGCCACGAACACCGTCTCGGTGTCGCTGGCCGGCGCCTCGACGGACGATCTCGGCCTCGCGAACAAGGGTCAGTCGATCACCGGCCGCGTGACCGGCGGTGCGGTGGGCGCGACGCTGCTCATCAACGGCCAAGTCGCCTTCACCGGCGGCACCACGGTCGCCACCTCGAACGCGGCGAAGGACCTCGCGTCGAAGATCAACGCCAATTCGGCGCTGGGTGTCACCGCAACCGCATCGAACAGCTACTCGACGACGGGTGCCGTTTCCGGCGCGATTGCAGCCGGCACGATCAACGGCAAGGCGATTGGCGCGCAGACGGACGCCGCGTCGCTGGTAAAGACGATCAACTCCAACGCCGCCACCTACGGCGTCACGGCCGAGATCGAGACCGACGGCCGTATCACTCTGTCGAACACGGATGGTTCGGAAATCTCGGCCTCGGGCAGTGCCTTCGGCACCGTCAGCGCGCAGCAGGGCTTCGTGTCGATGACCAATAAGGATGGCTCGGCGCTGACGATCTCGAGCACCGTTGCGACCGACCTCAGCCGTACCGGCCTCAATGCATCCGACGGTCAGTCGATCACGGGTGCTGCGGTGACGCAGGACGTCGCTCTGGCCGCTGGCGCGCTGAAGATCAACGGTGTCGCGGTCGGCGCGGCTGCCGCGACCAGCTCGGGGACGCCGACCGCGCAGGCGGCGCTCTACATCACCGCGATCAACGCCGTGACCTCGACCTCGGGCGTTGTCGCTTCGGCGGGTACCACAGCCGGCTCGATCGTGCTGTCGTCACAAAACGGCGGTCCGATCCGCATCGAGGGCTCGTCGCCCGGTACCGCCGGTCTCAACGCCTCGGGCGGTTCGGGCAACGAGTCGATGCCGGTCGACATCTCGAGCCAGGCCGGCGCGAGCAACGCCATGTCGCAGATCGACGCCGCGCTGGACAAGGTCTCATCGGTGCGCGGTAACCTGGGTGCGGTTCAGAGCCGTCTGCAGACGACCGTCAACAACCTGACTACGACGACGACCAACCTGTCGGACGCCAAGAGCCGCATCGAGGACACCGACTTCTCGGCTGAATCGACCGCCCTCGCCAAGGCGAACATCCTGAGCCAGGCATCGACCGCGATGCTGGCGCAGGCGAACCAGAGCCAGCAGAGCGTCCTGCAGCTGCTGAAGTAACGGCGCTCCGGCGCTGGCACCGCCCCCACCCATCAGGGTGTCGGCGCCTGGATCTCTCCTTCGGGAGGTGGGGAACCCCGGTGGCTCGTGCCGCCGGGGTTTTCCGCGTCAGAAGGTGAAGGATGACAGCAGGAGCACGCCGAGCTGGCTGGTCTCGCGATATCGGACCTCGGTTTCCCCGGCAGGCAGCGGCCGGTTCGCCTCGATCCCGTCACCGAGGATGCGTACGTTGGGATCGATCACCGCCCCGATGCCGAGGTTGAAGCTGCCGCTGTCGGCGCCGGGCCGGCGGAAGCCCGCCATGATGCCGAGGCCGACCGCGTCGATGATCTCGCCACTGCCAGGCTGCAGCGCGATGAACGGGCCGAAGCCCCATTCCTTTTTGCCGTAGCGCTGCCGCACCCCTTTCAGGAAGGTGTCGGACTCATTGTATAGCGTGAACGGTCCGGGGCCGTTGGGCGTGAAGAAGTAATGCGACTCCAGCATGACCCGCGCGTTCGAATTATTCTTGTCGTCGACGCGGACGATCTTGTTGGCATCGAGCGACGCCGATCCGATCCGATCCTTCTTGCCGATGTCCAACGTAAGCGAAATGCCCACGCCAAATGCCAGGCCGCCGAACGGCTTCGTTCCTGTCGCAGCGGGCGACGGTGTCGGCGACGGTGTCGGTGTCGGTGTCGGTGCGGGCGCGGCCGCTGGCGCGGGCGCAGCAGCCGGCGTGTTTAACGATGCGACTGCCGCCGTCTCGGCTGCCATAGGGGGCGTTGACCTGTCGCCGATCTCGACGAGAGTCTTCGTCAGCGCGGCGATCTGCGCCTGGATCTCGGCGCGTTTGGCGGCACGCCATTGCGCGGCGAGCTGATCGGATGTCTGAGCCGCGGCCATCGCCGTGCTCGTCAGCAGACCAGCCGCCGCGAGCCCGCGCCAGATATGTCGTTGGTGCATCGTGAGTTCCCCCTCGTCGATCGAGGGAGGCTCGGCGCGCCGGTTACCGCCGGCAAGGCGAGACTGCGCCGTTTCGGCGCTATCGCGCGGCTCCGATCAGCGCGTGCGCAGCATCGCCTTCTTCAGCTTGGCGTGTGCCGCGGCCTTGATCTGGCAGACGCGGGCGGCGCCGATGCCGAAGACCTGGCCGATCTCCTCGAGGTTCATCTCGTCGACGTAATAGAGCTGGATCACCTGCGCCTCGCGCTCGGGCAGCGCGGTGATCGCCTCGATCAGTCGTTCGCGCAGGTCGCTGGTCGCGAGCTGGTCGAAGGCGTCGGGGGTGTCGTCGGCGAACCAGGGCAGGTCGTCCTGGTACACCTCGTCGATCGATTCGAAGCGGAGCGCCTCGGCGGTGACGTACTCGGTGCGCAGCTTGTCGATCGATACGCCGAGATGCTGGGCGATCATGGCTTCTCCCGGGGCGGTGCCCGTCGTTTGGGTGAGGGTGGCGACGGCGTCGTGATACTGGCGCCGCCGGCGCATCGCGCCGCGGGTGCTGGTCGCCTGGCGGCGCAGCTCGTCGATCATCGCGCCGCGGACGCGGGTCTTCAGATAGGCGCGGATGTCGGCGCCCTGTTCCTCGAAGGTGCGCGCGGCCTCGACCAGCGCGACCAGGCCGACCTGCACCAGGTCCTCGACGTCGACGATCGACGACATCGAGCCGTGGACGTGCCACGCGAGCCGGCGGACCATCGGCAGGTGGTCGCGCACCAGCGCCTCGGCATCGCGGGATCCCGCCCGGGCGGGGCGATAGGTCAGCGGCGGGGTGAAGGGCGCGCTCATGCCGCCAGCGCCTGGTGGTGTTGCGGCGCGCCGATCACGGCGACGACCTCGACCGCCTTCTCCTCGGGCACCTCGAAGAACGACAGCACGGGGGTGTCAGGCAGGCAGGTACGGACAAGCTTGCGCATCGCGATGCGGATCGACGGCTGGACGACGAGCGCGAACGGCTTCGCCTCGGCGATCAGCGGCTGCGCGGCCTGTTGCAGCGCGTCGACGATGCGGCGGCCGAGATCGGGCTCGATCACATGGCGGCGCATCGTGTCGGCGCGCGCGGCCTGGCCGAGGAGACCTTCGAGCTGACCATCCAGCGTCATCACGCGCAGCGCATCGCGATGGCCGCACAGCTTGCCGATGATGAGCGGGCCGAGGTCGGGGCGGATCGCCTCAATGATGTCCTCGGGATCCTGCACGCGCTGCATCGCGACCGCGATGGCGCCGGCGATACGACGGAATTCCTTCAAGGGGATGTTCTCCGCAAGCAGACCCTTCAGCACCTGGGTCAGCGTCGTCAGCGGCAGCGCAGCGAGCGCCGCGACGAGGCCGGGGGCGCGCTCCTTCAGACCGTCGAGCAGCGACTGCACCTCGTCGGGGCCGAGCAGCTCGGCCGCACCGGCGCCGAGCACGTGGTTGAGGTGCGTCGCGACGACGGTGCCGGCATCGACGACCAGATAGCCCGCGCCGGTCGCGGCATCGGCATCGCCCGAGGCGATCCAGGTCGCGTCGAGGCCGAAGGTCGGATCCTTGACCAGCTTACCCTGCAGCGCGCCGAACGCCTGGCCGGTGTCGAGCGCCAGCATCTCGTCGGGCGATACCTGGTCCTCGCCGACGCAGACGCCGCCGACCATGATGCGATAGGTGTAGGGGGCGACGTTGATGTCGTCGCGCACGCGGCATTGCGGCACGACGAAGCCCAGTTCCTTCGACAGCTGGCGACGCACGCCGGTGATCCGCGCCATCAGCGGTGCGCCCTTGCGCTCGTCGACGAGGGGCACGAGGCCGTAGCCGATGTCGAGGTTGACCTGCATCAAATCGGTCACCTCGTCCCAGTTGATCTTGGACTGGTCGACCGGTTCCGGTGCGGCCTCGACCGGCGCGGGGGCGGGGCGCTGCTCGATCTGGCGCAGCTTCCAGGCGGCGAAGCCGGCGATGGCGGCGGCGGACAGGATGACGAGATGCGGCATCCCCGGGAACACGCCCAGTAGCGTCAGGATCGCCGCGACCGGCAGCCAGGTGCGCGACGAGCCGAACTGCGAGCCGATCTGGCCGGCGAGATCCTTGTCCGACGACACGCGGGTGACGATCGAGGCGGCGGCGATCGACAGCATCAGCGAGGGCAGCTGGGCGACCAGCGCGTCGCCGATCGCGAGCAGGATGTAGTTCTTTGCCGCCACCTGAAGCGACAGGCCGTGGCTGACCGGCCCCAGGATCAGGCCACCGACGATGTTGGCGGCGAGGATCAGGATCGCGGCGACCGCATCGCCCTTCACGAACTTCGACGAACCGTCCATCGAGCCGTAGAAGTCGGCTTCGGTCGACACCTCGACGCGCTTCTTCTTGGCCTCGTCGGGGGTGATGAGGCCGGCGTTGAGATCGGCGTCGATCGCCATCTGCTTGCCGGGCAGCGCGTCGAGAGTGAAGCGCGCGGAGACTTCGGAAACGCGGCCCGCGCCCTTGGTGACGACGATCAGGTTGATGATCATCAGGATCGCGAAGACGAAGATGCCGACGACATAGTCGCCGCCGATCAGGAACGTCCCGAACGCCTCGATGACATGGCCCGCCGCGCTCTCGCCCTCATGCCCGTGGACCAGCACGATGCGGGTCGAGGCGACGTTGAGACCGAGGCGGAACAGCGTCGCGAACAGCAGCACCGTGGGGAAGGCGGAGAAGTCGAGCGGCTTTTCCGCATTCAGCGCCACCATCAGCACCGCGAGGCTGATCGCGATGTTGGCGACGAAGAACACGTCGAGCAGCGCCGCCGGGATCGGCACGACCATGACCACGACGAGCAGCAAGATCGCGAGCGGCAGCGCGGCGCCGCGGGCGTTAGATAAGAGCCGCGTCATGACGTCAGCCCCCCATCCGCGCGAGCATCATATAGGCGAGCCGGGCGGTATCGGGCGTCGGGCGCAGCACGCTGGCGACCTCGGTCCCCTGGCCCCCCGACTTGAACTTGCCGATCGCGCTGGTCGCCCAGCTCAATGCGGCCTCGGCGCTTTCGCCCTGGCCGGTGACGACGGTCGAGCCGTCCATCTCCAGCGCCTGCGCGGCGAAGTCGACCATCGAGCGCATCTGGTCGGTGCCGGTCTGGCCGCTGGCGTTACCGAGCTTGTCGGCGAAGCGCTGGTAGATCTCCGACAGGCTGCGCTGGCTGCCGTCGGCGGCGTAGAAGATGCTGCGGTTGGCGGCGGCGGCGGCAGGGAAGAGGCGCGCGCCACCGGCGTCGGGGTTGTCCTGCATCGCCGACAGGAATTTCTTGGCGCCGCCGAGGCCCAGAAAATGCGCCATATAGAGGTCGGTGCCGTTGGCCGAGCGGCCGAGCTTCGCCTCGAGCGCGTCCTTGTTGTCCGACGCATGCTCGGCCGCCATCAGCGAGGCGGCGGCAGGATCGTTGCGCAGCGCCAGGATCGCCTTGCGCGTGCCGGCATCGGCGACGCGATTGCCGGGGCCGATCGCATCGGCGGCCCAGCCCAGGCCATGCTCCGCGCCATGCTTCTTGACGACCGAGAGCCAGCTCGACTCGATGAATTGGTACAGCCCGCGCGCCGACGAGGTGCCGGCACGCGCGTTGGCGTTCAGCCCGCTTTCGAGCTTGGCCTGGCCCATGAGGTAATCGAAGTCGACGCCGGTCTTGCTGCTCGCGAAGGCGATCGCCTGCTGGACGCGTCCGGCGGAGATGGAGGAAACCGTCATGCAGCGCTTCACAGCAAGAGGCGTGCCAGACTTTGGTTAATGGGCCGGCAAGCCCGCTATTTCGTCATGCCGAACTCGTTTCGGCATCTCTCTGCGGCGTCGTATTCGGCGTTGAGATCCTGAAACTCGTTCAGGATGACGGCATTTTACGTCAGGCGTAGGCGCCGGTCAGCTTCGGGCGGTAGCCGCCGCCGGCATCGCCGGAAAGAAGTTGCAGGCGGCGGCGAACATTTGCCGCCATCAGATTGGTGTAGATGCGGCACGTCTCGTTGAGGCGGTTCGCCTCGTCGGCGAGCTCGCGCAGATCGGGACCGGCCGGGCCGGTGCCGATGGCCGCGATCTGTTCGATCCCGGCAAGCTTGTCCGCTGTGGCACGCTCCAGCGCGCGAACGTCGTTGTTCTTCAGTGCCGCGATTTCCGCATGCAGGGCATCGATGACGCGGATGAGGGCATCGCGTTTAGTCATTCGGATTCCAGCCCTGACGCAGCGCGAGAAGACGATCGGCGATGGTCGACGGCAGAATGGGGAAGGTGCCGTTGGCGATCGCGGCCTTGATCTGGGCGACCCGCTCCACCTCGACCGGTGCCGACATCGACATCGTGCGCGCGAGGCCGCTGAGCTGCGCGGCGGATTCTGCCGGCTTCGACTGGGGCGTGTTGGCCTCCGTCGCGGCGATGGCCGGCTGTATCGGTTGGCTCGGCGCGATGGCGGAGACGCGCGACGGCGCGCTGCTCCCCTTCACTCCGCTGATGCCTATCGACTCCACCATGTGGAAACCCTTCCGGTTCTGCTGACATCGACAGAAACGACCGGCGCCGGATCGACTTTAGAAAAAAAATCACATCCCCCAGCCAGGGAGTTGCGCCCGCCCGCTGTCGACCGCGATTGCCTGGACCGGGGCACGGGCATCCTCGACGCGGACGAGGAAGCGCGCGCCCGGCGTCGCATCGGCCAGGGCAACGCCCTCGCGGCTGATCGAGAAGCCGGCGGTGCCCGCCTCGATCACCACCGGATCGCCGCGGCGGATCACCGGCGGCACCTTGACCGGGGCGACGTAGCTCGCGCGGACGGGCACCGCGACCGGGGCGGAGACGGGCGCGCGTACTGGTACGAACAAACGCCAGTCGGGGCCGGTGCAGGTAATCACGACGGCGTCGTGCGCCTCGGTCCGCCAGGCCATCGACACGGTAGGGCATGGCGCCAGGCGAAGCCGCGGATCGATGCCGGTACGCGCGCCTCCTTCCTGCCCGATGCCATGGCCGGTGAAGGCGGACACGGCACGGTCGAGGCCGGCGATATCCTGGAACGAGGCGGCGGCGAGCAGGGCGGCGAGGATCATGGCTGGTTCCGTTTGTCGCCGGTGAAGGCGAGGGTGACGATCGCGCTGCGACGGTGCGCGGCAGGATCGGTGGTGATGACGATGCGCTGGGTGACGGGCGCGAGCAGCGCGGCGACGGCGCGGGCGCGATCGGCGGCCAGGACGACCCGGCTGCCGGTCGCCGGATCGACGTCGGCGGCGGTGCCGTCGGTGGCGCCCGCGATCGCCAGGCTGATCCGCGGATCGCGCACCGCATCGCGGGCCCAGGACACGAGCGCGTCGGCGTCCTGCGGCGCGGCGCTGCCGACGGCGAAACCGGCGAGCATCGCGGCGACCGGCATCGGTGCCTCGGCCGGCGGCGTGGCGGTGGCGGCGGCTTTGCTGCCGCCGAAGCTGTTGCGCAGCCCGCCCGCCAGCGCGCGGCGGTCGCCGGTCGCCTGGACGAGGACGAAGAAGCCCAGCAACAACAACGCCATGTCGGCGAGCGTCACCAGCCAGATCGGCCGGGCGGCGGGCGTGTCGGGATAGTCGCTGGCGTTCATGCCGCCGCGGCCGCCCCGCCAAGTTGATGGTGTCGCGGCGTCTCGCGGCGGGCGAGGGCGACCAGCGGCGCCTCCAGCCGTGCGCGCTCGAACGCCTCGGCGCGGCCGAGCACGCGCAGGCGCGCGGCGACGGGCATGAAGATCAGCGTCGAGAGCAGCGCGCCGTAGAGCGTCGCGAGCAGCGCGATCGCCATCGCGCCGCCGATCGCGGACGGGTCGTTCATCGTCGAGAACATCCGTGCCAGGCCGACGAGCGTGCCGACCATCCCCATCGTCGGCGCGACGTCGGCGGCGCCCGCCCACACGTCGGCGGCGGCGGCGTGCCGCTCGATCCGGGCGCGGCGCGCATGGCGGACCATCGTCTCGACGTCATCGGCGCTGCGGCCGTCGACGATCGCGGCGATCGCGGCAGCCATGTCGGGATCGGTCAGGACGCTGCGGTCGAGCGCGACGACGCCGTGGCGGCTCGCGATCCGGCTGAGCGCGGCGAGTTGGCGAAGCATCGGTTCGGCATCGAGGCGGCGGCGCGCGAGCACCGTCACCGCCGCCAGCGCGTGACCGAGATCGCGACCGGGCGTGCGGAGCGCCACCGCGAGCAGCGTACCCCCGCCGACGATGGCGATCGCGACGGGGTCGAGGAACTGGGTGAAGGCCATATGCGGGATGGTTAAGCAAAAGCTGTGCCGATTTGGGTGTGGGGACACAACGTCCTTACTTGCTCCTCCCCGGCGAAGGCCGGGGCCCAGTTGCCACGTAGAGCGTGGCGCGCGTGTCGCTCGACCAATGAAGACGCCGCAGCTGGGCCCCGGCCTCCGCCGGGGAGGGGTTCTCTTGAAATGTGCTGTATTCTTTGCGTCCTCGCGTGAATTCGAACATCACACCGGATCACCCTTGCCGGTTCGCCCTCCGCACCCCCGGCAAAGCGGCAAGGGTTTGCCGGATCGCTTGCCGCTGCGCTGCCGCGACCGGCAAATCACCGACAAAAGGGCATTTGGCACGCCAGTTGCTTCTACCCCGGCGAGGCGCAGTTCGGGCGCCACGAAGGAGCGACGGCAATGGCCGGAGACAGTCTGTTCGGGATCCACGGTGCCGCGCTGGAAGTACGCGCGCAGCGGATGGGTGTGCTTGCATCGAACATCGCCAACGCCTCGACCCCCGGGTTCAAGGCGCGCGACATCGACTTCAAGCAGGCGCTCGCGAGCCTCGAGGGCGGGCAGGGCGGCGGCATCGCCGCGGCCACCAAGTACCGCATTCCGGTGCAGACCTCGATGGACGGCAACACCGTCGAACTGTCCGAAGAGCAGACCGCCTTCGCCGAGAACGCGATCCAGTATCAGTCGACGCTGTCGTTCCTGAACGGTCGCATCGGCCAGATCACCCGCGCGCTGAAGGGCGAATGACGATGGCCGATCCGCTTTCCATCTTCCAGGTCGCCGGCCGCGCGATGTCGGCGCAGCTGACGCGGATGAACACCACCGCGTCGAACCTGGCGAACGCCGGCAACACCGCCGGCACCGCCGAGGGCGCGTACAAGTCGCTGAAGCCGGTGTTTCGCACCAGCTTCGACGCGGCGAGCGGCATGTCGACGGTCGACGTCGAGAAGGTCGTCACCACCGGCGAGGCGCCGACCAAGCGCTATGATCCGTCCAATCCGCTCGCCGACAAGGACGGCAACATCTTCGAGGCCGCGGTCGACGAAACCCGCGAGCTGGTCGACATGATGGAGACCGCCCGCACCTATCAGAACAACGTCGAGGTGATGCAGACCGCCAAGTCGCTCATCGTCGATACCCTCAAGCTGGGACGGTAAGCCATGGCAACCTCTTCCTTCGATCAGACCCTATCGAGCCTGGGTATCAAGCGCAGCGGCGCCACGGGTACGACGCCCAAGGTTTCGACCAGTGGCACTAAGACGACGCTCGACCAGTCCGACTTCCTGGCGCTGATGACCGCGCAGATGAAGAACCAGGATCCGTTCAACCCGGTCGACAACACCCAGATGGTCGCCCAGATGGCGCAATTCTCGAGCACCGCGGGCATCAGCCAGATGAACGCGACGCTGACCGGCATCGCCAGCAAGCTGAACGCGGCGAGCGCGTCGGACGCGATGGGCTATGTCGGCAAGGCGGTGCTGACCGCGGGCGATACCGCCTACGAGCGGACGTCGGGCGGGATCACCGGCGCGATCGAGCTGGATACCGACGCCACCGACGTCAACGTGTCGATCACGGATGCGAACGGCAACGTCGTCAAGAACATCCAGCTCGGCAAGCAATCCGCCGGCAGCGCCACCTTCGACTGGGACGGCAAGGACGATGCCGGCAACAAGGTCGAAGGCGGTCCGTACAAGGTGTCGGTGGACGCGGCCAACCTGTCCAAGGTCGTTCCCGCGCGCACCCTCGTCTGGGCGCCGGTCGAATCCGCCGCGCTGCCCGCAAGCGGCGAACCCACGCTGAAGGTGACCGGCGTCGGCACCGTCAAGACCTCCGCCGTCCGCGGCGTCGCCGCCTAACCCCAAATTCCTCAGGAGTACCCCCGATGTCCTTCTATACCTCGCTCTCCGGCCTCCAGGCATCGCAGACCGACATGTCGACGATCAGCCACAATCTGGCCAACGTCGCGACCACCGGCTTCAAGAAGAGCCGCACCGAATTCGCCGACGTCATCGCGTCGAGCGTCGCCACCGATCCGCGCAAGATGGTCGGCTCGGGCGTCGTCGTGAAGGGCAACACCCAGCAGTTCAAGGAGGGCAACCTCCAGACGACGTCGAACGCGCTCGACCTGGCGCTGGTCGGCGAAGGCTTTTTCGTGATGAAGTCGACCGGCACCAGTGACTCGGTCACCTACACCCGCAACGGCGCCTTTTCGGTCGATTCGAACCGCAACGTCGTCGACGCGCAGGGCAGCTATCTGATGGTGTACCCGGTCGACAACGATGGCAACGTCACCGCCACGGGTAACGACGGCCTGACGAACCTGCAGATCCAGCAGACCAGCGGCACGCCCAAGGCGACCGGCAACGTCGCCACGTCGGTCCAGATGTCGTCGACCGCGACGGTCAAGCCGTCGACCAACGTCTTTAAGCGCGAGGATACGACCACGTTCACCAATTCGGTCGCCACGCGAATCTACGACGCCAACGGCAACCCGGTGACGATGACGAATTATTACGTTCGAACCGAGGGCGCCTCGGCGGCCGGTGTCACGCCGGTGACGAACGGCAAGTGGGACGTCTACACCTATGTCGGCGATCAGCCGATGAAGGTCGCCGGCGCCAACAAGATCACGTTGACGTTCGACGCGACCAACGCGCTGACCGCGACGCCGGCGCAGCCGATCACCTTCGACGCCTTCACCCCGACCTCGGGCGCGGCGGCGCAGCAGATCAAGCTCGATCTGACCGGTTCGACCCAGCTGTCGAGCGCGTTCGCCGTCAACAACAAGACGCAGGACGGCGTTGCCGTCGGCCAGCTGTCGGGCGTGACCGTGACCGACGCGGGGCTGATCCAGGCGAGCTTCTCGAACGGCGACATCGTGCCGTTGGGCAAGGTGGCGCTCGCCAAGTTCTCGACCCCGACCGGACTTCGGCAGATCGGCAACAGCTATTGGTCGGCGACCGGCGTATCGGGCGCGGCAACGCTCGGCTCGGCGGCGGCCGACGGTTTCGGCAACCTGATGTCGGGTACGATCGAGGGGTCGAATGTCGACATCACCGAAGAGCTGGTCAACCTGATCGCGGCTCAGCGCAATTTCCAGGCGAACGCCAAGGCGCTCGATACCGCCAGCCAGGTCTCGCAGACCATCTTCAACATCCGCAGCTGATCGAGGCGGCGGGCGAGGGCCTTTAGATGGACAAGCTGGTCTATACCGCGGCGACGGGGATGCGGGCGCACATGGCGTCGCAGGCCGCGATCGCCAACAACATGGCCAACGCCTCGACGATCGGCTTTCGCGCCGACCGCACGGTGTTCGATCGCATCGACCTGAAGGGCGACGGCACCCAGTTCGAGACGCGTCGGCCGACCAGCGAAGAGGTGATCGACGCCGACCGCCGTGTCGGCACGGTCCAGCAGACCGGCCGCCCGCTCGACATCGCGATCAACGGCAACGACGACTGGCTCGCGGTGCAGGCCGGCGACGGGGCCGAGGCGTACACCCGGCGCGGCGACCTGATGGTCGCCCCGTCGGGCGTGCTCCAGACCGGCGACGGCTTCATCGTCCAGGGCGGATCGGGGCCGATCACCATTCCGCCCTACGACAGCCTGTCGATCGCCGCCGACGGCACCATCTCGATCGTGCCCAAGGGCGGCGATCCGAAGGCGCCGCAACAGGTCGATAAGATGAAGCTGGTCTCGACCAAGGGCAGCACCACGCTGAAGGGCATGGACAATCTGCTCCGCGTGCGCGGCGGCGGCACGCTGCCCGACAATATGGACGCGCGCGTCACCGCGGGTGCGGTCGAGGGCTCGAACGTCAACATCACCGAAACGCTGGTCGACATGATCGAGAACCAGCGCAGCTACGAGGTGCAGGCGAACCTGCTCAAATCGGCCAAGGATATGGACGAGGGCGGCACGTCGCTGATGCGGATGCCGAGCTGATGCGCGCCGTCTCCCTCCCCTCCTCCCCCATCACCCCCACCCAAGGACACTAGGACATGCCGACAGCAGCGATGCACATCGCGCGCACCGGGCTCGATGCCCAGGACATGCGCATGCGGGTGATCTCGAACAACCTGGCCAACGTCAACACGACCGGCTTCAAGCGCGACCGCGCCGCGTTCGAGACGCTGGCGTATCAGACCGTCACCGCGCCGGGCGCCGCTTCGTCGTCGGAAAGCAAATACGCGACCGGGCTGAACCTGGGCACCGGCGTCAAGATCCAGGGCACCGCGCGGATCGACACGCAAGGGTCGATGCAGACCACGGGCAACAGCCTCGACCTTGCGATGGATGGCGACGGCTATTTCCAGGTGCAGATGCCGGGCGGACAGCTCGGCTATACCCGCGCCGGTAATTTCTCGCGCTCGCCCGAGGGGCTGATGATCACGAGCGAGGGCTATCAGGTGATGCCCGGCATCACCGTGCCGGAGGGGACGACCAACATCACGATCGGCACCGACGGTACCGTCTCGGCCACCGTGCCGGGATCGACCAGCGCGCAGCAGATCGGCCAGATCCAGGTCGCGAGCTTTCCCAATGCCGCCGGGCTTCAGGCGGGCGGCGACAATTACCTGTTGGAAAGCGCGGCGAGCGGCGCGGCGAACCTCGGCGTGCCGGGGCAGGACGGCCGCGGCAATATCCGCCAGGGCATGCTGGAATCGTCGAACGTCAACGTCGTCGAGGAGCTGGTCGACATGATCGAGACCCAGCGCGCCTATGAGGTCAATTCGAAGATGATCTCGGCGACCGACGAGATGCTGAAGAACGTGAACCAGCAGCTGTGACGCGCACGTTCATCCTCCTCTTCGGCGCGGGCGCGCTGCTCGCATCCCCGGCGCACGCCGGGCTGTTCGGCAAGAAGAAGCAGCCCACCGAGACGTGGACTGCGGCGCGCCCGCTGCCGCCGAGCGCGCCGCCGCCCGCCAACGGCGCGATCTTCCAGGTCAACGAAGGCTATGGCGCGCTGTACGAGGGCTGGCGCGCGCGGCGCGTCGGTGACCCGCTGACGATCGTGCTGGTCGAGCGGACCGCGGCGTCCAAGTCGGCCTCGTCGAAGCTCGACTCGAGCGGCGGCGCCAGCATCACCCCGCCCGCCACCGGCCCGCTAGCGCTGTTTACCAAGCCCGAGGCGACGCTGTCGGGCGACCGCAACTTCGGCGGCAAGGGATCGGCCGACCAGGCCAACTCGCTGTCGGGCGAAGTGTCGGTGACGGTGGCCGAGGTCTATCCCAACGGCACCATGCTGGTGCAGGGGCAGAAGCGGCTGACGCTCAATCGCGGCGACGAATTCGTCCGCATCAAGGGCATCGTCCGCATCGCCGACGTCGACCGCGACAATCGCGTCGCCTCGACCCGGGTCGCCGATGCGCAGATCGCCTATACCGGCAAGGGCGACGTCGCCCGCGCCAGCCGCCAGGGCTGGCTCGGCCGGTTCTTCTCGGTGGTGAGCCCGTTCTGACCATGGGCTGCGCACCCGCCTCCGTTGTGCTGAGCTTGTCGAAGCACCTACCCGATACACGCCCTTCGACAAGCTCAGGGCGAACGGGGTGGAGGGTGTCGCGCGTGGTTATCACCTCCTTAACCATATCCCCAGCAAGGTCGCGCGCATGAATATCGTCCGCACGCTCATGCTCGCCCTCCTCGCGCTGGTCGCGGCGACCCCGGCCACGGCCGACCGGGTCAAGGACCTGGGCGGCTTCCAGGGCATCCGCAGCAACCAGCTGACCGGCTATGGCGTCGTCGTCGGCCTGCCCGGCACGGGCGACGACAATCTCGAATATACCGTCCAGAGCCTGAAGGCGGTGGCGAGCCGGTTCGGGCTCCAGCTGCCGCCTCAGGCCAATCCGGGGATGAAGAACGCCGCGGTGGTGATGATCACCGCCGACCTGCCGCCCTTCGCCAAGCCCGGGCAGAAGCTCGACATCACCGTCGCCTCGATGGGCAAGGCCAAGAGCTTGCGCGGCGGGTCGCTGATCCTGACGCCGCTGCTCGGCGCCGACGGCCAGATCTATGCGATGGCGCAGGGCAACCTGGCGGTCGGCGGGTTGGGCGCGGAAGGCGCGGACGGATCGAAGATCGTCGTCAACATCCCGTCGAGCGGCCGCATCCCCGAGGGCGCGACGGTCGAGCGTGCCGTCGTCACCGGATTCGACACCGCCCCCGCGCTGACGTTCAACCTGCAACGCGCCGACTTCACCACCGCGCAGAACGTCGCCGCCGCGATCAACAAGCGGCTCGGCGGCGGGGTGGCGCAGGCGGTCGACGCGGTGTCGGTCAGCGTGCGCGCGCCGCAGGGCGCCGACGTCCGCGCGACGCTGATGAGCGAGATCGAGAACCTCGACGTCGTCGCCGCGGAGCCGCCGGCAAAAGTAATTGTAAATGCTCGCACCGGAACGGTCGTTATCAATTCTGCGGTTCGGGTGGGTCCGGCCGCGGTGACGCACGGCAAGCTGACCGTGCGCATCGACGAGAAACCCCAGGTGAGCCAGCCGGCTCCCCTGAGCCAGGGCCAGACCGCGGTGGTGCCCAACAGCACCGTCGCCGTCGACGAGGAGCGCCGACCGATGTTCCTGCTCAATCCCGGCCCCAAGCTGGCCGACATCGTCAAGGCGGTGAATGCCATTGGCGCGTCGCCGGCCGATCTCGTCGCGATCCTCGAAGCGTTGAAGGAAGCGGGCGCGCTGAAGGCGGAGTTGATCGTCCTGTGACCCAGTCGATCGGCATCACCGGCGCCACCGGGGTCAACACCGGCCTCGCCCGCGGCGAGACGCGCGCCAACCTGGAAAAGGCGGGCAAGCAGTTCGAGGCGATCTTCACCGGCATGATGCTGAAGAGCGCACGCCAGGCGAAGCTCGCCGATCCGCTGTTCGATTCGAAGGCGATCGATACCTTCACCGAAATGCAGGACGGCCAGGTCGCCAAGGCGATGGCCGAACACGCTCCGCTGGGCATCGGCAAGGCGATGACCGACTTCCTGGCGAAATCGCAATCCGATCTTAACCCCCCGGCCGGATAAGGGCCGGTCATGAGCGACCTCCTGTCGATCGGCGCCTCGGGCGTCCGCGCATATCAGACCGCCTTGTCGGTCGTCGGCGAGAACATCGCCAACGTCGGCGTGGCCGGATACACGCGCCGCGTCACCCAGCTGTCGGAAGTGTCGGCGGGGGTCGGGCTGGTCGAGCGCCAGGGGGCGGGCAACGGCGTCGTGATGGCCGGAGTGGTCCGCGCGGGCGATGCCTATGCGACCCAGAACCTGCGCAACGCGAGCACCGATCTGGCTAGGACCGAAACCGGTGCGACCTGGCTGCAGCGGATCGAGCAGGGGCTGACCGGCAACGAGCTGTCGACGCGGCTGACCGGATTCTTCACCAGCGCCACCGCGCTCGCCGCCGAGCCGACGTCGTCCGCGCTGCGCACCGGCATGATCAGCGCCACCCAGTCCGCCGCGATCGCGTTCAAGGCGACCGGCGACTCGTTCGACCAGATGGCCGCCAACCTCGATGAATCGGCGCAGCTGTCGGTACGCACGCTCAATTCGCTCGCCGCCTCGCTCGTCAAGGTCAACGACGGCCTCGGCCGCACCCTGCCCAATACCGCCGCGACCGCGCAGCTGGCCGACCAGCGCGACCAGATTCTGGAACAGATGAGCGCGATCGCCGACGTCGGCGTGTCGACCGACGCGCTCGGCCGCGCCACCGTCAGCATCGGCGGCGCAGGTGGCCCAGCGATCGTCAAGGGCGAGAACCAGGGCGTGGTGAGCTATTCGCGCACTGGCGGCAATGCCGTCTTCACCGTCACCACCGCGGGCAGCATGGCACCCGACGTCGTATCCGTGAACGGCGGCGTGCTGGCCGGCGTCGGCGAAGCGGCAGAGCGGATCGCCGGCGCCCGCAGCGAGCTGAACACGCTCGCCACCGCCTTCGTCGCCGACGTCAACGCCGTCCAGGTTGCGGGCAAGGATCTGGACAACGCCGACGGCACCGAGTTGCTCGATGCGCCGGCCACCAACCCGACCGACATGACGCTGCTGTTCACCGAAGGCAGCAAGATCGCAGCGGCCAAACCGACGGCGACCAAGCCGTTCAGCGTGCGCGACGGCAGCAACCTCGCTGACCTCGCCACGGCACGCGTCAACGGCGGTTACGAGGCGAAGCTGACCGCGCTGATCAACGGCAACGCCACCGCCTACAAGCAGAAGAGCGTCATCGCCGACGCGCAGACGGCGATCCGCAACGGCGCGTCGACCGCGCTGACCAGCGCGGCGGGCGTCAACATCGATAGCGAGGCGCTCGACCTGATGCGCTTCCAGCAAGCCTATCAGGCGTCGAGCCGCGTCATCCAGGCGGCGCGCGACACCTTCCAATCGATCCTGGAGATCAGGTGACCGCCATGCAGGTGTCGACCAGCGCCTTTTATTCGGACACGGCGAAGCGGATGGGGGCGATGAACGCGCGCGCTCAGACGCTGCAGACCGAAATCGCGACGGGCAAGAAGATTCAGAATCCGTCCGACGCCCCCGGCGTGTCACAGCAGCTTGCCGAGATCGCGCGCAAGGACGCGGACTCGCAGGCCTATACCGCGAACATGAAGACCGCCGGCTCGCTGCTTGACCAGACCGACAGCGTCATCGGCCAGATCGCGACCGCCATGACTCGCGCCAAGGAGCTGGCGACCTCGGCCGCCACCGGCACGCTCAATGCGGTGGATCGCAAGATCATCGGTACTGAGCTGCGCTCGGTCCTCGATTCGATCGTCACCATGGCGAACGTCAACAACATCCGCGGCGAGCCGCTGTTCGGCACCGCCGGCACCACCCAGTCGGTGGTCGAGCAGACCGACGGCACCTTCCTCTATGCCGACACCAACGTGTCGCCGGTGCCGATCGCCGATGGCCAGGACGTGCAGTCCACCGAGACTGCGGCGCGATTATTCCAGCTGCCAGATGGCACCGACGTACTTGCGACGCTGTCGGCGCTAGCCAAGGCGCTGCAGGCGCCCGACGACACGACGCAGAGCACCGCCAACGCGGCGCTCGACACGCTGCAGTCCGGGCTGAACCAGCTTGGCGACGTGCAGTCGTCGGTGGGTGCGCGCGGAGCTCGCGTCGAGCTTCAGCAAAGCCTTCTCCAGACCGCCGACACCGATCGTGCCGAACTGCGGTCGCAGCTCGAGGATACCGACATCACGTCGGCGGTGGTCGAGCTGCAGCAGATGCTGACCGCGCTCCAGGCGACCCAGGCCAGCTTCTCGAAGCTCGCCCAGCTGTCGCTGTTCGACTATATTCGCTGACGATCGCATTTCGCGCCGTCGTGGTAACGGGTTGGCGACGAAATCAGGTTAATCGGGGAATCATGACGCCGGCTCGCCCGGCACGTGATGTCCGGGATTAGCATTCCATGTTTCCAGCGATCGGTCTCGTCGTCCTCTTCGGCATGGTGTTCGGCGGTTTCGCCATCACCGGCGGTGCGCTCGGCCCGGTGTTCGAGGCGATCCCGCACGAGATGCTCATCATCGGCGGCGCCGCCGCCGGCGCGCTCATCATCGGCAACTCCGGCAAGGAGCTGAAGGCGATGGGCGGTGGCCTGGCCAAGGTGTTCAAGGGCCCGGTCTACAAGAAGCAGGACTATCTCGACGTCATCTTCCTCGTCAGCAAGCTGATGAAGATGCTGCGCATGGAAGGCCCGATCGCGCTCGAGCCGCACGTCGAGGATCCCAAGTCGTCGGCGGTGTTCGCCGAATATCCCAAGCTTCTGAAGGACCATACTTTGGTCGACCTGATCGCGGACACGCTGCGCCTGGTCGTCGTGTCGTCGGGCACGCTCGACGTCCATGCGGTCGAAGAGGTGATGGATCATTCGATCAAGAGCCACCATCACGAGGTGGAGGGGCCGCACACGACGCTGATCAGCCTCGCCGATTCGCTTCCCGCGCTCGGCATCGTCGCGGCGGTGCTCGGCATCGTGAAGACGATGGGCTCGATCGACAAGCCGCCGTCGGTGCTCGGCGGGATGATCGGCTCGGCGCTGGTCGGCACCTTCATGGGCGTGTTGCTGGCGTACGGTGTCGTCAATCCGCTCGCCGGCCGGCTGAAGCAGGTGATCGACGCCGACGGCGCCATCTATCACGTCGTCAAGCAGATCATCATCGCCTCGCTCCACGGCCATCCGCAGCCTCTGGTCATCGAGGCGGCCCGCTCGGGCATCGCGCACAAGAACCAGCCCGGCTTCGCCGAGGTCTTCGACGGACTGCGCGGCAAGTGATGAAGGATATCGGACAGGCTCGGGTGCTGACCCGCGCGACGCAGGGAGGCCGTTGACATGGCCCGCGCGCCGCACGGCAAGAACGAGCCGCCCAAGATCATCATTGTCAAGAAGATCATCGCCGATGGCCATGGCGGCCACCACGGCGGTGCGTGGAAGGTGGCGTATGCCGACTTCGTGACGGCGATGATGGCGTTCTTCCTGCTGCTCTGGCTGCTCGGCGCGACGACCGAGAAGCAGCGCAAGGGCCTGGCCGACTATTTCGCACCGACGTTGCTCGACAGCCGCAAGCTCGGCATCGGTGGCTCGGGGCCGCTCGGCGGCGAGTCGATCATGAGCAACAACAAGACGGGGCCGAAGGCGGCCGCGTCGGTCATCGCCTCGATCGGTATTCCCAGCACAAAACAGCAGAACGGCGAAAAGTCGGGCATGGGCGAGAAGGGCTCGCTGCGCAGCGTCGCGCTCGCCAACGAGGACAAGAAGAATTTCGAGGCGATGCGCAAACGCATCATGCAGGAGATCGCGGCGTCGAAGGAAATCGCCAAGCTGGCGACGCACATCCGCTTCGTGCCGACCCAGGACGGCCTGCGCATCGACTTGGTCGACAACGCCGATTATTCGATGTTCGCGCTCGGCACGACGGTGTTGCAGCCCGATGCCTCGACGCTGATCGGTTTGATCGCGCAATCGGTGCAGTCGCTGCCCAACACGATCATGATCCGCGGCCACACCGACAGTCTGCCCTATGGCGATCCGCGGGCGATGAACAACTGGATGCTGGCATCGGGCCGCGCCGAGGCGACCCGGCGCAGGCTGGCGGCGGGCGGCCTGCCCGAGGCGCGGTTCGAACGGATCGAAGGCGTCGCCGATCGCGAGCCGATGATCGTCGACAACCCCGCCGATCCGCGCAACCGCCGCGTCGCGATAACGCTGCTTTACCAGAAGGGCGTGTTCGGGACGTAGGTTCTCGCGCGCTGCCCTTCGAGCATCCGTCATCCTGAACTCGGTTCAGGATCTCGTGCCGCCTGCACCGTCGCTCAGAGATGCTGAGCCGAGTGCTGAATGACGAAGATGGAGGACGAAAAAAGCCCTGGCCTCGGGGGAAGGCCAGGGCTTCTTCAATTCAACGACGCGTCGCGGTCGAACGGGGTAGCCCGGCCGCGACGCCTCATGGCCTTATTCGGCGTCGGCCGCACCCTTGCGGCCGCCACGCGGCGCCGCCTTGCGGGCGCCGGGCTTGCGGCCGAGGCCGATCTTCTTCGCCATCGCGCGACGGCTTTCCGAATAATTCTCCGCGACCATCGGATAGTCGGCCTTCAGGCCATAGCGCTCGCGATATTCGACGGGGCTGAGGCCGTGGGTCGCGAGGTGGCGACGCAAGGTCTTGTAGGGCTTCCCGTCGATCATCGACAGGATATGATCCTTCGATGCCAGCGACTTACGTACCGAAATCGCGGGGGTGTACTCGGCGGCCGGCGCCGCTTCGGTGGCGGTGTCGCTGGCGCCAAGCAGCGCGCGGACGGTGTCGTGCATCTTGCCCAGGAAGGCCGGAACCTCGTCCGCCGAGGTGCGAGTGTTGGGGTTGCCCAGCCAAGCAATCGTCAACTCGGTTGCGAGCTCTACGGCTCCTTGATCTGCATTATCTTCAGTCATCATCGGCTCCATTGTGATGGCCGGTCTTGGTTAGCTGCGCTTGTCGACGGGTCAAGTAGAGATTCGATATCTTGGCGGATAAAGGCCGAAAAGGGTCCCTACATTTGAAAACATCGGATTTATCGGGACCGCGATGCCCCGATCTGGGCAACTTATCGATCCGCGTTTCGTAGCGGATAGCGGGTGAAAGATCGTAAAGGGCCATCTGCAACTGATGATGTTTCCTTGACGTTCCCGGTCGCCGCCGATGTCCGCAAGCATGCTGAAAACGCAATTTTTCAATCCCTGCGGTCAAGCCGGCGCGATGACGGTCGCGGCCAAGACATCGCCGGCGGCGGACCGGGGCGGGTTGATCTGTCGCCCGAAGCCAACGTGAACAATGCATGACATGCAGATGTGAAACAGGAATATTGAATAGGCATTTCGCCTGCGGCAGAGGCGCGAGCGTTGGCGACAGGGGATTTCATGTGACAGTCATGCTGTCGGGTCGTGGCTGCGACCGCATGCTGCTGCTGTTGGCGGTCGGCATCGTGCTGATGCCCGCGGCGACATCGGCGCAGGAGCGCGCCCGGCCGCCGGCCCCGGCGGCCGGGATGCTCGCCGGCGCGCCGGTGGTGGATGGGCAGGCAATTGTTCCGATCACCCTGGAGTCGGCGCTCGATGCCGCCGATCGCGCCAATATCGACGTCATCACCGCGCGGCTGGCGGTGCGCACCGCGCGCGCCAATCTGCGCAGCGCCGATACCGCGCCCAATCCGGTGCTCAGCCTCAACGCGGTTCAGCTGCGGCCCGGCACCGTCGGCACGCTGCCGGTGCAGCAGCTGTCCGACAACGTCGTGCGCGTCGATCTGCCGCTGGAACGGGGCGGCAAGCGGCGCGCGCGGGTCGGCGCGGCCCAGGCGGGGATCGACGCGGCCGAGGGCGACCTGGGCGATGCGCGCCGCCAGATGCGCGTTGCGGTGTCGAACGCCTATTTCACGCTGAAGGCTGCCGAGCAGCGGCTCAGCGCGCTGACCGCCATCGCTTCCGCTTACGATCAGGCGATCGGCATCGCGCGCAAGCAGCAACGCGCCGGCGCGCTCTCGGAGGGCGATCTCGTCCGCCAGCAGGTGGAGGGGCTGCGCGCCCGCACCGACGCCAGCCAGGCGATCACCGACCGCCAGGATGCGCAGCTCGCGCTGGCCTCACTGATCGGGCAGGAAGCGAATGCCGCGGCGCTGGCGACGACCGGTGACTGGCCCACCTCCTATGCATCGTCACCGCTCGCGGCATCGGCGCTGGCGGCGCGACGTCCCGACGTGCTCGCCGCCAATGCGCGCGTTCAGGCGGCGCGGCGCAATCTCGACGGCGCGCACGCGCTGCGTCATCCCGACATCACCGTCGGCGCGCAGTTCGAAAGCGCCCCGCGCGAGCTCGGCGTCGGCGACAGCGTCGGTTTCGGCGTGTCGATCCCGTTGCCGCTGCGCAATCGCTACAACGGCGAGGTCGATGCCGCCGGCGTCGCGCTGATCCAGGCCGAGGCGCAGGCGCGCCGGGCACTGGCGGTGGCGACGGCGGAAATCGAGACCGCCCGGCGCGTCGCCGCCGAGGCTGCCGCACGCCGCCAGCTGGTCGAGGGCACGCAGCTGCCCGCCGCCCGCCGCGCCGCCGATATCGCCAACTTCGCCTATGGCCGCGGCGCGATGACGCTGCTCGAAGTCCTCGACGCGCGGCGCTCGCTTCAGGCGGTCGAACTCAGCGCGATCGACGCGCGCACCGCGGAAGCGCAGGCGATCGCCCGCCTCCGCTCGGTCGAAACCACGGGAAACAACGAATGATCGATCGGCTTTCCTCCTCGCTCGGCCCCGCGGTCCTCGCGCTGGCGCTCGCCACCACCGCCTGCGGCAAGGAAGAGGCGCCGCCCCCGGCCGCGCCGACGACGTCGCGCGACGTCATCGCCTTTCCCGCCGGATCGCCCGAACTCGATTCGGTGAAGATCATCACGGCGCGGGTCGGCGCGCTGCCGATCTCTGCCGATCTCAACGCCCGGCTCGCGGTCGACGAGACGATCACCAGCCGCGTCGGCGCGCCGGTCGCGGGGCGGGTGACGCAAGTGCTCGCCGACATCGGCCAGCCGGTCCGCCGCGGCCAGCCGCTGGCGGCGATCGACGCCCCCGATGTCGGCGAGGCGCAGGCCGATACGCTGAAGGCGGCGGCCGACAACCAGCTGAAGCAGCGCGCGCTCGATCGCTCCCGCTCGCTGTTCCAGGGCGGCGCCGCGGCCCGCCGCGACGTCGAGCAGGCGCAGGCCGATGCCCAGGCATCGTCGGCGGAGCTCCAGCGCGCACGCCTTCGCCTGAACAATCTCGGCGGCGCGCGCGGCGACAATCTGACGCTGTCGAGCTCGGTGTCGGGCTATGTCATCGATCGCCAGATCAATCCGGGGCAGCAGGTGACGGCCGGGCAGGGCCCGCTGTTCACCGTCACCGATCCCAGGAAGCTGTGGCTGTTCGTCGACGTTCCCGAAACCTCGATATCGCGCGCGCGCGTCGGCGAGGCGATCGAGTTCGAGGTGCCGGCCTGGCCCGGCCGCACCTTCCGCGGCACCATCTCGCAGGTCGGCCTGGCGGTCGATCCCGGCACCCGCCGCATCCAGCTGCGCGCGACCGTCGCCAACGGCGACCTCGCGCTCAAGCCCGAGATGTTCGCTAAGGCGCGCTTCGTCACCGCCGACGGCCGCCGCGCGATCGCGGTGCCCAATGCCGCGCTCTTCGAGCAGGGCATGCAGACCTATGTCTTCCGCGTCGATGCCCCCGGCCGCTTCCACCGCGTGCCCGTGACCGTCGGCGAGCGCGGCGATGCGATGTCGTACATCACCGGCGGCCTGAAGGACGGCGATCGCATCGTCGGCGAAGGCGCGCTGCTCCTCAACGCGCAGCTGGCCGGAGCCTGACGCGATGCTCGAACGGCTGGGCGCCTTCGGCGTCAAGAACCGCATCTTCGTTATCATCATGGCGGTGGTGCTGGTGATCGTCGGGGTGAAGGCGGTCGGCGAGCTGCCGATCGAGGCCTTCCCCGACGTCCAGGACGTCCAGGTGGTCGTCATCACCCAGCAGCCGGGTCAGGCGCCGGAAGAGATCGAGCGCGCGGTATCGCTGCCGGTCGAGCGTGCGCTGGCGGGCACGCCCGGCGTCACCGACATCCGCTCGGTCTCGATCACCGGCCTGTCGGTGGTGACGCTGATCTTCGCCGACGGCACCGACGATTATTTCGCCCGCTCGCAGGTGCTGGAAAAGCTGCGCGATGCGGACCTGCCACCGGGCGTCACGCCCAGCCTGGCGCCGCTGTCGACCGCGGTGGGCGAGGTCTATCGCTACGTCATCGAAAAGCCGGCGGACATGCCGCTGTACGAGGCGCGCGCGATCCAGGACTTCGTCGTCCGCCCTGCGATCCGCATGGTGCCCGGCGTCGCCGACGTCACCAGCTTCGGCGGCAGCATCAAGCAATATCAGATCCTGGTCCGCCCCGACCTGCTCAAGCGCTACGGCGTCACCCTCGCCGATGTGCAGACCGCGGTCGGCAACGCCAATTCCAACGTCGGCGGCGGCACCATCCCACGCGGAGACGAGGTCGTCGTGGTGCGCGGCATCGGCCTGTACGGCGGGATCCAGGACGTCGCGAACACGCTGGTCAAGGCGAAGGACGGCAACACCGTCCGCATCGGCGACCTGGGCGAGGTGAAGATCGGCACCCCCGAACGCGGCGGCATGGTCGCGATCGACCACGAGGACGACGTCAGCGAAGGCATCGTCACCATGGTCAAGCGCCAGAACGCGGCTGTGGTGGTGAAGGGCGTTCGCGAGACGGTCGACCGCCTCAACGCGCAGTTCAAGCTCGACGCTGCGCGCTCGGGCCGCCAGCCGGTGCAGATCCGCCCGACCTACCAGCGGACCAAGCTGCTCGACCGTACCGTCGAGACGGTGGGAGAGAACCTCGTCGTCGGCGCCAGCCTGGTCACCGCGCTGCTGCTGATCTTCCTGCGCAACTGGCGCGCGGCGCTGGCGGTGGCGGCGATCATCCCGCTGTCGCTGCTCGCCGCCTTTGCCGGGCTCGACCAGGTGCGCGTGCCCGCCAACCTCATCTCGATGGGCGCGGTCGACTTCGGCATCATCATCGACAGCGCGGTGGTGCTGGTCGAGGCGCTGATGGTCGCGTTGGCGGTCGAGGCGGCGCGCCACGGCGGCGTCCAGCCCGACCGGTTCCGGCGGCGCCAGATCCTGTCGAACACCGTCACCAACCTGTCGAAGCCGATCCTGTTCTCGAAGGCGATCATCATCACCGCCTTCGTGCCGATCTTCACCTTCCAGCGGGTCGAGGGGAAGATGTTCTCACCGGTCGCGCTGACGCTGTCGTTCGCGATCGGCGCGGCGCTGCTCCTGACGCTGACGTTCCTGCCCGCGGTGCTGAGCTTCCTCGTCGACCGCTACGACATGGCGGAAAAGCACATCGCGTGGATGGACAAGCTTCGCGACGGCTATCGCCACATCCTCGCCAAGACCCACGGCCGCGCCAAGGCGGTGTTCGCGGTGTCGATCGGCGCGCTGCTGCTCGCCGGCGTCATGGTGCCGCGGCTGGGGTCGGAATTCCTGCCCAAGCTCGACGAAGGCAATATCTGGCTGACGATCCAGCTTGCGCCGTCGGCCTCGATCGACACCACCCGCCGCGTCGAGGCGAAGGTGCGCAGCATCATGCTGTCCTATCCCGAGGTGCATCAGGTCAGTTCCGAAACTGGCCGCCCCGATGACGGCACCGATCCCAAGGGGCCGTCGAGCCTGCAGATGCTGATCGACCTGAAGCCACGCGGCGAGTGGCGGTCGCAATTCCCGACCAAGGCGGCGCTGGAAGACGACATGCGCAAGCGCATCGCGGTGATGCCCGGCGTACCGACCAACTTCAGCCAGGCGATCGAGGACAGCGTCGAGGAAAGCCTGTCGGGCGTGAAGGGCGAGATTTCGGTCAAGATCTACGGCGACGACCTGTCGGTGCTCGAAGAGCTGGCCGACGCCACCGCGCGGACCATCGCCGCCGTGCCCGGCGCCTCCGACGTCGCCGCGATCAAGTCCGGCGGCCAGACCGAGCTGCGCGCGGTGCTCGATCGCGCTGCGATGGCGCGCTACGGCCTCAATCCCGGCGACGCCAACAACGCCATCGCGACCGCCTTCGGCGGCGCGACGGTGGGGACGGCCTATGAGGGCGACCGCAACTTCGACATCGTCGTCCGCTTCGCCCCCGACCAGCGCAACGCGGTCGACGACCTCGCCCAGTTGCAGATCCCGTTGCCCGCGGGCGGCACCATCTCGCTCGGCGAGATCGCGCAGATCGACGTGCGCGTCGGCGCCTCGCGCATCAGTCGCGAGGACGGCGGCCGCAACGCCGCGGTCAAGGCCAACGTCGACGGCCGCGACCAGGGCAGCTTCGTCGCCGAGGCGCAGAAGGCGGTGGCCGAGAAGGTTAAGCTGCCGCCCGGCTATCGCATGACCTGGGGCGGGCAGTTCGAAAACCAGCAGCGCGCGATGCGCCGGCTGGAGGTGATCGTCCCCATCGTGCTGCTCGGCATCTTCGTCCTGCTGTTCGCGGCGTTCCGCTCGGTACGCTCGGCGGGGCTGGTGCTAGCGATGGTGCCCTTCACCATGGTCGGCGGCGTCGCCGCACTGGCGCTGGCGGGGCTGCACATGTCGGTGTCGGCCGCGGTCGGCTTCATCGCGGTCGCGGGCATTTCGGTGCAGAACGGCGTCGTGATGCTCGAACATATTACCGAACGCTTCCGCAACGGCGACGATTTCGAGATCGCGGTGACCGAGGGCGCGGTCGATCGCCTGCGCCCGGTGCTGATGACCGCGCTGATGGCGGGGCTCGGCCTGCTGCCCGCGGCGCTGTCGACCGGCATCGGTTCTGAAACCCAGCGCCCCTTCGCCTGCGTCATCGTTGGCGGCATCGTGTCGGCGACGGTGTTCATGCTGGTCCTGCTCCCCCTGTCTCTCCGCCGCCTGCGGCCGGAGTAGCGGGGCGGGAGCGGCATCCGTCGCGAGACATCGCCGCAGCCCCGCGATATCAGCCCGGCATGGCTCGACTGCTGCTGTTCAACAAACCCTATGGGGTGCTGTCGCAATTCACCGATCGCGGCTCGCCGACCGTCCGCGCGACCTTGTCGGATTTCATCGACGTGAAGGGCGTCTATCCCGCCGGGCGGCTCGATCGCGATAGCGAGGGGCTGTTGCTGCTCTGCGACGACGGGCGGTTGCAGGCGCGCATCGCCGATCCGCGCTTCAAGATGGCCAAGACCTATCTGGTGCAGGTCGAAGGCGACCCGCAAGAGCCCGAGCTGAACCGCCTGCGCCGTGGCGTCGGCCTCAACGACGGCATGACCCTGCCCGCCGATGTCGAGCGCATCGACGCGCCCGACCTGTGGCATCGCGATCCGCCGATCCGCCAGCGCCAGTCGATCCCCGACAACTGGCTGAGAATCACGATCCGCGAAGGGCGCAACCGGCAGGTGCGCCGGATGACGGCCGCGGTCGGCTTGCCGACGCTCAGGCTGGTCCGCTGGTCGGTCGGCGACTGGTCGGTCGCGGGGATCGCGCCGGGGCAGTTCAGGGAAGTCGCCGCATGAACTATCGCCACTCCTTTCATGCCGGCAACAGCGCCGACGTCGTGAAGCACAGCCTGCTTATCGTCCTCGTCCGCGCGCTTCAGCAAAAGCCCAGCGCGTTGACGCTGATCGACACCCATGCGGGTTGCGGGATCTATGACCTGGGCGGCGATCAGGCCTTGCGCACGGGCGAGGCCGCGCAGGGCGTGTCGCGGGCCTTCGCCGACGCGAACCCCCTGCTCGACGACTATCGCGCCGCCGTCCGCGCAGTGAACGTCGCGGACGAGCCGCGCCTCTATCCCGGCTCGCCGCGCTTCCTGGCGCAGCTGCTGCGCCCGCAGGACGTGCTGATCCTCAACGAGAAACATCCGGAGGATGCCAGCGCCCTGCGCGCCGCGATGCGCGGGACGCCAGCGGCCGTTCACGAACGCGACGCCTATGAGCTATGGCTGGCGCTGCTGCCGACGCGAACGCCGCGCGGCGTGGTGGTGGTCGATCCGCCCTATGAGCAGACCGACGAACGCGCCCGCATCACCGCCACCCTCGCCGCAGCCAATCGCAAATGGGCGCATGGCGTGACGGCGATCTGGTACCCGTTGAAGGACCGCGCGACGCACCAGCGCTGGAAGAGCGACCTGCGCGGGCTCGGCATTCCCAAGATCCTGTCGGTGGAGCATTGGCTGTACGACGCCGACCGGCCCGGCATCTACAACGGCGCGGGCCTGTTTTTCGTCAACCCGCCGTACGCCTTCACCCAGGCACTGCCGCCGCTGCTCGACGCGCTCCGCACCGCCCTGGCGCCGGAGGGGCATCGGGGGACGATCACGGCGGAGTGGTTGGCCACCTAGCAAGCGCTGGGGGATGCACCGTCAATCGCCGGTAATCTGGCCCTCATCGTCCGGCTGCTTCGCCCGGACGCGCCCGCTTCAGACGTTCCTCAACACGTCCTCCATCTCGAACAGCAGCGCACGCCCTTCGTCGGTCTTGCCGTTCGTATCGTCCTGATCGGCCGCGAACAGCGCCTTGGCCCGCGCCGCCAGGTCCATGAGCGCGGCAAAGCGCTCCTCGCCCAGCTTTTTCGCGGACGACAGCGAAGCCTTCGGTAAGCGTGCGGAACTCGCTGTCGATGTTCCGATCGGGGAAGTGGCCCAGATCATCCACGAACGTTAGTGCCCACAAAATCATTGAACCCAGCAGGTCGTTGATCTCGCTAAGCGATGCGGGGATGTAGGGCTTGGAGTTGAAATAGGGGTTCGGGCCGCTCATCGCTTCGTCTCCGGACGAGCATCGTGGTCCAATATCCCGATGACGCCGCTGTCCCTCGCCCATCGCGGCGGCAACATCCGACAAACGCGAAGCTTGAGCAACCCGCGGCCCGTTCGGTGAACGGCCCAAAAAGCCGCGTCATCCGCAACGCCATGCGCCTGCGGGGAAATGGTGCCCAGAAGAGGACTCGAACCTCCACGACCTTGCGATCGCCAGCACCTGAAGCTGGTGCGTCTACCAATTCCGCCATCTGGGCACGGGGTAGGCCGGCGCCTCTAGGGGACGGGAGCAATGCTTGTCAACGGGGCGTTTGCTCGGCAAGGGCGGCATATTGCAGCGCGAAGAGGACGACCGATGAAGGACAAGCTTGTGACGGTGTTCGGCGGTGGCGGCTTCGTCGGTCGCTACGTCGTCCAATCGCTGCTGGCGACGGGCGCGCGCGTCCGCGTCGCCGAGCGCGATCCGCGCAAGGCCTGGTTCCTGAAGCCGCTCGGCGGGCTCGGCCAGATGCAGTTCGTCGCCGCCGACACGACGCGGCCCGATACCGTGGCGCCCGCGGTCGCGCATGCCGATTACGTCGTCAATCTCGTCAGCGTGTTCGGCAAGGCAATGGCCGCAACCAACGTGCGCGGTGCGGCCAACGTCGCCGAGGCGGCGGCACGCGCCGGGGTTGAGGGCCTGGTCCATGTCTCGGCGATCGGGGCCGATGCCAATGGCGATGCTATCTATGCCGCCAGCAAGGGCCAGGGCGAGGAGAAGGTGCGCGACGCGTTCCCGGCTGCGACGATCGTCCGCCCCTCCGTGGTGTTCGGCCGCGAGGACCAGTTCGTCAATCGCTTCGCCGCGATGATCGAGAAGTCGCCGATCGTCCCCGTGCTGCGCGCGCCGGTGAAGTTCCAACCGGTGTTCGCGGGCGACGTCGGTGAGGCGATCGCGCGTGCGCTGTTCGACGAGGATGCGCGCGGCAAGACCTATGAACTGGGCGGCCCCGACGTCATCTCGATGGGCCAGCTGATCCGCTGGATCGCCGAGACGACCAACCGCAAGCCGTCGATCGTCGAGCTGCCCGACGCCGCCGGCGCGCTCATCGCGCGGATCCCGGGCGGGCCGATCGACGTCGACCAGTGGAAGATGCTCCAGCACGACAATATCGTCGCCCCTGGCGCGCTGGGCCTTGCCGATCTCGGCATTGAGCCGACCCCGCTCGCCAGCGTTGCGCCGGAATGGCTGGTCCGCTTCCGCAAGGCAGGGCGGTTCGCGCGCCGGCCGGAAGAGCTGATCGCCGAAAACGCACGCTAAGGACATTTCATGGACCTCCTGACCGCCATTCTCCTCGGCATCGTCGAGGGGGTCACCGAATTCCTGCCCGTCTCGTCGACCGGCCACCTGATCCTCGCCGGCAGCCTGCTCGGCGTGCAGGACAAGGGCACCGCGACGTTCGACATCGTGATCCAGTTGGGCGCGATCCTGGCGGTGGTAGTGCTGTATTGGCAGCGTTTCTGGAGTGTTGCGAAGGGCCTGGCCGGCGGCCAGGCGCGCTCCATCGCCTTCGTCCGCAACATCGCGCTTGGCTTCCTGCCGTCGGCGGTGGTCGGCCTGATCGTCTACAAGGCGGTGAAACGGCTGCTCGAAAGCCCGACGACGGTGGCGGTGGCGCTGATCGTCGGCGGCATCGCGATCCTCGCCATCGAGCGGATGGTGAAGCGCGTGCGCGTCGAATCGGTCGAAACGATGCCCGCAACCACCGCGCTCGTCATCGGCATCGTCCAGTGCCTGTCGATGATCCCGGGCGTCAGCCGCTCGGGTGCGACGATCATGGGCGCGCTGACGCTGGGCGTCGATCGCCAGGCGGCGGCCGAGTTCAGCTTCTTCCTGGCCGTGCCGACGATGCTCGCCGCATCGGGATACGACCTCTACAAGACCGGCGCCGCGCTGGGCGAGGGCGATTGGCTGGCGATCGCGGTCGGCTTCGTCGTGTCGTTCCTCGTCGCGATCGCGGTCATTCGCTGGTTCGTCGCGGTCATCAGCCGCCACGGGTTCGCGCCTTTCGCCTGGTATCGCATCGTCGTCGGCGCGGTTGCCCTGATCGCGTTGCACCACTAGGTCCGTTTCGTACTGTTTATCGGCACAGGGTTGCCGAGGAAATGCCCACATTTCCTTGTCTCCCTATATTATAGGGCAGCATAGCTACCATATCGGCCGTTTCGGTCGTGACAAACGCCCTCGCCATGCGTATTGCGGCGCAGCGGAGGGCATATGGCAACCGAATCCATGTTGAAGTTCGTCGGGCGTGAGCAGGCCTATCCGGCCAAGCGGGAGGCCGAGGCACGGGCAGAGGACTTTCGTGAGATTGCCGAGCGTTATGCGGTCCCGACGGCCGAGGATCAGGCCGGCCGCTGCTCGCAGTGCGGCGTGCCCTATTGCTCGGTCCATTGCCCGCTCCACAACCACATCCCAGACTGGCTTCGCCTGACCGCAGAGGGGCGGCTGCGCGAGGCATACGAGCTGTCGAACGCGACCTCGACGATGCCAGAAATTTGCGGCCGTATCTGTCCGCAGGACCGGCTCTGCGAGGGCAATTGCGTGATCGAGTTCACTGGCCACGGCGCGGTGACGATCGGCTCGGTCGAGAAGTTCATCACCGACACTGCCTGGGAAGAGGGCTGGGTCGAGCCGCTGGTCCCCGGCAAGCCGCGCGGCCAGTCGGTCGCGGTGATCGGCGCCGGCCCGGCGGGGCTGACGGCGGCCGAATATCTCCGCGGCAACGGCTATGACGTCCATGTCTATGATCGCCACGATCGCGCCGGTGGACTGCTGACCTATGGCATCCCCGGCTTCAAGCTGGAGAAGCCCGTCGTCATGCGCCGTGTCGAGCGGCTCAAGGCGGGCGGCATCGTCTTCCACGAAGGTTTCGAGGTCGGCCGCGACGCCAGCCTCGACGAGCTGCGCCAGCGTCATGACGCCGTCCTCGTCGCCACCGGCGTCTATCGCGCCCGCGCCATCGACGTGCCCGATCAGGCGGGCGACCGCGTCGTCGCCGCGCTCGACTATCTCATCGCCTCGAACCGCAAGGGCTTCGGCGACGCGGTGCCGGCGTTCGACGAGGGCGCGCTCGACGCCGCGGGCAAGCATGTCGTCGTGATCGGCGGCGGAGACACTGCGATGGACTGCGTCCGCACCGCGATCCGCCAGGGCGCGGCATCGGTGAAGTGCCTCTATCGCCGCGACCGCGCCAACATGCCTGGCAGCCAGCGCGAGGTCGGCAATGCGGAGGAAGAGGGCGCCGAGTTCATCTGGCTCTCCGCCCCCGCCGCCTTCGCCGCCGACGGCACCGTCACCGCGCGCCGCATGCGGCTGGGCGCTCCCGACGCCAGCGGCCGCCGCGCGCCCGAGGCCGATCCGGTGGGCGACTTCACCCTCCACGCCGATCTGGTCGTGAAGGCGCTCGGCTTCGATGCCGAGGAACTGCCCAAGCTGTGGAACGCGCCCGAGCTCGGCGTCAGCCGCTGGGGCACGGTGCTGGTCGACGGCAAGACGCTGATGACTAGTCTCGACGGCGTGTTTGCGGCGGGCGACATCGTCCGCGGCGCCAGCCTGGTCGTCTGGGCAATCCGCGACGGCCGCGACGTCGCCAAGACGATGCACCAGTGGCTGAGGGCGCAGGCGAAGGCCGAGAAGGTGGCGGCGTGAGGCTAGATTCGCATCTTGCCGATGCGATCAAGCTCGCGGCCATCGAAGTGTTCGGCGATGACGTGATTGTGCGGCTGTTCGGCAGTCGAACTGATGACGATAGGCGCGGCGGAGATATCGATCTGCACGTCACCGCCGATCCGGCGGCGGCCGATATCGATCATGAGGTGCGGTTTCGCGCGCTGATGTGGAAGGCTTTGGACGAGGAACAAATTGACGTGGTCGTCGCAGCCCGCGGTCGGGACGATCGGTGGATCGACCGCGCGGCAATACGCGAGGGTATCGTTCTTTGACCCCCGATGAGGTGCGCGAGGCCACGGCCGAGGCGGTCCGCGCGGCAGAACAGCTGAGCAGTCATTTGGAGCGCCTCGTTCAGCGGATGGGGCTGCTGTTGCCGGCTGAGCCCGATGCCCTGTCGGCATGGGGGGATGATCCTTGGGAACGGCTCCACGCTCTGTTGCGAATGTTCGAACAATTGTTCGACCTAACCAGTCGTAAACTGTTCCGCGGATTGCTGGTGATGTCGGGCGAGACACTCGCGGGGCTTTCCGCGCAGAACCAGTTTCGTCGCGTTGAAGCACTTAGCGGGATCGCTAGCGCGGATCGCTGGATCGAGATCGGTGCGACCCGGAATATCCTTGCTCATGACTATCCGACCGATCCAGTTGCCCGCGCGCAACGTGCCAATCGCGCGTGGGCCGACATTCCCGACCTGATCGCAGCAACGCGTCAGGTGATTAGTCTCCTCCATTCTGAGGGATACGCCTGATGACCCATGCCATGACCGACCTGCGCCAGCACATCGCCGAGCACGGCATGTACCGCCCCGAGATGGAATCCGACGCGTGCGGCGTCGGGCTCGTCGCGGCGACCGATGGCAAGCCGTCGCGGCGCGTCGTCCAGTCGGCGATCGATGCGCTGAAGGCGGTGTGGCATCGCGGCGCGGTCGATGCCGACGGCAAGACCGGCGACGGCGCCGGGCTGCATATCGACCTGCCGTTGGGCTTCTTCGACGATTGCGTCGCCGCGTCTGGCCACAAGCCCAAGCCGAACCGGCTCGCGGTCGGCATGGTGTTCCTGCCGCGCACTGATCTCAGCGCGCAGGAGACGTGCCGGACGATCGTCGAGGCGGCGATCATCGAGGCGGGCTACACCATCTACGGCTGGCGCCAGGTGCCCGTCGACGTGTCGGTGATCGGTGCCAAGGCGCAGCAGACCCGGCCCGAGATCGAGCAGATCATGATCGCCGGCCCGCTGCCCGACGAGGCCAGCGCCGAGGAGTTCGAGAAGAACCTGTATCTGGTCCGCCGCCGGATCGAAAAGCGCGTCATCGCCGCGCAGATCCAGGGCTTCTACATCTGCTCGCTGTCGTGCCGCTCGATCGTCTACAAGGGACTGTTCCTCGCCGAGAGCCTGTCGGTCTTCTATCCCGACCTCGCCGATCGCCGGTTCGAGAGCCGCGTCGCGATCTTCCACCAGCGCTATTCGACCAACACCTTCCCGCAATGGTGGCTGGCGCAGCCGTTCCGCTGCCTGGCGCACAACGGCGAGATCAACACGATCCGCGGCAACAAGAACTGGATGCTCAGCCACGAGATCCGCATGGCGAGCCTGGCGTTCGGCGAGCATTCCGAGGACATCAAGCCGGTGATCCCGGCGGGCGCCAGCGACACCGCCGCGCTCGACGCGGTGTTCGAGGCGATCTGCCGCTCGGGCCGCGATGCGCCGACCGCGAAGCTGATGCTGGTGCCCGAAGCGATCGGCGACGACACGCCGCCCGCACACCAGGCGATGTACCAATATCTCGCCAGCGTGATGGAGCCGTGGGACGGCCCCGCCGCGCTGGCGATGACCGACGGCCGCTGGGCGGTCGCGGGCATGGACCGCAACGCGCTGCGCCCCTTGCGCTATTCGCTCACCTCGGACGGGCTGCTGATCGTCGGCTCGGAAACCGGCATGGTCGTCGTTCCCGAATCGACCGTCGTCGCCAAGGGGCGGCTGGGGCCGGGGCAGATGATCGCGGTCGACCTCGACGAGGGCGTGGTGCTCGAGGATCGCGCGGTGAAGGACCGGATCGCCGGTGAGTACGACTATGCCGGGATGATCGGCGAATTCCTGTCGCTGGGCGACCTGCCTGCGGTCGGCGACGAGGCGGTGGTCCGCTATCCGCGGCCTGAGCTGGCCCGCCGCCAAGTCGCGGCCGGCCAGACGATGGAGGATATGGAGCTGATCCTGTCGCCGATGGTCGAGGGCGGCAAGGAAGCGATCGGCTCGATGGGCGACGACACGCCGCTCGCGGTCATCAGCGACAAGCCGCGCCTCATCAGCCAGTTTTTCCGCCAGAATTTCAGCCAGGTGACCAACCCGCCGATCGACAGTCTGCGCGAGCGCTATGTCATGTCGCTCAAGACGCGGTTCGGCAATCTCGCCAACATCCTCGACGTGAAGGACAGCCGCGAACGCGTGCTCGTCCTCGATTCGCCGGTGCTGACCGGCGCGACCTGGGCACAGCTGCGCGCGCATTTCGGAGCCAGCGCGAGCGAGATCGACTGCACCTTCGAAGCCGGCGGCGGCCCCGAAAAGCTGCGCGCTGCGATCCAGCGGATCCGCAACCAGGCCGAGCAGGCGGTACGCGAAGGTCGCTCCGAGCTGTTCTTGACCGACGAGCATATTGACGAGGATCGCGTGGCGATCCCCGGCGTCCTCGCCGCCGCGGCGGTCCACACCCATCTCGTCCGGCGCGGCCTGCGCTCGTACGCGAGCGTCAACGTGCGCACCGCCGAATGCCTCGACACGCATTACTACGCCGTGCTGATAGGCGTCGGCGCGACGACGGTGAACGCCTATCTGGCCGAAGCCGCGATCGCCGATCGTCACGCGCGCGGCCTGTTCGGTGACCTCAGCCTCGACGAATGCCTGAAGCGCCATCGCGTCGCGATCGAGGAGGGCCTCCTCAAGATCATGTCGAAGATGGGCATCGCGGTGATCTCGTCCTACCGCGGCGGCTACAACTTCGAAGCGGTCGGGCTCAGCCGCGCGCTCGTCAACGATCTGTTCCCCGGCATGCCCGCGAAGATCAGCGGCGAGGGCTATGCCTCGCTCCACGTCAACGCGACCGACCGGCACAATGCGGCCTTCGACGGCGGCGTCGTCCACCTGCCGATCGGCGGCTTCTATCGCCAGCGCGCCGGCGGCGAGACGCACGCCTATTCAGCGCAGCTGATGCACCTGCTCCAGACCGCGGTGTCGACCGACAGCTACACCAGCTACATGCAGTTCAGCCGCGGCGTCGGCGACCTGCCGCCGGTCTACCTGCGCGACCTGCTCCAGTTCAACTTCCCGACCGAGGGCATTCCCGTCGACCAGGTCGAGGCGATCACCGAGATCCGCAAGCGCTTCGTGACGCCGGGCATGTCGCTGGGGGCGCTCTCGCCCGAGGCGCACGAGACGCTGGCGATCGCGATGAACCGGATCGGCGCCAAGGCGGTGTCGGGCGAGGGCGGCGAGGATGTCGTCCGCTTCAAGCCCTACGACAACGGCGACAACGCCAATTCGACGATCAAGCAGATCGCCAGCGGCCGCTTCGGCGTGACCGCCGAATATCTCAACGCGTGCGAAGAGATCGAGATCAAGGTCGCGCAGGGCGCCAAGCCCGGCGAGGGCGGCCAGCTGCCCGGTTTCAAGGTGACCGAATTCATCGCCAAGTTGCGTCACGCAACTCCCGGGGTGACGCTGATCAGCCCGCCGCCGCATCACGACATCTACTCGATCGAGGATCTCGCGCAGCTCATCTACGACTGCAAGCAGATCAACCCGCGCGCGCGCGTCTGCGTGAAGCTGGTCAGCTCGGCGGGCATCGGCACCGTCGCCGCCGGCGTCGCGAAGGCGCATGCCGACGTCATCCTCGTCTCCGGCCATGTCGGCGGCACCGGCGCATCGCCGCAGACCAGCATCAAATATGCCGGCACCCCGTGGGAAATGGGGCTGTCCGAGGTCAACCAGGTGCTGACGCTCAACGGCCTGCGCGGACGGATCAAGCTGCGCGCCGACGGCGGGCTCAAGACCGGGCGCGACATCGTCATCGCCGCGATCCTGGGCGCGGAGGAATTCGGCATCGGCACATTGAGTCTCGTCGCAATGGGCTGCATCATGGTGCGCCAGTGCCATTCGAACACCTGCCCGGTCGGTGTCTGCACCCAGGATTCGGCGCTGCGCCAGAAGTTCGTCGGCACGCCCGAAAAGGTCATCAACCTGATGACCTTCATCGCCGAGGAAGTGCGCGACATCCTCGCCCGGCTCGGCGTGAAGAGCCTCGACGAGGTGATCGGCCGTACCGAGCTGCTCCGCCAGGTCAGCCGCGGCGCCGAGCATCTCGACGATCTCGACTTGAATCCGATTCTGGCCAAAGTCGACGCCGATGATTCGCAGCGCCGCTTCAGCCTGTCGACCTTCCGCAACGAAGTGCCCGACAGCCTCGACGCGCAGATCATCAAGGATGCGGCGGCCGTCTTCAGCCGCGGCGAGAAGATGCAGCTGACCTATTCGGTCCGCAACACCCACCGCGCGGTGGGCACCCGGCTGTCAAGCGAGATCACCCGCCGCTTCGGCATGTCGAAGCTGGCGGATGGCCACGTCACCATCCGCCTGCGCGGTTCGGCGGGGCAAAGCCTGGGCGCGTTCCTGTGCAAGGGCATCACGCTCGAGGTGTTCGGCGATGCCAACGACTATGTCGGCAAGGGGCTGTCGGGCGGCACCATCATCATCCGCCCGGCGGTGTCGTCACCGCTCAAGAGCCAGGAGAATACCATCCTCGGCAATACCGTGCTCTACGGCGCGACCTCGGGCCGGCTGTTCGCGGCGGGGCAGGCGGGCGAGCGCTTCGCGGTGCGCAACTCGGGCGCGACCGTGGTGGTCGAGGGCTGCGGCGCCAACGGCTGCGAATATATGACCGGCGGCATTGCGGTGGTGCTGGGGCGCGTCGGGCAGAATTTCGGCGCCGGCATGACCGGTGGCATGGCCTTCGTCTACGACCCCGACGCGACGTTCGAACGCCGCGTCAACGGCGAGAGCCTGACCTGGCAGCGCCTCGGCACAGCGCATTGGGAAGGCGTACTCCGCGGCCTGATCGAGGAGCACGCGCGCGTCACCGACAGCAAATGGTCGAAGGGCCTGCTCGACGACTGGGACCGCGTGGCGGGCGACTTCTGGCAGATCGTGCCGAAGGAAATGCTGACCCGCGTGTCGCATCCGCTGACCGAGGAAGCGGTGGCGGCGGAGTAGGTGACAACGCAAAGCCCCTCCCCTTCAGGGGAGGGTTGGGGGTGGGGGAAGCCTCGCAGAGACATCGCCCACGTCCCCCCCCACCCCAACCCCTCCCCTGAAGGGGAGGGGCTAAAAGGATTTAGGCCAGCGCCTCGGCAATCAACCGCCGCGTATTTTCCACCCCGTACAACCGGATGAAGCTCCCCATCCGCGGCCCCTGGCTCGATCCCAGCAGCGTCTCGTACAGCGCCTTGAACCAGTCGCGTAAGGACTCGAACCCGCCGGTCTTGCCGATTTCGTACACCACGTCCTGGATCGCCTCGGCGCTCGCATCCGCCGGCAACGCCGCCAGCTCCGCATCCAGCCGTTGCAATGCCGCCACCTCGACGCCCTCGGGCTTGCGCCGCTGCAGCGTCGGCGCGACGAAATCGCGATTGTAGGCCAGCGCCAGCTCGATCATCGCCGCCAGCTCGGGGCTGGTCTCGCCGCCGGTATAGTTCGCGAGATACTGTTCGACCTGCGCCGCCGTCGCGGTCGCGCCGAGCACGCTGGTCAGGTTCAGCAGCAGCCCGAACGTCACCGGCGGCACGCCGCCCGGCACCTTGCCGCCATGAATGTGGTGGACCGGATTGCCCAGCCGCTCCTTCACCGCCTGGCCTGCGTAATTGCCACGGAACTGGAAATATTCGTCGACCGCGCGCGGAATGACGCCCATGTGCAGTTGCTTGGCCTTCTTGGGCTCGCGATAGGCGAAGAACGACAGGCTCTCGGGCGTGCCGTACGTCAGCCACTGTTCCATCGTTAGGCCGTTGCCCTTCGACTTCGAGATCTTCTCGCCATTCTCGTCGAGGAACATCTCGTAGTTGAAGCCCTCGGGCGGGCGGCCGCCGAGCACGCGCGCGATCCGCGACGACTGGGTGACCGAATCGATCAGGTCCTTGCCCGCCATCTCGTAATCGACACCCAGCGCCACCCAGCGCATCGCCCAGTCGACCTTCCACTGCAGCTTCGCCTGCCCGCCGAGGACGGACTGGACAATGCGCTGCCCCTCATCCTCGAACGCGATCAGGCCGGCCTCGGCATCGACCACCTCGATCGGCACCTGGAGGACGATGCCACTGGTCGGGCTGATCGGCAGCACCGGCGAATACGTCGCCCGCCGCTCGGCGCGCAGCGTCGGCAGCATCACGTCCTGGATCGCGTCAAAATGCCGCAGAACCCCCTTCAGCGCCTCGTCGAATCGCCCGCTCGAATAATAGTCGGTCGACGACGCGAACTCGTAATCGAACCCATATTGGTCGAGGAATTGCCGCAACATCGCATTGTTATGCGCGGCGAAGCTGTCGAACTTGCCGAACGGATCGGGGATTCGCGTCAGCGGCTTTCCCAGATGCTGGCGCAGCATGTTGCCGTTGGGCACGTTGTCGGGCACCTTGCGCAGGCCGTCCATATCGTCGCTGAACGCGATCAGCCGGGTCGGCTGGTCCGACATCTCCGCAAACGCGCGGCGCACCATCGTCGTGCGCAGCACCTCGTTGAACGTACCGATATGCGGCAGCCCCGAGGGGCCATAGCCCGTCTCGAACAACACCGGCTCGCCCCCGGGCTTCCCCTCGGGCCAGCGCTTCAACAGCTTGCGCGCCTCCTCATAGGGCCAAGCCTTGGACTCGAGAGCGGCGGTGCGGATGTCGGTGTCGGTCATAACGGACGCGCATTAGCTGGCTGGGCGGGGGGATGCCAGCCGATGGGTGGAGGCGTCGATATCGATCGTCGCGGCTTGCCCATCCCGACCGGGGAGCATGGCGTCAAACTCGTCGACAGGTCACTGTTCGAGCCATTCGAGCGCATCCCGACGAGACGAAAATACGAACATGTTGTCGCGATTTTCGCAGATACGCTTAGCCTGTTGACGGGCAAGAACGCCTTCTGTGTACATCGCCACGCGCCGATGCGTCATGGACGGATGCTCGGCCAAAGCCTTCATGGCGAGCACCACCTCTTGGGTCTGGATCGTGGCCCCGGTGAAATCGTAAAGCGTCGCCGGCGGGCGATCGCCCCGCGGAAACCGTGCGATCTCATTTCGCAGCTCTAGAACGAATGTCTGGAACTCTGCCATCGAGCAAAGTCCTTCCAGTTTGACCTCGATGAAGCGACGTTCGATGTTGACGATTATCGTATGCAACGCCTTCCTCCCTTACGGTTGCGGCTGGATGGCTGATGGATAGACAACGGCAGGATGGTTGAAGGCGTCGAGCCACACCAGCGCTGCGCTTTTGCTGATGAACAGGTTGAGTATGTCGGGTTGCCGAAGGGCGCGGCGCATCTGCATTTTAACGAGACTTGAGCATACCACGATGGCGACTTTGTCGCCCGATCGATAGATCCGACTGGTCGCCTCTTGAACACAGGCCTGCCCCTCGGGGCTGTGCGGCTTCAAATCGACGGCGTCGATGAGGACTCGGATCGGGCGGTCGGCTGCGCGCCAACAGCCCACGATCGCGGCACATTGCGCGAAGTGGATCCGCAACGTGGCGAGATCGAAGAATCCCTTGACGGTGATGAGGATGACGCCCGTGGGACGATCCTCTTCGATCGTGTGCTCGGGATTGGCGGGCGCGAAGGGAAGGGCCATGTCCCGTGCCTAATGAGGCGCAAGTTTCCGAAGGATGTAAAACTCGATATGGGTTTATTGCCTGTTTTCATGCGCTTGCGGCTTGCGAGACATAGCCGCCTCCGCACGGTCGCCGATCAGGTCGAACGTGTTCCATTCTCTGGCGGCGCAGCGCTGATGCCATGGATATCGGCCAGCCGATCGCTTCGGTCGTGATACGGCCGCCGCGACCGTCGGTGACGACGCGGCAAGGCGCCACCTTGTCGACACCCACGCGAGTGCTTGCCTTGGGAGTTGGCGATGTGACGCCAGTCTGACGTTGACGCCAGCCCTTTGCGCCTCCCGTCAGCAATCGCCTGTTCCCCGATCGTTCCTACCGCGCTAGGCGGGATGCGTGCTCCCGCATCCCGCCCTCCACGCCAGCCACGGCGGCATCTGGATCGCCGATGGCGACGGCACGCGGCCGATCGGCCGGGGGGAGGCGATCCGCATCGCCGCCGACACCCCCGTCATCATGCTCAACGCGCCGCTCGTCGGGCAGCGGCTGGGCTATGCCGAGCTGTCCGGGCTCGATCTGCTCGAGCTGTTCGCCTTCGTCCATCCGGCGCGCTTCACGGTGCCGACGCCGCAGGGGTTCGCGCGCGCCGTCGATATCTCGCCGCCGGAGACGGACGCCGACGTCGCCGCCTTCCTGCGCGAGGCGGCGGCGGCGCTGCTGGCGGTGGTGGCGGGCGACTGGGCCGAGCGCGAGGGTGCGTGGACCACGGCGCAGGCGCTCGCCCGCGCGCGCTGGCCCTGGGCGCCGACGCTGGCCGGCAGGCTGACGGCGCCCGCGACCAATGAGCGCTTGCTGTTCACGCGGCTGCCCGAATGGGAGGAAGCGGCGCCGCGTCCCGCGCCGCGCACCGTGACGATCGAGCCGCACGAGGCGGAGGAGCGGCTGGTCCGGCTGACCGGGCAGGGGGCGGAGGTGCGCCCCGGCCAGCGCGCCTATGCCGCCGCCGCCGCCGCCGCCTTCGGCCCGCGGCCGATGCGCGAGGCGCCAGCCGTCGTGCTGGCAGAGGCGGGGACGGGGATCGGCAAGACCTTGGGCTATCTCGCCCCCGCGTCGCTATGGGCGGCGAAGGCGGGCGGCGCGGTGTGGATCTCCACCTACACCAAGGCCTTGCAGCGCCAGCTAGGGCAGGAGACCGAGCGGCTGTTCCCCGACGCCGCCGCACGCCGGGCGAAGGTGGTGACGCGCAAGGGGCGCGAGAATTACCTGTGCCTGCTCAACCTCGAGGATGCGTTGCAGGGCGGATTCGCCGGCCGCGCCGCGATCCTGGCGCAGCTGGTGGCACGCTGGGCGGCGTACAGTGCCGACGGCGACATGGTCGGCGGCGACCTGCCCGGCTGGCTGCCGACGCTGTTCCGCCGCAACGGCTCGACCGCGCTCACCGACCGGCGCGGCGAGTGCATCTATGCCGGCTGCCCCCACTATCGGAAATGCTTCATCGAGCGCGCGGCGCGGGCGAGCGTGGAGGCGGACATCGTCATCGCCAATCATGCGCTGGTGATGGTCAACGCGGCGCGTGGCCGCGAGCTGGCGACGCGGCCGACGCGCTACGTCTTCGACGAGGGGCATCATCTGTTCGACGCCGCCGATTCGATGTTCTCGGCGGCGCTGACCGGGCAGGAGACGATCGAGCTCAGGCGCTGGATCCTCGGGCCTGAAAGCGGCGGGCGGGGGCGGCGACGCGGGCTTCAGGCGAGGCTGTCCGACGTCGCCAGCTATGACGAGCAGGGTGGTGTCGCGATCCAGGACGCAATCGACGCGGCGCGTCACCTCGCCTCCGACGGCTGGATCGGGCGGCTGGCGGAGGGCGCGCCGTTCGGGCCGATCGAGCATCTCCTCGCCGCCGTCCGCGGGCTCACCTACGCCCGCGCCGAGCAGCCGGGTGACGCGGGTTACGGCCTGGAAACCGAACTCGCCGAGCCGACCCCGGCGCTGATCGAGGCGGCGGCGCCCGCGGCGGCGGCGCTCGACGCGCTGGTGCGACCGCTGGTGACACTGGGCAAGCGGCTGGAGGCGGTGCTCGCCGAGGCGCCCGACTGGATGGACGGCCCGGCGCGGGCGCGGATCGAGGGCGCGATCGCCTCGATCGGGTGGCGAGCCGAGACAGTGGCGGCGTGGCTGGCGCTGCTGGCGCGGATCGGCGGGCCGGTCGATCCCGACTTCGTCGATTGGCTGGTCGTCGACCGGGTCGAAGGGCGTGAGTACGACATCGGCCTGCGCCGTCACTGGCTCGACCCGACCCGCCCCTTCGCGCAGGTGGTGCTGAAGCCCGCCCACGGCGCGCTCGTCACCTCGGCGACGCTGACCGGCGGCGGCGACTGGGACACGGCGGAGGCGCGGATCGGCACGCCCCACCTCGCCCGCGGCCCCGCCCGGTTCGAGGCGCCGAGCCCGTTCGACTATCCCAACCAGGCCGAGGTGCTGGTGGTGACCGACGTGAAGCGCGGCGATCTGGGCGCGCTCGCCAATGCCTATGCGCGGCTGATCGTCGCCGCCGGCGGCGGCACGCTGGGGCTGTTCACCGCGATCCGTCGCCTGCGCGTCGTCCACGCGCGCATCGCCGACCGGCTGGCGCGCGAAGGGCTGCCGCTCCACGCGCAGCACGTCGATCCGATCGATACTGGGACGCTGGTCGACATCTTCCGCGACGATCCCCACGCCAGCCTGCTCGGCACCGATGCGCTGCGCGACGGCGTCGACGTGCCGGGGCGCTCCCTCAGGCTGGTGGTGATGGAGGGGGTGCCCTGGCCCAAGCCGACCGTGCTCCACGCCGCGCGGCGGCTGGCGGGCGGCGGCTCCGCCTATGACGACAGGCTCGTCCGCGCCCGGCTGGCACAGGCGTTCGGGCGACTGATCCGCCGTGCCGATGACTGCGGCAGCTTCGTCATGCTGTCGGCGGCGATGCCCTCGCGGCTGCTGACCGCCTTCCCGCCGGGGGTGCCGATCGTCCGCGTCACCCTCGACGAGGCGGTCGCGCGGGTCGCGCAGCGGCTTTCCACGGGCGCGCGCATCGGGCATGGGGTGGCTCCGCTCGACGCCTGATGGAGGTTAGGCCACCCATGAAGACGCTGACGCTGCTGCGCCACGCCAAGTCGGGGTGGGACGATCCGGTCGCCCGCGACTTCGATCGTCCGCTGAATGCCAAGGGGCGCCGCGCCGCGATCGCGATGGGTCGCCACTGGCGCCAGATCGACCTCGACTTCGACCATATCATCGCCTCGCCCGCGGTGCGCGTCGAACAGACGCTCGAAGAGGTCGAGAGCGGCTATGGCCGCACGCTGGCCCCTGCATGGGACCGGCGGCTGTATCTCGCCTCGGCGGCGACGTTGCTCGATGTGGTCCGCGAGCTGCCCGACACGCTGAGCCGTGTGCTGCTCGTCGGCCATAACCCGGGGCTGGAAGAGCTCGTGCTGCTCCTGGCCGGTGACAGCGACGATGCGCTGCGCGACGCGGTCGAGGAAAAATATCCCACCGCGACGCTCGCCGAGCTGGCCTTGGGGGCGGATCGCTGGGGCGACGCCAAGCCCGGCGGCGCGACGCTGACCCGCTTCATCCGCCCGCGCGATCTGGACGCGTCGCTGGGCCCGGACGAGGGCTGATCCCAGCACCACCCCGGCGAAGGCCGGGGCCCGGCGGCGAGACGGATGCGTCGGCGCGCAGCCCTTCATCAAGTTCCGGGTTGCACTTGGGCCCGGGCCTTGCCGGGGTGGTAGCTACCCCTCCAGCTTGTCCTTAAGGGCCTTCAACCCGCTGAACGGCCCGACCTCGTCCTCGCCCAGCACGCCGGCCGCCTTCAGCGCCGCCTCGGCATTGGGGCTGCGCGGAAACGGGTCGAGCGCCAGCGCCATCGTCTCCGCCGCCGCCTCGCCCAGGTCGATCCCGCCGCCCTCGATCTCGACGGTGTCGAGCGCATCGCCGGCCAGCTCGACCTCCTCGTCACCCTCGCCGAACGCCTCGACGAACAGCAGCGCGACCGGCTCGTCCAGTTTGGCCGGCAACGGTTCCCCGGTCACCGAACAGGCCTGGACGACGTCGGCGGTCACGCGCCCACGCACCGTGATCCCCGCGGCTTCGCGGCGGACCGTGAAGCGGCCTTCGAGCGCATTGACCGACAGCAGGCCAAATCGCGCCGCCAGGCCCGCACGCTCGTCGGCGGTGGCGGCGATCTCGACCGCGTGCTCGCGCTCGCCGATCGTATCGAGCCGCTCGACCCGGCTGAATTCGGGCGTCACGGCAGCTCTCCCGCGATGATTGCCGATGTCGGCGTCGCCTCGAGCGCGCGATAGAAATGCGTCAGCTCGTCGGCGGCATGCGCCACCGCCGCATCTGACGGCGGTGCGCCGCGATACAGGTTGCGCTGGAGCGCCGGCTTCAGGTCGCCCGCCGCCAGCCCGTCGCGATATGCGCCCAGCCGTCCACCCAGCATGCTCATCATCTTGCCGATATGCTTGCCGACGACGATGTCACCGATGCCGATCTCGCGCAGCTGGCCGTCCATGTCGTCGACGAAACGCTCGGTCAGCGCCACCTGCGCCTTGGCGGCGGCGGGATCCTGTTCCAGCCGCAGCAGCACCATCGCCAGCACTGCGGCGATCGCGTCGAAGCGGCCGTCGACGGTGTCGGGCACGCCGCCCGCCAGATACCAATGCTCGGCGCGGCCGCGCAGCACGACCGCATTATAGGCCGGCAGCGCCTCGTCCGGCTTCTCTCCCAACAGCTTCCCCAACCAACCCACGCGTGTCGTCCTTCGTCCCGGCGATGTCGGCGCGGCTTGTGCCCGCCCCTGTCCTCGCATATCGAGCCGAACCACGAGGGATGCAATCGACGGCAGCATCCTGTGCGGAGATGGTAATGAGCGTATCGCTGGCCCGCACGGGCATACTTCTGCTGGGCATGGCCGCCGCCGCGTGTACGCCGCTGCGCGCGCACCAGGGCTATATCGTCGACGTCGACCTCGTGAACTCGGTTCAGCCAGGCGTCGACAACCGCCAGTCGGTGCAACAGACGCTGGGGCGGCCGACCTTCGCCAGCCAGTTCGGCGCGCAGGACTGGTATTACGTCGCTCGCGACACCCGCAACCTCGCCTTTCAGAAACCGAAGCCGAACGCGCAGATCACGCTGAAGCTGACCTTCGACCAGGCCGGCAACGTCACCTCGATCACCCGCACCGGGCTGGAGCAGGTGGCAAGCCTCAGCCCGTCGGGCAAGGAAACGCCGACGCTGGGCAAGAAGCGCGGCATCTTCGAGGATCTGTTCGGCAACATCGGCACGGTCGGCGCCGCGGGCGCGCGTGCCGACGGCACGGGCGGCGGACGCGATACGCCGTAACGGCTGAGCGGCGTTTGGCCGCGCCGGCGATGCGCCGACGCGGCCGTGCCGTGCTTGGGTCGGCACCGATCCCGAAAGGGGAAGGGATCGATGCGGCCAACGCGTCAGCGCAACTTTTGTTCTCGCTACCATCCAACGACTTGTGCGAATCCTGGCGTCTCGTCGGTTGCACCTCGTCCAGAAATAAGACGTAACATCGCCAAAGATCTTCGTTGCATGATGCGGCGCCGCTGCGCCACGTCATGAGGATCACGACGGGCGGGGGGGCGGCGTCTTGGACGGGTTGGTACTGTTCGACGCGCTCACGCGTGAGACGATGCTGTTCGCGGCAACCGGTTTCCTGATCGGCGGTCTCGACGACCTCATCGTCGACATCGTCTATATTGTCCGGCGCATCGTCGACAAGAAGGCGCGACGTCAACGACTTGCCGATATTCCGATGCCGTCCACACCGGGCCGGATGGCGGTGCTGGTCGGTGCCTGGGACGAGGCGGCGGTGATCGGGCAGATGATTGCGGCGGCGCTCGCGCGGCTCGATCACCCCGATTATCGCCTCTACATCGGCCTCTATCCCAACGATCGGGCGACGATCGACGCCGCCGCCAGCGTCGCCGGCCATGATTCGCGCGTCCGCCTCGTCATCGGCGAGCGCGACGGCCCCACGACCAAGGCCGATAATCTCAATACGCTATGGCGCGCGCTGATCGCCGATGACGCCTGCGAGGGGCGTGCGACCAAGGCGGTGGTGATCCACGACGCCGAGGATGTCGTCCATCCCGCCGAGCTTCGCCTGTTCGATGCGTTGATCGGCGAGCATGCGGTGGTCCAATTGCCGGTGCTGCCGCTCGTCGTTCCCGGATCGCCGCTCATCTCCGGCCATTATGCCGACGAGTTCGCGACCAGCCACAGCAGCCAGATGGTGGTGCGCACCGCGATCGCGGCGGCGATGCCGCTGGCGGGAACAGGCTGCGCGATCGCGGTGCCGATGCTCGCCGCCATCGCGGCCGAGCGTGGCGGTGATCCGTTCGACGCCGCCAGCCTGACCGAGGACTATGAACTTGGCCTGCGTATCGCCGAGTGCGGCGGACGCGGCGTCTTCGCGCGCGTCGAAGATGGGGATGGCGAGCTGATCGCCATCCGCGCCTATTTCCCCGCCACGATCGCAGCGGCGACGCGGCAGAAGGCGCGGTGGATGACCGGCATCGCGCTGGCGGGCTGGGATCGGACCGGCTGGGCACGCGCGGGGGCGGTCGCGGACCATTGGATGCGGATGCGTGACCGCCGCGGGCCGCTGGCGGTGCTCGTGCTGGCGGTGGCCTATGCGGCGATGCTGTTGTGGGGGATGCAGCCGATCGTCCATTGGGCGGTCGGGGTGCCGACGGGCGGCGATGCGCTGGCGCAGTGGCTGATGTCGGTGACGACGGCGCTGCTCGTGTGGCGGCTGGCGCTGCGCGTGGCGTTCACCTGGCGCTGCTACGGCTGGCGCCAGGGCATGCTGGCACTGCCGCGCTTCGTCGTCGGCAACATCATTGCGCTGATGGCGGCGCCGCGGGCGATGGCCCGCTATTGGGTGATCCTGCGCGGTGGCCTGCCGCAGTGGGACAAGACGCAGCATGCATTTCCGGCCCTGGACGGTACGACCCGATGACCGGGGGGCGTCCGCTGCGTTTCCTGGCCATCGTCCTGCTCGGCTGGACGTCGCTGCGCGCGGTCGCGCTGTGGCCGGAAGGCGAGCCCCCAGGACCGGCGGCGCTGGTCGGCGTGGCCGAGGCTGTGCCGGTGGAACGACCCCTTCGCCCGCGGCCAGGCCGCGTCGTTGCCGTGCAGGTGGTTCCCGCGCCTGTCCGCTTGGGGCACGCGCCGCGCCATCGGCTGCCGATCGTGCCCCGCGCCGCGTCCCCTACCGCTGTCCCCGCCGCAGGATCGCCCCCGCTGGGCGGCCACGTCCCGGCCGCTCCCGCCATCCCGCCGCCGGTCGCGCCGCCGCCGCTGGCGCTACCCCCCAAGCGCTGGGCGGTCAGCGCCTGGGCGATCGCGCGGGGCGGCAACGCTTCGGCGTTGCTCGGGGGCCAGCTTGGCGCCTCTCAGACGGGATTGCGCGCCACCTACATGATCGACCGCCGCCGTCGGCTGGCGCTGTCGGCACGGCTCGCGGCGCCGCTGTCGGGGCGGGGGCGTGAGGCGGGGCTGGGCATCGACTGGCAACCGACGGCGCTGCCCCTTCACGTCATCGCCGAGCAGCGCATCGCGCTCGACGGGGGCCGGTCGGGGCCGGCATTGCTCGTCGTCGGCGGTATCGCCCCGACCCGCGTGGCGGGGCCGATCGAGCTGGAGGGCTATGCCCAGGGAGGCGCCGTGGCACGCGGCCGGGTCGAGCCGTTCGCGGATGGCTCGGCGCGACTGACGCTGCCGCTGGTCGAGCGGGCAGGCTGGCGGCTCGACATCGGAGCCGGCGCCTGGGCAGGGGGGCAGCGCGGCGCGGCGCGCGCCGATATCGGGCCGACGCTGGGGCTTGCGGTGCCGGTCGCGGGGCGCCGGCTGCGGCTGACCGCCGATTGGCGTGAACGCGTCGCCGGACGGGCGCGGCCGGGATCGGGGCCGGCGCTGTCGCTGGGCACCGATTTTTAGGTAACCGCCAACGAAGGGGTCCTCCCGCCATGCTGAACTCGTTCCAGCATGTCCTGGCGGCGAGCTATGGCGGGGGATGCTGAAACAAGGTCAGCATGACGAGGGGGGCGAGCGCCACCGCTTGCCTGCCCGACATCGCCCCGATAGGCCCGGCGCATGGCCGCGATCCTGCCCGCCTTCACCATGCTCGTCGCCGGCGTCATGCTCGCGGTGCAGGCGCCGACCAACGCCGCGCTCGGCCGCGCCACCGGATCGGTGATCCTGGCCGCGCTGACGTCGTTCGCCATCGGCACCGCCGCGCTCGCCGCCGTCTGGGCAGTGGCGGACCGTACCGCGCCCGCCATGCTGCGCCAGGCGCCGGCATGGACGCTGGCGGGTGGCTTCTACGGCGCCTTCTTCGTCGCCGCGATGGCGTTCGCGGCGCCCCGGCTCGGGCTCGCCACGGCGCTTGCCATCGCCATCGCCAGCCAGCTCGTCGCCGCGGCGGTGATCGACGATCGCGGCTGGCTTGGCCTGCCGGTCGCGTCGCTGGGACCCGGCAAGCTCGCCGGCTTGGCGATGATCCTGATCGGCGTGGTGCTGGTCCGCCGCGGATAGGGCGGGCGCTCTGGCCCTCGCCCTCCGCCTCCGGTAACGATCGCGGCCGTGGACCTGTACCTGCCCATCGCCAACCTGTCGGTGAATGCGCTCGTCATCGTCGGGCTGGGGCTCGGCGTCGGGCTGTTGTCGGGCATGTTCGGGGTCGGCGGCGGGTTCCTGACGACGCCGCTGCTGATCGTCTATGGCATCCCGCCGACCGTCGCCGCCGCCTCGTCGGCAAGCCAGGTGACCGGCGCCAGCGTGTCGGGCGTGTTCGCGCACATCCGCCGCGGCGGGGTCGATTTCAAGATGGGCGGCGTCCTCGTCGCCGGCGGCATCATCGGCTCGCTGTTCGGCGCGTGGCTGTTCCGCCTGCTGCAGGAACTGGGCCAGATCGATACCGTCATCGCGGTGGTCTATGTCGTCATGCTCGGCTCGATCGGCGGGATGATGGCGCGCGAGGCGAGCGGCGCGATCCTCCAGCGTCATCGCGGCCTGCCGCCCAAGCCCCGCAAGCGCCGCCACCACCCGCTGGTCGCCGCGCTGCCGCTGCGCACGCGCTTCTACGCCTCCGGCCTCTACATCTCGCCACTCGCGCCGCTGCTGCTCGGCTTCGCGACGGGTATCCTGACGATCCTGCTGGGCATCGGCGGCGGCTTCATCCTGGTGCCGGCGATGATCTATCTGCTCGGCATGGCGACCAGCGTCGTCGTCGGCACGTCGCTGTTCCAGACGCTGTTCGTCACCGCCGCCGCGACGATGGTCCACGCGACGACGACGAAGGCGGTCGATATCGTCCTCGCCGGCCTGCTCCTGATCGGCTCGGTCACGGGGGCGCAGCTCGGCGCGCGCTTCGCCGGGCGGGTCCGTCCCGAATATCTCCGCCTCGCGCTCGCGATCATCGTGCTGCTCGTCGGCCTTCGCATCTTCCTCGGCCTCGTCTGGCGGCCCGAGGAGATATTCTCGATCGAGCTCGCGTGAAGCGCCGCCTGCTCCTTCTCATGGCGCCGCTGCTGATGGCGCAGAGCGGCGCCAAGCCCGTGCTCGTCCCCGACGTCTCGCAACGCAATATCGAGATCGTCTACAGCTTCACCGGCGCCGAACTGCTGCTGTTCGGCGCGATCCTCTATCCTGGCGGGCGGTTGCCGAAGGGCGAGGCACCGACCGATATCGTCGTCGTCGTGAAGGGCCCGACCCAGTCGATTCTGGTGCGGGAGAAAGAGAAGGTCGCCGGCATCTGGGTCAACGCCGCCCGGCTGCGCTATCGTTCGGCGCCCAGCTTCTACGCCGTCGCCTCGTCGCGGCCGATCGAGCGCATCGTCGACGAACGTACGCGCGCGATCTACGAACTCGGGCTCGGCAGCCTTCAGCTCTCGCCCGCGTCCAGCGCGACGTCGGATGTCGAGCGCCGCTTCCAGGCCGGGCTCGTCGACCTGAAGCGCCGGGCTGGCCTCTACGTCGAGGCGCCGGGCGCGGTCGAGATCACCGATGGCGTGCTCTATCGCGGCCGCGTGTCGATCCCCGCACGCGTTCCCGTCGGGCGTTTCACCGCCGAAACCTTCCTGATCCGCGACGGCCGCGTACTGGCCGCCGCGGTGCGCGACATCGACATCCGCAAATCGGGGTTCGAGCGCTTCGTGGCCCGCGCGGCGGACCGCTCGTCGGTGCTGTACGGACTGGTCGCGGTGGCGCTGTCGGTGGCATTGGGCTGGATCGCGGGACAGGTCGCCCGGCGCCGCGCCTGAGGGCATTCCTCACGCCATCTTAACGCTTTGTGTGTCACCCAGCGCCCGTCGATCGACGAGGATGCACGGTACATGAGCGAGATGCCGAACCCCAGCGTGTTCGCACACGCGACCGCGCTGGCCACCGCCGCGGTACCCGACGAGCGTGCGGCGATCGGCTGTGTCGTCTCGATCGCCGGCGCCAGCAGCCGGTTGCTGCTCGACCGCGATTCGATCGCGCGGATCGAGGCGCATCCCGATCCCGTCGTGTCGAGCGCCGGCCAGGTCGGCGGCCAGATCAAGGTTCGGCTCGGCAGCCAGTGGCTGATCGCGACGATCCGCCGGCTGTCGCTGGGCGACCTCAACAGCCCCTGGATCGAGGCGGACATCGATTTCCTGGGCGAGGGCGACCAGGAGCGGCTGACCGGCAAGCTCTACAACTTCCGTCGCGGCGTGACGCGCTATCCGCTGCCCGGCTGCGAGGCGTTTCCGGTCACCACCGCCGACCTGAAGCAGATCTACGCCGCCGACACCGTCGCGCATATCGAGATCGGCAACGTCTATCCCACCCACGACGTCCGCGCCGCGCTCTACATCGACGCGCTCCTCGGCAAGCATTTCGCGCTCGTCGGTTCGACCGGCACCGGCAAGTCGACCAGCGCCGCGCTGATCCTGCACAAGATCTGCCAGCTCGCGCCGGAGGGTCATATCGTCATGATCGACCCGCACGGCGAATATGCCTCGGCGTTCCGCACCAACGGCGCGATCTACGACGTCACCAACCTGCAGATGCCGTACTGGCTGATGAACTTCGAGGAACATTGCGAGGTCTTCCTGACCACGGCGGGCGCCGATCGCCAGCTCGACGCCGACATCCTCGCCAAATGCCTGCTCGCCGCGCGCGCCAAGAACCGCGTCGGCCAGGAGATCGCGAAGCTGACCGTCGACGCGCCGATCCCCTATCTGCTCAGCGACCTGACCAACCTCATCACCCAGGAAATGGGCAAGATGGACCGCGCCGGCGACACCGCGCCCTATCTGCGGCTGAAGACCAAGATCGACGAGGTAAAGGCCGATCCGCGCTACGGCTTCATGTTCTCCGGCATGCTGGTCGCCGACACGATGAGCACCTTCCTGTCGCGCGTGTTCCGCATGCCCGGCGACGGCAAGCCGATCTCGATCGTCGACGTGTCGGGCGTGCCGTCGGAAATCACCTCGGTCGTCGTCGCGGTGCTGGCACGGATGACGTTCGACTTCGCGATCTGGTCGCGCAACGAGCCGCAGCGCCCGATCCTGCTGGTCTGCGAGGAGGCGCACCGCTACATCCCGTCGGGGCGCAACACCACGTCGGCGGTCGGCCGCATCCTCAGCCGCATCGCCAAGGAAGGCCGCAAGTACGGCGTCTCGCTCGGCCTCATCACCCAGCGGCCGTCGGATCTGGAGGAAGGCGTGCTGTCGCAGTGCGGCACGATCATCGCGATGCGCCTGAACAACGAACGCGACCAGGCCTTCGTCCGCGCCGCGATGCCGGAAGGCGCGAAGAGCTTCCTCGATTCGATCCCCGCGCTGCGCAACCGCGAATGCATCGTCTGCGGCGAGGGCGTCGCCATCCCGATCCGCGTCTCGTTCGACAGCCTCGACGAGAACAAGCGGCCCGCATCGGGCGACCCCGTCTTCTCGCAGCTGTGGCGGGATACCGGCGGCGAGGACAGCATCATCCACCGCACCGTCATGCGCTGGCGCGCGCAGGGTAAGTAGGTGGGATAAAGCGATCTACCGGGGGTAGATCGCCCCGCCTATTCCCGCCCGCCATGCGGGCGGGGCTTCCGTGCCGCCCGCCACAGCCGTCATCCTGAACTCGTTTCAGGATCTCTCGAGGGAATGCACGCCGGTGGCAGGTAGATGCTGAAACAAGTTCATCATGACGGCTCGTGAGGGAAGGGCGCGCTTCACCACCCCGCCGTCTCTCAACTGAGAGCTTTTAACGCCCCGGCGCGACCGTGAGATACCCCGCCAGCCGTGCCTTGAACGCGCGCAGCTTCGCGCCGGTCAGCGTGGCGACGCTGTTGAACGAGATCGACCGCGGGTTGATCGCGGCGCCGTTGCGCCACACCTCCCAGTGCAGGTGCGGGCCGGTCGACATGCCGGTCGAGCCAACATAGCCGATCACCTGTCCCTGACGCACACGCTGGCCGCCGCGGACGACGATCCGGCTCATATGGCCATAGCCCGTCGCCAGTCCGCCCTGGTGCGCCAGCTTGACGAAATTGCCGTAGCCGCCCGATCGCCCGGCGAATGCCACGGCGCCGTCGATCGCGGCATAGATCGGCGCGCCATAGGGGGCGCCGATGTCCATCCCCTTGTGCATCCGCATGAACCCCAGCAACGGATGCATGCGCAGGCCGTAGGTGGAGGTGACGCGGCCGGCGACGGGCATGCCCATGAAGCCGCGGCGCTGCGTCTGGCCGGCGGCGTCGAACCATTGTTCGCCCTGGCCGTCGTTGAAGCGCACCAGCTGCAGCTTGCCGCGGGCGCGGTCGAGGCCCGCCAACACCAGATTGCCGAGCCGCGTCTCGCCCGTCGCCGCGCGCTCGCGCTCGACGACCAGATCGAAGCTGTCCGCCGCCCGCACGTCGCTGCCGATCGACAGCCGCGTCGCCAGTGCCTTGATATAGCCTTCGACCACCTTCGCCGGCGCACCCGCGGCGCGGGCCGAGCGATAGAGGCTCGATCCCACCAGACCCTGGATGCGCAGCGGCGTGTGATCGATCGCGATCGGCTGGCGCGTCATCGCCAGCCCCTGGCCGGCGCGGTCGATCGACACCGCCAGGTCGAAGCGCGCACGCAGCGCCAGCTTCTCGAGCGGCCGCGCCACCGTCTTGCTCGGCCGGCGCCCCAGCGTCAGCGCGATGCGCGTGCCCGAGGGGATGTCGCCGAGCGACGTCGTCTGCGCCACCAGCCGCGCCGCCTCGGCGGCGTCGCGGCGGCCGACGCCGGCGCGTTGCAGCGCCTGGTCGAAGTGATCGCCATCGCCCAGCGTCGCCGCCAGCTCGATCACCGGCCGCTCGGGCGCCTCGCGCAGCGGTGCGACGAGATCGTTCGCCGCCATCCGCCGCCCGGTGTCGCTGCCCCAGGCGAGCGGCGCGATGCCCTGCGCGCGCGTCTCGTCCCACGCCGCGCCGGTGATCGGTGCCGGCTGCACGCCGACGATGGGGTTGTCGAAACCGGGCGACACGACCCAGGTCGCGGCCAGCAGCGCCGAGAGCGTGGCCAGCCCGCGCCACCAGTCACGGCTGCCGATGTCGGCGCCGAGATCGGGCACCCAGTCGATCCGGTCCGCCTGGGCACGCCAGCGGTCGAGCGTCGGTCGGGCGGCGGGAATGCTGACGGGGCGGGCCAGCGATCGACCGGCGGTGCCGCCGGCCAGCTCGATGCCAGGATCGTTGCGCAGGAACACGAAGCGGCCAGCCCCTCGGAAAGAAAGCGCCGCATACCCCCCGGCGTCAGGTCGCGAGCGTTGTGGGGCGGACAAGCTAAAGTCAAATTAACCGGGGCAGGGGCGGCGACGAGTCGTTGATGTTCCGGGGCGGATCGAAGCCGCGATGCGATCGGTCATTGCGTCCGGCCACGTCTGCCCCGATGTTGCGTTTCATGAACTCCGCGATCACGGCGGTGCTTGGGCCGACCAATACCGGGAAGACGCATCTCGCCGTCGAACGGATGTGCGCGCATTCGAGCGGTATCATGGGCTTCCCGCTGCGGTTGCTCGCCCGCGAGGTCTATGACCGTGTCGTCGCGCAGAAGGGCGCGGACCGCGTCGCGCTCGTCACCGGCGAGGAGCGGATCGTGCCGCCCGACGCCCGCTGGTATCTCTGCACGGCGGAGAGCATGCCCGATCACGACGCCGCCTTCGTCGCGCTCGACGAGGCACAGCTGGGCGCCGATCCCGAGCGCGGCCATGTCTTCACCGACCGGCTCCTCCACCGCCGCGGACGCGAGGAGACGATGATCTTGGGGTCGGAGGCGCTTCGCCCGCTGATCCAGAGCCTGGTGCCCACTGCCGAGATCGTCGGCCGCCCGCGCTTCTCGCGGCTGACCTACGCTGGCGCCAAGAAGATCAGCCGCCTGCCCAAGCGTTCCGCGATCGTCGCGTTCAGCGCCGAGGAGGTCTATGCCGTCGCCGAGATGCTGCGCCGGCTGCGCGGCGGCGCCGCGGTGGTCATGGGCGCGCTATCCCCACGTACCCGCAACGCGCAGGTCGCGATGTTCCAGGCGGGCGAGGTCGATTACCTCGTCGCCACCGATGCGATCGGCATGGGCCTGAACATGGACGTCAGCCACGTTGCCTTCGCCTCGCTGACCAAGTTCGACGGCCGCCGCAGCCGCCGGCTGACCGTCGCCGAGATGGCGCAGATCGCTGGCCGCGCCGGTCGTCACCAGCGCGACGGCACCTTCGGCGGGGTGAGCGAGGAGGGGCCGGGCGCCTTCACCCCCGAAGAGGTGTTCGCAATCGAGGAACATCGCTTCCCACCGCTCCAGCACCTCTACTGGCGCGACGGCAAGCCCGATCTCTCCAGCCTCGACGCGCTGATCGCCAGCCTGGAGGCGCGACCGTCCGAGCCCGGGCTGGTCGCCGCGCCAGAGGCGATCGACCTTGCCGTGCTGAAGCGCCTCGCCGACGAAAGCTGGGTGCGCGAGCGCGCGCGCGGTCGCGGCGTCGCCCGGCTGTGGGCAGCATGCGGCATCCCCGATTTCCAGAAGCTCGGTCTCGATCCGCACGCTCGCTTCGTCGGTCGCGTCTACGCCTATCTGACCGAAGGCAACGGCCTGATCCCGCACCAGTGGTTCGCCGACGGCATCCAGCGGCTGGAGACGGTGGCGGGCGACGTCGAGACGCTCGCCGGGCGCCTCGCCGCGATCCGCACCTGGGCCTATATCGCCCAGCGCGCCGACTGGCTCGCCGATCCGGCGCATTGGGCGGAACGGACGCGCGCGATCGAGGAGCGATTGTCCGACGCGCTCCACGCCAGCCTGACCCAGCGCTTCGTCGACAAGCGGACCAGCGCGCTGATCCGCCAGATCGGCGCCGATTCCAGCGCCTTGCCCGTGACGATCGGCGAACAGGGCGAGGTGCTGGTCGAGGAGCATGTCCTCGGCCGACTCGATGGCTTCCGCTTCACCGTCTCGCCCGACGCGCGGGCGAGCGACAAGCGGCTGCTGTTGTCGGCAGCCGAAAAGCGCCTTGGCGGCGAACGGCACAAGCGCGGCCAGGCGCTGGTCGAGGCGGAGGATGTCGCGATCACGCTCGACGAGGTGGCGGTGATGTGGGGCGGCCATCCCGTTGCCAAACTCGCCGCCGGGCAGACGCTGGCGCGGGCGCGGGTGGTGCTGGCGCGCGATCTCGACTGCCTCGCCCGGCCGCAGCGCGACGCGATCCAGGCGCGGCTCGACCGTTGGCTGGCGGCGCGGCTCGCGAAGGAGGTGCCCGCGCTGCCGGCGCTCGCCGCGCTCGCTCGCGATCCCACCGTTACCCCGGCGCTGCGCGTCGTCGCCGCGGCATTGGAGGCGGGTGGCGGCATGACGCAACGGCTGCCGCTGCGCAGCGCGATCGAGCGGCTGACCGGCGAGGAACGTCATCGCCTTCGCCGGATCGGGGTGACGATCGGCGCGCTCGACCTGTTCGATCCGCGCCTGCTGAAGCCGTCCGCCGCGCGCTGGCGCCATGCGTTGCTGGCGCTGGCGGGGGCGGCGGCGGAACGCTCGCCAGCGGGCGCGACGGTGCTGCCGCGCGGTGCCCATGGCGCGACGCTGGCCGCTGGCTTCCGCCCGCTCGCCGCGCAGGCGGTGCGGGTCGATCTCGTCGAGCGCGTCGCCCGTGCCGCGCACGAGGCGCGGGCGGGCAAGGCGGCGTTCGTCCCCGATGCCGCACTCGCCACGTCGATGGGCATGACCCCCGCCACGATCGAGCGGCTGATGGCCGAACTCGGCTTCCGCCGCGTCGGTGCCGATGGCGGCTGGGTCTGGCAGGGCCGCCGCCCGGCGCGTCGGCCGGCGCCGTCGGCGGTACAGGCGGGCGGCGCCTTCGCCGGGCTTGCCGCGCTGGTCGGCCATGGCTGACGCCATGATGCGGCTCGACCGCTTCCTCTGGTTCTGCCGCCTCACCAAGACCCGCGAGCGCGCGCAGGAGCTCGCCGTCGAGGGGCGCCTGCGCATCGACGGCCGCCCGATCGACCGCGCGCATGCCCCGGTCCGGGTCGGCAACATCCTGACCTTCGCGCAAGGCGCGCGGGTGCGGGTGATCCGCGTCGAGGCGCTGCCGATACGTCGCGGGCCGGCGCCGGAGGCGCAAGGGTGTTACCAGGATCTGGAGACGAGATGATCCTTCCCCTGATGGGGGTGAATGGGATTGGCCTTGCGAACGTCTCGCATGAAACCCCGATCGATTGACGCCGCTGTGCCGGTTGCATAGCAGCAGGCGCCAAGACGCCCCCGGGAGCCACCAGAATGACCTACGTCGTCACCGACGCCTGCATCCGCTGCAAGTATATGGACTGCGTGGAAGTGTGTCCGGTGGACTGTTTCTACGAGGGCGAGAACATGCTCGTCATCAACCCGTCGGAATGCATCGACTGCGGCGTGTGCGAGCCCGAATGCCCGGCCGAAGCGATTCTGCCGGATACCGAAAACGGTCTCGAACAGTGGCTGGAGCTCAACACCACCTTCTCGGCGCAATGGCCCAACGTCACGCGCAAGGCGGACCAGACGCCCGCCGACGCCGACGAGCATAAGGGCGAAGACGGCAAGTACGACAAATACTTCAGCCCCGAACCCGGCGCTGGCGACTGATCGCGATTGCGCGCATGCCGTCGCACGACGGCTTGCGCGGCGCGACGCTGCCGATAACAGGCGGGTATCATGTGGCAGCTCTATCAATTCCCCCTGTGTCCCTTCAGCCGCAAGGTCCGGCTGCTGCTGGGCGAGAAGGGGGTCGGCTATGAGCTGGTGCGCGAGCATCCGTGGGAGCGTCGCGACGAATTCCTCGACATGAACCCCGCCGGCCAGACGCCGGTAGTGGTCGATACCCAGCGCGGCGGCCAGCCACTGATCGATTCGCTGGCGATCTGCGAATATTTCGAGGAAACCGTCGACAAGGCCGCGATGATTAACGGCACCGCCGCCAACCGCGCCGAGGTGCGGCGGCTGGTCGCATGGTTCGACAATCATTTCTATCGCGACGTCACCGGCCTGCTGCTCCACGAACGCGTGGTGAAGCGCGTCGCCCACCGCGCCGCCCCGGATGCGAAGGGGCTGCGCGACGCGATGAAGAACGCGGTCGGCCACCTCGACTACACCGATTACCTGCTCGATCACCGCAACTGGCTGGCGGGCGCGACGATGAGCCTCGCCGATTTCGCCGCCGCGGCGCAGATTTCGGTCGCCGACTATCTGGGCGGCATCGACTGGAAGGGGCATGAGCAGACCGCACGCTGGTATCGTGGGCTCAAGAGCCGGCCCTCCTTCCGCCCGCTGCTGGCGGAGCGGATGGAAATGGTCGGGCCGCCGCCTGCCCACTACGATAACGTAGACTTCTGATGGACCGGATCGCGTTCGACGATTTCATGAAGGTCGACATCCGCGTCGGCACGATCGTCGCGGCCGAGCCGTTCCCGGAAGCGCGCAAGCCGGCGATCAAGCTGGTGATCGACTTCGGCGAGCCCATAGGCCGCAAGCGTTCGTCGGCGCAGATCACGCGCCATTACGCGCCCGAGACGCTGGTCGGTCGCCAGGTCGCCGCCGTCGTCAACTTCCCCCCGCGCCAGATCGGGCCGATGATGTCGGAAGTCCTGACGCTCGGCTTCCCCGACGCCGATGGCGAGGTCGTACTTATCGGCCCGGAGCGTGATGTGCCCAACGGCGGGCGTCTATACTAGCGCGCTGCCGGGGTCAGCCCTGCTTTCATCGTCAGTTCCGCTCCCAGCCCGTCACCGCCGCTTCCACCGTCATCCCCGCGAAGGCGGGGATCCATAATCGCTGGTCGTGGTGAGTCTCATTTGCGTCCGGGAGTATGGATTCCCGCCTTCGCGGGAATGACGAAGGTAGAGGACAGGCGACCCTCCGCCGCCAGGGGGAGGCCGGAGCATCACTCCGCCTCGGCCCGCCCCTTGAACCCTTGCGCCACGACATACCATTCCGAACTGGCCTTGCGGCTCGCCGGCGGCTTGGCGTGTTTCACGGTGGCGAAGTTGCGCTTCATCTCCGCGACCAGTGCGGAATCGGCGCCGCCGGCGAACACCTTGGCCACGAACGCGCCGCCCGGCGCCAGCACGTCGACCGCGAACGCCAGCGCGGTTTCTACCAGCGCCATCGTCCGCAGTGCGTCGGTCTGCGGATGGCCGACCGTGTTCGCCGCCATGTCCGACAGCACCAGGTCGGGCGCGCCGCCCAGCGCCTCGATCAGCCGGCCCGGCGCGGCATCGTCCATGAAGTCCATCTGCAGGATCGCGACGCCGTCGAGCGGATCGACCGGCAACAGGTCGATCCCCGCCACCGCCGCCTTGGGCACCAGCCGCCGTACCACTTGGCTCCAGCCGCCGGGCGCGATGCCGAGGTCGACGACCCGCTTCGATCCCTTCAGGAAGCCAAACCGCTCGTCCAGCTCGGTCAGCTTGTACGCGGCGCGGCTGCGATAGCCTTCAGCCTTGGCGCGCTTCACATAAGGGTCGTTGAGCTGCCGCTCGAGCCAGCGCGTCGACTGTGCGGTGCGCCCGCGCGCGGTCTTAACACGAGTGCGAAGGCCCGATCCGCCCCGGCTCATGGCCGCGGGCTCCCCATCAGGCGGCGCAGGATGCCCTCGCGAATGCCGCGGTCGGCGATACCCAGCCGTTCGGCCGGCCACAGGTCCATGATCGTCTCCAATATCGCGCAGCCCGCCACCACCAGGTCGGCGCGCTCGTTGCCGATGCACGGGAAGGTCGCACGCTCGGCGATGGTCATCGTCGACAGCTCGGCGCTAATTGATCGCATCGCGCTTGCCGGTACGATCAGGCCGTCGACGCGCGAGCGATCGTAATGGCTGAGGCCGAGGTGGACGCTGCCCAGCGTCGTCACCGTCCCGCTCGTGCCGAGCAGCCGCGGCCGGCCGATCTGGCGCGGCAGGCGCGCGGCAAAACCGGCCATGCTCTCGGCGACGGTGGCGCGCATCCGGGCATAGGCGGCCGCCCGGTCGCCCGGCGCGTCGCCGCCGCCCGCGATCTCGGTCAGCGACACGACGCCCCAGGGCGACGAGTGCCAGTCGAGCACCCGCGGTGCGCCCGCCGCGGTGTCGATCAGCACCAGCTCGGTCGAACCACCGCCGATGTCGAAGATCAGCGCGGGGTCGTCGCCCGGCTCGATCAGCGCGTGGCAGCCGAGGACCGCAAGCCGCGCCTCTTCCTCGGCGCTGATGATGTCGAGGTGGATGCCCGTCTCGGCATGCGCGCGGGCGATGAATTCGGGCCCGTTCGTCGCGCGGCGGCACGCCTCGGTCGCGACCGAGCGCGCGAGCGTCACGTTGCGGCGTTGCAGCTTGTCGGCACAGACGCGCAGCGCCGCGAGCGTCCGGTCGATCGCCGCATCGCTCAGCCGCCCCGTCGCCGCCAACCCTTCGCCCAGCCGGACGATGCGCGAGAAGGCGTCGATGACCGCAAAGCCGCTACCCTGCGGCCGGGCGATCAGCAGACGGCAATTGTTGGTGCCAAGGTCGAGCGCGGCATAGGCTCGCGCGTCGGACCAGCGGCCGCGCTGCGGCCGGTGTTGGGCCGGACGGGCAGGATCGTCCTGCCGGTACGGCAATCGGGCGGATCGATCCCCCATGCCGTTGGTACTTTCTTCTGTTCTGCCGCCGCGCCTGCGACCCTGTGAGCCGATGGGCGCCCGGTACTTGACCCCAAGGTAGCGGTTCGCGGGCGATGCGACAAGACGACGTTGTCCCGGTTGACAGCCCCCGATTCGCGCGGCTAACGACGCGCCTCGATTGCCCGATCCTCTAATGGTAAGAGAGCGGACTCTGACTCCGTCAATCAAGGTTCGAGTCCTTGTCGGGCATCCATTTCTCCCCAAATCGCTGACCTGACGGCTGACGCCGCTTCACCTTCCGTGCTATGCCGATACGGGGGAGAGGTTCGATGCGATCACTGTCTTTGTTGCTGCTGCTGAGCGCACCGCTCGCCGCGCAGGATACGCCGCCCACCGTCAAGGCCGAAGCGACGCACGACGGCATGAACCATGCCGACATGACCGCGCCCAAGACGCCGCAGCTGATGCCCGGCTATGGCAGCGGCGGCTTTCCGATCACCACCAGGGTGAAGGGCGCGCAGGCCTATTTCGACAACGGCATGCAACTCGCCCACGCCTTCGCGCACAAGGCGTCGATCGCCGCGATGGCGGAGGCGGTGCGGCTCGATCCTGCTTGCGCCATGTGCCTGTGGGGCCAGGCCTGGGCATCGGGGCCGACGATCAACTACGGCAAGACGCCCGACGAACTGGCACCGCTCGGCGCGCTGGCGGACAAGGCGGCGGGCCTTGCCAAGACCAGCGGCACCGATCGCGAGCGCGCGCTGATCCACGCGCTCCAGCTCCGCTACAAGGACGGCGGCGGGGGCAAGTCGGGCGACCTTGCCTATGCCAAGGCGATGGCGGCGCTGGCGATGCGCTATCCGACTGATGACGAGATCGCGGTGATGACCGCCGACGCATGGCTGATGACCGAGGCGAAGACGCCCGACGACTTCAGGCTCAATGCCGAACTGGCGATGCCGCTGCTGGAGGGCGTGCTGAAGCGTCATCCCGACGATACGCCGGCGATCCACTTCTACATCCACGCGACCGAGATTGCAGGCCAGCCGGCGCTGGCGGAGCGCTACGCCGACAAGCTCGAACGCCTCGCGCCGCGCGCCAGCCACCTCGTCCATATGCCCAGCCACACTTATTACTGGGTCGGCCGCTATCAGGACGCCGCCGACGCCAATGCGCGGGCGGTGCAGATCGGCATCGACAACGCCCGCGCGCTCGGCCTGCCGCCGCCCGATGGCGTCTGGGGGCTGCCCTATCACGTCCACAACGTGACCTACGGCCTCGGCGGGGCGCTCGAGGCGGGGGATGCGAAGACCGCGCTGGCGCTCGGCAAGCCGCTGGTCGAACGCTCGGCGACGCGGACCGCCTCGGGCCCGTTCAGCCAGGTGATCGCGGCGAGCGGCTATTTCGCGATGGCCCGCTTCGCCGATCCGGCGGAGGTGCTCGCGCTGCCCAAGCCGAAGCTTCAGACGCTCGCCAACGCCTGGCACTATGCCCGCGGCGAAGCGCTGGCGAAGCAGGGCAACGCCGCGGCGGTCCGCGCCGAGGCGGCGGCGATCGAGACGCCGACCGGCCCGGTCAACGACGACGACGGTTCGCGCCAGGCGCAGCAGCTGAGCTTTATCGCCCGCGACGTGCTGGCCGGCCGCGCAGCGATGATCGACCGGCGCCCGCAGGAGGCGGCGCTCGCGTTTGGCCAAGCGGCCGATTTGCAGGAGGGCGAGAGCTTCTCGGTGCTGACCGATCCGCCCGGCTGGTACTATCCCGTCCGCCGCGACTATGCCGCCGCGCTGCTGGCCTCGGGGGACCGGGCCGGGGCACGGCGCGAGGCGGAGAAGGCGCTGACGTATCGGACGAAGGATCCCGGGACGCTGGCGCTGATGAAGACGATCGGCAACTGAACGCCTCCCTGCTCGCGGGGAGGACTTACCTGGCGGGCTTCAACGTCGCCGAATCGAGGTGCCACCGCTTCTGCGCCGCGCTGGCCCCGTCGACATCGTTGACCCGGCGGACGACATAGCTGCCGACGAACCGCTGCTGCGTGCCGTCGACCTGCGTCGCCGAGACGGTTACCGGCACCGTCTGGTATGTCGAACCCGCCGCGCCTTCGGCCGGTGGCAGCGAGCCGATCGTCACGCCGGTCGACTGCGTTTTCGCAAAGCCCGCCCGAAAGGCCGCGAGCGTCTGACCCGGCCGGCCATCGTCGCCCCATTGCTGCCACGCGGTCGCATAATCGCGCGCATCGATCGCCGCGTAATAGCGCCGGACGACGTCGGCGGCGGCGACCGCTCCCTTGGGATCGGTCATGCAGCCAGTCATCGGCTCGCCCTGCCCATCGAACGGGGCGCAGCTGCGCGCGATCTCGTCGTCGATCATGGCACAGCTGTTGGCGGCGTTGCACGGCGGATGCGTCGCCGGCGAGACGTTGCGACAGACCTCGACCTTCCGCGCCGCCGCCGCCGCGCCGATCTCGGCGCGGCACGACCGGATGGCGGCGGCGGCAGCCGGCGTCATGACGGCAGTCGCCGTGGGAACGCTGGTCGGCGAGGGTGACGGCGCGACCGCACGCGTCTCGTTCGCCTGCTGAACCGGCCCACACCCGGCGAGCGCCAGCAAGGATAGGACGAACGACCTGAACGACATGGCACGGTGCTCTGGCTGCTTCGGCTGAAGGCCAAACGCAGCGCCGCCTTCGCCGATCCTCCCCCCTTGCGGGGGAGGATCGGCCGCGATCAAAGCCGCTCGACGATCGTCACATTGGCGATGCCGCCGCCCTCGCACATTGTCTGCAGGCCATAGCGCAGCCCGCGCCGCTTGAGCGCATGGACCAACGTCGCCATCAGCTTCGTCCCCGTGCCGCCGAGCGGATGGCCGAGCGCGATCGCGCCGCCGTTGACGTTCAGCTTCGCGGGATCGGCCCCCGTCGCCTTCAGCCACGCCATCGGCACCGACGCGAATGCCTCGTTGACCTCGAACAGATCGATGTCGTCGATGCTCATCCCCGCCCGGCTCAGCGCACGCTGCGTCGCCGGGATCGGCTCCTCCAGCATGATGACGGGATCGCCGGCGGTCACCGTCAGGTTGTGGACGCGCGCCAGCGGGGTCAGCCCGTGCGCCTTCACCGCGGCCTCGGAGGCGACCAGCACGCCGCTCGCGCCGTCGCAGATCTGGCTGGCGGTGGCGGCGCTCAGCGTACCCGTCTCGGTCAGCGGCTTGACCGATCCGATGCTCTCCATCGAGGCATCGGCGCGCACGCCCTCGTCGCGGTCGTGCACGATCGTCTCGCCGTCCGGGCCTGTGACGGTCAACGGCACGATCTCGTCGGCGAACGCGCCGCCTTCCGCCGCCGTCGCCGCCTTGCGATGGCTGTCGAGCGCGAACGCGTCCATCTGCTCGCGCGAGAAGCCGTATTTGTCCGCGATCATCTGCGCGCCGACGAACTGGCTGAAACTCTCGACGCCGTAACGCTGCTGGATGCTCTTCGCGAACGGCCCCTCGCCGATCCCGGCCTTGGCGGCGAGCATCATCGGCGATCCCATCGGCACGCGCGACATGCTCTCGACGCCGCCCGCGATGACCAGGTCCTGCGTGCCCGACATCACCGCCTGCGCCGCGAAGTGAAGCGCCTGTTGCGACGATCCGCACTGGCGGTCGATCGTCACCGCCGGCACGCTGTCGGGCAGCGTCGAGGCGAGGACGACATTGCGTCCTAGCGCGAAGGTCTGCTCGCCGATCTGGCTGACGCAGCCGATGATGACGTCGTCGATCGCGGCGCCGTCGACGCCCGTCTCGGCGACGATCGCATCGATCACCGCCGCACCCAGATCGGCGGGATGAACCCCTGCCAGCCGCCCGTTGCGACGGCCGCCGGCGGTTCGGCGAGCGGAGACGATATAGGCTTCGGGCACGGGCAATCCTCTTTCGTTATGACGTTGGGTCGACGATAGCGCAGCGCGGGCTGCGGGGAAGCTGGCCGATTGGAGGGGCGGATCATCCTCTCCGGCGGGGGAGGATCGGGCTCACCGCAGCGTTCCCAGAAACCCCAGCTGCGCGGCGCGGAACAGCGCCTGGTCGCGGTTGACCGCGTCGAGCTTCGCCGCCGCGTTGCGGGTGTGGAAGCGGATCGTCGTCCGCTTCAGCCCCAGGATGATCGCGATCTCGTCGTTGGTCTTGCCCGCCGCGGCCCAGCGCAGGCATTCGACCTCGCGCTTGCTCAGCGTAATCGCGCCGACCGTCGCGGCGCGCCGCTCGGTCGCCTTGGCATAGCTGGTCAGGAACGTCCGCGCGAGCAGCGCCAGCGCCTCGCCGTGGCGGGCATAGATGTCGCCCAGCTCGTCGACCGCGGGATCGGGCGAGACGAACATCGCCAGCCCAATCTGCCCGAACGGCAGGTGCACCGGGACCGCGATCGCCGCCCTGGTCAGCGCGCGCTTCTCGAACTGCGTCAGGTCGATCGCGGCGAGCAGCTGGTTGGGCGATCGGGTGCGAAACCCCCTGGCGTTGGCCCAGAACACGTCGCCTTCGAACCGGCTGGCCATCGCGATCGGCGAGGTGAAGGCGAGCTGGGGCACCGTCCACCAATTGGCCTCGCGCATCCCGTCGAACACCTCGCCGGCCAGGCTGGCGCCCGCCGCGTCGCGGATCGGCGCGGGACTGGCGATATTGTGGGTGATCGCGATTCCCAGCCCTGCCAGACGGCGGGCAGCGTCGCGCAGGCTTTCGGCGGCACGGCGGATATCGTCGGGCCGCTCGATCCGCACCGCCCTCAGCCATGCATCGTCGATCTGCATTCTTCGGCGATCCTATGAGCCTGCCGATCCCAAGTCCACCTAGCGACGGGCGGCAATCGGTGACACAGCCGGCCGCATGGCAGACTGGCATTTCTGGATCGACCGTGGCGGCACCTTCACCGACGTGGTGGCGCGGCGACCCGACGGCGCGCTCGTCACCGCGAAGCTGTTATCGGAGGACCCCGGTCGCCGGTACGACGCCGCCGAGGCGGCGATCCGCCAGCTGACCGGCGTCGGCGACGCCGCGCTGCCCGATTGCGCGATCCGCATCGGCACCACGATCGCGACCAACGCGCTGCTCGAACGCCAGGGAGAGCCGGTCCTACTCGCCATCACGCGCGGCTTCGGCGACGCGCTGACGATCGGCTATCAGGATCGCCCCGATATCTTCGCACGCGATATCCGCCGTCCCGCGCCGCTGTTTGCCGACGTCGTCGAGATCGACGAGCGCGTCGCCGAGGACGGCCGCGTCCTCCTGCCCCTCGACCGCGCCGCCGCCGCGGCCGCCTTCGCCGCCGCTTATGCCGGGGGCCTGCGCGCCATCGCCATCGTGCTGGTCCACGGCTGGAAGCATCAGGCGCACGAGGCGGCGCTCGCCGACCTCGCCGCCGCCGCCGGTTTTACTCAGATTTCGGTCAGCCACCGCACCGCGCCGCTGATCCGGCTGGTCGCGCGCGGCGACACGACGCTGGCTGATGCCTATCTGTCGCCGGTGCTGCGCTGCTACGTCGAGGGGCTGCGATCCTCGCTTGGGGACGGCCTGCTGTTCATGCAGTCGAGCGGCGGCCTGGTCGCGGGCGAGCATTTCGGCGGCAAGGACGCGCTGCTCTCCGGCCCCGCCGGCGGCATCGTCGGCATGGCGTGCACGGCGGCGGCGGCCGGGTTCGACCGGGTCATCGGCTTCGACATGGGCGGCACCTCAACCGACGTGTCGCTCTATGCCGGCGCCTATGACCGCCGCTCCGACGCGGTGCTGGCGGGGGTGCGCGTCGCGGTGCCGATGATGCGGATCGATACCGTCGCGGCGGGCGGCGGCTCGATCTGCCATTTCGACGGCGGGCGGCTGCTCGTCGGGCCGGCGTCGGCGGGGGCCGATCCGGGGCCGGCCTGCTACCGCCGCGGCGGGCCGTTGACCGTCACCGACTGCAACGTCGTGCTCGGCAAGATCCAGCCCGATCTCTTCCCCGCGCTGTTCGGCCCGGACCGCGACCTGCCGCCCGATGCCGAGGCGTCGCATCGCGCGCTCGCCCGGCTGCTCGACGAGGTGGAGGCCGCCACCGGCGATCGTCTCGCGCCGCAAGCCGCCGCCGAGGGGCTCGTCGCGATCGCCGTCGCCAACATGGCGCGCGCCATCCGCGCGGTTTCGGTGGCACGCGGCGAGGATCCCGCCGCCTATGCACTTGCCTGCTTCGGCGGCGCCGGGGGGCAGCACGCCTGCCTCGTCGCCGACGCGCTCGGCATGCGCCAGGTGCTGATCCATCCGCTCGCCGGCGTGCTGTCGGCGGTGGGTATCGGCCTCGCCGACCGCAGCGTCGTGCGCGAGGCGACCGTCGCGCTGCCGCTCGCCGATCCGGGCCTGGCGGGGGCGCTAGCATCGCTCGAATCCGAGGCCTTGGCCGGCCTCGCCGCGCAGGGCGTGGCGCGGGACGACATCCGCACCAACGCGCTCGCCCAGCTGCGCTATGCCCGCAACGACCAGACGATTCCCGTCGCCTGGGGCACGCCCGACGCCATGGCGGCGGCCTTTGCCGAGGCGCATCGCCAGCGCTTCGGCTTCACCGGCGACGATGCGCTGGTGGTCGAGCAGCTGCGCGTCGAGGCGATCGCCACCGATGCCGCCGCCGGCCTGCCCGCGCCCGAGCTGCCGTCGCAGACCGCCGATCCGATCGCGACCGTCGACATGTACCTTGTCGGCGCGACCCGAGCAGCGCCTGTCCATCGTCGCGAGGCGTTGGCCGAGAACGCCACCCTCAGCGGCCCGGCGCTCGTCATCGACCCCGTCTCGACCGTCGTAGTCGAGCCCGGCTGGCACGCCCGCGTCCTCGCCGACGGCACGCTGCTGCTCGAACGTGGCGAGGCACTGGACAATGCCGTGACCGACGAGGCGGCGGACCCGGTCCGGCTCGAGATCTTCGCCGGTCTGTTCATGGGTATCGCCGAGGAAATGGGCGCCGCGCTCCAGCGTAGCGCCGCCTCGGTCAACATCCGCGAGCGGCTCGATTTCTCCTGCGCGATCTTCGACGCCGACGGCGCGCTCGTCGCCAATGCGCCGCACATCCCCGTCCACTTGGGCTCGATGGGGGAGAGCATCCGCACCGTCATCGCCGCGCGTGCCGGCACGATGCGCGACGGCGAAGTGTATGCGCTCAACGATCCCTATCGCGGCGGCACCCACCTGCCCGACATCACCGTCATCATGCCGGTGTTCGCCGGTAGCGAGACGCCGGCCTATTACGTCGCCGCGCGCGGCCACCACGCCGATGTCGGCGGCACCACGCCGGGATCGATGCCCCCCGACAGCCGCACGCTGGCCGACGAGGGTGTGGTGTTCGACGACGTGCTGATCGTCGAGGACGGCGCGATGCGCGAGGCCGCGATCCGCGGGCTGCTGGCGAGCGGTCCGTACCCGGCGCGCAACATCGACCAGAACATCGCCGACCTCGCCGCCCAGGTCGCCGCCTGCGCGCGCGGGGCCGATGGCCTTCGCCAGCTCGCCGCGCAACAGGGCGCCCCGGTCGTCACCCGCTACATGGCGCATGTCCAGGCGCATGCAGAGGCGATGGCGCGGCGGATGATCGCCGGCCTCGACGACGGCCACTTCCGCTACGCGCTCGACGACGGCGCCGCGGTCGAGGTGCGCGTCACCGTCGATCGCGAGGCGGGCACCGCGGTCATCGACTTCACCGGCACCAGCGACCAGCGCCCGACCAACTTCAACGCACCGCTTGCGGTGACCCGTGCCGCCGTCCTGTACGTCCTGCGCCTGCTGGTCGACGAGGCGGTGCCGCTCAACGAGGGCTTCCTGCGCCCCGTCACGATCGTCGTACCCGAAGGCTCGATGCTCAACCCGCGCTTCCCCGCCGCCGTGGTGGCGGGCAATGTCGAGGTCAGCCAGGTCGTGACCGACGCGCTGCTCGGCGCGCTCGGCGCGATGGCGGCGAGTCAGGGGACGATGAACAACCTGACTTTCGGCGACGACAGCTATCAATATTACGAGACGATCGCGGGCGGTGCCGGTGCCGGGCCGGGTCATGCCGGCGCCGATGCGATCCAGACCCACATGACCAACAGCCGCCTGACCGATCCCGAGGTGCTGGAGACGCGTTATCCCGTTCTGGTCGAGCAATTCGCGATCCGTCGCGGTTCGGGCGGGACGGGGAAGTGGCGCGGCGGCGACGGCACGACCCGCCGCCTGCGCTTCCTGGCACCGCTGCGCGCCGGCATCCTCAGCAACCGCCGGGTGGTGCCGCCGTTCGGATTGGCCGGGGGCGGCGAGGGCAAGGCTGGCGCGAACCGGGTGGAGCGTGGCGACGGGCGGATCGAACCGCTCGCCTCGACCGCGCGGATGGAGATGGCGGCGGGCGACGTGCTGGTGATCGAAACCCCCGGCGGCGGCGGTTTCGGGGCCGTCTGATCCTCCCCCGCCAGGGGGAGGTGGCGCGCCGAAGGCGTGACGGAGGGGGAGGAGGCACGGCGCTCTCGATGGTTCGTCGCCGACCGCCCCCTCCGTCTTGCTGCGCAAGCCACCTCCCCCTGGCGGGGGAGGATTGAGGCAGACCTCAGTTCCATATCCCACCCCGGCGGAGGCCGGGGGCCAGTGGCGGGACACATGTTGGCGAGGGCTGCACCCCGTTACATCGACAACCGCAACTGGGCCCCGGCCTTCGCCGGGGTGGGAAGGCGGCAAAGCACTGTCTTACGAGTCCTAATTGTGAATAGGATGCCGCCATGCATCCCACCGCCAACGACATACCCCCATCGGTGTCTCAACCTTCTCAACAGTCGCGGCGCCATCGGGCTCTCGCGCGATGCTAGTGCTCGCCGGGATCGTCGTCATCGCGGGCGGTTTCCTGCTGCGGTTCAACCCGCTGCTGGTCATCGTCGCGTCGGCGCTGGTGACGGGGCTCGCCGCCGGGCTTGATCCGCTCAAGGTGCTCGCCACCTTCGGCCATGCCTTTAATGAGACGCGCTACGTCACCGCGATCTACATCGTGCTGCCGGTCATTGGCCTGCTCGAACGGCGCGGGCTGCAGGCGCGGGCGCGGTCGCTGGTCGCCGGGTTGCGCGGCGCAACTACGGGGCGGCTGCTCGCGGGCTATCTGCTGTTCCGCCAGGTCACCGCCGCGCTGGGCCTGATCTCGGTCGCGGGCCCGGCGCAGACCGTCCGCCCGCTCGTCGCACCGATGGCGGAGGCGGCGGCCGAGCGGCAGGGCGCCGGCCCCGACGATGCCGAGCGGGTGAAGGCGATGGCCGCCGCGACCGATACCGTCGGGCTGTTCTTCGGCGAGGACATCTTCCTGGCGGTAGGATCGATCCTGCTGATGAAGGGCGTGCTCGAGGGCTATGGCATCATCCTCGAACCCTATCAGCTGTCGATCTGGGCGATCCCGACCGCGATCGCCGCCTTCGTCATCCACGGCATGCGGCTGATGCTGCTCGACCGCCGCCTGGCACGCGGGGCGACGCCGCGATGATCGGCCTCAACGTCGTCTATGCCGCCGCCGCGGTCACCTTCGCGATCTTCGCGATCCTGTCGGCGCGCGAGCGGCGCTGGGCCAACACGCTGTTCTATGCCCTCATCGCGCTGTCGTTCGCGGCGGGCGACCGGCTCGGCGACGTCGCCAACGGCGTGCTCGTCCTCGCGCTCGTCGGCATCGCCGCGTCGGGCAGGATGCGGCGCGGCGAGGCGGCGGCGCCGGCGGAGGATCGCCACGGCGCGCGAGTCTTCATCCCCGCGCTGGTCATTCCGGCGGTGGCGCTGGCGGGGACGCTGATCTTCAAGCGGATGCCCGACGTGGTCGACCCGAAGCAGGCGACGCTGGTCGCGCTGACGCTGGGCGTCGTCATTGCGCTGCTGCTGTGCGCCGCCATGCTCCGCGCCCGGCCGGTCGAGCCGTTCGCGGCGGGGCGCGGGCTGATCGACGACATCGGCTGGGTCGCGGTGATGCCGCAGATGCTCGCCAGCCTCGGCGCGGTCTTCGCGCTCGCCGGGGTGGGGCAGGTCGTGGGTTCGCTGATCGGCCAGGTCATTCCTGCGGGCAGTATTCTCGGCGCCGTGCTTGCCTATGCGCTGGGCATGGCGCTGTTCACGATCGTGATGGGCAACGCCTTTGCCGCCTTTCCGGTGATGGCATCGGCGGTGGGGGTGCCGCTGCTCATCAAGGGGGCGGGCGCAGATGCCGCGATGGTCGCCGCGATCGGCATGCTCGCCGGTTTCTGCGGCACGCTGATGACCCCGATGGCGGCCAACTTCAACCTGCTGCCCGCAGTGCTGCTGGACCTGAAGGACAAATATGCCGTCATCCGCGCGCAGGTGCCGACCGCGCTGCCGCTGCTCGCGTTCAACATCGCGCTGCTCTACGCGATGATCGCATGAAACGGCTCGACCCTGCGACCGCGCAACGCTTCGCTGCCATGACGCTCGGCCATATCGGGCGCGAATATCCCAACCTGATCCTCCACCTACTCCACGGCCCGGAAGACGCGAGGACGCCGGCCGAGCTGCATCCGATCTTTCACGGCAGCCTCGACTGGCACAGCTGCGTCCATGGCTGGTGGCAGCTGCTCTGCCTGTTGCGCCTCTATCCCGACATGCCCGAGGCATCCGCGATCCGCGCCCGCGCCGACACGATGCTGGTGGCGGACAAGATCGCTGGCGAGATCGCGTATCTGGAGCGGCCCGGCAATGCCGGGTTCGAACGGCCGTATGGCTGGGCCTGGGCGCTTGCGCTGCATGACGAGGCGAGCCGCCACGATACGGGCTGGGCGGCGGCGCTTGACCCGCTCGCCCGGCTGTTCGCGGCACGGTTTCGCGATTTTCTGCCGCGGCTCACCTATCCGCTGCGGGTGGGCACGCACTTCAATACCGGCTTCGCGCTGACGCTGGCGTGGGATTGGGCAGCGCGTCACGACCCAGACCTGCGCCGGCCGATCGCCGAGGCGACGCAGCGTTGGTACGCCGGGGATCGCGATTGCCAGGCGTGGGAGCCGGGCGGCGACGAGTTCCTGTCGCCAGCGCTGTGCGAGGCGCTGGTGATGAGCCGGGTGCTCGACGCCGATGCGTTTCGTGACTGGTTCGACGCCTTCCTGCCGCGCGTGGCGATGGGGGAGCCGGCGACGCTCTTTACCCCGGCGATCGTCTCGGATCGGTCCGACGGCAAGATCGCGCACCTCGACGGTCTCAACCTCAGCCGTGCATGGTGCTGGCGGGCGATCGCTGCGGCGCTCGGGCCGGCGCATCCGGTCGCGGCGCGGGCGGAGGCGGCGGCGACCGAGCATCTCGACGCCAGCCTGCCGCATCTCGGCGACGACTATATGGGCGAGCATTGGCTGGCGACCTTCGCGTTGCTCGCGCTGGACGGCTGAGCCCGGCATGGCCCGCACGCTGAAGGTCTATCGAACGCCGATCGGCTTTCACGACGCCTATGTCGCCGCACCAAGCCAGAAGGCCGCGCTCGAGGCGTGGGGCAGCGACGCCAATCTCTTCCCGCGTGGCGTCGCCGAGGAGGTGACCGACCCGTCGTTGACGAAGGAGGCGCTCGACCATCCCGGCAAGGTCATCCGCACGCTGCGTGGCACGGCGGAGGAGCAGATGGCGGCGCTGCCGGCCGACAAGCCGAAGCGGAAGGCCCCGGCCGCCCCCGCGAAAAGGCCGCAGCCGTCGCGGCGCCGGCTCGATGCCGCGGAGGCCGCGTTGAAGGAGGCCACGTCAGCGTTCGCCAACGAGAAGCGGCGGCTCGATCGACAGGCGGCCGAGCTCGCCAGATCTCAGGCCGCGCTGGCGAAGCGAACCGACAGGGAGTTGGCCGAACTGGCCGAGCGACGCGATGCCGAGGATGCCGCCTATCGCAAGGCGCTCGACGACTGACGGCTCAGCCGTCGAGTCGCCGGACCGACACCGACTGGCCGACGAACTGCGCGCTACCGAAGATCGACAGGAAGGCGACGTCGGTCGCATCGCGGCCCACGCCGACGCGAACGATGCCCTCGACCGGCGCCAGGCGCGTCGCATCGATCAGGTGCCAGCCGCCGCTCAACCATACCTCGACCACCGCGTGGAAATCGGGCGGATCGACGCCCAGGCCATAGGCACCGACGATCCGCGCCGGGATTCCTGCCGCGCGGACCAGCGCGATCAGCAGATGCGCATAGTCGCGGCACACGCCCTCGCGCTGGATGAAGCTGTCGGCGGCGGTCGTCGTGCCGTTGCTCGCGCCCGGGACGTAGCGCATCGTCTCGCCGACATACGCGTCGAGCGCCGCGACCAGCGCACCGCCCTGAAGCCCGCCGAAGCGGCGATTGACCCAGCTTTCGAACCGGTCGCTCTCGCAATAGCGGCTCGGCCATAGATAGCGCACCACGGTCGGCGGCAGCAGCGGCAGCGGATCGGTGTCGAGCGCCAGCAGGTCGGGCGCCGCGCGCGACACCTCGACCGTCGCGGTATATTGCACCTCGAAACGGTCGTCGGCACTGGTCCAGGTGCGCTGGCCGATGCCGTCCTCCGCCTCGATCGGGACCAGCGGGCCGGTGCCCCATGTCGTCAGCAGATCCTGGACCAGCCGCTGGTCGGGGGTCTGCGCGACCTCGATCGCGAGCAGCAGTTCCGCCGGGCGATCAAGCGCATAGTGAAGCCGGGCATCGATCGCGAGAAGCATGGAGCCGGACTGCGCGAAGCGGCCCGTCACGTCCAGCGAATAGCGGTGTTCGCCACCGCTCGGTACGGCGAGCCCGCCGGGCTCGCCGCCGATGCCGGATCAGCGGGGTGCCAGGAAGGCGGTCCAGGCCGCGGCCGTCTTGGTCTTGTCGGCCACGCCGGTGAAGCGCCAAGCGCCGTCGCTGGCGTTGTAATCCCAGATGATGACGTGATCGATCGTCCCGCCCTTGTCGACGAAGCCGGCGAGCCGGTTGCGCAGATAGGCGGGGAATTCGGGATCGTCCGACAGCCCGGTCTTGATGTTGTCACCGCCGACGCCGGTCTCGCTGATGCCGAACGGCTTGCGATGCGCAAGCGCGAAGTCGAGCGCCTGGACCATGCCCCAGCCGGCGCCGTCGGTCGTCCACTGGGTGGCGCCCGGATGATCCCAATAATGGATACGGTTGGCGGAGTTGGCCATCCACTCGGTCAGGTTCGCCGCGTCGCGGTTGGTCGACCAGTCGCGCAGGCTGAGTGGGTACATCGTGCTGTAGACGTCGGATGCGATCACATCGACATATTGGTCGCCCGGATAGGCGCCCGCGATCGAATTGCCTGCCCAATTGATGTTGGTCGGGTTCCACACGACCAACACCTTCACGTTGGGCACCGCATGCATGACGTCGGCGACGTGCGCGAACGCGCGCTTCCACAGATCGAGCATCTCCGGCGTATTGCCGAAATTGTCGGGCATGAAATTGCCGTTGAACTCGTAGGAGATGCGTAAGCGCAGCTCGCTATAGCCGGCGTCCCGCCAGGCGGTGACGACGTCGCGATAGGTCTGGTCGTGCTGGCCGGCGATGATCTCGCGGAACGCATCGGCCTGGCGGTTCCAATAGGCGTTGGTCGACAGCTTGATGCCGATGACCGGTTTCATGCCCGCCACGCGCTGCGACTGGTTGAACGACCAGGCGAACCAGCCGGCGTTGCTCTTCCACTGGCTCCAGTCCTGGCTGTAGTCGGTGAAGGTGCCGAAGAATTGCGGCTGCCGCTGCAACTGCTTGACCGACGCGTCCCACTGCGACTGGAACCAGGCCATGGCGTTGCCATCGTTACCGTTCGGATTGCCGACGTAGAGACCGTACGGCATCCATCCCGCCTGCTGGGTCGCGGCCGGCGTCGGGGTCGGGGAGGGCGTTGGCTGAGGGGTGGGCGTTGGGGTTGGTGTCGGCGCCGGGGTGCGCCGCTTCGCCTCCGACACGACATCCACCGCATCGGTCGCACCGCCACCGTCGCTGCCGCCGCACGCGGCCAGCAACATGAAAAACGCAACGCTAGACATCGACCGCATTTACTAAACCCCTGTAATCAGAAGTGAAGATAGAGACCTCTCGTTAAGGGCGGTTTAAAGAGGCTAAGGCTGACCCTCAGGCTGCAACCCTCGCCGAGTTGGCGGTGGGCAAGCGTAGACGAGCGGAAACGGGGACACGTGCAGGCATGACGGCGTTGGCGAACGAAGACCGATCCGCGACCGGCCGGCGCCGGGTGTTCCACCTGCTCGACGCGATCCGCGGCCTCGCCGCCTTCGCGGTGGCACAGCGCCATGCGGCGTGGCTGATGGGGATCGAGGCGTGGCCGTCGACCTACCTCGCGGTCGACCTGTTCTTCATGCTCAGCGGCTTCGTGATCGCCTTTTCCTACGAGCGCCGCCTGATCGAGGGGATGTCATGGCGTCACTTCATGGTGCTGCGCGTGATCCGGCTGTATCCGCTGTACCTCGTCGGGCTGGCGCTCGGCCTCATCGCGCTGGTCGGCCACGAGGTGCAAAAACCCCATCCGGTCGACTGGACGATGATCGGCGAGGCGCTGTTCTCGGCGGCGCTGATGCTGCCCAATTGGGGGTTGCCGGCGATCGTCGGGCCGCGTTGGTCGCTGACCTACGAGCTGGTCGCCAACGCCGGCTATGCCGCGCTGGTGCGTCGGCTGGGCGCGGCGCTGCTCGCCGGCATCATCGCGGTGGCAGGTGCGGTGCTGATCGCTGAGGTCGCGCGCAACGGCACGATCGACCTGGGGTGGGAATATTGGCAGATGCCGACCGCGCTGGCGCGGGTGTGCTTCTCGTTCGGCATCGGCGTGCTGCTCTATCGCCTTCATGACGGCAAGGTGGCGCGGCACTGGGCATGGGTGGCGGCCGGCATCGTCGGCGCGCTGTCGATTGCGGCATTCGTCGTCGTCGGGGGCAGCTATCTCACGCTCGAGCTGCTCCTGGTCTTCCTGCTCTTCCCCGCGCTGACGGTCGCTGCGGCGAGCGTCGACGTCGGGCCGCGCGGCGCCGTCATCTGTGGGATACTCGGCACGACGTCATACGCGCTCTACGTCATCCACCAGCCCGCCGCGCTGCTGTGGGAAGCCGGGCTGAAGCGCGTCTTCGGCGCCGATGCGATGCTCGTGCCCTGGGCGGGCTGGGTGCTGTTGCCGATCCTGGGCGTCGTCGCCTGGCTACTCGATCGTTATTACGATACGCCCGTCCGTCGGCGACTGGTGGCGGCCTATAACGGTGCGCGGGGGGCCAAAAACAGGCGCTAGCTGCTGCCGTGCGCCGCACGCGTGCCGCGGCGCTGGACGAAGCGGTGCAGCCCCTTGGGCACGCCGATCCGCATCGCGGTTCGTGCCAGGAAGCCCGGCACCAGTCGCGGCGTCAGCAAGGCGGCGGCGATCTTCCACTTGCCGCTGGCGGCGAGGCGGGCGGCGGCGCCCTTGACGTGGCGCTCCAGGACGCGGCGGCGTTCGTCGGGGACGCCCGACAGGCCATCGGCGAGCGCCTGCCGGACGAACGCGGCGTCCTCCAGCGTCAGGTCATAGGGGCGGTAGGTCGTCAGTTCGAGCAGCTTGGCGGCGGCGGCGCGGCGCAGATAGGTGCGCTCGTCCTCGTCCAGCCCCTCGGCGCCGGCAGCGACGACCGCCGCCATACCGTCGGCCGCCTTCAACCGCGCCAGCCGATCGCGGCTGAACTCGATGTCGGTGCGCCCGTCGCGGCGCCGACGCGCGGACAGCCCAGCCAGCTGAGAGCTGACCGCCATGATCCGGCCGTTCGCCGCCGACGCGCCGGAGATGCTGCCGTCGTGGAGGCGATAATCGGCGAGGATGACGGGCAGGTTTTCCAATCGCCCTTCCGCCGACAGCCGCCAGTACAGGTCGGTGTCCTCGCTGTGGACGACGTAGCGATAGCCGCCCGCCCGACGCAGCGCCTCACGGCGGACGGTCAGCAGCGGGTGGATGATATAGGGTTCGCGCGACGGGATATGGTCGGGGTCGCTTTGGTCGGGCGAACCGAGGTCGGCGACGGTGCCGACCGGCTCGCCGGCCTGGTCGATGTGCCGCGCCTTGGCGCCGACCGCGATGACGTCGGGATGGGCGCGCAGATACTCGACCTGGGTCTGAAGCCGTTCGGGATAGGCGAGATCGTCGGCGTCGTGCCGGGCGAGGAACTCGGCCTCGCAAAAGTCCAGCCCGTGGTTCAGCGCGTGGACGATCCCGCCGTTCGCCTTGGAATGGACGCGGATCCGCGGGTCGGCGGCCGCCATCCGTGCCAGGATCGCGGGCGTCTCGTCGGTCGACCCGTCGTCGACGACGTGGATCTGGATGGCGGCCAGCGTCTGGCGCTGGATGCTGGCGACGGCGCTCTCGATCGTCGCCGCGGCGTTATAGGCGGGGATGAGCACGTCGACGCTGTGTTGGGGGTCAGACATCGGCTGTCCTTGGCTGGCGCGCAAGAGCGCGAATGACGGAAGAAGTGGTCACGCCGGCGTCCGCTTCAGCAGCGTGCGCAGGTTGAGCAGCTGGTGGCGCAGCGCCTGGCCGCCGGGCAGGAGCAGCAGTACGCCCCAGAAGACGAGATAGGCGACCGCGCCGGCGGCGAACAGGTTGATCGGATGCGGCAGGCGGCCTGCGGCGATCACCGCGGCGACGGTGGCGGCGGCGGCAATGGCGCAGGGCCACAGCGTCCGCGCGAAATCGCCGAGATTTACGGGGCCGCGCCGCGCCAGGCCGCTGACCATCAGCGGCGTCTGGATGAAGCTGAACGACAGCGCCGACACCGCGGCGACGCCCGCCGCGCCCCAGCGGACGCCGATCGCGAACGAGGCGATGCTGATGATCGCGGTATAGACCGACAGCCGCAGCTGTTCGTCGGTGCGGTCCTGCGCGGTGAACAGCCAGCCGAGGCTGGAGAAGATCGGCGCCACGATGCCCCCGGCGCAGATCCACCCGAACACCGGCGCCGCCTCGCGCCATTTCGGGCCGAGCAGGAACAGGACGATGTCGGTGCTAAGCAGCGCGCAGACGATCATCACCGGCGCAGCGAGCATCAGCCCGGTGCGCAGCATGAGCAGATAACTCGACCGCAGTCGCTCCGCGTCGTCGCCGAATCGCGACAGCAGCGGCACGGCGACCCGGCCGAGCGGCGCCATCAGCTGGTTGAGCGGTTGCAGCGCGAGCGTATAGCTGCGTTCGTACAGGCCGAGCGCGGTCTTGCCGGCGACGGCGCCGACGATGATGTTGTCGGCCATCATGCTGAAATAGGTGGCGAGGTTCACGCCCGTCAGATTGGCGCCGAACCGCAGCAGCGATCCGACCTGCGGCAGGCGCCGGACCCAGTGTGGCCGCCAGCCCGATGCAACGAAGACCGCGACCATTCCGGCGAAGGTGCTCGCGATCTGGCCGATGACGAGCGACCAATAGCCCCAGCCGGCCAGCGCCAGCCCGATCGACACCGCGACCGTGACGCCAAGCGAGCCGACGTCGATCACCGACGAGGCGATGAAGCTCATCCGTCGCGACAGCAATGCGTTGGGGATGACGCCGATCGTCCCGATCACGATCGAACCCGCCAGCGCCAGGGTGATGCCGATCGTGCGCGGTTCGGCATAGAGCCAGCCGATCAGTGGCGAGAGCAGCATCAGCAGCGCGGCGAGCGCGGCGCTGACCAGCAGGTTGATCCAGAACAGCGCCGATACCTGATCCGACGTGATGTCGCGGCGCTGGACGATCGCCGACGCGAAGCCGAGGTCGTTGAGCGTGGCGACGAACGCCAGGATCGGCGTCACCATCGCGACGATGCCGAACTCGGCCGGATCGAGCAGGCGGCCGAGCGCCACCGCCGAGCCGAAGCGCAGCACGAACTTCACGAGCTGCGCCGCCAGCGTCGCCCCGGCGCCGTGGACCGCGCGGCGACCCAGGTTGGCGTCGTCGGGAACCGCGCCGATCGACGCGCCGCTGTGGGGCGGCTCGTCGATGCGGGCCTCCACGAAGTCGCTGTCGGCGGGGCCGGGCGGCGGCGTCGTCACCGCGGCGCGCGGCGGCGGAACACCGCGTTCCGGATGGCGTCGAGATAGCGATGCCCCCAGCGTGCGCTCGGCTCGACGAAATTGCCCTCCGCCCACTCGTTCCACGCCTTGATGAAGACGATGCGCTGCTGCGGCGGACGATCGGCGACGAGGTCGACCGCGCGTTCCATATATTGCTGGAACAGCTCGGGCGTCGCATGCTCGTAGACGACGCCGCGCGTGTTCGACCGCGGCGTATTGTCCCAATTGGGCAGGACCGAAGGCAGATATCGCTCCTCGCGCGGCATGTCGTCGAACGCGCGCGCGACGACGTCGCGATAGTCGATGCGGGTCGGGCGCGCCCAGCTCTTCGGCCGGAAGCGGTTGAGGCGCTTGCCGAAGTTGAGCTCGCGAAGGCGCCGGCTCCAGCGACCGCGCGTCATTCGGCCATGCGTCTCGAGATAGTCGTGTGGGGTCAGCAGCGTGACCGCGTCGAACGGATCGAGGATCTGGCCGCGATAGCGGTCGGCGCCCCACATCCAGATGTTCGAGATGGCGACGAAATAGATGCCGGGCAGCCCATCCGCCTTGGCGAGGCGCTGCCAGTGATCGATGAAGTCTTTCGACGACGGCAGGTCGTGCGGCGCGAAGATGCAGAACAGCGGTTTGCCGTCGACGCGGACGTAGCGCGGGTCGTGGAAGGCACGCGAGGCCCAGCGATAGTGCGCCTCCTCGTCCGCCGGCCCGGGATATTCCTGCTTCATCAGCGTGGTGCCGGGCGAGCCGTGCCAGATGCCGGTCCACGACTGGTTCGCCCAGGCGAGGCAGAAGGGGAAGTCCGGCTTGCCCGAGGCGAGCACTTCCTCGAACGGCCGCTCGATGATGCGGCGGCCGTTGCCGAACCAGTAATGCCAGTAGCAGAAGCCCTCGACCCCGGCCTCTCTCGCGAGCTCGGCCTGGCGCTCGCGCACCTCGGGCACGCGCAGGTCGTAGAAGCCGAGGTCCGACGGCAGCTGCGGCTGGACATGGCCGGCGTAGAGCGGCTTCGCCTTGGCGACGTTGGTCCATTCGGTGAAGCCCTTGCCCCACCATTCGTCGTTCTCCGGGATCGGATGGAACTGCGGCAGGTAGAAGGCGAGGACGCGCGCCAGCGGATCGGTGTCGGGGGAGGGATTTACCACGTCGTCGCTCCATTCACCCGGGCGATGAGCTTGCGATACGCGCGCTCCGCCAGCGGGGTCGGTTTGCCATGATCTTTCTGGGTCCGCGCCAGCTTGCGAGCGAGGTCGTCGCCCTCCAGCACGGGGTGATACAGTCGCGGCGTCGCGTCTGGCGCGTCATCGGCCAGCGCTGCGCCATCGAGCACGTTGGTGTAGCTGTAGGTTTCGTCGTCGTAGACGCGCAAACCCGCGTCGTTCAGGTCGGCGGCGGTCAGCCCCGCGGCCTGCGCCGCGGTGGCGACGAAGCTTTCGTCGTTGGGCCACAGTGCGCGGCGCAGCGGGCGGCGGGAATGTTGGCGGCGCTTCGCTGCCAGCGCATCGACCGCGCGGGCGGACAGGCGGACGACGGGGAAGAAGCAGCGGCGCGGCTCGGCATCCGACGACGTCACCGTCGCGCGCCACCACCAGTCGCCGCCCGCCGGGCCGATATGCGCGGCGACCAGATCGACCTCGGGCCGCGCCCGCCAGGCGGCGAAGAAGCGGCCCGCGTCGCCGGTGATGCGGACGTCGTACTCGATCATCCAATAGGAATGCTCGTCGGGGAATTGGGCGCGGGCGACATAGAAGCCATAGTCGCCGCACCGCCAGGCGAAGTCGCTCGGCGCGTAGAGGCCGGTCGCGCTGCACGCCTGGTGCGTCAGCGACACCTTGTCGCGCCCGTGCGTATCGACGACGCCCTGGCGCTCGTCGACGAGCATGGCGATCCGTTCGCCGCTCGCCTGCTCAAGCTGCCGGGCGAGGGTCAGCGTCGCGGTATCGACGCGGGTGGTGCGCAGCAGGATCATCGGCGCGCCACGCCCTGTCGGTGGGCGAAGGCGTTGCGGAACGCGACCGCGGCCTTCGGCTGGCGGCCGGTCGACAGCTCGGCGTTATAGTCGCCCGCGTTATAGTCCCAATAGGCGTGGTAGAGGACGTTGTGGCTTCTGATCCAGGCGGCCATGTTGTTGATGAACAGCGCGTCGTCGCCCCAGCCGTGGCCGTCGGGCCGCGTGCCGGTGCCCCATTCGGGCAGCGCGAGCGGCTTGCGATGCGCCGCCGCGAACGACGCCGCCCAATCGAGGCCGTAGGGCATCGTCTTCAGATTGTTCCACCGGACCGTCGGCAGCAGATAATCCTGCGGGCGCCACGACTGGTTGTAGAGATCGAGCCCGACGACATCGACGACGTCGTCGCCCGGCCACAGCTTGTCGGGCGCGATCTGCTGCTCGCCCTGTGCCGGGTTCCAGACGATGCGGAAGCGCTGGCCGGGCACGCGGCGAAAGGCGGCGACGATGCGCCGGAAATAGGCCTTCCACGCCACCGGGTTCTGCGCCGCGGCCCAGGGATACCAGCCGCCGTTGAATTCCCAGCCGATGCGTAAGTACGCATCCGCCTTGCCCTTCGCGACCAGCAGCTTGCCGAGATCGACGAAATGCTGGTCATAGGCGCCTTTCGCGCCCTGTTGCAGCGTCGTGCCCGACCCGCCCTGCATCAACATCGGCACCGATTGCGATAATCCCAGGCCGCGACGCTGCGCCCAGCAGCCCTGCGCCCAGTTCACCGAGCTTATCATGTGCGACCAATCGGTGATCTCGGTGAACTCGGCGACGCCGTCGACGGGGCGGCCGATCAGCTTTTCGAACGAGGCGATGCGATCGCGCCCGGTGCATCCGGCGCCGCGATAGACGAACATCTGCGCCTCGCGCGCATAAGCGACGGCGGGGGCGGTTGCCGCCATGACGGCGACGAGGGCGGCGATGGCTTTGGCGGCCATGGTCAGAACTCCTGGACGGCGGCGGGACGGAAGGTCGGGGCGCGATCGGACCAGATGCACAGCAGTGCCGCGAGCACGATCATCGGCATGAACAGCAGATAGCCCCCGCCCAGCTGATAGTTGGCCAGCATGAACAGCGAGACGATCGCGATGTCGCGGCGCCACAGCGTCCCGATGAAGAAGACGGCGAACGACGCCAGACCCATGATCCCGTACTCGAAGAATATCTTCAGCGCCGGATTGATGCTGCCGGTGACCGCGATCGTCGCACGTTCCAGCGCGCCGGGCCCGAAGCCCACGAAGGTGCGGGTTTCCCCGGCGAATTCGTTGAGCAGCTTGAGCTGGCCGATGTAGCGCGCGTAGCCGCTGCTGCCCTCGTAATTGACCTCGTTGCTTCGCCCCACCAGCCCGGCGACGGCATCGGGGAAGATCAGCGCGGCAAAGCCCGCGACGATCGCGCCGGCGATGCCCAGCAAGACCAGCTGCGGCGAGGTGCGCGGGCTGATGACGATCGCCAGGATGCTGGCGACCGCAAGGGCGAGGAGCCCGGTGCCCGAATAGGTCACGACATAGGCGACGCCATAGAGCGGCAGGAACAGCCACTGGCGGCGGATCAGCACGTCGACCGCCGCCGCGAGCATCAGGATCTGCGAGAAGATGCTGGGCTCGAGCAGGAAGAAACCGTTCGAGCGCAGGATCGGCGAGCCATAAGCGACCACCGGATGGAAGTTGAAGAATGGTTCGGCGAGGACCGGGCGAAGGACGGGGAAGGTCTCGCTGAACGCGAAGATGCGGATGCCGGCGAACTGGACGAGATATTGGACGATGCCGAAGACCGCGAGCCATCGGGCGTAGAGGATGAAGATGTCGAACACGCGAGCGCCGTGGAACCGGCTGGTCGGCGCCACCACGAGGCCAAGATAGACGACCAGCACCGATGCCAGCGACGGCAGGCTGAGCCCGTTGATCCGCGTGTCCGAGGTGTTGAGCGCAATCAGCGTACTGAGCAGCGCGGCTGCCACGAAGATCGCGAAGGTCCAGGTCGAAAAGGCGCGCAGCGTCGCCCGGCCGGTCAGCAGCAGCCAGCCCAGCGAGAGAAAGAAGATCGGCAGCACCCAATAGATGACGCCCCCGCCGACGATAACGCAGAAGCGCTGGAGCAGCAGGCAGAAGATCAGGTTCGCGTGGACGAACAGCGTGCTGGCGCGCTCGTCGGCGTCGCGCAGATCGGCGGCGGCGGTCATGGCCGGGCACGTTCGAGGGCGGTGATCGGGGCGGCGCCGCGATCCTCGCGCGGGCCGTGGCGGCGAAGCCAGCGGGTCAGGCGGACCTCGACCAGTCGCTGGCTGACATGGGCGATGCCGAGCGCCGGGGGAAAGGCGATCAGGGCGAAGGCGAGCTGCGAGGCGGCGCCCAGCGTGTCGACCAGCCCCGATCGGATCAGCAGCGCCTTGACGGTCGCCATGACGACGGGGTGCCAGAGGTAGAAGCTGTAGCTGATCGTGCCGAGCCAGCGGAACAGCGGGGTGCGCAATACCTGCGCGAAGGAACCGCGTTCGGCGACGATCCCGCCCAGCGCCAGCGTGCCGCACATCCCCGCCAGCAGCATGACCGGGAGATACGCCAGCCACGCGGACAGGGGCATATGGGCGGGGGTCAGCATCGCGATGTCATGGTCGGGCGCCGATCGGTCGAGCCAGCGCCAGAGCGCCAGGAACAACACCAGCCACAGCACCGGCGAGACGTCGGCGAGGCGTTGCAGCCTCGAGCGCGCGAGCCAGCCGGCCGCCAGGACGAGACCGACCGGCATCAGGATCGCGCGGGGGAAGAAGATGATCGCGATCGCACCCGCCACCACCGCCGCGGGCATCCAGCGCCAGCCGCGGGTCCGCGCCGCCCAGCCGGCGGCACAGAGCGCGTAGAAGCTGATTTCGTAGCCGAGCGACCAGGCCGCGGGATTGACCTGGGGCAGCGCGACCAGCGGCGGCGGCGCGAGGAAGTTGAGCAGCCAGTCGCCGAAGGGCGGCATCCACCGCCCGGTCGCCAGCGCCACCAGGGTGATCGCGATCAGCGTCAGCCACAACAACGGATAGATGCGGGTCGCGCGATCCCACAGGAAGGCGCGGATCGACGGCGCCCGCGCCAGCGCGCCGATGATGACGAAGCCGCTGATCCCGAAGAACAGCTCGACGCCGAACTTCAACGACTGGAACAGCCAGGCCGCAGGCCAGGCGTCGTCGGCCCAGAAATTGGGCAGCCCCGAGTTGGCGACGTGGAAACAGAAGACCAGCGTCGCGAATAGCCCCCGCGCGCCGTGTACCGACGCGTTGAAGGACTGCGGCCTGCGATGTCCGGCCTGAAGGGTCACCAGTGAGGGGTCAGCTTGCATCGCGCGCCAGGGTGCGGCAACATTGCTGCCGGGAGACGCAGAAATCATGAAACCGGCGAACGATGCCCCACCGCCCATCGGAACGGCCGAGACGAACAATTTGGTAAGCCAGCCCGGCTATTGGCAGGGCATGCCCAACGACCAGCCGATGCGGGGCGCCGCGTTCCCCGACCAGGCCACGCCCCGGACGCTGCCAGCGCGTTATTACCGAAGCATCTCCCTGGCCGCGTGGGGCGGCGTCATTGCGCTGGGCGTGCTTAGCTGGGTAGCGATCTTCCATCTGTTCTAAACGGATCATCGTTTCGGCGCATAATCGTAGGCGGCATAGCCGTGATCGACGTCGTCGTACGCATAGGCGGCGACCGACCGCAGGTTCACCCGGGTCATGATGACGCCCGAGACGCGGATACCGATCGCCGACAGGCGCTTCAGCGCGGAGCGGACGAGCGGGACGCCGGTGTGCTTCCAGCGAACCGCCAGATAGGCCTGATCGACGAAGTTCATCAGCAGCCGCGACTCGACAGCCCCGAGCGATGGCGCCGTATCGATGACGACGAGGTCGAATACCGACTCCAGCCGATCCATCAGCGTGCGCAGGTTCTGCTCGGAATTGATGTGGCGATGCTCGTAGGGCTGGACGAGCGAGGGCAGGATATAGGCGCCGCTCCGCTCGTCGCGCAGCATGGCGTCACGTAGCGGGGCCTGTTCGGCGAGCACCTCGGTCAGTCCGACCGTCGGGGTGAGCCCGAACATCTTGGCGACGCTTGGCCGGCGGATATCGCCGTCGATCAGCAGCGTCCGCCGCCCGCTGATCGCCGCGATCCGCGCCAGGCACGCGGCGGTGGTGGACTTGCCCTCCTCCGCCTTCGCCGAGGTGATGCCGACGACGATCATGCCGTCGCGTCCGCCGGTGCGCTCGATCGTCAACAGCAGGCCGCGCATCGCTTCCGCCAGGATCGACATGGGTTCGTCGAGGATGAAGTCGATTGGCTCCTGATCGCGTGCCGGACCCTTGGCAATCGACTGCACCGTCGGGATGTTGACGATGTGACGCACGCCGAGCGCATCCTCGACCTGGCGCGACGAGGTGATCGTCTGGTCCAGCAGCTGGAGCAGCGCGACGGTGGCCGCGCCCAGCACCGTGGCGACGGCGAGCGCCAGGATTAGGCTGAGCTTGCGGTTGGGCGCGCTCGGCTGTTCGGGGATCAGCGCGGTCGACAGCTGGCGGGCGTCGACATCGGCGACCACCGCCTGGCTGGCCACCGCGGTCTGCCGCTGGAGCATCGTATTATAGTTGGTGCGCAGCGCATCGGCGCGGCGTTCCAGCTCGTTCAGCTGGACCGACTCGGCGGTGTTGGCGGCCAGTTCGCCGCGCGAGGCGCTGGCGATGCCGCTCGCCGCGCCGGCACGCTTCGATGCGACCTGAACCCGCGCTTCCAGGTTCGACATGACGCGGCTGATCTCGGACTGGATCTCGCGGTCGATGTCGGCCAGTTCCTGCTTGGCGCGGACGACGTCGGGATGCGCCGGCTGGTAGCGTGCCTCGAGCTGCGCCAGCTTGGCGCTGGCAAGCGCGCGCTGGCTGCGCAGCTGATTGACGACGGGCGAGCTGAGCGCTTCGCCGACGTCGTCGCCCGACGATCCACGGCTCAGCTGCGAGCGGGCGGTCGACAGACGCGCGCGCTCTTCGGCCAGCTGGGTCTGCGCGGCGGCTTCCTGTTGCTTGTAGACCGACTGTTCCTGCTCGGTCAGCGTTTCGCCATTCGCGCTGAGCAGGTTGTTCGCGCGCCGGAAGCTGGCGACGGCCGCCTCGGCATCGACGACGCGGCTGCGCAGCCGGTCGAGTTCCTGCGTCAGCGCGCCATTGGCGACGCGGGCGGCGTCGAGGCGATTGTCGACCTTCACCGCCAGATACTGGCGCGCGAATTCATTCGCGGTATCGGCGGCGATCACCGGGTCGGCGGCGGTGAAGGTCAGCGCCAAGACGTTGGTGCCGCCCGGTCGGTCGATCTTCAGCCGTCCGCGCGTCGCGTCGAGTACGGCGCGGGCCGGCGGGGGCGTGTCATACTGGGTGACGATCTTGCCGTAATCGGCCCGCCGCGCTTCCATCGCGGCGATGACGCGGCGTGCGACGTCGGTCGACTGGATCACCTCGATCTCGGAACTGACCGCCTTGTCCTCGGCGGAACCCTGGGGGACGACGTCGTTGTCCTTGGCCTGGACGTTGAGCACGCGAGCGTTGACGAGCAGCGTCGACGTCGCGCTGTACTGCGGGATCTGGCGCAGGACGTAGATGCTGGCGAGCAGCATGACGATCGCGAAGACCGCGGCGAAGGCGATCCAGCGGCGGCGCAGTGCCGCCAGCGCGCGCCGGACGTTGTCGACCGGCGGCAGCGGCCGCGGCGTCCGCGCATTGCCCTGGCGAGCGAGTTCCTGGCCGGCTGGCGGCCTGACGATGGCGGGAAGATGCTCGTTCAAGGTCAGATCCTAACGCCGAGCCCGACAAGGGCGCGGTTGCGCGTGAAAGACTTGTAGCGTGCCGCGCCGTTCGACGTCAGGTCGAGCCGGTCGAACGAGGCACGCACCGACAGCAGCCGGTTGAGGCGGTATTCCGCACTGGCCCCGACGGAAAAGCGCCGGTCCTGGCGATCGACGCCGTTGAAGCTGTCGCGCTGATACTGAAGATTCGCGCCGATGATGACCGAGCGGAGGAGCTCGTGATCCACCTGGACGCCGCCGATCAGCGAGACATAGGTGCTCGAGTTGGGCGTGCCGGCGTCGTTGACGCTGCGTAGCGCATTGACCGTCACCGTCGTCAGCTGCGTCGGGAAGAAGGTGACGCGGCTGTTGACCGCCAGCCCCGAGAAACGCCGGAACTGCTGGTCGCGATAGCCCGAGGTGATGTAGCCGACGCCGATCTCGCCGCGGGCCAGGATGGGGAGCTCGAAGCGCGCACCCGCCAGCACCTCGGTCGTATTGGCGCCGCGGCGGACGCCGGCGCTGCTGAGCTGCGAATAGGACGAGTCGGTGTTGGTCGCCTGGACGAAATAGGCGAGCGCGGTGCTCTGGACGAGGTCGGCGCGGCCGCGGAACGAGGTGATGCCGCCGTCGCGATAATTCTGGTCGAGGATGCCGCCGCTGCGCAACTGGGCGTTGTCGAAGTTCAGCCGCTGATATCCCGCCTCGCCGGCGAGCTGGATCGGCCCGAAGCGGCGGCTGAGGCCGACCGCGCCGGTCGTCTCGCGAAAGGCGACGGGGCGCACCGTCAGCGCGAAGGCATTCTGCGATTCGCGCGATTCCCGATTGGCGCGGAACCGGCCCAGCAGGCGCAGCTTCAGCGTCCCCGCGAACTGCTGGACGGCGTTGGCCGACAGATTGAGCGCGTTGACGTTTTCGGTGCTTTGCCGGGCATAGCGATCGATCGCCGCGTCTGCGCTGATATCGAGCGAGCGGCCCGCCCAGTTCGACGACAGCCGTGCCGAGGGTTGCAGGCGAAGGAAGGCGTCGGAGACGCGATCGTCCTCCAACGCGAAGACATTGTCGGTCGCATTGACGTTGGCGTCTAGCGATGGCGTGAGGGTAAAGCCGCCGACCGGGATGCCGGCCTGTTCGTAGCCGGGAATCTGCCGCTCGCGCACGGCGGTGTAGCGCGAGAAGCGGATGCTCTCGTCGGGCGGCAGGTTCTGCGCCGCCGCCGGGGTCGCCGCCAGCCCGGCCGCGAGCATCGTCCATCGGGCCGCGCCGCGACGCTGAGAGCCGGCGGCAGGCATCAGAAGAAGCGTTCCAGGATGCGGACGGTGTCGCCCGGCAACACCTGAACGCCGGGTTCGAGCTTGTAACGAACCTCCTGCGGCTGGTTGCGGTGCTGGATGGCGACGACGCGGTGGTTGGCGCGATAGGTGAAGCCGCCCGCGGTCGCGACCGCGGCGTCGACGGTCAGGCCGACGCGATAGGGATACTGCCCGGCCTTGTTGACCTCGCCCAGAATATAGAAGGGCCGATATTCGGTGATATCGACGCTGACCTTGGGATCCTTGACGTAGCCGGCGCGCAGCCGGTTGGTCAGAAGTTCCTGCAGCTGGGGCAGGGTCAGGCCGGCGGCCTGCACCGATCCCAGCAGGGGATAGGATACGGCGCCGTCGCTGCCGACCACATAGGTGCCGGTCAGCCCTTCTTCGTTGTAGACGTTGACCCGCACCTTGTCGTCGGGTGCGAGGCGATAGGCGGGGGGACTTGCCGACACCACCGGCGCCTGCGTCGCAGGACCGCCGCTGCACGACGCAAGCAGCACCGACGCGACACCCATCGCCAACGTCAACCGTCGCATTGCACACCTCGCCTCAACCATTGCCAAGTTCGTACATAACTCATTTCGCGATCAAAACGGTCCATCGGTCATTCGCGCGCGGCGGAAGACGCCAGCATGCGGAGAAAGCCGATGCCCCAGGCGACGTGCATGACGGCGATAGCCGGCGCCGCGCCGAGCGCGCAGCCGCTGCGCAGCTTGACCGCCAGGCCGATCGCGACGAACGCCACCGCCCCGGCATAGAGCGCCGCGGGCAGCAACAGCCACGGCGAGGCCAGGCCGCCGATCATGCTGGCGGCGAGGCCGACGACGATCGCGGGCGCCGCCAGCTGACGCGGGCGAAGCCGCTCGCGATGCTTCAGGAAGGTGCGCGCGCGGCCGGTGCCGTAGCGGAAATATTGGACCGCTAGCGCGCGGAAGGTGCGGCGGGGATGGTAATCGACGACGATGTCGGCGGCCATCCAGATCCGGCCGCCAACACGGCGGATGCGATAGTCGAGTTCGGCATCCTCGTTGGCGTCGAAGCCGTCGTCATAGCCGCCCGCCATCTCGAACAGGCGACGGTCCATGCCGGCGTGATGGCCGTGATCGATCCATCCCGGCTCGCCGCCGACGCGATGCGCGGCGCCGCCGGTCCCCGCGCGGCTGTTCGACGCGGCGGCGATGGCGCGCTGGCGGCAGGTGGTGCCGATGGTCGCCAGCCGGGTCGCGACCATGTCGGCGCCGGTCTCGGCGAAGCAGGCGAGGATGCGCTCGGCATAGTCGTCGGGATAGCCCGCATGGGCGTCGACGCGGATGATCGTGTCGGCGTCGGGCATGGCGGCGGCGACGGCGCGGTTGATCCCGGGGGCTTGGCGGCGCGCGGGGTTGTCGATCAGCGCGATCCGGGCGTCGGTTGCCGCGGCATCGGCGACGATGTCGCGGGTCGCATCGGTGCTGCCGCCGTCGGCGACCAGGATCTGGACGACGCGGGCCGGATCGTTGCGGGCGAACTGTGCCAGCAGGCCACCGATCTGATCCGCTTCGTTGAGCGTCGGAATGATGACGACCGCCCTGCGCGTCATGATTCGTCCGCTCCGGTAACGCCCGCGACGAACGCGCGGCGGGCCGAAGCGATGTCGAGCGGCGCGAGGTATCCGGCGGCGTGCGCCGCGAAGCGCGCACGCGCGTCCGGCGCATCGAGGCGATCGAGCGCGGCGGCGAGATCGCCGTTCTCCCAATCGAACAGATGATCGGGCGGCAGCATGTCGGCGAAGGTGTCGATGCGCGAGGCGAGGATCGGCAGCCCGCTCGTCATCGCCTCAAGCGCGACGAGGGGCAGGCCCTCCCACCGCGACGGCATCAGGAGGACGTTGGCCGCCGCCAGGTAAAGGTCGGCGCGGTCGGTCCAGGGGACGATCGTTGCGGCGACGCCCTCGATCACGGGCTTTCCCGGGCCATCGCCGACGACCAGCAGCTGCCAGCCGCGGTCTGGCGCCATACGCGCCGTGGCGGTCGCGAGCCGGTCGAGCCCCTTCTGTGCCGGGTCTAGGCGCCCGAGGAACAGCGCGATGCGCGCGTCAGGCGCGAGGCCGAGCGCGCGGCGGGCGGTCTGGCGGTCGGTCGCGGGTGGCCGGGCGACGGTGTTGGGCGCGACGTGGATGCGTCCACTGGCGCCCGCCGCCTCGAGCTGGCGGGCGACCGCGGGGGCGGGGACGATGAAGGCGTCGGGGCGGCGATAGAGCGGGCGGCGGATGCGGTCGCCGACCAGTCCCGATCGTCCCATGTCCGACAGGCGATGCGCCATGGGGATGTAGCTGACCAGCCGCACCGACCGCGGCACGCCCAGCATCGCCGTCGCACCGTTTTCGATCCGGCCCTGGATGAGCAACACCGTGTCGGCGCGTTCCTCGGCGATCAGGCGGCGGACGGCGGCGCGATAGCCTCGGCGGAAATGTCGCAGATAGGGCTCGCCACGCCGCTTGGTGAACGGCCAGGGGCGGCGGACGATCGTTGGGAACTGCTGTTCGAGCGCCGTCGCCAGCCGGACGTTCTGCGCCGGATACACGAAGCAGATGCGCGCGAACGCCTGCGCCTCGACCAGGCCCGGCAGCAGGCTGAGCAGCATCACCTCGTGCCCGCCGAAATCGGGGCTGTCGTGGAGGATCAGGAGGTTGCTCATCGCGTCAGCGCTTCGCGCACCACTGGTGCCGTGCCTGACGATAGGCGTCGAGCGTCATCCGCCCGATCGTCGGCCAGTCGGTGATCGCGGCGCCGAGGCCGCGCGTCGGGTGCCGGTCGACCGATCCGGCGAGCGCTGCGGCGAGGGCATCGACGTCGCCGGGGGGCACCAGCGCGCCGGCGTCGCCACCATGGCCGATCGCCTCCGAAAAGGCGCCAAGGTCGCTGGCGACGATCCATTTGCCCATGCCGGCGACCATCAGGAACGCGCCGCTCGCCTCGATCGTGCGATAGGGGAAGACGAAGGCGTCGGCCTCGTGCAGCAGGTCGCCGATCGCCGCGTCGTCGAGATAGGCGAGCCGCCAGTCGATCACGTCGTCGAGGCCGAGCGCCGTCGCACGCTGGCGGAGCGGCGCGACGTCGATCTGCGGCTCGCCGGCGACGATCACGCGCAGCCGTGCCCTGACGTCGGCCGGCAGCATGCCGAGCGCGTCGACGAGCAGGTCGACGCCCTTGTATGCCTGGATCTTGCCGAACTGGACGATTGTCCAGCGCCGGTCGGCACGAGCCACCACGGCGGCGCTCGAGGCCGGCACCGGCAATGGGCCGTGCGGAATTACCGCGATGCGATCCGCATCGAGTCCCGAAGCGATCAGCGCCTGGCGACCGCGCGCGGTGTGGACGATCAGGCGGTCGGCGGCGGCCAGCATCGCGGTGAAGCCCGAGCGCTGGGCAGGCGATACGTCCTTGCCGTTGAAGGGCTCGACGTCATGGACGGTGACGACGACCGGGCAGGTGCTGCGCATCCGCGCGATGGCGAGCCGGTCGACGCGCGGGATCAGGCCCCACTGAACATGGACGGCCAGCGGACGGACCCTCCGGACCAGGGCGACCAGCCGGATCAGCCCGACCAGATGCTCCGCGCCCTTCAGCCGACGCCAGCGCTGGCCACGCGCGCGGTTGGCGCCGTCGCTCAACGGGTAGAACAGCTGGCGGACCGATCGACCCCGCAGGTCGTCGGCCTCGCCCGGGCGAAGGTGCCGCGTCACCCACAGTGGATCGATCCCTGCGTCGGCGAGGCCGTCGGACAGGCAGGCGTCATAAGGCGCCGTGAACAGCGACGGATCGACCAGCACTACCCGATCGCCCGGCGCCACTTGCCGCACCGGCACGGCGGCTGCGTTCAGGAGCTACCCCGGGCGGAGAGAACCGCCGGCACGGTCCGCGTCAGCACGAAGATGTCGGTCGGGATCGACTTGGTCCGCGAATAGACCATGTCGAGCACGACGCGACGACGATAGCTGGTGTCGTTGCGCCCGCTGATCTGCCACAGGCCGGTGATGCCGGGACGAACGCTGCAATAATCGCTGAAGAAGCGGCCGTAGCGGATCACTTCGCTCTCGATGATCGGGCGAGGCCCGACGAGGCTCATGTGACCAAGCACGACGTTCAGCAGCTGCGGCAGCTCGTCGAGGCTCGACTTGCGCAGGAAGCGGCCGATGGTCGTGATGCGCGGGTCGCGACGCAGCTTGTGATCGCGGCGCCATTCCTCCGCCGCCTCGGGGTCACGCTCCAGTAACGCGCGCAACCGCTCGTTCGAGTCGGTGACCATCGTGCGGAACTTGTAGCAGGGAAAGGTCTGACCCCCGCGCCCGATGCGATGGTGGACGAAGAAGGGCGAGCCGCGATCCTGGCACCAGATCACCAGTGCCAGCGCCACCATCACCGGTGCGACGACGACCAGCAGGGTCAGGGCGACGATGACGTCGAGCGCCCGGCCGGCGGCGAGATCGACCGTCTTCGGAGCCCGCCGCACCCACAGCGATGGGGCGACCCGCTGGGCACGGCGACGCTGCGGACTTCGAGCGGAAGGAGAAATTGTGGACTGACGCATATACTGGACCCTTTGACTGGGTTGATGGTCCGGCACCGCGTCGACGTTCGCCGATCATCGGTGCCAGGGCTCAGCCTCTCCGGGCAAACCGCTGTCGTTGTGTCTGATGCACTTATAGCATCATTAACCACCACGTCACCGTAAAATGCTGCAAAGCAACACCAATACACCGTGAGAGCTGAACGGTTCCCCTTGCTGGTTTAAAATATGTTAATTGTGTCAAAATGAAACGAGCGAGTTTCGAGGCTTAGGTCGGCGGCAGCGGCCCCGGCGAAAAGTGATTCGCCGCCGCGAGGTTGCGCAGCACCGACACATCGACGGCGGCGTCGAACTTGCGCCCGAACCACGCATCGCCCTCGCTGAGGTACGGCAGGTCCTGGTTCGTCAGCAGCTTGGGCCCCGGCCATATGATCGCGCGGCGATAATCCGGTGCGATATTGGCCATCCACGGTCCGTTTCGGGCCAATGCCTGCATGATCAGCTCGTCGCTGAGCATCAGCCGGCTGAGGAATCTGCGGATCGCCGGCAGCGCCGGGGCGGTGCGGATCCATGCGCAGAATGCCCGCGGCAGCACCACCCATTGCGACCCCTTGTGGCTTATATCCAGACCCGGCGGCGGCTCCCGCCGGCCGCGTCGCTTGATCGTCCGCAGCGGCGTTTCGATCATCGGAGACCAGTCGTGATGCCAGTCGTCGGCCGGCAACGAGGCGATCGGCCGCTGCTCGATATGCAGCGCATCGCCGCTGCCGGTTATGCTGCACCGCAACACGTCGAGCGGTTTCAGGGGGTAGCATTGCCCGCTGAGGTTGACGAAATGGCTCCAGGGCACGGTGCTCGCCAGCGCCTGATCGATCGCGTCGAGCAGGATATTCGACAGCGACCAGCCGCCCCAGTTGGTGAAGCGGGAACGCATGATCCGTACGTTGGGATAACGTGCGCAGATCCGTCGCACGTCGCGCATCAGGCCGCGACGATCCGCCTTCAGGCCCAGCCGCGACTTCATGTCGACATGGACCAGGAACAGATCGTCGGGATGATGGATCGCGTTGATCAGCCACTCGAACTGATAGGGCTTGTGATGAACCATGATGAAATAGGCGATGCTGGCGGTCATGGAAGCTCCGGTTCGTCGACTGCATGACGCGACCTTTCCATATGCCCTGGCGTGATTTGCACGATACGGCGACCCGTTCCCAACCGGACTGGCCCGTGCCTCTACCGACCGGCCGATTGCGCCCGGCCTTTGCCGATCACACGGAAGGGGCCGCCAGTTTCCCGACGGCCCCCCACGCTAGTTCGGATAGATCAGGCCGTGACGCGCTTCGTTGCGGTCCGACGACGGCGGCTGGTGGCCGCAATCATGCCGAAGCCGACCAGCATCATGCCCCACGTCGCCGGTTCCGGCACCGCGGTCACGCTGAAGTTGGCGGTTTCGAACGCGTCGGCAGCCGGCACGTTCGTGAAGTTGACGCTGCTGATCAGCTCACCCGCGGTCGTCGCGAACTGGACGTACTGCGAGAACGACTGATCGCCGTTGGTGCGCGCGAAATTGAGCGTCGCCGCGGTGTAGATGTAGCTGGCAACGTTCGTGTTCACCGTCAGCTGGTTATACGTGTCGGGCGAACCCCACAGGAAGCTGAGGTAGGAGGTCGGCCGGCTGAAGGTCAGCGTTGCGGGCTGGCCAGCAGTCGGGCCGGCGGCCAAGAACGTACCACCGGTGATGCCGCCCTTGGGGATGTCGGCGAAGGGCTGGTCCGCCATATAGGTGCGGCCGCCCGACAGGGTCGCAATCTGGTTCGTGCCGTCGCTCAGCCCGGTCGCGCTCAGCGTCAGCTGGTTGGTCGTATTGCCGCCGAGGCTGGGAAAGATTGCCGCATTGGCGGCGGTCGGAGCTAGAACGGCCACGGCCGAGATCATCGCAAGCTTTGCAATACGCATATACATACCCCTTTTGGGAAGGGCCGCACCATTTCGACCCAGACGGGGTTAAAATGATGTTAACCCGATAAGGTTCAGGTTGAATTCGCCCAACCTGGACCAACCATGTGATCAGGGGTCACGCACCGCCGACGCGGCAACATGGTTAACAAGGTCAATAACGCCGCATGTCGGATAGCGTTGCACGCCTCCCGCGAGCGATCGGCGAGGCCCCACTTTCCCTTCGCAAGTAAAACGAGCATCGTGGCTTCCAATCGGCGCGAGAACGGCCCTAGGCAGCCGGGCATGTACTGATTGTTGCAGTCGATGTGGAACGAGGCGGATGACGCGGGAATGACAGTGGCGAAGAGCGAGAAGTCGGGGTCGGCGCGTGGTGGGCGCAAGCGCAGCGCCGGTGGCGCCCCGGCGCTGCTGGCGGAGCCGCGGCGCAAGCGCATGCTGGCGTGGCTGCAGGAAGAGGGCAGCGCTCGCGTTCGCGACCTCGCCGAGGCGTTCGGGGTGTCGGAAGTCACCGTGCGCCAGGATCTGGAGCGGCTGGAGCAGGACGGCCATGTCGTCCGCGAGCATGGCGGCGCCTATCTGAAATCGGTGCCTGAGCAGGTGAAGGCGATGGCGCTTCAGCACCTCGTCAACATGGATGCTAAGCGGCGGATTGGGCGCGCTGCCGCCGCGCTGATCAACGATGGCGAGACGATCATCCTCGACAGCGGATCGACGACGACCGAGCTGGCGATGAACCTGGGCGACCGCGAGCATCTGACCGTCATCACCAATGCGCTCAACATCGCGCTGATCCTGGGGGCGATGCCGACGATCTCGGTCCATATGCCCGGCGGCCAGTTCAAGGCACCGACGCTGTCGCTGTCGGGCGAGCGATCCGCGGATTACTTCAAGGGGCTGTTCGCGCAGAAGCTGTTTTTGGCGACGGCGGCGGTGTCGTTCGATGCGGGGCTGACCTTTCCCGCGATCGCCGACATCACGGTGAAGCGGGCGATGATCGAGTGCGCGTCGCAAATCTTTCTGGTCGCGGATTCAACCAAGATCGGCCGCACGTCCTTCTCGTCGCTCGGCAACATCGAGCTGGTCCACACGCTCATCACCGACGACGGCATCACCGACGAGGACCGGCAACGCTTCATCGATCGCGGGATCGAGGTGATCGTCGCCTGACACCTTGCCGACATCGGCAAATTGCCTAAAGCGAAGAATACGAAGAAAGTCGAAACCTGTCGGCTTCGGGCCAGGGAGGTGGGATGCTCGTCATCGGCAATTGGAAGATGCATGGCGACCGCCAGCGACTGGCCGAGGTCGTGGCGATCGACCGCCATGTGCGGCGCGGATGCTCTGCCCGCGTCGCACTGTGCGTGCCGGCGACGCTGATCGCGGCAGCGCGCGGCAGCGTCGAGGCGGTGGTGATCGGCGCGCAGGACTGTCACCAGGCCGTGGGCGGCGCCTTCACCGGGCGCCTGTCGGCATCGATGCTGGCGGATGCCGGCGCACAGATGGTGGTGGTCGGCCATTCGGAATGCCGTGCCGCGGGTGACGACGATGCCGCGGTCGGCGCCAAGGTGACGGCGGCGATCGGTGCCGGGCTGGAGCCGGTGCTGTGCGTCGGCGAAACGTCCGCCGAACGTGACGAGGGCCTGACGGCCGCGGTGGTCGTCGCTCAGGCTCGCGCGGCGCTCCCCGGCCGGGTCGTGGAGGGACTGGCGCTCGCCTATGAGCCGGTGTGGGCGATCGGTAGCGGGCGGCTGCCGCAGGAGGGCGACATCGCGGCGGTGATCGCGGCGCTCCGACGCTGTCTGGTCGATCTTTATGGTGTGGAGGGCAGCGACGTGCCGATCCTCTATGGCGGATCGGTGAGCGCGGCGAATGCGGCGGCCCTGCTGGGGATCGACGGTATCGGTGGGCTGCTGGTCGGCAGTGCGAGCCTGAGTGCCGATAGCTTCGTGCCCATCCTGGCGGCGGCCGGCTGAGGCCGCGAAAAAATGCCCCCGGTCGTGGTGACCGGGGGCAGCGGGGAAAGCTCAGAAGCGGATGCGTGCGCCGGCGTAGTAGCGACGGCCGATCGGATCGTAGGTGCCGGCGGCAGTTTCGGTGCCGGTGACGCTGCCGATCAGGCCGGTGATGATCCGCGGCGGCTGGACGTCGAACAGGTTGTTGGCGCCGCCGTAGAATTCGAAGCGCTCGGCGACTTTGAAGCGCATCTGCAGGTCGGTGTAGAAGTACGGCTTCACCCGGAAATACTTCTTGTCGGGCAGCGAGCCGTCGGCGAGCAGGAAGCGGGCGCGATACTGGTCGTCGAGGTACGAGGCGCCGATATACTGGCCGTTGACGGTAAAGCCGAAGCTGTCGCTGTCATAGCCGACCGACACCTGGGCACGATCGCGTGGCGAGTTGATCTCGCCGTCGATGCGGTCGACCGCCGCACCGGTCAGCGGGATGCTGGTCTGGCGGATGATGTGGCTGTAGCTGACCTGGAACAACGCATTGGCGTCACCCAGGCCGATACCCGCAAGGCCCTGGCGGTAGGAGGCGGTGGTGTCGATCCCGCGGATCGCCGCGCCGCCGCTGTTCACCAATGCGGCGTTGATCTGCTGGATCGAGCCGGCGCTGTACGGTCCCGATGCGACCGTACGGCGCGAGACGAGGCCGCAGAACAGCGGGTCGTTCTGCGAATAGCAGCGCTGGAGGATATAGTCAGTGTTGGTGCGCGCGATCGCGTCGTCGAGGCGGATGTTGTAATAGTCGATGGTCAGCGCGAGGTTGCGCAGCGCCGGGATCGATACCGGATTGACGACGACGCCCAGCGTATAGGTGCGCGCCTTTTCCTCGCGGATGTTGGGGTTGCTCGACGATAGCGTGCCGACGCCCTGGCGGTCGGTCTGGTTGAGCGTGAAGATGCCGCCGTTCGCCTGGATGTTGGCGAGGACGCCCGGTGCTGCGCGGCAGACGTCGCTCGTCGTGCCGGTGCTTATGGCGGTGACCCCGGCGCATGGATCGTTGACGGTGCCGATGCCGACCGTCGGCGCGGCGTAAAGCTCACCGATGTTGGGCGCGCGGACCGCGCGGGCATAGACGCCGCGCAGGCGGATGTCGGCAACCGGCGCCCATTCCGCACCCAGGTTCCAGGCGTAGAAGGTGCCGACGGTCGAATAGTCCGACACGCGGCCCGCCGCGCGCAGTTCGAGCGAGTGGAAGAAGGGCGTGTCGCGCAGGATCGGCACCGACAGCTCGCCATAGGCTTCCTTGACGTCGAAGCTGCCCGACGTGTTGGTCAGCTGGACATAGCCGTTGCGCGCGACGTTCGAGAGCGGGTCGAAGTCCTCGCGGCTGCTTTCCTTGCGATATTCGGCGCCGATCGCGACCTGGAGCGGGCCCGCAGGCAGGTCGAATACCGCGCCCGAGATGTTGGCGGCGGCGACCTGCATCGTCTGGCGGGCATTGCGCAGCGACGTCGCCTGGACATAGGCGATCGCTTCGGGCGAGATCTTGCCGAGGCCGTAGACGTCGATGGGGACGCAGCCCTGTGCGCGCGCCTCGGCACTGGCGCAGACCGCGTCCGTCGTGCTGCCGTTGCGGTTGACGTCGTACACGTCGCGGACGACGTCGAGCGCCTGGACGAAGCGATCCTGGTTGACGAGGCCGGTCAGTGACTGCGACGCCTTGGTCTCGCCCCAGCTGTAATAGGCTTCCCAGTTCCAGCGTGAACCGATCTTGCCCTCGGCGCCGGCGACCAGGCGCAGGTTGGTGCGCTCGACCGGCGCGAAGCGCTGGCCGCCGCCGAATTCGACAAGGCGCTTGGTCAGCGACACGTCGCGGAAGCCGTCGCCGTTGGTGTCGGTCGCGAGGTTGTAGAGCGCGGTCGGCACCAGCGGATTGACGACGCGCGTCGTCTGCGCCGGGTTGTTCGGGTTCACCGCCAGGCCTTCGATATTGTAGCGGCCGTTGCCCTGGCGGAAGAGGCCGAGGTTGCCGGTCGGGACCAGCGGCAGCGGCTCCATGAACGTCTGCGACCTCACGCTGGCGTAGGTGCCCTCCATGAAGACGTTGATGTTGCTGCCGACCTCATAGTTGCCGCGGCCGGCGAACATATAGCGTTCGAGCGGAACGGCGATCGCCTGGTACGGCGTGCGGTCGAAGCCGTCGGTCGCGCCGACGAAGGGGCGGACGGCGCCGGTGGTCGGATCGATGATATAGGTGCCGGTGCCGGCGGCGAAGGTGCCGGCCGGCACGACCGTCGAGCGATTGGGCTGCGCCAGGAACAGGTTCTGCGCGGCGGTCAGGTTCGCGTCGGTGCGGTTGTTGCTGCGCTGGAGCGCGCCGATGCTGGTCTGGTCGGTGACGCTGCGCGCACGGTCGACCGAGCGGACGAGCCCCTGATTGGTATAGCCGCCATAGAGCATGATATTGCCGCGGCCGTCGCCGAAATTGTGGCCGAGCGTCAGGTTGAGCGTGTACTGGCTGTCGTCGCCCTGTTCCGACACGCCGGCCTGGACATTGGCCTCCAGACCTTCGAAATTCTTCTTGTAGATGAAGTTGACGACGCCGGCGATCGCGTCGGACCCGTAGACGGCGGAGGCGCCGCCGGTCAACACGTCGACCCGCTCGATGAACGGCGACGGGATCATCGTCAGGTCGACCTGCGCGGTGCCCGGCACGCCCGCCACGACGCGGCGGCCGTCGATCAGGACGAGCGTGCGGTTGGCGCCGAGGTTGCGCAGGTTGACGGTGGCGAGACCGGCGCTGGCGGTGCCGAAGTTGGAGATGTTGCGCGACTGGCCCGGCAGGCCGAACGCCGGGTTGAGCTGGAGCACGTCCTGGATCTCGACGCGGCCGGTGCTGGCGATGTCCTGCGACGTGATCGCCTGAAGCGGGGAGGGCGAGGTGACGGCGCTGCTGCGGATGCGGCTGCCGGTGACGACGATGTCGCCGGGGGCGTTATCCTCGCTTGCAGCGGTCTCGGCAGGGGTGGTGGCGACGACGGGCTCGGCGGGCGGCGGTGTCGTCTGCTGCGCCTGCGCCGCGCCGCCGATCAGCAGCGCTCCGGCGCTACCCCCGGTCAGCAACAGCCCGCGCAGCAGCGCCGTCGCGGCGGATCGCGATGTCGAACCCTTCATCATGCTCCCTCTCCCATCCCTCACTTTGTTTCTTGGGATGACGGGCAACGCTGCGCGGCGTGATGCATTGGCGGCCGAATGGCGTCGCTGTCCTCCCCTTGGCTCTTCATACCAGCGAAGCGGCGATAAACGAAAGCGGTATTTTCGATAATCTGCGTTTCGCGCATTCCCCAAAAGAAATTGACAATCAAGGCGCGGCGTCGCTAGCTCGTCCTGCCCGGCCGCAATGTCGGCAGGACGGGCGGCGGGAGCGGATCGTGACGGGCATTTTCAGCGGTTTGGCGGGCAAGGCGCTACGCCGGGTGACGATCGTTGCCGGATTGGTTTCATTTGCTTCGCCCACGATCGCCGCGACCGCGACACCGCCGCTGCGCGTGTCGGCGAACGGCCACTATCTGACCGCGGGCGGCAAGCCGTTCTTCTGGCTCGGCGATACCGGCTGGCTGCTGCTCAGCCGGCTGAGCCGCGACGAAACCGATCGCTATCTGGCCGAGCGGCGGCGGCAGGGTTTCAACGTCGTCCAGGTGATGGTGCTGCACACGCCCGAGATGACGACGGTCGACGGCGTCCCCGCGCTCGACGGCGGCGATCCGGGCAAGCCGCATGTCACGCCGGGCAGCGATCCGGCCAGGGCCGGCCAGTACGACTATTGGGATCACCTCGACTGGGTGGCGGCGCGGGCCGAGGCGAACGGCATGTACCTGGCCTTGGTACCGGCCTGGGGATCGCTGGCGTCGGGCGGCCAGCTGACGGTGGAGAGTGCGCGCGCCTATGGCCGGTTCCTTGGCGAGCGGTATCGCAGCCGACCGAACCTCGTCTGGCTCAACGGCGGCGACACGCCCTCGGAGAACAAGACCGCGGTGTGGGAGGCGCTGGGAAGCACGATCAAGCGCTACGATCCAGGCCATCTGATGACGTTCCACCCGATTGGTCGCACCGACAGCGCGTGGCAGTATCACGAGGCGCCGTGGCTCGATTTCAACATGCTCCAGTCGGGGCATCGCTCCTATGCGCAGGAAGGGCCGAGCGCGCGGGCCGAGGATAACTGGCGCTATGTCGCCGAGGATTGGGCGCGCACCCCGGTAAAGCCGGTGATCGACGGCGAGCCGTCGTACGAGAATATCCCCCATGGCCTGCACGAGGCGGGGGCGCCGCGCTGGGGCGCCGACGATGCGCGCCGCTATGGCTGGTGGGCGGTGATGGCGGGGGCGTTCGGCCACACCTATGGCGAGAACAACGTCATGCAGATGATGGTGCCGGGGCGGTGGAAGCCAAGCTTCGAGGCAGACCGGCGCTGGGACGTGGCGCTGACGGCGCCGGGCGCGGAGCAGATGCGCTACCTGCGCGCCTTTTTCGAAGCGCGGCCGATGCTCGAGCGTCGGCCCGACCCGACGCTGATCGTCGACCCGGGCGCGCGCTACGACCGCGTGCTGGCGAGCCGGGGCGATCGCTATGCCTTCGCGTACAGCTATAGCGGGCGGCCGTTCACGATGCGGTTGGGCGTGCTGCCGGGGGGACGGGTGATGGCGCACTGGTATTCGCCGCGCGACGGGCGGAGCGTGGCGGCAGGGACGTTCGCGAACCGGGGCACGCATCGCTTCGATCCGCCGGGGGCGACGGCACCGGGCAACGACTGGGCGCTCGTCGTCGATGCGGTGGCGCGATGAGCATTCGCATCGTCGATCTGCGCGCCGAGCAGCTGACCCGGCCGATCGGCATCGAGGTGGCGCAGCCGCGGCTGTCGTGGCGGATCGAGAGCGACCGGCGGGGTACGCGGCAGACAGCGTATCGGGTGCGCGCGGCGTTCGACCCGGCGGCGCTCGATCGTGGCGAGCTGGTGTGGGACAGCGGCGTGGTCGAGGGCGGAAGGACGCTCGACGTCGTCTATGCCGGGCCGCCGGTCGCGCCGATGCAGCGGCTGTGGTGGACGGTCGACGTCACCGACGAGCGGGGCGAAGTGGGTCGTGCCGAGCCGACATGGTTCGAGGCGGGGCTGGGCGGCGACGGCTGGCTTGGCGCGTGGACCGAGGCGGAGGACGCGGAAGCCGCGGCGGACCGTGCCGCGGGGCTGCAGTGGATGTGGTCGGCCGAACCGCTCGACGGCCGCCCGCATGGCTTCCGGCTCGACTTCATGGCGCCGGACGATGTCGAGCGGGCCGAGATCCTGCTGTCGGGCAAGGATCACCTGCGCGGCGTCTGGGTCAACGGCGTGCCGGCGACGCTCGACCGGCCGTTCGGGTTCGAGACCGCGCTGCCCTTCTGGGGCACGCTGACCGCGTTCGACGGCACGGTGACGGCGGGGACGAACAGCGTCTGCGCGCTGGTCGAGGCGGAGACGACGGGGTTCTTCCCGGTCGACGGCGGCGCCTTCGCCGCGCTGATCCGGCTGCACCGGCGTGATGGCAGCGTCGAGCGGATCGTCAGCGGGCCGGCCTGGCGGGTCTGCCCGGCGCCGGCCGATGGCTGGACCGAGCCTGGAGCGGACACGTCGGCGTGGGCCGCGGCACAGCCAAGCGGCGCCAACGTCGCCAACGATCCGCGCCCGGCCGAACCGGCGATGCTGCTGCGAACGTGCTTCACGCCGCGCGCGCCGGTTTCGGCGGCGCGACTCTATGCGACCGCCCTCGGCGCCTATGATGCGACGATCAACGGCGTACCGGTGTCGGCCACGATCCTCGCGCCCGAGATGAGCGTCGCGCGCGACCATGTCTTCTACCAAAGCCATGACGTCACTGCGCTGATCGCCGAGGGCGAGAATGTGCTCGGCGCGATGGTCGGCGACGGCTGGTATGCGAGCGCGTCCGGCTGGCGGATCGAGCGTTATGGCTTCGGCCCGGCGCCGCGGCGGTTCCGGGCGCAGCTGCGGCTCGACTATGCCGACGGCTCGCACGAGTGGGTAGCGACGGACGGCGACTGGCGGATCGCGCGGTCGGCGATCCTTCAGTCGGAAATCTACGACGGCGAGATGCTGGATGCGCGGCTGGAGCAGCCGGGATGGGAAGCGCCCGGCTTCGACGCATCGGGCTGGGACGTCGCCAGGCTGGGCGAGGCGCCGACGTGCCGGCTGATCGCGCAACCGTCGCCAGCGATCGAGCGGATGGGACGGATGCGGGCGGTGGCGGTGACCGAGCCTTCGCCCGGCGTCCATGTCTTCGACTTCGGGCAGAATTTCGCGGGCTGGGCGGTGATCCGGGCGCACGGGGCTGCGGGCACGACGATCACCGCGCGCTTCGCCGAACTGCTCGATGGCGACGGCCGGGCCGACATGGCGAACCTGCGACTGGCACGCGCGACCGATCGCGTCACGCTGGCGGGGACGGGCGCGGCGGAGACGTTCGAGCCGCGCTTCACCTATCACGGCTTCCGCTATGTCGAGGTCGAGGGCTATCCGGGAACGCCGGGTGTCGAGGATGTCGAGGGCGTTGTCGTCCATTCGGCCTGCGGCACCACCGGGTCGATTCGCTTCGCCGATGCGCCGCTGCTCCAGCGAATCTTCGACAATGCGATGTGGAGCCAGCGGTCGAACTTCTTCTCGGTGCCAACCGACTGCCCGCAGCGCGACGAGCGGATGGGGTGGATGGGCGACATCCAGGTGTTCCTCGACGCCGCCGCGTTCAACATGGACGTCGCGCCGTTCATCCGCCGCTTCCTGATCGAGGCGCGGAGCGCGCAACGCGACGACGGCGCCTATCCGATCGTCGTGCCCCAGCCGCTGTCCTTCCCCGACGTGACAACCGCGGGGTGGAGTGAGGCGGGGATCATCCTGCCGTGGCAGCTGTGGCAACGCTATGGCGACACCGCGGTGATCGATGAGAACTGGGCGGCGATGGAGGCGTGGATGGACCATGTCGCCGCGCGCAATCCCGACCATGTCTGGCGCCACGAGCGCGGGCTGGACCTGGGCGACTGGCTGTCGGTCGATGCGGTGAAGCCCGACGACGAGACGACGCCGCGGGTATTGTGCGCGACCGCCTATTGGGCGTGGAGCGCGGCGCTGATGGCGGAAATGGCGCACGTCACCGGGCGCGACGAGGCGGCGGCACGCTATGCCGGGCTGCGCCATGCGATCGACAACGCCTATGCGGCCGAGCTGGTCGACGCGGACGGGCGCTGCGGCAACGGCAGCCAGACCAGCCAGGTGCTGTCGCTGTGGATGGGCCTGGTGCCGGAAGATCGACGCGCGGCGGCGGCGAAGCTGCTGGCCGACGACATCCGCGCGCGGGGCGACACGCTGTCGACGGGGTTCCTGGGCACGCCCTATCTGCTCGACGTGCTGGCGGACGCGGGGCGCTGGGACGTCGTCGCCGACCTGCTGCTCCAGACGCGCTATCCGTCGTGGGGCTATATGCCGAGCGTCGGCGCAACCACGGTGTGGGAGCGGTGGAATGGCGACACCGGCGACCTGTCGATGAACAGCTACAACCACTATGCCTTTGGCGCGGTGGTGGGGTTCTTCTATCGCCGGCTGGCGGGGATCGCGCCGGCAAGTCCCGGCTTCGAGCGGATGCGGATCGCGCCGCATTGGCTGCCGCAGATCGGGCGGGTCGAGGCCGACTATGATTCGGTCGTCGGCCGGATCGCCACCGCGATCGACGGCGATGCCGACGGACTGTCGCTGCTGGCGCTGACGGTGCCGGCGAACACCATCGCCGAGGTCGTCCTACCGCTACGCGACTGGCGCGAGGGCGGGACGGCGATCGACGCCCATCCCGACGTCAGCGACGTGGAGCGCGCCGGCGACGTCGTCCGCTTCACGGTGGGTGGCGGCACCTATCGCTTCACTATCGCCTGATTTTCCTGGGAGAGCCGATCATGGCCACATTGGGCCTCGTCCATAATTCGCCGATGCTGGCGCCGATCTTCAACGAGATCGCCGCGCGGGTGATGCCCGATGTGCGCATCCTCCACTTCGTCGACGAAAGCACGATCAAGAACACGATCGCCGCCGGGCACCTGGAGAAGGCGACGATGCGCCGCGTGATCCAGCTGGTCGGATCGACCTTCGACGCGGGGTGCGACGCGACGCTGGTGACCTGTTCGTCGATCGGGCCGGCGGTCGACATGGCGGCGCTGCTCTACGACCAGCCGGTGCTGCGCGTCGATCGCGGCATGGCGGGGAAGGCGGTGGCGACGGGCACGCGGATCGGCGTCGTCGCAACGCTCAACACGACACTGGCGCCGACCGCCGAGCTGGTCCGCCGGGTCGCCGCCGAACAGGGGCGCGCAATCGAGTTGGTCGAGCATCTGTGCGAGGGCGCGTTCGATGCGGTGATGGCGGGCGACGGCGCCACGCACGACCGGATCGTCGGCGCTGCGCTGACCGATGCGATGCGCGATGTCGACGTCATCGTGCTGGCGCAGGCGTCGATGGCGCGCGTCGTCACGGCGCTGCCCGAGGGCGCGGTAAAGGTGCCGGTGCTGTCGAGCCCCGAGCTCGGCATGGAGCAGGCGCTCAAGGCGTTGCAGGGCCTGGCCAAGTGAAGAAGCGCCATAGCGTCCTGGCGCTGCTCGCGACGCTGTCGGTCCTGACCTTCCTCGACCGGATGGCGATCGCGGTCACGGGGCCGGCGATCCAGCGCGAGCTGGATATCACGCCCGATCAATGGGGCTGGGTGCTCGGTGCCTATGTCATCGCCTATGCGGTGTTCGAGATCCCGTCGGGCGCGCTGGGCGACGCGCATGGCTATCGCAAGGAGCTGACGCGGATCACCGTCTGGTGGTCGTTCTTCACCGCGATCACCGCGCTGTGCCGCAATTTCTGGCAGCTGGCGACGGCGCGGTTCCTGTTCGGGCTGGGCGCGGCGGGGGCGTATCCCAACATGACGGGCGTGCTCTATCGCTGGCTGCCGGCGCGCGAGCGAGCGCGGGGGCAGGGGACGATCTGGGCGGCGAGCCGGTTCGGCGGGGCGATGGCTCCGCTGCTGCTGGTGCCGCTGGAGGCGACGTTCGGCTGGCGCGCGGTGTTCGTGGTGCTGGGGCTGATCGGCTTTTGCTGGGCGATCGCGTGGCGGCGCTGGTATCACGACCGGCCGGCGGACCAGCCGGGGATCACCGCCGAAGAAGTCGCGACGATCGGCGGCGACGAGGGGCATGGCCATCTCGGCACCCCATGGCGGCGGCTGATGGCGTTGCCGCAGCTGTGGCTGATCGCGGTCGCCTATTTCTTCTATGCGTTCGGCAGCTGGTTCTTCTTCAACTGGTTCCCGACCTGGATGGTGAAGGGCGCGGGATTCAGCGTCGCGGAGATGGGGCTGTACGGCTCGATCCCGTTCCTGCTGGGCATCGTCGGCAATCTGGCGGGTGGCGTGCTGTGCGACCGGCTGGCGGCGCGGGTGGGTCTCCGCGTGGCGTATAGCGCGATCGCGGCGACGTGCCTGACGATCACCGCGACGTTGCTGGTGGCGATGAGCTTCGTCGACGACCGGGTCCTAATCGTGGTGCTGGCCGGCGCGGCGTTCGGGATCATGGACCTGATGCTGCCCGCGGCGTGGGCGATGTGCATGTCGATCGGCGGGCGGTTCGGGGGCACGGCGAGCGGACTGATGAACACCGCCGGCAACCTCGGCGGCTTCATCTGCACCGTCGTTATCGGCTATGCCATCGCGCGCACGGGCGATTACGACCTGCCGCTGCGCGGGGTGGCGGCGATGGTGCTGGTGGCGGCGGTGCTGTTCGCGCTGATCGATTGCACGCGCGGGTTCGATCACAAACCGATCGAGGCGTGAGCGTCAGCCGCCGCGGCGGACGACCTCGACGAAATCCTCGGACCCCATCTGCCCGCCCTTGAGGACGAGTTCGAGCCCGTCGACCGCGGCGTCGGCAGCATGGGCGCGGACGAGCGGGGCGCCGGCTTCGATCGGTGCAGCCCAGGTCAGCGCATCGATCCCAAGCTGGGCGACGCCGTGGCTGGAGGTATCGCCGCCGGCGAACAGCAGGCGGCGGATTCCGGTACGCGCGACCGTGGCGGCGGCGACGCGGCCGAGCGCGATGCCGAGTGCTTCGCCCGCCGCCGGGGCGTCGGACAGCGGGCCTTCGGCGGACTGGATCACGGCGCGACCGGTGTCGGCGAGGGCCGCCGTCGCCCGGGCGATCAGGGAGTCGGTCTCCGCCTGCTCGCCGCGCAGGATGGCGGGGACGTTGGCGGCAATGGCGGTATAGCCGCCGGCTCTGGCGCGGGCGAGCTGACGCGCGGTGACGGGCGAGCAGCTGCCGCTGACGACGAGGAGGCGGTCGACGGGCTCGGCGCGGACCTTTGTCGGCGTCGCGCCGATCAGGCCGGCAGCGCGCCAGGCCAGGACGAGCGCGCGGGTGACGCCGGAGCTGCCGACGGCGAACCGGATGGCGCGCCCCACCAGAATCTGGCCGGTGATGGCCAGGTCCTCCGTCGTCATCCCGTCGAACAGGACCGCGTCGTTGGCGGATGCGGCATCGAAGGCTTCGTCGGCGCGACCGGCGTGGAGTGCCTCGAGCGAGACGTGGCCGATCGTCGCGTCGGTCTGGGCGGCGAGGTGGCGGATCAGGTCCGCCTCGTGCATCGGCGTGACCGGGTGGTGCGCCATCGTCGGATGGCGGTCGATGCGATGGACGGCGGAGCCGCCGGCGGCGAACAGCGTGGCGAAGGCGACGTAGCGGCGCAGGTGCGGCGCGCCGACGACGATGGCGGCGGGGCCGCCGAGCTGCGCGAGACCGATGTCGAGCGCTCGGCCGATCGAGCCCACCACCGGGCTGGAATCGAACGTCGAGCAGGTCTTGTAGTGGACGATGCCGGCCGGGTTCAGCGCTGTCAGGAGCGCGGGAAGCTCAGCATCCATCCACGCGGGCGTGCGGCTGCGCGCGTCGCCGGCGAGGCCGATCGCGCGCGCATCGGGGAAGCGGGCGCGCAAGCGCTCGTCGGGCGCACGCAGGAACAGGACGGCGGGGACGCCGCCCTCCGCCAATTGCTCGAGGACGTCGGTGCTGCCGGTGAAATCGTCGCCGTAATAGGCGTAGAGCGGCGTCACCCGCCGAACGCGCCCAGCGCCGCCTTCAGTTCGGGCGAGTCCTTTGCGGCTTCCTCGACGGCGGCGCCGGCGATCGCGGCGTCCCATGCCTGGCGCAGCGCGCGTACGCCCGCCGCGGGGCCGCCCGGATGCGCCATGATCCCGCCACCCGCGGCGAACATGCAGTCGACCGAGCCGAGCGCGGCATAGGTCGGCGCGGCTTGGCGGACCGACTGGCCCGACGAGAAGACGGGGATGATCTCGCAGCCCTGGTGGGGCGGGTCGAACATCGGCGTCAGGCATTCGCGCGCGGAGGCGATGACGCTGTCGTTGGGTTCGCAAAATTTGTTGTCGATGCCGTTGACATGGGTGTGGTCGATGCCGGCGAGGCGCCACAGCTTCTGATAGGCGATGAAGCTCATGCCGAGCGCGGGCGAGCGGCCGAGCATCCCCCAGCCGTTGCGGTGGCCGTGGATCGGCAGCCGCGAATGCGCGCGCAGCTGCTTCATCGCGGGCAGGCCGATCGAATTCATGCTCGCCATGATGCAGGTGCCGCCGTTGGCGACGACATGATCGTGGCGGGCCAGCATCTCGTCGACGTCGCCGGTCAGGTTGGCGGCGTACATGACCTTGCGGCCGGTGCGGTCGGCATGGTCGTTGATGACGCGCATGACGGCGGCGATCCGCGCGTCGAACGGGCAGTGCGGGCCATCGGCCTGAAGCTCGTCGTCCTTGATAAAGTCGACCCCCGCCTCGACGAGCACGCGGACCTGTTCGGCGGTGGCGTCGGGCGACAGGCCGACGCTAGGCTTGATGATCGTGCCGACGATCGGGCGATCGTAGACGCCGGTCAGCCGCCGCGTACCCTCGACGCCGAATTGCGGCCCCTGGTAGCGATCGAGGAAGGCCGGCGGCAGGACGATGTCGGTAAGCTTGAGGCCGGAGAAGGCCTTCAGTTCCGACAGGTTGCCCGCGATCGTCGCGAGGAGGTTGGGGAGCGACGGCCCCATGTTCGACAGCGGCCACGACAGCACGACGCGGGCGCGGCGGCGGCGGCCGTCGCCACCGTCCTTGGGCAGGCCGGAACCGGGCAGCGAGGGCGCTGCGACGTCGCCGAATTCCTCGATCGCTTCCACCCGCGCGGCATGCGCTTCGCGCAGTTCGTCGGTTTCGCCGGGAACGCGGACAAAGGTGCCGGTCGACTGCTCACCGGCCATCGTCGCCGCCGCCTGGTCGAGCGGGAAGGCGGTTTCGATCTCGTAGGTGGCGGTGATGCGCTGTTCGGTCATCACGCGGTCTTGAAATAGGTCGTCGAGCGTTCGGTATCGACGGTGTGATAGGGGATGAAGACCAGGTTGCGGCCGCCGACGGTGGTCCGGTACGCCTCGTCGGCGCCGGGCATCGGCTCGAGCGCGCGGGGCAGCGCGATCGCCTGCTTCTCGATGCCGTCCCACGGATTGATACCGACGTACATGATCGCGCCACGCATCACCGCCTGGGTGTTCGGATTGCGATCGTCGATCGGCAGCGTGCGCAGCGGCTGCGGGACGACGAGGTCGATGGTGTCGCCCGCCTTCCACCTCCGATCGACCGTCGCGATCGTGCCGGGCGTCACCGCCTGCGGCTGGCCGTTGACCTTCAGCGAGGCGCCCTTCGTCCAGGCGGGAATGCGTAGCTTCATCGCGAAGCGGCCGTCGCCCGCCTCGCGCACCGTCAACCGTACCGCATCGGCGGCGGGATAGTCGGTTTCCTGCGACATCAGCACCTGACCGCCCGGCCGCTGCCAGCGCACCTCGGACGGAGTGTAGAGGTTCACCAGCAGCGAGCGGTCGTCGTGGAAATAGGCGTTGAGGACGTAGTCGGCGACGGTCTGCACCAGCGTGCCCGAGCAGCACGGCCATTTCTGGTGATAATAGCGCTTCTCGCCCGCCGCGCCGTAATCCGAATAATAGGGATAGCCGCCGTCGCTGTCGGGAAAGCGGGTGGCGAGGATGGTGTTGTAGAGCGTGCGCTCCAGCCCGTCGCCATAGCGCGCGTCGCCGGTAAAGCTGATGAGATAGCGCGCCAGCTTCAGGTCGGCGAAGGCGCCGCACGGCGTTTCGAAATGCGCCTTCGAACTGGCGAGGCTGGCGGCGAGGCGGCCCTGGTGGAGCGGCACGAACTGCTCCTCCGGCCCCCAGCCGCCGCTGGCGAAGCGCTGCGGCTCCATGAAGGTCCAGGCGTTTTCCAGTGCCTTGCGATATTTGGCATCGCCGAGGTGGAGATAGGCCTGCCCGCCCGACGACAGCGCGATGGTGTGGCTGTAGGCGTGCTTGCCGGGAAGCACGTCCTGGCCGGCGGCAAGCGGATCGAACCATTCCTTGTCGAGCAGGTAATGAACGGCCATCTGGCGATAGCGGTCGTCGCCGGTGATCTCGGCGACGTGGAACAGGTTTTCCGGCATGACGTAGGTTTCGTCATAGGGCGGATCGACCTTGCCGACGCGGTCGCGCGAGATCGGCGAGATGTACGGGCGGCATTTCTCGATGACGATCGGCAGCAGCGTCTTCGCCTGCTCGACGCCGCTCAGGCGATAGGCGTCGATCAGGCCGACGACGTATTTGTCCATGACATAGGCGGCCCACTGCTGTTGCGCCTTGGGACCGGCATAGGGGTTGGACGCCTTCACGAACGCCTTGCCGAAGCCGTCGACGAGCGCGGCGACCTTGGCATGCGCCGCCTTGTCGTTGGTGGCGGCGGCGAGGCGAGCAAGGCCGGAGATATACTGGCCGAGCGTCAGCCCGGGGACGAAGCCGTCGCGGTCGTACCAGCCACCCATGTCGGGGCCGGGCGCCGGCAGGCCGGCGTTTTCGCGGAAGACCTTGAGCACGCGATCATTGTCGAGCGCGAGGTAATGCGCGTGGATATGGTCGAAATGCCGCTTCAACCGGCCGCCGGTCAGCGTGACCGCGCCATAGGGGAATTCCTGCATCGCGACCGGGGCCTTGCCGGCCTTCGCGGCAGGCAACGCGGCGGCGAGCGCCGGGGCGGCGGCGAAGCTGGTCGCGGCGCCGGCGCAGGCCGCGCAGTGGATGACGTCGCGGCGGGAGAGATCCGCCCCATGGGACTGGTGCATAGACATCCTCTGTTCGACTGTGCGTCCGGTCGGGCCGGATCGTCGGGTTGCGCGCCAGCCTAACAGCTATGCGCCACTTTGCAATTACGTCGTTCTGATTGATATACGAAAAAATACGAAAGTCAGCGGCGGTGGCGTCGGTGCAGGTCGTTGAGGCGCGCAATAACCGATGCGCCGTCGTCGATCCCGCCGAGCGCTGCATCGATCAGCGCCGACGCCTCATGCTGGAAACGCATGTAGCCGGCGTGTCTCGGCCGCAGCCACGCGGCGTCGAGCGTTTGGCGGGTGGCGGCGAAGAAGTCGCCGGTCGCGGCGTTGACGGTCGCATCGCGCCAGGCGGCGTCATGGCCGGGCTGGCCCCCGTTTGCGGCGTAGAGCGTCGCTTGGACGGGACCGGAGGCGACCCAGCAGGCGAAGGCCCGAGCGGCCTCGATGTCATCGCTGCGCGCGGAGACGGCGATGCCGGTGCCGCCGAGTGCCGAGCCGGCTGAGCCCGCAACCCCGACCGGCGCGAGATCGGTGAAAGCGATACGGGCCGGGCGGAAGCCGTCGCGCGCGTAGCTGACGTAGCCGTAGATATAGGGCGCGACCGCGATGGCGGAGTCGCGTTCGCTCATCGCGTCGAGGATCGCGATCGGATCGTGGTGGCGGGCATCGGGACCGACGGCGTCGGCGAGCTTGGCGAGCATCGACCAGGCGCGTGGCCCGATTTCTCCATCGAACAGTATGTCGCCATCGCTGTCGGGCGAGCGCTCGAGCTGGCCGCACAGCGTGAACAGCGTCATCAGCGCATGCGGCGGGCGGAGCGGGCAGGCGAGCCGGCCTTCTCGGGCCAGCGACAGGATCGCGTGCCAGTCGGCGACCGGGCCGTCGATCCGGCCCGGCACCCAGGCCTGAACCTGCGCGGCGGCGTCGATCGGCAGCGCCCATTGCCGGCCGGCGTAACGATAGCTGGGAAACGAGGCGCCGACGCTGCCCGCCGCGATCTCCGCCAGCGTCGCGCTTTCGGTAAAGGGGACGAGGCAGCCCGCATCGACGATGCCGCCGACGTGCGGATGGTCGATGACGATCAGGTCATAAGCGGCGGCGAGGTCTTCGAGCGGATAGGTCTCGAAATCCTGCAGCGAGCGCGCGTCCCATGCGATCGTCGTGCCGGTCTCGGCCGCCCACGCCGCCGACGCCGCCAGCAACGGATCGAGCCCGCGCGGATGATTCCACGTCATTCCCTTGAGCGCCGTCATCATCCCCTCATTGACATGATTTGCTAGTGAACATAGCGTGCATGCACAAATAAAGAAAGCGACCGGGGTGGATGCGTCGAATGGATGAAGGCTTGCGCATCGACGCGCCGGCGGCGGGGCATGAGCCCTTGCCGCTCGACGGGCTGACCGTCCTTGATTTCAGCCAGTTCCTCGCCGGCCCCTCGTGCGCGCTCAGATTGGCCGATCTCGGTGCGCGCGTGATCAAGGTGGAGCGGCCGAACGGCGGCGACAGCGGGCGCGACCTGGCGCTGGCAGGGCAGCGGTTCGGCGATGCCTCGGCGCTGTTTCACACGATCAACCGCAACAAGGAAAGCTATGCCGCCGACCTGAAGGATGCGGGCGTGCGCCCCCGAATCGAGGCGTTGATCGCGCGCGCCGACGTGCTGATCCACAATTTCCGCCCTGGAATCATGGAGCGGCTGGGACTGGGTTACGAGGCGGTGGCGGCGCTGAATCCGCGGATCGTCTACGCCGGGGTGTCGGGCTATGGCACTGAGGGGCCATGGCGCGACCGGCCGGGGCAGGACCTGCTGCTCCAGGCGTTGACCGGGATCGCGCGGCTGTCGGGCGATCGCGACCAGGCGCCGACGCCGGCGGCGCTGCCGATCGTCGACATGGCGGCGGGCACGCAGCTGACGCAGGGCGTGCTGGCGTTGCTGGTCCGACGCGGGGTGACGGGGTGTGGCGGGCGCGTCGACGTCAGCCTGCTCGATGCCGCGATCGACCTTCAGCTGGAGCCGTTCACGGTGTTCCTCAACGGCGGCGGTGCGCCGGAACGGGGGGCGGTGCGCAACGCCAACGTCTATCTGGCGGCACCCTATGGCATCTACGATACCGCCGACGGGCATATCGCGCTGGCGATGATGCCGGTCGATCGGCTGGGCGAGGTGATCGGCAACGAGCGGCTGGCTGAATGGCCGGCGAACGCCTGGCTGGGGGAGCGCGACGCGATCAAGGCGGAGATCGCCCGGCACCTCGTCACCGGCACCACGTCGGAATGGCTGGCGCTGCTGGAGGCGGCGGGGCTGTGGGCTGGCGAGGTGCTCGACTGGCCGGCGCTGGTCGAGCGGCCCGGCTTCGTCGCGGCCGAGGCGATCCAGACGATCGGCAGCGGCGAGCGGGTGATGCGGACCACCGTGTCGCCGATCCGCATCGACGGCCGTCGGCTGCGCTCGCCGCGTCCCGGCCCGGCGCTGGGCGAAGGCAACGGGCGGATCGACGCCGAACTGGATGAGGACGCACGATGATCGTCGAGCAATATTTCGAGGACTACGCGATCGGCAGCAGCCGCGAGAGTTTCGGGCGGACGATCACCGAAACCGACTTCGTGGTCCATGCCGGGCACACCGGCGATTTCTTCCCGCATCACATGGACGCGGACTGGTGCGCGACGCAGGATATCGGCCAGCGGATCGCGCATGGGACGCTGGTGTTTTCGGTCGGGATCGGGCTGACCGCGTCGACGATCAACCCGCATGCGATGTCGACGGGCTATGACCGGCTGCGCTTCGTGCGGCCGGTGCATATCGGCGACACGATCCGCACGATCACGCGGATCGCCGAGAAACGCGACCATCCCAAGCGCGCGAGCCATGGCGTGGTGGTCGAGGCGGTCGATATCCGCAACCAGCGCGACGAGACGGTGCTGGCGTGCGAGCATCTCTACCTGGTCGCGCGGCGCGACGGCTGAACGATGCGGCGCGCCACTCGCCTGCTGATGCGAAGGGTCGGGGCGGGGCTGGTGCTGGTCGTCGGCGCGGCGTCGGTCGGCGGGCTGGCGCTGCGGGTGCGCGCGGGTGAGGCGGCCGCGCCCGTGACGGTGGCAGCGGATGCGCCGCGCTATGGCCTGGCAAGCGCCGGGCTGAGCTATCCTTTTGCCGCGGCGGTGGCGAAGGGGTTTGCCGATGCGGCGGCGAAGGCGGGGGCGCGGGCGATCGTGCTCGACGCGCGGGGCAGCGTGCAGAAGCAGGCCAACGACGTCCAGGACCTGATCGTCGGCGGCGTGAAGGGGATTGCGGTGATGCCGCTCGACGCCGTCGTCGCGCAGGCGTGGGTGGCGCGCGCGAACGAGGCGGGGATTCCGATCGCGGCGGTGGCGGCGCAGGTCGGCGATCCGCGGACCCGAGCGGCACGTGACGTCTATCCGGGGCTGGTCGGCCTCGCCACGCAAGACGAGGTGGCGGCAGGGCGTGCGGCGGGCAGGCTGGCGGCGCGGCTATTGCCCAAGGGGGGCGTGGCGCGGGTGGCGTTGATCGAGGGCGCCGCCGGCTTTCCCGAGGTCGAGCAACGGGCGCGGGGGTTTCACCGCGGGCTCGACGCGGCGGGCGCATCCTATCGTATCGTTGCGGCGCAGCCGGGCAACTGGACGTCGGAAGGCGGCGAGGCGGCATGCCAGAACATCCTGGTCGCGCATCCCGACGTCGACCTGTTCTTCAGCGAGGCCGACGACATGGTGATCGGCTGCGCGCGGGCGGTACAGGCGGCGGGATCGACGGCGCGGCTGATCGGGCTGGGCGGATCGAAGCTGGCGATCGCGCAGATCAAGGCCGGGGCGGTCGATGGCACGGTCTGCTTCAAGCCGGAGGCGCTGGGTGCGCTGGCGTTCGCGGCGTTGCACCGGCCGACGGGCAAGCGATTCCTGACCTATCCGCTGCCGGCGATCACCGCGGGCAGCGCGGCGCAGTGCGTGGGGCAGTGGTGATGCCGCTGCTGTCGGCGCGGGGGGTCGCGATGCGCTATCCCAACGGCACCGTCGCGCTGCGCGGGGTCGATCTGGACGTGCCCGCGGGACGGGTGACGGCGCTGGTGGGCGCGAACGGCGCGGGCAAATCGACGCTGATCCGCATCCTGTCGGGCGCGGCGCGGCCGACCGGCGGGTCGCTGGAATGGCTGGGGCAGGCGACCGCGTTTCGCCGGCCGGTCGATGCGCGGCGGGCGGGGATCGCGACGATCCACCAGCATATCCCGCTGGTGCCGACGCTGAGCGTCGCCGAGAACATCCTGATCGATCGCGGCGGCATCGCGCGGACCCAGGCGGGGGATCGCGAGGCCGTAGCGGCGCTGCTGGCGCGGCTCGACGCGCGGATCGACCCCGATGCACGGGTGGGCGACCTCGGCATCGGCGATCGCCAGGCGGTCGCGATCGCGGCGGCGCTGGCGGTCGATGCGAAGCTGGTCATCATGGACGAGCCGACTGCGTCGCTGGCGGGGCATGAGCGCGCGGCGGTATACCGCGTCATCCGCCAGCTGGCCGACGAGGGGCGGGCGGTGCTGTTCATCTCGCACTTCCTCGACGAGATCGTGCGCCTGAGCGACTGGGTAGCGGTGCTGCGCGACGGCGGGATCGTGCTCGATGCCGAGACCGACGCACTGACCGAGGCCGATATCGCCGGGGCGATGGCGGGGCGGCAGTTCGTGGCGCTGGCGCGGCGGGAGCGCGCGGGCATGGGCGAGCCGCGGCTGACGGTCGAAGGACTGGCGACGCCGGCGCTGGCCGAACCGGTGAACCTGAGCGTCGCGCGCGGCGAGATCGTCGGGCTGGCGGGCTTGCTGGGATCGGGCCGAAGCGAGTTGCTCCACGCCATCTTCGCCGCCGATCGCCACGCGACGGGCCTCGTCGGCGTCGATGGCGAGCCGGTCGGGCGCAGCGTCGAGGAAAGGATCGCGGCCGGTATCGCGTTGGTTGCGGAGGATCGCGTGGGCCAGGGCCTGGTGCCGGCATTCGACATCCGCCGCAACGTCGCGCTGCCGGTCGGTGGCGGCTGGCTGGTCGACGACGAGGCGGAGCGTGCCGCCGCGGCGCGGGCGATCGAGACGCTCGCCATCAAGGCGCAAGGCCCGGAGACGGCGGTCGCGGAACTGTCGGGCGGCAATGCGCAGAAGGTGACGATCGCGCGCTGGCTGAGGCCACACACGCGCGTCTTGCTGCTCGACGAGCCGACCGCGGGCATCGACATCGGCGCCAGGAGCGAGATCCTGCGGTTGATCCGCGGGCTGGCGGACGAGGGGATGGCGATCGTCGTCGCCAGTTCCGACTTTGCCGAGCTGCTGGTCTTGGCGGATCGCGTGCTGGTGCTGCGCGACAAACGCATCATCGCCAGCCGCGACGCGGCGGGGCTCGACGAGGACACGCTGATCTTGCTCGCGGGCGGATCGGCACCACAAGGATCGGCATCATAAGGATTGGCGACATGAGCGATGCCATCGGCTGGCGGCGGAGCTTCGGGCTGCGCGAGGCGGGGGTCTATTATGCGCTGGCGCTGCTGATGGCGGTGCTGGCGCTGGCGGCGGCGGCGAACGGCTTGCCGCCCTATTTTTCGACCGGCAACCTGACGAACATCGCGTACCAGGCGTCGCTGGTCGGGATCATGGGCGTGGCGATGACGATCGTCCTGATCACCGGCGCGTTCGACCTGTCGGTGGCGTCGGTCGCGGCGCTGGCGGCGGCGGTGCTGATCGGGCTGTCGCCGGTAATCGGTTTTCCGTTGGCGCTGGTGGCGGCGCTGGCGACGGGCGCGGGCATCGGGCTGGTCAACGGCGCGATCGTCAACCTGATCGGCATCAACGCCTTCATCGTGACGCTGGGAACGCTGACCGCGGTGCGCGGGCTGGTGATGGTGCTGACCGACGGACGATCGCTGATGGTCGAGGATCCGACGGTACTGGCGCAGATGCTGGCGTTCGAGCGGACGCGCGTGCCGGCGTTCTGGCCGCTGCTGCTGCTGGGATTGGCGGCGCTGGCGGTGGGTGTCGGCATGATGCTGCGACGGCGGCGCCAGGGCCGCGCGCTGCGGCTTGGGTTGATGATCGGGGCTGCAGTGATGGTGATCGCCGCGCTGGCGGCGGGGCCGGGCTTCGCGCTGCCGGTGACGGTGGCGTATCTGCTGGTCATCACCGCGGTCGCGGCGCTGGTGCTCTCGCGCACCGTCGTCGGGCGGCGCTTCTATGCGACCGGCGGCAATGCCGAGGCGGCGCGGCTGTCGGGGATCGACGTGACGGCGTACAAGATCGGCGCCTTCGTGCTGTCCGGGCTGGCCGCAGGCTTTGCGGGCGCGCTGTTCGCCAGCCGGCTGGGCGCGATGAACCCGACCGCGTTGCAGGGCACCGAGCTGACCGTCATCGCCGCCGCGATCCTGGGCGGCACCTCGCTGTTCGGCGGGGCGGGCAGCGTGGTGAAGACGGTGGTCGGCGCGCTGATCCTGTTCACGCTGACCAACGGCTTCAACATCCTGAACCTGGGGGCGAGCTATCAGGGGCTGGTCGAGGGGACGGTGGTGATCGTCGCCGCCGCGATCTATACCGTCGGCGGGCGCAGGGGTGTGGCCGCATGAGCGGCGGGCGTCCGCTGGAGGGCCTGCTGGTCCTCGACATGGCGCAATTCCTGGCGGGACCGATGGCGGCGCTGAAGCTCGCCGACCTCGGCGCGCGGGTCATCAAGATCGAGCGACCGGGCACGGGCGACATCGGACGGACGCTGTACCTCAGCGATACGCGGATCGGCGGCGACTCGACGCTGTTCCACGCCATCAACCGCAACAAGCAGAGCTTTGCCGCCGACCTGAAGGACCCCGCCGACCTGGCTGAGGTCGAGGCGCTGATCGCGCGCGCCGACGTCGTCATCCAGAACTTCCGCCCCGGCATCGCCGAGCGGCTGGGGATCGGCCGCGCGGCGTTGCGCGCGCGGCATCCGCGGCTGATCCATGCGTCGATCTCAGGCTATGGCGAAGAGGGGCCGCTGGCGCGGCTGCCCGGGCAGGACCTGCTGGCGCAGGCATTGTCGGGGGTGATGTGGCTCAACGGATCGGCAGGCGACGGGCCGGTGCCGGTGGGGCTGTCGATCGCCGACATGCTGGCGGGGCACGCGCTGCTGGAAGGCATCCTCGCGGCGCTGGTCCGGCGCGGGATCACGGGCGAGGGCGCGGCGGTGGAAACGAGCCTGCTCGAGGCGATCGTCGATTTTCAGTTCGAGGTGCTGACCACGCATCTCAACGACGACGGCCGGCCGCCGCAGCGCGCGGCCGTCAACAATGCGCATGCTTATCTGGCGGCGCCCTATGGGGTGTACGCGACCGCGGACGGGCATCTGGCGCTGGCGATGACGCCGCTCGACAAGCTAGCGCGGCTGATCGACCTGCCGGCGCTAGCAGCGGTGACCGATGGGTTCGCCGAGCGTGATGCGGTGAAGGGGCTGATCGCGGCGCGGCTGGCCGAGCGGACGACGGAACAATGGATGGCCGCCTTGCGCGCCGAGGACGTGTGGTGCGCGCCGGTGCAGGACTGGCCAGTGCTGATGGCGAGCGAGGCGTTCCAACGGCTCGACATGTTGCGCACGGTGGCACGGGACGGCGCGTCGCTAGTGACGACGGCGAGCCCGATCCGCATCGATGGAGAACGTGGCGGCAGCGCGGCGGCGGCACCGGCGGTTGGCGCCGACACCGCGGCGCTGCGAGCGGAATTCGGTTTGGACCCAGCGCTATCTGCACCGCCTCCGAGGCCCGGGGCTTTCGATTAATTTTTGTTTCTCGGCGAGCGCGTCGAAAACGCTGCAAATCGACAATCGTACTTGGCAGTGGTTCAAATAGGCGCTATCGGTTCGCTAATAAATATGTCCGGCAATAGGGACGGGAGAGGGTGATGATGGGTGGAAAGCTGTTGACCGGTGTCAGCATGGCGGCGCTTGCGGTATTCGCGGCGATGCCGGCTCATGCACAGGATGCGCGATCGACGCAGGCCGTGGCGAACCCGGCGGGAACGCCGCCCCAGGCGGACGAGCCGGCCGCGCCCGACGTCGTCGTCACCGGCATCCGATCCAGCCTGGCCTCGGCGCAGAACATCAAGCGCAACGCCGACACGATCGTCGATTCAATCGTCGCCGAGGACATCGGCAAATTGCCGGACATCAACGTGTCGGAAGCGCTGCAGCGGATCACCGGCATCCAGGTGCAGCGCGACGTTGGCGAAGGCGCCGGTCGCGTCCAGATTCGCGGCCTGACCGGCGTCGAGACGACGATCAACGGCCGCGACGCCTTCACTGGCGTCGACCGCAACTTCAACTTGCAGAACCTGCCCGCCGAGCTGCTGTCGCGGCTCGACGTGTACAAGGCGCCGACCGCGAACCTGATCGAGGGCGGTATCGGCGGCACGATCGATATCCGCACCCGCCGCCCGTTCGACTTCGCGGACTCGCAGATCGCTGGCAGTGCGCGGGCGCGCTATGCCGATCTGCGCGACAAATGGGATCCGCTCGTCTCGCTGTTGATGAGCGACCGCTGGGATACCGGCATCGGCGAGATCGGCGTGCTGTTTTCGGGCGCCTACCAGCAGCGTTCGTACCGCCAGGACTTCAACATCACCGGCGCGCCGCTGCCGCGCACCGACCTGATCGCCGGCCAGACCGTCAATGCGCCCAACGGCAGCTATAAGGTGCAGGTGCTGGGCCAGCGCAAGCGCATCGGCCTGAACGGCGCGATCCAGTGGCAGGCGACGCCGGACCTGATGTTCTACGTCGAGGGGCAATATTCGCGCTTCATCACGACGCAGGACCAGAACGGCCTGCTGATCCAGTCGAACCGCAACGCGTCGCAACCGACGCTGCGCGTGCCGACCGCGGGCAGCTTCACAACCTTCCCCGGCACCAACGATCTGGCGACCGGCACTTACACCAACCAGCCGTTCACGCTGCTCGGCGTGTCGCGCGATCTGCTCGACGACAACCGGACGATCGCGATCGGCGGCGAGTGGAACCGCGACCGGCTGAAGGTCAGCTTCGATGCGAGCTACGACAAGTCCTATTCGGAGCTGGATTATCGCGAACTGGATCTGCTCGGCACCGCGCCGACGTATCGCCAGGACCTGACGACCGACGCGACCAGCTTCTCGTTGCAGGGCGTCGACCTGCTCAACCCGAATTCGTTCACGGTCGGGCCGCTGACGCAGAACGTCAACATCTCGCGCGGCGAGCAGAAAGCGGGTCGGATCGACGCGACCTACGAGATCCCCGGCGGCTTCCTGCGCCAGATCGCGGTCGGCGCGCGCTATGCCGATCGTTCGGCGATCTTCTCGCCGATCCGCTTCTTCCAATCGCCGGTGAACAACAGCATCGGCAACGTGTCGCAGTTCCTGCAGCAGAATCCGGTCAATGATTTCTTCCAGAAGGATGCGCCCGGCGTGTCCTTCCCGCAGAACTTCTTGATCGCCGGGTCGGACGCGCTGCGGACCAACTTCGACACGTTGCGCACGTCGCTCGGCATCACCGCATTGCCCGCAGTCACGCCGCTCGGCATCTTCAACATCACCGAGCGCACGCTCGCCGGCTATGCGATGGCGAAGTATGAGTTCAACCTGGGCGTGCCGATCGACGGGAACATCGGCGTCCGGGTGATCCGCTTCAACGGCACGCTGACCGGCAATACGCCGGTGTTCGAGACGGTCACCATCAACGGACAGGTGACGCGCCGCCAGACCGGCTTCGCGCCGATCAACACGCGGCCCGATCGCACCGACGTGCTGCCGAGCTTCAACCTGCGCGCCCGTCTGACCGACGAATTGCAGCTGCGCTTGGGTGCATCGCGCGTGCTGACCCGGCCGGGCTTCTCGCAGCTCACGCCGTCGCTGACGCTGGTGCCGGCGCAGGGCGCGGGATCGGGCGGCAATCCGAACCTGGCGCCGTTCACCGCCGACCAGGTCGACGCGTCGCTGGAATATTATCTGTCACGCACGACGTCGGTGTCGGTCGCGGGCTTCTACAAATGGGTGAACGCCTTCACCTCGACCAGCGTCGAGACCAACGTCGACGTTGGCGGAATCCTCTATAACATCACCCGGCCGGTCAACAGCGGCAAGGGTTACGTCCGCGGCTTTGAGGTCGGCGGCCAGACCTTCCTCGACTTCCTGCCGGAGGGGCTGAACGGCTTCGGCGTGCAGGCCAACTATACCTTCGTCGACTCCGAGACGCCGACGCTGCTGGCGGGGGCGCCGCTGCCGCTGACCAACCTGTCGAAGCACAGCTACAACGTGTCGGCGCTCTACGAGAAGTACGGCATCTCGGCGCGCGTCGCGTACAACTGGCGCTCGCGATTCTTGGAGGGCGTGTTCGCCGGCGCGACGGTGGCGGGGGCGACGTCGATCCCGCCGGGGCCGATCTATCGCAAGGGCTATGGCTGGCTCGATGCGTCGCTCAGCTACGACATCGACAAGAACGTGACCGTTTCGTTCGAGGGCAGCAACCTGCTGCGCACGCGGCGCGAGAGCTATTACACGGTGCCGACGCGCTTCAACGATCAGACGATCGATGATCGCCAGTTCCTGGTCGGCTTCCGCTTCCGTTACTAAACCCTCCCTCCCCGGAAGGGCACCTGTGCCCGGGCCTCACCGCCCGGGCAATTTGCTAAACACCGACGACAGGAGTGGATGGCGTTGCAGGCGCTGATCGGATCGACGCAAGGGGCGGAGCGCCAGCTTCGGTACGCGCGACGGGCTCGTCGTGCGGCGCCGACCTTTCTATCGTCCCCTTCGCGCGCCCAATGGCGCCGTCATCGAAGGGAATGCATCGCCATGGCTGACACGACGCCCGAGGCCGAGGAAAAGCGCCAGAAATATTCGGTGCCCGCGCTGGAGAAGGGGCTCGATATCCTCGAGTTCCTGGCCGACCAGGCGGTGCCCAACACCCAGGCGCAGCTGGCGCGATCACTGGGGCGGCAACCGGGCGAACTGTTCCGCATGCTCGCCTGCCTGGAGGGGCGGGGCTATCTGCATCGCGATGCCGGCACCGGCGGCTATTCGCTGACGCTGCGGTTGTTCGAACTGTCGCGGACGCACAATCCGTTCGAGGCGCTGCTGCGCGCGGCACGGCCGCTGATGCGGCGGCTGGCGGACGATATCCGCGAATCCTGCCACCTGAGCGTGCTACATCGCGGCGAGGTGGTGGTGCTGGCGCAGGAAGAGAGCCCCGAGCCGTTCCGCCTGTCGGTCGAGGTCGGATCGCGCCACTCGCCGCTGCGCACGACGTCGGGGCGGCTGCTGCTGGCGGCGCTCGATACCGAGGGGCTGGCGCAGGCGTTGCAGCACCAGCGTGACTGGCGGACGCTGTCGGCGAGCGAGCGGCGCGGGTTCGAGCAGCGGCTGGCACGAGTGCGCGCCGATGGTTTCGACCTGTCGGTCGGCGAGCGTTTCATGGGCAGCGCCGACATCGGCGCGATCGTCGGGCGGCCGGGATCGTCGATCGCGGCGGCGCTGACGGTGGCGCGACTGGTGCAGGCGGGCGGCGATGCCGAGGTCGAGCGGATCCGCGGGCCGCTGACCGCCTGTGCCGATGCCATCGCGCATGATGCGGGGCTGATCGCGTGACGACGACGCGGCTGCGGATCGCGGTGCGGCGCTTCGACCCGTTCGAACGGGCGATCGCGCGGCAGTTCGCAGATTTCGTGGCTGTGACTGGCGTCGATGCCGCGGTCGAGGTGGTGGCGCTGGACCTGAACCCGCTGCATGCGGCGCTGTTCGCTGCCGGGCTGGCGGACGGACGGTTCGACATCGCCTTTCTCAATACCGACTGGCTGGCGGAGGCGCAGGGCGGTGGGCTGATCGAGGATTTGGCGCCGTGGCTGGAGCGGGCGCCGATCGCCGACTTTCCCGATGCGTGGAGCCCCTCGCTGCTGGGATTGCAGCGCTTTGCCGGCGGGTTCTGGGGCATGCCCTATCACGACGGGCCGGAGTGTCTGATCTATCGCCGCGACCTGCTGGCAGCGGCGGGCGTGGCGGTGCCGACGACGTGGGAGGAATTCCATGCGGCGGCGCGGCGGCTGAACGATCCGGCGACGGGGGTAAGCGGGACGGTGCTGGCGCTGTTTCCCGACGGGCACAACGGCTTCTACGATTTCTGCATCCACGTCTGGTCGCGCGGCGGCGCGCCGTTCGATGGCGAGGGGCGGCCGTCGTTCATCGGCGAGGCGGCGGAAGGTGCGCTCGACTTCCTGCGGACGTTGGCGAAGGATCAGGACGCGGTGCCGGCGGACGTGACGGCGCTCGACAGCGTCGCGGCGGGACTTCGGTTCTGCGAGGGGCGGGTGGCGATGATGGCCAACTGGTTCGGCTTCGCTGCGTTGGGTGAGGCCGAGGGCAGCCCGATTCGCGGCCTGATCGACGTCGCGCCATTGCCGGCGGGGCCGGGCGGCGAGAGCCTGTCGCTCAACGTGTTCTGGGTGCTGGCGATCGCCGCGGGAAGCGCGAACAAGGCGCTGGCATGGGATTTCCTGCGCCATTGCGCGACCGCCGCGATGGACCGGATCACTACCGACGAGGGCGCGATCGGGGTGCGGCGGTCGACCTGGGCCGATCCGGCGGTCAACGCGGTCATCCCCTATGCCAATCGGCTCGATGGGCTGCATGCGCGAGCGCGGCATATCCCGGTGCGGCCCGACATCGCCGCGATCAGCGCGGTGGTCGACGACATGCTGACGGTGGCGGTGACGACCGATCGGCCGACGCGCGACCTGCTGGCCGAGGCGCAGGCACGGGTGGAGGCGCTGGCGTGACGAACGACGCGCCGCTTCGCCAGGCTTGGCCGATGCCGACCGAGCCGCGGCCGATCGTGGTGCTGGGCACCGGCGGGATCGTCCGCGACGCGCATCTGCCGGCGTATCGCAAGGCGGGGTTCGTCGTCGCGGGGCTTTACGACCGCGACGTGGCTCGCGCCGAAGCGCTGGCGGCAGAATGGGGCGTCGAGCGCGTGTATCGCACGCTCGAAGAAGCTGCGGCGGCGGATGCGGTGTTCGACGTCGCCGCGCCGCCGGTCGCGCATGCCGAACTGCTCGACGCGCTGCCCGAGGGGGCGGTGGCACTGATGCAAAAGCCGTTCGGGCGCGACCTGGCGATGGCGACGCGGCTTCGCGACATCGCCGCGGCCAAACGGCAGACGGTGGCGGTCAATTTCCAGCTGCGCTTTTCGCCGATGATGCTGGCGATGCGCGACGCACTGGCGCGCGGGCACTTCGGCGAACTGACCGAGATAGAGGTGCATCTGAACCTGGTGACGCCATGGCACCTGTTCCCGCATCTCAAGGCGGACGAGCGGGTCGAGATCGTCAGCCATTCGATCCATTATCTCGACACGATCCGCGCGCTGGTGGGGTCGCCACTCGGCGTGTTCGCGCGATCCTATGGCCATCCGTCGAGCGACCTCGCGCCGACGCGGACGAGTGCGATCCTGGATTATGACGACGCGCAGCGCGTGACGCTGTCGATCAACCACCACCATGATTTCGGGCGCCGATTCCAGGATGCGAGCTTCCGCGTCGAGGGCAGCGAGGGCGCCGCGATGGTGAAGCTGGGGCTGCTGCTCGACTATCCGACCGGCGAGCCCGACGAATTGTGGCTGGCGCGGCGGGGTGAAGATTGGCGGCAGGTGCCGCTGGCGGGCGCGTGGTTCCCCGATGCCTTCGTCGGGCCGATGGCGAACCTGCAACGCTACGCCGCGGGCGAGGACGACATGCTGGAAACGGGCGCCCCGAGCGCCTGGGCGACGATGGCGCTGGTCGAGGCCTGCTACACCGCGATGGCGCAGCCGGCGACGCCGATCCCGCAGGAACACGACAACCAACACGGCCGAACGCCGGCAAAGGGACGCGCATGACGGATCTGAACGGGCAAAGCGTACTCATCACCGCGGCGGCGCAGGGCATCGGCCGCGCGTCTGCGCTGGCCTTCAAGGCGGCCGGCGCACGGGTGATCGCGACCGACATCGACGAGGCGGCGCTGGCCGCGCTGGGCGAGGAGACGGGGATCGAGACGGCGCGGCTCAACGTGCTCGACGACGAGGGCGTGGAGCGACTGTTCGACCGGCTGGGCGGGGTCGATGTCCTGTTCAATTGCGCGGGCGTCGTCCATGGCGGCAGCGTCGCCGAGATGAGCGAGAACGACCTCGACTTCGCGTTCGACCTGAACGTGAAGGCGATGGTGCGGACGATCCGCGCGGCGTTGCCGCACATGATCGAGCGGCGTAGCGGCGCGATCGTCAACATGGCGTCGGTGGCGTCGAGCGTGAAGGCGGTCGCGAACCGCTGTGCCTATTCGGTGACCAAGGCGGCGGTGATCGGTCTCACCAAGTCGGTTGCTGCGGATTATGTTGCGCACAATATCCGCTGCAACGCGATCTGTCCCGGCACCGTCGACACGCCGTCGCTGAACCAGCGGATCGCGGCGACCGGCGATTTGGCGACCGGCAAGGCGGCGTTCGTCGCGCGCCAGCCGATCGGGCGGCTGGGGACGGCGGAGGAGATCGCCGGGCTGGCGGTGTATCTGGCGGGGGCGACCTATACGACCGGGCAGATCCACGTCATCGACGGCGGGTGGACGCAGTGAGGGCGCTCGCCCTCGCGCTGCTGGCGCTCGCGACGCCGGTCGCGGCGCAGAAGCCCTCTACCGCCGCGGCGGTCGCATCGGAGCGGCTGTGGCTGGGGTCGGCCTGGTATCCCGAGCAATGGCCAGAGGCGCGGTGGGACGAAGACCTGCGGCTGATGAAGGCGCATGGCGCCAATGTCGTTCGAATCGGCGAATTCGCCTGGGCGCGGATGGAGCCGGCAGAGGGGAAGTTCGACCTCGACTGGCTCGACCGCGTGATCCGACTGGCGGAGCGGCATGGACTGAAGGTGGTGCTGTGCACGCCGACCGACACGCCGCCGGCGTGGTTGACGAGCACATATCCCGACACGCTGCGCGTCGATGGATCGGGCACGCGGCTGGGGCACGGCGGGCGGCGGCAATTCTCGATCAGCAGCCCGCGCTATCGCGCGCTGTCGAAGCGGATCGTGAGCGCGATGGCGACGCGGTTCGGGCGCGACCGCGCGGTGATCGGCTGGCAGATCGGCAACGAATATACCGACGAAAGCTATGATCCCGCCGCGCGCACCGCCTGGCATGCGTGGCTGAAGCAGCGGTTCGGGACGCTCGACGCGCTCAACGCGGCATGGACGACGGCCTATTGGTCGCAGACCTATACCGACTGGGATCAGGTGCCGTTCAACGACAAGCCGGGCAATCCCGGCTGGATGCTGGAGCTGAAGCACTTCATCACCGCGACCTGGGTCGATTTCCAGCGCAACCAGGCGGACGCGATCCGCGCCCATTCGGCGCCGACGCAGTTCGTGACGACGAACCTGGGCGGGCTGGGCTGGGCGAACAAGTTCGACCGCTATGCGATCAACCGCGACCTCGATATCGCGTCGTGGGACAATTACGTCGGCACCGGCCATCTGGAGCCCTACCGCAACGGCGCGACCCACGACCTGGCGCGCGGGTGGAAGCGGCGCAATTTCTGGGTGATGGAGACGCAGCCCGGCTTCGTGAACTGGGCGGGGGTGTCGAACATCCTCGATCGCGGCGAATCGCGGGCGATGGCGTGGCACATGATCGGCCATGGCGCAGACGCGGTGCTGTACTGGCAGTGGCGGTCGGCGCTGAACGGGCAGGAGCAATATCACGGCGCGCTGGTGGGGCCGGATGGCGAGCCTTTGCCCTTCTATGCCGAAGCCGCGGAGATCGGGCGCGATTTCGCCAAGGCCTCGCCGGTCTTAGCAGGCACGCAGCCGGTGTCGACGGTGGCAATCCTGCAGGATTACGACAGCCGCTGGGCGATCGATTTCCAGCTGCACAACAAGGACTATGACCAGATCGGGCTGCTGCTCGACTATTATCGGCCGCTCAAGGATCGGCTGGGCGCGGTCGACATCGTTGAGGCGGCGCGGCCGCTCGACGGCTATCGCCTGGTGTTCGCGCCGAGCCTGAACGTCATCACCGACGAACTGGCGGCGAAGCTGGGTGCCTGGGTGCGCGGCGGCGGGCATCTGGTGCTGGGGCCGCGGTCGGGGATGAAGGATCAGTACAACCGGCTGACCGTACAGCGTCAGCCGGGGCCGCTCGCCGAGCTACTGGGCGGGCGGGTCGAACAATTCTATGCACTGGACGAGACGGTGCCGGTGTCCGGCGATGCCGGGGCGGCCACGGCGCGGATCTGGGCCGAGCAGCTGTCGACCAAGGCGGCGGATGCGCGGGTGACGATGCGCTACGGCAAGGCCAACGGGTGGCTCGACGGGCAGCCCGCTGCGATCACGCGGGCGGTGGGCAAGGGCCGCATCACCTATCTCGGCACGATCCTCGATGCCGCCGCGATGAAGCGCTTCGCGGAAGGCGCGATGAGTGACGCGGGGGTCGCGATGCTGGCGCCGCTGCCCGCGGGCGTCGAGCGAATGGTGCGCGTCGGCAAGGGGCGGACGGTGACCATCCTGGTCAATCACACCAAGACGCCGCAGCGGATCGCGCTGCCGCGGCCGATGCAGGACGTGCTGGCGGGCGTAACGGTGCGTGCCGTGGCGCTCGGCGCGCGCGGGGTCGCGGTGCTGACCGCCGAGGGAGAAGACCGATGACACGGGTGATGCTGGGTGCCGCGGCACTGATGGCGGCGACGGCGCCGTCGGTGGTGGCGGCGCAGACGTACAAGACCGATGCCGTCGACCGGCAGGTCGCGGCGGTCGACGCCAAGCTGAAGCGCGGCAAGCTGAAGCCCGATTGGAACTCGCTCGGCGGCTTTCGCGCGCCCGAGTGGTTCCGCGACGCCAAGTTCGGGATCTTCATCCACTGGGGCCCCTATGCGGTGCCGGCGTTCGCGAACGAATGGTATTCGCGCAACATGTATGTGCCGGACAACCAGGCGTTCACCTATCACCAGAACGTCTACGGGCCGCAGTCCAAGTTCGGGTATAAGGACTTCATTCCGAAGTTCACCGCCGACAAGTTCGATGCCGGGCAGTGGATCGCGCTGTTCAAGGAATCGGGCGCGCGCTACGTCATTCCGGTCGCCGAGCATTGCGACGGCTTTGCCATGTATGCGAGCGGAATGACCGACTGGAACGCGGCGGCGATGGGGCCGAAGCGCGACGTGGCGGGTGAGCTGGCCAAGGCGACGCGCGCGGCGGGGCTTCACTTCGGCTTGTCGTCGCACCGGGCGGAGCATTTCTGGTGGTATAATGCGGGTCGCGGATACGACAGCGACGTCAACGATCCGCGCTATGCCGGACTGTATGGCCCGGCGGCGCCGCGGACGTTGCCGGGGGATGATCCGACCAGGGAGCCCAACCCCAATCACCTGGAAAACTGGATGCCGCCCGACGACGCGTTCCTGCGCGACTGGCTGGCGCGCGCGACCGAGATCGTCGACAAATACCAGCCCGAGCTGATCTATCTCGACTGGTGGACGATGGCGCCGCGGTTCGACCCGTATCTGCGCAAGTTCGCCGCCTATTATTACAACGAGGCGGCGCGGCGCGGGCAGGGGCCGGCGATCACCTACAAGGGCGAGCATTTCCCCGCCAATGCCGCGCTGTACGATGTCGAGCGCGGCAAGCTCGACACGCTGCGGCTGCTGCCGTGGCAGACCGATACGTCGGTGAGCATCCGCAGCTGGGGCTATGCGCAGAACGACGGCTATCGCACGCCCAAGTCGCTGGTCGGCGACCTGGTCGACGTGGTGTCGAAGAACGGCAACCTGCTGCTCAACGTCGGCCCGCGCGCCGACGGCACGATCCCCGAGGAAGCGGCGACGGTGCTGCGCGGGATCGGCGCCTGGCTGACCGTCAACGGCGAGGCGATCTATGGCACCCGGCCGTGGAAATATTTCGGCGAGGGGCCGACCACGGCGGCGAGCGGCGAAAAGTCGGAAGGGGCGAACAAGGCGTACACCGCCGCCGACATCCGCTTCACGACCAAGGGCGCGACGCTGTACGCGATCGGGCTGGACCAGCCGGCGGACGGGCGAGTGCTGGTAAAGACGCTGTACCAGGGCACACCCTATCTCGACCGGCCGATCCGGTCGATCGAGCTGCTGGGCGGCGGGACGGTCGAGTGGCGCCAGACCGACAGGGGGCTGGCGGTGACGTTGCCCCCGGCGAGCGATCCCGCACGAATGCCCTATACGCTGCGCATCAGCTTCGCGCGCGGGTGACGAGGCGGACGGGGCCGAGCAGGCCGGCGGGATCGAGCGCGGCGTCGCGGCCGGGTAGCCAGGGCTCGCCCTTGCGCAGCATCGGCACGACATGGGTGACGCGCTGATCCTCCGCCTTGCCGTCGTCACCGATCAGGCGGTTGCGCCACGTGTTGGCGACGTCGATCTCGAGCAGGACGCGGCGCGGCAGCGTTGCGGGCAGCGGCACGACGAAGGGCGGGCGCCACGCATAGCCGATATGCCGCCCGCCGATGCGAACGGTGGCGAGGTTGGCGACGTCGCCGAGATCGAGCAGCCATTCCTGGCCCGCGCGCGGCGGCGGCAGGTCGAGCATGGTCGCATAGGTCGCGATGCCCGAATAGAAGCGGAGGTCGGGATCGGCCTGCTCGGTCCAGGAGGCGAGGGTGGCGAGCTCGATCGTCTTGGGTCGGGCGAGATGCTCGGCGAAGCGGACGCGCCAGGGGCCGGTGACGGGCCGCGTGTCTGCGACGGTCGCGGGCCTAGTCCGCGCGACGGGGCGGCGCTCGCCGGCGAAGACGACGACGATCGAACCGTGTGGATCGAGGGTGATCGGCAGGCTCGTGACGCCGCTCGCCTCGCTCCAATCGCGGACGGGGGTGACGGTGCCGCGGTCGGCGTCCCACAGTTCGGGCGCGCTGCCGTCGCTGCGGAACCGCGCGGTGAAGGTGACGGCGCGGTCGCGCTGGTTGCTGAGGAAGAACAGCCGCCAGCCGTCGCCGCGCCGCTCGGTCCATTCGATGGCGTCCGCTCCCTCGGCGCGGAAGGCCGGGGTGCCGAGGTGGGCGGCGAGGTCGAGGTCGGCCCGGATGCGGTTGCTGCCCCACAGGCGCTCGCCGAGCTGGCGGAGGCGCGCGGTAGCGTCCAGGCCGCCCGACAGGCCGTAGGCGGCGGTTGGACGCGGGCCAGTGATCGTCGCGCCGGCATCGGCGAGACGGGCGAGCGCCTCGAGCAGCGGCAGCGTCATGCGGGTCGCCGGTGGCAGGACGAGCGCGGCATAGGAGGCGCCGCCGGGCAGGACGATGCGGCCGTCCTCGACCCGGGCGAGGCGGATCAGCGCGTCGCGGTTGATCGAATCATAGGCGAAGCCGCGCGGCAGCGCCGGGCGCAGCGCATTGGGAAGCAACGACCGTGTCGGCACGTCCTCGCCGATGAAATAGGCGACGTCGGCGACGGCATGGCCGGCCTGGAGCAGCGCCTGCGCGCGGATGACGTAATCGCGCCAGCCCTGGCCCGGCTTCCACCAGCTCTGCTGCGCGACGAAGTGCGAGCCGATGCCGTTGAGCGTCATGCCCGGCGCGCGATCGGGCCAGGGCTGCTGTGCCCAGACGTGGAGGTGGAAGCGGTTGATGCCTTCGCAGAAATTATGGTCGCCCAAGCGCTTGAAGGTGAAGGGATGCTCGCGCCAGGTCATCAGGATCTGGGTGAAGGACTCCGCGCCGACGATCTTGCCGCCGTAGAGGCGCGCGCCCGACACCGCGTCCTTGATGTCGGTCGGCTTGTCGTTGCGCAAGCTGTCGAGCCAGAATTCTCCCATCGGATCGTCGACGTGGCGCGCGAAATCGAGGCCGTCGGCGAGGAAGGTCGGGCTTTGCGGCTCGCCGCTGAACCGGCAGCCGCGGGCCTTCGCCATGGCGGCGATCGGCGCGTAGAAATTGTCGATGGCGAGATCGGAGATCGTGCGGCGGACGTCGAACAGGAAGCTCTCGCTCGCCTCCATCCCGCCGACCGGCACGCCGCACATCGCGGCGAGCCAGGGCGTGAGATCGTAGCCGCAGCGGTCGCGGAAGGTGGCGGGGAAGGCGGGGGAGAAGTTCTGCGTGCCGGCTTCCCAGCTGTCGACATGCACGACCTTCAGCGCGCGCGATCCTGCCGGGCCGAGGCGGTCGAGCGTCTTGCCGAACCAGCTGTCGAACTGGAGCTTGGCGGCGGCGGGATCGAAACGGTCGCATTCGAGGCCCTGGCCAAGGCCGGCGGCGGCATTCTCCTTGCCCGTCGTCGTGCAGCCGATGCGCAGGATGCGCCAGCGGCCCTTGGGCGCAGTCCAGCGCAGGCGACCGCTCTGGTCCATGAAACGCGACACGTCGAGAATCGCGGAGGGCGCAATGCGCGCGGCGGGCGACAGCGCGTCGTCGGCGATGCGCCGGCTGCGGCCCCAGGCGGCGCCCGACTTGATCGGCAGGTGGTGGACGACGGGCATCGACGACAGCTCGAGCCCGGTCAGGCGAAGTGCGGTTTCCTGGCCGAAATCCTGGTCTTCCTCATAGGCGAAGGGGCCTTCGGGACGGTGGACGAAGCGGAAATGGCGTGCGGTCGTCTCGCGCACGGCATGGGTCAGCGTCGGCAGATCGGTCTGCCAGCCGTGATGAGGGTAATCGAGGCGATCGACATCGCGCCAGCTGCGGCCGTCGTCGCTCGCCTGGACGAACAGGCTGTTCGCGGCACGCAACACGCCATAGGCGAAACCGCCCGCGGCCTTGGGCGTGCGGACGGTGACCGACCGCAACGTGAAGGGGCGGGGGAAGGCGAAGGCGATCCAGCCGCCCGTCTCGACGTTGATCAGCTCGTCGCGGTTGGCGGGATCGGCGAGGCGGCGCGGATCGGCGATCGGCAGGTCGGTGGTGATGGCGGCGGCGGCGCTCGTCGCTTCCCAGGCGGGGTCGATCGGCACGGCGAGCACGGCGACGTCGCGATGATAGTCGAGCTTCACCGCGCCGGCGGGCAGCGTCACGTCGATCGCGCGACCGCCATTCACAATGTGCTCGCCCCAGATCAGGTGCTGCATCGAGCGATCGGGGGTGATCCATGGGCCGCTGGCGGTCGCCCAGCCGTCGCAGATGTTCATCGCGAGTTCGAGCCCGAGCCGTTCGCATTCGTGGGCGGCATGCTCGACCATCGCCCACCAGGTCGGCGTCAAGGCTTCGGCGGGGGGCACGACGCGGGGATCCTTGCCGCTCTTGCCGATGCTGAACATCATCGGGCGGGTAATGCCGGCGGCCTTCATCGCGGTGAGGTCGGCGGTGATGCCTTCCTTCGTCACCGCGCCGCCCATCCAGTACCAATAGGCGGCCATGTGCGCGGTCATCGGCGGCGTGCGCCAGCGCGCGGCGAGGTCGGTGGCGGCGCTGTCGACCGACGCGGCGGCGACGCTGTCGGGAACGGCGCGCCATGCGCCGGCGGCGCCGGGGATCAGGCTGCCCGCCGCCATCGCGCCGCCCGCCGCGAGCAGGTCGCGGCGGGCCAGGCCCGGATTGCGGCTTGCGGCGTCGTCTGAATTATTCATATCATCATACTAATAGGAGCGGTGTCGATGGTCCAGCACATGTATCGCCTCGTTGCCGTTCTTGCGGCGGCAAGCGCGACGATTGCCGCTCCGGCGCAACAGCTTATCTATCCGCGTCATGCTACCGCGGCGGTACTCGACCGGCCAGTGATCTCGATCGCGATCGGCACCGCTTGGTATCCCGAGCAATGGCCCGAGGCACGCTGGGCCACCGACCTGGCGATGATGCGCAGCGCCGGCTTCAACACCGTGCGGCTCGCCGAATTCGCGTGGAGCACGATGGAGCCGCGCGAGGGGCAATTCGATTTCGCCTGGCTCGATCGCGCGATCGCGGCGGCGCATGGCGCGGGGATGCAGGTGGTGCTGGGCACGCCGACCGCCGCGCCGCCGGCGTGGATGAGCCAGCGCTATCCCGACATCCTGCGCATCGACGAAAATGGCGTGCGCGCCGAGCATGGCGGACGGCGGCACTTCTCATTCGCCAGCGCGCGCTACCGCCGCTTCGCGGTGCGGATCGCCGCCGTGATGGCGAAGCGATATGGCAAGGATCCGCGCGTCATCGGCTGGCAGATCGACAATGAGGTCGGCCCGCCCTCGTTCGACGACGAGGCGGTGGCACGCTGGCACGCGTTCCTGACGGCGCGCTATGGCACGATCGACCGCCTCAACAAGCGCTGGACGACGCAATATTGGAGCCAGCACTACGATCGCTTCGATCAGGTGCCGCTGCATGCGACGGGACAGCAGAACCCCGGCCTGCTGCTCGACTTCAAGCATTTCACCACCGCGACCTGGACTGATTACGTCGCCGAGCAGGCGCGTGCGATCCGTGGCGTAGCGCAGCCGCGCCAGTGGGTGACGACGAACACGATGTTCTGGAACGCGGGCTTCGATCACTACGCGATGCACCGTGAGCTGGATATGGCGTCGTGGGACAATTACATCCCCGACGGGCGCCCCGACTGGGTCGCGAACGGCGCCAACCATGACTTGGTCCGCGGCTACAAGCAGCGCAATTTCTGGCTGATGGAAACGCAACCGGGGCGCGTCGACTGGGTGCCGGTCAACCGCTCGCTCGACCGGGGGCAGGTGCGCGAGATGGCGTGGCAGGCGATCGGCCATGGCGCCGATGCGGTGCTGTGGTGGCAATGGCGATCCGCGCTCAATGGCCAGGAGCAATATCACGGCGCGCTGCTCGGCGCCGATGGCACCGCCAATCCGGTACTGGCCGAAGCCGCGCAGGTGGCGCGCGAGGCGCAGGCCGCGGGTGCGGCGCTGGCGGGTACCGAGCCGGCGGCAAAGGTCGCGATGCTGTTTTCCTATGACAGTCGCTGGGCGATCGACCTTCAGCGGCATCATCGCGATTTCGATCCGGTTCGGCAGTTCGTCGCCTGGTATCGGCCGCTGCGGATCGCGTCGCAGGGGGTGGCGGTGCTGCCGGTGATGGCCGATCTGGCGCGCTATCCGCTGGTCGTGGCGCCGTCGCTGCACGTGGTGACGCAGGGGCAAGCGGATCGGCTGGCGGCCTATGTTCGCGGCGGCGGGCATCTGGTGCTTGGGCCGCGATCGGGAATGAAGGACGACGCCAACGCGCTGTGGCCGCAGCGGCAGCCGGGGCCGCTCGCCGACCTGCTGGGCGCGCATGTCGAGCAATATTATGCGCTCGATACGCCGGTGACAGTGGGCGGCGGGACGGCGGACATCTGGGCGGAGACGCTGGCCCCGGGCGCGTCAGATGTCGAGGTGCTGGCGCGATACGGCACGGCGAACGGATGGATCGACGGCAAGCCCGCGATCGTCACGCGCCGTGTCGGCAAGGGGCAGATCACCTATGTCGGCGCGTGGCTCGACGCCGCCGGGATGACCGCGCTCGCGCAGCGGCTGCTCGATCAGGCGAAGGTCGGGCCGGTGCTGGCGGGTCTGCCCGACACGGTCGAGGTGATGGCGCGCGACGGCGGCGGGCGGCGCGTGCTGGTGGTCGTCAACCACGGCGCGGCGGCCGTCGCGTTACCGCTGCCGACGGGCGCTCGGGCGGTTGCCGGAGACTTGGCCGGGCGCAGCCTGCCCGCCCATGGCGTGGCGGTGGTGACCATTGAGCCGATCCTCCCCCGCCAGGGGGAGGTGGCAGGCTGAAGGCGTGACGGAGGGGGCGGTAGGCTGTGCGCCATCGATGAAGCGTCGCTTACCTCCCCCTCCGTCAGCTTCGCTGCCACCTCCCCCTGACGGGGGAGGATCGGTCAGGTCTCGATGCGATAGCGGCCGGATTGGGCGACCACGCGGATGCCTTCCGCGGTAGCTTCGACCGACCGGATGCCGCGCGCCTGGGCCAGCGGCACGCCGCCCTCGCGCGCGTTAATTGCATCGGCGGGGAGGATGATCGTGCCGCCCGGCCCCGGCGGCAGCGTGATGTCATAGGTGATGCGCGTGCCGTCGCGCTGCCAGCGGCTGGCGATGCGGCCATAGACCGAGCGATGCGTCGCGGCGGCGGCGCTCAGGCTGGCGACCGGGCGGGGGGCGATCGTCAGGATCTGGTTGGCCGACGCGGCGGCATGGTCGACGCGGATGCCGGCGAGGGCGCCGTAGAACCAGCCCTCGGCATGGCCCAGCATGAAGTGGTTGAGCGACTTGGTCGGATCGGCGTTCCACGCTTCGGCCAGCGCGGTGGCGCCGCCGGCGAGCTGTTGGCCATAGCCCGGGCGGTCCGTGACGCGCATCATCGCGTCGAGGACGTCGTCGCGCCCGAAGCGGGTCAAGGCGGTGACGACGTAGCGGAAGCCGACGTCGCCGGCGGTGACGCCGTTGCCGTTGGCGCGGACGGCGGCGACGAGCTGGCCGAGCACCGCCGCCTCGCGGGGCGGCGGCACCATGCCGAGCGCGAGCGGCATCGCGAGCGCGCACTGGCTGTCGGTGTCATAGGTGCCGCCGCGCCAGAAGCGGCGGTCGAAGGCGGTACGGACGCGCGCCGCCTCGTCGCGCTAGCGGGTAACCTCATGCGCCGGGCGACCGATGACGGCGGCGATGTCGGCCAGCGCCACGAGCGCTTCGTAGCGCGAGGCGGTGCCGGTCAGCGCGCGGCTCGTCAGCTGCGCCACGCCGGGCGGCTTGGGACCGACGTCGTACCAGTCGCCGAGGCCGTAATCGATGATCTCGCCATCGGCGCGGCCGCGCAGATAGTCGATGAAGCGGACCATCGTCGGATAACCGTCCCGCAGGACGGAGGCATCGCCATAGGCGCGGTAGGCAGCCCAGGGCGACAGCACCGCCGCGGCGCCCCATTCGGGCGAATCGCGCCAGATCGTGTCGCTGCCGTCGTCGTTGAGGAAGGCGACATATTCGGGCGCGATGGCGGGGACCATGCCGTTGGTCTGCTGCGTGTCGGCGATGTCGCGGGTGATCTTCTCGTACAACGCGGTGGCGTCGCGATTGTAGAAGATCGTCGGGGCGTTGAGGTGGGTCTGTTCGAGCCAGCCGAGCTTTTCGCGGTGCGGGCAGTCGGTGAGCACGCTCGCCATGTTGCTGCGCAGCGCCTGGTCGATCAGGCGATGGGTGGCGACGAACAGCGGCTCGCTGCAGGTGAAGTCGCCGATCAGCGGCAGCGCCGCGTGGACGACCTCGATATGGAGGTCGTCGAGCCGCGGCAGCGTGCCGTCGGCGGCGGGGATATATTCCGCCTGAAGATGGCGGAAGCCCTGATGGATGAAGCGGGGGCGGAAGGTTTCGCGACCGGTGCCGGCGAGCGTATATTCGAAATACACGGCGCGATCGGGCGCGGCGTTGTAGCTGCGCTGGTCGACGGCGCCATCGGCGGCGACGGCTTCGGCGGGATAGAGGCGGACGCGGCTGCCGCGCGGGCCGCTGACGGTGGCGACCAGGCGGGCGGAGCCGTTGATGCCGAAGTCGTGGACCTCGCGCCCGTTCGCGATGCGCGTCGTGCGGACGGGCTTCAGCGTGCTAATCGGCTCGATGCCGGGGATGTTCTGCGCCTTGAGGACGCCGCCGGGGCTCGCGACCGGCGTCGCCGCGCGCCAGCCGGGCCCGGTGTGGCCGGGCATGTCCCAGCCGGGCTGGTCCTCGCGTGCGTCGACATCCTCGCCGCCATAGACGCTGGAGAAGCGGATCGGCCCCTCGCGCACCTGCCAGGCGGCATCGCTGACGAGAGTGACGCGGCGGTCGTCGACCAGCTCGACGTCGAGCCGCGCGATCAGCTTGGGGCGGCCGAAGCTGTCGACGAACTTGGTGTAGCGGCCGGGCACGCGCTCGACATTGTACATACCGTTGCCGAGCATCACGCCGATGCGGTTGTCGCCACGGCGCAGCAGCGCGGTGACGTCGTGCGACGTGTAGAGGACGGTGCGGCAATACTCGGTCCAGCCCGGGTTGAGCATCGCGGTGTCGACCGGACGGCCGTTCACGGTGACGTCGCCATGGCCGAGCGCGCTGATCGACAGGATGGCGCGGCGCGGCGCGGCGGGCAGCGTCAGGTCGCGGCGGAAGATCGGCAGCGGTTCGGGCGGCGCGGCGGGGCGCGGGTCGTTGCCGCGGCGGTGGGTGCCGCGCGGGTGGTCGGGGCCGGCGGCGATCCACTGCGCCTGCCAGCCCTCGGCGGTGAGCAGGCCGGTGACGAAGCGCTCGGGCGTGCCAAGGCCGGTGGCGCGGCCATGCTGGTCGCGCAGGTCGATCGCCCACCAATAGTCGCGGTGCGAGGCCAGCGGCAGCGCGGCGGCCGGCTGCGCGCCGGGACGATCGGATTCGATCCAGCCGCTGTCCCAGACGTCGCCGCGACCGGTGGTGGCGAGGCGGCGGCTGGTCGCGACGATCAGGCGGCAGGCGGTCTGCGCGGCGCCGCGTTCCGCCGCGTCGATCGCGGCGACTTCCCACAGGAAGCGGGGACGGAGCGTGTCGATGCCGACCGGCGCGCTGCGCCATTCGACCCGCGGATAGGCGGGCGCGATCCCGGCCCCGGCGCGTGTCGCGGCGATCGCCGGCGTCGCGAGGCCGGCGCCGGTCAGGGCGAGAAGGGTACGTCGATTGACATATGGTGTGTTGGTCAATGACGCCCCCTTGCTCGAACCGGGCGCCGGCCTATCATATTACTAATGGCGATCCAGGGAGAAACGGCGCGATGACCCCTCGGTGGTGGGCGGCAATGCTGGCGGTGGCATTGATCGGGACGGGCGCATCGGCGCAGCGCTGGCAATCAGCCTGGATCGCGCCGCCGATCGGCTGGGAACCGGCATCGCGCAAGGCGCTGACGAAACCGATCGAGCGCCAGACGGTGGCGCAGGTGATCCGCCTGGATGGCGAGGGCGCGCGGCTGCGGGTGCGGCTGACCAACGAGCTGGGGATGACACCGGTCGAGGTCGGCGCGGCGAGCGTGGCGCTGGGCGGGCGGCTGGTGAGCCTGAGCTTCGGCGGGGCGAAGGGCGCGACGATCCCGGCGGGGGCGCCGCTGGTGAGCGATCCGGTTGCGCTACGGGCGACGCCGGGCGCCGAGCTGGTGCTGAGGGTCTATTATCCGGGATCGGTGACGCCGCCGGCCCATGCGCAGATGGTGCGGCTGACGGCGGGCGACACCACGGCGAGCCCGGCCGATGCCGGCGAGGAGGTGCGGACCGCCGGCCTGGCCAGCGCGGTCGAGGTGGACGTCGCGGCGCCGGGCAAGCTGCTGGTCGCGTTCGGTGATTCGATCACCGAGGGCGCAGGCGCGAGCGCGGCGGCGCGGACGAGCTGGCCGGCGCAGCTGGGGGCGCTGCTGCATGGCGCGGCGGCGACGCGGTGTTGGAGCGTCGTCAACGCGGGCATCAGCGGCAACCGCCTGCTCCACGACGGGCGCGGGCCCAATGCGCTGGCGCGGTTCGACCGCGACGTGCTGGCGGTGCCGGGAGCGACGCATGTCGTTCTGCTGGAGGGCATCAACGATATCGGCGCGGGCAAGGACAAGCCCGCCGAGGCGGTCGATGCCGACGCGGTCATCGGCGCCTATCGTCAGCTGATCGCGCGCGCGCATGGTGCCGGACTGAGGGTGATCGGGGGCACGCTGCTACCCTTTACCGGCGCCGGCTATCAGACCGCGGCGGGCGAGGCGATGCGGCTGGCCATCAATCGCTGGATCAGGACGAGCGGCGCGTTCGACCGGGTGATCGACTTCGAGGCGGCGACACGCGACCCCGCGCATCCCGAGCGGCTGATGGCGGGATATGAGATCGGCGATCACCTGCATCCCAATGATGCGGGCTACACGGCGATGGCAAAGGCGGCGCGGCCGGTGATCGCGGCGGAGGGATGCGGGCGGCGGTGAGCCGCTGCCCCTGCCACCGTTCGTGCTGAGCCTGTCGAAGCACGCCATCCAGGCGGTGAGGATCGTGACACGCCTTTCGACAAGCTCCGGGCGAATGGTCGGGGATTGGTGCTGACTGCTCACCAGGGCGTCGATCGCGCCATCGCGATGCCGCGGGTTTCGTTGGGCCATTTGCCGCCGACCGCGCAGTAGAAATGATAGAGCGCGCCGCGGTGGAAGATCACCGACGGCTTGTGCGCATAGGTGTCGTCGACCGCGCCGGGCGCGCCGGTGTCGACCAGTATCTCCGGCACCTTGGCGAAGCTGGTCGGGCTGTCGCCGATCGCGAGCAGTTCGCGCGCCTTCTTGTCGGTCGACAGGCCGAAATAGAACATGCCCCAGCGCCCGCGATGCTCGACGACGACGGGATCGCTGGCGAAGCGGTCGTCCCAGCTGCCGGCGGGGCCGTTGCGGATCAGCGGGCTGGCGGGGTGGCGGGTCCACGCCTTGAGGTCGGGCGAGGTCGCGAGCCCGGTCTGCTCGTGCCATGGCATGCCGGTGGTCTTGGCGTTGTAGTAGAGGTGATAGAGCCCATCGATGCGGACCAGATAGGGCTTGTAGAGACCGCCGCGTTCCCAGGCGGCGCCGTCCTGTGGCAGCAGGATCGGGTCGCCGCGGCGCCAGTGGATCAGGTCGTCGCTCCAGGCGAGGCCGATCACCGCCGGGCCTTCTTCGTAGCCCGCGCTGGGATAGGCGTGCCACGCGCCGACGTAGCGGCCATCGACCTTGACCAGCCGGGCAGGGCTTTCGAGCGCATTCTCGCGCAGGATCGAGGCCATCGCGACATTGTAGCGCGTGACCGGCGAGGCGGGGTCGCGGGCCAGGATCAGGCGGCGGTTGGTCCAGGTGACGAGATCACGCGATTCGGCGAGCCCGGTTTGGTAGCCGATGCCGTCGAAGCCGACGTAGCTGAGATAGAAACGGTCGTTGGCGGAAAAGACGAACGGGCAGTCGACCGACTTCGCGTCGAAGCTGCCCGGTGTGCCCGAGGCGGCGAGGACGAGCTTTCCGTATTTGTACGGCGTTCGATAAGGGGCGACCGGATCTGGCCGAGGACCGGCGATGGCCGCGCTCGACAGGCCGATGCCTGCACCGATCAGGCCTCGGCGGGTGAGATCGCTCATCGGTTGGCCTTTCCCTCGGTGGGCGGCGCTGCGTCGTCGATGACCACGAGCATGGCGTCGGCGGCGTCGTCGGGGTCGCGGCGTTCGATCGCGCGCAGGATGCGTTCGTGCGCGGCGACGATGCGGGCGTGGAGATCGGGCTGGTTGCGCGGCGCAACCGGGCTGAACGAGGCGACGAGCGCGGTTTCGATCACCGCAGCGATCGAGCGCATCAGTGGGTTGCCCGACGCGGCACCGATCGCGAGATGGAAATCGAGGTCGGCGCGCGCGAAGGCGGCGGCGTCGCCGTCGGGTGCCGCCATGGCGGCAAAGGCGGCGCGGATGCGGTCGATGTCGGCGTCGTGGTGTCGTTCGGCGGCGAGCGCGGCGGCGCGGGGCTCGATCGAGCGACGGATCTCGGCCATGTGGCGTCGGAACGCGTCGTCGAGGCCGAGCGCGACCTTCCAGCCCAGCACGTCGGCGTCGAAGAAATTCCAGTTGACCGGATCGGTGACGCGGGTGCCGACGCGGGTCTTGGACGCGATCATCCCCTTGGCCGACAGCGTCTTCAGCACTTCGCGCAGGACGGTGCGCGAGATCTGGAAGCGCGCGAGCAAATCCGCCTCGTTCGGCATGTTGGCGCCGGCGGGGTGGGTGCCGTCGAGGATCTCCATGCCGAGGATGCGCGCGACCTGGTCGTGAGTTGAGGTGACACGCTCGGAGAAGCCGAAGAAGCCCCGTGGGTTGGTCATGATCCTGTCCTGAGCGGCGCGGGGCGGGTTGGCAAGGACGTATTATATGATTATTGATGAGGAAGATCGGACTTCCTCCCCCCGTTCGCCCTGAGGAGAGGCTGAGCAACGTCGAAGCCTCGTCTCGAAGCCTGTCCTGAGCGCCTGCCTTGCAGGCAGTCGAAGGGGGCAGGCCAAGCCGCCTGTGGTTCGAGACGGCGCTTCGACTTCGCTCAGCGCCTCCTCACCACGAACGGTGGCAGCATCAGGGAGAGTAGCCATCTGACTTTCGGTAAGTTTCGAAAATCTACGTTCTGCGTTGACCCTGCCTCCGCCGGCTTCTAGGCTTTCCCGCAACCAGCCGATCAGGAGAGGTCGATGACGCAGAAATACGGGGCGGGGATCTGGCACTTCGCGACCTATGTCGATCGCTATGCGACCGACGGCTATGGGCCACCGCGCACGCTGGTCGAGATGATCGACCTGGCGGGGCAGGTCGACGACCTGTCGGTGGTCGATATCAACTATCCCTTCCCGGGCGGCGGCGTGTCGGCCGACGAGGTCGAGGTGGCGCTGAAGCGCAACGGGCTGTCGGTGATCGGGATTACCCCCGAGATCTACACGCGTGAGTTCGCCAAGGGTGCCTTCACCAATCCCGACGCGGGCGTTCGTCGTCGCGCCAACGAGCTGGTGACCGAGGCCGCCGACGTGGTGCGCCGGTTCGGCGCCGATTACGTTAAGCTGTGGCCGGGGCAGGACGGCTGGGACTATCCGTTCCAGGTCGACCACGGCGTGTTGTGGAAGCACAGCATCGACGGCGTCGGCGAGCTGGCGGCGGCGAACCCGGACCTGAAGTTCGTGATCGAGTACAAGCCGCGCGAACCGCGCGTCCACATGAGCTACGACAGCGTCGCGCGCACGCTGCTGGGGATCGAGAAGATCGGGTTGCCCAATGTCGGCATCCTGCTCGATTTCGGGCATTCGCTGTACGGCGGCGAGAGCCCGGCGGATGCGGCGCAGCTGGCGATCGATCATGGCCGATTGTTCGGCATGGACGTCAACGACAATATGCGCGGCTGGGACGACGACCTGATGGCGGGCAGCGTCCATCCGATCGAGCTGTTCGAATTCTTTTACACGCTGCGCCGCAACGGCTGGGAGGGCGTGTGGCAGCTCGATCAGTTCCCGTTCCGCGAGGACAGCATCGCCACCGCCAACGGCGCGATCAGCTTCCTGAAGGGGATCGAGCGCGCGCTCGACAAGCTCGACGTCGAGGCGATGCGCGCGGCGCAGGCGCGGCACGATGCGGTCGAGGCGCTGCGGCTGGCGCGCGAGGCGCTGTTCACCAGCTTCTGATGCCATGACGATCGCGATGCCCCTGCCCGATGGCGCGACGATCGCGCGGCGCGATGCGATCGTCGCGGCGCTGCGCGACATCGTGCCGGGCGAGGGGGTGATCGACGATCCGATCGCGATGCGCGCCTATGATTGCGACGGGCTGACCGCCTATCGCCAGACGCCGCTGGTGGTGGCGCTGCCCGAGACGACCGCACAGGTGTCGGCGATATTGCGCTGGTGCTTCGACAACGGGGTGAAGGTGGTGCCGCGCGGATCGGGCACGTCGCTGTCGGGCGGGGCGCTGCCGATGGCCGATGCGGTGCTGGTGGTGATGAGCAAGTTCGATCGCGTGCTGGACGTCGATTACGGCGACCGCGTCGCGGTGGTGCAGCCGGGCGTCACCAACCTGGCGGTGACGCGTGCGGTGGAGGAAGCGGGTTTCTATTACGCGCCCGATCCGTCGTCGCAGATCGCCTGTTCGATCGGCGGCAACGTCGCCGAGAATGCGGGCGGGGTGCATTGCCTGAAATACGGGCTGACGACCAACAACGTGCTGGGCGCCGAGATCGTGCTGATGGACGGCGAAGTGCTGCGCATCGGCGGGCGGCAGCTGGACCCGGCGGGGCTCGACCTGATCGGCGTGGTCGTCGGGTCGGAGGGGCTGCTGGGCATGGTGACCGAGGTGACGGTCAGGATCCTGCCGAAGCCGGAGACGGCGCGCGCGCTGCTGATCGGCTTCGCGACGATCGAGGATGCGGGACGCTGCGTCGCCGACGTGATCGCGGCGGGGATCATCCCGGCGGGGATGGAGCTGATGGACCGGCCGGCGATCCATGCCGCCGAGGCGTTCGTGCGGGTCGGCTATCCGCTCGACGTCGAGGCGCTGCTGATCGTCGAGGTCGACGGGCCGCCGGCCGAATGCGACCATCTGATCGCCGAGATCGACACGATCGCCGTCGCCAGCGGCGCGGTGTCGTGCCGGGCGTCGCAGGACGAGGGCGAGCGGCTGGGGTTCTGGGCGGGGCGCAAGGCGGCGTTTCCGGCGGCGGGCCGGCTGTCGCCCGATTACATCTGCATGGACGGGACGATTCCGCGCCGGCGCCTGCCCGAGGTGCTGAACCGGATCGGCGAGATGTCGGTCCGATATGGCCTGCGCGTCGCCAACGTCTTCCACGCGGGCGACGGCAACCTGCACCCGCTCATCATGTACGACGCCGAGATCGACGGCCAGCTGGAGGCGGCGGAGGCGTTCGGCAGCGACATCCTGCGGCTGTGCGTCGAGGTGGGCGGGGTGCTGAGCGGCGAGCATGGCATCGGCATCGAGAAGCGCGACCTGATGCCGGTGATGTTCAGCGAGACCGACCTGATGCACCAGCAGCGCCTGAAATGCGCGTTCGACCCGGCGCTGCTGCTCAACCCCGGCAAGGTGTTTCCGCAGCTGCATCGCTGCGCCGAGCTGGGGCGGATGCATGTCCACCGCGGGCAGGTGCCGTTCCCCGACCTGCCGCGCTTCTGATGGACGTGCTCCATCCCGCTTCCGCGGATGACGTGGCCGACATGGTCGCGAGCGCGGCGGCGCGTGGGGAGCGGCTGACGATCCGGGGCGGCGGCAGCAAGGACGGCGTCGGCGCCCCTTCCGAGACGGCGGTGCTCGATATGGCGCTGCTGAGCGGCGTGATCGATTACGACCCGGCAGAGCTGGTGCTGACCGTGGGCGCGGCGACTCCGCTGGCCGAGGTTCGGGCGTTGCTGGCGGGGTCGGGCCAGATGCTGGCGTTCGATCCGTTCGATCACGGGCCGTTGTTCGGCAAGCCATCGGGCAAGGCGACGATCGGCGGGGTGCTGGCGGCGGGCGTCGCGGGGTCGCAGCGGCTGAGCATGGGTGGCGGGCGCGATCATCTGCTGGGCTTTACCGCGGTGTCGGGACGCGGCGAGCTTTTCGTCGCGGGCGCGAAGGTGGTGAAGAACGTCACGGGATACGACCTGCCCAAGCTGGCGGTGAACAGCTGGGGGCGGCTGTTCGCGATGACGCAGGTGACGCTGAAGGTGGTGCCGGCGCCGCGCGCGCGCGTGACCTGGGTGGCGGAGGGGCTGGACTTCGCCGATGCACAGCGGCTGATGGCGGCGGCGATGGGATCGACGGCGGAGGTGGCGGCGGCGGCGTACCTGCCCGGACGGCGGCGGGCGTTGCTCCGGGTGCAGGGGTTCGGGCCGTCGGTCGAGGCGCGGGGGCAGATGCTGGCGGCGTTGGGGCTTCGCCCGGGCAATGATGGCGAATGTGACGCGCTGCGCACGCTGGCGCCGTTGCCGCTCGATCGGCCGCTGTGGCGGATCAACGCGCCGCCATCGGCCGCGCCGGCGATGATGGCCGGGTTGTCGGGCGACTGGCTGGCGGATTGGGCCGGGGGGCTGGTGTGGCTGGCGAGCGACCAGCCAGCCGGGGAGGTGCGTGCGGCGGCGGAGGCAGCCGGGGGGCATGCGATGCTGGTGCGGGGGCCCGAGGCGATGCGGCGGGCGGTGGCGGCGCTGCATCCCCCGGCGGCTGGCGTCGCGGCGTTGGAAGCTCGGATCGCGGCGGCGTTCGATCCCGCCGGCGTGTTCGCGAGCCCGCGGATGACGGGGGCGGTGGCATGAAGACAAGCTTCACAGCGGAACAGCTTGCCGATCCGGCCACGGCGACCGCAGCGGGGGCGATTAGGACGTGCGTCCATTGCAGCTTCTGCACGGCGACCTGCCCGACCTATGTGCTGCTCGGCGACGAGCTCGATTCACCGCGCGGGCGGATCAGCCTGATGAAGGACATGCTCGAGAACGAGCGGGTGCCGAGCGCGGTCGAGGTCAAGCATATCGATCGCTGCCTGTCGTGCCTGGCCTGCACGACGACCTGCCCCTCGGGCGTCGATTACATGCATCTGGTCGACCATGCCCGCGCCTATATCGCCGAGCGCTATCGTCGGCCGCTGGGCGATCGAATGATGCGGTGGATGCTGGCGACCGTCCTGCCCCATCCGCGGCGGTTTAGGCTGGCGCTGCGGCTGGCGGCGGTGGGGCGGCTGGGGGCGCCGTTGCTGGGCAAGGGGCGGCTCGCGGCGATGCTGGCGATGGCGCCGACACGGCTGGCGACGCCGGTGGCGGTGCCGCGGTCAGACGCAAGCGGGAAGCGCGTCGTGCTGCTGCGCGGCTGTGCCGAGCCGGTGCTGAAGCCGGCGTATCAGGCGGCGGCGGCGCGGGTGCTGGGGCGGCTTGGCTATGCGGTGGTCCCGGCGCCGGGCGAGGCCTGCTGCGGGGCGCTGGTCCATCACTTGGGGCACGAGGCGGAGGCGCTGGCGAGCGCGCGGCGCAACGTTGACGCCTGGACCCGCGTGATCGAGGACGGCGGGCTCGACGCGATCCTGGTGACGGCGTCGGGCTGCGGCACGACGATCAAGGATTACGGTCATCTGCTGCGCGGCGATCCCGATTATGCCGCGAAGGCGGCGCGGGTGTCGGCCTTGGCGAAGGATATCAGCGAGTTGCTGGCCGACGCGGACCTGCCGGCCAGCGCGGCGCCGGCATTGACGGTCGCCTATCACGGCGCCTGTTCGCTTCAGCACGGACAGAAGGTGACCGAGGCGCCGAAACGGCTGCTGGCGCGGATGGGCTTTGCGGTGCGCGTGCCCGCCGAGGCGCATCTGTGCTGCGGGTCGGCGGGGACGTACAACATTCTTCAGCCCGCGATCGCCGACCGGCTGGGCGAGCGCAAGGCGGCGGCGCTCGACCGGCTGGGCGCCGACGTGATCGCGACTGGCAACATCGGCTGCGCGATGCAGATCGGCCGGCGCAGCGCCGTGCCGGTCGTCCATGTCGTCGAGCTGGTCGACTGGGCGATGGGCGGACCGCGCCCGTCGGTACTCGCATGATCTGCGATTAGCTGCGATATAGTTTCGAACGGTAATGCTCGGCGCCACGCCGACGGAGAGGGTTTCGAATGACGACGACGAGCGGGGTGGTGCCGACGGGACGTGACGAGGCGAGCGACTGGAAGAACACGATCCTCGCCGGCCTCGCCAATTACATCGACGCGGGATCGATCGTCGCGGGATCGGCGGCGCTGTCGCTGTGGGTCGCCGAATATGGGCTGAGCAACGACCTGGTCGGCATCATCGGCGCGTTCGGCCCCAACGCCATATCGGCGGGCATCGGCGCGTTCGTCGGCGGGCGGCTGTGCGACCGGCTGGGGCGCAAGAAGATCTACCAGTACGACATGCTGTTCTACGCCTTCGGCATGCTGTGGCTGGTCTTCGCGATGAACGCGTGGATGATCGTCGTCGGCTTCTTCCTGGTCGGGCTTGCGGTGGGCGCGGACATTCCGGCATCCTGGTCGCTGATCGCGGAGACGGCGCCGCAGGGAAAGCGCGGGGCACATAGCGGCGTCGCGCAGGTACTCTGGTATCTGGGGCCGGTCGTCGTCCTGCTGATGTTCCTCGTGCTGTCGCCGCTCGGGCTGCTGGGCGCGCGGATCGTGTTCGCGCACCTCGCGATCCTGGCCGTGGCGCTGACCTTCCTGCGGTCGCGGATGAACGAATCGCAGCGCTGGCTGGAGGCGCAGGAAGAGGAAGCCAGTGCCACGGTCGCGGCGCCCAAGGCCGGGCTGAAGGACCTGTTCACCCCGCGCTACCTGGGTGCGATGTCGTTCCTGGCGGGGATGTACGTGTTCTGGAACCTGTGGGCGGGGACCAACGGGTTCTTCTTCCCCTATATACTGCGCACCGTCGGCAACCAGAGCCAGGCGATGGCGGTCGGCATCCAGGCGCTGAGCTTCCTGATCGGGATGCTGACGATCTGGCAGGTGTTCATGCGCCTGTCCGATCGGGTGAACCAGCGGCTGCTGTTCATCGCCTCGGCGGTGATTCAGGTGATCGGCATGGCGCTGCTCGCGATCTTTCCGCTGACGCTGCCGATCGCGCTGATCCACGTTTTCCTGATGGCGTTCGGCCAGGGCTTCGGCGCGCAATGCTTCTTCCAGTTGTGGAGCGCCGAGATGTTTCCGACGCTGCTGCGCAGTACCGCGCAGGGGGTGATGTTCGCGGTGGTGCGGATCGCGCTCGGCATCTTCAGCTTCTTCGTGCCCGCGCTGACGTCGACCGGCTTCACCACGCTGGCGTGGATTCTGACCGGCTTCCTGGCGATCAGCGGGCTGATCGGCGGCATCTGGGCGCCGCGCAACGAGGGCAAGTCGCTCGACGAGCTGGAAGCACGAATGGAAGCGTAGGATTTCGATCCAATACGAAGAAAAACGAAAGTTTGCGCTTGTCGCCCTCGGGCCGTGGCAGTAGATGTCGAGCCAACAGGAGAGCGGCATGGGGCGGCAAGCGGGTATGGAGCGCCAGGTGACGGGCGCGATGGACGAGGCGTTGGTCGTCGCCACGGTGCGCGAGCGCGCCAACTGGATGCGCCGGCGCAGCATCCGCATGGTGTTTGAAGCGGGGCAGGGGCATCCCGGCGGCGACATGTCGGCCACCGACGTGCTGGCGACGCTCTATTTCGGGATCATGCGCTACGACCCGCGCCAGCCGAACGATCCGGCGCGCGATCGCTTCGTGATGAGCAAGGGGCATTGCACCGGTGCGCTCTATACCGCGCTGGCGGCGGCGGGCTTCTTTCCCGAGGAGGAGCTGGCGACCTATGTCCAGCCGGGGTCGCGGCTCAACGGCCATCCCAATCGTACCTATCTGCCGGGCATCGAGACCAACACGGGGCCTCTCGGCCACGGCCTGCCGGTCGCGGTGGGAATCGCGATCGCCGGCCAGATCGACGGCGCCGACTACCGCACCTTCGTCCTGACCGGCGACGGCGAGTTGCAGGAGGGCAGCATGTGGGAGGCGGCGATGCTGGCGGGACATCGCAAGCTCGACAAGCTGACCGTGGTCGTCGACCGCAACCGCCTGCAACAGGGGGCGCGGACCGAGGATACCAATGCGCTGGAACCGCTCTCCGACAAATGGCGCGCCTTCGGCTGGAACGTGTCGGAAGTCGACGGCCATGACCATGGCGCGCTGCTGGGGGCGCTGGGGCAGGCGCAGGGCGACCGGCCGCGCTGCATCATCGCCAACACGATCAAGGGATATGGGATCTCGTACATGCGCGACCAGGCGGGGTGGCATCATGGCGTGCCGAGCGAGGAGCAGTTCGCCCAGGCGCTGCGCGAACTCGCGCTGAGCGAGGAAGAGGCGTGAGCGCGGTCCAAGCGCAGCCGGCCGGCATGTTCGATTGCCGCGACGCCTATGTCGGTGCGCTCGAACAGCTCGCGGTCGAGGACGATCGGATCGTCGCGGTGGTCAACGACAGCGTCGGATCGAGCAAGCTCGGCAAGTTCCGCGATCGCTTTCCCGAACGGCTGGTCAATGTCGGCATCGCCGAGCAGAACATGATCGGCGTCGGCGCAGGCCTCGCCAATGGCGGCAAGGTGCCCTTCGTCAGCGGCGCCGCCTGCTTCCTGACGGCGCGAGCACTGGAGCAGATCAAGGCGGACCTGGCGTATAGCGACGCCAACGTGAAGCTGTGCGGCATCTCCAGCGGCGTCGCCTATGGCGAACTGGGCGCGACGCACCATTCGATCGAGGACATCGCCTGGCTGCGCGCGATGCGCGAGATGACGATCATCGTGCCCAGCGACCCCAGCGAAACGGCGGCGGCGATCCGCGCGGCGGCGCACCACAAGGGGCCGGTGTTCGTGCGGATCAGCCGGATGCCCGTGCCCGAACTCGATCATCCCGCCGACTTCGCGATCGGCCGCGCCGAAACGCTGCGCGCGGGCGAGGCGGTGACGATCATCGCGACCGGCACGCTGGTCCATCGCGCCCTTGCGGCGGCGGCGACGCTGGCGGAAGAGGGGATCGCCGCGCGCGTCGTCAACATGGCGACGATCGCGCCGATCGACGTCGAGGCGGTGCTGGCGGCGGCGCGTGAAACGGGGGGAATCGTCACCGCCGAAGAGCATGTCGTGCGCGGCGGGCTGGGCGGCGCGGTGGCGGAGATCGTCGCGACCCATTATCCTGTGCCGATGCGGATCATCGGCTTCGACGGGTTCCAGCCGACCGGTTCGGCCGAGTGGTTGATGGAACGCGCGGGGCTGACCGCCGAGGGCATCGCCGCGGCGGCGCGCGAACTGGTGGCGCTGAGGCAGGGCTGATGCCGGCACCGGCGATCCTGGCGATCGATCAGGGGACGACGAACACCAAAGTCCTCCTCGTCGCACCCGATGGCCGGGTGCTGGGGCGGGCGAGCCGGCCGATGCGGCTCGACCATCCGCGGGCCGGATGGAGCGAGCAGGACGCCGAGGCGATCTGGACCGGCGTCGTCGAGGCAATCGGCGAGGTGCTGGCGGCGACGCCCGACGTCGCGGTCGCGGCGGTCGCGATCAGCAACCAGCGCGAGACGGTGGTGTTGTGGGATGCGACGAGCGGCCGCCCGCTCGGACCCGCGGTGAGCTGGCAGTGTCGCCGCTCGTCGCCGCGCTGTGCCGCCCTGCGGGCGGCGGGACACGATCCGCTGGTGATCGAGAAGAGCGGGCTGGCGATCGATCCGATGTTCTCGGCGGGCAAGCTGGCGTGGCTGCTCGACGCGGTGCCGGGCGCGCGTGACCGGGCGGCGGCGGGCGGCTTGCGCGCCGGAACGATCGACAGCTGGCTGGTGTGGCGGCTGACCGGTGGGGCGGTGCATGCGACCGACATCGGCAATGCCGCGCGCACGCAGCTGCTGAACCTGGCGACGCAGGCATGGGATGCCGAGCTGGCGGCGCTGTTCGACGTGCCGCTGGCGTTGCTCGCGCGACCCATGGCGTCGGACGGCGACTTCGGCACGATGGCCGACGGCGTCTGTGCGCTACCCGCGGGCACGCCGATCCGCGCGGTGATGGGTGATTCGCACGCCGCGCTCTACGGCCACGGCATCCGCGCGCCGGGGGGCGTGAAGGTGACGATCGGTACCGGCTCGTCGGTGATGGCACTCGTCGAGCAGCGGGCGGAATCGCGCAACGGCCTGTCGTCGACGATCGCTTGGGGCGAAGGCGGCGCCGTGCGCCATGCGCTGGAGGGCAACATTACCGTGTCGGGGCAGGCGGCGCGCTTTGCGGTGCAGCTGCTCGGGCTCGCCGACGAGGACGCGCTGACCGAACTGGCGGCGAGCGTCGCGGATAGCGATGGCGTGGTGTTCGTGCCGGCGCTGGCGGGGCTGGGCGCACCGCACTGGCAGGACGAGGCGCGCGGCACGATCAGCGGCATGACGCTGGCGACGCAGCCAGCGCATCTCGCCCGCGCCACGCTGGAGGCGATCGCGCACCAGATCGTCGACGTCGTCGAGGCGATGGAGCGCGACACCGGCGCGACGCTACCGCTCCTGTCGGTCGATGGCGGGGCGACGCGCAACGACACGCTGCTTCGCCTGCTTGCCGACCTGTCGGGCCGCCGGGTCGTGCGCCGCCCCGATGCCGAGCTGAGCGCGATCGGTGCGGCGATGATGGCGGCGCGGGCGATGGGACTGGCGGGCGAGGACATCGACGCCCGCGCCGGCGCGATCTTCGACCCTAGCCTCGACCCCGCCGCGCGCGGTGCGCTCCGCGCGCGCTGGCGATCGGCGGTTGCGCTGGCGTCCCGCTCCTAGCCGCCGATCAGGCCACCCACTCCATCACCGACAGCAGGTCGTCGACGCTGCCGGTCGTGAACGCGCTATACTCGTCACCGATCGCATAGGGCAGCAGGATACGGCGCCGGTGCAGCAGCGCCCCGCAGCTGTAGGTCACGTTGGGCACATAGCCGCCACGCTGCTCGGCAGAGGGGAAGAGCAAGGGCGAAGGGGTGCGCGCCAGGACCCTGGCGGGATTGTCCTTGTCGAGCAGGCAGGCGCCGACGCAATAGCCGCGCACCATGCCGACCCCGTGGGTGAAGACCAGCCAGCCCTCGTCGATCTCGATCGGCGAGCCGCAGTTGCCGATCTGAACGAATTCCCAGGGATATTTCGGACCCATGATCCGCATCCCTTCGTCCCAATTGTAGAGGTCGTCGGAATAGAGCAGCCAGACGTTCACATTGTCCTGGCGCCCGAGCATGGCGAAGCGGCCGCCGATGCGGCGGGGGAACAGCGCCATGCCCTTGTAGGCGGCGAAGGTGCCGGTGAGCGCGCGCATCTCGAAACTGCGCTGGTTGATGCCGCGGAGCAGTTCGGAGCGCGCGCTGCTGCCGTCGAACGCGGTGTAGGTGCCGATCAGGCTTTCCACCCCGTCATGGTCGGTGAAGCGGACGAGGCGAAGGTCCTCGATGCCCTGGCGCTGGCTCGGCAGGATCGGGAAGATCACCGTCTCCGACACGTCCTCGCTGTCGTCGGCGCGCATCTTCACCCAGCCGTCGTCGTTGCTGTCGATGCGGGGCGGCACGCCCTGCTCGCTCGGCGGATCGATGACGAGGCCGGTGCCGCCGTCCCAGGTGCCGGTGCGGAAGGTTACCGACGAGACATGGCCCTCGCCGACGCCGCGTAGCGACACGAGGAAGCGGATGCTGTCATCGTCGGGATCGTCGTCGGGCAGCGTGACGATGCTCGGGTTGAAGAGCGCCGCGGACTCGAAGGCATATTCCTGGCTGAAATAGGCGCCGATCAGCAATCGGTCGCGCTCGGTTTTGACCTCGACGCCGATATCGCCCTTCACCTCGGCGAAGCGGCGCAGGAAGACGCCGTCGACGTTGCGATGCCGCTTCTCCATCGCCGCCTTGAGCAGGACGAGCATGCGGTCGCGCATCGATTCGTCGAGCGACATGACGCGACGGGCGACATCCTGGGCCCGCGTCGGCTGGCGATCGAAGGCGGCCGGATAGCCGAAGCTGAAGGGCCGAATGACCGTCCGCGACGGGTCTGGCTTGAGTTCGACACCCAGCTTGGTGAACACGTCCGCTGCGATCATCCGCTGTCCTTCCTGATGTGGCGGAGCGCTAACGCCGGAGCAGGCATTCGCGGTCCCGACGAGGTCATCCGCGCGGCGGGACATGCTTCAGGAAATTGATGATCTCTAGCCGGCGGCACCGTTGCTCCGCGAATTGGCCATCGACGCCGATCCGCCAGCGCACCGCCAGGCTGCCCGGATCGTCGTGCAGCGCGTCGAGGTCGTCGGCGCGCGCCAAGACGTCGTCTTCCCGATCGGCAAGGCCAACGGCGACCAGTTCCTCGCGCTGAGCGCGCAACGCGGTGGCGATCTCGGCCAGCGCGAGCTCGGGGTGATATTGGACGCCCCAGAACGTCCCGTTGCCGCAGCGGATCTCCGCCGCCTGCACGTGCGTGACCTCGTTCGACGCGAGCAGCGTCGCGCCGGGCGGCAGTTCCTCCACCTCGTCGCCGTGGATGGCAGGCGCGTCCCAGCTGGGCGTCCGCCCCGCGAGCAGCCAATGGCCGCGCCCCGCCGCCGTGGCGCTGATCCGGCGTGCGATCCCCGCCTCCATCCGGCGCGGCATCTTGCGAACCTTGCCACCCGCGGCGGCGACCGCGACCTGAAGCCCGGCGCACGAGCCGAAGGCGGGAACGCCCGACGCGAACACCGATCGCATGAAATCGAGCTGGCGCTCCACCTCGGGCGTCCGGTCATAGACGTGCATCGGCGACCCGGTGAGGAAGACCGCGTCGAAACCGGCGATGTCCTCGGCCGCCAGGCCCGGGGCGTCGTCGTCCGACGGCGATGCGATGGCGACGGACGCACCGGGGCGCAGCTGCGTCAGCGTCGCCGCATAGGTTTCGCCCGCGCTCTTGCCCGCCCTCGCCCGTCGCTGCGCACGTTCGTCAGGCAGCTCGCTTTGCGCAACCAGATATCGGGGCACGGCATTCCTTCACCACATGTCGCGCAGGCGCGGACAGTTACGACACAACGTCCCCGCGATGGGCAAGGGTCCGGGCCGGACCGGCTGCGTCATCACCGTGATGGAATGCAGCGCGCTGTGGGAATGGCGGAGACGGAGGGATTCGAACCCTCGGTACGGTTTCCCGTACGACGCTTTAGCAAAGCGTTGGTTTCAGCCACTCACCCACGTCTCCGAGCTGCGGCGTCGGGGGGCTATAGCGGCGCATCGCGGGGCGATCAACTGTATCGCGCATCGCGATTGGGCGTGGAATCGACTCGGATCGGCGCCTTGTTCATTGCCGGGCAAGCGCCGCGGTGGTCTAGCGTCGCGGCTTGGGGCTCACGATGGGGGACATATGCGCGTTTGGATGACACGATCGGTCGCGGCGGTGGCGCTGCTGGCGGCGGGCGTCGCACCGGCGCAGGTGCGCACGATCGATCCCAACCGGGCGATCGACGGCGACCTCGCCGGGCCAACGCCGCGATCGACCCCGCGGCCGACGCCGACGCCAGCGCCGGTCTATCCCGATCCCACCTATGCGCCGGCGCAACAGCAGGAACCGGTGCCCGCCGAACCGATCCCGCCGGTCCCCAACCAGGCGCCGCCCGAGGTGCGCGCCGAGAAGACGACCGAGGCGGCCAACACCTATGCGCGCGAGGACCTGCTGGCGGCAGGCGAGGGGGTGTTCGGCAAGGGCGCGGCGGGCCTCGCCGGGATCGTCGAAAAGATCCTGAAGGAACAGGGCCGACCCAACGCCTATATCGCCGGGCGCGAGGCGTCGGGCGCGTTCATCCTGGGCGTCCGCTATGGCTCGGGCATCATGAGCCACAAGGTCGAGGGCGAGCAGCCGGTCTATTGGACGGGGCCGTCGATCGGCTTCGACGTCGGCGGCGATGCCAACAAGGTCTTCGTGCTCGTCTACAATCTGTACGACACTGAGGAGCTGTTCCACCGTTTCCCGGCGGCGGAGGGGCGGCTGTACCTCGTCGGCGGCTTTGCGGCGACGTATCTGCGCCGCGGTAACGTCGTGCTGATCCCGATCCGGCTGGGCGTCGGCTGGCGGGCCGGGGTGAACGTCGGGTATATGAAGTTCACGCACAAGACGCGGTGGCTGCCGCTTTGACCTTCCCGCGGGCGTCATCCTGAACTTGGTTCAGGATCTCCCGACGTAGCGCGGTCCGCTCGCCGCGAGGAGATGCTGAAACAAGTTCAGCATGACGCGTGGGGGCGGGGGCAACGGTGGGTCAGATCACCCCAGCGCGGGCCAGGCCGAACAGCAGCAGCGGCCAGAGCAGCGAGTTGACCACGTCCATCGTCGTGTCCGCCATCCGCCACGAGCCTTCGCGCCAGCGATCGAGCGCTTCGTTCAGCAGTTCCGCCAGCGCCGCAACCGCGAGCGGCCAGAGCGCGCCGACGTCGCCCGCGATGGCGACGCCGGCGACCCAGATCGCCATACCGACATGGATGTGGAGCGCGCCGTCCTCCAGGCCGGTCGCGCGCCGCATCCATTCCTTGGCACGGGTATGCGGGGCGAAGCCGCTCAGAAGGCGAGGCCCATCGCGGTGCGCACGCCCGGCAACGCCTTGACCTGCGCCAGCAGATCCGCCGACACCGGCTCGTCGACCGACAGCAGCAGCACCGCCTCGCCGCCCGCCTGACGCCGGCCGAGGTGGAAGGTGCCGATGTTGACCCCCGCCTGGCCGAGCAGCGTGCCCAGCCGGCCGATGAAGCCCGGCGCGTCGTCGTTGACCACGTAGAGCATGTCGCCCGCCAGATCGGCCTCGACCTTGATCCCGAACAGCTCGACGAGGCGGGGCGCCTGGTCGCCGAACAGCGTGCCCGCGACCGAGCGCTCGCCGTCGGCGGTCTTCACCGAGACGCGCAGCAGCGTGTGATAGTCGCCTTCGCGCTCTGTGCGGACCTCGCGCACCTCCATCCCGCGGTCCTTCGCCAGGAATGGCGCGTTGACCATGTTCACCGTGTCGGTCTGGTTGCGCAGGAAGCCGGCCAGCACCGCGCTGGTGATCGGCTTCGGGTTCAGCTCGGCCGCCGCGCCTTCCGTGTGGATCGAGATGCGGCCGATCGCGCCGGTGGTCAGCTGGCCGACGAGGCTGCCGAGCTTTTCGGCGAGCGCCATGTACGGCTTCAGCTTGGGGGCTTCCTCCGCCGACAGCGACGGCACGTTGAGCGCGTTGGTGACGCCGCCCGAGACGAGATAGTCGGCCATCTGCTCGGCGACCTGGATCGCGACGTTGACCTGCGCCTCGGTCGTCGACGCGCCGAGGTGCGGGGTCGAGATGAAGCCCGGCGTGCCGAACAGCGGGCTCGCCTTCGCCGGCTCCTCGACGAACACGTCGAGCGCCGCGCCGCCGACCTGGCCTGAATCGAGCGCCGCCTTCAGCGCCGCCTCGTCGATCAGCCCGCCGCGCGCACAGTTGATGATGCGCACGCCCTTCTTGGTCTTGGCGATCGCCTCGGCCGACAGGATGTTGCGCGTCTGGTCGGTCAGCGGCGTGTGCAGCGTGATGAAGTCGGCGCGGGCGAGCAGCTCGTCGAGCGTCACCTTCTCGACCCCCATCTCCACCGCACGCTCGGGCGTGAGGAACGGATCGAAGGCGACGACCTTCATCTTCAGCCCGCGCGCGCGATCGGCGACGATCGAGCCGATGTTGCCCGCGCCGATCAGGCCGAGCGTCTTGGCGGTCAGCTCGACGCCCATGAAGCGGTTCTTTTCCCACTTGCCCGCCTGGGTCGAGGCATCGGCCTCGGGCAGCTGGCGGGCAAGCGCGAACATCAGCGCGATGGCATGCTCGGCGGTGGTGATCGAATTGCCGAACGGCGTATTCATGACGACGACACCGCGCGACGAGGCGGCGGGGATGTCGACGTTGTCGACGCCGATGCCGGCGCGGCCGACGACCTTCAGATTGGTGGCGTGGTCGAGGATGTCCTTGGTCACTTTGGTCGACGAGCGGATGGCGAGGCCGTCATACTCGCCGATGATCGCCTTCAGCTCGTCGGGCGTCTTGCCGGTGATCTCGTCGACCTCGACCCCGCGCTCGCGGAAGATCTGGGCGGCCTTGGGGTCCATCTTGTCGGAAATCAGTACCTTGGGCATGGAATGCATTCCTGTGCAAACGTCATCCTGACGAAAGTCAGGATCTCGTGCGGCAAGCCGTTCGCTCGCGGCCGGAGATCCCGGCTTTTGCCGGGATTACGGAATAGGGAGGATTAAGCGGCCTTGGCGCTCGCGTAGGCCCAGTCGAGCCACGGCCCGAGCACCTCGATATCGGCGGTGTCGACGGTCGCGCCGCACCAGATACGAAGCCCGGCGGGCGCATCGCGATAGCCGGCGACGTCGTACGCCGCGCCTTCCGCCTCGAGCAGCGAGGCCATCTTCTTGATGAACGCCTCGTCGGCGCCCTCGACGGTCAGGCAGACGCTGGTCTTCGATCGCGTCGCGGGGTCGGTGGCGAGGTGGCCGAGCCAGTCGCGGCTCTCGACGATCCGGTCGAGCGCGGCGGCATTGGCGTCGGAGCGGGCGATGACGCCGTCCGGGCCGAGGCCCTTCATCCACTCGAGCGCCCAGATCGCATCCTCGACGGCGAGCATCGAGGGGGTGTTGATCGTCTCGCCCTTGAAGACGCCTTCGGCCAGCTTGCCCTTCGACACCAGGCGGAACACCTTGGGCAGCGGCCAGGCGGGGGTGTAGCTTTCGAGCCGCTCGACCGCGCGGGGCCCCAGGATCAGCACGCCGTGCGCGCCTTCTCCGCCCATCACCTTCTGCCAGCTGAACGTCGCGACGTCGATCTTGGTCCAGTCGATGTCATAGGCGAACACGCCCGACGTCGCGTCGGCGAACGACAGGCCCTCGCGGTCGGCATCGATCCAGTCCGCGTCCGGCACGCGCACGCCGCTGGTGGTGCCGTTCCAGGTGAACAACACGTCGTTCGACCAGTCGACCTGCGCCAGATCGGGCAGCTGGCCGTAATCGGCGCGGATGACGGTGGGGTCGATCTTGAGCTGCTTGACCGCGTCGGTGACCCAGCCTTCACCAAAGCTTTCCCAGGCGAGCGTGGTGACGGGGCGGGCGCCGAGCATCGTCCACATCGCCATCTCGAACGCGCCGGTATCGCTCCCGGGAACGATGCCGATGCGGTGGGTATCGGGGAGGCGAAGAGCCTCGCGCATCAGGTCGATGCAATATTGCAGACGCTGCTTACCGATCTTCGAACGGTGCGAACGGCCGAGGCTGTCGGTCGCGAGCGCATCGGCGGACCAGCCCGGAGGCTTCGCGCAGGGACCCGACGAGAAAAAGGGACGAGCCGGCTTCGTGGCTGGCTTGGACGCACCCTGAACGCCAGGGGCGGCAACGGTATCGGTCATGTATCTCTCCTTGCAGAGAGCACGCGCGGCGTTGGGACCGCGTGGCCCGTCGACGGCCCTACAGATGCGGGTGGAGGCTGGCAATCGAGTTTATCGCGGCAACGTCTCCGTTCGCCCTGAGCTTGTCGAAGGGCGTCTTCCCACACGCCCGCAACTGGGGAACAAAGCTTCCTGCCCTTCGACAGGCTCAGGGCGAACGGGGGAATATTGCGCCATTACATCGTCTTGGCTGTCGGTTGCGCCCTCGCCGCATGCGGGAGCCCCGAGCGACCCTCGCAACCGCCGCCGCGCGTCGTTCAGGGCCCCAGCCTCCGCGAAACCGCGCAATGCCAGGCGGACCTCCGCCGCGAGGGCGTCGATTTCCAGCCTTTGCCCGACAAGCAGTTCGCGCCCGGTTGCGGGCTGGTCGGCACGGTCAAGCTGCTCGATATCGGCGTGCCAACGACGAACCTCGGTGCGGTCCGCTGTGGCGAGGCGCGCGCCTATGCGTTCTGGGCGCGCAATGCGGTGGCGCCGGCGGCCTATCAGATCCTGGGATCGGAGCTCGCCAAGATCGAGAGCATGGGCAGCTATTCCTGCCGCAACACCGTCGGCACCAGCGGGCCGGTGCGCCTGTCGGGCCATGCCACCGCCAATGCGATCGACATCGGCGGCTTCGTGCTCAAGGACGGGCGGCGGATCACGGTCCTGAACGACTGGGCCTCCGCCGACCCGGCGCTCCGCCAGTTCTGGGACGTCATCCGCCGATCGGCGTGCCGGCGGTTCGGAACGGTGCTGACGCCGGACTATAATGCGGCCCATCGCAACCACTTGCACCTCGAGGACGACAAGGCGGGGTTCTGTCGATAACCCCTCCGTTCGTCCCGAGCGCAGTCGAGGGACCGGTGTCTCGACTGCGCTCGACACGAACGGACGAGAGGCGTACCAGCCCCGGATGAACGATCCCAAAGTACCGAACCGCGTCTTCCCCCGCGCCAAGCAGGACGCCGAGAGCGCGAAGACCGTCGTCCCGACGCCGCAGACCGAAAATCCGGCGTACAAGCTCGCCTTCCAGGACATGGACTTCCTGTTGCGCGAGGACCTGCGACCCGTCCGCTTCCAGCTCGAGCTGCTGAAGCCGCAGCTGGTGCTCGACGAGGCGAACATCGCGTCGACCTTCGTCATGTACGGCTCGGCCCGCATTCCCGAGCCGGCGAAGGCGCAGGCGCTGCTCGAACTCGCCACCGACGACAAGAGCCGCCGCATCGCCGAGCGGCTGGTCGCGAAGAGCAAATATTACGAGGTCGCGCGCGAGCTGGCGCGGATCGTCAGCGAGCTGCCGCGCGACGAGGACGGCAAGCGCCAGTTCGTCGTCTGCTCGGGCGGCGGTCCGTCGATCATGGAGGCCGCCAACCGCGGCGCCGCCGACGTCGGCCAGGAATCGATCGGGCTCAACATCGTCCTGCCCCACGAGCAGGCGCCCAACCCCTATGTCACGCCATCGCTCAGCCTGCAGTTCCACTATTTCGCGCTGCGCAAGATGCACTTCCTGCTCCACGCGCGCGCGCTGGCGGCGTTTCCGGGCGGGTTCGGCACCTTCGACGAGCTGTTCGAGCTGCTGACGCTGATCCAGACCGGCAAGATCAAGCCGATCCCGGTGCTGCTGATCGGCCGCGAATTCTGGGACAAGGTCGTCGATTTCCAGGCGCTGGTCGACGAGGGCGTGGTGTCGGAGCGCGACCTGTCGATCTTCACCTATGTCGAGACCGCCGAAGAGGCGTGGGACGTGGTGAAGCGCTTCTACGAAAACCAGGCGGCGGCCGAGGGGGCGTAAGCCACCGTCGCTCGCTCCCCTCCCTGCAAGGTAGGGGCCGGGGGTGGGTTACGAGCCTCGCAGAGCATGTCGCTAGCGGTGAATACCCACCCCCTACCCCTCCCTTCCAGGGAGGGGAGAAGACTTCCCCCGCGCCCTCGTCGACCGCGCCATAAAAAAGGGCCCCGGATCACTCCGGGGCCCTTTTTTATCAGCTTGAGCCGAACGATCAGTCCCGATCGCCGGTCAGGAAGGCGGGTGCGAAGTCGGGCGCGGGGCCGTCGTCCTTGCCGCCTTCGCTGCGCTCGCGACGGGGACCACGGTCGCCACCGCCACTGCGCTCGCCGCCACGATCGCCACGGTCGCGGCGGGGGCCACGATCGCCACGGTCGCCGCCGTCACGGCGCGGGCCGCGATCGCCACGGTCGCCGCGCGGGCCACGATCACCACCCTCGCGCGGCTCGCGCTTGGGACGGGTGTCCTCCAGCTCGGCGCCGGTCTCCTGGTCGACGACGCGCATCGACAGGCGAACCTTGCCACGCGGATCGATCTCGAGAACCTTGACCTTGACCTCCTGGCCCTCGCTGAGGACGTCGGAGACCTTCTCGACGCGGTCGTTCTGGATCTCGGAGACGTGGACCAGGCCGTCCTTGCCGCCCATGAAGTTCACAAACGCGCCGAAATCGACCAGGTTGACGACCTTGCCGTTGTAGATCTTGCCGACCTCGGCCTCTTCGACCAGCCCCTTGATCCAGGCGATCGCCGCCTCGATCTGCGACGGGTCGGACGACGACACCTTGATCACGCCCTCGTCGTCGATGTCGACCTTGGCGCCGGTGGTGGCGACGATCTCGCGGATCACCTTGCCGCCGGTGCCGATCACTTCGCGGATCTTCGACTTGTCGATCGTGAAGCTCTCGATGCGCGGTGCGTGCGCCGACAGCTCGTTGCGGGTCTCGCCGAGCGCCTTGTTCATCTCGCCCAGGATGTGAGCGCGGCCTTCCTTGGCCTGGCTCAGCGCGACCTTCATGATCTCCTCGGTGATGCCGGCGATCTTGATGTCCATCTGCAGGCTGGTGATGCCCTCGCTGGTGCCCGCGACCTTGAAGTCCATGTCGCCGAGGTGATCCTCGTCGCCCAGGATGTCCGACAGGACCGCGAAGTCCTTGCCCTCCAGGATCAGGCCCATCGCGATGCCCGACACCGGACGCTTCAGCGGCACGCCGGCGTCCATCATCGACAGCGAACCGCCGCACACCGTCGCCATCGACGACGAGCCGTTCGACTCGGTGATGTCCGACAGGACGCGGATCGTGTAGGGGAACTCTTCCTTCGTCGGCAGCACCGGGTGCAGCGCGCGCCAGGCGAGCTTGCCGTGGCCGACTTCGCGGCGACCCGGCGCACCGAAGCGACCCACTTCACCGACCGAGTACGGCGGGAAGTTGTAGTGCAGCATGAAGTGCTCGTAATTGAGCCCGTTCAGGCCGTCGATCATCTGCTCCGCATCGCGGGTGCCCAGCGTCGTGGTGCAGATCGACTGCGTCTCGCCGCGGGTGAACAGCGCCGAACCATGCGCGCGCGGCAGGAAGTGGACCATCGCCTCGATCGGGCGGATCTGCTTCGTGTTGCGGCCGTCGATGCGGATGCCGTCCTTCAGGATGGCGCCGCGTACGATGTCGGCCTCGAGCTTCTTCACCAGCTTCAGGCTGGCGAGATACTCGGCCGGGTTCTCGTGCTTGAGCGACTCCAGCTGCTCGCGTGCCTTGGCGCGGGCGTCGTTGATCGCGGTCTGGCGGGCCTGCTTGTCGCGCAGCTTGTACGCGGCGGTCAGGTCGGCACCGATGATCGACTTCAGCTTGGCCTTCACCGCCTTGGTGTCGATGCCGGCCTTCAGCTCCCACGGCTCCTTCGCGGCCTGCTCGGCGAGGTCGATGATCGCGTCGATCACCTGCTGCGACGCCTTGTGCGCGAACATCACCGCGCCCAGCATGGTCTCTTCCGAAAGCTCCTTGGCCTCCGACTCGACCATCATGACGGCGTCGTGCGTCGCGGCGACGACCAGGTCGAGATCGCCGGTCTTCACCTGCTCGTTGGTCGGGTTGAGGACGTACTCGCCATCGACATAGCCGACGCGCGCGGCGCCGATCGGGCCCATGAAGGGCACGCCCGAGATGGTGAGCGCGGCCGACGCGGCGACCATCGCCAGGATGTCGGGCTCGTTCTCGCCGTCATAGCTGAGCACCTGGCAGATCACGTTGATCTCGTTCAGGAACTCTTCCGGGAAGAGCGGACGGATCGGGCGATCGATCAGGCGGCTGGTCAGCGTTTCCTTTTCGGTCGCACCGCGCTCGCGCTTGAAGAAGCCGCCGGGGATGCGCCCTGCGGCCGAATATTTTTCCTGGTAGTGGACGGTGAGGGGGAAGAAGTCCTGCCCTTCCTTCACCGACTTGGCGGCGGTCACCGCACACAGCACCACCGTCTCGCCCAGCGTGGCGAGCACCGCGCCATCGGCTTGGCGAGCGACGCGGCCCGTCTCGAGCGTCAGCGTCTTGTCACCCCATTGGGTGGTCACGGTCTTGGTATCGAACATATCATTTCCTTCACTCCCGACGCCGGATGCGCCGGGGGCCAATGGGACCCCATGAAAATACCATTTTCATGGGAACCCTGCTTACGGGCTAAACCGGCCCGTGGCGGTATGGGACGAGTTGTCGCCCCGTCTGCCGCGGCACCGGATTGTGCGCGCGGCCGATGCGAAAAGGGCGACCCGTCGGGCCGCCCTTCCGATTACTTGCGAAGGCCGAGCTTCGCGATGAGATCGAGGTAGCGCTGGCCGTCCTTGTGACGGAGGTAATCCAGCAGGCTACGCCGCTTGTTGACCAGCATCAGCAGGCCGCGACGCGAATGGTTGTCCTTCGCGTGGGTCTTGAAGTGCTCGGTCAGATTCTTGATCCGCTCGGTCAGCACCGCGATCTGGACCTCGGGCGAACCCGTGTCACCCTCGGCGCGGGCGTGTTCCTTGATGAGCGCGTCCTTGCGCTCTGCAGTGATCGTCATTTCGTTTTCGTCCTCGACATCGCGTCACATGTTGAAACCGCGAACGACACTGACCTGTCGGTCGGCAACCTCGACCAAGGCGACCGGCGTATCGCCGGCAAGCGCGAAGTGGAGACCGTCGTCGGCGGCGATCCCGGCCAGCACACGCCCCTGACGGAGCGCCCCTGCCTGGTCGGGAGTGAGGGAGAGAGCCGGGATGTCGTCCAGCCCCGCCCTCAACGGCAGGAGTAGGTGTTCAAGGGTGCGCGCCTTACCGCTTTCGGCTAATTTGTCCAGCGATATCGCCTGATCGATCGTAAACGGCCCCGCCTTGGTGCGGCGCAGATGGGTGACATAGCCGACCGTGCCCAGCGCCAGCGCGACGTCGCGGGCCAGGCTGCGGACATAGGTGCCCTTCGAGACGTGGGCGAGGAGGATGATTTCTTCCAATTCCTCCCCCAGCGCGCTGGGGGAGGGGGACCGCTCGCGAAGCGAGTGAGGGAGGGGCGGTGCGTCAGCACCGGCTTCGCCGGCCCCTCCACCACGCCCTTCGGGCGCGGTCCCCCTCCCCGAGACAAGCTCGGGGAGGATTTCGAGAGAATGAATCGTCACCGCCCTGGTCGCCAGCACCACCTCTTCCCCGGCGCGGGCGAGGTCGTAGGCGCGCTGCCCGTCGACCTTCAGCGCCGAATAGGCCGGCGGCACCTGCTCGATCCCGCCGGTGAAGCGCGGCAAGACCGCCATGACGTCCGCCAGGGTCGACCGCACGACGCTCGTCGCAATCACCGCCCCTTCGGCATCCAGCGTATCGGTCTGTTCGCCGAAGCGGATCGTGAATTCATAGGCCTTGTCGCTGTCGAGCAGCCGCCCGGCCAGCTTCGTCGCCTCGCCGATCGCGATCGGCAGGACGCCGGAGGCAAGCGGGTCGAGCGTGCCGCCATGGCCGATCTTGAACTTGCCATAGCCGCCGTCGCGAAGCGCGCGCTTCACCAAGCTCACCGCCTGGGTCGAGCCGAGGCCGAGCGGCTTGTCGAGGATGATCCAACCATGCATCGCGCCGCCGCCTAGCGGCCCCCACGGCGAAATCAACGGCTTGTCACCAGGCAGTCGAGCGCCGACAGTCGCCGTGGGATCGACGGGAAACACGCGTGGCACGGATCGAGATCAAGGGCTTGACCAAGCGCTATACGGACGGCTTCGAGGCGCTTCACCACACCGACCTGTCGATCGAGCAAGGCGAATTCATCGTCATCGTCGGCCCGTCCGGCTGCGGCAAATCGACGCTGCTACGGCTGATCGCCGGGCTGGAGGAGCCGAGCGCCGGCACCATCGCGATCAACGGCCGCGACATCACTCATCTGCCGCCGGCGGAACGCGGCGTCGCAATGGTGTTCCAGTCTTATGCGCTCTACCCGCACCTGACCGTCGCCGAGAACATTGCCTTCCCACTGAAGGTCGCGCGCCGCCCCAAGGCCGAGATCGCCGAGCGGGTGGCGAAGGTCGCGGCGTCGCTGGAGCTGGAGGAGCTGCTCGACCGACGCCCGCGGGCGCTGTCGGGCGGACAGCGGCAGCGCGTGTCGATCGGCCGCGCGATCGTCCGCCAGCCCGACGTGCTGCTGCTCGACGAACCGCTGTCTAACCTCGACAGCGAACTGCGTGTACGGATGCGCCACGAATTCGCGCGGCTGCATCAGCAGCTGGGGCGCACGATGGTCTATGTCACCCACGACCAGCTGGAGGCGATGACGCTCGCCAATCGCATCGTGGTGATGGCCAACGGCCGCGTCGAGCAGGTCGGCGCGCCGCTCGACCTCTATGCGCATCCCGCCAGTCTCGCGGTGGCGGCGGCGATCGGGTCGCCGGCGATGAACCTGATCCCCGCGACGATCTGGGGCACGGGAGACGATGGCGTCATGGTGCGGCTGGCCGACGGGTCGGTGGTCACGGTCGCGGCGCAGCCGGGCGGGGGGCATGTCGGCGAGATGGTGACGCTGGGCGTGCGGCCCGAGCATCTGCTGCCCGATCCCGGCGGCGCATTCCAGGGGCCGGTCGAGCTGTTCGAACGACTGGGCCCGCTGTCGTTCGCGCATCTCGGTGGCCCCGGCCATGCCCAGCCGATCGTCGCGCAGCTGCCCGGCGATCGCCACGTCTCGCTGGGCGAGCGTCTGCGCGTCGGCGTCGCGCCGGGCAACGCGCGGCTGTTCGATGCGACGGGTAAGGCCTGGCCGATGGCGGCGTGACCTATTCTATTCCTTCCCCAGCGAGCTCGGGGAGGATTTGAATAGGCCTACCCCTTCAGGCTCCCCCCCAAAAGCCCGCGCAGGTAATAGCGCTGGAGCATCAGGAACAGCAGCAGCACCGGCATCGTCGTCACCACCGACGCCGCCATCATCAGCTCGCCATCGGCAGCGTGTTCGCGCGCGATCGCCGCGACCGCAACGGGCAGCGTGTAGCGTTGCTGGTCAGCCAGCACGATCAACGGCCAGAGGAAGTCGTTCCACGAGCCCAGGAACATGAACAGCGCCAGCGTCACCGTGACAGGGGCGAGCAGCGGCAGGACCAGCGACACGAAGATCCGCATCTCGCCCGCGCCGTCGAGCCGCGCCGCATCGAGCATCTCGTCGGGGATCGCCAGCGTCGCCTGGCGGACGAACAGGATCGCGAAGATGCCGGCGAGGCTCGGCAGGATGACGCCGGCATAGCTGTTGACCAGCCCCAGCTCCTTGAAGATCAGGAACAGCGGCAGCATCGCCACCTGCCCCGGCACCACCAGCGTGGCGATCAGCAGCTGGAGCAGTCGTTCGCGACCGCGGAACTTCAGCTTGGCGAAGGCATAGCCGGCGGGCACCGTCAGCATCAGCCCGAGCAGCGTCGACACCCCCGCGACGAACAGGCTGTTCCCGATCGCCGGCACGATGCGATAGTCGAACCACGCGCCGTCGATTAGCCGCCGGGCGAGCAGCTCGTGATAGTTCTCCCACGTCCAGCGCGTCGGCCAGAACGGCGGCGGGAAGGCGCTCGACGCATAGCGCGGCATGAACGACACCGTCACCATCCAGACGAGCGGGATGATGACCGCCAGCGCCAGCAGCGCGACCGCCAGGTTGAGCGCGACCACGCGGGCGCGGCGGGCGAGGAGGCCGCTCACAGCCATTCGTAGCGCCGCCCGATCCGCGTCTGCACGATCGTCAGCGCCAGGATCAGCAGGAACAGCACGAAGGCGACTGCCGAGGCGAGCCCCAGGTTCCACCATTTGAACCCCTGGTCGTACATGAAATAGAGCACCGTCGTCGTCGACTGGGCCGGGCCGCCGAGCGTCATGACATAGGGTTCGGCGAAGATCTGCAGGAACCCCGCGACGCTCATCACCGCGGCGAGCAGCAGCGTCGGGCCGATGGAGGGCAGGGTGACGTGGCGAAACCGCGTCCAGCGCCCCGCGCCGTCAAGCCGCGCCGCCTCCATCAGCTCGGTCGGCACCGCCGACAGCGCCGCGGTGAACACGACCATGTTGTAGCCGAACACCTTCCACGTCACGAACAGCAGGATCGCCGGGATCGAACTGGTCGGGCTGCCCAGCCAGTCGATCGGCGCGATGCCGACCCAGCCCAGGGCGTAGTTGATGAGGCCATAGCGCTCGTTGAGCAGGAACCGCCACACCACCGCGGTGGCGACGACGCTGGTGACATAGGGGGCGAACAGCAGCACCCGCCATAGCGGCTTCCACCGTACCGCCTCGGCGTCGAGCAGCAGCGCCGCGAACAGCGAGGCGGCGATCGCCATCGGCACGCCGAGCAGCGCGAACAGCGCGGTATTGCTCAGTGCGCGCCAGAACAGCGGCGTCGTCAGCAGCGCGGTGAAATTGCCGACGCCGACGAAGCGCAGGTTGCTCCAGTCGGCGAGCGCATAGATGCTGTAGTCGGTGACGCTCAAGCCGAAGGCGAGGGTGGTCGGCAGCACGAAGACCAGGCCGATGATCGCGAGCACGGGCAGCACGAAGGCCCAGGCGGTGCGCTCCTGTCGCGTCATGCGATCCGTCCCGCCTCGACCAGCTGGCGCCGCTTGGCGAGGATGCGGTCGACCTCGCGATCCATCGTCGCCACGCCCTGGTCGAGCGTCATCAGGCCGCGCACGACCCGCTCGGCGATCAGCTGCACCTCGGTCTGGATCTGCTCCCATTCGGCGATGGCAGGCCACAGCGCCGGCTCGCGCACCTGCTCGGCGAAGGGGGCGAGGCGGGGTTGGCGCATCTGCGGCGCCGACCAGGCGCTGGCGCGTGCCGGCATCGTCTCGATCAGCTCCTGAAAGCGAAGCTCGCTCGCGGCGCTGGTCAGGTGGCGGACGAGCGCCCAGGCATCGTCGGGGCGGCGCGACGACGTCGTCACCGCGACGCTCGCCGATACCGACGAGACGCGGCCGGGGCCATTGGGTCCCGGCATCCGCGTGACGCCCCATCGCTCCGGCGGCAGCTCGGCGGTGCGGCGGCGGAAGTCGAGCATGATCGGCGGGCTCGACGGATAGATCGCGAAATAGCCTTGCGCGAAGGCGGCGACGGGATCCTGGATGTCGGTCGACAGCGCGACCGGCGCATAGCCGTCGTCGAACAGCGACTTGTAGAAGCCGAGCGCCTCGCGAAATTCGGGCGAGGCGAAATTGCCCCGCGTGTCGCGATCCTTCAGCGGCCGCGCCTGCGTCAGCCCGGCGAGCGTCACCAGTAGGTCCCACCAGTTGAGATAGGCGAGGATGACGTAATCGTTCGGCGCCCGCCGCTTGATCGCCGCCGCCATCCGCCGCCACTCGGCCCAGTCGGTCGGCGGACTGGCATAGCCCGCCCGCTCGACGAGGTCGGTGCGATAGAATTGCGCTTGCGGCGCGACCGACCAGGGCACGGCATAGTCGCGGCCGAAATACTGCGCGGTCTGCAGCACGCCGGGAAACTGGTCCGCGACCAGCGACGCGTCGGGCACCTGGCGCAGCGCCCCGATCATCGCGAAAGTGCCGACCCAGCCGTTGTACAGCATCATGACGTCAGGCAGCGCGCCGCCCGCCTGCGCGGTCAGCAGCTTTTCGTGCGCGGCGCTGGCGGGCAGCGTCTGCACCTCGACCGCGATGCCGGTCGCCGTGGTGAAGGCGGGCATCAGGTGCGGGGCATAATCGCCTTCATAGCTGATCGCCCAGAACGTCAGCGCGTCGGGATCGCGCCGGGGCGAACAGCCCGCGGTCGCCGCGAGCGCCGGCAGCCCGGCGATCAGCGCGCGCCGCGTGGCGGTCCAGCGGGCCGTTGCGCTCTCCATACGGCACTGTGGCAGGCCGCCCGGCGCGGCGCCATCGCTACGTCATTGATTATACTCAATGGGACCGGTGGCGTACCAACGGCGGAACGCCCCAAATCCGCGATCGCGGCTGGCCGTCCGTCGTTCGCCGTTAATGTTCTTGGTGGTATAACGCCGCAGAGTACGGCGTATCTTCCGGGGGCATCATGGCAGGACCGATCGACGTGACGGCGGCGCAGGCACGAAGCTGGCTGCAGCAGTCGGGTTTCTATCTTGGATCAAACCAGTTCACCTTTTCGGTCCCCGGTGCCGGCGCGCAATGGCCCGGTTATGGATCGGGAAGCGAACCGTTCAAGGCCGCCTATGCCGCGCCCAACGCCGCGCTCGTCACCGGCTTTCGCAGCGCCATCGCCGTCTGGGACGGGCTGATCGCGCCCGATTTTCGCGAGGTGACGGAAAGCGGAACGACGATCGGCGAGGTCCGCATCGCCTTCACCGATACCGGCGGCAGCTATGGTTATGCCTATCAGGGGACGCCCGTCTCCCCGGGCGGCCGGGTCGGCGACGTCTGGATCGACGACAGCGAGAGCGGCGACAGCTTCCTGCCCGGCACCTACAGCTACCAGGCGGTGCTGCACGAGGTGGGCCACACGCTAGGCCTGAAGCACTCGTTCGATTCGCCGGCGGTGCCGGCCGCGTTCGACAATTACCGCTACACGATCATGTCCTACACGGGGATCGAGAGCAGCGTCACCTTCAGCCAGTCGGGCAACAGCCTGTCGTCGTCGACGCAGACGGTGGTCGCGACGACGCCGATGGTACTCGACATCCTCGCCGCGCAGGCGATCTACGGCGCCGAGACGTCGACGCGCACCGGCGACGACGTCTATCGCTTCACCCAGCGCGCCGCGAGCGTGCAGACGATCTGGGACGCCGGCGGCAACGACACGATCGATACCTCGTCGTTCACCCTGCCGAGCGTCATCGACCTGCGCGCGGGCGCCTATTCCAGCATCGGCCAGTCGTCGCTTGCCGACCAGATCAGCTATTGGTCGGGCCTGTACCCGGCCTATGCCAGCTTCATCCGCCAGGTGCTGACCGGCACGCCGAGCCTGTTCACCGGCACCGACAACGTCGCCATCGCCTATGGCGCGACGATCGAGAACGCCTATGGCGGCGCCGGCGACGACAAGATCACCGGCAACGACGTCGCCAATATCCTGTCGGGCGGCGGCGGCGCTGATACGCTGATCGGCGGCAAGGGCGATGATCTCTACGTCGTCGATCGCGCCGGTGACGTGGTGGTCGAGGCGGTCGGCGAGGGACGGGACACCGTCTTTGCCGAGGCGAGCTACAGCCTCGCTGCCGATGCCGAGGTCGAGGTGCTGTCGACGTCGGCCAACGGCGCGACGAGCACGATCGCGCTGGCGGGCAATGGCTATGCCCAGGTCATCGTCGGCGATTACGGCAATAATACGCTGACCGGCGGTGGCACGTCGCGGTCGGGCGACCAGAACGACGTCCTCATCGGCCTGCGCGGCGATGATCGTTACCTCGTCGACAGCGTGCGCACCGTCGTGTTCGAGAACGCCGGAGAGGGCAGCGACGTCGTCACCGTGTCGGCCGCGGCGTCCAACTTCGTCCTCAACGCGGGCACTTCGGTCGAGACGATCCAGGCGGCCAGCGGCACCGACGCGATCAATATCACGGGCAGCCCCGATGCGCAGACGATCATCGGCAACGACGGCGCCAACATCCTGTCGGGCGCGGGCGGCGGCGACACGCTGATCGGGCTCGGTGGCAACGACACCTATCAGGTCCGCTCGACCGCCGATCAGGTGGTGGAAGCGAACGGCGGCGGCTACGATACCGTCTTCGCGACGGTCAGCTACAGCCTGGGCGCTGCCGAGGTCGAGGTGCTGTCGACCGTGGTCCAGGGCGCATCCGACGGGATCGACCTGATCGGCAACTACGCCAGCCAGCTCGTCATCGGCAATTACGGCAACAACGTGCTCAATGGCGGATCGGGCGGGACCGACACGCTGATCGGGCTGTTCGGCGACGACACCTATGCGGTCGGCGATGCGCACGTCGTGATCGTGGAGAATGCCGGGCAGGGCAACGACACCGTCGTCGCCTCGGCCAGCTACCAGTTGCGCAACGGCGTCAGCGTCGAGACGCTGGCGGCGCAGAACCGCGGCGGCACCGATGCATTGGTGCTGACCGGCAACGAGACCGCACAGGTGATCGCCGGCAACGACGGCGCCAACACGCTCGACGGGCGCGGCGGTGCGGATACGCTCGCGGGGGGCGGCGGGGCGGACGTGTTCGCCTTCACGACGGCGGCAGCGAGCGGCAATGCCGACACCATCCTCGATTTCCAGGCGGGCATCGACAGGATCGGGCTCGCCACCAACGTGTTCGCCGCGGTCACCGATAGCGGCATCCAGTCGAGCGAGTTCGTGGCTGGCACCGCGGCGCAGGATGGCGACGACCGGCTGGTCTATGATCAGGCGAGCGGGCGGCTGTTCTTCGATGCCGACGCTAACGGGGCGGGCGCGGCGATCCTGCTGGCGCAGCTGGCAGCGGGGACGGCGCTGAACGCGGCGAGCTTCGTCGCCATCGCGCCGGTCGCCGATATCGTTTAAGTCGAGGCTGTCGCCATCGCTGCGACGATCTCCGCGGCGATGTCGGCGGGCGGACGCATCGTGCCGCCGTTGAGAGGCTGCACGCGAGCCCAAGGCGACAGCGTCCCGGCCTCCGCCATCGCCGCATAGCGCCGCCGCACCGCTGCCTGGAGCGCGACGTCCGCTTCGTGCTCGTCATAGGTGCGGTCGGTATAGTCGCGCTGCTGCTTCTGCGCGATCTGGCGACGCGCGGTGTCGAGCGGGGTGTCGAGATAGACCGACAGCGCCGGGCGCGGCAGCGCGAACTGCACGGTTTCCAGCGCGACGATCCAGTCGATCAGCGCAGGCGCCTCGGCATCGGGCACCTTTGCCGCCTGGTATGCGATGTTCGACGCGATGTAGCGGTCGAAGACGATGACGTCGGTGCGCGCCATCGTCTCGGCGATGACGTCCGCCGACTCGAGCCGGTCGAGCGCGTAGAGGACCGCGAGCGATCGCGGCGTCGCCGTCCGCTCGAGCCGTCCCGCCAGGAAATCGCCCAGCATATGCCCGCCGATCGTGGCGCCATAGCGCGGGAACGAGATCACCTCGACGCGGCGCCCCTGGTCGCGCAGCGCGGCCGTGACCGCGGCGGCGGTGGTCGCCTTGCCGGCGCCGTCGGCGCCCTCGATGGCCAGCAGGAAGCTCAATCGCGACGCCAGACCTGCGACTTGCAGATGAGGCCGCCGATCAGGCAGCCCTTGACCGTGATCGTGTCCGCATCGTTCATCGCGATCGTCGATCCGAATGAGCGCCCCATGTCGGGAATCCACACCTGGCCCGACCATTTGCCACGCCCGCTGACGCGATATTCGCGCAGCAGCGCGGTGCCGATCAGCGGCGGCCCGCCGTGACGCGCGACGTCGGCCTTGGCCTTGTCGCTCGCGCGCACGACCCAGCCGCACAGCTTGTCGCCGCACGCCCCGGTCTTCACCGCGACCGAATTCTTCGGATTGTGCCAGGTGCCGAGGATCGCCTGCTGGGGGGCGATCATAGGCGCGGCGGTGGCGAGGGCGAGAAACGCGATCATGCCCGCCGGCATAACCAACCGTCCCATGAACCGGTCATGGCTGGATCACGCCTGCATCTGCTGGTGATGGCGGATCACCTCGTCGATGATGAAGCGCAGGAACTTCTCGCTGAACTCGGGGTCGAGCTCGGCGTCCTCCGCCAGCCGGCGCAGGCGCGCGATCTGGTGCTCCTCGCGGCCCGGATCGGCGGCGGGCAGCCCGGACGTCGCCTTGTACCGGCCCACCGCCTGCGTCACCTTGAAGCGCTCGGCGAGCAGATGGACGAGCGCCGCGTCGATATTGTCGATGCTCTTGCGATAGCCCTGCAGCACGTCGTCGGTCATCGTTCGCCCCTTGCCCTCGCGCAACTCCATGAAGCGCGGGCTTGCCTTTGCCAACCCCAGCCGCCACAGCCACGCGAGCATGACCGCGACCATCCACCGTCTCGCCGATCGCCAGCCCAGCCTCGAGCCGATGCTGCAACTCGTGGCCGGCGACATGAATTCGGTCAATGCGGTGATCCTCGACCGCATGCAGTCGCAGATCCCGCTGATCCCGGAGCTGGCCGGCCACCTGATCGCAGGCGGCGGCAAGCGGATGCGGCCGATGCTGACGCTCGCGAGTGCGCGGCTGATCGGCTATACCGGGAACCGCCACCATCGCCTCGCCGCGGCAGTCGAGTTCATCCACACCGCGACGCTGCTCCACGACGACGTCGTCGACGGGTCAGACCTGCGCCGCGGCCGCCGCACCGCCAACATCATCTGGGGCAATCCGGCGAGCGTGCTGGTCGGCGACTTCCTGTTCAGCCGCAGCTTCGAATTGATGGTCGAGGACGGCAGCCTGAAGGTGCTGAAGATCCTGTCCAATGCGTCGGCCGTGATTGCGGAGGGCGAGGTCAACCAGCTGACTGCCGCGCGGCGTGTCGACTTGGGCGAGGATCGCTACCTCGACATCATCAACGCCAAGACGGCGGCCCTGTTCGCCGCCGCCTGCCGCATCGCCGCGGTGGTCGCCGAGCGGCCGGAGCGCGAGGAAATGGCGCTCGACGCCTATGGCCGCAACCTCGGCATCGCGTTCCAGCTGGTCGACGACGCCATCGATTACGTGTCCGACGCCGGCACGATGGGCAAGGATGCGGGCGACGACTTCCGCGAGGGCAAGATGACGCTGCCCGTCATCCTCGCCTATGCCCGCGGCAACGCCGACGACCGCAAGTTCTGGAAGGACGCGGTCGAGGGGCGGCGTTCGTCGGACGAGGATTTCGCCCAGGCGGTCGATCTGGTCCGCCGCAGCCGGGCGGTCGACGACACGCTGGCGCGCGCCCGCCACTATGGCCAGCGGGCGATCGATTCGATCGCCGGTTTCCCGGATGGCCAGGCCCGCGCGGCGATGGTCGAGGCGGTCGAGTTCGCGGTCGCCCGCGCCTACTGATCGCTGATTACAGGGACGGACAAGAGAAAAGCCGCGACCCCATGGGGGCCGCGGCTTTCCGATATCGCTCGTCGCGTCGATCTTACGAGTAGACGACCTGCGAGTTGCGACGACGATAGCGCGCCGCGCCGCCGACCATGCCGAAGCCGATCAGCATCATCGCCCAGGTCGCAGGCTCGGGAACCGCCGAGGCGTCGAACGAGAACAGGCCGGTATAGTCCGACGTATCATTGCCCTTGGTGGGGGCGAACTGGCTGACGATATCGCTGTTCGGGTTACGATTCCAGCCGAAGCCGGTCAGCGTGTACGTCGTGTCGCCGACCGTCGACGAGCTGCCGGCGGTGAACGCGCCGGAGATGGTGTTGTACATGCCCGAAATCGTGGCGCCATCGGCGAAGCCGAGCGTGATCGTGTAGTTCAGGTCCGAATTGGTGATCGAGCCCGACGGAAAGCCATCGCCCGAAATGAGGAAGTCGTTGCCACCCAGCGTAGTCGGATCGTTGATCGTCGGGTTGGTGCCGTTGAGCGCATTCGCGAACGGCTGCTGGATGAACAGCGTGTAGAAACTATCCTGGATGGTGTTCCACACCGTCGAGCTCGGCGAGGCCATGGTGCCGCCGCGGACGGTGGCGCTGGTTAGGTTGGCGGCGGCGTAAGCGTTGGAGGACGCGAATAGCGCGACGGTGGCGCTGGCGAGAAGCAGCTTCTTCATGATGGTAGACCCCTATTCAGGTACAGACGCGTTGACCGAAGTCATGACGCCAAACTGCTCGGGGCCGCTTTGGATGCACCACCCCGCCAAAGGTTACGGAATCGCAAACGGTTAAGGTGAATTTTTGTGCCGTTGGGGGACAAAAATTTCCGTTGACCCGTGTCGTTTGGGCGACGCTGCAAACCGCGATGAACGGTAGTCTGGGCATCGTTTCGCGATCGCATCGGCTTTTCTGCAGGTCGGGCGGTTAATGCGCGCCGGAACCACGACTTAGTGGCGATGATCGCCCGTATCGTGGTGCGGCGCACAAATCGCACCGTCGTGGTCGTCTTGATCCTCGATCTCGATCTGTAGCGTGGCATGGCCGATGCCGAAACGATCCCGCAGCATCTCGCGCGCGTCGGCCAGGAAGGCATCGCCCGGATGGCCGGCGGGCATGACGAGATGCGCGGTCAGCACCGGTTCGGTGGTCGACATCGGCCAGATATGTAGGTCGTGGCACCGCGCCACGCCGGGCAGCGTGCGCAGCGCCATCGTCACCGCATCGAAGTCGATGCCGCGCGGCACCGCGGCCAGCGCCATCTCGATCGTCTCGCGCAGCAGTCCCCAGGTCTGGACGAAGATGACCGCGACGATGACCAGGCTGACCAGCGGGTCGATCCAGCCGATCCCCGTCGCCCAGATCGCGATGCCGGCGATCACGACGCCGGCCGACACGATGGCATCGGCAGCCATGTGCAGGAAGGCGCCGCGAATGTTGACGTCGCCGTGTCGCCCGCGCGCGAACAGCCAGGCGGTAAGGCCGTTGACGAGGATCCCGACACCCGCGACAACGGACACGGTCAGCCCCGCGACCGGCGGCGGATCGGCGAAGCGCTGCCCCGCCTCGAGCGTGATCGCCCCTAGCGCGACCAGCAGCAGCAGCGCGTTGGTCAGCGCCGCGAGGATCGTCGAACCCTTCAGCCCATAGGTAAAGCGCTTTGACGGCGGCGTCCGCGCCAATGCCGCGCCGCCCCAGGCGACCGCAAGCCCCAATACGTCGGACAGATTATGTCCCGCATCGGCGAGCAGCGCGACCGACCCGGTCCACAACCCGAAGCCGCCCTCGGCAGCGACATAGGCGAGGTTGAGCGCGATGCCGATCGCGAACGCGCGGTCGAAGCTCGCCGGGGCGTGGTGGTGGCCGTGGCCGTGATCGTGCTGATGCCCGCCGTGCTGGTGATGGTGCCCGCTCATCGCGATGCGAGGTTACACGCCGCCACGCGCGGGCGCCAGCGCGTCAGTTCTTGCCGAACAGCCCGGAGGTGATCGCCTCCAACCCGCCGCCCTGGCTTAGCGCGCCGGTGACCCGCTGCAACATGTCCTCGCCGCCGATCGACGCCAGCAGCTGCTGGATGGTGTCGGTGGGCAGCCCGGTCTGCTGCGCCGCTGCGTCGACGGTGCTGCCCGGCTGCGACAGGTTGGTCCCGAGCGCGCCGAGCGCCGACTGCACCTGCGCCTCGGTGATGCCGAGCCGCCCGGCCAGCTCGCCGATGTTCACGCCGCCGAACTGGCTCAGCATCTGGTCGAGGATGGTCATGTCGTGATCCTTTCGTTTCGCCGCCAACGCCGCAGGGCCGGCAAACGTTTCCCCCGATCGCGTCGCTGCCTTGCAGGGTGGGCGGCATAGGGGGCACAGCGCCACCCGTGACCCTGCCGATCCACGCCGTCCTCCCCGACCTGCTCGCCGTCCTGCGCGATGGTTCGTCGGCGGTGCTCGTCGCGCCGCCGGGGGCGGGCAAGACGACCGCGGTCGCCCCGGCGCTGCTGAGCGAGCCGTGGTGCGACGGCGAGATCCTGCTGCTCTCCCCCCGCCGTCTCGCCGCGCGCGCTGCGGCGGAGCGGATGGCGGCGCTGGCGGGCGAGCCGGTCGGCCGGACCTTCGGCTATGCGACGCGGATGGATTCAAAGCGATCGGCGGCGACGCGGGTCACGGTCGTGACCGAAGGCATCTTCGTCGCCCGCGTCCAGGCCGATCCCGAACTCGCCGGCGTCTCGGCGGTGCTGTTCGACGAGGTTCACGAGCGCAGCCTCGACGGCGACACCGGGCTCGCCTTCGCCCTCGACGTGCAGGGTGCGTTGCGGCCCGAGCTGCGCATCGTCGCCATGTCGGCGACGCTCGACGGCAGCCGCTTCGCCGCGCTGATGAACGGTGCGCCGGTGATCGAGAGCGAAGGGCGCAGCCATCCGCTGACGCTGCGCCACCTCGGTCGCGACCCCCAGGCGCGGATCGAGGATCAGGTGGCGAGCGCCGTCCGCGCCGCGCTGGCCGACGAAGAAGGCGGCATCCTCGCCTTCCTGCCCGGCGTCGCCGAGATCGAGCGGACCGCGGAACGGCTCGCCAACCTGCCCGACGACGTCATGATCCACGAGCTTCACGGCAGCGCCGATCCCGCCGCCCAGCGCGCGGCAATCGCGCCCGAGCCCGACGGCCGGCGCAAGCTGGTGCTCGCGACTTCGATCGCCGAGACCAGCCTGACGCTCGACGGCATCCGCGTCGTCGTCGATTCGGGTCTTGCGCGCCGCCCCCGCTACGACCGCGCGGCGGGCGTCACGCGCCTCGTCACCGAACGGGCGAGCCAGGCGGCGGTCACCCAGCGCGCGGGGCGCGCGGCGCGGCAGGGGCCGGGCGTCGCCTATCGCTTGTGGGAAGAGGCGGCGACCGCCGGCCTGCCGCGTTTCGATCCGCCCGAGATCCTGGAGGCGGACCTGTCACAGCTGGTGCTGGCGACCGCGATCTGGGGCGTCGCCGATCCCCGCTCGCTCGCCTGGCTCGACCCGCCCCCCGCTGCCGCGGTCGAGGAAGCCACCGCGCGGCTGACGGCGCTGGGCGCGCTCGACGACGATGGTCGGCCGACCGCACACGGCCGCGCCATCGCCGCCATGCCGATGCCGCCGCGGCTCGCGCACATGCTGCTGGTCGCGCCCGACAAGAGGCTCGCGGCGGAGGTTGCCGTGCTGTCGCAGGAGCGTGGCCTCGGCGGCCAGGACGCTGATCTCGACGCTCGCCTCGCCCGGTGGCGGCGCGAGCGCGGCACCAAGGCGGACGGTGCGCGGCGACTGGCAGAGCGGTGGGCGAAGCTCGTGCCCGGCGCCGCCTCGTCGGGCGATCAGCGCGCAACCGGCCCTACCGTCGCGCTTGCCTTCCCCGATCGCGTCGCGCGGCGCCGCGATGCCTGGGGCGAGCGCTGGGTCTCGGTCGGCGGGCGCGGTTTCGTGCTCGATCCCACCGTGCCGCTCGCCCGTGCCGAATGGCTGGCGGTCGCCGAGACGCAGGGATCGGCGGCGGGCGCCCGGATCCTCGCCGCCGCGCCGATCGACGCCACGACGGTCGAGACGCTCTTCGCCGACCGGATCGAGACGCGGCGCATCGCGGACTTCGACCCCGCCACCGGCGGGGTTCGGCCGTTGCGCGAGCGTCGCCTGGGCGCGATTCGTCTATCTAGCGGGCCGGATACGCAGGCCGAGGCGGCGACGATCGAGGCGGCGCTGGTCGAGGGCGTGCGTCACTATGGGCTCGACCTGATGCCGTGGCGCGACTCGGCGCTCGCCTATCGCCGCCGCGCCGTGTTCGCGGGGGTGCCGCTCGACGATGTTACGCTGATCACGCGGCTCGACGAGTGGTTGCCGTCGCTGGTCGCGGGCAAGCGACGGCTCGACGCCATCCAGCCCGGCGCGCTCCACGACGCCATCCGCAACCTGCTGAGCTGGGACGAGCAGCAGCGCGTCGAGCGTGTCGCGCCTGCCGCCTTCACCAGCCCCGCCGGCAGCACCCACGGCATAGACTATGCCGCGGAAGGGGGGGCGCGCGTCGAATTGCGCGTCCAGGCGCTGTTCGGCCTCGCCGAACATCCCGTCGTGGGCGAGGCGCGCGTGCCCCTGGTGCTCAGCCTTACCAGCCCCGCGGGCCGGCCGATCCAGACGACGCGCGACCTGCCGGGGTTCTGGTCGGGCAGCTGGGCCGCGGTGGCGAAGGAGATGCGCGGGCGCTATCCCAAGCACCCCTGGCCCGACGATCCCGCCAGCGCGGCGGCGACGCTGCGCACGAAGCGGGCGGACGCGCGGCGCCCATGATCCTCCCCCCGGCGAGGGAGGATCGACGCGACGAACGCTTCCCCCCATCCAACTCCCGCGTTAAGGGGGCGTCATGCCTACCGCCCGCATCTTCCAACGCCCGAAGAACGCCATGCAATCGGGCAAGCACTTCACCGACCAATGGCAGCTCGAGTTCGAGCCCGCGGAGGCGAAGCAGCCTGATCCGCTGACCGGCTGGGCCGGCAGCGGCGACACGCGCGATCAGGTGCGACTGCGCTTTCCGACAGTTGATGCGGCGATCGCCTATGCCGAAAAGCAGGGCTTCGACTATGTCGTCGTGCCGACGCCCGCGAAAAGCTTGAAGCTGCAGGCCTACGCCGACAATTTCCGCTGAGCCGGCGCCGACGCGCGTCGGCCGGCCCCGCGAACCGGTGAGCCCGAGCAACGGGCCGCCGCAGGAGAGTGTGATGCGTGTAATCGACCATGTTATCGTCGGCCACGCCGGTGGCGGCGGTGGCCGCACCAGCGAGGTGTTCGATCCCAACACCGGCCGCGTGCAGGCGACCGTCACGCTCGGCACCCAGGCCGACCTGGATCGCGCCGTCGCTGCTGCCGAGGCCGCGCAGCCCGGCTGGGCCGCGACCAATCCCCAGCGGCGCGCCCGGGTCATGTTCCGCTTCAAGGAGCTGGTCGAGGCGAACATGGACGCGCTGGCGCGGCTCCTCGCCAGCGAGCATGGCAAGGTCGTCGCCGACGCCAAGGGCGACATCCAGCGCGGGCTTGAGGTGATCGAGTTCTGCTGCGGCATCCCGCACGTGTTGAAGGGCGAATATACGCAAGGGGCAGGCCCGGGCATCGACGTCTATTCGATGCGCCAGCCGATCGGCATCGGCGCGGGCATCACCCCGTTCAACTTCCCGGCGATGATCCCGCTGTGGATGTCGGGCGTCGCGATCGCGACCGGCAACGCCTTCATCCTGAAGCCCTCGGAGCGTGATCCCAGCGTCCCGGTGCGTCTCGCCGAGCTGTTCCGCGAGGCGGGGCTGCCCGAGGGCGTGCTTCAGGTCGTCCATGGCGACAAGGAGATGGTCGACGCGATCCTCGACCATCCGGCGATCGGCGCGGTCAGCTTCGTCGGCTCCTCCGACATCGCGCACTACGTCTATCGCCGCGGCGTCGCCGCCGGCAAGCGCGTCCAGGCGATGGGCGGCGCCAAGAACCACGGCATCGTCATGCCCGACGCCGACCTCGATCAGGTCGTCGCCGACCTGTCGGGCGCGGCATTCGGTTCGGCGGGCGAGCGCTGCATGGCGCTGTCCGTGGTGGTGCCGGTCGGCGACAAGACCGCCGACGCGCTGCGCGAAAAATTGATCCCCGCGATTCAGGCTCTGCGTGTCGGCGTGTCGACCGACGACCAGGCGCATTACGGCCCGGTGGTAAACGCCGCGCACAAGAAGCGAGTCGAGGACTGGATCCAGACCGGCGTCGACGAGGGTGCCGAGCTGGTCGTCGACGGTCGCGGCTTCACGCTTCAGGGGCATGAGGAAGGCTTCTTCGTCGGCCCGACGCTGTTCGATCGGGTCACGCCCGAGATGAGCGCGTACAAGGAAGAGATTTTCGGCCCCGTGCTGCAGATCGTCCGTGCTCCCGATTTCGAAACCGCGCTGCGCCTGCCGAGCGAGCACCAGTACGGCAACGGCGTTGCGATCTTCACCCGCAACGGCCATGCCGCGCGCGAATTCGCGGCGCGCGTCAACGTCGGCATGGTTGGGATCAACGTGCCGATCCCGGTGCCGGTCGCCTATCACACTTTCGGCGGGTGGAAGCGGTCGGCGTTCGGCGACACCAACCAGCACGGCATGGAGGGTGTGAAGTTCTGGACCAAGGTCAAGACGATCACCCAGCGCTGGCCCGACGGATCGCCCGACGGAGGGAACGCGTTCGTCATCCCGACGATGGGGTGATCGCGATGCGCAGGATATCGGTTTCGGTTCTCACCGCCGCGCTGCTGCTGACGGCATGCGGCGGTGGCGGCAGTGAGAAGGCCGGCGGCAACGAGCAGGGCTCGGGCGCGAGCGGTGCGGCGGCGAGCGAGCCGGTCGACGACCAGGCGACGGGCGACACCGGCAACGCGCTGGTGCCCGTCGCGCTGCCGTCGCCGACGAAGCTCTCCGCCATCCCCGCGCCGTTCCAGGGCCGCTGGGGGCTGGTGCCCAACGACTGCGATCCCGCGCGTGCCGACAACAAGGGGCTGGTGACGGTCGCCGCGAACCGGCTGAGCTTCTACGAATCGCGCGCGGTGCCGGGCAGCATCGCGCAGACCGGGCCACAGCGGATCACCGCGACGCTCGCCTTTTCGGGCGAGGGCCAGACGTGGACGAAGCAGGCGGTGCTCGCGATCCAGGACGATGGCCGCACGCTCGTGTTCGATCAGGACGACCCGCCCAGCTCGCTGCGCTACCAGCGCTGCCCGCAACAGGAGACGACGCCATGACCCGTTTTGCGCTGCTGCCCCTCGGTTTCGCGCTCGTGCTTGCCGCCTGCGATCCGGCGCCGACATCGGCCCCGGTCGCCAACGACGCCGCCGTCAATGCGACCGCCAACGCCGCCGCGCCCGTCGGCCCGCAGAAGCTGACCGCGTTCCCGGAGGAGTATCGCGGCCGCTGGGGCATGACGCCCGCCGACTGCAAGGGCGGCGCCGGGCTGATGACCGTCGCAGCGACGACGCTCAGCTTCAATGCCGGCGTCAAGGCGACCGCCAAGGACATGCTCGCCGTCCGGCCCGACCGGCTGACCGCGACGCTCGACTATACCAACCGCAAGGGCAACTGGACGTCGCCGACGACGATAACGCTCCAGGACGACGGCAAGGCGCTGCTCCGCGAGGATACCCGCCCGTCCGGCATGTTCCGCTACCAGCGCTGCGCAGGATAAGATGACCGACCAGTTCGACCTGACCGACGACCAGCGCGAGATCCAGGATCTCGCGCGCCGCTTCACCGCCGACCGGATCACCCCGTTCGCCGCGGAATGGGACGAGAAGCACCATTACCCCGTCGACGTGTGGAAGGCGGCGGGCGAGCTTGGCTTCGGGTCGATCTATGTCAGCGAGGCATCGGGCGGCATCGCGCTTGGCCGGCTCGAGGCGGCGCTGATCATGGAGGCGATGGCCTATGGCTGTCCCGCCACGTCGGCGTTCATCTCGATCCACAACATGGCGGCGTGGATGATCGACCGCTTCGGCTCGGCGGAATTGAAGGCGCGTTTCCTTCCCGATCTGGTCAGCATGGACAAGATCGCCAGCTACTGCCTGACCGAGCCGGGATCGGGCTCCGACGCCGCCGCGCTCAAGACCAGCGCGCGCCGCGACGGCGACGATTTCGTTCTCAACGGCACCAAGCAGTTCATCTCGGGCGCCGGCTACAACGACGTCTATGTCGTGATGGTCCGCACCGGCGAGGAAAAGAGCCGCGGGATCAGCGCGGTCGTCGTCGAGAAGGATACGCCCGGCCTGTCGTTCGGCGCGCCCGAGAAGAAGCTGGGCTGGAACGCATCGCCCACGGCGCAGGTGATCTTCGAGGATTGCCGCGTGCCCGTCGCCAATCTAGTCGGCGGCGAGGGCGAAGGCTTCAAGATCGCGATGGCCGGGCTCGATGGCGGCCGCCTCAACATCGGCGCCTGTTCGCTCGGCGGGGCCCAGCGCTGCCTCGACGAATCGATCCGCTATACCAAGGAGCGCCAGCAGTTCGGCGCCGCCGTCGCCGATTTCCAGAACACCCAGTTCATGCTCGCCGACATGGCGACCGACCTGGAAGCATCGCGCGCGCTGCTCTATCTGGCCGCGGCGAAAGTGACCGCGAACGCGCCCGACAAGTCGCGTTTCTCGGCGATGGCGAAGCGGCTGGCGACCGACAACGGCTCGTCGATCGTCGACCGCGCGCTTCAGCTGCACGGCGGCTACGGCTATCTCCGGGACTATCCGATCGAGCGTTTCTGGCGCGACCTGCGCGTCCATTCGATCCTGGAGGGCACCAACCAGGTGATGCGGATGATCGTCGGCCGCGAGCTGACGCGCCAGTGATCGCGTCGCAGCCCTATGATCCGCTCGCGATCTGGCGGGCGATGGCCGATCAGGCGAGCGGCGTGTCGCCGAGCGCGCTGCTCGAGGTACAGGCCCAGGCCGCGCGCGAGTGGAGCGACTTCTGGCTCGCCGCCTGGGGGCTGAAGCCGCCAGCCGACGCGCCGCGCGACCGCCGCTTCGCGGCGCCGGCCTGGAGCGACGACCCTTATTATCGTGCGTTGCGCGATGCCTATCACCTCGCCTCGCGCCAGCTGAAGGCGGCGGGCGCGCTGGGCGCAGGCGGCAGCAATTCGAACCGGGCGATGGTCGGCTTCCTGCTCGACCAGTTCCTCAACGCCGTCTCGCCCGCCAATTTCGCACTGACCAATCCCGACGTCGTCGCGCGGACGCTGGAGACGGGAGGGCAAAACCTCGTCAACGGCTTCCAGCATCTCGTCGAGGACGTGATGGCGGGCAGGGGCATCGTCCGCCGCCGGGCGAGCGGCGATTTCGTGAAAGGCGAGACGATCGCCGCGACCCCGGGCGAGGTCGTCTTCCAGAACCATCTGTTCCAGCTGATCCAGTACACGCCGACCACCGCCGACGTCGCTGCCGAGCCGCTGCTCTACGTGCCGCCGTTGGTTAACAAATTCTACATGATCGACCTCCAGCCGAAGTCGAGCCTGGTGAAATGGCTGGTCGACCAGGGCCGCACCGTCTTCGTCATCTCCTGGATCAATCCCGACGATCGCCACCGCGATTGCGGCGTCGAGCACTATGTCCTCAACGGCATCGTCGAGGCGATCGATGCCGCGCGCAGGGCGGCGGGTACGGAGAAGCTGGACCTGTTCGCGTTCTGCCTGGGCGGTACGTTGGTATCGGTCGCGCTGGCGTGGCTCGAGGCGCAGGGGCGCAGCGGCGAGGTCAACAGTGCGACGCTGATCGGCTCGATGGTCGATTTCGCCGACATGCGCGATTGGGCGGCCTTTGTGAACGAGGCGCATCTCGACGCGCTCGACGCGCACCTCGCGCGGCGCGGCTTCATCGAAGCGACCGAACTCCAGCAGCTGTTCGCCGCGGTGCGCGCCAACGACCTGATCTGGTCGTCGGTCATCAACCATTATCTGCTCGACAAGCCGGCCCCGCCGTCTGACCTGCTCTATTGGTTCGAGGACGGCGCGCGCATTCCGCAGGCATTCCTGCGCTCATACAATCGCGACCTGCTGTTCTCCAACGCGCTGCGCGAGCCCAACGGCTTCGCGGTCGGCGGCGTCGCGATCGACGTGAAGACGGTGACGACGCCGATGCTGCTCATCGCGCTGAAGGACGATCACGTCTCGGCATGGGAAGCGGTGTACGACGGGGCGCGGCTGTTCGGCGGCGAGGTGACGTTCGTCCTCGGCGGATCGGGCCACAACGCCGGCGTCATCAATCCGCCCGCCGCGAACAAGCACGGCTATTGGACAAACGATGCGCAGCCCGATGCCGCTGCCGAATGGCTGGCGGGGGCGACGAAGCACGACGGTTCGTGGTGGCCGTTCTGGACCGGCTGGCTCGACGCGCATGGTTCGGGCGAGCACGGTCCCGCCCGCGCGATCGAGAACGGTATCGAGCCTGCGCCCGGTTCCTACGTGGCGATCGCGCATTGAGACTCACGGTAAGGATTCTCCCTTCCGTTCGTCCTGAGCTTGTCGAAGGGCGGGTGTCACGCCCGTGCCGTGGCGACTTGGGCAGGTGCTTCGACGAGCTCAGCACGAACGGGGCAGGGCATTCATGGATAGTATTTTGAACTTCATCGCCGACCCTCATGTCCTGACCTTCGCCGACCACTGCGCCGGCCGTATCCGGCTGGACCGGCCCAAGGCGCTGCACAGCCTCGACCTCGGCATGGTGCGCGCGATGACCGAGGCGCTGCTCGACTGGCGTCATGACGACGACGTGCGGATCGTATTGATCGATCATGCCGGCGGCAGGGGCTTCTGCGCGGGCGGCGACGTGGTGACGATCGCGAAGGACGTCGCCGACGGCGCGGGCACCGCGGGGCGCGATTTCTTCTTCGAGGAATATCGCCTCAACCACCTGATGTACACGTATCCGAAGCCGGGCGTCGTGTTCATGGATGGCGTGGTGATGGGCGGCGGCGTCGGCATCGCCTGCCCGTGCCGCTATCGCATCGTCACCGAGCGGACGGTGTTCGCAATGCCCGAGACGACGATCGGCCTGTTCCCCGATGTCGGCGGCGGGCGCTATCTGTCACGGCTGCGCGGGCGTGCGGCGCAATATCTGGCGCTGACGAGCGCGCGGCTCGACGGCGCCGATTGCATCGCGCTCGGCCTCGCCAATTTCTACGTGCCCTCCGACCAGCTCGATGCGGTGAAGGCGGAGATCGCGGCGAGCCCGGAAAAGGCCGAATCGATTCTCGCCGGCGCCGCGGTCACGCCGCCGCCCGCCACTATCACCGACCAGCTGCCCCAGATCGACCGGCTGTTCGCCTCCGACGATTTCGAGGAGATCATGGCGGCCCTTCAGGCTGACGGGTCCGACTGGGCGTCGAACGTGCTCGCGATGCTCGCCAAGCGCTCGCCGACGGCGTGCAAGGTGTCGCTGCGCATGCTGGTCGAAAGCCCGCGCCAGCTGCACTTCGTCGACGAAATGCGGATGGAATATGCGATCGTCAGCCGCATGTACCGCAGCCCGGATTTCGCCGAAGGGGTGCGAGCGCTGCTGATCGAGAAGACCGGCGACCCGCGCTGGTCGCCCGCCACCGCCGCCGAGGTGACCGACGCGATGGTCGACGCCTATTTCCAGCCGCTGCCCCCCGCCGAGGCGTGGACGCCGCTGCCGCCGACGAGCCGAAAGGGCTGAATGATGGACTACGAGACGATCCTGGTCGAACAGCGCGGCCGCGTGACGCTGATGACGCTGAACCGCCCCAAGGCGCTGAATGCGCTCAACAGCCAGGTCCTGGCCGACCTGGTGTCCGCGATGCAGGCATTCGACGCCGATCCGGGCCAGGGCTGCGCCGTCGTCACCGGCAGCGAGAAGGCGTTCGCCGCGGGCGCCGACATCAAGGAGATGCAGGCGCAGGGCTTCGCCGACATGTACGCCAGCAACTTCTTCGCCGGATGGGAGCATTTCACCCGCACCCGCAAGCCGGTGATCGCCGCGGTCGCTGGCTACGCACTCGGGGGCGGCTGCGAGCTGGCGATGATGTGCGACTTCATCCTCGCCGCCGACACCGCGAAATTCGGCCAACCTGAAATCAAGCTCGGCGTCACCCCCGGCATGGGCGGGTCGCAGCGGCTGGCGCATGCGGTCGGCAAGGCCAAGGCGATGGAGATGTGCCTGACCGGCCGGATGATGGATGCCGAGGAGGCGGAACGCGCCGGCCTCGTCAGCCGCATCGTCCCCGCCGCCGAGCTGGTCGAGGAGGCGGTGAAGACCGCGACCACGATCGCCGGCATGGCGCCGCTCGCGACGATCGCGAACAAGGAGATGGTCAACGCCGCCTTCGACATGGGGCTGACCCAGGGCGTCCAGTTCGAGCGTCGGCTATTCCACGGACTGTTCGCCACCGAGGACCAGAAGGAAGGCATGACCGCCTTCGTCGAGAAGCGCCCGGGTAACTGGACGGGGAAGTAAGCGGATAACAAAGCCCCTCCCCTTCAGGGGAGGGGTTGGGGGTGGGGTACGCCTCGCAGAGACCTTCGCTTGCGGCCCCCACCCCAAACCCCTCCCCTGAAGGGGAGGGGCTGACAGGAGAGAAGTAATGGCACGCGTCGCTTTCATCGGTCTGGGCAACATGGGCGGCGGCATGGCCGCGAACCTGGCGAAGAAGGGCCATGACGTCCGCGCCTTCGACCTTTCCGCGGACGCGCTCGCCCGCGCCAAGGAGGCGGGCTGCCTACCCGTCGCGACCGCGGCCGAGGCGATCGAGGGTGCCGAGGCGGTCATCACCATGCTGCCCGCCGGTCGCCATGTCGAAGAAGTCTATGAGGCCGCGGTGTTCGCCAACGCCGCGCCGGGCGCGATCCTGATCGACTGCTCGACGATCGACGTCGCCACCGCCAAGCGAGTCGCCCAGGCGGCGGCGGACCGCGGCATCACCGCGGTCGACGCGCCCGTCTCGGGCGGCATCGCCGCCGCGGCGGCGGGCACGCTGACCTTCATGGTCGGCGGCAGCGACGACGGCTTCGCGCGTGCCGAACCCTATCTGTCGGCGATGGGCAAGGCGGTGATCCACGCCGGTGCCAGCGGTGCGGGGCAGGCGGCGAAGATCTGCAACAACATGATCCTCGGCGCGACGATGGTCGCGACGTGCGAGGCGTTCGTCCTCGCCGAGAAGCTGGGGCTCGACGCCAAGGCGTTCTTCGACATCGCCAGCGTCTCGTCGGGGCAGAGCTGGTCGATGACGAGCTATTGCCCGGTCCCCGGCGTCGGGCCGACGACGCCCGCCGACAACGACTATCAGGGCGGCTTCGCGGCGGCGCTGATGCTCAAGGACCTGCGCCTGGCGGCAGAAGCCGCCGCCGATGCCGGCGCTGACACCCCAATGGGCGAGCGCGCACGCGACTATTACGAGCGGTTCGCTGACGCCGGGCAGGGGGGCAAGGACTTCTCCGGCATCATCCGCATGTTGCGGGGGGAGTAATCCGCCCCCGCCGTCATGCTGAGCTCGTTTCAGCATCTTTCGACGTAACGTCCCGTCTACTCGTCGATCCCGAAGTTCAGCCCACGCGATACGCCCGGATCGATCACCGCCAGCAACATATAGGCCGCGAACTGGCGTAGCCGCTGGAACGGCGTCGTGTGCGCCTTGTACCAGTCCTTCGTCACCGCCTGCGATTTCGCGATCTCGCCGTCGACATAGCCGCGGGCGTGGTCGGCGAAGGCGGCATCCTCGATCCGCAGCATCAGCTCCAAGTTGATGAACAGGCTGCGCATATCGAAATTGGCCGAGCCGATATGAACCGCGTCGTCGATCACATACAGCTTGGTGTGCAGCTTCGTCGGCAGATATTCGAACAATTGCACGCCCTTGCGCAGCAGGCCGGCGTAGGTGAAGCGCGCCGCGGCGATCGTGGCGTTGTTGTCGGACTGGGACGCGGTGACGATCCGCACTCGCGCCTTACGGCGTCCGGCCTTGTCGAGCCGGCGCAGGATCGTCGGGCTCGGCGTGAAATAGCCGGCGATCAAATCGATGCGGCGGCCGCGGCGCATGTCGTGGCGCACGGTCCGCGCCCAGGGCGACAGCCGCCGCGTCGGCCCGCCGATCAGCCAGCGCAGCGCGCCCTCGCTCTCGCTCCATTGCGCCAGCGCCGTGTTGAGTTTGCGGATCTTGCCCTTCGGCTGCTGCACCCAGTCGTTGAGCGCGTCGAAATAGCCCGCCATCCGCGCCGCCGCCGGCCCCTCGACCAGCAACCCCAGGTCGCGCCACGCGGCGTCCTGTGCGGTGCCGAAATAATCGTCCTCGACATTGAAGCCGCCGACGATGATCCGCGGCGCTTCGCCTTCCGCATCGGCCAGCGCCAGCTTCTGGTGATTGCGCAGCAGATAGCGGCGTCCGAACCGTGGCAGGAACCGGCACACCGTCACCCCCGCCTCGCGCACCGGGGCGAAGAAGGCACGGCTGGCGTCGTCGCTGCCGAATCCGTCGACGACGACGGCGACGGTGACGCCGCGATGCGCCGCCGCGATCAGCGCCGCGTTGACGCGCCGCCCGGTGTCGTCGTCGGCGTAGATATAATAGAGGATGCGCAGCGACCGCGTGGCACCGTCGATCAGCGCCAGCAACGCCTCCAGCCGCCGCTGCCCGGTGTCGAGCAGCGTCAACCGGTTGCCGTCGACGGTAAAGCTCGGCTGCGGCGGCGGCGCGTCCATGGCGTTCGCTTTGCCGGGCAGGGGGCGCGGCGACAAGGCGTTTTCCTTGACTTGGGCGCACATCAACCGTAGATGGCACCTCTTCATCCCAGCGGTATTTTGCACGAAGGAAGCGGCGATGGCGCGCGTGACGGTCGAGGATTGCGTCGACAAGGTTTCCAACCGGTTCGACCTGGTGCTGTTCGCGGCGCAGCGCGCCCGCCAGATTTCGGGCGGTGCCGAGCTGACGATCGATCGCGATCGTGACAAGAATCCGGTCGTCGCCCTGCGCGAGATCGCCGAGGAGACGGTGCGTCCCGACCATCTCGAGGAATCGGTGGTCAACAGCCTGCAGCGCGTCCAGATCGACGACGATGACGAGGTCGATGCGGTCGGCAGCTTGGCCGCCTCGGCCGAGGCGCTTCGCCTCACCGCCGCGGCCCCGCCGCGCAACCAGAACCTCGGCGCCGACTACGACGGCTGAGCGATCAGGGGAGGCTTCGGCCTCCCTTTTTCATATGGGACCCCAGCGGCATCGACCACCGCCGTCATGCTGAACTTGTTTCAGCATCTCCCGATAGCGTTGCCCCGACGAGACCCTGAAACGAGTTCAGGGTGACGAGGGCGTATTGCGCAGGATGTCCACCGTCGCCGCATCCTCCTCACCCCGGTAAAACCGCTCCAACACCGCCCGAAACGGCGCCGGATCGTCGGCCACATGGGCAAACAGCGTCATCGACGACTTGAGCTTCACTGCATCGATTGCGCCCATGATCGCCTCCGCCGACCCCGGCGCGGCAATGACAGCGTCGCTCGCCTCGATCAGCCGCCGCCCCAGCGCCGGATGCGCCAGATAGGCGCGCGCCTCCGCCGCGTCGGCGATGGCATAGAAGCGCGCGGTGTCGCTGCGCCCGAGCCCCGCGACCTGTGGGAACACCCACCACATCCAGTGGCTCGCCTTGCGCCCCCGCCGCAACTCGGCGAGCGCTTGGTCATAGCTGTCGGCCTGTGCCGAAACGAAACGGTCGAGACGATCGGTCATGCCCGCCAAGCTGCGGTCATGCCAGGCGCCAGGCAACCCCATCGATGCGCCTGCGTTATGATCTCATGCGCTTCTTCCTCCTGTCACTGCTGCTCGTGTCCCTCGCCGCGTGCGGCCAGCAGGAGCAGGCGACTAATCGCGCCATGGAGGCCAACGCCGCCGCCTTCGTGCCGCCCCCCGTGGTTCGGCCCAAGGCACTGCCTGGACAGGACGATCGGCCGCCGCTCGACGTGTATGTGGGCAAATATCCGCACGATCCCATCGACGGCGTCGGCTTCTACGATCGCACCGAAGTCGCCAACGCGCTGATCGACGCGGTCGGCGACGAAGCGATGCGGCGTCGGATCGCCGGCGAGGCGACCGAGGTGCCAATCTTCGTGTCGGGCGAGCGGATCGCCGCCTGGGGCTGCGAACCGCATAATTGCGGACCGAATCACTGGGTCTTCCTGCTCCGCCGCGACGGCACGGGGGGCGAGGCCTGCCACCACACCGATGCGATGGGCGGCGCGAGCCGCTGGTATGCCGGGGGCGCGCCGGTGATGCGCCCCGGCGATTGTCCGAAGGCGACTACCTGATGCTCGAACATGTCCCCTCCTGGCTCGGCAAGGCGCTGAGCGGCCTGCGCGCGGGCGCTGACAAGCTGGCGATCGTGCGCCCCGAACTTGGCGGCGAATTCCCCGCGATCGACTTGATGAGCCCCGCCTTCGCCGATGGCGCGCGGCTGCCCGATCGCTTCACCGCCGATGGCGACGGCGTGTCGCCGCCGCTGGTCTGGGGCGAGCCGCCGGCGGGGACCGCGCGCCTCGTGCTGATCGTCGAGGATGCCGACGCACCGACGCCGCAGCCGCTGGTCCATGCGGTGGTATGGGATTTGCCCGCCGACGCAGGGCGGCTCGCGGAGGGGGCGATCGTTGCCGACGGCGATGGCGCCGGTGGGCGCGACGTCGGCCGCAATTCCTATTTCCGCGAAGGCTGGCTGCCGCCCGATCCGCCGACCGGCCATGGCACGCATCGCTATGCCTTTCAGCTGTTCGCGCTGGCGAACGGGGCGGGCGATCCGGGCGACTCGCCCGGTCGTGCCGCCGTCGTCGAGGCGATGGCGGGGCATGTGCTGGCGGCCGGCGTGCTGATCGGCACCTATGACCGCGGCGAGGCGGCGCCGGTCGGTCCCGTGGGGGCGGTCGCGCCCGCATGATCTTTGGTTGAGGTGGGAGCCGGAACGACCCGCGGCGAAATCGTTGCGGCTGCTTCCTTCCGGACCTGACCGGGTTGGCGACGACCACGTCCGCCCGACTCCCGCGGCCCCTATGGCGAAAGCGGGCGGCGGGATCAAGCCGCCGCCCGTTTCATCAGCTTATCGGCGGAAGCAGACGCGTTCCGGACCATACCAGCCGCGCTCGATGCGGCACACCACGCGACCACGGCGATAGCCGTCCCAGCCGCCACGGTGATAGCCGCCGTTCCAGCCATAGCGGGGACCGCGATCCCAGCCTCGGTTCCCGCGCCAACCGCGGTCGCCGCGCCAGCCCCGATCATAGCCTCGGTCGTAACCGCGATCGTAGCGGTCGTAGCCCCAACGCTGCGCCTCCGCCGGCATGGCGGCCAGCGTTCCCGTCGCGATCAGCAGGCCTGCGCCTGCGGTAGCCAGTAGTTTCATGACGCCAACTCCTCTCAAGCCCCTGCCGGGGCATGACAAAAAAGCTACGCGTCAGCCCGTTGATCGGTCCTGAACTGCTCGTTGGCTGGGGTTCAGGCTGGAAAACTCGAAATCTCCCCGTGCCGGGGAGGTTTCAATTCACCGCCGATCCTTCTCGCGGATCGCGCGAAACTCCGACGTGGCCGACCATTGCGGCCAGCGCGTGCCGTCCGCCAGCTCGCGGCCGACGGTGTAGAACAGGTCGACGTCCTCCGCCGCGCCGGTCAGGTCCCAACGCGCGTCCCACGCGTCGCAGGGCTGGTGATAACATTTCATATAGCCGTCGAGCCACGCCTGCCCCGCCGCCCGGCCGCCGTTCCTGAGGTCGGGCGCGCCGCTGATCGCCATCAGCAGCAGCGTCGGCACCCCGCGCCGCGCCAGCGAGAAATGATCGGCACGATAGAACAGCCCGCGCTCGGGCAGTGCCTCCGGCGTGATCGTCCGCCCCTGCGCCGTGGCGGCGTTCGCGAGGAGCGGTTCGAGATCGCTCTGGCCCGGCCCGACCAGCAATACGTCGCGCGAGCGACCCGCGGTCTGGAGGATGTCGAGCGTCAGGTTGGCAACCGTCTTCGCCGCCGGATAGACCGGGTTGACGCCATAGGTCTCCGATCCCAGCAGGCCACGCTCCTCGCCCGTCCACAGCGCGAAGACGAGGGTGCGCGCCGTCCGGGGCGCCTTGGCGAAGGCGCGGGCCAGTTCGAGCACGCCCGCCGTGCCGAGCGCGTCGTCGTTGGCCCCCGGCCGGATCGTCCGCCCCTGCGCATCGGGTGTGCCGACGCCATAGGCGTCCCAATGCGCGCCGAACATCACCACCTCGTCGGGCCGCTTGGCGCCGACCAGCTTGGCGAGGACGTTGCGGCTTTCGGCCCGCTCATGGGCGACGGGGATGTCGGCGCTGAACACCGGCTTGAGCACGACCGGTCGGAAATCGCGGCGACGGGCGGCGACGCGCAGCGCCGCCAGATCCTGGCCCGATGCGGCGAACAGTCGAGTCGCGGCGGCGCCCTCGATCCAGCCCTGCAGCATCACGCGATCGTTGGGCTCGGGGCGGACGATGTCGTAATTCTCGCCCTGCGGCGCGACCACCGTCGACCAGCCATAGCCGGCACCCGGCGTGTCGTGGACGATCAGCGCCGCGATCGCGCCGCGTCGGGCCGCCTCCTCGAACTTGTAGGTCCAGCGGCCGTAATAGGTCATGCGCTTGCCGCCGAAATCGGTGGGCTCGCCGGCGGCGGCCTCGAAATCGGGGTCGTTGACCAGGAACACCGCGACCTTGCCCTTCAGGTCGACGCCCTTGAAATCGTCCCACTGCCGCTCGGGCGCGGTGACGCCATAGCCGACGAAGACCATCGGGGCGTTCGCGATCCGCGCGCGCGTCACCGGGCGCACGGTGCTGACATAGACGTCGCGGCCCTGCACCCAAGGCTGGCCCCCGGCGGTGATCGTGCCCGCGCCCAGCTTGGTGCGGATCAACGGCACCGGCTGCGTCCATTGCCCGCCGGGGCCGCCGGGCTGAAGCCCCGCCGCCTTGAACTGGCCGACCAGCCAGTCGACCGTCCTGGCCTCGCCCGGCGTGCCCGGCGCGCGGCCCTGAAAGGCGTCGGACGCCAGCGTCTTAACGTCATCGGACAGCCGCTGTGGCGAGGTCTGCGCGGCGGCGGGGGCGGCGAGCGCCAGCCCGGCGAGAAACAGCAATCGGTTCATCCGCGGGGTTCCGTGAAATCGAAGGGAATGATTCGCGTCGGCCGCCCGGTGCCACCGCCCTGCGCGATGACGAGCGCCCAGCCGGCAAGCACCGCCAGCACTAGCCAGGTGACGAGCGCACCCGCCGCCCGCAGCGGATTGGGCTTTGTCGCGTCCATGCCGAAGCCGTGGAGGACGCGGGCGACGACGAAGACGACGCCGACAATCCACAGCCAGGTCGCGCGACCCCCCGCCAGCTCGATCAGCGCCATCAGGATGAGGACGAAGGGCGCATATTCGACGAAATTGGCGTGCGCCCGCATCCGCGCCATCATCCGCGGCTCGCCGCCGTCGCCGGTCAGCGGCCCGCCCTTGATGCGGCGGGGGACGATACGGAACGCGAGCCACAGGTTGATGACCGCTGCCGCGGCGGCAATGGTCAGCGTAACCGGCAGGATCATGGGCGTTCTCCTCTGCGTTCTGACCTATGGGACGACGCGGCCGCCGCCAAACGAAAACGCGGGCGGCGGCGCGATCGCCCACTGGCGAGGTCGATGTGATGCGGTCCACGGTTGCAACGCGCGCCGAAATCGGTATAGCGCGCCGCTTCGCGATGCGTCTGGCCGCACGAGGCTTTCCGCGCGGCCGGCGTTCGCCGGTCGGCGGCTCGTTTGGTCGGTCGCGTTCACCGTGACACGTTTGAAAGACAAGGTGCCGAGATGGCCGTCCCCAAAAGAAAGACTTCGCCCTCCCGCCGTGGCATGCGCCGCTCGCACGACGCGCTCAGCGTCGAAGCGTTCCAGGAATGCCCGAACTGCGGCGAGCTGAAGCGCCCGCACAACCTGTGTTCGCACTGCGGCCATTATAACGGTCGCGAGATCGTTTCGGTCGAGGGCTGACCCGCAACCGCACCCGGACCGGCGACGCTATGTCGAACAGCTCCACGATCGCCGTCGATGCGATGGGCGGTGACGAGGGGCTTGCAGTGATGCTCGCCGGCGTCGCCACCGCGCGACGCCGGTTCGAGGGCATGCGCTTTCTGCTGGTCGGGGACGAGGCGCAGATCGCCGAGGGGCTGAAGAGCCACCCGAACCTGTCGCAGGCGTCGGAAATCGTCCACGCCGAGGGCGTCGTCGGCGCCAGCGACAAGCCGAGCCAAGCGATTCGCCGCGCCAAGACCACGTCGATGGGCATCGCGATCGACCTGGTGAAGCAGGGCCGCGCCGGTGCCGCCGTGTCGTCGGGCAATACCGGCGCGCTGATGGCGATGGCGAAGCTGGCGCTGCGCATGCTGCCCGGCATCGATCGCCCGGCGCTCGCCGCGCCGCTGCCGACGCTGGGCGACAACGACGTCATCATGCTGGATCTTGGCGCGAATACCGAGGTCGATGCGCGGAACCTCGTCCAGTTCGCGGTGATGGGCGCCGCCTATGCGCGCACCATCCTCGACCTCGAAAGCCCGCGCGTCGCGCTGCTGAACATCGGCAGCGAGGCCCAGAAGGGCACCGACGAGATCCGCGATGCCGCCGCGATCCTGCGCGGCGCGGCTCACCTGCCGCTGCGCTTCACCGGCTTCGTCGAGGGCGACAAACTGGCGCGCGGCGACCATGACGTCATCGTCTGCGATGGCTTTGCCGGCAACATCGCGCTGAAGACCGCGGAGGGGACGGCGCGCTTCGTCGCCGATCTGCTCCGCCGCGCCTTCACCAGCTCGGTCCGCTCGAAGATCGGCTTCCTGATCTCGCGCCCCGCCACCGAATTGCTGCGCGAGCACCTCGATCCCAACAACCACAATGGCGCCGTCTTCCTGGGCCTGGGCGGGATCGTCGTGAAGAGCCACGGCGGCGCCAAGGAACATGGCGTCGCGACCGCGATCGGCAACGCCGCCAAGATGGTGCGCGCCGATCTCACCCGCCGCATCGCCGACGACCTCGGCAATTTCGAGAAGGCCGCGTGATCCGATCCGTCATCACCGGCACGGGCTCCGCCTTGCCGATCCGCCGCGTGTCCAACGCCGAACTGGCGCAAGAGGTCGATACCAGCGACGAGTGGATCGTCGAGCGCACCGGCATCCGCTTCCGCCACATCGCCGGGCCTAACGAAACGACGGCGACGCTGGCGACCGATGCCGCCAAGGCCGCGCTCGCCGCCGCCGGGGTACTGGCGCAGGACATCGACCTGATCGTCCTCGCTACCGCGACTCCCGACCAGACCTTTCCGGCCACCGCCACGAAGGTGCAGGCGATGCTCGGGATCAACGATTGCGTCGCCTTCGACGTCGCCGCGGTCTGCTCGGGGTTCCTCTATGCGGTGCAGGTCGCCGATGCGATGCTGCGCTCGGGCGTCCAGCGCCGCGCGCTGGTAATCGGCGCGGAGACGTTCAGCCGCATCCTCGACTGGGAGGATCGCACCACCTGCGTCCTGTTCGGCGACGGTGCCGGCGCAATCGTGCTGGAGGCGCAGGAGAGCGCCGACGACGACGGCCGCGGCATCCTGGCGACGAAGCTACACGCCGACGGCCGCCATAACGAGCTGCTCTACGTCGACGGTGGTCCGTCGACCACGGGCACCGTCGGCAAGCTGCGCATGAAGGGCCGCGAGGTATTCCGCCATGCGGTGACCAATCTCGCCGCGGTGATGGCCGAATCGCTCGTCATCGCCGGGCTGGAGCCGGGCGACGTCGACTGGGTCGTCCCGCATCAAGCCAATGCGCGCATCCTCGACGCGACCTCGCGCAAGCTCGGGCTGCCGGCCGACAAGGTGATCGTCACCGTCGACCAGCACGCCAACACCTCCGCCGCGTCGGTTCCGCTCGCGCTTGACGTCGCGATTCGCGACGGGCGTATCAAAGCGGGACAAATCGTTGTTCTGGAAGCCATGGGCGGCGGCTTTACCTGGGGCGCAGCAGTCGTGCGGATGTGACCTGTTGCGATCGTTGCGGGGCCAATCCTAACCTCGGTAAACAAGAGGGTGGAAAATACCACTTTACCATGGTAATACTCCGACAAGGGGATTTTCATTCACTCTTGCTTGGGGGACTATTGGTGTTGATGCAAACGACCGGTACGCTGACTCGTGCTGACCTCGCCGAGGCGCTGCACCGGCAGATCGGCCTTTCGCGTGCGGACAGTGCCCAGATTGTCGAGCAGATTCTTTTCGAGATGTGTGACGCTCTTGCCCATGGTGAGAATGTGAAGATTTCCGGTTTTGGCACATTCGTCCTGCGCGACAAGGGCGAGCGCATCGGGCGCAATCCCAAGACGGGGGTCGAGGTGCCGATCGCGCCGCGCCGTGTCCTCACCTTCCGCGCCAGCCAGACGATGCGCGACCGCATCGTCGCTGCCGGATAACGAGTCGGAATGGCGCTGAGCGCTCCCAAGGCGGACGGCGCCTTCAGGACGATCGGCGAACTTTCCGACGAGACCGGGATCGCTCAGCATATCCTGCGTTACTGGGAGACGAAGTTTCCCCAGTTGCGACCGCTGACGCGGGCCGGCAACCGCCGCTATTACCGCCCGGACGACGTCACGCTGGTGCGTCGCATCGACGCGCTGCTTCATCGCGAAGGGTACACGATGAAGGGCGCGCAGCAGGCCCTCGCCGCCACCTCGTCCCGGCAGGCGCCGGTCACCGACGCGCTACCGACGATCGCCGCGATCCGCGACAGTTTGGTCAAGGCCTTGCTCGACGACGAGGCGGCCGCGCGAGGTTAGGATACCGGGGCGAGCGGATCGCCCGCCCCGGCAACGCCGATCACTGCGGCAGCATGACCGTGTCGATGACGTGGATCACGCCGTTCGACTGCATGACGTTGGCGGTGGTGATCCGGCCCTTGTCGCCCTTGGCGTCCATGATCGCCCAGCCGTTGCCGGCCTTGCGGAACATCAGGTTGCCGCCCTGCACCGTCGCGTAAGTCGCGGTGCCGCCGTTCGCCTTGGCCTTGGCGGCGATGTCCTCGGCGGTGATCCGGCCGGGCACGACGTGATAGGTGAGCACGCCCGTCAGCTGCTGCTTGTTCTCGGGCTTCAGCAGCGTATCGACGGTGCCGGCGGGCAGCTTCTTGAACGCGGCGTTGGTCGGCGCGAAGACGGTGAACGGACCCGGGCCCGACAGCGTGTCGACCAGCCCGGCGGCCTTCACCGCGGCGACCAGCGTGGTGTGATCCTTCGACTGCGATGCGTTCTCGACGATCGTCTTCGTCGGATACATCGCCGCGCCGCCGACCATCGGATTTTTCTGCAAGGCGACGGCGGCGGTCGAACCCAGGGCCAGCGTGGCGGCCAGCATCATCGAACGGGCAAGCTTCATGATAGTCTCTCCTGTCTCTTCGGACGACAAGAGTACGTCTGGCGACGCCAACTAGATGCAGTAGTTACCGTTTTCGTAAGATAACCGCTTGGTGCCCGGCGTCATGCCGTCAGCGGGCGGCCAGCCCGCGGCACAGCAGGTCAGCCGCCGCATCGGCGACCACCTCGACATCGCCGTCCTCCGCCCAGACGCCGTAGCGCAGGCCCAGGAACACGTTCATCCCCATGATCGCCCAGGCGTGAACCTCGCCGGCATCGGCGCGGATCTCGCCGAGCGCCGCTGCGCTGCGCAGCCGTGCCTCGATCCGCACCGCCGTGGTGGCGTAGTGGCGACGGAAGCTGTCGGGATCGACGAACTCCGATTCGTCGATGATCCGATAGATCTCCTTGTGCTCGCGAACGAACGCCAGGAATGCGGCCAGGCCCGCCCGCTCGGCGGGAACCCCGGGCGGCGCGCCGCGCACGGCCGGCGCGACCTCGTCGCGGACCCGTCCCGACATGTCGCTCACCAGCGCGCGAAAAAGCGCATCCTTCGAGTTGAAATAAGTGTAGAAACTGCCGAGCGCGACGCCGGCGCGGCGGGTTATTCCGCTGACCGACGCGTCGTGGAAGCCGCGCTCCCCGAACTCAGCTGCGGCTGCGTCGAGCAAGGCGCGACGGGTGCGCCGCCCACGCTCGGTACGGGGCGTCTTGTCGGCGGGCGCCGGAGTTGCGTCGACAGCGGTGCTGGACATCCGTCCGTCTCTAACCGTCTCCGACCTAAATTGAAAGATGGTTCAACTTTCAACATTGCCAAGTTGAAACCTGGTTCGGGTTTCAGTATGAGGGGGCGAAGGGGCGCACCATCCGGGAATAACCGGGGGCGATCGGGCCGGGCGCCGAACAGGGGAGGTTTGATGATCAGTCCGTCCACGCGCGTCCTGCTGACGCTCGGCACTGCTGCCGCCGCACTGCTGGCGATGCCGGCCTCCGCGCAAGTCAGCGACAGCAGCGCCAATCGACCGTCGCCGGCGGCATCGCCCGACTCGACGGCGACCGATCCGACCGCCGCGGTGTCGAACACTACCAGCGAGGCGCAGGACAGCGCGATTACCGGCACCGGCGACATCGTCGTCACCGCGCGCCGCCGCGAGGAAACGCTGCTCAACGTGCCGATCGCGGTCAGCGCCTTCACCAGCGACAAGCTGGCCAAGATCGGCGCGATCGACGTCACCGACCTGCAGAACGTCACCCCCAATACCTCGCTGAAGGCGGCGCGCGGCACCAATTCGACGCTGACCGCCTTCATTCGCGGCGTCGGCCAGCAGGATCCGGTGCCCGGGTTCGAGTCGGGCGTCGGCGTCTATCTCGACGACGTTTATCTCAACCGGCCCCAGGCCGCGGTTCTCGACATCTACGACGTCGACCGGATCGAGGTGCTGCGCGGACCGCAGGGCACGCTCTACGGCCGCAACACCATCGGCGGTGCGGTGAAGTACGTGACCCGCCGCCTGGCCGACGGGCCGGAGGCGCGGGTGCGCGCGACCTATGGCACGTTCAACCAGGCCGATGGCGTCATCAGCCTGTCGACCCCGATCGGCGACATGCTGAAGGTCGGTATTGCCGGCGCGCGGCTGACCCGCGACGGCTTCGGGCGCAACCTCAACCTCAACATCGACAATTATAACAAGAACATCTGGGCCGGCCGCGGCACCATCGAGTTCGAGACGCCCGACAAGCGGCTCTTCGTCCGCCTGACCAGCGACTATACCCACGACAAATCGAACCCGCGCAACGGCCATCGCCTGATCCCGGGCCTGCTGTCGGGGCTGCCCGTTCTCGACAATGTCTTCGACACCCGCGCCGGGCTCAACAATCCGCGCCAGGACGTGGAGGCGGGCGGACTGTCGCTATCGGCCAACGCGCAACTGACCGATCACCTCACGCTGCGCAGCATCAGCGCGTGGCGCAAGGACAAGACGCTGACGCCGATCGACTTCGATTCGAATCCCGCCGTCGACGTCGACGTTCCCGCGGTCTACCGCAACGAGCAGACCAGCCAGGAATTTCAGCTGCTGTACAACAGCGAGAAGTTGAACGGCCTCGTCGGCTACTATTATCTCGGCGCGAAGGCATCGACGGCGTTCGACGTGCTGTTGTTCACCACTGGCGGCACCGCACTGCCCGGGCTCGATGCGTTCACCGCGGGCGACGTGCGCACCGAAACCTCGTCGTTCTTCGGCGACTTCACCTATGATTTCACCCCATGGATCAGCCTGTCGCTTGGCGGGCGCTACACGTGGGACGAGCGCAAGTCGTTCGTGTTCAAGCAGAATTACCTGAACGGTCCGACCGCCAATTTCGGGGGCAATCCGATCGCGTTGGGCGCGCCGGCGACCAACTTCCGCGGACGTGCGCTCTACAAGCGCTTCACGCCGCGCGCATCGTTGCAGATCAAGCCCTGGACCGACCAGATGATCTACGCGTCCTACGCCGAGGGCTTCAAGGGCGGCGGCTTCGATCCCCGCGGATCGGCGACGCAGGCGCTACCCAGCAATCGGGCGGTCGGCGTTACCTATCAGGATATCTACGACTATCTGTCGTTCGATCCCGAAACGGTGAAAACCTATGAAATCGGGTGGAAAGGGCAGCTGTTCGATCGCCGGCTGAGCTATGCGCTCGATGGCTTCTATTCCAAGTACACCGACGTCCAGGTGCCGGGATCGTCGGGCTGCCTGGTCAACGGCGTCGCGACGTTCTGCGGGATCACCACCAACGCCGCCAAGGCGACGATCAAGGGTGTCGAGGCGGAATCGACCGCGGTGCTGGCGCGCGACTTTGCGGGTGTCGGATCGGCGGTCAATCTGTCGGGAACGCTGGGTTATATCGACGCGAAGTACGATCGCTTCATTGGCCCGACCGGGACCGACGTCGCCGCCTATCGCTTCTTCCAGAACACACCGGAGTGGACCGTGTCGGGCACGCTGACCGGCGTGCTGCCGGTGGGCGAGGGGCTGCTGACCGCGAACTCCACCGTCGCCTATCGCAGCCTGACTCACCAATTCGAGGTCGCGAGCCCGTTCCTCGACCAGCCGGGCTACACGCTGTGGGATGCCGGGCTGACCTATCAGTTCGGTGCCGACCGCCGCTATTCGATCGGCGTCTACGGCCGCAACCTGACCGACGTGAAGTACAAGATTGGCGGCTATCAATATCTCGCCGCCAATGCCGCGACCGGTGTGATTACCCGCACCGCCACGGGCGGCGTGACACCGACGCTCGGCAGGGAGGGCGTCGCCACCGCCTTCTACGGCGCCCCTCGCCAGGTGTTTGGGACGTTCACGGCCAGGTTCTGACGCCAATCACACCTTCACCCTTCGCCGCCTCCGGCGTCTCCCTCCCTCTCCCGCTGGGAGAGGGAGGGAGACGCGCAGCGCCGGAAGGGTGAAGGTGACCCGCGTTGACGTACTGACGAGCAGCCCCCATCACGCTGCAAAACCGGGAGAGACTAGCCATGCCCACCGATACGACGCGCCCCGGTTACGCGCGGCTGGTGCTGGCGATGCTGCTCCTCGTCTACACCTTCAACTTCCTCGACCGGCAGATCCTCGGCATCCTCGCCAAGCCGATCCAGGCCAGCCTCGACCTCGACGACAAGCAGTTCGGGGCGATCGGCGGCACGGCGTTCGCGATCCTCTATTCGGTGCTCGGCGTGCCGCTGGCGCTGGCGGCCGATCGCTGGGGCAAGACGCGGGTGATCGCGGGATCGCTGGTGGTGTGGAGCGGCTTTACCGCGCTGTGCGGGGCGGCCACCGGCTTCTGGTCGCTGTTCCTCTGCCGCCTGGGCGTCGGTGTGGGAGAGGCGGGCGGCGCGGCACCCTCCTATGCGCTGATCGCCGATTATTTCCCGGTCGAGCGGCGTGCGCGGGCGCTCGCGGTCTATTCGATGGGAATCCCGATCGGGCTCGGCTTCGGCGTGCTGCTCGGCGCCTATATCGCGCAGAACGTCAACTGGCAGACCGCGTTCGTCGTTATGGGGGTCGCCGGCATCCTGGTCGCGCCGATCTTCCTGCTGCTGGTGCGCGATCGCTACCCGCCGATCGCGGCGGTGAAGGGCGCGCCGTCGCCGCTGACGGTCATGCCGATCCTGATGCGCAAGCCCGCCTATTGGCTGTTGTCGATCGGCGCCGGGTGCAGCTCGATGGCAGGCTATGGCCTGGCGCTCTGGGCGCCGAAGATCATCGCCTTCCAATTCGGATGGACGGAGACGAACGAGCTGGTGAAGGTCGGCCAGTTCATGGGCGCGCTGCTGCTGATCGGCGGATCGGTCGGCATCTTCATGGGCGGCGTCGTGTCGGACCGGCTGGGGAAGATCGACCGCGCCTGGTACGCGCGGGTGCCCGCGATCGCCTGGCTGATCGCCGCGCCGTTGTTCATCCTCGGCTTTCGCCTGCCCAATCCCATGCTCGCATGGTTCGTGCTGCTGATCCCCAACGCGCTCAACACGCTGTGGCTGGGCCCGATCATCACCGCCTCGCAACATCTCGCGCCGTCACGGATGCGCGCGGGAACGTCGGGGACGTTCCTGCTCATCAACAACCTGCTCGGGCTTGGCCTGGGGCCGTGGTTGATGGGCGCGCTGTCGGTGATGCTGAAGAAGCAATATGGCGACCAGTCGCTGGCACTCGGCGCGATGATCGGCATCGGCCTCTATGTCGTCGCCGCGATCCTGGCGCTGCTCGCGATCCGGCCGCTCAAGCGCGGCTGGATCGAGGAGGGCGAGGACGTGCCCACGCCGCCGCCATCACAGGTCACGGGCTCGATCCTGCTGATGGCGGCGCTGGTCGTCTGGATCATCGACCTGGTGCTGTTCCCCAGCATCGCGACGACGATCCTGGGCGGCGGGCTGACGATCGCCGGGCTGGTGCTGCTGATCCGGCCGGCGAAGGCGATCGCCTAGCGTTCCCGCGTCGCCGCGAAGCTGACCTTCGGATAGCGGTCCGCGACGTAGTTCACCTCCCACGCGCTCTTCGCCAGGAACACTGGATTGCCGTCGCGGTCCTTCGCCATCGCCGAGCGGTTCTGATCCATGAAGGTCTTGAGCTCGCCCGCATCCGCCGCACTGACCCAGCGCGCGGTGTCGAACGGCGCCGGCTCCAGCGCCGCCGCCACCTTGTATTCCGCATCGAGCCGCGACAGCAGCACGTCGAGCTGCAGCTGGCCGACGACGCCGATGATCCAGTTGCTGCCGATTTCGGGATAGAAGACCTGGGTCACGCCCTCCTCGGCCATGTCGTCGAGCGCTTTGCGCAGCTGCTTGGTCTTGGTCGGATCCTTCAGCTGAACGCGGCGCAGGATTTCGGGCGCGAAATTGGGCAGTCCGGTGAAGCGAACGTCGGCCTTCTCGCTCAGCGTGTCGCCGACGCGCAGCGTGCCGTGGTTGGGAATGCCGATGATGTCGCCTGGAAACGCCTCGTCGGCGATCTCGCGGTCCTGCGCGAAGAACAGGATCGGCGAATGCACCGCGATCGGCTTGCCATGGCCCGTCGGCGTCAGCTTCATGCCGCGCTTGAACACGCCCGAGCACAGCCGCATGAACGCGATCCGGTCGCGGTGCTGCGGGTCCATGTTCGCCTGCACCTTGAAGATAAAGCCGGTGACTTCCTTCTCCTCGGGGCTGATCGGTGCCGGCTCGGCGGGCTGCGGACGCGGCGGCGGGGCAAAGTCGGCGAGCGCGCGGATCAGCTCCGCCGGCCCGAAATCCTTGAGCGCGGAACCGAAATACACCGGCGTCAGGTCGCCGTGACGGTAAGCCTCGGCATCGAAATCGGCATAGCCGCCCTGCGCCAGCTCGACCTCTTCGGCGAAACGATCGGACAGTGGCGTCGCGTCGGTCTTGCCGGTGAAGACGCGGCTGTCGCCCTCCGGCCGGCTGATCGCGCCGCTCTTCAGGTCCATGATCCCTTCGAACTCGCCGCCCATGCCGATCGGCCAGTTCATCGGCGTCACGTCGAGCGCCAGCACGTCGGCGATCTCGTCGAGCAGCTCGAACGGCGATCGACCCTCACGGTCGACCTTGTTGACGAAGGTGATGATCGGCACCGAGCGCAGCCGGCACACCTCGAACAGCTTGCGCGTCTGCGCCTCGATCCCGCGCGCTGCGTCGATCACCATCACCGCCGAATCGACCGCGGTGAGGGTGCGATAGGTGTCCTCGCTGAAATCCTCGTGCCCCGGCGTGTCGAGCAGGTTGAAGGTCACGCCGTCCTTCTCGAACGTCATCACCGACGACGTCACCGAGATGCCGCGCTGCTGCTCGATCTTCATCCAGTCCGACCGCGCCCGCCGGTTCGCCCCGCGTGCCTTCACCTCGCCGGCGAGATGGATCGCGCCGCCGACGTACAGCAGCTTCTCGGTCAGCGTCGTCTTGCCGGCGTCGGGGTGGGAAATGATCGCGAAGGTACGGCGGGGGGAGGTCATTCTTCTTCTGCTTCTTCCAATCGCTCCCCAACCGTTCGTGGTGAGGAGAGGCTGAGCGAAGTCGAAGCCTCGTCTCGAACCACATATCCTTCGAGACGCCGCTTCGACTTCGCTCAGCGGCTCCTCAGGACGAACGGCCCCTTAGCGTCCTACGCCACCAGCGTCACGCTCAACGCGATCCGCTTCTCCCCGCCCGGTTCGACCGTGAACACGCCAGGCTTGTCCTTGAACTCGCCGGTATAGCCTTCCGGGTCGGCAATGCCGTGCCACGGCTCGACGCAGACGTAATGCGCGCCCGGCTTCGTCCAGATCCCCAGCATCGGCGTATCGGGAAAGGCGATGTCGAGCACCGGCCCCTGCGCCGCGCCATAGGTGACGCGTTGCGACGCGACGTGATCCCACACCAGCGCATCGTCCGCGAACAGATCGTCGCGCAGCAGCAGCTCGCGTCCGCCGTCGAGCGGGGAGGGGCGCTCCCCTTCCGCGATCGTCCCGTCGCTGGCGATGCAGCGGATCGCCTCGGGTTCGTCCGCCTCGAAGGTGATGCGGTGGGCCTCGCGCGGTTCGCCATAGGGCAGCGGCCAGGCGAAGGCGGGGTGGAAGCCGAAGCTCGCAGGCAGCGGCGTCTGCGCCGGATTGGCGACGCGCGCCTCGATATGCAGCGTCGGGCCGTCAAGGCGGAAGGCCAGCGTCAGGACGAAGGCGAACGGATAGATCGCCAGCGTCTCCTCGTCCTCGCTCAGCGCCAGTACGACATGGCTCTCGCTCTGCTCGACCACGTCGAACAGCTTGCGGCGCGCAAAGCCGTGCTGCTTCATGTCGTACGCGGTGCCGTCGACGCGGATCGTGTCGCGATAGGGGCGGCCGACGACAGGGAACAGGATCGGCGCCCGCCCGGTCCAATAGGCCGGATCGGCATCGGTCATCAGCTCGCGACCCTGCGCATCCTCAAGGTGGCTGAGTTCGGCCCCAAAGGGATTGATCGCCGCGGACAGCGTGCCGTTGCCGATACGGATCATGGCGCGCTCGGTCATGTGAGTCTCCTTCGTCTTGCATTCCTCCCCCTCCGGGGGAGGACCAGTTCAACCCCGCAACGTCGCGCCCAGCTTCGCCGCCGCGGCGACGACCTTGTCCGCTACCGCCTTCAGCTCGGCGTCGGTGAAGCTCTTTTCCTGCGGTTGCAGCGTCACCTCGACCGCCATCGACGTCTCGCCGTCCTTGCGGAACACGTCGAACACGCGCGCGGTCACGATCGCCCCCTTGTCCGCGCCCTTCACCGCGCGCACCAGTGCGTCTGCGGCGAGTTCGGCGGGCACGCTGAAGGCAAAGTCGCGGCGTACCGCCTGCAACGCCGGCGGCGCATAGGCGACGCGCGCGAAGCCCTGCGTACGCTTGGGCGGGATCGCGTCGAGATACAGCTCGACCGCCGCAACCGCGCCGTCGATGTCGAACGCCTTCAGCACGCTGGGGTGGACGATGCCGAACGCCGCCAGCACCGTCTTCGGCCCCAGCCGCAGCGTGCCCGACTGGCCGGGATGCCAGGCATCGCCCGCCTCGCCAAACACCTGAAGGTTGTCGACCGGTGCGCCCGCCGCGGCGAGCAGCGCCAGCGCCTGTGCCTTGGCGTCATAGGCGTCGAAGCCGACGCCCTTGCCCTCGCGCCAGCCCCGCGCGCGTTTGTCGCCGGCCATCACTAGCGCCAGCGTCGCGCGCTCGCCGTCGGCCAGATAGCGCCGGCCGATCTCGAACAGCCGAACGCTGCCCGCACCGCGCGCGAGGTTGCGCCGCGTCGCGCTCAGCAGCCCGGGCAGCAGCGACGGCCGCATCACCTTCAGCTCTTCGCTGATCGGGTTGGCGAGCGTCCACGCCCCGCCACCGAACGGCGCTGCCTCGCCCTCGCTGACGAAGCTCCACGTCACCGCCTCGTCCAGCCCGCGCGCGGCTGCGGCACGGCGGACGCGGCGTTCGCAGGCCTGCTCGGGCGTGGCGGTCGGCTTGGCGACACCGGGCAAGCGCGGCAGCGGCGTGCTCGCGACCTTGTCGATCCCCTCGATGCGGATCACTTCCTCGACAAGGTCGGCGGGCCCGTCGATGTCACGGCGCCACGTCGGCACGCTCACCGGCCAGTCGCTCTCGATCGTCGCCATCAGCGCGTCGCTATACGCATCGGCATGATCGATCGCGCCCAGCGTGAAGCCGAGCGACAGCAGGATCCGCGCCTGCCGCTCGGGCGCGACATGCAGCCCGCCCAATCGCTCGGTCAGCTTCGGATCGAAGCGGATGACGCGCTTGGCCACCGGGGGCTCCCCCGCGCGCGCGATGGCAGAGGGCGTGCCGCCGCACAGCGCCAGCACCATGCGGGTCGCGATCGCCAGCCCTTCGTCGAGGAAAGCGGGATCGACCCCACGCTCGAACCGCTGGCGCGCGTCGCTGGTCAGCGCCAGCGCCTGGCCGGTCAGTGCGGTGCGATCGGGGTCGAAATAGGCGCATTCGATCAGCACGTCGGTCGTGTCCGCCGACACGCCGGTGCGCTCGCCGCCCATGATCCCGGCGATATCGTCGGCGCCGTGATCGTCGGCGATCACGGTCATGCCCGCGCTCAGCGCATAGGTCTTGCCGTTGAGCGCGGTCACCTGCTCGCCATCCTGCGCGGCGCGCGCCACCAGCGCGCCCGCCACCTTGGCGCGGTCATAGACGTGAAGCGGCCGGCCGAGATCCAGCATCACATAGTTGGTGATGTCGACCAGTGTCGTGATCGGCTTCTGCCCCACCGCGCGCAGCCGGCGCTGCATCCATTCGGGCGCCTCGCCATTCGCGACGCCGGTCACGGCCTGGGCGTAGAAGGCGGGGCAGCCCGGCGTCTCGGTACGGATCGCGGGCGCCTCGCCGCTGCCCTCCACCGGAGAGACATCGTCGAGGTGCAGCGACGTGCCGATCGGCTTCAACGACCCCAATCCCGCCGCCGCCAGATCGCGCGCGATACCGCGCACGCCCATGCAGTCCTGCCGGTTGGGAGTGATGCTGACGTCGATCACCGCATCGTTCAGCCCGGCATAGTCGGCATAGCTGGTGCCGACCGGCGCATCGTCGGGCAGCTCGATGATGCCGTCATGCCCTTCGCCGACCTGAAGCTCGCGGGCCGAGCACATCATGCCGTTCGATTCGACGCCGCGGATCGCCGCGACCTTCAGCGTGACGTCGAGCCCCGGCACATAGTCGCCCGGCGCCCCGAACACGCCGACCAGCCCAGCGCGCGCATTGGGCGCACCGCAGACCACCTGAAGCGGCCCGTCGCCGGCGTCGACCTGCAACACCTGCAGCTTGTCGGCCTGCGGATGCCGCTCGGCGGACAGGACGCGCGCGACGCGGAACGGCTTCACCGCCGCGCCGGGATCGGTGACGCCTTCCACTTCCAGCCCGATACGCGTCAGCGCCTCGACGATCGCGTCGAGCGACGCGTCGGTGTCGAGGTGGTCCTTGAGCCAGGAGAGGGTGAACTTCATGTCGTTGACCTTACGTCATCCCGGCAAACGCCGGGATCCATGGATGCAGTAGGATGACGGTGGCGGGGGGGGGCTTACGCCGCCGCGCCGACCCCGCCCGACAGCGTGGGCACGTCGAGCGCGGCGAAGCCATAGTGCTTCAGCCAGCGGATATCGCCGTCGAAGAAGGCGCGCAGATCGTCCATGCCGTATTTCAGCATCGCCAGCCGATCGATGCCGCAGCCGAAGGCGAAGCCCTGCCACTCGGCGGGGTCGAGCCCGCAGGCCGCGATCACCTTCGGGTGGACCATGCCGCTGCCCAGCACCTCCAGCCAGCCGCCGCCTTGCGCATCGCCGCTGCCGCCGATGACTCGCTTGCCCTTGGTCCAGGTGAAGCCGACGTCGATCTCCGCCGATGGCTCGGTGAACGGGAAATAGCTCGGGCGCAGCCGCAGCACGATGTCGTCGCGCTCGAAGAACGCCTTCAGGAACGTCTCGAGCGTCCACTTGAGGTGACCGAGCGTGATGCCCTTGTCGATCACCAGCCCCTCGACCTGGTGGAACATCGGCGTGTGCGTCGCATCAGAGTCGGAGCGATAGGTGCGCCCCGGCGCGATGATGCGGATCGGCGGCTTCTGACCCAGCATCGTGCGGATCTGCACCGGCGAGGTGTGGGTGCGCAGCAGCGAGAAGGTCGTCTTCTCGTCCGCTGTCCCTGCCGCCTTCGCGTCGAGTCCCTGCTGCAGATAGAAGGTATCGTGCATCGCGCGCGCCGGATGCGTGTCGGGGATGTTGAGCGCGGTGAAATTGTGCCAGTCGGTCTCGATCTCCGGCCCCGTCGCGACTGCGAAGCCCAGGTCGGCGAAGATCTCGGCGAGTTCGTCCATGACCTGGCTGACCGGATGGACGGTGCCCGCGGGCACGGCGTCGACCGGCAGCGTCAGGTCGATCCGCTCGCTGGCGAGCTTCGCCGCCAGCGCATCCGCCTCGAGCGCCGCCTTGCGCGCCGCGATCGCGTTGGTGACGGCTTCGCGCAGCCCGTGAATGGCAGGGCCCTGGACCTGGCGCTCCTCGGGGCTCATCGCGCCCATCGTCTTCAGCAGCTGCGTGACGCGCCCCTGCTTGCCCAGCGCCTCGATGCGGATCGTCTCGATCGCGTCGAGCGTGGCGGCGGCCTCGACGGCGGACAGGAGTTGATGGCGGAGATCGTCGGTATCGGTCACTTGGTTGCTCCCAGGGAGGGATATAGGTCGTTGCGGTCGGTCACAGCCCCAGCTCGGGGGCGAGGTCAACCCATTCGGGATTGCTTTCCTCGAACAGGCGTAGCTTCCAGTCGCGGTTCCACTTCTTCAGCTGCTTCTCGCGGGTGATGGCCGCTTCCATCGTGTCGGCCATCTGATACCAGACGAGTCGAGTGACATCGTACCGGCTGGTGAAGCCTCGGAACGTTCCGTTGCGGTGCTGGATCATCCGGCCGACGAGGTCTGACGTGACGCCGATGTAGAGGGTGCCATGCCGCCCGCTTGCCAGGATATACACGCCCGGATAGCGTTTCCGGACCATCGAACCTTCCTCCGTCATCCCCGCGAAGGCGGGGATCCATTATCACTGAGCCTGAAGATCATCACCGCCACCAGCCAGTATGGATTCCCGCCTTCGCGGGAATGACCACCGGTGTGTGTCGCAGCGCAGCCAACCCAACAATCCTTACAGTCCGGCTTCCGCCGGGATGACGGATAGAGGTGGCGGGGGCCGATGCCCGCCGGAACGAAAAAGGGCGCCGGTGTCGCCACCAGCGCCCCTTCATCCGTCTACGACAGGTCGCCTCAGGCGGCCTGGGGCAAAGCCGCCTTCGCCTGCGCGACGATGGCGCTAAACGCCTCGCCTTCGTGCATCGCGATGTCGGCCAGGACCTTCCGGTCCAGCTCGACACCGGCCAGCTTCAGGCCGTGCATGAACTGCGAATAGGTCAGGCCCTCGGCGCGGACGCCGGCGTTGATGCGCTGGATCCACAGACCGCGGAACGTCCGCTTCTTCACCTTGCGGTCGCGATAGGCGTACTGACCCGCCTTCTCGACGGCCTGGCGGGCGACGCGGATCGTGTTCTTGCGACGACCGCGATAGCCCTTGGCCTGTTCCAGGATATTCTTGTGCTTGGCGCGAGTGGTTACGCCCCGCTTGACGCGTGCCATATGCTAGTCCTTCTCGCTTACTTGAGGCCGTAGGGCGCCCAGGCCTTCACCGTCGCGGTGTCGGCCTTCGACAGCACCTTGGTGCCGCGGTTCTGGCGGATGTACTTGGCGTTATGGCTGATCAGGCGGTGGCGCTTGCCGGCGACGCCGTGCTTCAGCAGGCCGCTGGCGGTGAGCTTGAAGCGCTTCTTCACGCCGCTCTTGGTCTTGAGCTTGGGCATTTTGGTCCTTTCGTCTGGAGCAAGGCTAAGACAGCCGCGGCAGCCCTTGATGGCCGGGCAGTCCTCTATCGCCTCGCTCGGGAAGCGGGCCGCATAGACGCGTGAGGGGCAAAAGGCAACCCGGGGAACCGGAACGCTGGCGAAACGCTTGCCCCGTCATGGACGCGGCCGATCAGCAACCCGCATCGGGCGAAGCGCCGCCCCGCATGCAGCGGCGCCATCGGGTGCGCAACGTCCTGCTCGGCGTGGTGGGCGTGGTCGTGCTGGCCTGGGCGGTGCTGTTCATCACCAAGGGCCGCTTCCTGAAGCATCCCTTCGAGAGCATCGTCGGCAGGCTGACGAATCGCACCGTCACGGTCGACGGCGACTTCCAGCTCTATTTCGCGCCGCTCAGGATCGCGTTCGTCGCCGAAGGCTTCAGCATTGCCAACCCCGGCTGGACGACCCGGCCCAAGCTGTTCGAGGCGAAGCGGATCGACGCGCGGATCGCGCCCCTGTCGCTGTTGTTCGGCAAGCGCCGCTTCTACAGCCTCGACCTCGACGGGGGTGCCGCCGACCTGGAATGGAAACCCGATCATTCGACCAACAGCTGGACGTTCAGCGACAAGAAGGGCGGCAAGCCGCTGGCATTTCCCCGCATCGACGTCGCGCGGGTCACCGGCACCACGGTCCGCTTCGTTGATCCACGGCTTCAGCTGCGCGCCGACCTGAAGATCGCCGACATCACGTCGAACGACGCCCGCATCGGGCGCTCGGTGGGGGTCACCGGCGGCGGCCGGGTGCGCCAGACGCCCTTCACACTCACCGCGCGGCTGCTGTCGCCCGACGCGACCGTCAACCGCGGGCAGAACCAGCTGGTGATGCGCGCGCGCGCCGCCAACAACGTCATCGACGTCGCCGGCACCCTGCCGTCGCTCGCCGAGATCGAGGACGTGCCGCTGTCGGTCGCGGCGAAGGGCCGCAACATGGCGGAGCTGCTCGACATCATCGGCGTCGTCATCCCGCAGACGCGCACGTACTTGGTGCGCGGCCAGCTGGTGAAGAGCGGCGACGAATATCGCTTCACGCGACTGCGCGGCACCGCGGGCGACACCGATCTCGCCGGCACGCTCACCGTCACCAACGGCGAGCGGCTGCACCTCTCGTCCAGGCTCGCGACCGACAAGCTCGACATCATCGATGCCGCGCCCTTCATCGGCTACAATCCCGATATCGTCGCGACCAAGGGGGCGATCGCCGCCGCTGCCGCCACCGGCGCGGCGCCGCAGCGCATCCTGCCCGACGCGGCGCTGCCGATCGCAACGATGCAGCGGTTCGACGCGGACCTGAAGTGGACGATCCGCACCGTCCGCTCGCGCAACGTGCCGATCTCCAACGTCGACGTCACGCTGGTGCTCGACCGGGGGCGGCTGGCGCTCGAGCCGATGACCTTCTCGATGGCGCGCGGCAACGTCGCCGCCAACGTCGTCTTCGACACGCAGAAGCGGCCGAGCGCCGTTACTTACGATATTCGCCTCGCGTCGACGCCGATGGGTCGGCTGCTGGCGGGCTATGGCGTGGCGGAAGCGGGGACGAGCGGCACGATCAAGGGGCGGATCGAGCTGGCGGGCAGGGGCGATACCATCCACGATTCGCTCAGCACCGCGCGCGGGCGCATCGCCTTCATCATGCCCGGCGGCAGCCTGTGGACGCGCAACGTCCAGCTCGCCGAGCTGGATATCGGCACCTTTGCGCAGAAGATGTTCCAGGGTGCGCTGAAGGAGCCGGTGCGCATCAATTGCGGGCTGATCGCCTTCACCGTGCGCAACGGCATCGCCGCCGCCGACCCGATCCTGATCGATACGACGAAGAACGTCATCGTCGGCCGCGGCGGCTTCAGCTTCAAGAACGAGGCGATCGACCTCGCCATCCGCGCCGATGCCAAGAAATTCTCGCTCTTTTCCGGCCAGTCGCCGGTCGGGCTGGGTGGCGTGTTCGCCCAGCCGTCGCTCGACGTGATCTCGCCCGACCTCGTCGGCCGCGCAGGCGCAGGGCTCGGCCTCAGCCTGTTTGCGACCCCGCTCGCCGGCATCCTGGCCTTCGTCGACGTCGGCGACGCCAAGGCGGCGGCCTGCGGCCCGGTCCTGTCGGGCGCCACCGCCAAGGCGCAGCGCACCACCAAGGGCCAGCCCCGCGACGACGTCGGCCGCGGTACGACCGCGAAGGACGAGAAGGGCAAGGACAAGCAGAGCCCGGGGCAGCGGAAGAAATTCCTGGGCATCTTCTGAACCGCCCGTTGCGCGGCGCAACTTTCGGGCGATGGTGCGACCCTCTCCCCAAGACCGTCATGCTGAACTTGGTTCAGCATCTCCTCGCGAGTCGCGATACGGCGAGGGATCCTGAACCGAGTTCAGGATGACGGCTCCCCTCCGACCGTTCGCCCTGAGGAGAGGCTGAGCGAGAGCGAAGCCTCGTCTCGAAGCCTGTCCTGAGCGCCTGCCTTGGCAGGCAGTCGAAGGGGGCAAGCCAAGCCACCTGTGCTTCGAGACGGCATTTCGACTGCGCTCAATGCCTCCTCAGCACGAACGGGATTGGATCAGTGCCCGTGCCCGTGCCCATCCCCATGCCCATGCGCCGGACTGTGCAGCGCCTCCAGCACGTCATCCGTCCGCGCCGGATCGCCGATCGCCAGCACATGGCCTTGCGCGTCGGCGGTCAGCGGGTCGCCGTTCCAATCGCACATCCGCCCGCCCGCGCCCTCGACTACCGGCACCAGCGCGGCGAAGTCGTACAGCTGCAGCCCGCTCTCGCACACCACGTCGAGGAAGCCGCTCGCCAGCAATCCATAGTTATAGCAGTCGCCGCCATAGACCGGCCCCTGCCGCGCGTGCCCGCCCGACGCGGCGGCGACCAGCGTCATATAGTGCGGCACGTCGCCGTCGCCGAACAGGTGCGGGCTGGTGGTCGCGACGATCGCGCCTTCGAGCTGGGCACAGGCGCGCGTGCGCACCGGCTTGCCGTTCAGCGTCGTCGGCCGTCCCGCCACGCCCAGCCAGCGTTCGCGCTGGATCGGCTGGTCGATGATCCCCAGCACCGGCCAGCCGTCCTCGACCAGCGCGATCAGCGTGCCGAAGATCGCCCGCCCCGCGGTGAAGCTGCGCGTGCCGTCGATCGGATCGAGCACCCAGCGGCGCCCGGTCACGCCCTCGCGCACGCCATATTCCTCGCCGACGATGCCGTCGCCCGAACGCTCCGCCTCGATCAGCCGCCGCATCGCCGCCTCCGCCTCGCGATCGGCGCGGGTGACGGGGCTATGATCCTCCTTCAGCTCCAGGCCGTTCTCGGCGCGGAAATAGGGGCGGATCGCCGCGCCCGCCGCATCGGCGAGGCGCAGGGCAAGATCGATGTCGGCGGTCGAAAGCGTCATGACGTCGCGCCTATCGCCCTCGCCGGCGATGCGCTAGGCCACGCGACAACAAGGAGAGTTCACCGATGCGCTTTGCCCCGTTCGCCGTCGCCATGGCGCTTGCCGCCGTTCCCGCCGCCGCCACGCTCGCGCCCGGCGCGACGGCCCCCGACTTCACCACCCGCGGCGCGATCGCCGGCAACGTCTTCAGCGTCCATCTGAAGGAGCAGCTGAAGAAGGGCCCCGTCGTCCTCTATTTCTTCCCGGCGGCCTTCACCGGCGGCTGCAATGCCGAGGCGCATGCCTTTGCCGAGGCGATTCCCGAATTTCAGAAGGCTGGCGCGACGGTGATCGGCATGTCCGCCGACGACGTGCCGACGCTGCAGCGGTTCTCGGCGGAAAAATGCGCGGGCAAGTTTGCGGTGGCCAGCGCCGGTCCGGCCATCGTCAAAAGCTATGATGTTGCTTATCCTAAGCAAATTCAGGGCCGCTCGATTACCAGCCGGACCAGCTACGTCATCGCGCGCGATGGCCGCGTCGTCTTCGTCCATGATGACATGAACCCGGCAGACCATGTCGCGATGACCCTCGCGGCGGTGCAGAAACTTCCCCGGAAGTGAATCGGCCGGTGACGTAATCATAACCAATGATCGCTATCCCGCCCTCAACGGGGAATGGGAAGACGATGTTCGGAGTGTTCGCGAAGCCAAAGATCGACGAGAATGCGGGCGACGATCTGTTCGCCCGCATCGGCGAATTCCTGGCGGCGCACCACCTCAGCCCGGAGCCTGCCCATTATAACTTCGCGCACGCCGTCATCAGCGATCCCGACGGGCCGATCGCACACGCGGTCGCTCGGCTGACCTTCGACGGCGTGGCGCTGTCGGGTCGCGATGTCGAGGAACTGGGCGGCCAGGTCGTGCCGCGTAAGGAGATGCGGGGCCGGTCGCGCAACCCCGCCGGCCCGGCCGGCACCACGCCGCCGGAAACGACGCCGACGCCCGCGAACGATGTCGCCGAGGCGGCCGCGCTCGCCGCCGAGGCGGAGGCGCAGGTCGCCGGCTTTGCGACGATGGTCAAGGCGATGCACGCCGAGACCGAGGATTTCGGCCGCGATCTCGCCGCGATGAGCAGCCAGCCCGCTATCGCCGGGATCGACGAGATCGCGCGGCTGACGGGATCGATGCTCAACCGTGTCCGCGATGCCGAGGAGCGGCTGGCCCGCGCCACGCGTGAGGCGGATACGCTGCGCGCCAAGCTCGCCGAGGCCAACGACACCGCCCGCACCGACGTGCTGACCGGTCTGCCCAACCGCCGTGCCTTCGACGAGGCGCTGCTGGCGCGCGATGCCGCGAACGGCCCCTATTGCATCGCGGTGTGCGACATCGATCGGTTCAAGCACATCAACGATCGCTACGGCCACGTCATCGGCGACCGCGTGCTGGCGGCGATCGCCAAGACGCTTGCCGAACAGTGCAGCGGCCACCTCGTCGCGCGCTACGGCGGCGAGGAGTTTGCGATCCTGATGTCGCTGACCGAGCTGCCCGATGCCGTCGACCGTCTCGACCGGGTCCGCAGCGTCATCGCCAACAAGCGGTATCGCGTGCGCGAAACCGATCAGCCGCTCGATCGCATCACCATGTCGTTCGGCGTTACTACGCTCCAGCCCGACGAGGATGGCGGTCGCGCCTATGACCGCGCCGACCGCCACCTCTACACCGCCAAGGCCGATGGCCGCGATCGGGTGTGCGCCGCCTGAACGCGGCGTGAATTACCGGACGGCTCGGCGAAATCCGCCAACTGCTTGCGGGCCTGTAAAAGAAATCCACGCAATTCCGCGGATTTTCAGAGTTGGCACGCTAGCTGCAATTCTCTTGGCATCGACGCCGGATGGTCCGGCAACGATCGAACCAAAGGGAAATGCCACCATGTCGCTCTCGTACAACAACGCCAAGTCCGTCGTCCTCTCGGTCGCCGGTGCCTTCTTCTTCGCCGCCCTCGCCGTCAGCGCCGCCGTCCCCGTCCTGCCCGTCGCCTGATCGCACCGCCCCCTTTCGAGAAAGAGAATTGCCATGACCCGCTACTCCGACACCGCCCAGCGCATCGCCGTCTCGATGATCGGCGCGCTGATCTTCGCCGCCGTCACCATCGGCGCCGCCGTCCCCGTCCTGCCGGTCGCCTGACCGGCAGACGTCCAACCGGAACCGACTGCCATGATCCGAAGCCTCCTGCTCAGCCTCGCCGCGTTCCTCGCGACCGCCGCGACCCTCGCGTTCCAGGCCGGCATCCCCGCCGGCTGACGCGAGCGTCCCGGGGCCGCGACGCCCTGCCGCTTTCCTGACGGCGCGCGCCATGCCATGACCCCGGTCATGCCCGCCCGCCCGATGCACACCGATGACTTACCGGCGACGAGCGCCTATGTCGTCACCGTGCATTCGTGTCTCAACATTCTCAACATTCGCGTGCTCCGTGGCTGACGGACTCGACCTTGGCGAACCGCCGCAGCCGGTGAAGCAGGACGCCTATCGCGTCCTTGCGCGCAAATATCGGCCGCAGACCTTTTCCGAGCTGATCGGGCAGGAAGCGATGGTCCGCACGCTCGAAAACGCGATTCGGCGCGACCGGATCGCCCACGCCTTCCTGATGACCGGCGTCCGCGGCGTCGGCAAGACGTCGACCGCGCGACTGATCGCCAAGGCACTCAACTGCATCGGCCCCGACGGCACCGGCGGCCCGACGATCGACCCGTGCGGGGTGTGCGAACCGTGCCGTGCGATCGCCGAAGGGCGTCACATCGACGTCATCGAGATGGACGCCGCCAGCCATACCGGCGTCGACGACGTGCGCGAGATCATCGAGGCGTCGCGCTATGCCGCGGTGTCGGCGCGCTACAAGATCTACATCGTGGACGAGGTCCACATGCTTTCCAAGAACGCCTTCAATGCGCTGTTGAAGACGCTGGAGGAGCCGCCGGCGCATGTGAAGTTCCTGTTCGCGACGACCGAGGTCAACAAGGTGCCGGTGACGGTGCTGTCGCGTTGCCAGCGCTTCGACCTGCGCCGCATCTCCGCCGAGCAGCTCGCCAGCCATTTCGCGTTCGTCACCGACAAGGAGGGCGCGGTCGCCGAGCCCGAGGCGCTGATGCTGATCGCGCGCGCCGCCGAGGGATCGGCGCGCGACGGCCTCTCGATCCTCGACCAGGCGATCAGCCACGCCGATCTCGAAGGTGGCGGCGTGACGACCGAGGCGGTGCGCCAGATGCTCGGCCTGTCCGATCGCGGCGCGGTGCGCGAATTGTTCGGCCAGATCCTCGCCGGCGACGCGCCTTCCGCGCTGGCGACGCTAAAGCGCCAGTACGATTACGGCGTCGATCCGCTGTCGGTGTTCCGCGCGCTGCTCGAGGCGGTCCACGGCGTGACGCTGACCAAGGTCGGCACGCCGCCCGATCTCGCCCAGCCCGCCGAGGAACGCGCCGCGCGCGAGCGCTGGGCGGCGGCGCTGTCGTTCCCGGTCCTGCACCGGCTGTGGCAGCTGTTCCTGAAGGGGCATGACGAGATCGGCCACGCCGCGCTGCCGATCGAGGCGGCGGAGATGGCGCTGCTGCGCGCGATCCACGCCTCGACGCTGCCCGATCCCGGGGAGCTCGCAAAGCAGATCGCCAGCGGCAAGGTCGCGCCGATCGCGGTGCCGCCCGTCGCTGCACCAAGTGCGCCGGCCCCGGTGGACGCGGCCGCCGGACGCCGCGATCCCGCCAGCTTCGCCGAGCTCGTCGACCTGCTCGACGCGGGCAAGTTCATGGCGCTCGCCGCCCGGCTGCGGCACAGTGCGCGCGTGGTGCGATTCGCCCCCGGCCAACTCGTCCTCAGCGGCAGTCGCCCGTTGAGCGCCGACATGCTCGCCGAGCTGGTGGGGGCGCTGCGGACGGTGACCGGGCAGGGCTGGAAGGTCGAGTTCGAGGACCAGGACGGCACCCCCAGCCTGCGCGAACAGGACGATGCCGCCGAGGAAGGGCGCCGTCTCGCCGCGTGGAATTCGGATATGGTAATGGCGGCCCGTGAGCATTTCCCGGAAACGGAAATGGAAGACTGGCCAGGCAAGCGGAGCAACGCATGAAGAACATCGATGAAATCCTCGCGATGGCGCAGAACGTCCAGAGCGAACTCGCCAAGGCGCAGGAACAGCTCGACACCATTGAGGTCGAGGGCGCGTCGGGCGGTGGCCTGGTCAAGGTGAAGGCGTCGGCGAAGGGGCGGATCATCGGCATCGCGATCGACGATTCGCTGATGCAGGTGAGCGAGAAGCAGATGCTCGAAGACCTGCTGGCCGCCGCGTTCAACGACGCGCGGGCGAAGGCCGATGCCGCATCGGGCGCGGAAATGTCGAAGATGACCGCCGGCCTGCCGCTCCCGCCGGGATTCAAGCTGCCGTTCTGAGCGCCGCGCACACACCGCCGCGTCGGCGGTGAGATGCGCAAGCTCGGCCGGCGCGGCGCCGCCGCGACCGACGACGCGGGCTTTGCCCGCGGCGCTGCTTGGGAAAGTAGGTCTCGACGCCTGTCCTACGTTCGTCATGCCGAACTCGTTCCGGCATGTCGACAGGGCAGTGCTGACCGCCCGAGATGCTGAAACAAGTTCAGCATGACGAGCTTGGGGGCGAGGCTCGCTTATTTCAAACAGCTGTCCAACCCACCGCGCTTCACCACCCCGACATAGCGCGCCAGCGCATTGCCGTGCCGCCGCACGAACCCGCGCGGGTCGACCGCTTCGCGCTTCTTGGGCAGCGGCAGCACCGCGGCGATCCGCCCCGCCTCCATCGGCGTCAGCCGCGACGCATCGTGCCGGAAATAGCGGATCGCGCCGGCATTGGCACCATAGGTCCCGATCCCCGTCTCGGCGACGTTGAGGTACACCTCCATGATCCGCTTCTTGCCCCACAGCGTCTCGATCAGCACCGTGAAATAGGCCTCGAACGCCTTGCGGATGTAGCCGCCGCCTTGAAACAGAAAGACGTTCTTCGCGGTCTGCTGGCTGATCGTCGATCCGCCGCGCAGCCGCTTGCCCTTGGCATTGCTGTAGGCGGCGCTGGCGATGCCGCGCCAGTCGAAGCCGTAATGCTCGCAGAAGCGCGCGTCCTCGCCGGCGATGGCGGCGCGCGCCATGTCGGGGTCCATCTCGCTCAGCGGCATCCAGTCCTTGGTCACCCCGCGGCCGGACACAGCGTCGCCCATCATCGTCCAGGTGAAGGGCGGCGGCACGAAGCGATACACGCCGACCCACAGCACCGAAACGATGATGAACCCCAGCACCAGCTTCAGCGCCAGGCGCAGCAACCGCGGCCCCATGGCGTCAGGCAGCGAGCGCGCGGTCGCTGACGAACATGTTGTGCGCCCGCTCGTGCGCGAAGGTGCTCGCCGGGCCATGCCCCGGGATGAACGCGGTCTGGGGCCCGAGCGGCCACAGCTTCTCGACGATCGAGCGGATCAGCACCTGGTGGTTGCCGCCCGGCATGTCGGATCGTCCGACCGACCCCTGGAACAGCACATCGCCGACCAGCGCGAAGCTCGACGCGGGGTGATGGAAGATCACATGGCCCTCGGTATGCCCCGGCGTCTCGTAGACGTTAAGCACCAGATCGCCGATCGTCACCGTGTCGCCCTCGACCAGCCAGCGGTCGGGCTCGAACACCACGCCGCGGATGCCATAGTTCCTGCCATCCTCGTCGAGCCGGGCGAGCCAGAAGCGGTCGGCCTCGTGAGGGCCCTCGATCGGCACGCCGCCCAGCGCTTCGGCGAGCGGCTTCGCCTCGCCGGCATGATCGATATGGCCGTGGGTCAGCAGGATCTTCTCCACCGTCACCCCGGCACGGCGGATCGCATCCTGGATCTTGTCGATGTCGCCGCCCGGATCGACCACCGCCGCCTTCATCGTCGCGGTACACCAGACGATCGAGCAATTCTGTTGGAGCGGCGTCACTGGCACGATCGCGGCGCGCAGCGGCGGCTGTTGGGAAGCGTCAACCATCGCGATGAGATGGCGGGAGGGTGATGATCCGTCAACGCCGCTTGCTGTCCGCAAAGGCGTGGGGCAGGGACGGGCGGGTGATGAAGCCCCCCTTCGTCCTGCTCGACGATGCCCGCGCGAACGGTGCCCCGGCACGCCTGTACCGCAATCCGGTGCGGATCGTGGCCGCCGCCAGCGCCGAAGACGTACGCCCCGCGCTTGCCGCGATCCGCGCGGCCATGGCCGACGGCCTCCACGTCGCCGGGATGCTGGCCTACGAGGCGGGGGCCGCGCTAGTGCCCGGCATCGCAGCCCGCGACACCGTCGGGCCGATGCTGTGGTTCGGGCTGTTCGAAGGGTTCGAGCCGGTGGCGGATGTCGCGGCGATGCTCCCCGATCCGGCGGGCGCCTTTGCCGCCGCGCCAGTGCCGCGGATCGATCGCGAGGCATATGACGCCGCCTTCGCCCGCGTTGCCGAGTGGATCCGGGCCGGCGACATCTATCAGGCCAACCTCAGCCTGCGCGCCGACGTTCGCGTCCAGGGCGACCCCCTGGCGCTCTACGCGCGTCTGCGGCGCGCGGCAGGCGCCGGCTATGGCGCCGTCGTCGCGACCGGCGAGGCGGTTCACCTGTCGCTGTCGCCCGAGCTATTCTTCGCGCTCGACGGCGATCGGCTGACGTGCCGCCCGATGAAGGGCACCGCACCGCGCAGCTCGGCAGCGGACGAGGATCGTGCCGCCATGGCGTCGCTCGCCGACGATCCCAAGCAGCGCGCCGAGAATCTGATGATCGTCGATCTCAAGCGCAACGACCTGTCGCGCGTCGCCGTGCCCGGCTCGGTCGAGGTGCCCGCGCTGTTCGAGGTCGAAAGCTTTCCCACCGTCCACCAGATGACCTCGACCGTCACCGCCAGGCTCCAGCCGGGGCGCGATGCGATCGACGTCGTCGAGGCGCTGTTCCCCTCGGGATCGATCACCGGCGCGCCCAAGCGCCGGGCGATGGAGGTGATCGCCGCGGTCGAACCCGAGCCGCGCGGGCTCTACACCGGTGCGATCGGCAGGATCGAGCCGGGTGGCGACGCGATGTTCAACGTCGCGATCCGAACGCTGACGCTGGCCGATGGCGCCGACACCGCGGTGCTGGGGCTCGGCAGTGGCGTCGTCGCCGACAGCCGGGTGGACGAGGAATGGGCCGAATGCCTGGCCAAAGGCGCCTTCATCACCGCCGGCGTGCGCCAACCCGACCTGATCGAGACGATGGCGTTCGATCCCGACACCGGCCTGACGCTGATCGAGCGGCACCTCGCCCGGATGAAGGCGAGCGCGCTGGCGCTTGGTTACACGTTCGACCGCCATGCCGCGCGCAACGAGTTGCAGGCGGCGACCTTCCGCCTGCGCACGCCACGCAAGGTGCGGCTGCTGCTGGGCGCTGGCGGCCAGTTCGCGATCGTCGTCGCGCCGCTGCCGCCGGCGCTGCCGGTGCCTGCGCGGGTGGCGGCCGTGCCGCTGCCGGTCGATCCCAGTGATGTGCGGCTGCGCCACAAGACCAGCGACCGCGGCTTCTACGACGAGGCGCGCCGTACCGCCGGGACCGACGAGGTCGCATTCGTCGGCCCCGACGGTTTGCTGACCGAGGGCAGCTTCACCAGTATCTTCGTCGAGCGCGATGGCATCCTCGTCACGCCGCCGCTCGCCCGCGGACTGTTGCCCGGCATCCTGCGCGAGCAACTGATCGACGAGGGCCGGGCGATCGAGGGCGACCTGACCGCCGCCGATCTCGGCGACGGCTTCCTCATCGGCAATGCACTGCGCGGGCTGGTGCCCGCCGTTGTTGCGGTTGCGAAAGGGTCGCACCCACCGCTATAGGCGCGGGCGTCTCCCGCCCTGAGGAATCGCCCATGTCCCCGTCCGCCGCGCTCGGTCGCATCAGCCCGTCGCCCACGCTCGCGATCACCAGCCGCGTGCTCGAGCTGAAGCGCGCTGGCGTCGACGTGATCGGCCTCGGTGCCGGTGAGCCCGACTTCGACACGCCCGACTTCGTCAAGGAGGCGGCGATCAAGGCGATCCAGGACGGCAAGACGAAATACACCAACGTCGACGGCACGATCGAGCTGAAGGAAGCGATCGTTGCCAAGTTCGCGCGCGACAATCACCTGACCTATCGCACCGACCAGGTGACGGTGAACGTCGGCGGCAAGCACACGCTGTTCAACGCCATCGTCGCGACGGTCGATGCCGGTGACGAGGTGGTGATCCCCGCGCCCTATTGGGTCAGCTATCCCGATGTCGTCCAGTTCGCCGGCGGCACCCCGGTGTTCGCGGTGGCGGGGCCGGAGCAGGACTATAAGCTGTCGCCCGAGGCGCTCGAGGCCGCGATCACGCCGCGCACCAAGTGGGTGATCCTAAACTCGCCGTCGAATCCGACCGGCGCCGCCTACACCGTCGACGAGCTGAAGGCGCTGGGCGAGGTGCTCGAGCGGCATCCGCACGTCTGGATCTTCGCCGACGATATGTACGAGCACATCGTCTACGACGGCTTCCGCTTCGCAACGATCGCCGAGGTGTGCCCGTCGCTGTACGAGCGCACGCTGACGGTGAACGGCTGTTCGAAGGCCTATGCGATGACGGGCTGGCGGATCGGCTTTGCCGCCGGCGCACCCTGGCTGGTCAAGGCGATCGCCAAGTTGCAGTCGCAGTCGACGAGCAACCCCTGCTCGATTGCGCAGGCCGCCGCCGTCGCCGCGCTTACCGGGCCGCAGGATTTTCTCGCCGAGCGCGCGCGCGTGTTCCAGGGGCGCCGCGACCTCGTCGTCTCGATGCTGAACCAGATCGACGGCGTGACCTGCCCGACGCCGGAGGGCGCCTTCTACGTCTATCCCTCGCTCGCCGGGCTGATGGGCAAGACGACGCCCAAGGGCAAGCGGATCGAAACCGACGAGGATTTCGTCGCCTATCTGCTCGACGACGCGCGTGTCGCGGCGGTGCAGGGCGCGGCGTTCGGTCTCTCGCCGGCGATGCGGATCAGCTATGCGACGTCGGACGCACTGCTGACCGAGGCGTGTCACCGCATCCAGACGGCGTGCGCTGCGCTACGATGAACGACGCGCCAATCACGCGTTAATCCACCGTCACCTACCAGGCGCCATAGGCCGCGGATCGTTACCGGTCCGCGGCCGGCAGCCTTGCAACGAGAGATCCGAAAGGACGAACATGCGTACCCTCCTCAAGTCCAGCTTTCTCTGGCAGTTCACCGGCGGCTTCGTGCTCGGCGCGATCGGCCTCTTCGCGTTGCAGCCGGCCAGCGCCGATTCGAATTTCGGTCATCCGACCACGGTTGCTCACGCCCAGCGCTGATCCTTGGCGTCGGCGGGGCGCGTGCCCATATCGACGTCTATGCTCAAATCCCTTCTCGCCACCGCCGGCCTAGCCGGGATTGCCCTCGCCGCCATCGGATCGGGTGCCAGCGCCGAACGCGCCGTGCCGATCCCCGCGGCACGCGCCGACGTCCCCGCGACCGGGGGCACGCAGACTGCGGTGCTGGCCGGCGGCTGCTTCTGGGGGATGGAGGCGGTGTTCGAGCGGGTGAAGGGCGTCCGCTCGGTCACGGCGGGCTATGCCGGCGGCTCACCGAACACGGCGAATTACGCGGCGGTCTCGACCGAAACCACCAAGCATGCCGAGGCGATCCGGGTGGTGTTCGATCCCCGTCAGGTCAGCTACGCCACGCTGCTGCGCGTCTATTTTTCGATCGCGCACGATCCGACCGAGTTGAACCGGCAGGGCCCCGACAGCGGCCCCAGCTATCGCTCGGCGATCTTCCCGCAGAACCCCGATCAGGCACGGGTGGCGCGCGCCTATATCGCGCAGCTCGGCGCGGCGAAGGCGTATCCGAAGCCGATCGTGACGCGGATCGAGCAGGGGGGCTTCTATCCTGCCGAGGCGTATCACCAGAACTTCTACGACCGGAACCCGACGCATCCGTACATCGTGACGTGGGACAAGCCCAAGGTAGCCGCTTTCCGTGCGGCCTTCCCGACGCTGGCCAAGGGGTGATGCCTTAACTCGTCATTGCGAGCGCATGCGAAGCTGCGCTCACAATGACGAAGAGGCGAGCGATACGCTCACCCGCCCTTACGCCGCGATGGGAAACCGCAGCAGTCGCTGGTCGACCGGCACCAGCGCCTCCGCCCGACCGCCGACGGCGCGGACAATCTCGGGGTGGTCGACGTCGAGCCCGCCGGTCAGCGAGCCATAGGCCGGCAGGATCAGCTTCGTGCCCGTCGCGACGAACGCCCGCCGCGACACGAGCTTGCCGCGCACCCGCACGCGAAGCTTGGGATGGAAATGCCCCGACAGCTCCGGCCGATCGTCGCGAGGATCGGCCTCGTGACGCAGCACCAGGCCATCGACGATCGCTTCCTCAATCACCTCGCCGCCGCAGCGATCGACCAGCAGCCGGTCGTGGTTGCCGGTGATCCACGTCCAGCGCGTCGCCCCAGTCAGCGCGCGCAGCAGCGCCTGCGCCTGTTCGGGCAGGCGGTCGCAGCCGGCGCTGTCGTGGAAGCTGTCGCCCAGGCACCACACTTCGCTCGCCGCCGTCGCCACGACCAGCGCGGTCAGGTCGGACAGCGTCGCGATCGAATCATAGGGCGGCAGCATCTGTCCGCGCCCCGCAAACCAGCTCGCCTTTTCCAGGTGAAGGTCGGCGACCAGCAGCGCGCGGCGCGCCGGCCAGAAGACCGCGCCCTCGCCCAGCGCGCAGAGCGCCTGGCCTCCGAACGAAAAGGGAACCATGCGCGCCGCCATGCCGTGGTCGAGTCGCGGAATCAAGCGCTTGTTAACGCAGGATGTTAAGGACTTGCGTCCACCACGGATCGGCGTAAAGCGCGCCGTCCACCGCTCGGGAACGTCCCAGCCTTCATGTCGACCAGCGTCGATCATCCACCCGCCGGCCCTTCTGCCCATCCCGCACTCGCGGCGCTGATCGTCGGCGCGCTGGGCGTGGTGTTCGGCGATATCGGCACCAGCCCGCTCTACGCCTTTCGCGAGGCGCTGGGCCAGTCGGCGGGCGACGGCATCGATCCATCCGAGATTCTGGGCGTGCTCAGCCTGGCGCTGTGGACGCTGACGCTGGTCGTCACCGTCAAATACGTCATCTTCCTGATGCGTGCCGACAATCACGGCGAGGGCGGGGTGCTCGCGCTCGCCGCCCTGGCGCGCCGCTCGCTCGGCATGCGCAGCCGCATCGCCCTCGTCCTGGGCGCCGCCGGCGCGGCCTTGTTCTACGGCGACGCGATCATCACGCCGGCGTTGTCGGTGCTGTCGGCGATGGAAGGACTTCGTACGATCCCCGGCGCGGCGGGGGTGTTCAACGAGGGCAGGGTGCGCGCGCTGACGATCGTCATCCTGATCGCGCTGTTCTTCCTTCAGGCCAGGGGTACGCAGCGGGTATCCGCGCTGTTCGGCCCGATCTGCATCGTCTGGTTCCTGGTCATCGGCGGGCTCGGCCTGTGGCACATCGCCGACGAGCCTTCGATCTTCCGCGTCGTGAACCCGGTCTACGGCATCCACTTCCTCGCGACGCACGGCACCACCGGGCTGTTCGTGCTCGGCGCGGTGTTCCTGACCGTGACGGGGGCCGAGGCGCTGACCGCGGACATGGGCCACTTCGGGCGAGCGCCGATCCGCTGGGCGTGGTTCGTCCTCGTCTTTCCGGCGCTCGCGCTCAACTATCTGGGACAGGGCGCCTTCGCGCTCGCGCATCTCGAGCGCGCCGCGGCGGCGGGCGTGCCGTTCAAGAACGACGACTGGTTCTTCCTGATGGCGCCCGACAGCCTGCGCGCGCCGCTCGTCATCCTCGCCGGGTTCGCGACGGTGATCGCCAGCCAGGCAGTCATCACCGGCGCCTTCTCGCTGACGCAGCAGGCGGTCCAGCTCGGTTTGCTGCCGCGACTTCGCCTGCGCCAGACCTCGGCGTCGTTCGCCGGGCAGATCTATGTCCCGGCGGTCAACTGGCTGCTGCTGGTCGGCGTCCTGATCCTGGTGATACAGTTCCGCACCTCGTCCGACATGGCCGCGGCCTATGGCATCGCGGTGACCGGCACGATGGTGGTGACGACGTGCCTCGGCTATCTCGTCGCGCGCCATGTCTGGGGCTGGTCACGGCCGCTGGCGCTGGTCGCGATCCTGCCGTTCATGACGCTCGACCTCGTCTTCTTCGGCGCCAACATCCTGCGCGTGATCGAGGGCGGCTGGGTGCCCCTGGTGATCGCGGCGGCGATCGGGCTGATCATCCGCACCTGGGTGCGCGGCAAGAGCATCGTCCGTCGGTTCGAGCAGCACCAGAGCATTCCGCTCGCCGATCTCGCCGCCGCGCTCGCCAAGCGGCCGCCGGAGCGGGTGGAGGGGACCGCGGTGTTCCTCACCGCCAATCCGATGGCGGCCCCCGGCGCGCTGCTCCACAATCTCAAGCACAACAAGGTGCTGCACGCGCGCAATCTGGTCGTGTCGATCCGCACCGCCGACCGTCCCGTCGTCGACGCCGGTGACCGTGTGCAGACCGAGCGGCTCGACGATAATTTTTCGGTTGTGATCCTGACCTATGGCTTCATGGAATCGCCCGACGTGCCGGCCGATCTGGGGCTCGGCATTCGTCAGGAGCGGCTGGGGCTCGATCCGATGAAGACGTCGTTCTTCATTGGCCGCAACACGCTGAAGCCCGATGCCGAACAGGGCATGCCGCTGTGGCAGGACCGCATTTTCATGTTCCTGCAGCGCAACGCCAGCGACCCGACCGACTTCCTGCGCATTCCGCCGGGCAAGGTGCTGGAACTGGGCGAGCAGGTGACTCTCTGAGGCGTTCTTCAACCCCTCCCCTGAAGGGGAGGGGCTTGTTTGGATCTACCCCGCGTACGCCTTCACCAGGTCGAACAGATAGTCCCGCCCATCATAGAGCGACTTCACCTGAATACGCTCGTTCAGGCCGTGGACGCCGCTCATGTCCTTGTCGATGAACATGCCGGGCACGCCATAGACGGGGATGCCGATCGCCTCGAAGAAGATGCCGTCGGTCGCGCCGGTCGACATCATCGGTACGACGGGCACGCCGGGGAAGTGCTTCGCCGCTAGGCTGGTCGCCGGGCCGATCACCTTGGGATCGAGTTCGGGCGGGATCGCGGTCGGGCGGACCGGCTGGTTGGCGGTTACCTTCACCTTCGCGCCTGCGAGCTTCTGGAGCGTCGCCAGCGTGCCGTCGACCGTTTCGCCGGGAAAGATGCGGCAGTTGATGTTGGCGGTCGCACGCTGCGGCAGCGCATTCTCGGCATGGCCCGCGTTCACCAGCGTCGCGACACAGCTGGTGCGCAACGTCGAATGGAACGCCTTGTCGCGGCTGACGATCGCATCGGCCGCCTTGTCGTTCGGATTGGCGAGCAGCCGGGTGATCGCCCCGCCCATCTCGCCGCCTGCCTGCTTCGCGGCAGCGGTGAAGAACGCCCGCGTAGTGTCGGTGAAGCGCACGGGGAATTCATAGCCCTGTACCGCCTTCACCGCGTCGGCCAGCTCGTAGATCGCATTGTCGGGGGTCGGCTGCGAGCTGTGCCCGCCGGGGTTGGTCGCAACGAAGGTATAGTTCTGCGCCGCCTTCTCGCCGACCTGGATCGCCAGCACCTCGCGCTTGCCATCGCTGGTCAGCCGGCCGCCGCCGCCCTCGTTCAGCACGAACTCGGCTGCGATCAGATCGGGCTTGTTCTTGGCCAGCCATTCGGCGCCGTTGAAGGCATAGGTGGTTTCCTCGCCGCAGGTCAGCGCCATCTTGATCGTGCGCTTCGGCGCCTTGCCCGACTGTTTCAGGCGGATCATCGTGTCCGCCCACACCGCGCTCATCGCCTTGTCGTCGACGGTGCCGCGGCCGTAGTAATAGCCGTTCTCCTCAATGAGCTTGAACGGATCGCGCGTCCAATCCTCGCGCTTGGCGGCGACGACGTCGATATGGCCGAGCAGCAAGATCGGCTTGGCGCGCGGATCCGATCCCTTCAGCACCGCGACCAGTCCGCCGTCCTTGGGATGATCGGGGGTGGAGAAGGACGTTAGGTCGGCATCGGTATAGCCCGCCGCTTTCATCCGCGCGGCGATCTGGGCCGCGGCCTGGGTGCAGCTGCCGACGTCGACGACGGTGTTGGTTTCGACCAGCTCCTTGTACAGGTCAAAGAACGCGCGCTGGTCGGCGCGTTGTTGCGCCGGGGCGGGGCTGGCCGTGATCAGGGTGGCTGCCATCGCCATCATCGAAACCATGCGCATCAGAATACCGTCTCCTCGGGGTGTTACGCGCGAGTAGAGCGGCAAAGGTTGCGCGGCGCAACTGTGTGAACCACTCGATCCTCCCCCGCCAGGGGGAGGTGGCGCGCCGAAGGCGTGACGGAGGGGGAAGTTGCACCGCCGCCAGTTGGGTCGCTTGCCGCCCCCTCCGTCAGCTTCGCTGCCACCTCCCCCTGGCGGGGGAGGATCGGGGGGATCAAACTCCGTTGATCGCCGGCGTCGCTGCCCGCCGGGGCAGGCTGAAGCGGATTTCGCGGTTAGGAAAGTCGATGCTGACCGTGCGGAACAGCCGCAACGCGTCCATCCCCAGCAGCATCGCCGGCCGATCGGCCAGGCCGAAGCGATGGAACGGCGCACCATCGGCAATCGCGATCGGCACGTCGTTGAAACGCATGCCGCCAAGCGCGACATTGTCGACCGCATAGGTCCGCGCCTGCAGAATATCGCCCGTCGCCGACGTCACCGTCACGTCGCCGATGTCGCGCGGCGCCTTCTTCAGCGCCGCGAGCAGTGCCGGGTTGCCGATGCTGATCGGCGATCCCGTATCGACGATCACCGCCACCTTCTGGCCCTGGCAGCGGGCGTCGGTGACGATCAGCTGGCCGAAGACGGACTTGGCGACGATCACGATCTCGTCGGGGTCGGCGCTACGGGCGGAGACGCGCTTCTTCGACGGGCGCAGCGTCATCCGCTGCTTGTCGAAATCGATCGCGACGGCGTGTCCCTGGAGCGAGTCGACGCCCAGCATCCCCTGCGCCCCCAGGTTGCGCGATTCGAGAGCGGGCGCGGCGATCGTCGACTGCGAGATCGTCGATACGCTCAGCCGCGGCACGATGACGGTGCCGACCGGCGTCGCGCCGGTCATCGCGATGACCCGCACCTGCGGACCCGCGGCGAGGCCGAGCACGCCCGCCAGTTCACGGCTGACCACGGTGCGTTCGGCGCCGGTATCGATGATGAAGTTCCACGGTCCACGCTCGCCGATCGTCACCGGCACCGTCATGCGGGCCTGCGCATTGCCGAGGTCGAGCGCGGCTTCGTCGGGGATCGGCAGCGGCGGGGGCGCGGGCGGGGGGATCACGAACTGCGTCGTGACGGCCGCGGTCGCCGCGGCAAGGCCGGCGATGATGCCTCCTCCCCACATGAAGGGGAGGCTGCGCCCGGATCGGGACTAATGCAACAATTTTCTCCCCTCCCTGCATTGGAGGGGCGGGGGGTGGTGCTAATCCACCCGCATCGCTTCCGCCGCCAAGGCTTCCGCCTCGATCAGCAGCGCGTCGTCGGCGGTGCCGGTCGCCACCTTCTCGCGCCCGATCAGCGTCAGCACGGGCACCGCGAGCGGCGTCACCCGCGGCAGGTCGACGTGGATCATCGTGTCCGCCGCCCGGTCGAGCAGCCCCGCCAGCCGTCCGACGTCGGTCATCTTCGCGCGAGCATCGTCCCACGCCGCCTGGAGCAGCAGGTGCGACGGTTCGTACTGGCGCAGCACGTCGTAGATCAGGTCGGTCGAGAAGGTGACCTGCTTGCCCGTCTTGCGCTTGCCGGGATGCTGACGCTCGACGAGCCCGCCGATCACCGCCACCTCGCGGAACGCGCGCTTGAGCAGGTGCGACTGCTGCACCCAGTCGACGAACTCATGCTCCAGGATGTCGGCGCTGAACAGCGAGGCGGGATCGGTGACCCGCTCCAGCCCATAACAGGCGATCGCATAGTCGTTGGCGACGAAGCCCAGGGGTTTGAGCCCCTGCGCCTCCATCCGCCGCGTCACCAGCATGCCGAGCGACTGGTGCGCATTCCAGCCTTCGAAGCTGTAGGCGACCATGTAATGCCGCCCCTCGCGGGGAAACGTCTCGACGAGCAGCTGCCCCGGCTGCGGCAGCACCGAGCGCTTCGCCTGAAACTCGAGCCATTCGCGCACGTCGTCGGGAAAGCGCGGCCACTCCGATGGATCGGCCAGGAAGCGTCGCACGCGATCGGCCAGGTTCGTCGACAGCGGCATCCGGCTGCCGCCATAGGTCGGGATGCGCGCCTCGCGGCTGGTGGCGCGGACGATCAGGTCCTCGGTGTCGATCGTCACGACCTCAAGGCTGAGCCCGGCGAAGAAGAAGGTGTCGCCATGGCTCAGCGTCGCGGCGAACCCCTCCTCGACCTTGCCGAGCGCGCGGCCGTTCTTGAACCGCACGTTGAGCATCGTCGCCTCGACGATGATCCCGGCGTTCAGCCGATGCTGTTGGACGAAGCGCGGATGCGCGACCCGCCACGTGCCGTCGGCATCCTCCGCCAGTCGCTTGAACCGGTCATAGGCGCGCAAGGAATAGCCGCCGTCGCGGATGAAGCCGAGGACGCGATCGAACAGATCGTCGGTCAGCGCCGAATAGGGTAGGGCCGAGCGGATCTCGGCCAACAGGTCGTCGCGGCGGAACGGCTGCGCGCAGGCGCATGCCATGACGTGCTGCGCCAGGACGTCGAGCGCGCCCATGCGGAAGATGTCGGGGTCCAGCTCGCCCGCTTCCACCGCGTCGAGCGCAGCGCGCGCTTCGAGGTATTCGAAGCGGTTGCCGGGGACCAGGATCGCTTCCGACACCTCGTCAAGCCGGTGGTTGGCGCGGCCGATCCGCTGGAGCAGCCGGGACGATCCCTTGGGCGCCCCCATCTGGATGACGCAGTCGACGTCGCCCCAGTCAACGCCCAGGTCCAGGCTGGCGGTCGCGACGAGCGCGCGCAGCCGCCCCGACGCCATCGCGCCCTCCACCTTGCGCCGTGCCTCGAGCGCCAGACTGCCGTGATGAACGCCGATCGGCAGGTTCATCTCGTTGACCTTCCACAGGTCCTGAAAAATTAGCTCGGCCAGGCTGCGGGTGTTGCAGAAGACGATCGTCGTCTTGTGCAACTCGATCTCCGCCATCACCTGCGCCGCGGCGTAGCGGCCCGAATGCCCCGACCAGGGGACGCGATCTTCGGGCAGCAGGATATGGATGTCGGGATCGGCGCCGGGCTCGCCCTGCACCATGCTGACCGCGTCGATATCGCCGTCGGGCGCCAGCCACGCGCGATAGCCGTCGGCGTCGGCCACCGTCGCCGACAGCGCGACGCGGCGCAGGTCGGGCGCGATCTTCTGCAACCGCGCCATGCCGAGCGACAGCAGGTCGCCACGCTTGCCGGTGGCGAAGGCGTGGACCTCGTCGACGACGATCGTCTTGAGGTTCGCGAACATCAGGAAGCTGTCGGGATAGCTCAGCAGCAGCGATAGCGATTCGGGCGTCGTCAGTAGGATATTGGGCGGCTTCACCCGCTGGCGCGCCTTGCGCTCCGAGGGGGTGTCGCCGGTGCGCGTCTCGACGCGGATGTCGACCCCCATCTCGTCGATCGGGGTGACGAGGTTGCGCTGGATATCGACCGCCAACGCCTTAAGCGGCGAGACGTAGAGGGTATGGAGGCCCTCCTGCGGCGCCTCGATGAGTTCGGCGAGCGTCGGCAGGAAGCCGGCGAGTGTCTTGCCCGCACCCGTTGCCGCGACCAGCAGTGCATGTCGACCCGCGCGCCCTTCGCGCAGCATGTCGAGCTGATGCCGCCGCGGCCGCCACCCGCGTCGGTCGAACCAGTCGGCAAGCGGCGCAGGCAGGTCGGTCATTGGCGATGATATGGGATCGGCCGTCCCGCTACACCACAGGCGTCATGCTGAACTTGGGCGTGTCATCACTTGAGTGTGATGAAGGCCGCGACGAGATGGACGGCACCGAGGAAGGCGACGGCTCGCTTGTCATATCGGGTGGCGATGGCGCGGAAGGTTTTGAGCTTGGCGAAGAAGTTTTCGATGAGGTGGCGTGCGCCATAGAGGCCGGCATCGTGTTTGCGCCTGTAGGTGCGATTGATCTTGGGGGGGATGACGGGCTGGATGCCGAGCGCCGTCAGCGGTGTAATGACGCGGTCCTGGGCGTCGTAGGCACGATCGGCGAGGAGGGCGCCGAAGCGCGACGCCAGTCGCGGGATGAGCGCGTCGGCACCGGCAAGGTC